>NZ_ATAO01000136.1 GCF_000455825.1 Microbacterium maritypicum MF109
GTCCACGCTGGGCGGCGGCTTCCCTGTCGACCACGACGGCGATGTACGGCAGCGACGCGGCGAGGTTGTCGCTCACCTGGCCGACGCCGTCCTTCCCGTCGAGTTCCTTGACCAGCGCGGTGGTCGCCGTCTGGAGGTCGTCCGAGCTCGAGGCGCTGACCGTGATCTCGATGTCGCTCGATCCGAAGCCGGCCGAGGCCGAGACCGCGACATCCCCGACATCGTCACCGAGGCCGTCGATCGCATCCTGCACATCCGCGCGGAGCTT
>NZ_ATAO01000137.1 GCF_000455825.1 Microbacterium maritypicum MF109
CACGATGCCGATGAGCATCAGCACGCCGATCAACGATGCGACGCCGAGCGGCACACCCGTGATGATCTGCAGCAGGATCGCCCCGGTCGCCGCGAACGGCACCGAGATGAGCAGCAGCAGCGGCTGGCGCAGCGACTTGAAGGTCGCGACCATGACCACGTACACGATCAGGATCGCCGCGAGCATTGCCAGCCCCAGCTGCGAGAACGAGTCGGCCTGCTGCGACGCGACACCGCCCACCTCGGCGGATGCACCGTCGGGCAGGTCGACCGCCGCGAGCGCGGTGTTCACGGACTGCGTGGCTGTGGCGAGGTTGTCGGACGCCGGCGGCACGGTGATCGTCGCGGTACGACGGCCCTGCTCCGTGGTGATCGAGGTGGGTCCGTTCTGCTGCTCGACGGTCGCGATGTCCTGCAGCTGCACGATGCC
>NZ_ATAO01000138.1 GCF_000455825.1 Microbacterium maritypicum MF109
GTCCTGCAGCTGCACGATGCCGGTCGGCGTCGGGATGGTGAGCTGCTTGAGCGCGTCGACCGTGGTCGGCGGGTTCGGGGTCACGATGTAGACCGTCAGCGCGGTGTCGTCGATCTCGACGGATCCGGCCTGCTGCGGACGCATGGTGCCCGACACGATAGCTCCGACGGCGACCTCGGAGAGTCCACGCTGGGCGGCGGCTT
>NZ_ATAO01000139.1 GCF_000455825.1 Microbacterium maritypicum MF109
TGCCGGTCGACGACGTAGCTCGGGTCGGAGTAGCCGTACTGGCCGCTCCCGGTCTTCCCCGCGGCGATGATCTGCAGCGGACCCCAGGTACGACCGTTGTCCGTCGAGCGGCGCTGGATGATCGAGTTGGGGTTGGGGGCGTCAGCGGCGCTTCCCGGCCGGGCATCCCACGCCGAGAGGACCACGCCGTCGCCGAGGTGGGTGAGCGCGGGGATCCGGTAGAAGTAGTTCGAAGCCGTGCGGTCGGCGCCGATGTTCAGTTCGAGGTAGTCGCCGGGGTCGGCGTTCGGATCGGTCAGATACCCGGGCGCCGGGGCCGCCGAGGCAGCGGCGGCGGGGAGGCTGAGCGCGAGGACCAGCGCTCCGATCGTGCCGCATCGCAGCAGGCGGCGGCTCCGGGAAGGGGGCGAGGGAGGAACGTGCATGGAC
>NZ_ATAO01000140.1 GCF_000455825.1 Microbacterium maritypicum MF109
ACGATCTCCACGGCCTCGGCATGGCCGGGGTGGTTGCGGTAGGTCGCGTGCTCGTTCGAGCCGCCGGTGTAGCCGACCCGGGTGTCGAGCACACCGGGCTGACGGCGGATCAGGTCTTCCATCCCCCAGAAACAGCCGCCGGCGAGAACGGCCGTCTCGGTCCCGGGCGTGCGGGTGATGGTTCCGGTGTCGGTCATGACTGCTCCTCGGTG
>NZ_ATAO01000141.1 GCF_000455825.1 Microbacterium maritypicum MF109
GGACTCGCGGCGCTCAACATCATGCAGTTGCACTCGCCGGCGTCGGCCGTCACCAGCGCGATCATCTTCAACGCGATCGTGATCGTGTTCCTGATCCCCCTGGCCCTGCGCGGAGTGAAGTACCGCCCGGCGAGCGCCTCGCAGATCCTGCAGCGCAACCTGCTGATCTATGGACTCGGCGGCGTGATCGCTCCGTTCATCGGCATCAAGATCATCGACCTCGTCGTCAGTCTCATCCCGGGCTTCTGACCCGGCTCGGAAA
>NZ_ATAO01000142.1 GCF_000455825.1 Microbacterium maritypicum MF109
TCCCCCACCGGCGCCCAGATCAGCCTTCGACGCGGCGGGGTGACCGCACAGATCGCACAGGTCGGCGCCTCCTTGCGTTCGCTGCGCATCGACGATGTCGACCTCGTACCGCCGTATCCTCTCGAGCTGCCCACGCCGGCCTGTTCCGGCGTGGTCCTCGTCCCCTGGCCGAACCGGGTGCGCGACGGAGAGTGGGACGACGACGGCACCGCAC
>NZ_ATAO01000143.1 GCF_000455825.1 Microbacterium maritypicum MF109
GGGATCGCGCCTGCCCGTACCGTTCGCGCGGCTCCTGCGCTGGGCGGGCGGCATCGGCGGGATCAGCGCGCTGCAGCTGCCCGGCGGGTTCTTCGGCTTCGCGGCGGCAGTGCTGTTCCTCGCCGCGATCGTGCTGCCGTTCACGACACGTGACGGTCGCGGACTTCCCGGCGTCGTCTCCGGACAGCACCTCGTCGACGCGCGGGCGGGTGCCGCAGGCCCTGCGCCGAGCGTGCCCGCATCCGCTTC
>NZ_ATAO01000144.1 GCF_000455825.1 Microbacterium maritypicum MF109
GTGCTGGGCAGCGACGGCTACAAGATGTCGAAGTCGCTGCGCAACTACCCGGACGTGTCCGAGGTGCTCGACCGCGACGGCTCCGACGCGATGCGCTGGTTCCTGATGTCGAGCTCGGTGCTGCGCGGTGGGAACCTCGCGGTCACGGAAGAGGGCATCCGCTCGGGGGTCCGCGAGTTCCTGCTGCCGCTGTGGAACTCGTGGTACTTCTTCGCCACGTACGCCAACGCCTCGGGGGCCGAGGGCTACCAGGCCGAGTGGCGCACCGACTCCACGGATGTGCTCGACCGCT
>NZ_ATAO01000145.1 GCF_000455825.1 Microbacterium maritypicum MF109
GGTGTAGAGGGTGTCGAAGGCCTCGCGGCTCTTCGGGTCTTCCGTCACGCCGGTCCAGAAGCGGTCTCGCGAGCGGCGGATGTACCAGTTGGTCAGCACCTCGGCGAAGTCGCGCAGCCGCGCGGACGCGGTGGTGGAGTCCAGCCCCTCCAGATCCACGCGCACCTCGCGGACGAGGTCGCCCAGACGGGCCAGGATGTAGCGGTCGAGCACATCCGTGG
>NZ_ATAO01000146.1 GCF_000455825.1 Microbacterium maritypicum MF109
AGCACGGTGAGGTGTTCGTGACGGACGACGGCGCCGAGACCGATCTCGACATCGGACACTACGAGCGCTTCCTCGACATCAACCTGTCCGAGGCCGCCAACGTCACCACGGGTCAGATCTACTCGCAGGTGATCGCGCGAGAGCGCCGCGGCGAGTACCTCGGAGACACGGTCCAGGTGATCCCGCACATCACCGACGAGATCAAGCGCCGCATGCGCCTGCAGGCCTCGGAAGACCCGCGCCCCGACGTGATCATCACCGAGGTGGGCGGCACTGTCGGCGACATCGAGTCGCAGCCGTTCCTCGAGTCCGCGCGCCAGCTTCGTCACGAGCTCGGACGCGACAGCGTGTTCTTCGTGCACGTATCGCTCGTCCCGTTCATGGGCGCGTCGGGGGAGCAGAAGACCAAGCCGACGCAGCACTCCGTCGCGGCGCTCCGCCAGGTCGGCATCCAGCCCGATGCCCTGGTGCTCCGCAGCGACCGTCCGGTCAGCGCGAGCAACCGCAACAAGATCGCTCTCATGTGCGACGTCGACGTCGAAGGCGTCATCAACACCGTCGACCTGCCGAGCATCTACGACATCCCCTCGACGCTGAACGAGCAGGGGCTCGACTCGTACATCGTGCGACGGCTGGGCCTGGACCAGAAGGCGGACGACGTCGACTGGACCCGCTGGAACAAGGTGCTGCACGCGGTGCACAACCCCAAGCACGAGGTGACGATCGGTCTGGTCGGCAAGTACATCGACCTGCCCGACGCGTACCTCTCGGTGACCGAGGCGCTCAAGGCCGGCGGTTTCGCGCAGGAGACCAAGGTCAACATCCGCTGGATCCCCTCCGATCTCTGCGAGACGCCGGAAGGCGCGCAGGAGCAGCTGGCACAGCTCGACGGCATCTGCGTGCCCGGCGGCTTCGGCATCCGTGGCATCGAGGGCAAGCTCGGCGCGCTGAAGTTCGCGCGCGAGCAGGGCATCCCGACGCTCGGCCTGTGTCTCGGTCTGCAGTGCATGGTCATCGAGTACGCGCGTGACGTCGCCGGCATCGTCGGGGCCTCGTCCAGCGAGTTCGACCCGGAGACCGCAGAACCGGTCATCGCGACGATGGCCGAGCAGGTCGACATCCTCGACGGTGGCGACCTCGGCGGCACCATGCGCCTCGGTCTGTACCAGGCAGCCCTGGCGGAAGGCTCGCTCGCCCGCGAGCTCTACGGCGCCCCTGAGGCCTCCGAGCGTCACCGCCACCGCTACGAGGTGAACAACGCCTACCGTGACCGTCTCTCCGAGGCGGGGCTGGTGTTCTCCGGACTCAACCCGGAGCTCGACCTCGTCGAGTACGTCGAGCTGCCCCGCGACGTGCACCCGTACTACATCGCCACCCAGGCGCACCCGGAACTGCGTTCGCGTCCGACCGCCCCGCACCCGCTGTTCCGCGGGCTGGTGGGCGCGGCGATCGATCGGCACCGCGCAAGCGAGCTGTTCGACGTCAGCGCGGACGACTGAATCGAGCAATCGAGCGATGATGACGGAGTCGACGGAGAGCCTCCGGGACGAGACCTTCGAGCCGGAGGTTCTCGAGAGCGACCTCGTCTACCGCGGCAGGGTCTGGGACGTGCGCTCTGACCGCGTGCGCTATGGCGACGGTGAGATCGTGCGGCAGTACGTCGCCCACACCGGCGCGGTGGCGATCGTCGCCCTCGACGAACAGGGGCGGGTGCTGCTGATCCAGCAGTACCGCCACCCGATCCGCCATCGTGATTGGGAGCTCCCGGCCGGACTGCTCGATGTGGAAGGCGAAGAGCCTCTCGAGGCCGCCCGGCGTGAGCTCGCCGAGGAGGCCGACCTGGTCGCCGTTCACTGGGAGCCACTGGTCTCCTCGTGGACGACGCCCGGTGGGAACGACGAGATCATCCACGTGTTCCTCGCGACCGGCGTCCAACCGTCCGGTGCGGCGCACGATCGCGAGGACGAGGAAGCGGATATCCGGGTGGAATGGGTGTCTCTGGCCGATGCGGTCTCTGCGGTCATGGAGGGTCGGATGCGCAATGGGATCCTCGCGATCGGCGTGCTGGCGGCCTCGCAGAGGTTGCACGACCGGGGCTGAGGATGCAGCTCGAGCGCGCCCTCGACGCCTACCTGCGTCATGTCACGATCGAGCGTGGTCTGAGCGCGCACACGATCGCGGCCTACCGGCGCGACCTCGAGGGATACCGGGAGTGGTTGGTCGCCGAGGGGATCGACGACACCGGCGAGGTGACGCCGGCGACGATCGACCGATTCATCGCGGAACGGGCCTCCGCGGAGCCGCCACCCGCGTCGACGAGCCTCGCACGCTTGCAGTCGTCGGTGCGGGGATGGCACCGCTTCCTCGCACGAGAGGGCATAGAGGCCGACGACCCGAGTGGCCGGCTCCGCCCGCCGAAGGCGCCGCGACGGCTGCCCAAAGCCCTCACGATCGAACAGGTCGAGCGTCTGCTCGCCGCGCCGTCTCCCGAGGCGCCGCTCGGCATCCGTGATCGCGCTCTGCTCGAGCTTCTCTATGCGACCGGTGCGCGCGTGTCCGAGGCGATCGACCTCGATGTGGACGACCTGGCGCACGGCGATGTGCTGCGGCTGCGGGGGAAGGGATCCAAGGAACGCATCGTGCCGCTGGGTTCCTACGCGCGCGCCGCCGTGGACACGTATCTGACCCGTGTGCGCCCCGCCCTCGCCGCCAAGGGTCGCGCCTCGGCCCGGCTCTTCCTCGGGGCACGAGGCGCCCCGCTCTCCCGCCAGAGCGCGTGGCTCGTCATCCGCGCGGCAGCCGAGAGCGCCCAGATCACCGTGGACGTATCGCCGCACACGCTGCGGCACTCGTTCGCGACGCATCTCCTGCAAGGGGGTGCTGACGTGCGTGTCGTGCAGGAACTGCTCGGCCACTCCTCGGTCGCGACGACGCAGATCTACACGCACGTCTCGGTCGACGCCCTTCGCGACATCTACGCGACGTCGCACCCGCGCGCCCGGTGACCTCGCGGCGCCGGCCTGGCGTCTGCCGCGTGCCGAGGCAGCTGAGCGGGGGCCCGGCCGGTACAATCGACCAAGCACGACGGAGCAGGAGAACGGGTGGCTGAGAAAGTGGCGAAGTCCAGGGCGAAGGCGCAGAAGGCCGACGAGACCCCCATGGGACCCACCGGCCGCCCCTATCACGGGTTCCCGATCCCGGAGCCGCTGAAGTCGCACGGCCCGGCGCGCATCATCGCGCTGTGCAACCAGAAGGGCGGCGTCGGCAAGACGACGACCTCGATCAACCTCGCCGCTTCCCTCGCGGAGTACGGCCGGAAGGTCCTCGCCGTCGACTTCGACCCGCAGGGTGCCCTGTCGGCCGGCCTCGGCATCCCGACGCACGATGTGCCGACGATCTACGACCTGCTGCTGGACACCAAGCGCGACGCGCACGATGCGATCGTGCACTCGAGCGTCGAGGGTCTCGACGTCATGCCGGCCAACATCGACCTCTCTGCCGCAGAGGTCCACCTCGTCAACGAGGTCGCGCGCGAGACGATCCTCGCACGTGTCCTGCGCCAGGTGGCGGGGGAGTACGACGTCATCCTCATCGACTGCCAGCCGTCCCTCGGCATCCTCACCGTGAACGCGCTGACCGCGGCGCACGGCGTGATCATCCCGCTCGAGTGCGAGTTCTTCGCCCTGCGCGGTGTGGCGCTGCTGATCGAGACGATCGACAAGGTCCGCGACCGGCTGAACCCGTCGATCACGATGGACGGCCTGTTGGCGACGATGTACGACCCGCGCACGCTGCACTCCCGAGAAGTTCTGGAGCGGGTCGTCGAGGCATTCGGCGACGATGTGCTGGAGACCGTGATCGGCCGCACCGTGAAGTTCCCCGACGCGTCGGTCTCGGGCGTGCCCATCACCGAGTTCGCCCCCGAGCATGCCGCCGCTCAGGCGTACCTGCGGCTGGCGCGGGAGCTGGTCGCCCGTGGCGCCGTCGCCTAGCGAGGGGCCTGTCGACGCAACGCTCGAGGAGAGCGCGGGCGATGCCGCGGCCACAGACACGGCAGGCTTCCGGGTGTCCCTGTCGAACTTCGACGGCCCCTTCGACCTGCTGCTGAATCTCATCTCGAAACATGAGATGGACATCACCGAGGTGTCGTTGAGCGCGGTCACGAACGAATTCATCGCGTATCTGGGGGAACTCGACGACGATGAGGACCTCGACCAGGCCTCCGAGTTCCTGGTCGTGGCCGCGACCCTGCTCGACATGAAGGTGGCGGGACTCCTGCCGCAGGGCGAGCTGGTGGATGCCGAGGCGGTGGCCCTTCTCGAGGCGCGTGACCTGCTGTTCGCCCGCCTGCTGCAGTACCGGGCCTTCAAGGAGGTCTCGACGTGGTTCGCCCGCTGCCTGCAGCGGGAGGATCGCCGACACGTCCGTGCCGTTCCCCTCGAGGAGAAGCACCGGCGGCAGACTCCGGAGCTCGTCTGGTCACTGAGCGCCGACGACTTCGCCGCGCTCGCGCTGCTGGCGTTCGCACCCAAGGAGATCCCGCACGTCGGGCTCGACCATCTGCACGCACCGCTGGTCAGCATCCGCGAGCAGGCGGCGATCGTCGTGACACTGCTGCGTGGGACCGAGTCGGTGAGCTTCCGTGAGCTCGTCGCGGGCGTCACGGAGCCGGGCATCGTCGTCGCGCGCTTCATCTCGGTGCTGGAGCTCTATAGGCACGCGGCGCTGTCCTTCGAACAATTGGAACCGCTCGGCGAGCTGACGCTCCGCTGGGCCGCCGACTCCTGGTCGGACGAGACGCTGGCGACCCTGGGAGCCGATTATGACCGATGACGTGACGGAGACCGACGCTGTGATGGAGACCGACGACGCGGAGGGGTCCGACCCCACGGTGTCGGAGGATCAGACCTCGGACCCTGCCGGGACGGCACCCGAGATTCCCCTCGCCGAGCGGGTCGAAGCGATCCTCTTCATCGTGGATGAGCCGATCGGCCTCGTCGCGTTGGCTGCCGCCGTCGGGTCGCCGGTGCCAGCGGTACGTCAGACGCTCGAGATGCTCGTCGAGGACTACGACGGGCGGGGCACGGGACCACGGCGCGGCTTCGAGCTGCGCGAGGTGGGCGGCGGGTGGCGACTGTACGTCCGCGAAGATCTCGATGCCATGGTGGCCGAGTTCGTCGGAGGGCAGGCCCCGGCGCGACTGTCGCAGGCCGCGCTCGAGACATTGGCGGTCATCGCCTACAAGCAGCCGGTGACGCGCAGCCAGGTCGCGTCCATCCGCGCGGTGAACGTCGATTCCGTCGTGCGCACGCTGCTCGCCCGCGGGCTGATCACGGAGCTGTTCGCGGATTCCGAGACCGGCGCGATCAACTACGGCACGTCCGACGCGCTTCTGCAGCACCTGGGCATCAACTCGCTCGACGAGCTGCCCCCGATCTCCCCGCTGCTCGATGACGGTGCAGACGGCTTCGACGAAGGGACCATCCGATGACAGGCTTCGACGCCTCGACAGACTCCGAGGCCGCGCCCGAGGGCGTGCGCTTGCAGAAGGTGCTCGCCGCGGCAGGCGTGGCCTCCCGCCGCGTGGTGGAGCAGTACATCGCCGAGGGCCGCATCCGCGTCAACGGCATCGTCGTGTCCGAGCAGGGGCGACGGATCGACCCCGAGCGCGACCTCGTCGACGTGGACGGTACCGCGATCCAGCTCGACGTCTCCAAGCGCTACGTCATGCTCAACAAGCCGACCGGCGTGGTGAGCAGCATGAAGGACGAGAGCGGCCGCCCCGACCTGCGTCGCTTCACCGAGAAGTACGAGGAGCGCCTCTACAACGTCGGCCGCCTCGATGCCGAGACGAGCGGTCTGCTGATCCTCACGAACGACGGCGCGCTCGCCCACGTGCTGGCCCACCCGTCTTTCGGCGTGACGAAGGTGTACATCGCGAAGGTCGAGGGCACAGTGCTGCCGCAGACGATCTCGAAGCTGACGAAGGGCATCGAGCTGGAGGACGGACCGATCGCCGCCGACAAGGCACGGCTGTTGGACACCTCCCGCGAGGAGAGCCTGGTCGAGCTGACGCTGCACTCCGGTCGCAACCGCATCGTGCGACGCATGCTCGCGGCGGTGGGCCACCCCGTCACCGAACTGGTCCGCCGGCAGTTCGGTCCGCTCCACCTGGGAACCCTCCCGGCCGGGAAGACGCGGGAACTGAGTAAAATCGAACTCGGCGCGCTTTTGACCCTGTCGCGCCGTGATTCCGGTGTCGCCGAGGCGCCAGGCGAGCAGGAGAACGAATGACCGATACGACGAGTGCGCCCACGGGGCGGAGAGCGGGCGTCGTCGCGCCGCGCCTCTCCGGTACCGTCCGCATCGTCGGCGCCGGACTCCTCGGCGCGAGCATCGGCCACGCCCTCCGCGCGAAGGGGGTAGATGTCGTCCTGACCGATGCCTCGCCCGCCCAACTGCGTCTCGCCGTCGACTACGGCGCCGGAAGGATCTCGAACGAGGACGATCAGCCTTCCCTGGTCGTTGTCGCGGTGCCGCCGGATGTCACTGCCGACGTGATCCAGGCCGAACTCGAACGGTTCCCAGAGGCCGTCGTCACCGACGTCGCGAGCGTGAAGCTCGAGCCTTTCCGTGCACTCCAGGCGCGCGGTGTCGACCTCACCCGCTACATCGGCTCTCACCCGCTCGCCGGTCGTGAGCGCGGGGGCGCGATCTCAGCGCGTGCCGACCTCTTCATCGGGCGCCCCTGGGTGGTGTGCCGTGATGAGGAGACGAGAGCCTCCGACCTCGCCCTCGTCGAGGCCCTCGCGCTCGACGTCGGAGCGACGCCTCTCGAGATGACTCCGGAGGAGCACGATCGTTCGGTCGCGCTGACCTCGCACGTGCCCCAGGTGGTCGCGAGCCTGCTCGCCGGTCGCCTCGCCGAAGCGGAAGAGGGGGCGCTCCGCCTTGCAGGCCAGGGCGTCCGCGACACCACACGCATCGCGGCATCCGCCCCCGAGCTCTGGGTGCAGATCCTCGGGGCGAACGCGGCACCCGTGGTCGAGATCCTCGATGCGCTGGCCTCCGACCTCGGCGAGATCTCCGATGCCCTGCGTGAGCCGAGCGCTCCGGGCGCCCGCCGCATCGTCGCCGAGACCATCCGGCAAGGAAACGACGGCGTCGAACGGCTCCCCGGCAAGCACGGACAGAATCAGCGTTTCGAAACCCTCGTCGTGATGGTCGACGACACCGCGGGTCAGCTCGGCCGCCTGTTCGGAGAGCTCGGCGAGCTCGGTGTGAACGTCGAGGACCTCCGCCTCGAGCATTCGCCCGGCGCGCAGTTCGGCCTCGCCGAGATCAGCGTCGATCCCGCGGCGCTGCATGGCGCGATCACCGGGCTGCAGGAACGTGGATGGCGCATCGCTGGGAGCACGAATGACTGATATCTCGACCTCTGCTGCGGACGCTTCGGTGACCGACGCGCACAAGTTCATCGCGATCGACGGGCCGGCCGGATCGGGCAAGTCCAGCGTTTCGAAGGCCGTCGCCCGCGCACTCGGTTTCGGCTACCTCGACACCGGCTCCGCCTACCGCGCACTCGCCTGGCATGTGCTCGATCGGGGCGCCGACACCGAAGACCCTGAGGCCGTGCGCGCTGCGGCGGCAGACTTCCCTCTGACGCTGGGGCTCGACCCCGACGAGCGGACGGTGCTCGTCGGCGACGTCGAGGTCACCGAGGCCATCCGAGACCCGAGGGTCTCCGGCGCGGTGAGCGGCGTGGCACGCGTGCCCGAGGTTCGCGCGCAGGTCAACGAGCTGTTCCGCCGTCTGGTGTCGGAGTCGTCGTACCCCGCCGTCGTGGTGGAGGGCCGTGACATCACGACCGTGGTCGCCCCCGACGCTCCGGTGCGGATCCTTCTCACCGCAGCTCCCGAGGTACGGGCTGCACGACGTGCCGGTGAACTCGCCGGCGAGAACGCGGCTGCTGTCGCCGCGGCGCTACACAAGCGTGACGCCTCAGACAGCGCCGTCGTCGACTTCCTGAACGCCGCAGAAGGCGTCGAGGTCGTCGATTCGACGGAACTCGATTTCCCCCAGACCATCGACGCCGTCCTCACGGTGATCGAACGAATCCAAGGAGCACACCGTGGCTGACGACGAATACGAAGGCGGCCCCGACCAGCTCGCCGAGAAGATGGACCAGCTCGACGAGCATCTCGCCGAGCAGCGCGCGGAGACGCTGCGCGCCGGCCTCTCCGACTACGAGCTGGACGATGAGGACGCGGAACTCCTCGCGGGCATCACGCTCGGCGAAGACGGCATCCACTACAGCCCGGCTCTTCCCGTGGTGGCGATCGTCGGACGACCGAACGTGGGCAAGTCCGCGTTGGTCAACCGCATCCTCGGCCGCCGCGAAGCCGTGGTCGAGGACACCCCCGGTGTCACCCGTGACCGCGTGACGTACAAGGCCGAGTGGGCCGACCGTCGCTTCTCGCTCGTCGACACCGGCGGGTGGGAGCCCGACGCGCGCGGCATCGACCGTTCGGTCGCGATGCAGGCCGAGGTCGCGATCGACCTCGCCGACATGGTGCTGTTCGTCGTCGACGCGATGGTGGGGGCGACGTCGACCGACGAGCACGTCGTGAAGCTGCTGCGCAAGAGCGGCAAGCCGGTGTTCCTCGTCGCCAACAAGATCGATGACGCCCGCCAGGAGCCGGAGACCGCAGCGCTGTGGAGCCTGGGCCTCGGCGAGCCCTGGCCCGTGTCGGCGATCCACGGACGCGGCGTCGCCGATCTGCTGGATGCCGTGCTCAAGAAGCTTCCCGAGGTCTCGGCCGTCGCGAAGCAGGAGATCGGCGGACCGCGCCGCGTGGCCATCCTCGGTCGTCCGAACGTGGGCAAGTCGTCACTGCTGAACAAGGCGGCAGGCGAGGAGCGCGTGGTCGTCAACGATCTGGCCGGCACCACCCGTGACCCGGTGGACGAGGTCGTGGAACTCGGCGGGAAGATGTGGCGTCTGGTCGACACCGCCGGTATTCGTCGTCGCGTGCACATGGCGCAGGGGGCCGACTTCTACGCCTCGCTGCGCACTTCGGCCGCGCTGGAGAAGGCCGAGGTCGCCGTCGTCGTGCTCGACGTCTCGGAGTCGATCAGTGAGCAGGACGTACGCATCATCGATCTCGTGCTGGAGTCGGGCCGCGCGCTCGTGCTCGCCTTCAACAAGTGGGACCGTCTGAACGACGACGATCTCGAGAACGCCGACCGCCGTCGCTACCTCGAGCGTGAGATCGAGCAGGATCTGGCGCACGTCGCCTGGGCCCCGCGGGTGAACATCTCGGCGAAGACCGGGCGTCACCTCGACAAGCTCGTGCCCGCGCTGGAGACGGCCCTGGAGAACTGGGACCGTCGTATTCCGACGGGCAAGTTCAACGCGTTCCTCGCAGAACTCGTGGCGGAGCACCCGCACCCGCTGCGCGGTGGCAAGCAGCCGCGCATCCTGTTCGGCACCCAGGCGTCGACGCGCCCGCCGACGTTCGTGCTGTTCACGACCGGTTTCCTCGACCCCGGGTACCGCCGGTTCATCCAGCGGCGTCTGCGCGAGCTCTACTCGTTCGAGGGCACGCCGATCGTGATCAACATGCGCGTGCGCGAGAAGCGTCAGCGCTGATCTGTTCCGGCGCATGTCGCGCCGTGGTGCTGTGACCCCGATGCTGTGAAAGGCTGAAGGGGTGACTGTCGTACCTCCTGCTTTCGGTGAACCGCGTCGCCCCGAGGGGCCGCGGAACCCCGGCGATGCCTGGGTGATCGCGGAGTCGGGGGAGAAGTACTGGGGGCGCTTCGGTGCTGCCGGGCTTCTCGCCTATGACCCCGCACGTGGCATCCTGCTGCAGCATCGTGTCGCGTGGAGTCACTTCGGTGGAACCTGGGGCTTGCCGGGCGGCGCACTCCACGAGGGGGAGAGCGCGATCGCGGGAGCGATCCGTGAGGCCCAGGAAGAGGCGGGCGTGCCGGACGGTGCCGTGCGCGCCCGGTTCACGAGCGTTCTCGATCTGGGTATCTGGTCGTACACGACCGTCGTCGCCGATGTCGGTGAGCCTTTCGAGCCGGTGATCAGCGACCCCGAGAGCGTCGCGCTCGAGTGGGTGCCGGTCGATCAGGTGTCGTCACGACCGTTGCACCCCGGTTTCGGTTCGTCGTGGCCGGCGCTGCTCGAATTGCTCGACGTGCGGCCGGCGATCGTGGTGGATGCCGCGAATGTCGTCGGCTCGGTCCCTGATGGGTGGTGGAAAGACCGTGCGGGCGCCGCAGCTCGTCTTCGTGCGCGTCTGGAGGGACTGGCGGTCCCCGCGCACGCGCTGGAACTCGCAGGCGATGAGTGGTTCCCCGACGTGTCGATGGTGGTCGAGGGGCAGGCGCGAGGTATCGAAGACCAGGCCGGCACGGTCTCGGTGATCCGCGCGGAAGCCGCGGGTGATGACGCGATCGTCGCCGAAGTCGAGCGCCGTGTCGCGATGCAGCAGCTGGTCGTGACCGTCACGAGCGATAGGGGCCTCCGTGATCGCGCCGAGAGCGCCGGAGCCGCGCACATCCGTTCGGCCGGGTGGTTGCTCGATCTCTTCGCGGCCAACGGCTGACTTTCGCCCCAAGTCCCGCGCGCCCAAGCCCCGCGCGCCCTGGTCCTGGGCGCTGGGGTCCCGACGTCGTGATTCAGACGAACATCACGCGTCGGGGCGGCGGGTCGGCATAGTCGCGGCCCAGCGGGCTGTGCCACGTGATGCTGCCGTCCTTCTCCTGCTGAGCGGTCCAGCGATACGGATCGGGAATGTCCGGATGCTTGAGCGTGTGGTGGCCCCGGCAGAAGTGGCCGAGGTTGTCGAGCCTGGTCTTCCCTCCCTTCGCATGATCGTGGTTGTGGTCGATCTCGCTGCGGTGCGCCGGCATGCGGCACCCCGGGAAGCGGCAGTGTCGGTCACGCGCGCGCAGGAACCGTCGCATCCCCTCGGTCGGCGTATAGGTGTCTGTCTCGACCACCATGCCTGTTGGGTCGAGGAACAGACGGGTCCAGCCGGTGTTGCGCCCCGCCAGCTCCCGGACGATGTCGGGGCTCAGGGGGCCGAGTCCGTCGAGCTCGGCAGCGCGGTCGTCGACGCCGGCGAGTGTGGTCGCCGCGACGGTCACCTGAATGCGGGCCTGGATGCCGTCGAGGGCGTCGCCGTGTGCGGTGCTCGGATCTGCGGTCAGGAGCAGATCCGAGAACAGGTCCGTCTCGGTCTGCTTCCACGTTCGGGTGTCGGCCGGGAAGTGCGTCAGTTCGGGATCTGTCGCGAACGTGTCACCATCAGCACCGTGGATCACGCCACCATCGACGAAGTCGACCGATGGGTCGTCGAGGGGAGGCTCATCGGGGTGGTCTACCTCCTCGTCGAACCACCAGGGCTGGGGCAGGATCTCGCGGGTGTCTCGGGCCCGCACGACTTCGCGCGTCATCCGGTTGAGTCGGTCGGAGATCGCGGTGGCGATCCACTCGGGGAGCACCGCGGTGAGAAGTGCCAGGCCGTCGTCGAGTGCTCTCACCGTCACACATCGTTCTTCTGCAGCGCGGCGGTGCCTCTCCACGAGCGTCTCGCCGACGAGGGCAGCCGCGACCTGGCGTACATGGGCGCGTGTGCGTGCGGCCGTGTCGCGTTCGGCGACGACGAGCGCCGCGGCTTCGAAGAGTTCCATGACCGCGGGATCGGCCTTCCTGTTGCGGATCGCTTCGGCGACGACCGCGCAGGCCCTGGAGATCTCTCGCACATGTCCGACGCTGATCATGCCGTCGGCGAATGCGGCACGGACGGCCGGGAGATGGGTGTGAAGGGCGTGGGCATCGGCGAAGGCGAACTCCATCGAGCCTTTCGACACGTGTCCGGCAGCGGAGAACTCCGCGATCATCGAGCGATGGATCGCCTCGCGATGAAAAGGGCTCGCGGAGACATCGGCGTCGAGGATGGCGATCTGCTCCGTCAGCAGGTCTGCGGCCTCGGCTTCGAGTGCGGCGATCCGACGTCTCGTGTCGACCCACGCGTCCAAGACGCGCCGTCGTTGCTCGAGATCGAGGTCGAGATCAGTCGAGAGTGGCATACCTCCAGATTAGAACAAAGCTTCGAATATCGTAAGGTGTGATGGCGGTGCATGCCGGGATATCAGTGAAAGCTCTCGTCGTTCCGCCCGCGCAGTTTGTCGATGTCGCGACGTTCTCGCTTGGTGGGGCGTCCGGCCCCGCGGTCGCGGAGTCCCAGCGCTGCCTGGGGCTCGCGCTCGGGAGTGCGATCCTCGTAGGCGAGCGCGGCCACCGGAGCCCCCACGCGCTTGACCAGCAGCTGACGGACGATGAGGATCCGATCGAATCCCGCAATGCGTATGCGCAGCTCATCTCCGATGCGAACCTGCTGCGCGGCCTTCACCTTGTCTCCGTTCACCCGTACATGCCCCGCTCGGCATGCGGTCGTCGCGGCCGACCGCGTCTTGTAGACGCGGATGGCCCAGAGCCAGCTGTCGACACGGGCGGCATCCATCAAGTGCTCCTCTTCCGCAGCGTCACGAGGGCGCCGGCAACGATCAGGCCTTGGCCGATCGTATAGGTGAGCATGACTGCAGGGCTGCTCCAGGACGGCAGCGAATCGGGGAGGAACAGGCGGAAGGCGAGGATGGTGTCGCTGGCGAGGAAGAAGGCCCCGCCGACCGCGATGAGGGGGTGACAGCGCGCTGAGAATGCCGCGGTTCCGCCGAGCACGAGCCCGTAGGCGGCGACGGCGATGAGCAGGTCGCCCGTGTGCGGACCCAGGGCCGTGATCATCCCCACCCACCAGGCGGCGTACACCAGCGCCCACCAGGGCATGCGCCGGACGGACAGGTGGCGCGCGAACAGCACGATGTATGCCACGTGGGCGATGCCGAAGAAGGTCAGCATCAGAGGCAGCTCCGGGCCCTGGGGGAAGAAGGTGCCGGCACCGTCGCCGAGCCAGGAGAACGACAATGCCGCGACGAGGAGGACGAGCGTGATCCGCGGGGAGAGGCGTCGCGCGGAGACCAGCACCGGAACGGCCAGCAACGGCATCAGCAGCAGCTTCGTGGGCGCAGCGAGCGGGTTGTCGATGGTCAGGAGGATGACGTGCAGGAGGGACATCACCGCGAACGGGAGAAAGGCCCACATGAGAGCGTGGCGCGGGGCGCGACGTTGCATCCCGCCATCGTAGGGTTCGCCCTGACCGGGGGCGACGGGCATCGCCGTCCCCCGCGTCGGCCCCGGCGTCATCCCGCTGTTCACGATTCGACGGCGACCTGCGTGACGCTGTCGTCGACACTGAGGTGCACGGCCGGCCAGTAGCCTTCGGGGAAGTGCTCTCCGCAGTTGTCGGTGAGGTGCAGTATGACGGTGCCGTCGGAGGCCGCCTCGATCGCCTCGATCGTGAGGTCGGAGGCGGCTTCGTCGAGCTCGCGGGGTTCAGGGGCACCCGTGCTGAAATTCGCGACGACCGCGTCGGTGGCGATCCGGTGCACGATGTCCAGTCGCTTCACCGCGTCGCGCATGCGGGGAAGGAGCGGTGCGACCTCGTCGGAGCTCGTGCCCTCCAGCATGAGCTCGACCTCGGTGCCCTCGACGGAGGTGGTGCCGACGAACCAATCGTGCGTCAGTACCGTGCCGTCGGTGAGTTCCGAACGGGCACGGGCGAACCTGCCGAGCTCGGGATCGTCGATGGTCGCGTTCTCGTCGGTCATGCCTTTCACGCTAGTGGCTTCTGGGCGATCGTCATCATGGGGTCAGATCGAGGGTGACCAGCGCGCGACCAGGTTTGAGCTCGGTCTTCTCCGTGAAGCCGGCGGAGAGGAACGTGCCCAGGGTGCCGTGGAACAGGTCGTTGGTGCGCTTCCTCTCGCCCCCGGTGTCCACGGGATACCCCTCGATCAGGCGGGCCCCGGAGCCGCGGGCATAATCCACCGCCGCGCGCAGGAGTTCGAGGTTGAGCCCGGCACCGCGGTGTTCTCGGCGCACCACGAAGCACGTCACGGCCCACACTGATTCGTCGTCGAACGGCTCGGTGCTGGCCGCCGCGATGATGCGGGTGCGGGGAACACGCGCCTGGCGGGTGCGGGGACCGATGCGGATCCAACCTGCGGCCTCGCCGCCGACGTAGGCGATGATTCCCGGCGGCGGGCCGTCGTCGATCTCGGCGCGGAACATCTCGATGCGTTGCGGAGTCGTTGTCGTGTTCCAGTCCTTGTTGCTGAGCACCGGCCAGATGCACTGACAGCTTGCTCCATCCCCGCCTCCGGTGAGCGCGTGCTGCACGTCATCCCAACGAGCGGTCGTCGCCACCTCGGTCGTGATCGTCACCATGCCGTGACGCTACGCCGGGCATCCGACACTCGCAACGCCTCGGTTCGCGGAGGGGGTGGAGATACGGCTAAGATAGGGGAGTTGCCTGCGCGAGAGCGCAGAACAACGGGCTGTGGCGCAGCTTGGTAGCGCACTTGACTGGGGGTCAAGGGGTCGCAGGTTCAAATCCTGTCAGCCCGACCGAGAAAGGCCCGGAAACTCGCAAGAGTCTCCGGGCCTTCTGCATGTCTGGCGCCGCCGCGCACGCCGACTGTCCCCGGTCCACCGGTCCGCTTCGCTGTGCGACGAGCTGATGCTCTTGCCGAGCACGAGAGGTCACGGGCCGGTGCGCAGAAGACTGTGCAGAAGAGCGTGCAGAAGAGCGTGCAGAAGAACGTGGTCTCACCCTCTCTGGACGAGCAGATGCTTCGTCGACGAGGGTTCCCTCACCGTTCCCGACATTGCTCGTCGAGCAGGTCAGCGCGCGGACGTCGCTGCCCCGTCTCCGTCGTTCGTGACCGCGGCGCGCAGCTCCGTCAGGAGTTCGAGCTGCATCCGGTTGATCGACATGAGGTCCTCGATCTCCTTCTTCGCGGCGAGGTTCGTGTCGTAGTCGTGCTGTGCGAGGGCGGCGGCGATGGCATCCTGCCTCTTCGCGGCGATCAGAAGGATCGCTCCCTGGAGCCCGGCGAGCATGCTCAGAAAGAGGTTGAGCAGGATGAACGGGTAGGGATCCCACATGAGGGCCGTGCTGTTGACGATCGCCCAGGCGATCATGAAGAGCACGAACACCCCGATGAACGGCCATGATCCCATCCCGTTCCGAAGCCGATCAGCCGCGCGCTGACCTGCCGTGAGATGTTCGGCCTGAGCAGTGTGCCAGTTGATGAGAGGTCGCGTCATCGGCCAATGGTACGTCGCCGCACGGTCGGCCCTTCGGATGCACGAGCGCTCACCGGAAATCGAGCACGTCGTCGCCCCATGCCGCGCGTAGAGGAGCATCGAGGTCGGCGACGAGAGTGTCCTGCCGCTCGATCACGAGGGTCTGACGGCGGCCGGCCGCATCCGATGCAGAATACGGCGCCCAGGTCGGCGCATCCTTCGCGGTCGCCGCATCCGGTGTGCGTCCGTGCGCGAACGCCGCCCAGCGTTCCTGCATCCGCACCGAGATCTCCTGCGCGGCTCGGCGGCCGCCGAGCCGGAACGTCGGGTCCTTGGGGCCGCTCGACAGGTTGCCCCACAGGTACGGCAGCTCGGTCGCGTGCGTCGCACCGAGACCGATCAGACGGAGAAAGGGCGCCGCATGGTCGAAGCGATACAGCCACACATCCGCCACGGTGCTGTGACCCTCCGCTATCCACAGCGTCGGCAGACGGAATCCGATGTCGCGGGCGATCCCGAGCCCCACGGCGCCATGCCGCACGTTCTCGTAGGCGGTCCGGACCTGAGCGGCGGAGGGAAGGGAGATCGTCGGATTGTCCTCGGCCATGTCGGTGAACATCTGTCGGATGCGGTCGTCGGTGATCGGGATGAGAGGCGACTTCATGAACTTGAAGAGCGACGCCTCGTCCTTGTTCGTCCCGATCAGGAGCGGAACCCGGAGCCCGCGTCCTTCGCGCAGCGCGGTCACCGGCGCCTCCGGAAGAACATCGCCGTCGATGACGGGCGCGAACGCGAGGGTCCCCGGTGCGTCGTCCGGCACGGCCGCGTACACCTCCATGCTCGCCGCCACGATGTCATCGACGGATGCCGCGCGCAGAGCCCCCGCGACCGCCGCAGCATCCGTCGAATCGATGCCCAGCTCATGCACGAACCGCGCGGCGACGTCACGCGCCCGTTCGGTCCCGTACATGCTCGAGGCGGGGGAGGACTGCGCGATCGCGCGGGCGAACAGACCTTCGGCCGAAGGCGTCGCCAGCAGAGTCGTCACCAGCCCTCCTCCCGCGGACTCCCCGAACACCGTGACCCTGCCCGCGTCGCCCCCGAACGCCGAGATGTTCTCCTGCACCCAGCGCAACGCGAGCAGCGCGTCCTTCAGGGCCAGGTTGCGATCGAAACCCTCATCGGGCAGGAGTCCGGCGAGATCCAGAAAACCGAATGCGCCGAGTCGGTAGTTGACCGTCACGACCACGACCTCGCCGCGCGTGACGAGCGATGTCGCATCGAACAGCGGTTGGCTCGATGAGCCGAACGTGTAGGCGCCACCGTGCAGCCATACCATGACGGGGAAGGCGCTCCCGGGTCGCTCCGACGGTGCCCACACGTTCAGCACGAGGCAGTCCTCGTCCATCACCGCGTCGTCGCCCAGCGGTACGGCGGGGTTGATCTGCTGCGGGCACACGTTGCCGTAGACGGTGGCGTCGATCTCCTCCTCGACGCTCGGCGCCGCGACGGGATCACGCCAACGCAGCAGACCGACCGGCGCCTGGGCATAGCGGATTCCGCGCCATGAGCGCGCACCGTCGGCATCCGTGCCGCGGAACGTCCCGGCCGGTGCCGTGACGGTGACGACGCGCGTCTCGTCGTCGGGGGGAGAGTTGTCTGACATGCGTGCGGCTCCTGACATGGTCGTGTTTCAGGACAGGTGACGGATGACCTGGGCGGCCTCGTTCGCGGCGAGAACCGCGAACAGCACCGTCATGATCATCGCGTTGTGCGCGATCATCTCGGACTTGACCCGTTCGAGTGCTTTCGTGACGACCGCCGATCTGCTCGTGGCGACGGCGGCCGTGACGAGCAGCGGCAGAGTGCCGGCGACGACCAGCCCGATGCAGAGCCCTCCCGCTGCGAGCAGAGGGAGATGCGCCTCGCCGATCAGTGCACCGCCCTTCAGCGCGAGCGGGATGTTCTTCGTGTTGGTGACCGCCATGATCGAGCCGAGCGCGGCCGCCTTCGCCGGGGTGACGGCATCGAGGGCCGCGAGCCAGGCCGGCGTCTGGGGTGGCTGGCCATGGCGGGGGCGAGACGACCAACTCGCGACGGCGAGCGCGGCGAAGCCGAGTGCGAGCACGATGGCGAGGAAGAACGAGACTGTCTTCGCGGTGGCGGAGGGAGACCCCGAGGCGGAACCGGCGGAGGTGAGCGCGCCGACCATGACGAACGCGAGGGAGATCGCGATGAACACTGCGGCGTAGACGGGCGCCGCCGTCCGGCCGCGGGGAGCGAGGATGATCGCGATGATCGCCACGAGGGGCAGCGGCGAGATGAGCATGCCCACAGCCAGCGGGAGGAGGTCATGCAGTTGGTTCACGTCTCGTCCGATCGTCTTCGTGTGCCCTTCGGTGGGGCGCAGACGACGCTACGGCGGGGTCGGGTGCTCTCCGTCGCGATGTTCGGTTGACACGACAGCCGCGCGCAGCGGAAGCGCGAACGCGGCTTCCAGGGCGACACCGCCGGGGATGCGGACAAGATGGGCGCCGAGCTCCTGCATCCGTGAGGATGCGCGCAGACGTGTGCCGCGTGCGGCGATCCCGGGCGACGAGACACGGACGCGAAGCCGAGGTCCGGCGCCGGTCGTCACTCGACGGATCGACACCTCCGCTCGTCGCTCACTCGCGTGTTTCGCGGCGTTCAGGAGCCCCTCGGCGACGATGTCGTAGCAGTCTCGCACCACCCAGGGGATCGAGGACAGAACATCGCGTGCCTCGTCGTCGACGTCGACGCGGAGCTCGATGACGTGCGCCCATGTCTCGAAGAGTGCGGTGAGGGAAGTGTGGGCACGGGGATCGTCGGCCGTGGCGAAAGCCTCGGGAAGTCGGCTCACGACCGTCGCGAGTTCAGCCCGCAGCCGCCGGATATCGTCCGGATCGGGTGTGGGGTGTGCGAGCGCGAACAGAATGCAGGCTCCCTGCGCGTCCGCGTGCAGGAGGTCGGCGGCGGCTCTGAGGCCGTCGCGAGTGGGGCGGGTGCCGGCACGTGCGAGCTGCTGGGCGTCGGCGACGGCGCTCGACAGTCGGTGCTGTTCGCTGCGGAGACGGTGCAGCGCGCCGGCGCATGTTCCGGCGGCGAACGCGAACCCGATGTACGCGATGGCGGAGACGGCGGCGAGCAACGGAGCCACCCCCTGCGCGGCCGCGAGTGCTGCGAGCGCGATGCCGACGACGCAGGAGAGGATCATGAAGAGCAAGGACGCGTGGTAGGGCACCCGAGCGATCGCGCGGCGTCGAGGCAGGAAGTCGACGAGCGCACCTCCCGCGGCGAGGGCGGCGATCCCGATGAGCAGTTCGAGTGGCGTCTGCGTGCGGGTCGCATAGGGGAGGAGGCACACCGCGTAGATGAGGGTGACCAGACCCGGCGGCGGGAGGCGGAACGGGACGTACCGAGGCGAGGGGGAAGACCTCGGGTCCGCGCGATCACCGAAGCCGTCGCGGGCTCGACGCGGATTCCCGGCCTCCTTCTTCTCGGCGAGCTCGGCGAGACGGTGACTCCACTCGCGGATCCATTCGTGTCCGAGCCTTCGGACGCCGGTGGGTGTCGGTTCCATCTCGATGATCGCCGCATCGAGGGTCGACTGCGCTCGGTCGAGAAGGTTCCGCGCATCGGTCGCCAGCGCGTGCGCATCGTCCTGTGCCCGGGCGAGCTCCTGGGCCACGGACCGCAGCAGGGCGTTCGTCCGTCGCAGTGACCGGAGCGAGGATTCCAGCACGGCGATGATGCTCAGCACGATCATCCAGACGACGATGTTCGTCGCGATCCGGTACGGAAGCTGACCCGAAGGTGGTGCGGGAAGGCCGGCGAGGTGGAGCCAGCCGTCTTGCGTCACCGGACGCATCGCCGCGCAGACGACGATCCCGGCGGTCACGACGGCTGCTCGCTCTCGCCGGGATCGGCCGCGACGTTCCCATGCGGCGATGCCCGTGAGCGCCGCGGCGAAGCAGAGCCAGGTCGCGACCATGGCGGGAAGCGCGGTCAGAGTGTCGATGCCGACACCCGTGGGCGCCATGACGGTGAGGGACAGGGGGAGGGAGGCGGCGATCGACCAGACGGTGAGGAATCGGCCGCCGCCGAAGGCGCGGACAGCCGCACGGCGGAGTTTCCTCATCGGGCGGGACCGAACGCGGCGAGGTAGAGTCCCGCCGCAGCGACACGAGCGTTGACGGTCGGGTCGCGTGTCACCTCGAGTCTTCCGAACAACCGGCTGATGGATCGTTCGACTGCGCGCACCGTGCCACCGGTCTCGACGGCGATGCGCTCGTTCGACCATCCGCGTGCGATCATCGCGAGGATCTCCAGTTGATGCCTGGTGAGTGAGCCGAGGGGGTCGCCTGTTTCGGCCGAGGGCGGCAGAGGTGTCGGATGCGTCGACAGAGCACGTTCCAGCGCGGAGAGCAGAGCCGCAGGGGAATCGAGGTCCTGTTTCGCGACGAACACGGCCTGCTCGATCCCCATCGCCGTGGCACCGGCGGCGGCACGGGGGTAGCTGCTGAGGAACACGACCGCGATGTGCGGTGCGAGTTCGACCAGCATCGCGGCGAGCTCCGCCCCGGAGGGGCGCGAGCCCAGATCGATGTCGGTCAGCAGCGCGTCCGGGTCGAATTCGGTGAAGAGGCGTGTCGCCTCGGCGGCATCGGCGGCTGACGCGGTCTGGAAGCCGTGGCGCTCGAGCAGATCGCACACCAGCATGCGGAGGGCACCCTGATCCTCGACGACGAGCACCCGTCGTCTCCACTCCGCGCCCACGTTGTCACATTAGTGGAGCGCAGCGGTGTCGGAACGTCGGGGCAGGAGGGGAATCGGCCTTCTCGGGTGTCGGGACTGCGCACGGGAATCCGCGGCCACGGATGTCGGCACTGGTGCGAAGGCGAGCCGGGCGAGGATGATGTCGTGCATCGGTCTCGGAGGATGGGCTCGCCCCGCCGCGAGGAATGACGGGATGAAGGAAAGGTGTACCGGAGTGATGACGAACCTCACCATCGGAACGACGCTCGAGGACCCGGGGGCTCCGGTCGACCTCGACGCCCGGCGCTTCAACAGGCATACCTTCTGGGTCGGACAGAGCGGCAGCGGGAAGACGTATGCGCTCGGTGTCGTGCTGGAACAGCTGCTCCTGCACACCGAGCTGCCGATGATCGTCCTCGATCCGAACAGCGACTTCACGCGCTTGCGGGAGACGCGGGCCTCCGCAGGAGCATCCGAGACCGACCGCATGGCAGAACTCGACATCCGCGTGTTCCGCTCCGGCGCGGGTGAGGGCGAGCGCCTGCACGTGCGTTACGTCGATCTGGTGCCGGCATCGAAGGCAGCCGTTCTGCAGATGGACCCGATCGCGGATGCGGAAGAGTACAACGCTCTGCTCCATGAGGAACGAGATGCGCACGTCTTCGACGGTCGCGATATGCTCCCCGGTCTGCGAGCCTCGGGTGACCCCGCCCGGGTGCGGCTCGCGAACCGCATGGAGAACCTGCAGGTGCTGGAGTGGGCGCTCTGGTCACGCGGCGCGGGATCGGTCATCGACGTGATCGAAGAACGCCCACGAGCCACGGTCCTCGACCTGGGCGGCTTCGAGCACCCTGCCGAGCCGAAGGTCGCGGCCCTCGCCGTGCTCGAACATCTCTGGGCACACCGTGAGGAACGACGGCCCGTCCTGATCGTCATCGACGAAGCGCACAACCTCTGCTCGCCGAATCCCGAGACCGCCGTCGAACGAGCCCTCACCGAGCAGCTCGTGCAGATCGCGGCCGAGGGGCGCAAGTTCGGGCTCTGGTTGCTGCTCTCCACACAGCGTCCGACGAAGATCCACCCCAACGTGCTCTCGCAGTGCGACAACCTCGCGCTGATGCGGGTCAACGCGCCCCGCGACCTCGCCGAGCTCGCCGACGTCTTCGGCTTCGCCTCCGAGGATGCCATCCGCCGTTCCGCTGATTTCGTCCAGGGGCAGGCGCTGTTCGCCGGCGGCTTCATCTCGGCGCCGACCTTCGTGCAGATGGGGGAGCGGATCACCGAGGAGGCGGGCGGCGATGTGAAGGTCCCCCTGCGCGTCGAGGGATGATGGGAGCTCGATGGTAGCGATGGCACGACGGATCAGGAGCAGCACCGGGTATGGACAGGCGGAGAACGACTGCGGATGACGGGATCCTTCGCGTGCATCAGGCCCTGCGATCGGGATTCGGCACCGAGGCCGCGGTCTACGGCACGATTCTCGTCAGCGGCCTGGTGGCCGTGTCCTCGGCGCACGGGGAGACATCACTGGCGGTGCTGGTGACGGTCGCCGTCACGGTGCTGGTGTTCTGGGGTGCTCATGTGTATGCCGGCACCGTGGCCAGGGTCAGCGATCACGATGAACGCGAGCACGGTGAATCCGTCGGGGTTCGGGCGGCGTTCGCCGCGTCGGTGAAGCACTCCTTCGGCATGCTCAGCTCGGCGACCGTGCCGGCGGTCTTCCTGTTGGCCGGCACGACCCGCGTCATGCCCGACGGGCTCGCGAACGACCTCGCGCTCTGGTCTGGTGTCGTGATCCTCGCGTTCCTCGGCTATGTGGCCTTCCTCCGTCGGGGGAGCCCCCTGCTCACGCGCGTACTCGGCGCCCTGGGGACGGCGTCGTTCGGTCTTGTCTTCGTGGTGCTCAAGGCTCTCGTGCACTGAGACCGGTGAGCCGCGTCGGGCTTGCGGTTTCGGCATACGGGGCTACCCTGAACGCCAACGACCACGGCGGAACGAACGAGGGAGAATGCGCATGACTCACCGGATCGGCTACCTCATCGGGAGCCTCGCCCATGACTCGATCAACCGCGTCGTCGCGACCGCCCTCGTGAAGCTGGCACCTCCCAGCCTCGAGATGGTCGAGATCCCGATCCGCGATCTGCCGCTGTACAACCGCGACGACGAGCTCGATCCGGTCGCCGCCGTGACCACGTTCAAGCGGGCGGTGGAACACGCGGAGGGACTGCTGATCGTCTCGCCCGAGTACAACCGTTCGATACCGGGTGCGTTGAAGAACGCGATCGACTGGGGCTCCCGCCCCTGGGGTCACAACTCGTTCGCGCGCAAGCCCACCGGCATCATCGGCGCCTCCACCGGGGCCATCGGCACCGCCGTCATGCAGTCGTCGATGCGCAGCGTGCTGAGCTTCCTCAACGCCCCACAGCTCAACGCGCCCGAGGCGTACCTGACGTATCGACCGGAGATGTTCGGCCCGGACGGCGAGGTCGAGGACGACGGCACGAAGAAGTTCCTGGAGCACTACATGGAGGAGTACGCCGCCTTCGTGGAGCGTGTGCTCTCTCTCACAGCTCCCGGCCACGTCGGCGACCAGGACTAGTCGGGCGTCGCGTCGGGGAATGCGGCGCGGCTCGCCGCCGTGATCACGGCGGACAGGCTCGCGGAGAGGACGGAGCGCCCGCGGCCTGCCGACCAGGCGACCCCTTCTTCCGTGCGGTGCTCGAGGAGGATGAGCGCCTCACCGTCGGTGCTGGATCCGACGCTGGTCTGGTGCAGGCTCACGACGTCGACACGGATTCCCCGGGTGTCGAGTGCCGCAGTGAGGGCCTCGACCGGACCACCTGCCGCATGGGTGCTCGTGTGCTCGCGCCCCTCGATGTGCAGCGTGATCCGTGTGCGGGACTCGCCGTCGGACTCGGCGGTGTCGTACGAGACGAGCGCGATATCGGTGCGGGCACCGGTGCCGAAGTACACCTCCCCGAAGACCCTCCACAGCTCCGATGCCGTGACCTCGGTGCCGATCGTGTCCGTGTGCCGCTGCACGTGTCGCGCGAAGTCGATCTGCAGGCGGCGGGGCAGTTCGATCCCGTACGCCGTTTCGAGCAGGTAGGCGATCCCGCCTTTCCCCGACTGCGAGTTCACGCGGATCACCGCGTCGTAGTCGCGGCCGATGTCGGCGGGGTCGATCGGCAGATAGGGGACCCGCCATTCGATCTCCCGTTCGTCGCGGCCCTCGGCCGCAGCCCGAGCGCGATGCTCGGAGAAGCCCTTCTTGATCGCGTCCTGGTGGGTCCCGCTGAATGCCGTGTGCACCAGGTCGCCGACATAGGGGTGGCGGGCGTGCACCTCGATCCGGTTGCAGTACTCGACCGTGCGGCGGATCTCGTCGATGTCGGAGAAGTCGATCATAGGGTCCACGCCCTGCGCGTGCAGATTCAGGGCGAGCGTCGCGATGTCGACGTTGCCCGTGCGCTCGCCGTTGCCGAAGATGCAGCCTTCGACCCGCTGCGCGCCGGCGAGCACCGCGAGCTCGGCGCAGGCGATGCCGGTCCCGCGGTCGTTGTGGGGGTGCACCGACAGGATCACGGCATCGCGACGGGCGAGGTTCTTGTGCATGTATTCGATCTGGTCGGCGTACACGTTCGGGGTGGCGACCTCGACCGTGGCCGGGAGGTTGAGGATCACCGGGCGCTCGGGGGTCGCCTGCCACAGGTCGGTCATCGCATCGCAGATATCGATCACGTAGTCGGGTTCGGTCAGATTGAACACCTCGGGAGAGAACTCGAACCGCACGTTCGGCAGGTCTCCGGCGAACTCCCACACGTCACGGCCGCCGGAGAGGATGAGCTGCGTCAGCGCTTCGCGTTCGTGCCCGAGCACCAGGCTGCGCCAGGTCGGGGCGGTCGCGGTGTACATGTGGATCACGACCGGATTGGCGATGCCCCGGATGGAGGCGACCGTGCGTTCGATGAGGTCGCGACGCGCGGGCGTGAACACCACGATCGTCACGTCATCCGGGGCGATGTCGCTCTCGGCGATGAGCCGCACGAAGTCGTAGTCGGTCTGCGACGCCGACGGGTATCCGACCTCGATCTCCTTGTAGCCCATCCTCACCATCAGCTCGAAGAAGCGGCGCTTGCGCGCGGGGTCCATCGGCTCGGCGAGCGCCTGGTTGCCGTCCCGCAGATCGACGGGCACCCAGAGCGGGGCCGCGGTGAGACGCCGTGTCGGCCAGTCCCGCTCGGTGAGGGGCACGTCGACGCGGGAGTAGACGTCGCGGTAGCGGTGCGACGGCATCGGGGAACGTCGCTGCCTGTTCCAGGTCGGCGTCCGGTCGGAGCCGGTGTCGGTATCGAGGTCGGCGGCCGGGGAGGGGTGGGGGAACGATGTCGTGGTCATGGCGGGTGCGGTGTCCTTCTTCGAGGGTCTGCGACCGGCACACGTTCGACTCCACGACGGGGAGCCGGTCCGGCTACGTCCCGCCGTGGCGGCGAAGAAGAAGGTGCTCTGACGAGAACATGGCTAGACTGTAACACAACTCCTCAGACAAGTAGACGAGAGGCTGGCATTGCGCATGGCACAGGTGAGGCGAGAACCCTTGGCGGATCAGGCTGCGGCACTCCTGCTGGAACGGATCCGCGCCGGAGAATGGGCACTGGGGGAGAAGCTCCCCGGGGAGACGACGCTCGCGCCGCAGCTCGGAGTGGGCCGCTCCACCGTGCGCGAGGCGATCCGCCAGCTCGCCGGGCGCGGGGTGCTGGCCTCACGACAGGGCGCCGGCGTCTTCGTCATCGCGCTCGATGCGCCCGAGGACTGGGACGCGGTGCTGCGAAAGGCTGGCATCGTCGCGGTGATCGAAGCGCGCATCGCGATCGAGACCGAAGCCGCCGCGCTCGCCGCCGCGCGACGCACGCCCTCCGACCTGCGCAGCATCCGCCGCGCCCTGGCCGATCGCGACGCGCATCGCTCCGACATCGACAGTCACGTCGATGCCGACACCGCGTTCCACCGTGCGGTCGTCGCCGCGTCGCATAACGCCGTCCTCCTCGACCTGTTCGACAGCTTCACCCCCCGGCTGCGCGCGGCCATGATCGAGATGCTCCGCATCCGACGGGAATTCGGCGATGATGCCGACCACGACGCCCACGCCGCCCAGGTCGACGCGATCGTCGACCGCGACGAGGGCGCTGCCGCCGCGAGGAGCCGTGCACACCTCCTCACACTGCGGGACGCGCTGGCATGACCGAGGAGAAGCCTCGTGAGAACCGCCCGTCCGACGTGCTGGTGCTGAGGGGCGTCGACGTCGTCCGCGGCTCGCGCCAGATCCTGACCGGCGTCGACCTCACCGTCCGTGCAGGGGAGCACTGGGCCCTCATCGGACCCAACGGCGCGGGCAAGAGCACGATCCTGAGCATGTGCGGCGCGGAGGCGCACCCGACCCGAGGGTCCGTGCATGTGCTCGGTCAGCAGCTCGGGCGGGTCGAGATCCGCTTGCTGCGCGAATCGATCGGACATGTGAACCCTCGTCATCCGCTGCGCTCGCCGCTGACGGTGCGGCAGGTCGTCCTGACCGGTGCGACGGGGACGACGGAGATGATGAACCGCTGGGAGCCGTCGCCGTCGCTCATCGCGAGGGCGGACCACCTCATCGGGATGCTGGGCCTCGGCGGGCGGCAGGACGCCACCTGGCCGACCATGTCGCAGGGGGAGCGCGGCCGGGCACTGATCGCGCGAGCCCTTCTGCCCGACCCCGCGTTGCTGCTGCTCGACGAGCCCTCCACCGGTCTCGATGTCGCCGCCAGGGAGCAGTTCCTCGAGACCCTCGACCTGCTGCACGACGCGCAACCCGATCTCGCGACGGTGCTCGTGACGCACCACCTCGAGGAGCTGCCGGGGTCGACCACTCACGCAGCCCTGGTCTCGAAGGGGGAGGTCGTGTCGCAGGGGGCGGCGAGCGATGTTCTCACGACCGCCCTCGTGACCGCGGCGTTCGAGTACCCCATCCGGATCGAGCATCGCGATGAGCGATGGCAGGCCCGTGCCGGCCGGGCGCTCGTGGGCTGAACACACGAGGCCCGGGCTTCCTCACCGGAGGACCACCAGCTCCCGTGTCGACCGGGTCATCGCCACGTACCGGTCCACGGCGCCGGTGACATCGTCACCGAACTGCTCCGGGCGCACGAGGACGACCAGATCGAACTCCAGGCCCTTCGCCCCCTCGGGAGTCAGCGATCGCACGCGCGCTGTCGGGGCGAGGTCCGGGGCGCCGATGACGCACGCGATCCCGTCCGGGTGCTCATCGAGCCAGGCATCCAGCAGGCGGGGGAGCGAGGCGACGACGTCGTATCGCACGGGCGTTCCGCTCTCGCGCACCGACGTCGGCACATTGGCGTCCGGGATCGCCGCGAGGATCGCCGGTCCCGCCGCCGCCATCACCTCGGCCGGAGTCCGGTAGTTCACGCCCAGGTGGGCGATCCGGACATCACGGAGGCCGATGCGGGTGAGCCGCGCTTCCCAGCTCTCGGTGAAGCCGTGCCGCGCCTGTGCGCGGTCTCCGACGATCGTGAAGCTGCGTGAGGGGCAGCGGGCGAGGAGCATCCGCCATTCCGCATCGCTGAGCTCCTGCGCTTCATCGACGACGATGTGCCCGAACGGCCCCGCCAGCTCGTCCGGCGGGAGCGCGGGCGGGGCGTCGACGCCGAGCAGCACGTTCCTCGCATCCTGTCCGCGAAGGATGGACATCACTTTCATCTCGCTGTCATCGTCTTCGATCAGGTGGTCGACGACGTGGGAGATCTGCTCCTGCGCCGAGGCGACGACGGCTTGGCGGCGGTGCTCGTCGCGGACGGCGTCGGGATCGCCGATCCGCCGGCGCGCGGCGTCCAGGAACGGGAGATCGGCGACGGTCCACTTCTCGGGGTCCTCGCGCTGCAGAGCCGCGACCTCTCCGGGCGAGAGGCTCGCAGCGCAGCGCTGCAGGAAGTCGGGGGAGCTCCACAGCCGAGCGACCATCGAGGCCGGCGACAGCATCGGCCAGGCGCGCACGAACGTCCCGGTGAGCTCCTCGTCCTGTCGCAGCCACCGTCGCACGATGTGGGGAGGCACGTCATCGTCGTGCACCTGGTCTGTCAACAACTCGAGGATCTCCTCCCACACCTCGTCACGCGCCACGTTGTGCGAGACCGCCGGGTCGGCGCCGGAGAACAGTGCCGTCCATTCCTCGCGGCTGATCCAGAGGTCGGCCCACGGCGACTCGATGCGCATCGCGTGCGAGGGAGGGCGCTCGAACCACATCGCCGCCGCATCGAGTATCGCGACGGGATCGAGGGCTGCCTTGAGCAGCGCCACCCGCGCATCCTGCTCGTCCACGGCCGCTGCTCCTTCCGGGACCAGATCGCGCAGGGTCGAGAGCCGGACGGAGTCCTCGCCGAGGCTGGGCAGAACATCTTCGACGTACGCGAGATAGTGCGGGTGAGGCCCCACGAGCAACATGCCGCCCGCGCTCTGCGTGAGTCGCGGCTCGGCGTACAGCAGGTGCGCGGCGCGGTGCAGCGCCACGACGGTCTTTCCCGTGCCGGGTCCACCGTCGACGACCAGTGCGCCGGGCGAGGACGCGCGGATGATCGCGTCCTGGTCGGCTTGGATCGTCGCCAGCACGTCCCGCATGCGCGACGTGCGTTGGGCGCCCAGGCCGGCGATGAAGGCGGATTGGTCGTCGAGCGAGGCCGAACCGTCGAATGCGGTGTCGGTCAATGCCTCATCCCAGTAGTCGCTGATCCGTCCGTCGACCCACCGGTATCGACGTCGGGACAGGAGCCCGCGCGGATCCTCCATGGTCGCCGCGAAGTACGGTTCTGCCGCGGGGGTCCGCCAATCGATCAGCAGTCGGGTGCCGTCGGCGGCGGCCAGGCCCGTGCGGCCGATGTACACGGGGTCGCCGTGTTCCGGGGTCATCCGACCGAGGCAGATGTCGATGCCGTAGCGCTCGAGCACGCGCAGCCGTCCGCTCAGGCGACGTATCTCGAGGTCGCGTTCCACGGCCGTGTCTCCGAACCGGGCGGAACGCTGACGCATCTCGGCCAGACGCGAGGTCACGGCGGCACGGTGCGCCTCGAGGGCGTCGTCGATCCTGCGGAGGTGATCGCGGTCGGCGTCGATGAGCTCTGCCGTCGACTTCGCGCGCAGATCGTCGGGGAGATGGAAGGGGTCGAAAGGCATGGATCTCCTTCAGGCCCGCGCGCAGTTCGCACGAGCGAGGGTCGATTCTGCCCCACGGTGGGGGCCTTGCGGCAAGCCCCCACCTCGGCGATATCCTGGAAATGCAGACGGAGAGCTACACCTCGTGCACCGTGCGGCCGGCGATCACGGTCCGCACCACACGGGTCGTCAGCAGGGCAGCAGGATCCCCCTCGAACGGGTCGACATCGAGAACGACGAAGTCGGCCGCATATCCGACAGCGATACGTCCGCGCCAGTCCCCGTCGCCGATCGAGGCCGCGGCATCCCGAGTGGCATGCGCGATCGCACGCTCCAGGGGGAGCGCCTGCTCGGGATGGATCGCCGGCACGCCCGGAGCCAGAGCTGAAGCACGGGTGGCCGCGACGTACATGTTCGCCATGGCCTCATGCGGCGCCGTCGGAGCATCGGTGGAGAAGGCGAGGAGCGCGCCCGCCTCGTCGTACTCCGACCAGGCGAACGCGCGGTCGGCCCGTTCGTCTCCGACCTGTGCCGCCCAGTTGGAGAAGATCGCGGGATCAGCGTGCACGGGCTGCATGGACGCCGTCACTCCGAGCCGCGCCATCCGCTCCGCGGTTCCCGGCGCCGCGTACTCGAGGTGCTCGATGCGGTGCCGTCGTTGGCGGTCGCCGTTCACCGCGACGGCATGCTCGATCGCATCGAGGGCGAGGGTGCTCGCCGCATCGCCGATCGCGTGCATCGCGATCTGCAGTCCCGCGGCATCCGCCGCGGCGACGACCGGCAGCAGGCGTTCGGCGGGCCAGATCGGCGCGGCGTTCGTCCCGTCGGCGTAGGGTGCCCGCATGGCGGCCGTGCACGCGTCGATCGTCCCGTCGAGCACGAGCTTGATCCCGAGCACCCGCACCCCCGCCGTCGTCGAGGACGCATGGGCGGCGGCCTGCGCGACCTGTGCGAGGTTCGCGGCATCGTCGCCGGTATTGACGATGAACCAGTGCGCGGCGATGCGCAGTGGCAGGCTGTCGTGAGCGGCCGCACGACCGAGGGCGGCGAGCCCGAGCTCGTCGAAAGCCATGTCGACGGCTCCGGTCACGCCGGCGGCGAGGTACGCGGAGACGACCCGCTCGACCGCCGCATCGCGCTGCGCATCGGTGGTCGTGGCGTCGCGATGAGCCCAGGCGTGCAGCTGCGCGGCGGTCTCGTAGAGCATCCCGGTCGCATCGCCCGCCGCATCGCGGGCGATGCGGCCGCCGATGGGGTCGGGGGTGTCGCGGGTGATCCCGAGCTCGGCGAGCGCGGCCGTGTTCACCCAGCACGAGTGATAGTCGTTCGCGTCGAGGTAGACCGGAACGTCGGAGACGACCGCATCGATCATGGCCGCTGTCGGTTCACCGCCGGGGATCGCATCGAACAGCCATCCGCGTCCGCGGAGCACACCGGGCGCGGCCTCGCGCGCGGTGCGGAGCCGGCGCTGGATCTCCTCGAGAGAGGAGGCGTCCGTGAGTCCTACCTGTCCGAGCGCTTCGCCCATCATGAGCAGGTGGGTGTGCGCGTCGGTGAATCCGGGGAGCACGACGCGGCCGTGGAGATCGACGACCGTGTCCGCGTGCGGTGCCGACTCCTCGGTGCCGACATGCGCGAACGCGTCGTCGTCGACCACGAGCGCTGAGCTCCACCGGGATTCGTCCCCGGTGAAGATGCGGCCGTTGCGGTAGAGGGTGCGGGTCATGCGTCGATCTCCTGTGCGGTCATGCGTTCCAGACGGGTCGAGATGAGGGCGATCGCCCCGGTGGGGACGGCCAGGATGAAGCTCGCGATGCCGAGCGCCACCGCGAATCCCTGATATCCCAGGGCGCCGACGAGGGCCGCGCCGATGACCGGGGTGAGCGCCGACCCGACCAGGTAGACGGCGAGCAGCGGCCCCGACCAGCGCCCGTCGGCATCCAGTGCCGCGGACGTCGACACGAAGTACATGAACGCGATGGCGTAGATCGAGTTCCAGGCGATGAACACCACGATGAAGGCGGTGGGATCGGTGACGAACCCCTCCACGATCTTGAGTGCGCCCCCGGCGACCAGCAGGACGACCAGGGGAACCGCGCGCCCGAATCGGGCTCCGACGATCATGAGCAGCAGCGAGCCGAGGAGTCCGCCGGCTGTTGCGCCACTGAGGGCGACGCCGAGCCCTTCGGGAGTCAGGCCGGCCTGTTCCGCGCCCATGATGCCCGCCATCGCCCAGAGGGAGTCTTCGCTCGCCGCCCACAGGGCGAACACGATGAGGAGTCCGAGACCGGCGATCGTCACGGTCCGCGAGCGGGCGGGGGAGGTGCGCACGGTGCCCGTCGGAGGGATCTCGATCGGCATCGCCTCGGCGACGGCCGCCCCCGCCTGCGGGGCGAGGACCGGAGCGGCGGGAAGCCATGCCGAGGCGATCAGCCCGATCAGGCTGAACAGCGCCAGCGCACCGAAGACGTCGAGAGGGGCGAGGCCGATCAGCGGGATCACGGCGAGGACCACCGTGATGACTCCGCGGTTCGCGAGCCCGTTGAAGCCGGCGACCCTGTCGGGGTTGCGGAAAGCGGCGAGCGCCGCGCCCGATGCGGCGACCGCGCCACCTGCTCCGGCGCCGCCGAGGAGCAGCCCGGGAAGCATGGCCGCCGGCGCGAGGGCCGCGGTCGCGAAGCCCACGACGGCGAGGCCGAGCCCGGCGCGCGCGACAGTGCGGCGATGCACCCCGGCGCACAGCGGGGCGATGGCCAAGCCGGTCACCGCGGTGAGCAGGAGGGTCGCGGTGACGAGCCAGCTGGCGGTGAGGACGTCGAGGCCGAGGCCTGTCTGCGCGGCGGTGATCATGTAGGGCGACAGATTGACGCCCAGGTACCCCGCGATCCCGATGGCGAACGTCGCCGTCGCCGTCGGGAAGCGGAGGGGGATTCGGGTGCGGAGATCGAGAGTGGTCATGGGGCTCCAGGGAGTCGGCACGGCATTGTGCGGAGAGAGGGAAGACAGCGGACGTGCGTCGGGTGGGGCACGAGGCGTAAACGAATGGTGTTCGTAAACGAATGGTGTTCATTATTATGCACAGATGAGGGTTCTCGCGGAACCCCCAGATCTCATACCCGGTCCGCCGGAGAAAGCGAGTCCCCGATGCCGAGGCCTTCCTCCCCGCTCCTGTCCCCGGAGATCATCGGCTCGGCGGGTCTCGCGCTCGCGAGAGCCGGCGAACCGTTCGGAGTGAACGCCATCGCCCGCGAGCTCGGCGTGCGCCCGTCATCGCTCTACAACCACGTCGACGGCATGGACGGCATCCTCGAGCTCATGCGCGGAGAACTCGTGGAGGGATACCGCGTCGAGTGGCACGGCGAGCCCTGGGACGAGTTCGTGCTCGCGGTGCTGCGCACGCAACGCCGGATGTACGCAGACCACCCGCAGCTCGTTCCGCTGCTCGTGGGGAAGACGATCACGCACCCGGCGGTGATCGCCGCATACGACGATCTCGCATCCGTGCTCGTCGACGGAGGCTTCCCCGACGATGAGGTGCTCTCGGTGATCGCCGTCATCGACGCCTTCGCGATCGGCTTCGGTCTCGATCTCGCCTCTCCCGACGAGGTCTGGCAGCCCGAAGGCGGCACGCGCACTCTGGGGCGTCTCATCGACGGTGCGGAGCGCGGGAGTGCGCGGTCGGATCGTACATTCGAGCTCGGGGTCGGCCTGCTCCTCGACTCGCTGCGCGCGCGCCTCGTCGGCACTCCGCCCGTGACCGGTCAGGCGTCTTCCCGGTTCTGACGTAGCATGCACTCTGCCGCATCCGTCGATACCGAGGAGGACCCATGACGACCTGGAACCCTGACGAGCTCAGCCGCATCGCCGAGCCGGAGATGTTCGATCTCTCCGCGCAGCTCGAGGACGGCACCATGCCGAAGACCGTGGGGATCTGGGCGGTCGCGGTCGACGGTCGTCTGTTCGTCCGCTCCTACACGGGACTTGCGGGCAAGTGGTACGCCCCGGCCCTGGCCAGCCTGCGCGGACGTGTCTCCGCGGGTGGCGTCACGAAGGATGTCCGCTTCGAGAGGGTCGGCGATGAGGCGATCAACGCCGCGATCGATGCCGAGTACCTCCGCAAGTACACGCCGAGCCCATACGCTCCCGAGATGGGTCAGGAGCCGGTGCGTTCGAACACGCTCGAGGTCATCCCGCTCGACTGACCGTGTCGCGATGCGTCGCGTCGACCGGGGAGATTGGCCCTCTCGATGACCCGCCCCAGACGGTGTCGTCGAGAGGGCTCACCGCCCTTCCCGGACGGTAGGGGAGGCGGCGAAGATATCGCTGCGCTCACGGCTGATTCCCCAGTCCTCAGCCTCGTAGCCCCCGCTACGAAGAGCAGAATATCGCTTAATCCGCTTGTCCGCCATTTGGGGGACAAAGAAATTTACGAATGTTGCTCGTGAGGGACTCCCTGTTGTCTTCCTGACGGCCTTCTCTAGGGTGGACTCATGGACAGACTGCTCGTGCTCACCGCTCAGGTCGCCATCGCCCACGGCCATCGCATCGAGGTGACGGAGCAGACCGATCCGCTCACCGACGAACCGGTCATCCTCGCCATCGTCGACCTCGACACGGGCATCCGCTATCGACGCGCAGAAGACCCGAGTGGCGACTTCTCCCGCTGGATCGGGCGCGTCCTGCGCTGCACGGTGACGATGGGTGGCGCCGGCGCGCACACCTCGCTGCTCGTCGACCCCATCGGGCCCGGTCCGACCGGCGCCAAGGTCGCTCTCCGTGAAGCCGACGCAGCCGCCGACGCCGCGAAGGCCGAGGCGGACCGCTGGGGTGGAGCCGACCGTCCTCCCGTGGAGGAGCCCGAGCGATTCTGGTGAGTCGGGGCGGCCGTCCTCAGCGGAAGTCCCTGGACCGATGCGTGAGACCGGTGCGAAGATCCTCGAACCCATCGGCGAGCACGTTGACCACGCCCTCCGCAGATCGCTCCAGGATGCCGCGGATGATGAGTGCCGGTGAATCGCGGGCGACCCGGCGGTAGCGGTTCCAGACCCCGGCTGAGCAGACCACGTTCACCAGACCGCTTTCGTCCTCGAGATTCACGAAGGTGATCCCGGCGGCCGTCGCGGGTCGCTGACGGTGGGTGACCAGACCGGCGACCTCGATGCGTCGACCGACCTCGTGTCCCTGCAGGTCGATCGCCGTCAGAACCCCGCGCGCGCGCAACTCGTCGCGGAAGTGCGCCATCGGATGATCGTCGGTCGACACGCCGGTCGCCCACAGGTCGGCGGAGAGACGCTCGTAGCTGGTCTGATCGGCGAACAGGGGCGGTTGCACCGCGACCGTCGTCCCCGGGAGGAACCGGGAACGGTCGTCCGCCGCGGCGCCGGCCATCCAGATGGCCTCTCGACGCTCCAGGCCCAGACAGTCGAAGGCGCCGGCGGTGGCGAGGGCCTCCAGCTGCGCGGCGGTGGCATCCGTTCGTCGCACCAGGTCGTTCAAGTCACGGTACCGGCCGTTCGCGTCGCGTTCGGCGACGATCCTCTCCGCCATCGGCACACCGATCCCACGGATGCCGCCGAGCCCCAGTCGCACCGCGAACTCCCCGTCCCTGCGGTGCGCGGCCGACTCATCCGGTGCCGCACGGTCGAAGCGGAGGACAGGTGGTTGAGGGTCGGTGAGGCACTCGTCCCGGCCGGTGGGCCCGTTCCCCGAGGCGCCGGCGAGTGGTTCCAGGGTCTCTGTCGCACCGGAGACATGCAGATCGGGGCGGTGGACCTCGACCCCGTGCCGTCGCGCATCGGCAGTGAGGGTCGCTGCGGAGTAGAAGCCCATGGGCTGCGAGCGCAGGAGGCCGGCGAGGAACGCGGCGGGGTAGTGCAGCTTCAGCCAGGAGCTGGCGTAGACGAGAAGGGCGAATGACAGGGAGTGCGACTCGGCGAAGCCGAAGTTGGAGAACGCCTGGATCTGCGCGTAGATGCGATCGGCCGCCTCATCGACGAGTCCGCGCCGCGCCATCCCCGCGTACAGCTTGTCCCTGACCTTCTCGATCTTCTCCAGGCCGCGCTTGGAGCCCATGGCCCGGCGCAGCAGGTCCGCCTCATCGGCCGTGCAGTCGCCGATCGCCGTCGCCATCTGGATGAGCTGTTCCTGGAAGATCGGGATGCCCAGCGTGCGTTTCAGGATGTCCTCCAGATCGCTGTGCGGATACGGGATCACGAACTCCACCGGCTCTTCGCCGCGCAGGGCGCGCTCCCGGTTCTCCTCATCGATGCGGTCCTTCGCCATCTTGCGCCGCACGAAAGGATGCACAGCGCCTCCCTGGATGGGTCCGGGGCGGATGAGCGCGATCTGGATGGCGAGATCGTAGAAGCTCCGCGGCTGCAGACGGGGGAGCAGCCCGATCTGCGCGCGGGATTCCACCTGGAAGACTCCGATCGAATCCGCACGGCAGAGCATGTCGTAGACCCCCGCCTCCTCCTTGGGGATGCTCTCGAGCGTCCACTCTTCGCCTGTGGTCTCCCGGATCAGGTCGAAGCAGTGCTGGAGGGCGGCGAGCATCCCGAGACCCAGCAGATCGAACTTCACCAGTCCCATGAAGGCGGAGTCGTCCTTGTCCCACTGGATGACCGTGCGGTTCTCCATGCGGGCGTGCTCCACGGGAACGACCTCGCCGACCGGGCGTGCAGTGAGCACCATGCCACCGGAATGGATGCCGAGATGCCGAGGAGCCTTCAGCAGCTCTCCCGCGTAGGCGAGCACGTTCTCGGGGATGTCGTGTCCTTCGACGGGCTCCAGACCCACGCCCCAGCCGTCGACCTGGCGGGACCATGCGTCCTGTTGGCCGGGGGAATGGCCGAGTGCTCTGGCCATATCCCGCACCGCGTTCTTCGGGCGGTATTGGATGACGTTCGCCACCTGGGCCGCCCGCTCCCTGCCGTACTCCCGATACACCCACTGGATGATCTCCTCGCGGCGGTCGGAGTCGAAGTCCACATCGATGTCGGGCTCTTCCGTGCGGGTCGTCGCGAGGAACCTCTCGAAGGGGAGACGGTAGAGGATCGGATCGACGGCGGTGATCCCCAGCAGGTAGCAGACCGCGCTCGCCGCGGCCGACCCCCGACCCTGGCAGAGGATGCCGAGCCGTCGTGCCTCCGTGACGATCCCATGCACGATCAGGAAGTACCCGGGGAAGTCCTTCTCCTCGATCACGTCGAGCTCGCGCGCGATCCGGTGCCGGCCGTCGTCGTCTAGTCGCGGGTACTTCGTAGGCACCGCCTCCCAGACCAGATGACGCAGCCAGCTCATGGGCGTGTGCCCCTCCGGCACCTTCTGCTGCGGCAGCGCCGGTCGTGCGAGGCGCAGGGGGAAGGCGGATGCCGCGGCCAGCTCGAGCCCGTACGAGATCGCTCCGGGGTGGCGCCGGAAGCGCGCCGACATCTCGGCCCCGCTGCGCAGGTGTGCACCGTCGTGAGAGGGCAGCCACCCGTCGAGCTCGTCCATGCTGCGCACCGCGCGCACCGCGGCCACGGCCTCGGCGAGGGGCGCCTGCGCCGGCGTGGCGTAGTGCACGTTGTTGGTCGCGACCACCGGCAGCCGCATCCGACGGGCCAGTTCGGCGAGGGTGTCGTTGCGACGGGTGTCGAGGGGGTCTCCGTGGTCGAAGAGCTCGACGGCGACGTGCTCGCTCCCGAACAGGTCGACGAGCGACCGCAGCGGATGGGCGGCGTCTCCGGCCTCGAGACCGCGGCGCACGGCGCCTTTGCGGCATCCGGTCAAGATCGTCCAGTGCCCGCCCGCACGTGCGGCGAGATCGTCGAGGTCGTAGACCGGGCGCCCCTTCTCACCGCCGCGCAGCTGCGCCGCGGTGATCGCCCCCGAGAGCCGGTGATAGCCCTCCGTGCCCCGGGCGAGGACCAGCAGATGCTCGCCGGCGGGATCGGCGTGACCCCGTTGTGGTGCGGGCAGGTCCAAGGAGAGCTCCGCTCCGAACACCGTCTGCAGCGGGCTCTCCATGAGGCCGGCCACCTCGGCGAAGCGCGCGGCGCCGTAGAAGCCGTCGTGGTCGGTGAGGGCCAGAGCGGTCAGCCCGAGGCGGTCGGCCTCGGCGAGGAGTTCTTCCGGGGAGGAGGCGCCGTCGAGGAACGAGTACGACGAATGGGCGTGCAGCTCGGCATAGGGGATCGGGTCTTCGGGTCGGGGCGCGGCGACGGGGGGCGTGCGCGTGCGGCGACGGCTCACCGGTCCGGGGTCCGTCCGCTGCCCTCGAGGCTCGGAGCCGGGAGGAGGCGAGGGTGACTCCTCGCCGCTGAGGGTGCGCTCCAGCTCGTTCCAGGACAAGGGGGGATTGTGCCACCCCATCAGCGATACCTCCCCTCGGCCCACCAGCGCTCGCCGGCGTGGAAGACCAGCCACGCGCGGTCGTGGTCGTCGACGATCTGGAGCCGGTGCCCTCGCTTCCCTCCGCCCGAGGTCCATCGTCGTTCGTGCACCGGCCAGGGGCCGGCCCATGCCTGCACAGCCGCTCCCTCGATGCGGGCGGGGTCGTTCGAGAGCGCCCCGCGTTCGTCGACGCCGATGGTGCTCTCATCTGCGGCGAGCACCGCGATGGGGCGCGGGGGGAGGAAGACCTCGGCGGGCAGCGGATCGGGAAGGCTTCCCGGCCAGGGGGAGCCGGGGTCGCGCGGAGGGACCGTGCGCTCTCCCCAGGGTGTGAGCACCTGCCGGTCGGCGAGCCAGCGCCCACCCGCGACGGCGGCGGTGACCACGCCCTGATGGCCCAGCATGGTCTGCACGCGCGAGACCGCGTGGTGCAGGCGCTCATCGGTGCCGGAGCCGAAGAGACCGGGCTGGTGATGCGCGGCGTCATCGACGGCGGCGGGGATGATGCGCACCGCCATGATGCCGCCGAAAGCCCGCGCCTCGTCGACCGGTTCCTTGGCGGACTGCGCGGCCAGAGCCTCCAGCTGCCACCGCACCCGGTCGACCAGGTCGGAGGCGTCGAAGCAGGTCGGATGCAGCCAGGAGCGGGAGTAGACGGCCCCGTTGTCGTCGGTCAGCTCGATTCGCACCTCGGTGCAGACGAGTGAGACGTCGCCGAGAGCGAGCATCACCGCATCAGCCGTCTGGCGCACCGCGAAGGCCACCTGATCCGTTCCGCCCAGCGGGGAGTCGAACTCGATCCGCCGCGCCAGCTCCGGATCGGGTGGGCGCGGTGTCAGCGGCCGGGAGTCGGCACCGGCCGCGAGCGCGTGCAGGCGCGCGCCGTGCTCGCCGAAGCGATCGCGCACGTCGAGAGGGGCGAGGGCGGTGAACTCGCCGAGGGTGCGCACTCCGAGGCGGACGAGCAGACCGGTGATCTGTTCGTCGCGCAGCACCTGCACGGGGTAGGGCGCCAAGAACTCCCGGGAGCCCCCCGGTGGCACCACCGTGCACGCGGCGGAACCGCGCGCGGCGATCTCCGCCGTGAAGGGACCATCGGCGACCCCCGCACGTACCTCGGGGAAACCGGCCTCCGTCAGGACGGCGGTGAGTGCCTCTGCGGCCTCCGCCTCTCCTCCGTGGTAACGGGAGATGCCCCGGGCGCGGAGGATCGCGAGCCCCGGTCGCAGCAGCGTGACCCCAGGGGCGTGTCTCTCGATCAGATGCAGCACAGGCAGGAAGGCGCGCTCGTCCCTCTCGGGGTCATGGGGGAGCACCCGCAGTGACGAGAGATGCCCCTGCGCGACCCGGCGACGCTGGCCGGTGCGCACGCCGTGTTCCCGGGCGGAGGCGGTGCACGCGACGATCGTGTTCGCCTGCACCAGGGCTGCGGGCGGATGCGGGGGCGCGCTGCTGAGGACGGCACGCATCGGCCAATCGGGGAACCACAGCACGAGGACGCGAAGCGGGCTGTTCATCCGGCCTCCGCCCAGTGCAGGAGCTCCAGCGATACGGGCTCGACGGGCACGGGAGACTCGTGGGAAGGGGCGGACAGCGCGGTGAGGTCGACGGCAGCGGGCGCGATGGCGATGGGCTCGACGGCGGTGGGCTCGACGGCGCCGTGTCCGCCCGGCAGCTGCACGCGCACGCTCGACGGGCGAGGGCTGTGCCGTGTCCGAGCCGTCACCGTGACCGTGCAGTCGGAGAGCAGTCCCCAGCCGGCACCGAGGCCGTGCCAGTGCGGGTCGTGCAGGCGAATCGTCCCCTCGGTCTGCGGCCAGCGTTCGACGCCGGGAGATTCGGTGACCAGGAGTGTGCATCCGCGATCGCGCAGGCGCGCGCTCAGCCGGGAGACGTCGGCGTCTCGAGCCCGTGAGCCGGGAGTCACGACGATCAGGGGAACGACTTCGGCCAGGGCGGAGGTCGCCGCCAGCCAACGATCGCCGGGTGCGGGCACCAGGATCAGCCGGGTGAGGTCGATGCCGAATGCGGCGGCCGCTTCGACGCCGAGGGTCGGCATGCCGACAACGGCGCACCAGAGTCCCTTCTGCGACGCCGCGCTGAGGAGCGCGAGCACGAGGCTCGGCGACGGGGAGACGGTGTAGGAGGTGCCGGTCTGCAACCCTTCCTCCGGAAGGAGGGCGGCGAGGGCGGGGTCGAGGGGGAGCAGCGCGTGCTCGCTGCGTCGCCGCTGCATCCGGCTGATCTCGCGGCGCAGTCGCAGCACTTCTCCCGCGCGGGAATCGCCCGCCGGGGAGAGCGGGGCGATGGCATCGAGCCCGATCACCTGCATCCTTTCTCGAAGATATATTCTAATATACCAAGGGGTCCGACTGACAATAGTTCGTACATCGGACATTGGCCAGGGGTTGTCCACAGGGGGTCGGGGCAGCGGTCGGCGATCTCCTACTCTGCGGGGATGGATATCCGACTCGCCCTCGTCGTCCTCGTGCACGGTCTCCTGCTGGGCGTCGGGACCTGGCTCATCGTGATCGACGTCCGCACACACCGGCTCCCGAACCGCATCGTGCTGCCGACGCTCGCCTCCCTGATCGGACTCGGCGCGATCGATGCCCTGTGCACGGGGGAGAGCGGGCCGTTCCTCCGTGCCCTCCTCGGCATGCTGCTGCTCGGCGGCTTCTACGCGGTGCTGCGGGTCATCAGCTGTGCGGGGATGGGTGGGGGAGACGTGAAGCTCGCCGCCGTCATCGGCCTGGTGCTGGGGTGGCACGGCTGGCAGGCACTGGCGGTCGGCGCGGCAGCGGCCTTCGTGCTGGGGGCGCTCTACGCGCTCGTGCTCATCCTGCTGCGAAGAGCGGACGGTTCCACCCGCATCGCCTTCGGGCCGTGGATGATCGCCGGCGCCCTTCTCGGCGTCGTCCTCGGATGACGCCGCCCTCGGAGGAATCCGCATGCCTCGCCCGGATACCGCACCGACGGCGCTACCCTGAGCACATGGCACTCGCACGGCTTCACGGCGGCCCGCTCGACGGGCAGATCATCCCTCTCGGCGACGCGGACGACAAGCTGATCGTCCCCTACAGCGAGACGCAGGTGGTGTACAACCGCCGAGGCGGACCGCAGAACACCGGCCCGAACGATGGGCCCACCGAGGTCGACTACTGGTTCGACGAGTCTCTCGAGGACCTCACGCTCGACGATGACTGAACCGTCCCGTACGGTCGAGGTCGAGCGCAAGTACGACGTCGATCTCGAGACGCCGCTGCCGCACTGGGACGCGATCCCCGGAGTCGACACCGTCACCTCCGGCGAGGAGCGCATCCTGGATGCCCGGTACTTCGATACCGCTGACGGTGCTCTCTCGCAGAGCGGCGTGGCGCTGCGTCGTCGCACCGGCGGGCCCGATGAGGGCTGGCATGTGAAGGGTCCGCGGCAGGGTGACGGGCGACTCGAGATCGGCTGGCCGCTGGGCGAGGGCGATGAGCTCCCGCCCGCCGTCGCAGAGACCGTCTCGGAGTGGACGAGCGCACCCCTCACCCCGCTCGCACGCATCGAGAACGACCGCACCGCCTATCTGCTCACGGGCCCCGGCGGGATCGTCGCCGAGTTCGTCGACGATCGGGTGCGCGCCACCGACCTGCGTCAGAACGTGCAGCGCGAATGGCGGGAATGGGAGATGGAGCTCGGGCCCGCGGCGCCGTCCGATGACGCGGGGCGTGCCCTGTTCTTCGACGCCGTGGAGCAGGCCGTCCGCGCAGCCGGAGGCCGCGAATCGGCATCCGGCTCCAAGCTCGCGCGGGCGCTCGGCTTCTAGGGCAGGCCGCGGTCGCGCGCAACCCCTTCCCCCGGGACGGTGCGCAGTGCTTGAGTGACACCATGAGCCGACCGCCTGTGCTTCGATCGCTGCAGACGATCGTCCCCGACACCGTTCTCGTCCAGGAGCAGGTGCGTGATGTCTTCGCGCAGCAGCCCGACCTCGGGAGGCTGGCGCAGCGCATCGTCACGACGTCCTTCAACGTCTCAGGGATCGACGCCAGGCACACGGTGATCGATGAGCTGTCGCTCGCATCCGACACGACCGATCCCGTCTTCTTCGACCGGCGAACCGGGAGGCTGCTCGCCCCCGGCACCAAAGTACGCAACGACCTCTACACGCGTGAGGCCACGCGGCTGTTCGTCGAGGCTGCGAGGCGAGCGATCGGGGCCGACCCCGATCTCGGGCCCGCCGATGTGACGCATGTCATCACGGTCTCCTGCACCGGATTCCATGCCCCCGGCCCGGAGTACGAGATCGTCCGCGCCCTCGGGCTGTCCGATGCGGTGCAGCGTTTCCACCTCGGCTTCATGGGCTGCTATGCGTCCATGCCGGCGCTCCGCGCAGCGAGTCAGTTCTGCGCGGCGGACGAGAACGCGGTCGTCCTGGTCGTGAGCGTGGAGCTGTGCACGCTGCATCTGCGCTCCTCGGAGGACCCCGACACGATCGTCGCCTCGTCCCTGTTCGGCGATGGTGCGGCTGCCGGAATCGTCACGGCCCGCGGCCTTCCCTCTCCTTCGACCGGGCTGCGCCTTGACTGCTTCCACACCGCGATAGCGCCGGAGGGCGAGAAGGACATGGCCTGGACGATCGGCGACACCGGATTCGAGATGATCCTCTCCACCGCGGTTCCGCAGATCATCGGCGAGACGATCATCGGCGCCCTCCGTCCGCTCTATGCCGCGGAAGAGAGTCTCGGCGAGGCCTTCGAGGCCGGCAGCGTGGGGGAGGTGGTCGAGCACTGGGCGATCCACCCCGGTGGGCGCAGCATCCTCGACAAGGTGCAGGAGCGGTTGCACCTCAGTGACGCGCAGCTGCACCCGGCCAGGGAGGTGCTGCGGCAGAACGGAAACATGTCCAGCGCGACCGTGCTGTTCGTCCTCAAACACATCCTGGAGGAGGAGGGGGCGAGGGCAGGAGACCGGGTCTCTGCGATGGCGTTCGGCCCGGGGCTCACCGCCGAGAGCGCGCTGATGACCGTCGTCGCCTCGACCGAGTCATGAGGCGGTCCCTCGCCACGCGGGACGTCGGCGCCCGCGAGCTGATGGACGATCCGCACGCCGATGCGCGCAAGCTGGCCCGGACCTACGGGCGGTTCGGGTTCGTGAACGCTCTGGTCTCCCGCCCTGGAGCCTTCTACCGTCGTGACATCCGGCCTCGGGCTCTGCGCTCCCGGTCGTTGCGGATCCTGGACGTGGGGGCGGGCGGGGGCGACCTCTGCCGTCTGCTCGCCCGGCGATTGCGTCATGAGGGGCTCGACGCCGAGATCACCGCTCTCGACGTCGACGAGCGGGCGATCCGCTGGGCATCGGCGCACGATCGCGGCGCCGGCATCCGGTATCGCCGCGCCCTCACGACCGAGCTGGTGGCGGCGGGCGAGACCTACGACGTGGTGCTGTCGAACCACGTGCTGCACCATCTCGACGACGCCGAACTCCGGACCGTGCTCAGCGACTCCGTGCAGCTCGCGGCTCCAGACGGCTTGGTATCCCATCACGACATCGCCCGCAGCCGCACGGCTCATGCGCTGTTCGCCGCGGCGACGTGGCCGGTCTCCGGAACTCTGCTCGCGGACTCGTTCATCCGCGAGGACGGCCTCATCAGCATCCGCCGTTCGTACACGGTCTCCGAGCTCGCAGCGATCGCCCCGAGTGGCTGGATCGTCAGCGGGGGTGTGCCCGCTCGTCTGGAACTGCGGTGGGAGAGAGACCGTGCCCGACCATGACGTCCTGATCGTGGGAGCGGGGCCCGTCGGGCTGCTGCTGGCGTGTCTGCTGGTGCAGGAGGGGAGGCATGTCGCTGTGTGCGAGCGCCGTACGGATGCGGATGAGCGGACCAGGGCGATCGGGATCCACCGTCCGGGGCTGGAGGCTCTGGATACCGCGGGCATCGGTGACGCGGTGCGGGCGGAGGCGCTGCGCCTCGACGGCGGCGAGGTGCGCAGTCGCCGCCGGACCCTGGCAACTCTGACGTTCGGGCAGGATCACCCGATCCTCATCCTCCCGCAGCCGCGGACCGGCGCGCTGTTGCGCGCACGCCTGCAGTCGCTCTCCCCCGAGTCGCTGCTTCTCGGACACGACGTGCGGGGCGTACGGCAGAACGCGGATGCCGTGCAGATCGCATGCGCTTCCCCCGACGGACCGCACGAGCTGTCGGCTTCCGTGGTGGTCGTCGCGGACGGCGTGCGCAGCCGACTCCGTGACCGGATCGACGCCGGGTGGCGCCGCCGTCTCGGACGGGCCTCCTATGCGATGGTCGACCTCGCCGATGCGACACCCGACGCGCGCGCCGTGCTGCACTGCGAACCGGAGGGACTCGTCGAGTCGTTCCCACTTCCCGGTGGACAGCGCCGGTGGGTGGTGCGGGAAGCGGAGGGCGGAGGTCTGCGCAGCATCGAGGAATTCTGCGCGACCATCGAGACGCGCACGGGAATCGCCGTCGCCCCCGCGGCGGACGCGATGCCGACGTCATTCGTCGCCGCGCAGCACGCGGCGAAGCGACTGCAGCGCGGGCGGCTGGTGCTCCTCGGCGATGCCGCGCACGAGATCAGTCCGATCGGCGGGCAGGGGATGAACCTCGGGTGGATGGATGCCGTTCGCCTCGCCACCGCCCTCGCCAGGACGCTGCCGAGTCGGGCGCCCGACCTGTCGGGATATGAACGGCATGCGCGCAGATCGGCCTCCCGGGCGCAGCGCCGCTCGGCGTTCTACATGTCGATGGGCGCTCCCGCTCCCCGGACGGTCGTGCGTGGACGGGAGATGCTGATGCAGGGGCTCGGATCGGCACCGCTGCGCGGATGGACGACCGGCCTCCTCACCATGCGCGGCCTCTGACGGCCTCGGAGACGCACGAAGGCCCGATCCGCTGTCCGCGGACCGGGCCTTCGTGAGGAGTCTCGATCAGAAGTTGATCATGTGACCGGCGAGGCCGTGGAAGCCCTCCTGCAGCGCCTCCGACAGCGTCGGGTGGGTGTGCACGTTGCGGGCCAGCTCGAGAGCCGTCAGGTCCCACTTCTGGGCCAGCGTCAGCTCGGGGAGGAGCTCGGAGACGTCGGGGCCGATCATGTGTGCGCCGATGAGCTCGAGGTGCTCGGCATCGGCGATCAGCTTGACGAAGCCGACCGGCTCGCCCAGGCCGTGTGCCTTGCCGTTCGCCATGAACGGGAAGGTCGCGACCTTGATCTCGCGCCCCTCGTCCTTGGCCTGCTGCTCCGTGAGACCGAACGACGCGACCTGCGGGGAGCAGAACGTCGCGCGCGGCATCATGCGGTAGTCGCCGAGCGTCTGGGTCTCGGCTCCGCCGATAGTCTCGGCGGCGACGACGCCCTGCGCCTCCGCCACGTGGGCGAGCTGCAGCTTGGCCGTCACATCGCCGATCGCGTAGATGCCGTCGACGTTGGTGCGCATGTGGTCATCGATGTCGATCGCGCCGCGCTCGGTCAGCTTCACGCCGGTGTTCTCGAGTCCGAAGCCCTCGATGTTCGGGGCGAACCCTACCGACATGAGGACCTTGCCGGCCTCGATCGAGCTCTGCTGGCCGTCCTTGCCGGTGTATGTGACGGTGACCGAGGAGCCGTTGTCGACGACCGACTCGACCTTGGTCGAGGTGAGGATGTCGACGCCGTAGTTCTTGTACTGCTTCGTGATCTCCTTCGACACGTCGGCGTCCTCGTTGGGGAGCGCACGGTCGAGGAACTCGATGATCGTGACCTTGACGCCGTAGTTCGTCAGGACGTACGCGAACTCCATGCCGATGGCGCCGGCGCCGACGATGACGATCGACTCGGGCAGCTCACGGGTCATGATCTGCTCTTCGTAGGTCACCACGTTCTCGCTGAGCGTGACGCCCGGGAGCAGGCGGACCTTGGAGCCGGTGGCGATGATGACGTTGTCGAAGGTGACCTCTTCGGTCGTGCCGTCGGCCTTGGCGACCGAGATCGCCTTGGGGCCGGTGAAGGTGCCGCGACCGTTGTACTCGGTCACCTTGTTCTTCTTCATGAGGAAGTGGATGCCCTTGACGCGGCCTTCGGCCACCTCGCGGCTGCGATCGAAGGCCTTGCCGAAGTCGATCGTGAACTCACCGGAGATTCCGAAGAAATCAGCCTTGTGATTCAGGGTGTGGGCGAGTTCCGCGTTCTTCAGGAGTGCCTTGGAGGGGATGCAGCCGACGTTGAGGCAGACACCGCCCCAGTACTTCTCCTCGATGATCGCGGTGGAGAGACCGAGCTGCGCGCTGCGAACCGCAGCGACGTATCCGCCAGGACCTGCACCAAGGATGACGACGTCGTAGTGTGGCATGCCTTAAGCCTATCGCTCGGAGGAGGGGTCGGAATCGGTCCGGGGGCCTCCGCCGCGGCGGCTCATGACGATCCAGACGACCACGCCGGCGACGACGAGCACGGCGACGATCACGACCACCCAGATCCAGGCGGACCCGTCGGCAGAATCGCCGGATTCCGTCACGGTCGTGGCCGTGGGGGCGGGGGCTGCCGTCTGCTCGGCCGTCGGCGGCGTCGTGGTCGGCGCGGCGCTGGGTTCGGTCGTCGCGGCGCTTTCGTCGCCGACGGTGACGGTGAAGGAGTACTCGCCCGACGTGGGGTGCCCGTCGCTGGAGACGACCTTCCAGATCACGTGGTAGGCGCCGGCCGGCCCCGAGCCCGTCAAGGGCTGCGTGACGATCGCGCCGTCGACGGTCGCCGGACCATCGGTGATGGTGGCGCCGGACGGATCGGTCACGACGACCTCGGTGGCGCCTTCGCCGCCGATCAGCTTCGCGTTGAAGGTGAGCGTCAACGCGGCGGGAACGACCTCGACCGACTCGTCTGCCGCCGGCGACGACGACACGAGTGCGTCGTGCGCAGAGGCGGAGAGAGGGGAGAGGAGCACGAGAAGGGCGGCGAGCAGGGTCGCGGCGAGGGCGATCGGGGCGGCCGAGCGGCTCAGAGCTTTGGTCTTCACGAGTACAGCCTATGAATCCTCGGTATGGGGTGGCTGAGTGTGGAAGCGGCCTCCCGCGACCGGCTCGGCATCCGTTAGTCTGGACAACCAGGAGGGCACAGTGACTGACAGCGACAGCCGACCGGCCGGAGAAGCCGCGATCCACCGTTCCGGTGAGCAGAGACACGACGTTACGCAGACGTTCGGGCACGATTCCGATCTGTCGTTCGTGCCGTTCGGAGTGGAACTCACCGACGTCGAGCAGTCGGCGATCGCCGCGCTGCCTGCGGGATCGGCGCTTCTGCTGGTCCGCTCCGGCGCTCTCGCCGGAGCCCGGTACCTCCTCGACACCGACGTGACGACCGTCGGCCGTCACCCCGAGGCCGACATCTTCTTCGACGACGTGACGGTCTCGCGCCGGCATGCGGAGATCACGCGCGCGGGGTCCACGTTCGAGATCATCGACCAGCGTTCGCTCAACGGGACCTACGTCAATGGCGAGCGTGTCGATCGCAGCACCCTGGTGGACGGTTCCGAACTCCGCGTCGGCAAGTTCCGTCTGAACTTCTTCGCCTCTCCGCACGACCGCCCGGCGGCGAACGCCTGATGGCGGCCTCTCCTGCCCGCGAACGCTCTGCGTCCGCGGGTCTGTTGAGTATCGGTCAGGTGCTCGCAAGGCTCACCCCGGAATTCCCCGACCTGACCTCCAGCAAGCTGCGCTTCCTCGAGGTGCAGGGCATCGTCACCCCCTCGCGCACCGACTCCGGCTATCGCAAGTTCTCGGCGTCCGACATCGAGCGCCTCCGGCTCGGACTCACGCTGCAGCGTGATCACTACCTTCCTTTGAGCGTCATCCGCGAACAGCTCGACGACGTCGACGCCGGGGGAGACGCGACTGCTCTCGTGCCCCCGCCGTCGATCACCCCGGCGCCCCGCCGGTACCGCCGCGACGAGCTCCTCGCCGCGGCCGGAGCAGGCCCGCAGCTCCTCAACGACGCCATCAGCACCGGCGTCATCACCGCTCAGGAGAGCTACCCCGAGGCGACGGTGACGCTGCTTCGCGGTCTCGTCGGCCTGGACCGCCACGGCATCGAGCCGCGGCACCTTCGTTCGCTGCGTCAGGGCGCCGAGCGCGAGGTCGCCCTCATCGAATCCGCCATGTCCGCGCTGCTCCGCCGGACCGATGCGGCCTCCCGAGCGAAAGCCAGCGAGCTCGCTCCCGAGCTCGCCACGCGCATCGACGAAGTGCGCTCGCTCTTCGTCAAGGATGCGCTCTCGCGCGTGCTTTCGTAACGAACTGATTGCGACACACCTTCGCCGCGGCACGGATGTGATTGCTGGTGCCCAGGCACTGCTCTACCGTGGAAGATAACCGTTCCAGGGAGGATTTCAGATGAATGCGGATGAGCTCACAGGCGACCCGCGGTTCGTACCCGAACTCCTCTTCACCGACGGCCTTCCGGCCATGGATGACGAGGTCGGCTACCGTGGTGCGGTCGCTGCTCGTGCCGCCGGCATCACCTATCGTCAGTTGGACTACTGGGCTCGCACCGAGCTGGTGGAGCCCACCGTCCGAGGCGCGAGCGGCTCGGGTTCGCAGCGTCTCTACGGCTTCCGCGACATCCTCGTCCTCAAGCTCGTGAAGAGCCTTCTCGACACCGGCATCTCGCTGCAGCAGATCCGCACCGCCGTCGAGGAACTCCGTCGCGCCGGCATCCGCGATCTCGCAGGCACCACGCTCATGAGCGACGGCGCCTCGGTCTACCTCTGCACGTCGAACGACGAGGTCATCGACCTCGTCAGCCGCGGTCAGGGTGTCTTCGGAATCGCCGTCGGCAAGGTGCTCCGTGAGGTGGAGTCGACGCTCGTCGCCTTCGATGCCACCGCTCCGGACCCTGTCGACGAGCTGTCCGCGCGTCGCACCAAGCGTTCCGCCTGACGTCTCACGTCATACAGAAAACGGCCGTCCTCGAAGAGGGCGGCCGTTTCGCTGTGCGCGTCGGGAGGGTCAGCTCTGCTGACCGCTCTCGGGGACGGGGATGCGACCGGTGCGGATGATGCGGTCGAGCAACTGGTCGAAGTCGGCGGCGAGCTCCTGGGCGGAGTCTCCGGGCCAGATGTGCAGCGGCTTGGCGGCACCCTGAGCCTGCTGCAGAGACGTGCGCTCGGGCAGCTGAGGGGAGAGCACGAGCGGCCCGAACATGTCGCGCAGCTCCTTGATGCGGAACTGGTGCTCGATGGACTGGGGGCGCACGCGGTTCACCACGATGCCGAGCGGCTGGAGCCGGGGCGAGAGTCCGCGTCGGATCTCCTCGATCGCGCGGAGGGCGCGGTCGGCTGCGGCGACGGAGAAGAGGCCGGGTTCGGTGACGACCATGACACGGTCGCTCGCAGCCCACGCCGTGCGGGTCAGCGCGTTCAGGGACGGCGCGCAGTCGACGAGCACGAGGTCGTAGTCGGCTTCGACGGAGGCGAGGGCCTCTTCGAGCTTCCACACGTCGCGCACACTCGGGTGCGGGCCGTCGAAGTTGATCGCGGAGGGGCTGCCGATGAGCACGTCGATCGTGCCCGGGTGCACCTTCGCCCAGCCGCTGGAGGTGATCGCCTGACGGACGACCTTCTCCTTCGGGTTCGCCAGGACGTCGGCGATGTTGAGTCGTCCGGCCACCTGGATGTCCATCCCGGTGGAGACGTCGGACTGCGGGTCGAGGTCGACGACGAGAGTCCGGACGCCTCGGGCGAAAGCCGCTGAGGCCAGCCCGAGTGTCACGGTCGTCTTGCCGACGCCTCCCTTGAGAGAGCTGACGCTGAGTACGTGCACGGAGACCACGTTACCTTCCCCTAGGCTGGGGGAACACTCAGCCCCGCCCCATGCGCATCGAAAACGCTGCGCATCGAGCTCCCAGAGGTGTGCATGTTCCAGAAGATCCTTGTGGCGAACCGCGGCGAGATCGCGATCCGTGCCTTCCGTGCGGCTGTCGAAGTGGGAGCGCGCACCGTCGCGGTGTTCCCGCATGAGGACCGCGGCTCCGTCCATCGGCTCAAGGCCGATGAAGCCTACGAGATCGGTGAGCGCGGGCATCCGGTGCGCGCGTACCTGAATGTCGACGAGATCATCCGCGTCGCACTCGAGTCGGGGGCGGACGCGATCTACCCCGGATACGGCTTCCTCTCCGAGAACCCGGAGCTCGCCGAGAAGGCGGCGGCGAACGGCATCGTGTTCATCGGCCCGCCATCGAACGTGCTCGAGATGGCCGGAAACAAGGTCGAGGCGAAACGCCATGCGATCGAAGCCGGTGTCCCGGTCCTCCGCTCCACCGAGGCATCCGATGACGTCGAGGCGCTGGTCGCCCAGGCGGAGGAGATCGGATTCCCGTTGTTCGCCAAGGCCGTGGCCGGTGGCGGAGGCCGCGGGATGCGTCGTGTCGAGACGGCCGGGGACCTCGCTCCCGCTCTGGCCGAAGCGATGCGAGAGGCCGAGAGCGCCTTCGGCGACGCCAGGATGTTCCTCGAGCAGGCGGTCGTGCGCCCGCGCCACATCGAGGTGCAGATCCTCGCCGACAAGACCGGCGAGACCGTGCACCTGTTCGAACGTGACTGCTCGGTGCAGCGGCGCCATCAGAAGGTCGTCGAGATCGCACCGGCGCCGAACCTCGACGACAGCGTGCGCACCGCTCTGCACGGGTACGCCGTCGCCTTCGCCCGCTCCATCGGGTACGAGAACGCCGGGACGGTCGAGTTCCTGCTCGAGACCGCGGGGGAGCGCACCGGCGAGGTCGTCTTCATCGAGATGAATCCGCGCATCCAGGTCGAGCACACGGTCACCGAAGAGGTGACCGACGTCGACCTGGTGCAGAGCCAGATGCGCATCGCCTCGGGCCAGACCCTCGCCGAACTGGGACTGCAGCAGGAGAACCTGCATCTGCGCGGTGCCGCACTGCAGTGCCGGATCACGACGGAGGACCCGACGCAGGGCTTCCGCCCCGATACCGGCAAGATCACGACCTACCGCTCTCCCGGGGGCGCCGGGATCCGTCTCGACGGCGGCACGGTCCATCAGGGCGCACAGATCAGCCCCCACTTCGACTCCATGCTGGCGAAGCTCACGTGCCGCGGGCGTGATTTCCCGGCAGCCGTCGCCCGCGCCCGTCGTGCCCTCGCCGAGTTCCGCATCCGCGGTGTCTCGACCAACATCCCCTTCCTCCAGGCGCTCCTGGAGGACGACGCGTTCATCGCCGGCGACGTCAGCACGTCGTTCATCGACGAGCGGCCCGAGCTGCTTCGCGGTCGCGTCTCTAAGGACCGCGGCACGAAGCTCCTCAACTGGCTGGTCGACGTCACGGTGAACAAGCCCCACGGCGTGCACCCCGGTGTGGTCGACGCCGTCACCAAGCTTCCGTCGATCGATCTGACCTCGGAGCCGGTGCCGGGTTCGCGTCAGAAGCTCCTCGAGCTGGGGCCGGAGGGCTTCGCCCGCAGCCTTCGTGCGCAGACGGCGCTGGCGATCACCGATACGACGTTCCGCGACGCGCACCAGTCGCTTCTGGCGACGCGTGTGCGCACGAAGGATCTCGTCGCTGCCGCACCGTATCTCGCGCGGCTCACTCCTGGACTCCTCTCGGTCGAGGCATGGGGCGGTGCGACCTACGACGTCGCGCTGCGCTTCCTGGGCGAAGACCCGTGGGAGCGCCTCGACAAGCTCCGTGCCGCTCTGCCCAACGTGGCGATCCAGATGCTCCTTCGTGGGAGGAACACCGTCGGCTACACGCCGTACCCGACGGCGGTGACCGAGGCATTCGTCGCGGAGGCCGCCGCCAGCGGCGTCGACATCTTCCGCATCTTCGACGCACTCAACGACGTGGAGCAGATGCGTCCGGCGATCGAGGCCGTCCGCAACACCGGGACCGCGATCGCCGAGGTCGCGCTCTGCTACACCGGCGACCTGCTCGACCCCGCGGAGGACCTCTACACCCTCGACTACTACCTGGGCCTTGCGGACCAGATCGTCGAGGCCGGCGCGCACATCATCGCGATCAAGGACATGGCGGGTCTGCTGCGTCCCGCCGCCGCTGCCGCACTCGTCACGGCGCTCCGCGCGCGCTTCGATCTGCCGGTCCATCTGCACACGCATGACACCCCCGGCGGTCAGCTCGCGACGCTCCTCGCCGCCAGCGCCGCCGGCGTGGATGCGGTGGACGCCGCGTCGGCGCCGCTGTCCGGAACCACGAGTCAGCCGTCCTTGTCGTCGCTGGTCGCGGCCCTCGCCCATACCGAACGCGACAGCGGCATCTCGCTCGACGCCGTCTCCGACCTCGAGCCGTACTGGGAGGCGGTGCGTCGCCAGTATGCGCCCTTCGAGTCCGGGCTTCCCGGTCCCACAGGCCGTGTGTACCACCACGAGATCCCGGGCGGACAGCTGTCGAACCTCCGGCAGCAGGCCAAGGCGCTCGGCCTCGCCGACGACTTCGAGCTCATCGAGGACATGTACGCCGCGGCCGACCGTATCCTCGGCCGTGTGCCCAAGGTGACGCCGTCGTCGAAGGTCGTCGGCGATCTCGCCCTCCACCTCGCGGCGGTGAAGGCGGACCCTGCCGACTTCGAAGCCCATCCCGAGAAGTACGACGTCCCCGATTCGGTCGTGGGCTTCATGGCCGGCGAGCTCGGCGATCTTCCCGGAGGATGGCCGGAGCCGTTCCGCACCAAAGTCCTCGCCGGGCGCTCCGTGCGTAAGGGTCTCACCGCGATCACTGCAGACGACGAGGCGGCACTCGGCGGGACCAGCGCCGAACGGCGGACGCGACTCAACACGCTGCTGTTCCCTGCGCCCAGTGCGGAGTTCGCGGAGCGTCGCGAGCTGTTCGGCGACCTGTCGGTGCTCGACACGAGCGACTACCTGTACGGCCTCGTCGCCGGCCAGGAGCACCAGATCGAGATCGATCGCGGGGTGCGGTTGTACGTCGGGCTCGAAGCCATCGGCGACGCGGACGACAAGGGGATGCGTACCGTGATGACGACGCTGAACGGACAGCTCCGCCCGGTGTTCGTCCGGGATCGCTCCATCAAGGTCGATGCGATCGAGGTCGAGAAGGCCGATACCTCCGTCCCCGGTCAGGTGGCGGCTCCGTTCTCCGGCGTCGTCACTCTGAAGGCAGAGGTCGGAGCCGTCGTCCGGGCCGGCGAACCCGTCGCCTCCATCGAGGCGATGAAGATGGAGGCGGCCATCACCGCCCCCGTCGACGGCGTGGTCGAGCGCCACGCGATCGCCGAGACGCAGCAGGTGGACGCCGGAGATCTTTTGGTCGTGATCCGTCCGGCGCACTAATCTTGTGCGGGCGAGGGCCGCGCATGCGTGCGCACCCGAGGCTCGCGCAGGCTTGGAGCGACATCGTGACACCGAAGAACACCACCGACCCCGAGGAGAACTCGCTGGGGGTGCTCGACGAAGCCGCGTCTCTCGACACGGCCGGCATCGGCATCCTCGGCGGGACCGCTCAGGTCAGCGTGACCCTTCCCCGAAACGAGGAGGATGACCTCGTCGACGACGGCGTCGTCGACGGCGAGGTCATCGGCGACCTCGTGATCGATCAGGTGCCTGCCGTGGAGCAGGTCCCGAAGTCCGGGACGAAGGGGAAGACGAAGACGCTGCCGAAATCGCAGACCCGTCCTGTGACCCCATCGGCGAACGCCGCCGCATCCGCGCCAGTCTCCGGATCGGCCCCCGTCGTCGAACCGGCGGAGGAGCCGGCGGCCTCCTCGAACGTCGAGCCCACAGTCGGGTCGACCGTGGAACCTCCCGTCGTCACGGGCGTGATCGACGAGGCGCCCGTCATCGACGAGGCGCCCGTCATCGATGAGGCACCCGTCATCGATGAGGCACCCGTCATCGATGAGGCACCCGTCATCGATGAGGCGCCCGGCACGGAACGGATCGTGATCGAGGTGACCGCACTCGATCCGGTGATCCCCGTCGACGATGTCGTCGTCGATGCGGTCGTCGTCGATGCGGTCGTCATCGATGAGCCGGACTCTGAGCCGGTCGCCGACGATCTGGAATCCGCCGAGGGGCGGGCTGCAGAGGAAGCCGCGGCCGCCCGGTTCCTCTCCCAGGCTCGATCCGAGATCGAGACGACTCCTCCTGCACCGGCATCCGCCGTGCGGGCGTCCGCTGAGAAGGAGACCACCACCGTGTCCACCCCAGAAGAGAGGCCCGTCGTGGCGAAACCGGCTCGCCCGGCGGCCCGCACGGACGTGACGCTCACCTCGAAGCGCCTGGACGATCTGGGCGAGTCCTCACGCGAGTCCGCCGATCTGCTCACCGCCGACCGGTTGCTCGACCCGCACCGGATCGCGAAGCCGGAGCCCGAGGGGGCATGGAGCCACTTCCTCTACGCCGTCTCCGGTCGTCGCATCAACATCGGCGACGGCCGTCGTGCGCGGGAGCGCAAGGCCCTCTCCGCGCGGATCGCCGCACCGCTCGCGGGGGGAGCGCGCTTCGTGCCCGTACTCTCCCGCAAGGGCGGGGTGGGCAAGACCACGATCACGGCGCTGCTGGGCATGGCGTTGGCCGACGCTCGGGAAGATCGCGTGATCGCCGTCGACGCCAACCCGGATCGCGGAACACTCGCCGAGCGCATCGTGCGTCCGCATCACCGCAAGTCCGTGCGCGACCTCGTCCGCATCCACGATGACGTCAAGGGATACCACGACATCTCCGCCATCGTGGCGCGCGACGCGACACGCCTCGACGTCCTCGCCTCCGATGCCGACCCGCGCATCGCCGAGGCCTTCAGCGACAGCGACTACCGTGACGTGGCCGGCGTGGCGGCGCACTACTACTCGCTCGTCCTCACCGATACGGGAACAGGGATCGTCCACTCGGTGATGTCGGCAACTCTCGATCTCGCCGACCAGGTCGTCATCGTCTCGGGGCTGAGTGTCGACGAGGCGCGCCTCGCATCCGAGACCCTCACGTGGCTCGAGACCAACGGGTATGCCGAGCAGGCGCGCGAGGCAATCGTGGTCCTCAACCAGTCCACGCCCGGGACGCCCCTCGTGCGGCTGAACGAGTTGCAGGCGCACTTCGGCACACGTGCACGGAGTGTCGTGCGGGTCCCCTACGACCCGCAGATCGCCGGGGGTGGCACGATCGTGTTCGCCAACCTTCTGCCCGAGACCCGCATCGCCGCCCGAGAACTCGCGGCATTGCTGGTCGAGGGCCTGCGGGCCAGGGCCGCCTGATGGCCGTCCGTGAGATCCGCATCTTCGGCGACCCCGTCCTGCGTACGGTCTGCGCCCCGATCAAGGTGATCGACGACGGGGTCCGGGCACTCGTGGCCGACCTCGTCGACACCGTCGAGCTGCCGGGGCGCGCGGGAGTCGCGGCGCCGCAGATCGGCGTCGCTCTGCGTGCCTTCAGCTACAACATCGACGGCGACATCGGCTATGTGCTCAACCCGGTGCTCACCGAGGTGCGCGGTGAACCGGTGCCGACGGGGGAGGGCTGTCTCTCAGTCCCGGGACTCTGGCACGACGCGCAGCGCCATCCCTGGGCGCGCGTCGAGGGGATCGATCTCGACGGCGACCCCGTAGTGCTCGAGGGGGACGGCCTGCTCGCTCAGGCGCTGCAGCACGAGACCGATCACCTCGACGGCAAGCTCTTCCTGACCCGGCTCGATCCGGAGGTCCGCAAGGTCGCCATGCGCGAAGTGCGGGAGAGCTCCTGGTTCTGACGCCGGACTGATGAAGAAGGGCCCCGCGCGTGCGGGGCCCTTCTTCATCGGGGGGATCGGGTCAGCCGCCGATCGGGACATTCGTGGTCGCGACGGGCTCGTCGTAGATCGCGGCGATCTCGTCGGCGAAGTCGTTCATGATGATGTTCCGCTTGATCGAGAGCTTCGGGGTCAGGTGCCCCGAGGCCTCCGTCCACTCGGAGTCGAGGATCGTGAACTTCCGGATCGACTCGGCTCGCGAGACGCGTGCATTGGCGGCATCGACCGCGCGCTGCACTTCGGCCCGGACGGCCGCGTTCTTGGACGCGTCCACGAGCGACATGGTGGCCTCGAGGCCGTTGTTGGCGAGCCAGGTCGGAAGCATCTCGGGATCGAGCGTGACGAGCGCCGAGATGAACGGACGCTGGTCACCGACGACCACGACCTGACCGATGATCGGATTCGCGCGGATCGGGTCCTCGAGCGCGGCCGGAGCGACGTTCTTGCCGCCGGCCGTGACGATGATCTCCTTCTTGCGCCCGGTGATCGTCAGGAAGCCCTCGGAGTCGAAGCTGCCGATGTCGCCGGTGTGGAACCAGCCGCCCTCGCTGAAGGCCTCGGCCGTCGCCTCGGGGTTGTTCCAGTACTCCTTGAACACGTTGATGCCGCGCACCTCGATCTCGCCGTCGTCGGCGAGGCGGACGCCGACGCCGGGGAGGGCGGGGCCGACCGTCCCGATCTTCGACTTGTCCGCCAGATTCACCGTGGCGGGCGCGGTCGTCTCCGTCAGGCCGTAGCCCTCGAGGATCACCACACCGAGGCTGTGGAAGAAATGGCCGAGCCGCGAGCCGAGGGGCGCGGAGCCCGAGACGGCGTAGACGACATTGCCGCCCATGGCCTCGCGGAGCTTGCTGTAGACGAGCTTGTTGAACAGGGCGAACTTGAGCTTCATCCCGAACGGGATCGGCTTGCCCGCTTCGAGCAGCTTGGAGTGCTCGATGGCGACGTCGGCGGCGGCACGGAAGATCTTGCCCTTGCCGCCAGCTTCGGCCTTCTGCTCCGCCGAGTTGTACACCTTCTCGAACACGCGGGGGACAGCGAGGAGGAACGTCGGTTTGAACGAGCCGAGCGCCGGAAGAAGCTGGCGCGTATCGGGCTGGTGACCCGTGCGCACTCCCGCATGGACGTCGAGGATCGAGATGAACCGTGCGAACACATGGGCAGTCGTGATGAAGAGGAGGGTGGAGGCTCCCGGTGTCTGGACGACCTCGTCCAGAGCCTTGGCGGAGTTCCGGGAGAGCTCGACGAAATTGCTGTGCGTGAGCACGCACCCCTTCGGGCGCCCCGTGGAGCCGGAGGTGTAGATGAGCGTGGCGATGTCGGATCCGACCGCAAGGGAGCGCCGGCGTTCGATCTCGGCATCGGCCACGGAGGCGCCCTGGGCGGTCAGGGTGTCGATGGCGCCCAGGTGCAGCTGCCACACCTCGCGGATCAGCGGGAGGTCGCCACGGACCTCGTCGACGCGGGCGAAGTGCTCAGGCGACTCCACGATGAGCGCGATGGCACCGGAGTCCTCGAGGATCCACTGGATCTGAGAGGGCGAGCTGGTCTCGTAGATCGGCACCATCACGGCGCCGGCGTAGAACAGCGCGAAGTCGACGAGCGTCCATTCGTACGTCGTGCGCGCCAGGAATCCGACCTTCTCGCCGGGCTGGATGCCGGCGGCGACGAAGCCCTTCGCGAGGGCGGTCACGGCCGTCTGGAAGTCGGCGGCCGAGATGTCTCGCCACCCCTCTCCCTCCGGAACCGAGAACAGCGCACGATCCGGAGTGGCTTCGACGCGCTTCACCAGCAGGTCGGCGACGTTCGCGTCGGGATCGGCGGGGACGATCGCGGGGACTTCAAACTGGACCACGGCAGCTCCTTCGGTACCGGTCGGGCACGGACTTGCTTCCGAGTCTAGGGCATGGAACCCAGTCGCGCCTCAGGTGGAACTGGGTCGCGTGGATGGTCGGAGCAAGGAGTCGACTCCACGGACGCCGGGCGCGGCGCTAGACTTCACCACGATGTTCTACTGGCTGATGAAGTACGTGGTGATCGGCCCCGTGGTCAAGGCGGTGTTCCGCCCCTGGATCGTCGGGCGCAACAACGTGCCCGCGAACGGTGCGGCGATCCTCGCGAGCAATCACCTCTCCTTCGCCGACTCCATCTTCCTTCCTCTGGTGATCGACCGGTCGATGTCCTTCCTCGCGAAGAGCGACTATTTCACGGGCCGCGGCCTCAAAGGCTGGGCCACGAAGTTCTTCATGAAGGCGACGGGACAGATCCCCATCGATCGATCGGGTGGCAAGGCTTCCGAGGCCTCGCTGAACACCGGACTCCAGGTGCTCGGCGGAGGCGACCTGCTCGGCATCTATCCCGAGGGCACCAGAAGCCCCGACGGAAAGCTGTATCGGGGTCGGACCGGCATCGCCAGGATGGCGCTCGAGGCGAAGGTCCCGGTGGTGCCGGTGATCATGGTCGACACCGATACGGCGATGCCGATCGGCAGGAGGCTGCCCCGCATCGTGCGCGTCGGAATCGTGATCGGGGAGCCCCTCGACTTCTCGCGCTACGCGGGCATGGAGAACGATCGCTACATCCTGCGTTCGGTCACCGACGAGATCATGGTGGCCCTGCAGCGGCTCGGCGAGCAGAAGTACGAGGACGTCTACGCGTCGACGGTCAAGGACCGGCTCCCCACGCGCGTCACATAGGCCTCACGCGGATCTGGGTGGTACCCGCGACCACTAGGCTGGAACGCATGCTCCCGCACCACATCGAAGCCCTTGATGCATGGCGCTCGCTTCCCATCAAGCAGCAGCCGCAGTGGCCCGACGCGGACCGCGTCGCCGACGTCTCCCAGCAGATCGCGACCCTTCCGCCGCTGGTCTTCGCTGGCGAGGTCGACAACCTGCGTGACAGGCTCGCCCGTGCGGCGTCCGGCCAGGCGTTCCTCCTCCAGGGTGGTGACTGCGCCGAGACCTTCGCCGGGGCGACCGCCGAACAGATCCGCAACCGCATCAAGACGGTGCTGCAGATGGCTGTCGTGCTCACGTACGGCGCCTCGATGCCCATCGTCAAGATGGGCCGCATGGCGGGTCAGTTCGCGAAACCGCGCTCGAGCGACTCCGAGACCCGCGGTGACGTCACTCTGCCCGCCTACCGCGGTGACATCGTGAACGGCTACGACTTCACCGAGGGGTCCCGCACCGCCGACCCCGGTCGCTTGCTCCAGGGCTACCACACGGCGGCGTCGACCCTCAACCTGATCCGCGCGTTCACCCAGGGTGGTTTCGCCGATCTCCGCGAGGTGCACTCGTGGAACAAGGGCTTCGCGCAGAACCCTGCCAACCAGCGCTACGAGCGCATGGCCGCGGAGATCGACCGCGCGATCAAGTTCATGGAGGCTGCAGGAGCGGACTTCGATGAGCTCAAGCGCGTCGAGTTCTTCACGGGGCACGAGGGTCTGCTGATGGACTACGAGCGCCCGATGACGCGCATCGACTCGCGCACGGACACGCCGTACAACACCTCTGCGCACTTCCTGTGGATCGGAGAGCGCACGCGTGAGCTCGATGGCGCGCACGTCGACTACTTCTCCAAGATCCGCAACCCCATCGGCGTGAAGCTCGGACCGACCACGTCGCCCGACACCGCGCTCGCGCTGATCGACAAGCTCGATCCCGAACGCGAGCCGGGACGCCTCACCTTCATCACCCGCATGGGCGCCGGAAAGATCCGCGACGCCCTGCCGCCGCTGCTCGAGGCCGTCCGCGATTCCGGCGCGCAGCCGCTGTGGGTCACCGACCCGATGCACGGCAACGGCATCACCACGCCGACCGGCTACAAGACCCGTCGCTTCGACGACGTCGTCGACGAGGTGCGCGGCTTCTTCGAAGCGCACCGTGCGGTCGGGACCTTCCCCGGAGGCATCCACGTCGAGCTCACCGGTGACGACGTCACCGAGTGCCTCGGTGGGTCGGAGCAGATCGACGAGGCCGCGCTGGCCACGCGCTACGAGAGCCTGTGCGACCCGCGACTGAACCACATGCAGTCGCTGGAGCTCGCCTTCCTGGTGGCCGAGGAGCTCGAGAAGCGCTGAGACAGAAGCGCTGAGACACCGTCGAAGAAGGCCGCCCCCCGGAACACGGGGAGGCGGCCTTCTCTTTGCTCATGACGTCTCGCGGTCGTTCCCCGACGGAGCGCTCAACCGCTGAGCTGAATCGAGAGGTTCACGGTGCCTCCACGGGGGAGCGACGTGTCCGGGCCGGGATCCTGCCCCGTGACCTTGGCCATCTCCGCGAAGCCCGGCAGATCGCCCCAGGCGGCATAGGTCGACTTGAACCCCTTGTCGGAGAGGATCTTCTTCGCCTCGTTCAAGGTCTTGCCCGAGACATCCGGCACGGGGAACAGCTCCGGGCCTTTGGAGACGATGAGCTGCACGCTGTCGCCCGGCCGCCAATTGCCTTCTTCCGCACGATCGGCCACTCCGATGACCACATCCTTGGCGACGCTGTCGCTGAAGGTGTACTGCGGGTCCGCGGTCACGGTGAGGCCCTTGTCCGTGAGCGTGGAGGTGGCCTCGCCGACCGACATACCCGCGACGTCGGGGAAGTCGCCGGCGGAGACGTAGAGCTCCACCGTGTCGTCCTCGAAGACCTCGCAACCGTCCCCGCAGATGTAGGAGTCCCCGCCGGCCCGCGGTGTGACGTACGCGTTGATGACGATGCCGGCGTCGGCATCGGAGAAGAGCAGGAGAGATTTGTCCGTGACGTTGACCTTGAGGCTGGCGAGGTAGTCGCGCGCATCCTGCTCGGCGCGGCCGTTCAACGGGTCGAGCGTGTGCGTCGCCGGCCCCGCGGAGACGATCACCGTGACCGAGGCGCCCTTGTCGAGTCGCGCGCCCTCCGCCGGATCGGTCTCGATGACGGTCCCCGTGGGGATGTCGATCGAGAATTCGTCCTTCTGCGACGGCACGAATCCGGCATCCGTGAGCGTTGCCGCTGCGGCGTCGTACGTGCCTCCGGCGACCGCGGGCACGGCGATGAGAGAGCCGGGTCCGGAACCGAACCACCAGCCGACCCCGCCGGCGAGCACCGCCAGCAGCAGCACGAGAGTGAGGAGGAACGCCCCGCGCGCGCGGCGTTTGGACGCTCGTCGTCGCAGGAGGGTCGCGTTGTCGAGGGCGGCGGGTGCCGGAGCCGTGGGGTCGGCGATGACCATCGTTCCCGGCATCACCTTGGTGAGGTCACCGGAGTCGCCTTGGCTGTGCTGCGGCGCGGTGGCTCTGGCCGCAGCCGGGGCGATGCCGAGGTCTCGTTCGATCTCCCGCAAGCGCTCGAGCATCTGCTGCGCGTCGTCGGGTCGGTCGTCCGGCGACTTCTCCGTTGCCCAGAGCACGAGCTCGTCGAGCTGCTCCGGCACGGCGGGGTTGCGCACGCTCGGTCGGGGCACCGATTCCGTGGCGTGCTGGAAAGCGATCTGCATGGGCTGCTCGCCCTTGTAGGGCTGCTCACCCACGAGCATCTCGTACAGCATGATGCCGAGGGCGTAGATGTCGCTGCGGGCGTCGGCGGTTCCGCGCGTGACGAGTTCGGGGGCGAGGTAGGCGATCGTCCCGAGCAGCTGCTGTCCGGTCGCGGTGTTCGCGGTGGTCGCTCGCGCGAGCCCGAAGTCGCCGATCTTGATGCGACCGTCTTCGGCGAGGAGGACGTTCTCGGGCTTCACGTCGCGGTGCACGATCCCGGCACGATGCGCGGCCGAGAGGCCGGCCAGGATCGCATCCATGATGGTGATGGTCTGCGGGATCGTGAGGCGCTTCTGCTCGCGGAGGAGCTCGCGCAGCGTGATGCCGGGCAGGTACTCCATCACGAGGTAGGCCAGCTCGCCGTCCTGGCCCTGGTCGAACACGTTCACGACGTGGGGGTCCGCCAGCCGGGCAGCGGCTCTGGCCTCCTGGATGAAGCGGCTCTGGAAGGCTGAGTCGTCGCTGAGGTGCGCGTGCATCACCTTGAGGGCGATGCGCCGCTCCAGGCGGAGGTCGGTCGCGACGTACACGGTCGCCATCCCGCCGCGGGCGATGCGGGCACGCACCCGGTAGCGGCCGTCGACAAGCCGCCCGATGAGGGGGTCGGCCTGCTGATTGGTCGTCACGTCAGAATTCTATGGAGAACTGCCTGAAAGACAGGGGAGCGGCTCACCCCTCGGGCCTTCGGGTTTTCCCGGATGTCGTCAGCCGTGCAGAGCGAGCCAGGCATAGGCTTGCGTCTCCCACTGGCCGTACTTGTCCGGATAGGCGGAGATCTGCACCGCCTGGGCCGCTTCGGTGAAGGGCATGCCCTCCCAGCCCGGGATGTCCAGGAGCCCGCGTGTCACCTGCCCGTTGGGGTCGGCCTGCCCTCCGTAGAACACGCGTGTGCTCCGCTCTGCGTCCATGATCTGCGCGGGCGTTCCCCACCCGGTGCTGGGGCGCTGCTGGAAGATGCCGAGCGAGTCACGGTCGCCCCAGTCGAGGTTGCGCAGCCCGGACTCGACCATCCCCGTCGCGAGGGCGATGGCGATGGCCCGGTCCGAGACGCCGAGCTCGCGACCGACGCGGATGATCAGCGCAGCGTTCGCAGCCTGTTCCGCGGTGAGCGTCGCCGTCTGCTGGCCGCCGGCCGAGGCGGAAGCGGTGGTGGGGGCGGGAGCCGCTACCGGCGTCGCCTGCAGAGAGAGCGTCTGGCCGGGGTAGATGATCGACGAGGGGCCGAGGCCGTTCGCGGCGTACAGCGTCTGCGTCGTGGTGCCGTACTTCTGTGCGATGCCGAACAGCGTGTCTCCGGCCACGACGGTGTGCGTCGCGGCGGATGCGGGAGCGACTGCGGGGACAGCAGCCGGTGTCGGCGCGGCTGCCGGTGCTGCAGTGCCGGCGACGACGAGACTCTGGCCCGGAAGGATGATCGAAGCGCGCGTGAGGCCGTTCGCCGACAGGACGGCGTCGACGGTGGTGCCGTATCGCTGCGCGATGGCGTAGACGGTGTCGCCGGCGACGACCTGATGCGTGGCCGAGGCCGGGGGCGCCGGCGCGGCGGCGGGCGTGGCTGCGGGTGTCGCTGCCGGGGCCGCAGGCAGCAGCGTCAGGGTCTGACCAGGGTAGATCACGGAACGCCAGGAGAGGCCGTTCCAGGTCAGGACATCGACCGCTCGAAGACCGAAGCGCGTGGCGATGGCGGAGACGGTGTCGCCGGGGCGGACGACGTAGCTGGGTGGAGCGGCCTCGGTGGGCACCCCGCGCGCGGGGAGAAGACGTGGACGCTCGACGGCGGCAGCATCCGACGGAGAAGCCGCGTGGGCCGGTGCCGCCGTGAGCGTGGTCGCCAGGGCTCCGAGCACCGCCGCAGGCACTCCGATAGGCAGGTATCGCGTTCGACGCGTGGCGGTCTTGACTGTCAAGGCTTGCCCCCTTTTCGAGTTTTTCACGCTGACACGGATGTAAACAGAAGTCAACAGAAGTGACGCAAGTGACGGATGTGACTGATGGTCGATATGCGGCGGCCAGACGGAGGTGAGATAGTGGGCAACGTGTCTGAGAACGTTGCTGGAACCCCTGCCGCTGCCGATGTCGAGTGGTTGACGATGCCCGACCTCGTCGAGGTGCTCGACGAGCCCCTCGGCCGAGTGCGTCGTCTGATCGATGAGCACTACCTCGTGGGGTCGCGTCGCAACGGGACGTTCGCCGTGCCCTCGGTGTTCATCGTCGACGGCCACCCGCTGAGTTCTCTGCGCGGAACAGTGATCGTCCTGCAGGACGCCGGTTTCACCGACGACGAGCTGATCGACTGGCTGCTCGCCGAAGAGGAAAGCCTGGGGCGCTCGCCGATCGCCGCCCTGCTGGCCGGGCACAAGAGCTCGGTCCGGCGTCTCGCGCGCACTCTCGCCTGACGAAGCCCGTCAGGACGCGCGCACGGTGGCCGCGCGTGCGAGATCACGCAACTCGCCGACGGCGGCGTTGTCGAGCCGGGCGCCTGAGAGCGCACGGTCGGCCTCGAGGGCATAGTCGGCGATCATCGCCTCGACCTGGTCCAGCGCGCCCGAAGCAGTGATCGTGGCTTGTAGGGACGACACCTGCGGCGATGTCAGAGCGGGGTCGCCGAGCATCTCGTCCAGGAGATTCCGTGCGGAGGCGTCGAGAGCCTGTCGGGTGAGGGCGATCAACACCGTGCGCTTGCCCTCCCGAAGGTCGTCGCCCGCCGGCTTGCCGGTGACGGATGCGTCGCCGAACACGCCGAGCACGTCGTCGCGGAGCTGGAATGCGAGGCCGATCGGATGGCCGAAGCGCCGCAGTGCGGCGACCTGGTCCTCGTGGGCTCCGCCGAAAGCGCCACCCAGGACGAGCGGCTGCTCGATGCTGTATCTGGCGGACTTGAGGGATGCCACGCGCAGCGCCCTCTCGGCGTGGAGACTTCCGTCGTTCACGCTCCAGGCCGATTCCTCTGCGATGTCCAGGAACTGGCCGGTGGTCACATCCCTTCGCATCCGCGCGTACTCGGCGCGCACGGCTCGCGCATGCGGCTGGCCCTCGAGTGCGTATTCCAGAAGGTCATCGCTCCATGCAACGAGCAGGTCGCCGAGGAGGATCGCGGATGCCCTGCCGAACTGCTCTGCATCTCCGGACCACCCGGCCGCGCGATGAGACGTCTCGAGCGCACGATGCGCGGCGGGGCGACCACGGCGGGTATCGGAGTTGTCGATCAGATCGTCGTGGACGAGCGCGGCCGACTGAAAGATCTCCAGTGCGGTGCACATGTCCCACAGCGCATCGGTCTCCGTCGCGTCGCGGTCATCGAACTTCGCGACGGCCCGCCACCCCGCATGGCAGAAGCGGGCTCGAAGGCGCTTGCCGCCCTCGAGCGTGCCGGCGGCGGCGTCCAGGAATGCTGCCGCGTCAGGGCCGTAGTCCGAGGCTTCCTCACGCATCCGTGCGATGAAGCGTGCGAGGTGCGTGGCGACGGCGTCGGGGACGGGGGAGGAGGACGGCACGACTCCCAGCATACGTAAAGCAAGGGGACGTCGAACTGCTAGCCCCGGACGCCTCGGCGCGCGTAGAATGGGAGGCACGATACCCGAGGGGGACGAAATGCCACTCTCCGAACAGGAGCAGCGTCTGCTCGACGAGATGGAACGCCATCTCCTCCACAACGATGCCGACGTCGTGACCGCGCCGTCCGGCGATCGAGCATTGAGCTACCGAAATCTCGTCTACGGAGCACTTCTCCTGCTCGCCGGTGTCGGCGGTCTGGTCGCCGGAGTCATTCTCGGTGGCGTCTGGGGCATCGTCGTCGGTGTCGTCGGATTCGCCGCGATGCTCGCCGGTGTCATGGTCGCCGTCACGCCTGTGCGACGCACCACCGCGACCGCGTCCCGTGAGCGTTCCGCTCCGAAGCGGCAGGAATCCGCCTCCTTCATGGATCGGATGAACGACCGATGGGATCGCCGCCAGGACGGTCACTGACCTCCCCACACACTTCACGACAGAAGCCCGGATGCTGAGCATCCGGGCTTCTGTCGTTTGACCGCGTTCGCGGCAGGCCGGCTCACCGTGTCCGTCCCCCACTCGCCCTCCACTCGCCCTCCACCTTCCTCCACCCCGGAATTCCGGGGTTGTTCGGCGCGCTTGTCGGCATAGACCCTGATTCCCGATGGATTGGTCGTAGGTATGTGGAGGAAAGTGGAGTAAAGTGGGGCGCACCTCGAGTTGGCCGGACGCAGAGGGGGTGGTGGCCGATGTTGCTGGGTACGCACTCACCGAAGCTGGACGACAAAGGACGGGTCATCCTTCCTGCGAAGTTCCGCGAAGACCTCGGCGGCGGCATCGTCGTCACCCGAGGCCAGGAACGGTGCCTCTACGTGTTCAGCACGGCCGAGTTCGAGGCGATGCACGAGCGGATCCGTCAGGCGCCGCTCGCGAACAAGCAGGCGCGTGACTTCATGCGACTGTTCCTCTCCGGAGCCAGCGCGGAGATGCCAGACAGCCAGAACCGCATCACCATCCCGGCGCACCTGCGTCAGTACGCAGGCCTGCAGAAGGAACTCATCGTCACCGGAGTCGGCGCCCACGCCGAGATCTGGGATGCCGAGAGCTGGAACGCCTACCTCGCCGCCGGCGAGGAGACCTACTCCGACCTCGAGCAGGAGGTGATTCCGGGACTCTTCTGACCACGGCTGTGATGCCCCGCCGCTCCCGCCCCGACACACTTCCCCGGTGCCGGGTCGAGAAGCGGAGGGGGATCAGAGCCGAAGGTCGCCCCGAGAAAGATCATGAACCTCCGAGACATCCACACCCCAGTACTGCTCGACCGCTGTGTCGAGCTGCTCGCTCCCGCCCTCCAGGCGGACGGAGCGGTGCTCGTCGATGCCACCCTCGGCATGGGCGGTCACTCCGAGGCGCTGCTCGAACGCTTCCCGAACATCCGTCTGGTCGGACTCGACCGCGACACCGATGCGCTGCGCATCGCGGGGGAGCGGCTCGCCCGCTTCAAGGACCGCGTCACGCTCGTGCACACGGTGTACGACGAGATCGGACTGCACGCCCAGGGCGCAGCCGGCATCCTCTTCGATCTCGGCGTCTCGTCTCTGCAGCTGGACGAAGCCGACCGCGGCTTCGCCTATTCGAAGGATGCCCCGCTGGACATGCGGATGGATCAGACCAAGGGCGTCACGGCCGCAGAGGTCATCGCGACCTACAGCGAAGGCAATCTCCGCCGCATCTTCGAGCGCTACGGCGAGGAGAAGCTCGCCGGTCGGTATGCACGGTTCATCATCGACGCGCGGCAGAAGCAGCCGATCACGCGGTCGGGTGAACTCGTCGAGATCCTGATCGCCGCCACACCTGCGGCTGCCCAGCGCGCGGGCCACCCGGCCAAGCGCGTCTTCCAGGCGCTGCGCATCGAGGTGAACACCGAGCTCAACGTGCTCGCCGACGCGATCCCGTCGGCGATGGACGCGCTCGCAGTCGGCGGGCGCATCGTCGTGATGTCGTACCAGTCGCTGGAGGATCGTCTCGTGAAGCAGGCGTTCGCTGCGGCCTCCGCCTCGACCGCTCCTGCCGGGCTCCCGGTCGAGCTCCCCGAACACGCTCCGCGCTTCCGCATCCTGACCAAGGGCGCCGAGTTGGCCGACGACGAAGAACGCGCGCGCAACCCGCGGGCGATCCCGGTGCGCCTGCGCGCCGCCGAGAAGCTGCGGGAGAGCGCATGAGCCTGAATGCCGTCGTCCGGAAGCCGGTGCAGCCGGTCGCCCCGGAGAGGACGCCGCAGCGGAAGCTGCACCCGGTGACCCGACCGGCGGTGCGGCGCAAGCCGAAGCTGGCCTACGCCCTGGTCGCGCTCGGTGGTGCGCTCGCGATCGGTGCCGCCCAGATCGCGCTGTCGCTCGCCATCACCCAGGACTCGTTCACGCTCGCGAGCCTCTCGTCGCAGCAGCGCGAACTGAATCTCCAGACCCACGCGCTCCAGGAGGAACTCACCGGAGTCAGCTCGCCCCAGGTGCTCGCGAGCAATGCAGCCGGACTCGGGATGGTGGTCGCCGGCTCGCCGTCGTATCTGCGTCTCAGCGACGGTGCCGTCTTCGGCACCGGTGCGGGGGCCGACTGGACATCGACCGTCAATCCCGCCGGTGTCGGCGCCGTGAGCAACTCCCTCATCGTGGAACCGCCGCCCCCTCCGGCGGAGACCGAGGAGGGGACGGCGACCGATCAGCCCACCCAGGACCTTCCGCCGTCGATCACCGACGGCCTCCCCAGCCCCACGACGCACTGACACCCACGAGCGACGGAGAGATCCCATGACGACACGAGCCACCCGCGGCCCGCGGCGACGCACCGTCGTCGCTCTCGCTGTCATCCTCTCGGTGCTGGTCGCGTTCGTGGTGCGCCTCGTCGACATCCAGGTGGTCAGCGCTGACGAGCACGTCTCCGAGTCCCTCGAGCACCTCGGTGCGAGTTCGGCGATTCCGGGCCAGCGCGGGTCGATCGTCGACTCCGGCGGCACGGTGCTCGCTTCCAGTGTGATGGTCTACGACGCGCAGCTCAGCCCGCAGGTCATCATGCTCGTCGAGGAGAAGAAGCCGAAGCTGCCGTGGGCCGAGGCCTCCGACAAGATCGCCGCCATCACCGGCCAGACCGGCGACGAGGTGCGGGCTCTGGTCTCGAATGCCCTCGCCGAGAACCCCGACAGCCAGTACGCGCCTCTAAAGAAGGGCTTGAACACGGAGCAGTACATGGCGCTGCGGGATCTCGGAGTCGGTTCGTACCTGTCGCTGAAGGCGCGAGAGACACGCGTATACCCGAACGGCGCGGTCGCCGGAAACATCCTCGGCTTCCTCGACAGCTCGGGTGAGGCGCAGGCCGGTGTGGAGAAGCTCGACGACTCCTGCCTGGCGCCCATCGACGGCGAGGAGACCTACCGCAAGGGCAAGGACGGCGTCGTGATCCCCGGCAGCGAGCGCACCGTCGATGCCGTGAACGGCGGATCCGTGCAGCTGACCATCAACAGCGACCTCAACTGGTACCTGCAGCAGATGATCGCCGAAGAGGCACAGGCGCAGGGCGCCAAGGGCGGGACAGTCACGGTCGTCGAGGTCAAGACGGGCAAGATCCGCGCCGCGGCCGAGTGGCCCGCGCTGGACCCGAACGATCTCGATGCGTCGACACCGGCGACCAGGGCCAGTCAGATCTTCCACCACGATTTCGAGCCCGGATCGACGTTCAAGGCCGTCACCGCGGCTGCCGCCATCGAAGGTGCGGGCCTGACCCCGCTCAGCACGGTGAGCGCGGCCTCTCGGGAGAAGTTCCCGAACGGCGCCGTCGTGAACGACGCGTTCACCCACCCGGCGTACAACTACACGCTCGCCGGGGGCCTCATCGACTCGTCGAACGTCGCCCTGTCGAAGTTCGGCACCATGGTGAGCCCCGATGTGCGCTACGACTACCTCCAGCGCTTCGGGGTGGGGGACAAGACGCTCGACTTCCCCTCGGAGGTCGGAGGGATCCTGCACCCGGTCAGCGACTGGGACAACCAGTCGCTCTACACGACGACGTTCGGGCAGTACTTCACCGTGACGGCAGCCCAGCTCGCCGGCGCCTACCAGGCGATCGCGAACGGCGGCGAGAAGATCGACCTCTCGCTCGTCGAGTCGTGCACCGCCGCGGACGGCACCGTGACCGCGCCAGCCGACCCGAAGCGCGAGCAGATCATCAAGGAGCAGACTGCAGCGGAGCTCACTCGCATGCTGGAGAACGTAGCAGTGCAGGGCGGCAACGCCGAGCGCATCCAGGTTCCCGGCTACCGCGTGACCAGCAAGACGGGTACGGCCCAGGTGTCGGACGGCAACGGCGGTTACAAGGCCGGCGTGTACTACACCAGCATGGTGGGCTTCGCGCCGGTCGACGATCCGCAGTACGTCGTCGTGGTCACCCTCGACGAGCCGACTAAGGTTGTATCGTCCGCGGCCACCGCATCCGCCTTCCAGAAGGCGATGACGCAGGTGATGAAAACGTATCGCGTGATGCCGTCCTCTGTCCCGATGGACGAGCTCCTCCCCAAGTTCGGATAGTCGGCGAGAGCCGCGCATGGAGATGACATGATCGCCCTGACGCTCGCTGAGATCGCCGCCGCAGTCGGCGGTGATCTGCGCGTGGCCGGTGAAGACACGGCCGAGACCGCGGTCGACGGAATCGTCGACACCGATTCACGCACGATGGGGCCCGGATCGATCTTCGTGGCCAAGCCCGGAGCCGAGACCGATGGACACCGCTTCGTCGGGTCCGCTGTCGCCGCAGGAGCGGCCCTGGCGATCGTCGAGCACCCGGTGGACGTCGCCGTGAGCCAGATCGTGGTTCCGGACGCTGTCGCCGCCCTCGGCGCACTCGCGAGGGAGGTCGTCGCGCGTGTCCGTACCGACGGCGCGCTCCGGATCGTCGGCATCACCGGATCGAACGGCAAGACCACCACCAAGAACTTCCTCGCACGCATCCTCGAGGGTGAAGGCGAGACCGTCGCTCCCGTGAAGTCGTTCAACAACGAGGTCGGCGCCCCCGTCACCATGCTCCGGGTGACGGAGAGCACCCGCTTCCTCGTGAGCGAGTTCGGTGCCGCGGCGCCGGGGAGCATCGCGCACCTCGCAGGACTCGTCGAGCCGGACGTCGCCGTCGTGCTGATGGTCGGCATGGCGCACGCCGGCGGATTCGGCGGCATCGAGGAGACGGCGAAGGCGAAGGCCGAGCTCGTCGCCGCCGCCCGCGTGCCCGGGACCGCCGTGCTCAACGTCGACGACCCGCGTGTCGCGGCCATGCGCGAACTCGCGGACGCTCGCGGACTCCGCACCGTCGGCTTCGGTCAGGGGCCCACAGCGGACGTGCGCGCGCATGAGATCGAGGTATCCGCTTCCGGCACGTCCTGCGTCATCGAGGTCGACGGCGAACGGATTCCCCTGCGGCTGCGCGTGCTCGGGGCGCACCACGTCTCCAACGCTCTGGCGGCCATCGCCGCAGCGCGCGTGCTCGGGGTCTCGGCGGCCGACGCCGTGGCCCGGTTGGAGACGGTCGAGGTCGCCGAACGCTGGCGCATGCAGCCCCTGGGCAGCGATCGGGTGCGGATCATCAACGACGCCTACAACGCCAGCCCGGATTCCATGGCGGCGGCCCTGCGCACGCTCGCACAGATCACCGGTCCCGACGAGCGCACCGTCGCGGTCCTCGGAGCCATGAGCGAACTCGGTGAGAGCGCGGGGGAGGAGCACGACAGGATCGGGCTGCTCGCCGTACGTCTGAACATCCAGCGGATCGTCGTCGTCGGCCCCGAGGCGAGGCGCCTCTACCTCGCCGCGGTCGGGGAGGGCTCCTGGGACAGCGAGGCAATCCATCTGCCCGACCAGGACGCTGCGTTCGAGTATCTCCGCACCGAGCTCCGCGACGGCGACCGCGTGCTCGTGAAGTCATCCAATTCCGTGGGCCTCCGGCATCTCGGCGATCGTCTGGGAGAATTGTTCTCGTGAGGTCTCTCATCATGTCGGCGGCGATCTCGCTCGCCTTCACCCTGTTCCTGACCCCCGTCTTCCTCCGGCTCTTCCGGAAGTGGGGCTGGGGGCAGGTCATCCGTACCCCGGAGTCCGTCCACAACCCGAGTCACGAGGCCAAGCGCGGCACCCCCACGATGGGCGGCGTCATCTTCATCGTCGGCTCGATGGTCGGTTACTTCACCGGTGTGCTGGTGAGCGGTGAAGTCCCCGCACTCTCCGCGCTGCTGGTGATCTGGCTGATGGTCGGATTCGGTGCCGTCGGATTCATCGACGACTACATGAAGGTGCGCAGTCAGCGCAGCCTCGGGCTCTCGGGCTGGCGGAAGGTGATCGGCCAGCTGCTGGTCATCATCCCCTTCGGCATCGTCGCGCTGAACTTCCCGAACAAGTGGGGCCAGACACCGGCGAGCTCCGCGATCTCGCTGTTCCGCGACATCACCTGGCTCAACCTGTTCGCCTTCGGCGTGGTGCTCGGATGGATCCTCTATCTCGTCTGGATCTCGATCATCGGGGTCGCGACCTCGAACAGTGTGAACCTCACGGACGGACTCGACGGGCTCGCTGCCGGAGCCGGCGTCATCGTCGTCGGCGCCTACAGCGTGATCGCATTCTGGCAGTTCAAGCAGCCGTGCATCGGCGGCGATCCCGATGCCCTCGGCGGCTGCTACGAGGTGCGCGACCCGTTCAACCTCGCCATCATCGCGGCGTCGTTCGCGGCGAGCCTCATCGGATTCCTCTGGTGGAACGCACCCAAGGCGAAGGTCTTCATGGGGGACGTCGGGTCGATGGCGATCGGCGGCGTCATCACCGCGATGGCGATCCTGACCCGCACCGAGCTCCTCCTGCTCGTGATCGCCGGCGTCTTCGTGCTTTCGTCGGGCTCGGTCATCCTGCAGCGCGCGTACTTCAAGATCACTCGTGGCAAGCGGTTGTTCCTCATGAGCCCGTTCCATCACCATCTCGAGATGCGCGGGTGGTCCGAGGTCACGATCGTGGTGCGCATGTGGATCATCGCCGGGCTGCTCGCCGTCTCGGCGGTCGGACTCTTCTACGTCGAATGGCTCACTCGTGTCGACTGATCGTCTCGCCGGACTGACGAGCTGGAACGCTGACTGGAGCGGTCTACGGGTCGCCGTTCTCGGCCTCTCGATGACAGGCTTCTCGGTGGCGGACACGCTCGCCGAACTGGGCGCCGACGTTCTCGTGCTGAGCGAGTCGGCTGAGGATCAGTACGAGCGACTGCTCCCGGTGATCGGTGCCCGGCTCGAATTGGGCCCGCTCGCCGAGGTGCCGCCCGTGCTCGTCGAGTTCGACCCCGAGGTGGTCATCGCCTCGCCGGGATTCTCGCCGTCGCATCCACTCATCCGCTGGGCGCAGGAATCCGCTGTCACGATCTGGGGTGACGTCGAGCTCGCCTGGCGCGTGCGCGACAAGGTCGTCCGTGACGACGGCACGCCGGCAGACTGGGTGCTCATCACCGGGACGAACGGCAAGACGACGACCACCCAGTTGACCGCCACGCTGCTCGTGGAAGGCGGACTGCGGGCTGCCCCCTGCGGGAACATCGGCGTGCCGGTGCTCGACGCCGTACGCGACCCCGCGGGATTCGACGTCCTCGTGGTCGAGCTCTCCAGCCATCAGCTCTGGTATCTGGGACAGTCGAGGCCCGAAGGGGAGCTGTTCCCCTACGCTTCCGTGTGTCTCAACCTCGCCGACGATCACCTCGTCTGGCATGGGAGCGCAGAGGCCTACCGGGACGCGAAGGCCGTCGTGTATCGGAACACCCGGATCGCGTGCGTCTACAACAAGGCGGACGAGGCCACGCGTCGCATGGTGGAAGAGGCGGAAGTGGTCGAGGGAGCCCGTGCGATCGGCTTCGATCTCGGCATCCCCGGCCCGAGCGATCTCGGCGTGGTCGAGGGACTGCTCGTCGACAGGGCCTTCCTCGACGATCGCTCGCGAACCGCCCTCGAGCTGACGACGGTCGCCGATCTCGATGCGGCGGGTCTCGCCGCTCCTCACATCGTGCAGAACATCCTCGCCGCGAGTGCCCTGGCACGCTCGCTCGGCGTCGAGCCGGAGGCCATCCACACGGCCCTGCAGTCCTTCCGCCTCGACGCGCATCGCATCCAGGTGGTCGCCCGGCACCGCGGCATCACCTGGATCGACGACTCCAAGGCGACGAACCCGCACGCCGCGGCGTCGTCGTTGCGCGCATACCCCGGCGCCGTGTGGGTGATCGGCGGAGATCTGAAAGGTGTCGACATCTCCGACCTGGTCGCCGATGTCGGCACGACGGCGCGTGCAGCCGTCGTGATCGGGGTCGAACGCTCCGTGGTGGTCGCGGCATTCCGACGACACGCGCCCGGGGTGCCGGTGTTCGAGGTGGATGCTGGCGAGACTGGACAGGTCATGAACCGTGTCGTGGAGATCGCCGCGGGAATCGTCGACGACGAGGGCACAGTCCTACTGGCCCCGGCGGCGGCATCCTTCGATCAGTTCTCCGGCTACGCGGAACGAGGCCATCGCTTCGCCGAGGCGGTGCGGGACTGGATCGACCGGGGGAGCGCCGATGACACAGGTATCCCGCCCTCCGCGCTCTGAGTCCGGCGGTCTCGCGGCCAGGGTCTCCCTCGGACGCCGATTCACCCCGGTGTCGACCGAGTTCCTGCTCATCGCCTCGACCGCCCTGCTCCTCACCCTCTTCGGTCTCGTCATGGTGCTGTCTGCGACCAGCGCGACAGCCGTCTCCAAGGGGGTCAACCCGATGGACGGCGTGCTGCGCCAGGGCGTGTTCGCGCTGCTCGGCATCCCGTTGATGTTCCTGATCAGCCGTCTGCCGGTGGACTTCCTGAAGAGGATGGCGTGGCCCGCACTCTTCGGGGCCGTGGCGCTGCAGATGCTCGTGTTCACTCCGCTGGGCATCGAGGACGGCGGTAACCGGAACTGGGTCAAGATCGCGGGCTTCACCCTGCAGCCTTCGGAGTTCCTCAAGCTGGCCCTCGCGCTCTGGATCGCTGCCGTGCTGCTGCGCAAGCGCACGATGCTCGGCACCTGGCATCATGTGTTCATCCCCGTGATCCCGGTCGGTGCACTCGCGATCGGCACTGTGCTCGCGGGCAAGGACCTCGGTACAGCGATGGTGCTGGTGCTCATCCTCCTCGGGTGCCTCTTCTTCTCGGGCGTCAAGCTCCGACTGTTCATCATCCCGCTGATCCTCGGCGTCATCGCGGTGCTCGCCTACGCGCTGTCGAGCGAGGACCGCATGCGGCGCATCACCGCGACCTGCGACAACATGGCGCTCTACTATACGGACTGCTACCAGTCGATCCACGGGATCTGGGGTATGGCGACCGGAGGCATCTTCGGCCTCGGCCTCGGCAACTCGCAGGAGAAGTACGGGTGGCTTCCCGCCGCGGGCAATGACTTCATCTTCGCGATCGTCGGCGAGGAGCTCGGCCTGATCGGCTGCATCGTCGTGCTCGCCCTGTTCACGTTCTTCACGATCGGCGCCTTCCACATCATCCGCAAGACACCGGATCCGTTCATCCGCGTGGCAGCCGGCGGCATCACCGTGTGGATCGTCGGCCAGGCCGTCATGAACGTCGGCGTCGTGATCGGCGTCTTCCCGGTGATGGGTGTCCCCCTTCCGTTCATGTCCCAGGGCGGCACGGCCCTGCTCGCGGTGCTCATCGCCTGTGGCGTGCTGCTGGCGTTCGCACGGACGATCCCCGTGACCGAGAAGCAGTCAGCCGAGCGGGGTAGGGTCACCAGGTGACTTCGTATCTCCTCGCCGGCGGTGGCACCGCCGGTCATGTCAACCCCCTGCTCGCCGTCGCGGACGGTCTCCGCGCACGTGATGCCGAAGCCTCCGTGCTCGTGCTCGGCACGGCCGAGGGGCTGGAGTCCCGTCTCGTCCCCGCGCGCGGCTACGAACTGCTGATCGTCGACAAGGTGCCCTTCCCGCGGCGGCCGAACAGACAGGCCCTGTCGTTCCCGGGGCGGTTCCGTCGGGCCATCGCCCAGGTGCGCGACCACATCCGTCGGCACGGCATCGACGTGGTGGTGGGCTTCGGCGGATACGCGTCTGCGCCGGCATATGTCGCCGCGCGCCGTGAGGGCGTGCCGTTCGTGGTGCACGAGGCCAACGCGAAGCCGGGGCTGGCGAACGTGCTCGGGGCACGCCGTGCGGCCGCGGTGGGGGTTGCCTTCGAGGGCACTCCGCTCCGCGGTGGCGAGGTCGTCGGAATGCCCCTGCGGCGGGAGGTGATCGCCCTCGACCGCGCGGCTTCGCGCGCGGAGGCGGCGGAGTACTTCGGCCTCGACGCCGACCGCCCCGTCCTTCTCGTGTTCGGCGGCTCGCTGGGAGCGCAGCGGCTCAACGAGGCGCTCGCGGACTCGTGGCGCGACATCCTGGAGACCGGTTGGCAACTGCTGCACGTGACGGGTGAGCGCAGCGACCTCGCCGATCCGGGCGTCGAGGGCTACGCGCTCCACCGCTACGTCGACCGCATGGATCTCGCGTTCGCTCTGGCCGATCTGATCGTCTCCCGCTCCGGGGCGGCGACCGTGAGCGAGATCAGTGCTCTGGGGATTCCCGCGCTGTATGTCCCGTATTCCGTGGGCAACGGCGAGCAGCGTCTGAACGCCGCCTCGGCCGTCGCTGCAGGGGCGGCAGAGCTGCTCGACGATGCGTCCTTCGACGGTGACGCGGTGCGGCGCATCGTCGTCCCTCTGCTCGGAGACGGAGAGCGCATCGCGCGGATGGCCGCCGCTGCAGAGACCGCCGGGACCCGCGCCGGAACCGAGAACGTCATCACCCTCATCGACCGCGCACTCGTCGCCGTCTGACGCGGTCGACCAGACCGAAGAAAAGTAGACTGAAGCGGAAATGATCAGACCCGACCTCTCCCTCCCCATTCCCGAGACGATCACCTCCGCGCACTTCATCGGCATCGGCGGTTCCGGTATGAGCGGTCTCGCGAAGATGTTCCTCGACGCCGGCATCCGCGTCTCCGGCAGCGACCGCGCGGACAGCGACAATCTGCGCGCGCTGGCGGCCGCCGGCGCGACGGTGCATGTGGGTCACGACGCCGCTCACCTCGGTGACGCCGACACCGTCGTGCACACCGGAGCGATCTGGCCGGAGAATCCCGAGTTCGTGACTGCGAAGGCCCGTGGACTCCACGTGATCCACCGGTCGCAGGCCCTGCACTGGCTGATCGGCACACGCCGTCTCGTCTCCGTCGCCGGTGCCCACGGAAAGACGACGTCGACGGGCATGATCGTGACCGCCCTGCGTGAGCTCGGCGCGGATCCGCACTTCGTCAACGGCGGCGTGATCGAGCAGCTCGGCACATCCAGCGCGACCGGATCGGGAGAGCTCTTCGTCATCGAAGCCGACGAGTCCGATGGCACGTTCCTGCTGTACGACACCGCTGTCGCGTTGATCACCAACGTCGATCCCGACCACCTCGATCACTACGGCTCGGATGAGGCCTTCCACCAGGCATTCGTGCAGTTCGCGGACGCTGCGACGGAGGCGGTCGTGATCTCCAGCGACGACGTGGGTGCGCTGCGGGTCGGTGCCGGTCTCTCTCACCCGAACGTGCTGACGTTCGGTCAGGCCGAAGGAGCGGATGTACGCGTCACCGACATCGTCGCCGCGGGTCCGGTCGCCGCCACGCTGACGCACGGTGAGGAACAGGCGCGTATGCAGCTCGCCGTTCCCGGTGTGCACAACGCGATCAACGCGGCGGGGGCCGTGACGGTGTTGCGTGCGCTCGGCTACTCGCTCGCGGAGGCCGTTCGCGCCGTCGAAGGCTTCGCGGGAACCGTGCGTCGACTGGAGCAGCACGGTGTCGAGCGCGGCGTGACGGTGTACGACGATTACTCGCACCACCCCACGGAGGTGCGGGCTGCACTCGAGGCGATGCGCAGCATCGCAGGAGCGGGACGGATCATCGCGATTCAGCAGCCCCACACCTACTCGCGCACGCAGCACATGTACCAGGAGTTCGCCGACGTCCTCGAGGAGTTCGCCGATCACACCGTGATGCTCGACGTGTACGGCGCCAGGGAGGACCCCGTGCCCGGTGTCACCGGCGAGTTGGTGAGCGGCGCGTTCCAGGACCCGTCGCACGTGCACTACGTCGCGGATTGGCAGCAGGCCGCCGACTACACCGCCGCCGTCGCACGGGAAGGTGACTTCATCGTCACGCTCGGCTGCGGAAACGTCTACCAGATCATCCCGCAGGTCCTGGATTCGCTGCGTCGGACCGACGGGGCATAGCCGATGCGTCGGCCTGCACCGCTTCCGACCACCCCGGAGAGTCCGGGAGAGAAGGACGCCGCGCCGGGGGCGAAGTCCCGCAGGCGGCGACGCGATGCTGAAGCGGAGGAGGAGTTCTCGGCCGCCGATGACGTGATGTCCGATGACGTGACGCCCGAGGAGCACAGGGATGACACGTCGACCGGCGATCCGCAGCCGATGTCGACGAGGGACGTCTGGCGCGCGGCCCGCGCACGACGCAAGGCGCTTCGCGCCGAGATCCGTCGTTTCACGCAGCGCTCCAGACGGCGCAGGATCGTGTGGCTGAGCAGCATCGGCGCCGCACTCCTGCTCGTCGGGGGCAGTGTCGCCGCGGCCTACAGTCCGCTCTTCGCCGTTCAGAAGATCAGCGTCGCCGGGGCCACGACTCTCGACCCCGCAGCCATCGAGGCCGCGCTCGGCGACCAGCTCGGAACCCCGCTCGCGCTCGTCGACTCCAGCAAGGTGAAGGCCGCGTTGCTGGCCTTCCCCCTCATCGAGACCTATTCCCTCGAAGCACGTCCACCACATGACCTGACCGTGCGCATCGTGGAACGCACTCCGGTCGGCGTCATCCGTTCGGACGCCGGGTACACGCTGGTCGATGCCGCCGGTGTCGCCCTCTCCACCACCTCGGATCAGCCTGCGGGGCAGCCGGTGATCGACGTCCCGGGCGGCGTCGACTCGGCGGCGTTCCGCAGCGCAGGTCTCGTGGTGCGCTCGCTCCCCGCCGAAATCCGTGCGGCGCTGACGGAGATCAGCGCGCGCACCGCCGACGACGTGACTCTCACGCTCAACAGCGGGTTGAGTGTGGTCTGGGGGAGCGCGGAGGAGTCCGCGCTGAAGGCCGTCGTCCTCTCGAAGGCGATGGCCTCGAACCCCGAAGCCGCGTCGATCGACGTCACTTCCCCCGAAGTCGCCGTCGTCGGCTGATCCCTTTCTCGGGGAATGGGGCGACACGCCCGTGTCTTCGCGCGAACGCGGCCGGGCGGCGCTTACCTTCGATCAAAGAGAACGCAATACCGGGAAATACTTTACACCTCTACTTGAGGTTTAAGGTTCACCCACTTCCAGGCTCGAATAATCGGAGGCCGGCCATGAGCCAGAACCAGAACTACCTCGCCGTGATCAAGGTCGTCGGCGTCGGCGGTGGCGGCGTCAACGCCGTGAACCGCATGATCGATCTCGGCCTCCGCGGAGTCGAGTTCATCGCCGTGAACACCGACGCGCAGGCGCTGCTCATGAGCGACGCCGACGTCAAGCTCGACGTGGGTCGCGAACTCACCCGCGGTCTCGGTGCCGGTGCCGACCCCGAGGTGGGCCGACGCGCCGCAGAGGATCATGCCGAGGAGATCGAGCAGGCTCTGACCGGTGCGGACATGGTCTTCGTGACGGCCGGCGAGGGCGGTGGCACCGGAACCGGTGGCGCGCCCGTCGTGGCACGCATCGCGAAGTCCATCGGCGCCCTCACCATCGGTGTCGTGACGAAGCCGTTCTCGTTCGAGGGTCGCCGCCGCCAGAGCCAGGCCGAAGCCGGTGTCTCCAAGCTCAAGGAAGAGGTCGACACCCTCATCGTGGTGCCGAATGACCGCCTCCTCGAGATCAGCGACCGCGGCATCTCGATGATCGAGGCCTTCGCCACGGCCGACCAGGTGCTCCTCGCCGGTGTGCAGGGGATCACCGACCTGATCACGACTCCGGGTCTCATCAACCTCGACTTCGCCGACGTGAAGTCGGTCATGCAGGGTGCGGGATCCGCGCTCATGGGCATCGGCTCCGCTCGCGGGGCCGACCGTGCCATCAAAGCTGCGGAGCTGGCCGTGGAGTCTCCGCTCCTGGAAGCGAGCATCGAAGGTGCGCACGGCGTGCTGCTCTCGATCCAGGGCGGCTCGAACCTCGGGATCTTCGAGATCCACGATGCGGCCGACCTCGTCAAGGAAGCCGCCCACCCCGAAGCCAACATCATCTTCGGTACGGTCATCGACGACACGCTCGGCGATGAGGTGCGGGTGACGGTGATCGCGGCCGGCTTCGACGGCGGCGAGCCCTCCCTCCGGCTGGACCCGATGGTCGTTTCGCGGCCGTCCACGACGTCGCTTCCCGAGGTCGCGCTCACGGACGAGCCCGAGAGCAAGAGCGAGACGGTTCAGTCTGAGCCCGTGCAGCAGCGCGTGCCGGCCACCAGCATCGAGCCGGCATTCGCCGATGACGACATCGACATCCCCGAATTCCTGAAGTGACGTCCTCGGTCGACGCGGCCGAGCCTTCCGGCCTGGCTGCGCGGCTGTCGGCGATCGACGAGAAGATCGCCGCCGCCGCGCAGGCGGCCGGACGGAGCTCCGAGGAGATCACCCGGATCGTGGTGACGAAGTTCCACCCGGCGTCGCTGGTCCGTGCCCTGCACGGGCTGGGCGTGAAGGACGTCGGCGAGAACCGCCAGCAGGAGTTGTCGGCCAAGGAAGCAGAAGTCGCAGCACCAGATCTGCGCTGGCACTTCATCGGCCAGGGGCAGACGAACAAGGCGGCGGCGATCCGCCGGAGTGCGGACGTCGTGCACTCGGTCGATCGAGACCGGTTCGCGGATGCTCTGCACCGCGCTGCGGACGATGATGGTCGGCTCGACGTTCTCGTCCAGGTCAATCTCACCGACGACCCCGGTCGTGGGGGAGTCGTGCCGGCTCAGGCGGTCGCCCTCGCGGAGCATGTCCTGGCCCTGCCGTCGTTGCGGCTGCGCGGCGTCATGGCCGTGGCGCCCCTCGATGAGGAACCCGCTTCCGCTTTCGCTCGTCTGCACGACATCGCCGACAGCGTGCGTGCGATCGACTCAACCGCGTCGTGGATCTCAGCCGGGATGACCGGAGACTTCGCCGAGGCGATCGCCGCCGGCGCGACACACCTGCGGATCGGTTCCGCAATCACCGGCCCCCGGCCCGACCGGGGTTAACCTGTGAAAAGACCAGCCCGACACGTTCGAACCGGAGGACACGATGGGTAACCCACTGAAGAAGACCATGGTGTATCTCGGCCTCGCCGATGAAGAAGAGGTCTACGAGGAAGAGACGCAGGCGCCCGCCCGCGCTCACCGCGAGCGTGACCGCGACCGTGACCGCGAGGAGCCGGCACCGGCCCCCGTCACGCCGTTGCGCCGCCCCGTCGCCGTCCGCCAGCCGTCTGCAGGAGCCGTGAACGAGATTCTCACCGTCCACCCGAAGCAGTACCGCGACGCCCAGCTGATCGCGGAGAGCTTCCGCGAGGGCGTCCCGGTCATCATCAACCTCTCGCAGATGAGCGATGCCGACGCGCGCCGCCTCATCGACTTCGCGAGTGGGCTCTCCCTCGGCCTCTACGGCCGGATCGAGCGCGTGACCTCGAAGGTGTTCCTGCTGTCGCCGGAGAACATCGCCGTATCGGGTCACGGGGGCATCGCACACGCAGACGCCGAGTCTGCGGGCTTCGACCAGTCGTAGCCCGTGCAGCTGGT
>NZ_ATAO01000147.1 GCF_000455825.1 Microbacterium maritypicum MF109
GATCTGCGTGGTGAACAGCCCGACGCTGCGGGCGATCGGCTGGATGGTGCGGTCGATCTGCAGCGCGAGCTCACGCGTCGGAGCGAGGATGATCGCGCGCGGCGACCGCCCGAATTCACGGCGCTTGCCGGCCTGCGACTGCAGCACGCGCTCGACGAGCGGCGCGCCGAAGGCGATGGTCTTGCCGGAGCCGGTACGGCCGCGGGCGAGCACGTCGCGCCCGGCGAGGACGGCGGGGATGCTGGCAGCCTGGATCGGGAACGGCGTGGCCGCACCCATACCGACGAGGGTCTCGACGATGTTTGATCCGAGACCGAGGTCGCCGAAGGTCACACCGTCGACCTCGACCGCCGCGACGGACTTCGCCTCGAGGCGCTCGTGCACGACGTCATCGCCCGGCGTGAACTTCGCTCCGGTCGATGCAGGACGGCTGGTGGCGTTCCAGTCGTTGCGGCTCGGTCGCTCGTTGCGGGCCGGGCGCCCACGGGTGTCCGAGGTCAGCGGGCGCGGGCGCTCGGTGCGGTACGCGCCACCGGTCGACGGACGCGAACGCTCGTCGCGGCCGCCCTCGTACGAACGCTGTGTGCGGTCACGGTCGAAAGCGCGACGCGCGCGGTCGGCGTCGTATGAACGCTCGGGGCGCTCGGTGCCGCGATCGTTCGACCGGGTGCGGTCACCGGCGCGGTCATCGCGACGCGGGCGGTCGTCACGGTCGAACCGGGGACGCTCGGTGCCGCGGTCACGGTCGAACCGCGGACGCTCGGCACCACGCCGGTCGTCGCGACCCGGACGCCCGCCATCGCGGTGGTCGTTGTCACGGAAGCCCTGACGCTGGGTGCCGGCGCCGCGGTCATCGCGACGCGCACGGTCGTCGCGGTCGAACCGGGGGCGGTCGCCGCCGCGGTCG
>NZ_ATAO01000148.1 GCF_000455825.1 Microbacterium maritypicum MF109
GCTCTACAACCTCGTCGAGGGGGCCAAGGAGCGACGCGCGGCGCGCAAGGCGGGAGGAACGGATGCCGGAGGAACCTCGGCTCCGGATGCTCCTGTCGGCCCGGAAGCATCCGGTGCCGCCGTGGTGTCGGCTCAGCCGGTGCTGATCGATGCCTCGGGTCTGCCGCATGCGCCGCAGCTCACCCGCCGCGAGCTGCGCGAGCGCGGGGAGTAACGCCTTCTCGGCGCCGCCCGGCCGAAACGGAGATCATGTGCGCCGCGGCCGGCGAGTCACCATCCGACTCGCCGGCGCGGCGTCATTCGCTCTCTGTTCTCGTCGGGGAGTTCGCGGCGAGCCGCGTCGAGTCAGCTCAGCGTGATGCCCCAGTGCAGGGTCCAGGTCTCATCGGGGGCGAGCCGGCGGATGCCGAGGCCGCTGTTCAGGGCGTCGGCCGGTGCGGTCATCGGCTCGATCGCGACCGCGAGGCTCTGACCGGGATAAGCGGGTGTCGTGTACACCTGCACGTAGTCGAAACCCTCGCCCTGCCAGAGCGTCACGCGGCGACCGTCCGGCGCGGTGAGCGAATGGTGCACACG
>NZ_ATAO01000149.1 GCF_000455825.1 Microbacterium maritypicum MF109
GAGACCGACCAGGTGCGCAGCGCCCTGCTGTCGGCCGTCAGCCACGACCTGCGCCGCCCCCTCGCCTCGGCGGTCGCCGCCATCGGCGGTCTGCGCGGTGCGCACGGACTGTCGGCCTCCGATCGCGAAGAACTGCTCGCCACCGCCGACGAGAGTCTCGCGACGCTGTCGACGCTGGTCACCGACCTGCTCGACGTGAGCCGCGTGCAGGCCGGCGTGCTCGCCGTGTCGTCGTCGCGGATGGATGCGGCCGGCTGCGTGCTCGCCGCCGTCGATGAGCTGGGGCTCGGGCCGTCCGACGTCGAGCTCGCCCTCGACCCCGACCTGCCGCCGCTGCACGCCGACCCCGTGCTGCTGCTGCGCGTGCTGGT
>NZ_ATAO01000150.1 GCF_000455825.1 Microbacterium maritypicum MF109
GGCATCCGCTCCGCCTGCATCAGCCCGTCGCGCAGCACTTGGCTGAGCAGCGCCGCCACCGGAAGCGCGAGAGTGATCGCCGGCAGCACGATCGTGGCGGGGTTGCGAGCACCCGACACTGGGAACCAGCCCAGACCGAACGCGAAGACGCTCAGCAGGACGAGCCCGATCCAGAAGACCGGGGAGGAGAGCACCACCAGTTCGACCGCCGCCGCGACCGTCCGACCCGCCCTGCCGCGAACGAGCACCGCCACGGACAGCGCGAGCACCAGGGCGATCACGAGCGCGAGCACCGAAAGCTGGACCGTCGCACCGAGTTGACGCCCGATCACCTCGGTCAC
>NZ_ATAO01000151.1 GCF_000455825.1 Microbacterium maritypicum MF109
GCACCACCATCACGGTTGTAGCCGCCCTCGCGACGGGGAGCAGCACCGTCGCGACGCGGGGCGCCACCGTCACGGTTGTAGCCGCCACCTTCACGACGGGGAGCAGCACCGTCACGGCGCGGGGCGCCACCGTCACGGTTGTAGCCGCCACCTTCACGACGGGGAGCTGCACCATCACGGTTATACCCGCCCTCGCGACGGGGAGATGCGCCATCACGGTTGTACCCGCCCTCACGACGCGGAGCACCACCATCACGGTTATACCCGCCCTCACGACGCGGAGCACCACCATCACGGTTGTACCCGCCCTCACGACGGGGAGCTGC
>NZ_ATAO01000152.1 GCF_000455825.1 Microbacterium maritypicum MF109
GCTCGGGTCCTTCCGCAACACCCTGATCTTCCTGGTCATCAACGTGCCCCTCACGGCCGTGCTCTCCCTCGTGCTCGCGGCGGCCCTGAACACCGGCATCCGGTGGGTCGCGGCGTACCGGGTCGCGTTCTATGTGCCGTATCTGACCGCGAGCGTCTCGCTCGTGGGCGTGTGGATGCTGCTGTTCTCGGGCAACGGGCTGATCAACACGATCCTCGGCC
>NZ_ATAO01000153.1 GCF_000455825.1 Microbacterium maritypicum MF109
GGAGCCGACCTGCGCACCGGCGACGAAGTCGTTCACGCCGGCGAGCGCCTCGGACCCTTCCAGCTCGCCGCCGCAGTCGCGGCCGGCATCGTCGAGGTCTCGGTGACGCGGGCTCCGCGCGTGGCCGTGGTGTCGACGGGCAGCGAACTGCTCGCGCCGGGCGAAGCCCCCGCCCGCGGACGCATCCCCGACTCGAACGGTCCCCTGCTCGAACAGCTGGTCGCCGCAGCCGACGCCGAGGTGGTGCTGGTCGCGCGGGTTCCCGACGAGGCCGACGCCGTCCGAGCCGTGACCGCCGAGGCCGTCGCGCGCGGAGCCGATGTGATCGTGTTCACCGGCGGCGTGAGCGCGGGCGCCTACGAGCCGGTGCGCGGGGCCTTCGACGGCGGAGGACAGGTCGAATTC
>NZ_ATAO01000154.1 GCF_000455825.1 Microbacterium maritypicum MF109
CGCCGAGGGGCGATACAAGCTGATGCCCGGCATCATCGAGACGCTCGCGGCATCCGGCACCCCGATATCGATCCTGACCAAGGGCACGCTGATCCGCCGTGACATCCCCCTGCTCGCGAAAGCCGCCGAGCGCGTGCCGATCGACGTGCAGATGTCGATCGCGATGTACGACGACGACCTGCAGAAGGCGATCGAGCCCGGAGCCCCGACCACGCAGGCCCGGCTCGACACCGTGCGGGCTC
>NZ_ATAO01000155.1 GCF_000455825.1 Microbacterium maritypicum MF109
GATCACAGCCGCTCCACCCCCTTGGCCACCAGGGACACGAGGGCGAACAGCGCGAGAGTCAGCGCGATGTAGATGATGTCGAGCACGGATCCGATACAACTCCCGCACGGCCCCGGCAGCCGCCATCCTCACGCTTCCCCTACGCCCTCCGCGCGGATGCATGCGGGTTGCTCACGGCATCCGTGTCCCCGCGGCTCCCGCCTGATCTCGTTCCGGTCGCACTTGCTGT
>NZ_ATAO01000156.1 GCF_000455825.1 Microbacterium maritypicum MF109
GGAGTTCGCGGCGTTCCTCCTCGCAAGGCTGCACCTGTGCCTCGATGCGCTGGGTCTCGAGTCGCTCTCCCGCGCCGGCCAGTGGGTGAGAAGCGATGGGCAGAGGCTCCCCGCCTGGCTGATCGCCGGAGGAGCGGATGCGACGGCCGAGGCCATGCTCGGTCTCGCTGCCGCCACCGAGGCCGGGGACTCCCGCAGCAGGACAGCTCTGCAG
>NZ_ATAO01000157.1 GCF_000455825.1 Microbacterium maritypicum MF109
TGGGCTCGGAGATGTGTATAAGAGACAGGAGGCGGGGAGTCGGGTCAGCGGAGGGCATTCTCGCGGATGTCGGCGAGCGCGTTCATGAACCCTTCCGAACATCCGCTGGATCCCGCGAGTCGGTCGACCACGATGTCGTCGAGCGGCGTGCCCACCACCTCTCTCGGGAGGGCATCAGCGAACCGCTGTTGATACCCCAGCGATATCTCGTCATCTGCCGGCGTGGTGATGTCGACGTCTGTGACGATGCCGTTCTCGATGGTGAGAGTCACGTCGTGATGGGACGGGAGCGAGCCATACCAGCCGCGTGCGGAGTACTCTCCGTCACGATAGGTGTCCGTGGTCACGGTGTCTCCCTCGACCCTCGGTGGTGCTGATGGTGCCGAGACATCGGGCCGTGCATCGTCTGATCCGGCGCACGCGGCGATCGAGACGGCCGATGCCACGATGCCGACAGCAGCGGCGACCCGGCGCCCGACTTTCGTGGGGCGTTGCGGGGAAGCGGTGCGGGCCATGTTTCGACGGTACGCCCGTACCTCATCGCTTGGGGTGCTCTGCTGTTACCTGGATAGGTGGCCCCTGGTGCTGCGTTGCGGCGGGCGGGACTGACCGCTTATCCGTGTAACGACAGTCACTCCCAGGTGCTGATGGATGGTCATAATGTCGATCCCATGACGAACACTCACCTCACCCTGAACAACGGCGTCGAGATGCCCGCATTGGGTTTCGGCGTCTTCCAGACGCCACCGGACGAAACGGTCGAGGCTGTCTCTTCCGCCCTCTCCACGGGGTACCGTCTCATCGATACCGCCGCCGCATACGCCAACGAGCGAGGAGTGGGCGACGCCATCAAAGCGTCCGGTCTTTCCCGCGACGACGTGTTCATCGAGTCGAAGGTCTGGATCAGCGACTACGGCTACGACCAGACGCTGCACGCATTCGAGAAGAGCGCCCGCAAGCTCCAGGTCGACGTCATCGACCTCTTCATCCTCCACCAGGCCCTCCCCGGTGAGTTCGACAAGACCATCGCCGCCTACACGGCGCTGGAGACTCTCCTCGCCGAGGGCAAGGTCCGCGCCATCGGCGTGAGCAACTTCATGGTCGACCACCTCACGACGCTGCTCGCGCAGACCGAGATCGTGCCGGCGGTGAACCAGATCGAGGTGCACCCGTACTTCCAGCAGCGCGAGCTGCAGGCGTTCGGCAAGGACCGCGGCATCCTCCCACAGGCCTGGTCGCCCATCGGCGGCATCACGTCCTACCGAGGGGACGATTCCCAGAGCACGTTCAACGACCCCGTCATCGTCGCCATCGCCGACGCGCATGGAAAGTCGGCAGCGCAGGTGATGCTCCGCTGGCACATCCAGAACGGCGTCCAGGCCATCCCCAAGTCGGTGAAGCCTGCTCGTATTGCGGAGAACTTCGATGTGTTCGACTTCGAACTCACCCACGACGAGATCGCTCGCATTGACGCTCTCGATACCGGCGTTCGCGGGGGCCCGGAGCCCGAGGTCATCACGCTCGAGGCGTTCGGTCGCGATATCCCGGAGAACTGACATGACCGCGACGTCCACGGTTCTCGTCGTGGGGGCGACCGGAAGCATTGGCGTGCACGTCGTCCGCGAGGCTCTCACGAGAGGACGACACGTGCGCGCGTTGGTGCGTGACGCATCTCGCGCCGCGCGGGTCCCGGAGGGCGCGGAGATCGTCATCGGCGATCTCACCTCGGCCGAGACGCTGGCGGACGCTGTCGCCGGGGTCGGCTCCGTGGTCTTCGTCCACGGCTCCCATGGTGGCCGTGGTGTCGCAGAGAAGGTCGACTACGGAGCAGTGGCCAACGTGCTCACTGTGCTCGACGGACGCCCTGTGCGCATCGCCCTGATGACCGCTGTCGGCACGACGGATCGGGCGAACGAAGGTCACGACTGGAAACGGAGGGCCGAGCGCCTCGTCCGCGCGTCCGGCAACCGGTACACGGTCGTCCGCCCCGGCTGGTTCGACTACAACGCACCGGACGAGCGCCACATCGTCTTCCGCCAAGGGGACCAGTACAGCACGGCCTCGCCGGCAGACGGGGTCATCGCCCGCGACCAGATCGCGCGCGTGCTGCTCGACTGTCTGGAGATCGACGCGGCGGACCACCGAACCCTTGAATTGGTCGCGGAGCGGGGGGCAGCGCAGGAGGACCTGGCCCCCGAGTTCGAGGCGCTCGTCCGAGATACTGGAATCGACGGCGCACTCGACATGCCGAACATGCCTCTCACCGACGAACCGGCCACCGTGCGGGACGACCTGAGCCGGCTCGGCCGGTAGCTCGTCGACCGGCGGCTCGTGAGCGCCGCCGGTCGGTACGTATCCGCACACGACACCCATCCACACACGACGGGAAGGCACGACGTGGCAGGCATGACACAACGAGCCGAGGTGAGTGAGTTCCTCTCCACGCGGCGAGCACGACTCACCCCGGAGCAGGCCGGCATCATCGGCGGAGGCCGACGACGTGTCACCGGTCTCCGCCGCGAAGAGGTGGCCATGTTGGCCGGGATGAGCGTCGACTATTACGCCAGGATGGAGCGCGGCAACCTGTCCGGCGTCTCCCCGGAAGTGCTCGAGTCGCTCGGTCGCGCACTCCACCTCGACGACGCCGAGCTCGCCCACCTCCATGACCTCGCCCGAAACGCCGCCCCGAACCGTTCTGCACGCGCACGTCCGCGGGCTGCGACGCCCGTCATCCGGCCCGCGCTTCAGCGACTCCTGGACAGCATCAGCGTTCCCGCCTACATCTCGAACGCACGCAAGGACTTCCTCGCCGTGAACGTCATCGGTCGGGCCGTCTTCGCGCCGATTCTGGACGACGCCGCCAATCAGCGCAACAACGCCCGCTACACGTTCTTCAACCCCGCTGCGCAGAACTTCTACGTCGATTGGGAGTCCGGGGCCAACAGCATCGTCGCCTCACTCAGAATCGAAGCGGGACGCAACCCGCACGACAAGGACCTCACCGATCTGATCGGCGAACTCGTCACGCGTAGTGACGTCTTCCGTACGCGCTGGGCAGCCCACGATGTTCGCTTCCACCGCACCGGAAGCAAACGGATCCACCATCCGGACGTCGGGGCGCTCCTCTTCGACTACGAGGGTTTCGAGCTGCCTGCGGATCCCGGGCTCGTCATGTTCACCATGACCCCCTCGCCGGGCGGCCCCACCGAAGAGCGTCTCCGATTGCTGGGGAGTCTGTCCGCCATGGAGAGCGCTCAGTCGGAGTGATCCACCGACGTCGAGCGGGCCCGGTGCTCGCCATGACGCGGGTCCGAAGCCCCACTAGTGCTCGCCGTCCTGTGTACGAGAAAAGCCGCCTGAAACCAGGCGGCTTTCTCATACTCGGATGGACTTCGTATGAATTGACGTTCCATTCGCGTACAACGTGTGTGCCCCCGACAGGAGTCGAACCTGCGACCTACGGTACCGGAAACCGGCGCTCTATCCACTGAGCTACGGAGGCGTACCGATCGACAATATCACTCGTCGGGGGTGGTCTCCGACCCACCGGCCACGGTGACGGGCGCGGCGCGCAGTTCGTCCAGCGCCGCAGCGAGCTTCTCGGCCAGATAACGGTGGCCGTCCGTGGAGGGATGCTGGCGTCCCGCGTCCACGTCGATCACGTCGAGGTAGTTCTGCGGGGTGATCCAGTCCTGGGCGATGGGGGAGATGTACCACCAGCCGCGTGCGGCGGCGAGCTCGGAGAGATCCGCGTCGATACGCGCGGTGGCCGTGCCCACGGGGAGCTCGTGCGGCGCCGGACCGAGCACCACGATCGTCGCCTCCGGGTAGGTGGCGGCCATCGCGTCCCACGCGGCGTTGACGGCCTCGCGGTACCCGGCGACACCCTGTGCGCGGTCGTTGATGGACCCCTGGAGGATGACGAGATCCGGCGAGAGGGACGGGTCGAGGGCGGCGATCCGCTCGCCGAAGGAGGGGCCGTCGATCCCGGGCTTCAGGTATCCGCTCCCGCGGACTCCGTTCACGACGGTTTCGCCGTCGAGCAGGTCCGCCAACAGGTAGGCGTAGCCGAGGGTCGGGACGGTCGCCGCCGAACCGTAGGTCCAGGAGTCGCCGAACACCAGCACGGTCGGATGCTCCGGCAGGACGAGCGGCGCCGGAGCGATGACCGCCGAGGGGCCGGATGCCGCATCGGCGGGTGCGCTGATCGGAGTCGTGGAGGGCGCCGGGATCCATGGCCGCCACACGCCGAGGACCACTGCCGCGACGGCGATGAGCAGGCCGGCGGCGATACCGGCGGCGCCCACTCGGCGACGGGTGGCGGGCGGCTTCATGGCATGAGAGTAGATCACCGGAGGCCGAACGCAAATTCGGGGAGCCCCGCGCCGTCGGTCGTGACCTTCCGGCCCCGTAAACTGGGGAGGCTATGAACCCCGAAACCCTCGCCGCAGCCGTCCTCGCCGTCCTCGCACCGATCGCCGAGGAACGACGTCCCGGCGAGCCGCTGGAGCTCTCCGCATCCGACATCGTGCTCGAGCGCCCCCGCAACCGCGACCACGGCGACTGGTCCTCGAACATCGCCATGCGCATGGCCAAGCCGTTCGGCACGAACCCGCGCGAGCTCGCGCAGCAGATCGTCGACGGCCTCGCCGACGTCGACGGCATCGCCAGCGCTGAGGTCGCCGGCCCCGGGTTCATCAACATCCGTCTCGACGCCGCAGCGGCGGGTGCGCTGGCGAAGGTCATCGTCGATGCCGGCGCCGCCTACGGCACGAACACGTCGCAGGCGGGAGTGAGTGTGAACGTCGAGTTCGTGTCGGCGAACCCGACGGGACCGCTGCACATCGCCCACACGCGCTGGGCCGCCCTCGGCGACTCGATCGTGCGTCTACTCCTCGCGAGCGGTGCGAACGCCGTGCGTGAGTACTACATCAACGACGCCGGTGCGCAGATGGAGCGCTTCGCGAGCTCGGTGCTCGCGGCGGCGAAGGGCGAGCCCACCCCCGAGGGCGGCTACCCGGGCGCGTACATCACGACCCTCGCCGGCCGTGTGCTCGAAGCGCGCCCCGATCTGCTGCAGCTTCCCGAGACCGAGCAGTCCGCCGTCGCGATGGAACTCGCGTACGAATTCCAGCTCACCGAGATCAAGAGCTCGCTGGACCGCTTCAATGTGCCGTTCGACGTCTGGTTCTCGGAGCGCACGCTGCACGCCAAGGACGCGTCCGGCACGAGCCTGATCGACCAGGCCGTCGACCGTCTGCGCGAGCAGGGACACGTGTTCGACGACGAGGGCGCCGTGTGGGTGCGCACGACCGACTTCGGTGACGACAAGGATCGTGTCATCCGCCGGTCGAACGGCGAGTACACGTACTTCGCCGCCGACGCCGCCTACTACCTGAACAAGGGCGACCGCGGCTTCCAGAACAAGATCTACCTTCTCGGCGCCGACCACCACGGTTACGTGCACCGCCTCAAGGCCGTCGCCGGAGCGGCAGGAGAGGACCCGGAGAAGAACGTCCAGGTGCTCATCGGCCAGATGGTGTCGATCAACGGTGCGCGCCTCAGCAAGCGTGCGGGAAACATCATCGAGATGGATGATCTGCTCGACTGGCTCGGTAGCGATGCGCTGCGATACTCGCTGGAGCGCTCGCCCGCCGACTCGCCGCTCGATCTCGACCCCGAGCTTCTGCAGAAGCGCACGAACGACAATCCGGTGTTCTACGTGCAGTACGCCCACGCGCGTACCCACAACGTCGCACGCAACGCCGGCCAGTCCGGTGTGGACCGCTCGGAGTTCGCTCCCGAGACGCTCACGCACGAGACCGAGGCGGCGCTGCTCGGTGCGCTGCAGGAGTTCCCGCGCATCGTGGCGTTCGCCGCCGAGGTGCGCGAACCGCACCGTGTCGCCCGCTACCTCGAGGAGCTCGCCGGCCTGTACCACCGCTGGTACGACAACTGCCGCGTGATCCCGCTGAGCGAAGACCCGATCGAGAGCGTCCACCGCACCCGGCTGTGGCTCAACGACGCCACCGGTCAGGTGCTGCGCAACGGACTCGAGCTCCTCGGCGTCTCCGCACCAGAGCGGATGTAGTGCGGCTCGGCGTTCTTCTCGGTACGGCAGGATGGCAGGCATGAGCGACGACAACCACACCCTGCCGTACCCCGACGCCGCCGCGGAGCATCCGACGCTCGTGATCCCCGGTTCCGCCTCCGCTCAGGTGGCGGCCGCGCCGCGCACACGGCCCCGCTGGCCATGGGTGCTGCTGATCGTGGTCGTCGTGCTCGCAGTGCTCGTGGTCGCTGCGGAACTCATCGCTCGCGCCGTGCTCCCCGGCGTCGTGCGGTCGATCGTCGTGGAACAGCTCGACCTGCCCGCCGACCAGCAGCTCGACGTCGAGACGCAGGGGCTCCTGCTGCCGCAGCTGATCGGCGGCACCCTCGACACGCTGCGTCTGTCGACGGATTCGGTGACGTTGGAGGGCATCACGGGCGCCGTCGATGTGACAGCGACGGACGTCCCGCTGCACGGCGGCGATCTGGGCGGCGCCTCCGGGACCATCCGCATCGATCAGGAGCAGTTCACGTCTCTGCTCGCCGGGACCGATCTGCCCGTCGACTCCGTGGAGTTCGCCGCCCCGAACGCCACGGTGAGCGGGTCGATCAGCGTGCTCGGGGCCGCCGTTCCGCTGTCGCTCACGCTCACGCCCGGAACAACCGACGGCGACCTCGAGCTGACACCGGTGGCCGCGAGCATCGGCGGACTCGACATCGATCTCGACCGGGTCGCTTCCACTCTCGGATCCCTCGGCGAAGGCCTGACCCAGCCGCAACGGGTGTGCATCGCCGATCAGCTACCCGCAGGCCTCGCCCTCACCGGTCTCGAGGTCGTCGACGGTGCGGCCGTGATCGATATCGATGTCGACGGGGCGATCGTCACCGACACCACGCTCCAGGACAAGGGCGTCTGCCCGAGCTGACCCCGAGTCGTCTTCCGGCGGCGCTCTGACCCGGTGTCCCGGGCTACGCGGGGTGAGGGGGCTCGTCGAGCGTCGCCTCGATGTGTCGGGCGAGCCACGAGGGACGCTGCAGGGGGATGCCGTGTCCGCAGTCGTCGACGACGCGCAGATCGCTGTGGGGGAGTGAAGTGTGGAGCAGAGCCGCTGAGCGCTTCATGAGCGACCTCTCCTTCCCCCCGACGAGGATCGACGCCGCTCCGGGATACGACCGCCAGGCTGGCGGTGGTGAGAATCGAAGGTTCTCCTCGACGGAGCGCAGCAGACTCGCCCGTGAGATGCCAACCGACGTACGCACGTAGTCGTCCAGGAGCTCGTCCGGGATGAACAGCTCCCGGGCCTGCATCCGGGCGAACCACTGCTTCTTCGCGAGGCCGGCGGTCGCGCCGAGAAGGGCGAGTGTGGGACGGGTCGCCCACATCGGAGCGGCCTGTGCGCTGACCACAACGACGTTCCGCACCCTCTCTGCGTGCTGAGCTGCGAGCTGCACGGTCAGCTGGGCGCCGAGCGAGAAGCCGACGACCGTGGCGGGTCTCCCGAGGTCGTCCAGCAGGCGGGCGAGGGCCGTGGTCGTGACCGCGTGAGACACATATGCCTCGTCGGTGCCGTGACCATGTCCGGGAAGATCGGGGACGACGATGCGCAGACCCTCGCCGAGGTGCGCGCGCAGCGGCTCCCACATCCACCCGGCGACACCTCCACCGTGCAGGAGCAGCAGGGGATGTCCGTCGCGTGCTCCGAAGCTCTCCACATGCATGGTCAGGTCCTCTCGAAGGTCTCGGCCATGCGGCCGATCGTGTCGATCGCGCGTTCGAGCTGCGCGGAGTCGAACGGTCCGAGCAGTCGAGCCGCCGAGAGGAGGCCGATCGACGCGCTCGAGAGCGCGAGGGCGAGCGCCTCGACGTCCACGTCCGCCACGATCTCGCCGCGCCGCTGCAGGCCGTGCAGCCACTCGACGACGCGTCGCTGCCGATCGCGATACCGGCCGTCCGTGATCTCCGCCACGTGCGCACCGAGGATGCCACGGTCGTCGAGGAACGCCGCTGTCATCAGCGCATCGGCACTCAGCGCGCGTGCGGAGGCGCGATACGCAGAACTCAGGCGGGGTCGGTCGCCCAGTTCGCGGCTCACGCGGTCATTCATGCGCGTCGTCCCGCGCTGCAGGAGTGCATCGAGGATCTCCCGCTTGCCGCTGAATTCCAGATAGACCGCACCCTTGCCGATCCCGGCGCCGTCGGCGATCGACGATACGCTCACGCTGTCGAAGCCTTGCGCGAGCACCAGTCGTTCGGCCGCGTCGAGGATGCGCTCGCGACGGTCAGGGACGCGGGGTCTGGGCATCGCCGCTCCTTTCCAGGTGTTCCCGCATGGCCGGGATGACGAGGTCGGGGCGGTCGCGCTGCACCCAGTGTCCGGCACCGGGTACGGTCACCAGCGACCCCACCGGCAGCTGCTCGGCGGCGATCCGGATGCGCGCGAGGGGAACGCCGGAGTCACGATCGCCGTGCACGAGGAGCGTGGGCGTCGTGATCGAAGGCAGCTGCTCGACGTACACGGTGCGCAGTCGATTCCAGAGCACCTGATCGCGCTGCCATTCCCCGAACGTCTCCAGGCCGGTGCCGGTGGCGGCCTCGGCGAGCACCGCATCCACGAGTTCAGGCGTGCGCGCTGTCGGGTTCCGCACCAGCTCTCGCAGCCCTCGTTCCATCGCTGAACGGTTGTGCGCGTACGCGCGGGTCATCCGGGCGAGCAGACCCGAACGCAGCAGGAGGAATGTGCCGAAGTGCGTGAGCCGACCGGAGAAGCCGTCGGCCAGACGGGGCATCAGACCGTAGCATCCGAGCAGTATCGCTGATCGCGCGCGGCCGGGTCGATCCAGGAGATGCCCGACCGCCATGCCGCCGCCGAGTGAGAGGCCGGCGACGGCGTAGTCGGCGAGACCGATCCCGTCGACGAGCTCGCCCACGTATCGCACGAGCCGTTCCTGAGTGAGCGGCCGGTCCGGACGTGGACTCTGCCCGAAGCCCGGATGGTCGGGCGCGATCACGCGATGCCCCGCCTCGGCGAGAGCATGTCCGACCGCACTCCACGAGAGTTCGGCGTTATCGGCACCGCCGCCGTGCAGGAGCAGGACGGGCACACCGGACTCGCATGCCGGTCGCCACTCCAGAGCGGAGACCGTGGCATGGGGGAGGACGATGCTCGTGCGTCGGGGATCCATGGCATCCTCTCGTTGTGACCAATCTACTTGATCTGGTCACAACGAGGGCACCCGGTCACGAAGTGGTGTCAGGACTCGCGGCCTTCTGCGCCGCTCGCAGTTCGGCCGTGGCGATCTGCACGTCGACCTCCGCGCGCTGCAGTCTTCGCTGCGGAAACGTGGTCGCCGCGAACTTCGCGTGCACGCGATCGGACTTCTCCTCTTCGGCCGTCACGATGTAGGCGCAGGCGAAAAGCATCACCTGTGCGGAGAAGTTCAGCCAGATCAGCAGCGCGAGCAGCGAGGCGAACGAGGCCAGCAGCGGATTGCTCGTGGCGCCACCCACGAAGAGGCCAGACAGCTCCTGCAGTGCCAGGAGTCCCAGCGCGCCCAGCAGCGCACCGGACCAGAGCGATCGAGGCGACGGGCGGACTCCGGACAGCAGGCGGAACACACCGATGATGATCACCGCGTCCAGGGCGAAGACGACCACGAGCGACACCAGGCGCACCGTCCAGGCCGCGACGGGTGAGTCCTCGGGAAGGCCGAGCATTCCGGCGATCCATGTGACGCCGAGCTGGCCGGCGAAGGTGAGGAAGGCCGAGGCGACGAACGCGACACCGATGCCGAGCGCGAGCGCGAGGTTGCGCAGGATCACCCAGATCCAGAGGATGTCGTCCTGCACGGTCCCGGCGAGCACGCGCACGGCCGTGCGCAGTGAGCCGATGGCGCCGAGCGCGGACCCCACGAGGGCGACGAGGGAGATGATCCCGGCGATCGACAGCGAGGCGGGCGCACGCAGATCCTCGGTCTTGATCACGCCGTCCTCGCCGATGAGCCCCGGTACCGCCGCCTGCACGGAGTCGATGATCGCCTGCCAGGCCACGGGATTCCCGGCGAGCCACAGCGCCGCGATGGAGAAGCCCAGCAGCACGCCGGCGAACACGCTGAAGAGCGCCCGGTACGTGACGCTGTCGGCGAGCATCGGTCCGCGACGCTCGGTGTAGAGCAACGCGGCGCGCACCGGTCGGCGCGCGAGAGCCCAGGCGATCACCGGCCCGGTGATGCGCGCGATGAGTCCCGGCTCTGCGGGGGAGTCTGATCTCGTTTCGCTGTTCGTCACGCCCCCACACTATGAGGCGACGCCGGTCGCCCGCAGGGGCTTGACGCCGCGCGTCACCCTGACCAAGGGCGACCGGGCGGTGCCCTAGAATCGGGTCAGCCTCGATGTGCGTGCCCCGCCCGAGATCCTTCCCACGATTGGTGATCAGTGCTTCTCCCTGCCGATTCGCTCGCTCCGGAATGGCTCGCCGTCCCCGAAGACGCGAACGACCTCGCCGACGGCGTCTGGCCCGCCTCCGCGGTGCGCGATCCCGACGGCGTTCTCGACATCGCGGGCGTCAGCGCCACCACGCTCGCCCGCACCTACGGCACCCCGCTGCTGGTGCTCGACGAAGACGAGGTGCGGGGGCGTGCACGGCGGTTCCGGCTCGCCTTCGACCAGGCGGCGGCCGAGAACGGCACCACGGCTCAGGTCTATTACGCGGGCAAGGCGTTCCTCTGCACGACGGTCGCGCGGTGGGTGGTCGACGAGGGGCTTCGCGTCGACGTGTGCACCGGGGGAGAGCTGGCGGTGGCTCTCGCGGCCGGCGTCGTGCCGGCATCCATCGGCTTCCACGGCAACAACAAGTCGGTCGCCGAGCTGGAGAGAGCCGTCGAGGTCGGCGTCGGCACGATCATCGTCGACAGCGCTGTCGAGATCGAGCGCCTCGCGGCGATCACCGCTCGCACCGGAGCCACACAGCGTGTGCTGGTGCGCGTGATCAGCGGGGTCCATGCCGAGACCCATGATTTCCTCGCGACCGCTCACGAGGACCAGAAATTCGGCTTCCCGCTCCCGGATGCGGAGAAGGCTGTCGCGCGCATCCGTGAGATCCCCGGCCTGGTCTTCGCCGGTCTGCACTGCCACATCGGATCGCAGATCTTCGGCGTCGCCGGGTTCCGCGAATCGGCGTCCCGCGTGCTCGACCTGCATGCGGCGCTGCTCGAGGGCGGCCCCGTGCCGCAGCTCAACCTCGGCGGCGGCTTCGGCATCGCCTACACGCGCGTCGACGACCCGACGCCCATCGAGGAACTCGCAGGCGCGATCATCACCGCCGTCGCCGAGGACTGCGCGGCTCGGGGCATCCCCGTCCCTGCGCTCTCGTTCGAGCCGGGCCGTGCCATCGTCGGCACGGCGGGCGTCACGATCTACGAGGTCGGCACGACCAAGGACGTCACGATCGATTCCGGAGCCGTGCGCCGCTACATCAGCGTCGACGGCGGCATGAGCGACAACGCGCGTCCCGCTCTGTACGGGGCCCAGTACTCCGCACGGCTCGCCTCCCGCGTGGGCGAGGGCGAGCCCCGTCTCAGCCGCGTGGTCGGCAAGCACTGCGAATCCGGCGACATCGTCGTCGACCACGAGTACCTGCCCGACGACCTCGTGCCGGGCGATCTGCTCGCGGTTCCGGCGACCGGCGCGTACTGCGTCTCGCTCGCGAGCAACTACAACCATGTGCCGCGTCCGCCGGTCGTCGCCGTGCGCGGTGGACGTTCGACGGTCATCGTCCGCGGCGAGACCATCGACGACGTGCTGGCCCGCGACGCGGGCATCGACGGGGCGAGCGCCCCCGAGGGAGACCAATGACCCACCTCCGAAGGAGTAACCATGACTGACTACCGACGACTTCGCGTGGCGCTGCTGGGTGCCGGAGCGGTCGGCTCTCAGGTGGCGGCACTCCTGCTGCGACACGGCGACGAGCTCGCCGACCGTGCCGGCGCCGAACTGGAGCTCGCCGGCATCGCCGTGCGCGACATCGACGCTCCCCGTGACGTCGACCTGCCCAAGGAGCTCTTCACCACCGACGCCGAGTCGCTGATCCTGGGTGCCGACATCGTGATCGAGCTCATCGGCGGGATCGAGCCGGCCCGTACGAGCATCCTGCAGGCGATCGGATCCGGAGCCGACGTCGTGACAGCCAACAAGGCGCTGCTGGCGACGCACGGGCCCGAACTCTTCGAGGCGGCCGACCGCGTGGGCGCCTCCGTGTACTACGAGGCCGCGGCCGCGGGAGCGATCCCGATCATCCGTCCGCTGCGCGACTCGCTCGCCGGCGACCGTGTGGTGCGCATCATGGGCATCGTGAACGGCACCACGAACTACATCCTCGACAGGATGGACACCGAGGGCGCCGACTTCGCCGACGTGCTCGCCGATGCGCAGCGTCTGGGCTACGCAGAGGCCGATCCCACGGCCGACGTCGAGGGGTACGACGCCGCGCAGAAGGCCGCCATCCTCGCGAGTCTCGCGTTCCACACCGCGGTCCCGCTCGACGCCGTCTACCGCGAGGGCATCACCTCGATCACGGCCTCCATGATCGAAGAGGCTCGCGCCGCCGGCTTCGTGATCAAGCTGCTCGCCGTCTGCGAGCGCATCGAGGCGAACGGCGCCGAGTCCATCTCGGTGCGGGTCTACCCGGCCCTGGTGCCCACCTCGCATCCGCTCGCCTCCGTGCACGGCGCGAACAACGCGGTGTTCGTCGAGGCCGAGGCCGCCGGCTCGCTGATGTTCTACGGTGCAGGTGCCGGCGGTGTGCAGACCGCGTCCGCGGTGCTCGGCGACGTCGTCTCGGCCGCCCGTCGCCACATCGCCGGCGGGGTCGGGGTGGGGGAGTCCACTCGCGCCAACCTTCCCGTCGTGCCGATCGGCCACGTCACCACCCGTTACCAGATCACGCTCGAGGTCGCGGATGCGCCCGGCGTGCTGGCCACCGTCGCGAGCATCCTCAGCGACGGCGACGTCTCGGTGGCGACGGTCGTGCAGACCGTCGAGGGGGAGGACGAACCGACCGCCCGTCTGATCATCGGCACGCATCGCGCGACCGAGCAGGCACTCAGCGCCACCGTCGACGCTCTCGCCGACAGCGAGGTCGTGGCCCGCGTGGTCTCGGTGCTCCGGGTGGAGGGCGAGTGACGATGGCGGCAGCCCTCGCGCCGGCCGCAGGCGACGCGGTGCCGGGGCGCACCGTCGAGGTGCGGGTTCCCGCGACGAGCGCCAACCTCGGCCCCGGCTTCGACACGCTGGGCCTGGCGCTCAGCATCTACGACACCCTCGAGGTGACGGCCCTGCCTCCGGGGCAGTTGGAGATCGAGGTGACGGGATCCGGCGCGACCGAGATCCCCCGCGACGAGTCGAACCTGATCGTCCGCACCATCGCGTACGTCTTCGCCGACGCTGGCCGCCCGGTACCCGGGCTGCGGATCGTCGCCGAGAACGGCGTGCCGCACGGTCGCGGCCTCGGGTCCTCCGGAGCCGCCGTCGCCGCGGGAGTCCTCGCCGCGAAGGGGCTGCTCGCGGGCGACGTCGAGATCGGCGACACCGACCTCCTCCGCCTCGCGACCGAGCTGGAGGGCCACCCCGACAACGTGGCTCCGGCGCTGTTCGGCGGGCTGACGATCGCGTGGATGTCCGAGCGCGGACCACAGCACAAGAAGCTGCTCGTGCATCGCGGCGTGTCGCCTCTCGTGCTTGTCCCCGCGTACACGATGTCGACGTCGCAGGCGCGATCGCTGCAGCCCCCGCAGGTGTCCACCGCCGATGCCGTGTTCAACGTCTCGCGCTCGGCGTTGCTGATCGCCGCTTTGATGCAGAGCCCCGAACTCCTCCTGGACGCGACCGCCGACCGCCTGCACCAGGACTACCGGGCCGGAGCCATGCCCGAGACGCAGCGTCTCGTGCAGGCACTGCGGGCCGCAGGCTTCGCGGCCGTCGTCTCCGGAGCCGGCCCGAGCGTCCTCGTGCTTGCCGACGGTCCCGGCAGCCGCCAGGATGCGGTCGAGCTGGCCGATCGAGTCACCGACACCCCGTGGGAGGCGCTCCTGCTCGCAGTCGACGTCCGTGGTGGTACAGTGGGGACTCGAGCGGAGGGCTCCACGTAACTGCGTGAATCTGGCCCCATTGCATCTCTTGCAAGACCCGCACGCAAACCCCTGTGGCAGAGCTCATTCCAGAGCCGCCTGCCGAGGCTGGCTGGCGCCGAGCGTCAGCCCGTGCGATCGCGCGCAGCACCCGTTGTGTGCGTTCAACGCTCATTCCCCATGACATATAAGGGAGTACTCGTGGAGAACCTCTCCGAGACCCAGAACGATCAGTCGGCGCCCACCGCCGAGGCACCCGCGGCATCCGCGGAGTCGACGACCGAGTCCGCGCCTGCCCGCAAGCGCGCGCCGCGTCGTGCGAGCACTGCGACGGCTGCGGCCAAGGCCGAGAAGGCCGAGGCGGCGAAGGCCGAGAAGGCGGCGAAGACGGATGCCGCGCCGGAAGCGGCTGCAACCGATTCTGCATCCGCCGGCGCAGATGCCGCCGAAGCCGCGCCGAAGGCGAAGCGCCCGAGCCGCAGCCGTGCGAAGAAGGCGGATGCCGAGGCTCCTGCCGCGGATACCGCTGCCGCCGAAGCGCCTGCTGCCGATGCCGCAGCTACTGCCACGGCCGAGGCTCCGGCCGAGCCCGCACCCAAGACGACCGGGCGCGGACGCCGCGGAGCACAGAAGCCCGCTGCCGACGCCGAGCCGCCCGCTGCCGAGCCGACGGCGGAAACCGGTTCCGACGCCGCGCCTGCGGAGAACTCGCAGAACGGCGACTCGGACTCGTCCGACGGTGGCGAGGAGCAGGGCGGCCGCGGTCGCAACCGCAACCGCAGCCGCAACCGCGGACGTGGCCAGAACGGCGCGGCGCAGGAGCAGCAGGCACAGCCCGCTGCCGATGACGACCAGGCCGGTGGCAACAACCGCAACCGTCAGCGCAACAAGCGCCGCAGCGGTGTGCCGACCGACGAGTTCGACACTGAGATCGGCGAGGACGATGTCCTGATCCCGATCGCCGGCATCCTCGACGTGCTCGACAACTACGCGTTCGTCCGCACCACCGGATACCTCGCCGGCCCGAGCGACGTGTACGTGTCGCTCGGTCAGGTGAAGAAGTACAACCTGCGCAAGGGCGATGCGGTCGTCGGTTCGATCAAGCAGCCGCGTGAGGGCGAGCAGCAGGGGCGCCAGAAGTACAACGCCCTGGTCAAGGTCGACTCGATCAACGGCCTCTCGATCGACGACGCGGCCACCCGCGTGGAGTTCGGCAAGCTCACCCCGCTGTACCCGCAGGAGCGCCTGCGCATGGAGACGGCTCCGGAGAAGCTGACCCAGCGCATCATCGACCTGGTCGCCCCGGTCGGCAAGGGCCAGCGTGGCCTGATCGTCGCGCCGCCCAAGGCCGGAAAGACCATCGTCCTGCAGCAGATCGCGAACGCGATCGCGCAGAACAACCCTGAGGTCCACCTCATGGTCGTGCTCGTCGACGAGCGCCCCGAAGAGGTCACCGACATGGAGCGCTCGGTCAAGGGCGAGGTCATCGCCTCGACGTTCGACCGTCCGGCCGAAGACCACACGACCGTCGCCGAACTCGCGATCGAACGCGCGAAGCGCCTGGTCGAGCTCGGCCGCGACGTCGTGGTGCTGCTCGACTCGATCACCCGCCTCGGCCGGGCCTATAACCTGGCGGCCCCGGCATCGGGTCGTGTGCTCAGCGGTGGTGTCGACGCGTCGGCGCTGTACCCGCCCAAGCGCTTCTTCGGCGCTGCACGCAACATCGAGAACGGCGGATCCCTCACGATCCTCGCCACGGCGCTGGTCGAGACCGGCTCCAAGATGGACGAAGTCATCTTCGAGGAGTTCAAGGGCACCGGCAACAGCGAGCTGCGTCTGTCCCGCCAGCTGGCCGACAAGCGCATCTTCCCGGCGGTCGACGTGAACGCGTCGAGCACTCGTCGCGAGGAGATGCTGCTCTCGGCCGACGAGGTCAAGATCACCTGGAAGCTGCGTCGCGCCCTCGCCGGCCTCGACCAGCAGCAGGCTCTCGAGGTCGTGCTCGGCAAGCTCAAGGAGACCAACTCGAACGTCGAGTTCCTCGTGCAGATGCAGAAGTCGATCCCGACGCTCCCCTCGGGTGCGCACGGGCACGACAACAACATCCGCTGAGCGGCTGAGCCGTGTTCGAGTCCGTCCAGACTCTGATCGATGAGCATCGCCGGGTGCAGGAGGAGCTCTCCGACCCGGCGGTGCACGCCGACGCCGCCCGGGCCAAGCGCGTCAATCGCCGCTACGCCGAGCTGTCGCGCATCGTCGCCGCGTACGAGGCCTGGGTCGCTGCCACCGACGATCTGGAGACCGCTCGCGAGTTCGCCCGCGAGGACGAGTCCATCGCCGCGGAGATCCCGGCGATGGAGGAGGAGCTTCAGCTCTCGCAGGAGCGCCTCCGACGTCTGCTGATCCCGCGCGACCCGGACGACGCCCGTGACGTGATCATGGAGATCAAGGCGGGGGAGGGCGGCGCGGAATCCGCGCTGTTCGCCGCCGACCTGCTGCGCATGTACATCCAGTACGCGGCCTCCAAGGGCTGGAAGACGGAGCTGCTCGAGCGCAACGAATCCGACCTCGGCGGCTACAAGGACGTCCAGGTCGCGATCAAGGGCTCGTCCTCCGATCCCGCACAGGGCGTCTGGGCGCACCTGAAGTACGAGGGCGGAGTTCATCGGGTGCAGCGTGTGCCGGCGACCGAATCGCAGGGGCGCATCCACACCTCCACCACCGGTGTCCTCGTGTTCCCCGAGGTCGATGAGCCGGAGGAGATCCACATCGACCAGAACGACCTGAAGATCGACGTCTTCCGGTCGTCCGGCCCCGGCGGCCAGTCCGTGAACACGACGGACTCCGCCGTGCGCATCACCCACGTGCCGACCGGCATCGTCGTCTCGATGCAGAACGAGAAATCCCAGCTGCAGAACCGCGAGGCCGGCATGCGTGTGCTGCGCGCCCGGCTGCTCGCGCGACAGCAGGAGGAACTCGACGCCGCGGCTTCCGACGCCCGCCGATCGCAGATCCGGGGCATGGACCGCTCGGAGCGCATCCGCACCTACAACTTCCCCGAGAACCGCATCGCGGATCATCGCACCGGGTTCAAGGCGTACAACCTCGATCAGGTGATGGACGGTGCTCTCGATCCGCTGATCGAGAGCGCCATCACCGCCGATGAGGAAGCCCGGCTCGCCGCGGTCGGCTCCGAGTCCTGAGCGAGGGGCACGCGCCCCGCATCAGGTCCGTGCGATGTACCGATGCTCGGGACGTCCTGTCGTGCCGTAGTTGAGTCGCACCTCGACGACGGTCCTGGCGGCCAGCGCCGCCAGATGCCGTTGTGCGGTCGCGCGGGAGATCCCGACGCGTTCGCCGATCTCGGCGGCTGAGGCTTCGCCGTCGCCGAGTGCCGCGAGCACGAGCTGCTCCGTCGCCGAGCGCGAGATCGACACCGGCTCACCTGCACCGTGCAGGATCGCCGCGGCGCGATCGATGTCTTCCTGGCGCAGCGCACGATCACCGCTGAGGAGGTTCCGATAGCGGATGTAGCGGTCGAGGAGGCTCGACAGCGCTCGTCGCTCGAACGGCTTGACGAGGTAGCCCACGGCCCCCGACCGGAGCGCCCTGCGCACGGTGGACGCGTCGTCGGCCGCGGAGATGAGGATGGCGTCGACCCCGGACTCCCGTACGAGCGCGATGCCGTCGCCGTCAGGGAGGAAGACGTCGGCGACGAGGAGGTCAGGGCGCGACGAGCGGATGCTGTCGCGTGCCTCTGCGAGGGAGCGGACGGTCTCGGTGACGGTGCAGCCGGGGTGCTCCTCGACGATGCCCTGATGCAGCTGGGCCACTCGGAAGTCGTCGTCGAGGATGAGCACGCGCAGAGGCTCGGTCATGTGTTCTCCTTCTCATCGTGGCGGGCTCTGTCGATGGCTCCGCCGATGCGCGCGGCGAACACCGCGCCGCGGTCGGGCCCGCCCGGATCGATCACCCAGAGGTCTCCACCGCTCCGACGGGCGATCTCCGTCGAGAGGGGCAGCCCGATCCCGTGCCCGTGCACGTCTCCGGCGGCATCCTGCTCCCGCGACGGCGGCGCCCACGGGTCGCTGCCCCCGAGGCCGGACCCCGAATCGGAGACGGTGAACACGAGGGCGTCGCCGTCGTCCAGCACGGCGACCTCGACCCAGCGTGGTCTCCGCTCGCCTGCGACGGCGGCGGCAACGGCGTTGTCGATGAGGTTGCCGAGCACGGCGGCGACGTCTTCCGCCTCGCGGACGGTCCCGAGCAGCTGGGTGTCGTCCGCGATCCGAAGGGCCACCCCGCGCTCCCCGGCCTCGACGCCCTTGGCGCCGAGGAACGAGTGCAGGAAGGGATCGCCGAGGAGGTCCAATCCGACGACGGGGAACACCACCGGCCCCCGCTCCACGAGTTCGCCGAGGAACGTGCGCGCCTCTCGCACCCGATCGGCGTCGATGAGCCCGGCCGCCACATGCATGCGGTTGGCGAACTCGTGCCGCTGTACGCGCAACGCCGCCGTCATCGTCCTGACGGTCTCCAGCCGCTCGGTCAGGGCGACCAGATCCGTGCGATCACGCACGATCAGCACGTCGCCGAGCGCGTGGCCGTCGCGCACCACGGGGCGAGAGTCGAGGTAGAGCATCCGGTCGCCGACGATGGCACGGGAACGGGTGCGTGCGCCTGTCGCCGCCTCGAGGACGGCTGTGGCCAGGCCGAGTTCCTCGATGGGCCTTCCGATGGGATCGTGGAGCCCCAGCAGGCGATCGGCGGCGGCATTGCTCACGCGCACCACTCCTCGGGGGTCGACGGCGATGACGCCGTCGTCCACGCCGTCCAGCACCGCCGTCTGGTTCTGGACGAGTGCCACGAGTTCTTCCGGCTGGACTCCGAAGGTCAGACGCTCCCAGCGCCGGCGGAGCAGCAGGAATGCGAGGCCGGCCAGGGCGAGCGCACCCGCCGCTGTGACTCCGATCACCGTCAGCAGGGGAGGGAGATCATCGAACACCCCGGCACGCTCGAAACCCACGCTGACCTCGCCCACCGGCGTACCGGCGTCGTTGCGGACGGGGACTTTCGCCCGTGCGGATTCGCCGAGTGTGCCCGTCTGCCAGTCGAGCACCTCCGCGCCGGCGAGCACCTCCTCGTAGGGAGTGCTGACCTCTTCGCCTATGCGGGAGGGAGTGGGGTGCGCGAGTCGGATGCCGTTGTCATCGGTGAGCACGACGAACAGCGCGCCGGTGCGGCTCGTCACGTCGGAGGCGATGCGCTGCAGGTCGCCGTCGCGCAGCTCCGCCGCGTCGGGAGTGCCGTCCGAGAGCGAGATGCGCGTGACCTCTGCACGTACCTGCGGGTCCTCGGCGAGGGTGCGGGCGATGCCCAACGCGGTCGACTCGGCCTCTGCGCGCAACTGCTGCACGGTGAGCAGCAGATACACGCCCGTACAGAGGACGACGACGAGGGTCACCGTGGCGAGCTGGAGCAGCAGGGCGCGCGTGGCGAACCGCGGTCTGGTCGACATCGTCCTCGGCACCGTGCTTCTCCTCCGCTCCTGCCGCGCAATATGCGCAGAACCCACGCTACGCGCACAACGTCGGGGAATGCGGGATACCGCACCCGGACGTGGTCGATTGCCTAGTCTCGACAGGATCCGTCGCCGATGACGGAGCCACGACGAAGGAGTCAACGCATGCCAGACGCACTCACCGGCCTGTTCGCGGCCGCCGAAGAGGCGCCGACCTACGACGTGGCGTTCGTGCCGCCCGAGTGGGTGCTGGTGCTCCTCGGATTCACCATGGTGCTCGCGTTCATGACGCTCATCATGACCAAGCGCCTCACGCCCATGGTGGCCCTGATCCTCGTGCCGACCGCGTTCGGACTCTTCGCGGGAGCGGGCCTCGGCCTCGGCGACATGATCCTCGACTCGATCGGCGCGATGGCCCCGACCGCGGCGCTGCTCATGTTCGCGATCATGTTCTTCGGCATCATGATCGACGTGGGGCTCTTCGATCCGCTCATCCGGCTGATCACCCGCCTGCTCGGAGACGATCCCGCCAAGGTGGTGCTCGGCACCGCGATCCTCGCCGGTGCGGTGTCCCTCGACGGCGACGGCTCGACGACCTTCATCATCACGACCTCGGCGATGCTGCCGATATACCTCCGACTGGGGATGAGCCCGGTCGTGCTGACGTGCGTCGCCGGACTCATGAACGGCACCCTGAACATCGTGCCGTGGGGAGGGCCCACGGTCCGGGCGGCGACCGCTCTGGGACTGCAGCCGACCGACATCTTCGTCCCGATGCTTCCCGCGCTGGGCGCCGGGATCGTCGTGACGCTCGGCTTCGCGTGGATCCTGGGGCTGCAGGAACGCCGTCGACTCGGACGGCTGGACTCCGAGGGGCTGCTGGTCGGGGCCGACGGGGGATCGCTCTCGACGGTGCCGAAGATCTTCCGCGGAGCCGAGCCGAAGCCGGGTGCACGTGCGTCGCTGCGCACCGGGAACCTGGTGGTCGTCGCCGGTGGACACGCCCCTGTCTCGGCCGCGAACGTCGATCCTGCCGATACGGCCATGGCCGACACGATGCTGGATCCTGCACGCCCCACCCTCCGGCCGAAGCTCATCTGGTTCAACCTGGTGCTCACCGTCGCGGTGATGGTGCTGCTGGTGCTCGACATCCTGCCGCTGCCGTACGTGTTCATGGTGGGCGCCGGGCTGGCCCTCGTCATCAACTTCCGCGGCATCAAGGAGCAGGCGTCGGAGATCGTGGCGCACGCTCCGAGCATCGTGGGGGTCGTCTCCATGGTCATCGCGGCCGGGGTCCTGGTCGGCGTGCTCACCGGCACCGGGATGGTCGATGCGATGGCCACATGGATCACGAACGTGCTGCCGCCGGCCCTCGGACCTTTCCTGGCGCCGATCACCGGCGTCCTCTCGATCCCGTTCACGTTCTTCATGTCGAACGATGCGTTCTACTTCGGCATCCTCCCGGTGCTCGCACAGAGCGCGGCGAACTTCGGCATCGATCCTGTCGAGATGGCGAGGGCGTCCATCACGGGGCAGCCCGTGCACCTGCAGAGCCCGCTCGTGCCGGCGATCCTGCTGCTCGTGTCGCTCGCGAGCGTGAACCTCGGTGATCACCACCGCAAGGTGCTGTGGCGTGCGACGATCGTCTCGCTGGTCATGCTCGGTGTCGGCATCCTGACCGGCGCCGTCCCGTTCTTCGTGGCGCAGTGACGACCCGCCGACGGGGAGCGCGGATGCCGTGTTCCCCGTCGGCCGGCGTGCGGAGCGCTATGCTCGGCGCGTGATCACATTCCTCTTCCGCGGCCTGCTCTACGTGGTGTCGGCCGGTCTCGGCCTGATCGCCGCCGACCTCCTGCTCGACGGCTTCGAGATCGAATGGGACAAGTGGTGGGGCTTCGTCATCTGCATCCTGATCTTCGCGATCCTGCAGAGCGTGCTCGCGCCGTGGGTCGCCAAGGTCGCCAATCGCTACGCGCCGGTGCTGATGGGAGGCATCGGGATCTTCTCGACGCTGATCTCCCTCATCGTCGTCGTCCTGCTCCCCATCGGCGGGCTGCGCATCACGGACCTCACCGGCTGGCTGCTCGGTTCGGTCATCGTGTGGCTGATCACCGCGGTGGGCAGCGTGGTGCTCCCTCTCATCTTCCTGCGCAAGAAGGTCGAGTCCGTGAAGTCCGCACGCCGCTGACGGGCCCACGCGGCACCGGGTTCAGATCGCGTAGTGGTCGGGAGCGGTGAGGAGCGCCCTGGTGTCTTCTCCGAGCGTGCGGTGGCGCGGCTTCGCCGGCACCCCGACGAGCACGCTGTCAGCCGGGGCATCGCGTGTGACGACGGCATTCGCCCCGACCACGGATCCCGCGCCGATCGTGACGGGCCCCAGGATCTTGGCACCGGCGCCCACGGCGACGCCGTCTCCGAGCGTGGGGTGACGCTTGCCCGATGTCCGCGTACGTCCGCCGAGGGTGACGCCGTGGTAGAGCATCACGTCATCGCCCACCACAGCGGTCTCCCCGATCACGACGCCCATTCCGTGATCGATGAAGAACCGCCGGCCGATCCTCGCACCGGGGTGTATCTCGATCCCCGTGAGCCAGCGCGAGACCTGCGAACCGGCGCGCGCGAGCAGGCGCAGCCGTCGCCGCCAGAGCGCGTGCGAGACGCGGTGCGCCCAGATGGCATGCAGGCCGGGATACAGCAGAGCGACTTCGACGGCGCTGCGCGCGGCTGGATCGCGGAGGCGCGCTGCTGCGATGTCCTCGCGCATCCGCCCGAAAATGCCCATCGACAGCCTCAGTCTTCGCGCAGGTCCTCGAACAGCGCGGTGGAGAGATAGCGCTCACCGGTGTCCGGGATCACGACGACGATCGTCTTGCCGGCGTTCTCCGGACGGGCGGCGACCTTGAGCGCCGCGGCGACGGCAGCACCCGACGACATGCCGACGAGGAGACCCTCCTTGGCCGCGAGCTCACGCGCGACGCGGATGGACTCGTCGAACTCCGCCATGAGTATCTCGTCGAGCACGTCGCGGTCGAGCACGTCGGGGACGAAGTTCGGGCCGATCCCCTGGATCTTGTGGGGGCCGGGGCGTCCCTCGGTCAGCACGGGGGAGTCCTTGGGCTCGACGGCGATCACCTGGACGCCGGGCTTGGCGGCCTTGAGCGCCTGGCCCGTTCCGGTGACGGTCCCACCGGTACCGACGCCCGCGACGAGGATGTCGACGGCGCCGTCGGTGTCGCGCAGGATCTCCTGCGCCGTGGTCTCGCGGTGGATCTGGGGGTTCGCGGCGTTCTCGAACTGCCGGATCCAGATCGCGCCGGGGGTCTCGGCGACGATGCGCTTGGTCTCCTCGATCGCACCGCTCATGCCCTTGGTGGGATCGGTGAGCACGATCTCCGCGCCGAACGCCTTGAGCAGGACCCGGCGCTCCTTCGACATGGACGCAGGCATCGTGAGGATCACCCGGTAGCCCCGCGCGGCACCCACCATCGCGAGGGCGATGCCGGTGTTGCCGCTGGTCGACTCGACGATCGTGCCGCCCGGCTGCAGCTCGCCCGATGCCTCGGCGGCGTTGATCATGGCGATGCCGATCCGATCCTTCACGCTCGACGCGGGGTTGTAGTACTCGAGCTTGGCGAGGACGGTGGCGCCCAGTCCCTCGGTCACCCTGTTCAGCCGGACGAGCGGGGTGTTGCCGAAAGCGGTCGTGATGTCGGAGTGGATACCGGGCATGGTGAGCCTTCCTGTGCGGGGGTCGCTGCCGCACCAGCCTAGGGGAGCGTCCCTATGGGCGAGGCTTTGTGACGTCAGCGCGCGCTCTACGCTGGAAGACATGTCCGACACCTCCCTCGCCGCCGTGGTCCGCACGGCTGCCCAGCGTCTCGCCGACGTCGGGGTCCCTGACCCGCTGGTCGACGCCGAGCTCCTCGCCGGTCACCTGCTCGGCCGTCGGCGCGGCGAGGTGCAGGCGGCGATCGTTCGCGGAGACGACGTCGACGACGAGACGGCAGCGGCTCTCGACGTTCTCATCACGCGTCGGGCTGCCCGTGAGCCGCTGCAGCACATCACCGGTACCGCGCCGTTCCGCCACCTCGAGCTCGCCGTCGGTCCCGGCGTCTTCGTGCCGCGTCCGGAGACCGAGACCGTCGTCCAGTACGCCATCGACGCCCTGCTGAACTCGGCCGAGCCCGCCCCGATCGGGATCGATCTCGGAACCGGGAGTGGCGCGATCGCCGTCGCGATGGCCACCGAGGTGCCGCACGCCCGCATCTTCGCGGCCGAGCTCTCCGCGGATGCCCACGCCTGGGCGCGTCGAAACGTCGCAGGGATCGACAACCTGACACTCGTCCTGTCCGACCTGGGCGAGGCGTTCCCGGAACTCGAGGGCACGGCGTCCGTGGTCATCTCGAATCCGCCGTACGTGCCCGACGCCGCGATCCCGCGCGATCCGGAGGTGCGACTCTTCGATCCGGCGATGGCGTTGTACGGGGGAGAGGACGGGCTCGACATCGTGCGCGTGCTCAGCTCGCGGGCGCTGCGATTGCTTCGTCCCGGGGGCCTGCTGGTCATCGAGCACGGCGAACTGCAGGGCGAATCGATCAGGGAGATCCTCACCCTCGACGGCTGGCGCGCGGCGGCGACACATCGCGACCTGACACTGCGCGATCGCACCACCACCGCACTCCGACCCTGATCAGCAACCTCGGAGCATGCTCACCGGCCGCGCCGCATAGAATCGAACCGTCATGTCAACCATCTTCGACTGCAGCGACGAGTCGCAGCTCCTCGCCGGAATGCGTCATGCGCGCCAGGCGATCGGCCGTGGCGACCTCATCGTCATCCCCACAGACACGGTGTACGGCGTCGGCGCCGATGCCTTCTCGCCGGCCGCTGTCCAGCGGCTCCTCGACGCGAAGGGGCGGGGCCGCGACCAGCCGCCGCCCGTGCTGATCGGCACGAAGGAGACACTCGCCGCCCTCGCCGAATCGGTTCCCGAACCGGTGGAGCGGCTGGTCGAGGCGTTCTGGCCCGGTGGGCTCACGATCGTGCTGCCCGCGCAGCCGTCGCTGGTCTGGGACCTCGGTGAGACGCTCGGCACCGTCGCCGTCCGCATGCCGGAGGGGCGGGTCGCACTCGAACTGCTCGCGGAGACCGGTCCACTGGCCGTCTCCAGCGCGAACCTCACGGGGGAGGCCGCCGCCATCTCCGCGTACGACGCCGAGAAGATGCTGGGTGACAGCGTCGCGGTCTACCTGGCGGACGGACTGAGCAAGAACGGCATCGCGTCGACCATCGTCGATGCGACCTCGTTGGTCCGCCGCGGTGCGGACTCCGAGACGGGAGGCGTGCGCATCCTCCGCGACGGCGCCGTGACACGGGAGCAGCTGCAGGAGGTGCTCGGAGATCTCCTCGAGCCCGAGGACGATGCCGAGCACGAGCATCACCACCAGCATGCACCGGACCAGGACGGGGATTCGTGAAGCAGTATCTCTTCACGATCATCCTCACCGCCGCGATCACGTTCGTACTGACCTGGGCGGTGTGGAAGCTGAGCCTCCGGTTCAAGCTGTACCCCGCCATCCGCGACCGTGACGTGCACACCACGCCCAAGCCCCGTCTGGGCGGCGTCGCGATCTTCCTCGCCATCGCCGCGGCGTTCGGGTTCTCCGCGATCAATCCCTTCTTCCAGAGCATCTGGATCCCCCCGCAGACCATGTGGTCGATCCTCGGCGCCTCGCTGCTGATCGCGATCATCGGGGTCGTCGACGACCTGTGGGACATCGACTGGATGATCAAGCTGGGCGCGCAGTTCCTGGCGGCGGGCGTCATCACCGTCGGCGGCGGCCTGCAGATCCTCTCGTTGCCGTTCGGTGACCTCATCGTGGTATCGAGCTGGCTGAGCATCACCATCACGATGTTCGCGATCGTCATCGTGATGAACGCGGTGAACTTCATCGACGGGCTCGACGGGCTCGTCGCGGGCGTGTGCCTGATCTCGAACGGTGTGTTCTTCGCCTATTCCTACATCTTCACGCGCGACTCGGGCGCGTCCAGCTACTTCAACCTCTCGACCTTCATCGCGGCGGTGCTCATCGGCGCCTGCCTCGGCTTCCTGCCGTTGAACTGGAGTCCGGCGAAGATCTTCATGGGCGATTCCGGGGCGCTGGTGATCGGCCTGCTGATGGCCACATCGGCGATCGCGATCACCGGGCAGATGGACCCGTCCGCCCTCGACCCCGAGCGTCTCGGGCGTTCCCAGCTGGTCGGCGCGTTCCTGCCCATCCTGCTGCCACTGCTGGTCGTGCTGCTCCCGCTGCTCGACTTCGGGCTCGCCGTGCTCCGCCGGATGAGCGCCGGTCGCTCGCCGTTCTCGCCCGACCGGAAGCACCTGCATCACCGCATGCTCGATCTCGGTCACCGCGACCGCGACGCCGTGCTCATCTTCTATGCCTGGACGGCCGTCGTCTCGCTCGCCGTCCTCCTGATGTACGTCGGTGCCCGGGAGGACTGGCCCGGCCAGTATCTGCCGGGCGTCGGCTTCGGCATCGTGGGCATCGCCGCCTGCCTCGTCGTCACGCTGAGTCCCACCCGCCGCAGGAAGAGCGCAGCGGGCGCCGAACCCGAACCGACACCCGTGGAGTCCTGATGAGCCCGAGCCCCGTTTCCAGCACGCCGATCCTGCGCCGGACCCTGATCTGGTCGGCGATCGCCACCGCGGTGCTCGCGATCGTGGCGGGCGGAGTCGGTTATCTCGTCGCCCAGGGGGAGGGGCTCGTCAGTGGCCTGCTCGGTGTCGTCCTGGCTGCCGTCTTCCTCGGGATCACCGGACTCAGCATCCTGATCGCCAACCGCTGGTTCGGGGATCCGCTGTACGTGCAGCTGTTCTTCGCGATCGTCCTGGGCGGCTGGCTGCTGAAGCTCGGCCTCTTCGTTGTCGTGATGATCCTCCTCGCCGGTCAGCCGTGGCTGCAGCCGATGGTCTTCTTCCTCTCGATCGTCGCCGGTGTGCTCATGTCGCTCGTCATCGACGTCGTCGTGCTCACCCAGATGCGGCTCCCGAACGTCAGCGACACCACGCTGCCGACCGAGGTGCCCGAGGATCGTGCCCCCGGCGCGGCCAATCACATCGACGGCGGGCCGGTCGAGGGTGGCCAGCGGTCTTAGGGGACCCTCAGATTCTGATAGTGTTGACACGTGCCCGCCGCTCGCCCGCGAGCGCTTGCGCTGTGAAGCACACCGACCATCGTCGCCCCGGTTCTGACCGGTGCCCCGAAGCTGGAGCCCGCGCTGTTTAATATCGCTGCGACCCTGACCCCCCGACTTGCCACCGACGGCGAGTTCCACGGCCCTTCGATCGATGAGTTCTTTCCGGAGATCCTCTTCCACGTAGGACCCATCCCGGTGAACCGGATCCACCTGATCCAGTTGCTCTCGGTGATCGCCGTGGTCCTCATCCTCTGGCTCGGCACCCGACGCATGAAGGTCGTCCCCGGACGTTTCCAGAGCGTCGTCGAGATGGGCCTCGGCTTCGTCCGTGGCGGCATCGCCCACGACCTGCTCGGTCGCAAGGACGGTGACCGGTTCCTCCCGATCCTGATGACCATTTTCTTCATGACTCTGTTCATGAACATCACCGGCATCATCCCGTTCCTGAACATGCCGGGTACGGCGATCATCGCGGTGCCGCTCACGCTCGCGGTGGTCAGCTACGTCACCTTCATCTACGCCGGCATCAAGAAGAGCCCCAAGAACTTCTTCAAGAACTCGCTCTTCCCCTCCGGTGTGCCGTGGCCCGTGTACTTCATCGTCACGCCCATCGAGCTGATCTCGACCTTCATCATCCGCCCGGTGACCCTCACCCTGCGACTGCTGATGAACCTGGTCGTCGGTCACATGATTCTGGTCCTCTGCTTTGCAGCGACCCAGTTCTTCTTCTTCACCGCGGGTGGCGGCTGGGCCGCTCTCGGTATCGGAACCCTCGCCTTCGGCGGCGCCTTCACTCTCTTCGAGATTCTGGTCGCCGTCCTCCAGGCATACGTCTTCACCGTCCTCACCGCGGTCTACATCCAGCTCGCGGTCGCAGAAGAGCACTGAGCGGGCGGGCAACAGCCCTCCCACCCAACGAAAGGAAAAACCCCGTGGACGCAACTACGGTTCTCGCTGACATCAACGGCAACCTCGCGGTGATCGGCTACGGCCTCGCAGCCATCGGCCCGGCCATCGGTGTGGGCATCGTCGTGGGCAAGACCATCGAGGGCGTCGCTCGTCAGCCCGAGCTGGCCGGCCGTCTCCAGGTCCTCATGTGGATCGGTATCGCCTTCACCGAGGCGCTTGCATTCGTCGGCATCGCCGTCGGATTCATCCCCTTCCCGTAATCCGAACCGACTTCTGAAGGAGACAGGATGCTGAACGCTCTTGTCACGAACCTCGCAGCAGAGGAGGGCGCGGTCAACAACCCGCTCATCCCGGCGTGGTACGACATCATCTGGTCGGGCCTCTGGTTCCTCATCATCCTCATCGTCGTGTGGAAGGTCGCCCTTCCCAAGCTGACGAAGATGCTCGACGAGCGGTCCGCCGCCATCGAGGGCAACATCGCCAAGGCCGACGAGGCGCAGAAGCAGGCGGAGGCGGCACTCGAGGAGTACACGCGTCAGCTCGCCGAGGCGCGTACCGAGGCCGGCGAGATCCGCGAGGCCGCCCGCGAGGACGGCAAGAAGATCGTCGCCGAGGCGAAGGACGCCGCGACCGCCGAGGCCGCACGCATCACCGCCACCGCGCACACGCAGATCGAAGCAGAGCGTCAGACCGCTCTCGTCTCGCTGCGCAGCGAGGTCGGATCGCTCGCTCTCGACCTCGCCGGTGGCGTGGTCGGCGAGACGCTCTCCGACGACGCACGTGCGACGGCTGTCGTCGATCGCTTCCTCGCCGAGCTCGAGGCATCCGAGAAGGCGGCTCAGTAATGGGCAGCGCGACCACTCAGGCACTCGCGGCATCCATCAAGACGCTTGCCGCAGCGAAGGACGTCACTCTCGACACCGCGCGGGAGCTGTTCGCTGCCGCGCATGCCGTGAGCGAGTCGTCCCAGCTGAGCGGCGCGCTTGCTGATCCTTCCGCACCCGCCGCGGCACGACAGAACGTCGTCGCCGCGGTGTTCGGCGGGTTCTCCGCAGGCGCCCAGGGCGTCTTGAAGACCGCCGTCGCCGAGCGCTGGTCCCACGCGGGTGAGCTCGTCGACGGTATCGAGGAGCTCGCGATCCGCGCCGCAGCGATCGCGGAGCCCGGCACGGACATCGAGGGGGAGCTCTTCGGATTCTCCCGGGTGATCGCGGCGAACCCCGAGCTCGAACTCGCTCTGGGCAGCCGCGTCGGTGGAGAAGACGCCAAGAGTGCACTCGTCGAGCGCCTCCTGGCCGAAGGCTCCACCAGCGCCGCGACGACGCTGATCATCACGTCGCTCGTGCGCGAGCCGCGCGGGCGACGGGTCCGACGGCTGCTGAACCGGGCGATGAGCGTCGTCTCGAGCCAGCGTGGTCGAGTGGTCGCCACGGTGCACACCGCGGCCCCTCTCAGCGACGCGCAGCGCGCCCGTCTCAGCGACTCGCTCTCGCGTCGCTACGACGGCCAGGTATCGCTCAACGTCGTCATCGACCCTGCCGTCGTCGGAGGCCTGCGCGTGCAGATCGCCGATGACGTCATCGACGGCAGCATCTCCGCACGACTCGCCGACCTTCGCCAGAAGCTCGCGGGCTAACACGACTTCGCGCGGGGAACCGCGCACCCAGATACAAAGGGAAGACAATGGCAGAACTATCGATCAGCCCCGACGTCATCCGTGACGCGCTGAAGGACTTCGCCGCAGCATACGAGCCCTCCGGGGCCGGGGCGACCGAGGTCGGCACCGTCATCGACGCCGCAGACGGCATCGCGCACGTCGAGGGACTGCCCGGCGTCATGGCGAACGAGCTCGTCATCTTCGCCGACGGCACCAAGGGTCTCGCACAGAGCCTGAACGAGCACGAGATCGGTGTCGTCGTCCTCGGCGAGTTCACCGGCGTCGAGGCCGGTCAGGAAGTCACCCGCACCGGCGAGGTCCTCTCGGTCCCGGTCGGCGACGGCTACCTCGGCCGCGTGGTCGACCCGCTCGGCAACCCGATCGACGGACTCGGTGCCATCGAGACCGAGAGCGTCCGCGCCCTCGAGCTCCAGGCTCCCGGCGTCATGCAGCGCAAGTCGGTGCACGAGCCGATGCAGACCGGCATCAAGGCCATCGACGCGATGATCCCCGTGGGCCGTGGCCAGCGTCAGCTGATCATCGGCGACCGCCAGACCGGCAAGACGGCCATCGCGATCGACACGATCATCAACCAGAAGGCCAACTGGGAGTCGGGCGACGTCAACAAGCAGGTCCGCTGCATCTACGTCGCCATCGGCCAGAAGGGCTCGACCATCGCTTCGGTGAAGGGCGCGCTCGAAGAGGCCGGCGCTCTGGAGTACACCACGATCGTGGCGGCTCCGGCGTCCGACCCCGCCGGCTTCAAGTACCTGGCTCCCTACACGGGTTCCGCCATCGGTCAGCACTGGATGTACGGCGGCAAGCACGTCCTCATCATCTTCGATGACCTGTCGAAGCAGGCTGAGGCCTACCGTGCCGTCTCCCTCCTCCTGCGCCGCCCGCCGGGCCGTGAGGCCTACCCGGGTGACGTCTTCTACCTGCACTCGCGTCTGCTCGAGCGTTGCGCGAAGCTGTCCGACGAGCTCGGCGCCGGTTCCATGACGGGTCTCCCGATCATCGAGACCAAGGCGAACGACGTCTCGGCCTACATCCCGACCAACGTGATCTCGATCACCGACGGCCAGATCTTCCTCCAGTCCGACCTCTTCAACGCCAACCAGCGTCCTGCGGTCGACGTGGGTATCTCGGTCTCGCGAGTCGGTGGTGACGCTCAGGTCAAGTCGATCAAGAAGGTCTCCGGAACGTTGAAGCTGGAGCTCGCGCAGTACCGCTCCCTCGAGGCGTTCGCGATGTTCGCATCCGACCTCGACGCGGCTTCGCGTCGTCAGCTCTCCCGTGGTGCGCGTCTGACCGAGCTGCTCAAGCAGCCGCAGTACTCGCCGTACCCCGTCGAGGAGCAGGTCGTCTCGATCTGGGCCGGTACCAACGGCAAGCTCGACACGATCGAGGTCTCCGACGTGCTGCGCTTCGAGCGCGAGCTCCTGGACTACCTGCGTCGCAACACCCAGGTCCTCGAGACCCTCCGCGACACCAACGTCCTCGACGACGCCACGGTCGCCGAGCTCGACAAGCAGACGGATGCCTTCATCCTGGAGTTCCAGGGTGGCAAGGGACACGCCATCGGCGCCCCGGGTCACGAAGAGCACGCTGCGGCCGAGGCGGAAGACGTCAACCAGGAGAAGATCGTCAAGGGTCGTCGCGCGTAACCGCGTGAGGTACTGACATATGGGCGCTCAACTCAGGGTCTACAAGCAGAAGATCTCTTCTGCTCAGACGACCAAGAAGATCACGAAGGCGATGGAACTCATCGCGGCTTCGCGCATCCAGAAGGCGATGGCACGCGTCAAGGCGTCCACTCCCTTCGCGCGTGCCGTGACGAGGGCCGTGTCGGCCGTCGCGACGCACTCGAACGTGGATCACCCGCTGACCCGTGAGTCCGAGAACATCACCCGCTCCGCGGTCGTGATCTTCTCCTCGGACCGCGGTCTCGCCGGAGCCTTCAACTCGCAGATCCTCCGTGAGGGTCTCGAGGTTGCGGAGCTCCTGCGGGAGCAGGGCAAGGAGCCGGTCTTCTACCTCATCGGTCGCAAGGCCGTCGGATACTTCCAGTTCCGACGCCTGGCTGCCGCTGCGGAGTGGACGGGCGACACCGACACCCCGTCGTTCCACACCGCGGAGGAGATCTCCGCGACGCTGCTCGAGTCCTTCTCCCGCGGGGGACAGGACGGCGGCGTCGACGAGATCCACCTCGTGTACAACCGTTTCGTCAGCATGATGACGCAGTCGCCCGAATCCGTGCGTCTGCTCCCGCTGGAGATCACGGAAGCCGATGAGTCGGAGGCCGGTAACACCGTTTACCCGCTGTACGAGTTCGAGCCGGACGCCGAGACTGTTCTCGACGCGATCCTGCCGGTGTACATCCAGAGCCGAGTCTTCAACGCTCTCCTGCAGTCGTCTGCCGCAAAGCAGGCGGCGACGCAGAAGGCGATGAAGTCGGCCAGCGACAACGCCGACAAGCTCATCACCGACTACACCCGTCTGCGCAACAACGCGCGCCAGGCGGAGATCACGCAGCAGATCGCCGAGATCGTCGGCGGCGCCGACGCCCTCTCGAGCAAATAGACCATCAGGAAAGAGACGAAAATGACCCTCACCGCTCCGGCTGACCAGCCGGCGACCGCGGTCGTCGGGCGCGTCGCACGCGTCAACGGTCCGGTTGTCGACATCGAGTTCCCTCATGACTCGATCCCCGACATCTACAACGCGCTGAAGACCACGATCGCGATGGGCGAAGAGTCCACCGAGATCACGCTCGAGGTCGCTCAGCACCTCGGCGACGACCTCGTCCGCGCCATCGCGCTGAACCCGACCGACGGCATCGTCCGCGGCCAGGAAGTCCGCGACACCGGTGAGGCCATCTCGGTCCCCGTCGGCGACGTGACCAAGGGCAAGGTGTTCAACGTCATCGGCGAGGTGCTGAACCTCGAGCCCGGCGAGACCATCGAGGTCACCGAGCGCTGGCCGATCCACCGCAAGGCCCCGAACTTCGACCAGCTCGAGTCCAAGACTCAGATGTTCGAGACCGGCATCAAGTCGATCGACCTCCTCACCCCGTACGTGCTGGGTGGAAAGATCGGTCTGTTCGGTGGAGCCGGTGTCGGTAAGACCGTCCTCATCCAGGAGATGATCCAGCGCGTCGCGCAGGACCACGGTGGTGTGTCTGTGTTCGCCGGTGTCGGTGAGCGCACCCGTGAGGGCAACGACCTCATCCACGAGATGGAAGAGGCGGGCGTCTTCGACAAGACCGCCCTGGTGTTCGGCCAGATGGACGAGCCGCCGGGAACGCGTCTTCGCGTCGCCCTGTCGGCTCTGACGATGGCGGAGTACTTCCGTGACGTGCAGAAGCAGGACGTTCTGCTCTTCATCGACAACATCTTCCGCTTCACGCAGGCCGGTTCCGAGGTCTCCACGCTGCTGGGCCGCATGCCCTCCGCCGTGGGTTACCAGCCGAACCTCGCCGACGAGATGGGTGTGCTCCAGGAGCGCATCACCTCGACGCGTGGTCACTCGATCACCTCGCTGCAGGCGATCTACGTGCCCGCCGATGACTACACCGACCCGGCTCCGGCGACGACGTTCGCCCACCTCGACGCGACGACCGAGCTCTCTCGTGAGATCGCCTCGAAGGGTCTGTACCCGGCCATCGACCCGCTGACCTCGACGTCGCGCATCATGGACCCCCGCTACTTGGGCGAGGACCACTACCGCGTCGCGACGACCGTCAAGCAGATCCTCCAGAAGAACAAGGAGCTGCAGGAGATCATCGCCATCCTGGGTGTCGATGAGCTCTCCGAGGAAGACAAGATCGTCGTGTCGCGTGCACGTCGCATCCAGCAGTTCCTCTCGCAGAACACCTACATGGCCAAGAAGTTCACGGGCGTCGAGGGTTCGACCGTCCCGCTGAAGGAGACCATCGAGTCGTTCGACGCGATCACCCGCGGTGACTTCGACCACGTGGCCGAGCAGGCCTTCTTCAACGTCGGTGGCATCTCCGACGTCGAAGAGCAGTGGGCGAAGATCCAGAAGGAGAACGGCTGACCATGGCGCTGCATGTCAGCCTCGTCTCCGCTGATGCGGAGGTCTGGACGGGAGAGGCGAGCCTCGTGGTCGCCAAGACCGTCGAGGGTGAGATCGGCTTCATGACCGGCCACGAGCCGGTGCTGGCCATCCTCGCCGAGGGCCAGGTTCGCATCACCCAGTCGGATGGCACCAAGGTGCTGGCCAACGCGCAGGACGGGTTCCTCTCGATGGAGGGCGACACCCTGACGATCGTTGCCGGCAACGCGGCTCTCATCGCCTAGCAGTTCCTGTTTCACGCGTCCGCCTCGGCACCCGCACGGGTTCCGAGGCGGACGCGTCTGTATCCACCGAGGTTCCATGAAGATCCTGCTCCCTCCGTCGGAGACCAAGCATGAGGGCGGTGAGGGGTCCCCGCTCGATCTCGCGTCGCTGGCACTCCCGTCTCTGAACGAGCGGCGCGCCGCTGTCGTCGAGGCGCTGATCGACCTCGCTGCCGACGAAGAGGCTGCCCGTCGGGTGCTCAAGCTGAGTGCTCGGCAGAGCGGCGATATCGCGCACAACAGGGCGCTTCGCTCCGCTCCCACGATGCCCGCGATCGACCGGTACACGGGAGTGCTGTTCGATGCGCTCGATGCCCGATCGCTCTCCGTCGCGTCCCGTCGATGGCTGGGTGCCCATGTCTGGATCCACAGCGCTCCGCTGGGACCGGTGGGCGCGCTCGACGCGGTCCCGACGTATCGGCTGGCCGCCGGCACCTCCGTCCCCGGGCTTCCCGCGCTTCGGCGGCATTGGGCGGAGGCCACCTCTGCAGCGATCGCGGAGGCGGATCCGTCGTTCGTGCTCGACCTGCGGAGTGAGGCGTACGTCGCGCTGGGGCCCGTGCCGGACTCCGTCTCCTCCGCTTACGTGCGGGTCGTGACGGAGCACGGGAGGGCCCTCAATCACTTCAACAAGAAATCGAAGGGTGCACTCGTCCGGGCGATTGCCGAGGATCGACCACGGGTCGGTTCCCTTCGCGGTCTTCGGCTCTGGGCGGAGAAGCGAGGGATCATTCTCCGCGATGGCGCACAGCCGGGCGTGCTGGAGCTCGTCGTCGACGAGTGAGCAGGGGATCGGCCGGGTGCGCCGTGCGTCCACGCGCGACCACGAGTCGAACGCGCCCGACGGCGTAAGAGACATGCGCGCGTACCCCGGGAAGCGCTAGTGTGTTCAGCGCATGATGCCGCATCATGACTTTCTGGAGGGAACCATGAACGACTACTACGGCTATGACGGCCTGTCAGGCGGAGCGATCCTCGCGCTGACCCTGGTCTACACGATCCTGCCACTCGCCATCTACGCACTCTACTCGTGGTTCTACATGAAGATCTTCGAGAAGGCGGGAGTGCAGGGGAAGTGGCGTGCGTGGGTGCCCGTCTACAGCACGATGATCTTCTACAAGCTCGGCGATCTGAGCCCTTGGCTCGTCCTCTACCTGATGGGTGCCGGTATCCTCGGCGCGATCATCCCGTTCCTCGGGTGGTTCCTGATCCTCCCGCTCGTCGGCATCGCGGGTCGCGTGGTCGACCTGATCGCCGCCTGGCGCGTCGGGCTGAAGCTGCAGAAGGACGCCGTCTGGGTCGTCCTCTACTTCTTCCTGCCTCCGGTGTGGCTCGGCATCAACGCGTTCGACAAGTCGCGCTGGAACCCGAGCATCCAGCCCGCTTCCTGGGCTGCCAACGGTCTGCTCGGCGACCGCACCGCGTGGGAGGGCATCCCCGCTCAGACGTCGGCCGCGGCGCCGCAGCCCGGTTACGGTGCTCCGCAGGGCTACGCGCAGCCCGGACCGCAGGGATACGCGCCTCCCGCGCAGCCGGGGTACGCACCGCCCGCGCAGCCCGGCTACGCACCTCCCGCAGGCCCTGCAGCTCCGGCGACCGGTGCCCCGGTTCCGCCGGTGCCGCCGACCACGCCGCCGGCGCCCCCTGCGGCACCGCCCACGGCTCCGCCCGCACCGCCGACGGCTCCGCCCGCTGCTCCGCCGGCTCCTCCCGCAACCCCGGCGTCACCGCCGACCGATCCCACACAGCCTCCGGCGTGATGGTCTGACGGTGTGACCTTCTGACACAGAGCCCCCGACCTCGGTCGGGGGCTCTGTGCTGTTCCGAGTGGTCGTCTATCCGCAGCGGCCGCTAACGTGGGGGCATGGTCTCGTCCCAGCGCCGTGTGGGTGCCTCCGGTCTTCTCGTGTCCGCCACCGGCCTCGGCTGCAACAACTTCGGGCGCGCGGGGACGAAGACGGAGAGTCTCGCCGGCACGCGCGAGGTGCTGGATGCGGCTCTTGCCAACGGCATCACCTTCCTCGACACCGCCGACATGTACGGAGCAGCAGCGGGGGCGAGCGAGCTGCTGATGGGCGAAGCCCTCGAGGGACGCCGCGACCGTGTGGTGCTGGCGACGAAGTTCGGACACGAGCGCGACATGGGTTACGCGTTCCCCGCTGCCCGGGGTTCTCGTCGCTACGTGCGTCGGGCCGTCGAGGAATCGCTGCGCCGGTTGCGCACGGACTGGATCGATCTCTATCAGCTGCATCTCCCCGATCCCGAGACGCCGATCGCGGAGACCACGGATGCCCTCGATGAACTCGTGCGCGAGGGCAAGATCCGCTACTACGGGCACTCGAACTTCGCCGGGTGGCAGATCGCCGAAGCGGAGTTCACGACGAGGGCGCGATCGAGTGGCAGGTTCATCTCGGCTCAGAACCACTACTCCCTGCTGGCTCGGGCGGCGGAGCGGGAAGTGCTGCCGGCGGTGGAACGCTACGAACTCGGCTTCTTCCCGTACTTCCCCCTGCACAACGGCCTGCTCACGGGGAAGTTCACTCGCGACGGCGGGCCGCAGCAGAGCCGGATCATGTCGACACGGCGCCACGTGTGGGAGAGCGCACCGTGGGACGCCCTGGATGCATTCCGCGATTTCTGCGATGAGCGCGGCATCACGATGGTCCAGGCGTCGTTCGGCTGGTTGCTCTCGCATGCGGCGGTCTCCAGCGTGATAGCGGGCGCGACCTCGGTGCAGCAGGTCGAGGCGAACGCAGACGCGGGGGAGGCCTGGCGCCCCGACGCGGCCGAACTCGCCATCATCGATGATCTGTTCCCGCTGCCGGCCGATCCGGGTGCCAGGGTGTGATCGAGGTGCGCGTGACTTCTACTACGATGTGTTGTGAGTATCCTGCGACCGTCCGACCCGCCGCAGGCCCATCGGAGGCAGCACGTGGCTGAGACGAAGACGCACCGCGTCACGGTTGCGCAGCGCCCGCTGCTGCTGTCGTGGTCCGGGATCACCGATCAAGGCCGACGCCGGGAGACGAATCAGGACGCGTTCCTCGCCGACTATCCGCTGTTCATCGTCGCTGACGGAATGGGCGGTCATGCCGGCGGCGAAATCGCGAGTCAGAGCACGGTGGCCCGGTTGCAGGCCGTCGTCTCCTCGGGCAAGGTCGACGGACCGTCGATCGAGAACGCGCTCGAACTGGCTGTCGGAGACATCGCGGAGCATCCCGAGACCACCGACGAGGGCACGGGGACCACGCTCACGGGGGTGTACTTCGAGACCGATGGGGACGAGCCGCACTGGACCGCACTGAACATCGGCGACTCCCGCGTGTATCTCCTTCGCGACGATCGACTGGTCCAGATCACCACCGATCACTCGGTCGTGCAGGAACTGATCACAGCGGGCAAGCTCAGCCCGGAGGAAGCTGAAGGGCACCCCTACAGCAACGTGATCACGCGTGCCGTGGGGGCGAGTGAGCTCACAGCTCCCGATTACGTCTCCATCGACGTGCGTCCCGGTGACCGATTCGTCATCTGCTCGGACGGCCTCACCAAGGAACTGACCGACTACGGGATCCAGCATTTCCTCCGGGAGCACGACGATCCGGGTGCCGCGGTGGACGCGATGCTTGCGGCGGCGTTGGAGAACGGCGGTCGCGACAACGTGACCCTCATCATCGTCCAGGTGGCGGCAGAGGACGACTCGTCCTCCCCAATCGAGAACACCGCGGAGTAACGCTCCAGCGCTGTGCACAGCCCTGTTTCACGGGCCGTGATGCGGTCCACTGGATTCCATGGAATCCCCTCCGATCGTGCTTCCCGCGGCTCCGGCAGCGTCGCCTCGCGCTCCACTGCCTTTCATGGCCGCCCTCGTGCCGGTGGCCACGGGAGTGGTGATGTGGTTGGTCACCGGCTCCCTCCTCGCGCTCTGCTTCGCGGCATTGGGGCCGTTGATGATCGGCGCCTCACTGCTCGACGCGACACGTACGCGGCGCCGTGAACGCCGACGAACCGAGCAGCAGCTCGAAGCCGAGTGGGTTGCGGCGGAAGCGGATCTGGTCCAGCGTCAGCAGGACGAGCTCGAAGCCCTGTGGCAGCGGTGGCCCGACGCCGCGACCTGCATCGCACAGGCGCCCCTGCGCGGCGCTCAGGGAGTCGACGCGACGACTCCGATCGTCATCGGTGCCGGCAACACGACGAATGCGGTCCGCTGCACCGGCGCGGATGACGCGCGCGGGCGGGACTTCCGTGAACGATGCCGTGTCATCGCGGACGCGCCGGTCTCCGCGCCGATCGGTGGGGGGATCTGTCTTCGAGGTGCGCGGCCTGTGGCCGAGGCGGCAGCGCGCGCTCTTGTCGTGCAGCTGTGTCTGCGGTTCGGCACCGGCCAGCTGTCGCTGATCGGCATCGATCCGGAAGACACTGATCTCGCTGACCACGGCCTGGCGAGCCTGCCCCACGCCCGGAGTGCGCGGCGTGGTGCTTTCCGGATCGGGCTCGGTCCTGCGGCGGGCGTCCGGGGGGACGCGGACGCCCTGATCGTGTTGACCGCGGTGGGGGAGGATGTCCCGGCGGGAATCACGACGGTCATCGACATCGTCGAACCTCGGCGGGCGACGCTGCGCACTCCGACAGGTAGCCAGCCAGTCGCTGTCGAGTGCCTGTCGCGTGCCCAAGCGGAGACCGTCTCCGCGGAGCTGGCGCGTCGGGACGACGAGACGGATGCGATCCCCGACGCGGTGCTGCTCTCCGAGCTCGAGCAGACCTCGGCCGGAGGCGGGCTCGTCGCGACCATCGGCCGAGGCGAACGCGCGAACATCACGGTCGACATCGTGGGAGACGGACCGCACGCGATCGTGACGGGGATGACGGGGACCGGCAAGAGCGAGCTGCTGGTCAGCTGGGTCACTGCGATCGCCACGGCGCACGGCCCGGACGAGGTGACGTTCGTGCTCGCCGATTTCAAAGGCGGAACGGCTTTCGAACCCCTGAGCGCACTGCCTCAGGTGGCCGCCGTCATCACTGATCTCGACGATCAGGGTGCAAGACGAGGCGTCTCCAGCCTGACCGCCGAGCTGCGACGTCGAGAGAGGGTGCTGGCCGCCGTCGGGGCGCGCGACGTCAGCGGTGTGTCGATGCCCCGGCTGATCATCGTCGTCGACGAGTTCGCGGCGCTTCTGACCGAGCACCCCGAGCTCGGTGCGGTCTTCATCGATATCGCTGCCCGTGGCCGCGCCCTCGGGATGCACCTGATTCTCGGGACACAGCGTGCTGCCGGGGTGATCAGAGACGCCCTGGCTGCGAACTGCCCCCTTCGCATCAGCCTGCGCGTCGGCGACGCCGCCGACAGTCGGCTCGTGATCGGTACCGATGCTGCCTCCGCGCTCACGGGAGACGTCGGTTCCCGCGGTCTCGGCTTGCTGCGTCGACCATCCGACCAGGAACCCGTCGCGATGCGCATCGCCCTGACTGAGGCTTCCGATATTCGTGGTGTCGGTCTGCGGTGGGCGGCAGCGGGCGAGTCATCCAGCCCGTGGCTTCCCCCGCTTCCGGCCATCCTGCCGATCGCCGAACTCGTCACGGAGGCCGAAATCCTCCCCGATGCGATCATCCTCGGTCGCGCCGATGACCCTGATCGCCAGGCGCAGCCGCTGGAGATGCTCCGGCGCGGAGAGGAACGGGGGCTGGTGGTGCTGGGCGCCCCCGGATTCGGTAAGACCTCGGTGCTGAGAGCGGTCGCGGCGCAATGCGATGACGCATTCTGGATGCCCGACGATCCCGAGGGTGCCTGGGACGTGCTCGCCGCATGGGTCGAGGGCGGGAAGCGTCCGCCCTCGGTCGTCCTGATCGACGACGTGGATGCGATGCTGGCTTCCCTGCCGGCCGAGTACGCGCAGCAGCTCGTCCACCGCTGGGAGCGCGTGCTTCGGGCGAGTCCGGACACCACCTTCGTTCTGACGGCCACCAGGGCGAGCGGGGCGTTGGGACGTGTACTCGATCTGGTGCCCCGTCGGGCGCTGTTGCGGATGCCGACGAGACTCGAGCATCTGGCGGCCGGCGGAGAGGCATCGGGGTTCGTGCGCGACCGCGTACCCGGGCGCGCCGTGATCGGAGATCGCGAGGTGCAGTTGGCGTGGGTCGACGAGGGCCGATGGCTGCCGCAGGCAGCGCAGACACCACGGTGGACGCCGTCGTCTGCGATCACCGCTGTCGTCAGTGCCGGCACCGATACGGTCATCGCCGCTCTTCACGACGCGCACCCCGCATGCGAGGTGGTGGCGGCAGGATCTGAGTCGACTTCGCCGGGAACACGCTGCATCGTGGTCGCCGACGCGGAGACCTGGCAGCGGAACTGGTCGCTGTGGCAGCGCATCAGATCGGCAGGCGAGGTGCTCATCCGATGTGAACATCCCGGCGAGCTCCGGCAACTGATCGGCGCGCGGGAGCTTCCTCCGTATGCACACCCGCACGCAGGCCGGGCCTGGTCGGTCACCGGCTCCGGTGCGCCGAAACGTGTCCACCTCGCCGAGCTGTCGCCTCGGTGAAGCGTTGCCCTGAGAAGCGATGCCCTGAGAAGCGTTGCCCTGAGAAGCGTTGCCGTGAGAAGCGTTGCCGTGCGGAGACGTTGTCGTGAGGAGAAGGCGCCGCGAATCGACGCTCGGCGACGAGGAACGCCGCCGCGGGCGTCAGACTCCTGCGCCGGGTCGGATGGAGCCGACGTTCTCCCCACCGCCGAGCACGGCGAGCGGAAGTGCGTCCGCGAGCGAGGCCACGTCGGCATCGCTCAGCCCGCCCGCCCGAGCGAGCAGGGTCGCGGCAACGATCGTCGAGGCTCGAGTGGCGCCGTCGAGCATCTTCAGCGCCACGGTCGTGCCGTTGGGGGCGACCATCACCATCACGCCCTCGGCGCCGTACTTGGTGAACACGCCGAGCCTCTCGGTCGCGATCGTGTCGGGGCGGCCCGGACCCTCGATCGTCCAGGGGTTCTCCCGCACGGCGCGGACCAGGGAACCGGCCACGCGGTGGAGGGCGAAGGGCGAGCGGTCGGAGGCGGTGCCGATGCGGTGGATCGCGCGTGCCAGGCCGGTCAGCGTCATCGCATGGACCGGCGCACCGCACCCGTCGATAGCGGTGTGGGCGATCTTCTCGCCAGTGAGGCGCTCGATGACGTCGCGGATGTGCTGTTGCAGTGGATGGGTCGGGTCGAGGTATCCGTCGGTCGGCCAGCCCGTCGCCACGCATGCGCGGAGCATCGCGGCGTGCTTGCCGGAGCAGTTCATGCGCACCCGGGTCGGCTCGCCGTGCTCGCGGACGAGCTCGTCTCGCGACGCCGAGTCGCTCGGCCACGTGGCCGGGCAGCGGAGGTCGTCTTCCGTCAGCCCGCCCTCGGTCAGGATGTCGCGTACCACTGAAGCGTGACGGTCGGTGCCGACGTGACTGGCCGTGGAGAGCGCGAGCTGCTCGCCTTCGAGGACGGCACCTGCGGTGATGCAGGCGATCGCCTGGAGAGGCTTGAGGCTGGATCGCGGCAGGATCAGCGCATCGGCATTTCCATGGCGACCGACGATGTCCCCGTCGGGGGAGAGCACGACGGCCGCGCCGGCGTGGCGGGATTCGACGAATCCGCTCCGCTCGACGACGGCGAGTTCCACGGAATCCTGAACGGTGAGAGTCTCCTGCACCCGTCAACTCTAGCCCGGGGCGTGCGGCGTCTCGCGTCGTGTCGGAGGAGCCTGACAGACTGAGCAGATGGCAGAGACGACCACGCGCACGCTCGGCGAACACCGCTACGCGCTCACCTCGACGTGGACCGGCAACACCGGCACCGGGACGACCGGATACCGGGACTACCGGCGAGACGTGACGATCGAGGTCGAGGGGAAGCCCGATCTCCTCGCCTCGGCAGACAAGCCGTTCCGCGGCGATCCCTCACGATGGAATCCGGAGGACCTGCTGCTCGCCTCCCTCTCCGAGTGCCACCTGCTGTCATACCTGCACGCGTGTGTGACCGCGGGCGTCGTCGTGGTGTCCTATCGCGACCAGGCCAGCGGGACGATGCGCGAGGACGGTGCGGGGGGCGGATCGTTCGTCGAGGTGATGCTGCGGCCCGAGGTCGTCGTCGCCGAGGCCTCGATGATCGACGCAGCAGAGCGCGCCCACGCCCAGGCGAACGAGTGGTGCTTCATCGCGAACTCGATGAACTTCCCCGTACGCCACCAGGCGACGGTCACAGCCCTCGCCTGAGTGGGGCTCACAGGCCTCAGCGACGCTCGTGCGGGAGGGCCTGCTTGATCTTCTCGATGGCACCTTGCGCCGGTGCCTCGTTGTACGCGCCGGCGAGCTCCTGGCCGGAGAGACCGTGGATCGCCGCCATGATCTGATCGGTGGCGAGACGACGTGCCCGTCCACTGGTCGCGGGCCCGTGCGGCGAGAGGTCGAGCGGCTCGCCGAAACGCACGGTGATGCGCTCCTTGAGGGTGGGGATCTTCGCTCCCACCGGCATCACCTTGTCCGTGCCGATGAGGCCGACCGGCACCACAGGGGCGCCCGTCTGCAGAGCGAGGAACGCGACGCCCGTGCGGCCTTTGTAGAGGCGGCCGTCGGTCGAGCGGGTCCCCTCCGGATACAGGGCGACGGCGAGACCTTCATCGAGGAGCTGGCGTTGCAGGTCGAGCGCGTCCAGCGCGGCTTGTCCGGCACCGCGTCGCACCGGGATCGCGCCGATCGATTCGAAGAAGGTCTTGCTCATCCAGCCTTTGAATCCGGTGCCTTCGAAGTACGTCGACTTCGCGAGGAAGTGGACGGGACGAGGGGCCGCGACCGGGATCGCGATCGAGTCGATGAATGACAGATGGTTGCTCGCGAAGATGACGGGACCGGTCAGCGGCACGTTGTCGCGCCCCTCGATCCGAGGGCGGTACACCAGACGGGCGAGTGGCGTGATGAGGCTGCGGCCGAGCGTGTAGGCGAACCCGGCGTGGCGAGGCTTCGCAGTCTCCTCTGACGAGGATCCCTCTTCTGACGAGGATTCGGGCTCGACGGACTGCTCAGAGGTCATCAGAGCAGATTACTCCCGGATCCATGCCGGGGTGGGAATGAAGAGTTGCGCCGCGCCTCCCAGCGCGAGCAAAGGGGTATGGGGCAGGATGGAGTTTCCTGCCCGCGATCCCGAGGTCTCACTGTGCGCAAGCGTCCGCTCATCGTTCTGTCCACCGTCGCCGCGGCGACCCTGCTGCTGGCGGGTTGCGCCGGTGGTGGAGCCCCGGAGAGCTCCGGCACCCCGTCGCCCTCCGCATCGAGCACGTGCCAGCTGGACGCGAAGTCCGGGGATACCTCGGACGCGGTCGTCGTGGAGGGGGAAGGGGCAGACACCACCGTGACGGTCCCGGCCGATGCGCCGTTCGCCGGCGTCGAGAGGACCGTCATCTCCGAGGGAGACGGAGACGACGTCGTGGTCAATGACCTGGTGTCCGTCGAGTACCAGATCGTCGACGCGACCAACAATCAGGTGCTCGACTCGTCGGCTCGTGGTGAAGGCGGTGTGCTGCCCGTTCTCCTCGACACCAACCAGTCCTCGCTCTTCGTCGCGGCGCTCGAGTGCAAGCCGGTCGGCTCGCGCATCGTGCTGACTCTTCCCGGAAAGGTCCTCGGCGAGGGCGCCAACAACGTGGTCGTCTACGCCGAGGCCGTCGAGCAGCTGCCCGAGGTGGCGACGGGAACGCCGGTCGACCCGACTCCCGGCATGCCGACTGTCAAGCTCGACGACAAGGGCGCTCCGACCGTGACGATCCCGGACGGCGACGCGCCGACAGAGACCCAGGTCGCCGTCCTCAAGCAGGGTGACGGTGCGACGGTCGCCTCCGGTGACCTCGTCGTCGTGCAGTACCTGGGCGTCAAGTGGTCCGACGGCAAGGAGTTCGACTCCAGCTGGAGCCGCGACGCCGCGCCCGCGCAGTTCCAGACCACCGGCGTGGTCGCGGGCTTCCAGAAGGCCCTCGAAGGTCAGAAGGTCGGCTCACAGGTCATCGTCGTGATGCCGCCGTCCGACGGATACGGTGCGAGCGAGGGACATGAGCTCCAGAAGGAGAGCCTCGTGTTCGTCGTGGACATCCTGGCGACGACACCGGTCCAGGCGCAGCAGTAGCCGCTGGGTGCCGAGGGCGTGACCTAGGCTGACGGTATGCGTCGCGTCATCGTCCTCGGCTCCACCGGTTCCATCGGCACCCAGGCACTGGATGTGATCCGTGCCAATCCTCGCCGATTCGAGCTGGTAGGTCTCGCTGCCGGGTCCAACGCCGAGATGTTGGAAGCGCAGGCCGCACAGTTCCAGGTCGAGTCGACCGCTCTCGGCGCGCTCGAGGCCGAGCAGCTGGTCCGTGACGTCGAGGCGGACGTGGTGCTCAATGCCATCACCGGCTCGATCGGACTGGGCTCGACGCTCGCGGCGCTAAAGGCGGGACGCGTGCTCGCTCTCGCGAACAAGGAGTCCCTCATCGTCGGCGGCGACCTGGTCCTCGCCGCCGCCGCTCCCGGTCAGATCGTCCCGGTCGATTCCGAGCACTCGGCTCTCGCGCAAGCGCTCCTGGCCGGTACCCATGCCGAGGTGCGCCGCCTCGTGGTGACGGCGTCGGGCGGGCCGTTCCGCGGTCGCAGCCGCGCGCAGCTGACCGAGGTCACTCCGTCCGAGGCTCTCGCGCATCCGACATGGGACATGGGACGGATGGTCACGACCAACTCCGCGACCCTTGTCAACAAGGGACTCGAGGTGATCGAAGCGCACCTGCTGTTCGACGTCGCCTACGACGACATCGAGGTCGTGGTGCACCCGCAGTCCATCGTGCACTCGATGGTCGAGTTCATCGACGGTTCCACGATCGCACAGGCCTCCCCGCCCGACATGCGTCTGCCGATCTCCCTGGGTCTGGACTGGCCGCACCGCGTCGGTGGCGTCGGACGGCCCCTCGACTGGTCATCCGCCACTTCCTGGACGTTCGAGCCGCTCGACGCCGTGGCGTTCCCCTCCGTCGCACTCGCGAAGGCGGTGGGCCGCGCCGGCGGCACGTTCCCTGCTGTCTACAACGCCGCGAACGAACAAGCGGTCGACGCGTTCCACGAGGGACGGCTCTCGTTCCTCGGCATCGTGGACACGATCGCTCGGGTCGTCGACGCGCACGATGCGCCGGACGCCCTCACCGTCGAGACGCTCGCCGAGGCCGAGGCGTGGGCGCGCTCGACGGCCGATCGGATGATCGCGGCGCTCTGATCGGGGACCAGGGCGGAGTCGCCCTGGTCGAGCAGGTCAATCCTCGTCGGGGTACGGGACCGGCCAACGCGAATCGGGTACGGGCCAGCCGGCGTCGCGCAGCGCGCGGCGAGCGAGCTCGCGTGCCGAATACGGTGTGCGGACGCCGCGGATGTCGCGATAGTCCTGGTGCCCGGGGCCGGCCCACAGGATGGCGTCGCCGTCGCCGACCAAGCCGACCGCGGTGATGATGGCGTTCTCGGGCGGTGAGGCCTCGTGGATCTCGGCATCCGGTCGTGCCGTGCGGGCGCCCTCGATGAGGGTCGCCCGAATGGACGCGGGGTCCTCGAAGCGGGGGTGGTGATCGGTGACGACGAGGATGTCACTGCCTTCGACCGCCGTGCGCGCCATGTCGAAGCGCTTGCTCGCGTCGCGGTCGCCGTCGGCGCCGAAGAGCATCAGCACCTTGCCCGGTGTCACGCGCCGGACGGCGGCGAGGGTCTTCTCGAATGCGTCGGGTGAGTGTCCGAAGTCGACGAAGACGGCAGGCCCACGATCGCCGGAGACCAGCTGGGTGCGACCGGGCAGGTAGGCGCGGATCCCCCCGTCACGGGTGAGCGCATCGACGATGCGATCCCAGGCGTAGCCGCCCTCGAGGAGCATCACGATCGCCAGAGCCGCGTTGGCCGCCATGTGCGGTCCGATCACCGGGACCGTCGTGGTGAGGGACCCGGCGGGGCCGGTCATCGTGAAGGTCGTACCGGCGGCGCGCTCCTCGTCGATGACGACCACCCAGTCCGCGGCGGTCGCGGCGTCGGGATCGGCGGCGATCGACGGAGTGCCGACAGTGACGACCGGGATCTCGGCCCGGTCGACGACGACCGCACCGGACGGGGAATCCAGGCAGATGACCCCGCGCTGGGCGCGGTCGGGCCGGAAGAGGGGCAGCTTCGCCTCGAAGTACTCCTCCATGTCGGCGTAGTCGTCGAGATGATCGTGGCTCAGGTTCGTGAATCCGGCGACGTCGAACAGGATGCCGTCGACGCGGTGACGTGACAGCGCCTGTGCGCTGACCTCGACCGCGACGGCTTCGACCTGGCGCTCACGCATCAGCGCCAGGAGGGCGTGCATCTCGGATGCTTCGGGGGTGGTCAGGCGCGAGACGATGACCTCGCCCGCGATGTGACGTTCTGCGGTGGAGGAGAGGCCGGTGACCACGCCGATCTGATCGAGGATCCCCTCGAGCAGGTGGGAGACGCTGGTCTTGCCGTTGGTGCCCGTCGTCGCGAACAGCAGGGGGAGCGGGTCACCGGCGCCGGTGCCGTAGACCCACGCGCTGAGATCACCGAGCACGGCGCGAGGGTCGTCGACCACGAGGATCGGAAGCCCCGCGGCTTCGGCGATCTCCGCGCCAGCGTCGTCGGTGATGACGGCGACGGCACCCTTCTCAGCGGCGGTGACGGCGAAGTCCGCGCCATGCCGGTTGACGCCGCGGATCGCGACGAATGCCTCGCCGGGACGCAGGTCTGCCGTCGCGAGGGTGATGCCGGAGAGGGCGATTCCGTCGACATCGCCGCGGACGGTGCGGGCGAAACGGGAAGCGAGTTCGGACAGCTCACGCCGGGGCGGGTTCGCGGGGCGGAGCACGGGAGGCAGGCTCGGTTGTTGTTCAATCGACATGGCGCATCCATGATCTCACGACCGTGGTGGGAACCCTTCGCCGAGCGCCCCCTCGCGCGCCGCGTTGCGGAGCACGAGGGGGAGCTCGCGTCGTCAGGCTCGGCGTCGGTAGGCGAGGATCGCGACGACCAGGGCGGCGAAACCGGCGAGAAGCCCACCCGCCCCGAGCGCCACACCCAGGGGATCGGCGACCGTGGTCGGAGCCGTGCTCGCGGCCGCAGTGTCGGATTCGGTGTGCTCGCCGTGCCCGTCGGCGGCAGCGGCCGTGACGGAGACGACCGGAGCCGGCGCGTCGAGGCTGTGCGGATCCTGGCCGTCCTCGGCGATCTGCGTCCATTCGGTCGAGCCCTCGACGCACTGTTGGACCACGGGGAACGCCAGAGTGTCGGGGGTGGTCTCGTCCAGACCGACCCCCATGCTCACCGCGCCGCGAAGGTCGGTGGGCACCGGGGTGACCGCCGTATAGGTCACGGCGCTGACGAGACCGTCGTCGCCGCGCTCGACCTGGATGTCCCAGTCGGAGTCCATCGTCGGCGAGACGGATGCGAGCCCCTCGGGCATCGTGATGCGCAGCGCGGTGGTGGGGGAGTTCTCGCAGCCGTGGGAGAACGAGAACGTGAGCACGCCGTGGTCGCCCGCAGCGATCTCGTCGGGGCTGACGCCCACATGGGCACCTGCCATCGTGGGAACGGCCAGGGCGAGTGCGGCTCCGCCGAGGACACCGAGCGCGGCGCGTCGCAGAGTGAGCGAGCGCCGAGCGGTGGAGCGCAGGGTGGTGGGGCGCGGAGTGCGGGTACGGATGTTGCGGGACATGAGAGTTCTCCTGGTGCTCGAAGTGCGGGCGCGCCACGGTGGCGCATCTCCGCGAGAAAGGGACGCTGCCCGTGTCGGAGCAGCGGATTCGAGTGCGACGGATCAGTCGCGCAGGAGAGCGGGAGGCCCGCGCCTCGGCACAGCGGCCGAGATGGTGACGGCGAAGCTGGCGATGGTGGTCGACCGCAGCCGCGGCGGCCGGCGATGCATGGCCGGTGCCCCGCCGGACGCGCGCCGGAAGAGGGCATCCACCCAGCGGGCGACGACCCGAACGACCGCTTCTCCGTGCCACACGAGAAGCGTCGTGAGCACGGCTGCGACGACGTGCGCGAACAGCATCAACGTGCCAGGGGCTGCGGTGGGCGCCGTGGAAGAGAGCGCGCTCAGATCGAGATGATGGGCGTGACCGCCGCCGGCGATCGGAGCGGTACCGGTGGGCGAGCCCAGCAGTTGGAACACGACGTGGAAAGCGGCCTGTCCGAGGAACACGGCGATGGCGACACGACCCCGCGACTCACGGATGCCCACCAGGAGCGCCGACAGAGGGGTGAGCAGGGTCGCGACCGCCAGGATCAGCAGCATGTGCGGGACCGCTCCGCCGCCGAGGGTGTGCGAGAGGGCTGCGAGCAACGTCGCCACCGAGGAGACGGCGGCAGCGCGCACGAGTCGCAGCTGCCGGGCATTCACCGTCTCAGCCTAGCCGCGCGGCGTGCCGGGCGGATTCCTAGCTGTGGGCACTAACGTTGGCACGTGGAATTCCTGCTCTATCTGGCCGGCATCCTCTTCATGCTGATCGGCCTCGGGCTCTCGATCGGCCTGCATGAGGTGGGCCATCTCGTCCCCGCGAAGCTCTTCGGCGTGCGTGTCGGCCAGTACATGATCGGCTTCGGGCCGCGGCTGTGGTCCCGGCGCATCGGCGAGACCGAGTACGGGTTCAAGCTGCTCCCTCTAGGGGGCTTCATCTCGATGTCGGGCATGTACCCGGCGTCGAAGAACTCGGGCCCGGCGTCCGGCGTGTTCCGCTCGTTGATCCAGGACGCGCGCAGCGCCAACGACGAGACCATCGCCGAGGGTGCCGAGGATCGCGTCTTCTATCGTCTTCCCGTGTGGAAGCGCGTCGTCGTCATGCTCGGCGGGCCGGTGATGAACCTTCTCCTCGCGACCGTGATCTTCACCGTGCTGCTGTCGGGCATCGGCCTGCAGCAGGGAACGACGACGATCGCGTCCGTCACCGAGTGCGTCGTTCCGGCCGGTTCGACGGCGACCGAGTGCACACCCGATGACCCGGCCTCACCCGCCGCGGAAGCCGGGATCAAGCCGGGCGATGTGATCCTGTCCATCGACGGACAGCCCGTGTCGACGTTCGCCGAGGCGACGGCGATCGTGCAGGCCGCGCCAGGCGAGACGCTGGACATGGTCGTGAGCCGCGACGGGGCGGAGCAGTCGCTGAGCATCACGCCGATCGCCGCGGAACGCTCGATCACGGATGCCAGCGGCCAGCCCGTCCTCGATGAGGCCGGAAAGCCTGTCGTGAAGGAGGTCGGCTACGTCGGCATGGGCGCCCAGATGGGCTACGTGCAGCAGCCCCTCACCGCCGGCCCCGAGATGGCGGCGGACAGCACGGCGCGTGTCGCATCCTTGATCGTCACGCTCCCCGTGCGTCTATGGGACGTCGGCGTCTCACTCGTCACCGGCGGAGAACGCGATCCGAACGGACCGCTGAGCGTCGTCGGCGTCGGACGCCTCGCGGGAGAGGCGGCCGCTACCGATGCGCCGATCCTCAACAGGTTCGCGTTCCTGCTCGGTCTGCTGGGGTCGCTGAACATCGCGCTGTTCGTGTTCAACCTCATCCCGCTGCTCCCGCTCGACGGCGGTCACATCGTCGTCGCACTGTGGGACGGCATCAAGCGCGCGTGGGCCAAGCTCTTCCGCCGGCCCCCTCCGGCGCCGGTCGACGCGACCAAGCTCGTGCCGCTGACGGTGGTCGTCGCGGTGCTCCTGATCGGGATGGGAGCGCTGCTCCTGGTCGCCGACCTCTTCAACCCGGTCAACCTTCTCGGCTGAGGTCGCAGGCCTCGCCGGACCGCGCGGGAGGCGAACGCGAGCAGGGATTCCTGCTCAGGCCAGCGCGTGGGAGACGAGACGTTCGAGCGTGCGGATCCCGTCGCGGGACAGGATCGACTCCAGGTGTCCCTGCACCGAAGCGAAGTGGTCTCCGCGGAGCGCGTACACGTCTCCCGAGTCGGGGTCCGCCGAGACGTCGGCGGCGCCGACGACCGTCGTGCCCGGTGCGACCCGCGCGGTGAAGGTGTTGTAGAAGCCGATCGATGCGGTCTCCCCGAAGACCGGGACGGGCTTCTGCAGGCCCTGGTGAGGGGCATCGAGCGGAGTCAGGGCGATGCCGAGCTTGTCGGCGAGGATCTGGTGGCTGAGGCACACCGCGAGCAGCGGCGCGTCGGAGTCCAGTCGGCGGGCGACGACATCGCGCATCCTCGCGATGCGGGCGTTCCGTGTATCCCGAGGGTCGCCGGGGCCCGGGCCGGCGACGACCAGATCGGCGGCGTCCAAGTCCGCGTCCCGCACGTCGGCCCAGGGAGCGATCGTGACGGCGAGCCCGAGATGACGCAGCTGGTGGGCCAGCATCGTCGTGAACCGGTCCTCCGCGTCCACGACGAGAGCGGAGCGGCCGGCGAACGGACCGGTGAAGTCCTCGCCCTGCGGGTTGAGCCAGAACTCGGCCAGGCGGGCGTTGCGCGATGACAGCAGCTCGGCGACGGTCGGGTCGTCGGCGAGGGCGCGCGCGTCGCCGGGCGCGTCGGCGTCGCTACGTGCCTCTGCCACCCGGTCGCGGTCGATCGCGCCGATGGCGCCCAGGACGCCGGCGGCCTTCCCGTGGGTCTCGGAGACCTCACCCATCGGATCGGAGTGTCGAACCAGCGTCGCGCCGACCGGAACGCTGAGGGTGCCGTCCTGGAGGTAGACGGTCCGGATGAGGATAGGCGCATCCAGGTCGTGCCCGCCGTCCGCATTCGGGGTGAACAGCGCGGCGACACCGGAGTAATAGCCGCGGGGCTTCTGCTCGTGACGGCGGATCACCGCGCAGGCGTTCTGCATGGGCGAACCTGTCACCGTCGGAGCGAACATCGTCTCGCGCAGGATGTCGCGGGGATCGAGGGCGCTGCGCCCACGGAGCATGTACTCGGTGTGCGTGAGTCGCGACATCTCCTTGAGGTGCGGGCCGGTGATGCGGCCGCCGTCGGAGCAGACGGCGCTCATCATCTTGAGTTCCTCGTCGACGACCATGAAGAGTTCCTCGGTCTCCTTGGTCGAGGCGAGGAAGTCGACCAGCGTCTCCTTCGTCGCCCCTCCCGCCGGATGACGGAAGGTCCCGGAGATCGGGTTCATCGTGACGACGCCTTCGCGGGCGACCACATGCGCCTCGGGGCTGGCCCCCACGGCGATGTGCCCAGGAGTGACGACAGCGAACGTCCAGTAGGCGCCGCGCTCGTGCGTGAGGAGAGCACGGAACCACGTGAGTGCCGCGGTGCGGTCCTCGACGTCGATGGTCGCGGTGAAGTCTCGACGGATGACGAAGTTCGCGCCCTCGCCGCGTCCGATCTCGTCGGCGATGACCGTCTCGACGATGGCCGCGTAGTCCGCGTCGGCGATGTCGAAGCCGTCGTCGTGGAGGGGGACGGGCGTGCTCGGGAGCGCGGGCAGAAGCTCGGCTGTCGGGAGGTGCAGGTGCTCGTCGACGATCACGCAGCGCAGCGGCGCCCCGTCGTCCTGGGCGACGAAGCCGCGTTCGCGCACCTGGCGATAGGGCACCATGGCGAACACCTCGCGCGGGGTGCCGTCGACCGAGAGGGGGATGTCGGCAAGCAGCTCGACGTCGACGACGTCCCCGCTGAGCAGCTCGACGGTGTCCGCGCCGTCGCGTGCGATGAGCACGAAGGATGCCGTGGGATCGGCGCTGAGCTCGGCGAGTCGTGAGAGGGTCATCGATGTCTCCTGTGCAGTGCTCCGGCTCGGCGCAACGAAAAGACCGCCCCGGAGGCGGTCTGAATTCGTGGGAACGCGAACACACCGCCTAGAAGGCGGGCCACCAGGTGAAGTTCGCGAGCATGGGGCCGAAACTACCACATCGCGAGCGAGGGTCACGGCGCGATGACATCACCAGATGCTGCCGCCGGCCTCCGTCGACTCGGCGTCGAGGGCGTGATCCACGATGAGGCGCAGGGCGCGCGCCAGTTGCGCGTCGGCGAGGTGCAGCCCGCCTGCAGGGACCGTGGTCGTCGACCACGGAAGGTGCACGAATCCGGCACGCGCATCCGGCCGGACGGCACCCACTGCCGTGTACAGCACGTGGTTGCACACGTAGGTTCCCGCAGAGAGCGACAGCTGCGCCGGCAGCCCTTCCGCGGTCAGAACCTGGAGCAGGCGCTTCACGGGGAGCGTCGAGAACCGCGCGGCGGGACCGCCGGCCTCGCTGGGAGCATCGACGGGCTGTTCGCCGTCGTTGTCGGGGATGCGGGCGTCGATCAGGTTGACACCGATGCGCTCGATCGCGACCCTGCTGCTCCCGGCGGCGAGCCCGGTGGCGATGACGACATCGGGGGAGTGCGCGGCGATCAGGGTCCGGAGCCGGTGAGCGGATGCCTCGAACGCGACCGGAAGTGTGGCCACCACGAGCTCGTGCGGACCGTCGTATGCGGCCGCGACCGCGTTCACGGCATCGGCAGACGGATTGCGGTCCGCCCCGTCGAAGGGGTCGAATCCGGTGAGGAGGACGACGGCCATGCCTCCAGCGTAGGTGCGTCTGTTCAGCCCACTTGCATCCAGGCGGCGTAGGCTTGGGGCGTGCCAGCAGTGAACCTCGGAATGCCGAAGATCCCCGAAGTCCTCGCCCCGCGCCGCAAGTCCCGGCAGATCAAGGTGGGCAAGGTGCTCGTGGGCGGCGACGCTCCGGTCAGCGTGCAGTCGATGACGACCACCAAGACGACCGACATCAACGGGACGCTGCAGCAGATCGCCGAGCTCACGGCTTCGGGCTGCGAGATCGTCCGCGTCGCGGTGCCGCATCAGGACGACGCCGATGCGTTGAAGATCATCGCGATGAAGAGCCAGATCCCCGTGATCGCCGACATCCACTTCCAGCCGCGCTACATCTACACGGCTATCGATGCCGGATGCGGGGCGGTGCGGGTGAATCCCGGCAACATCCGCGAGTTCGACGGCAACGTGGGCAAGATCGCCGAGGCCGCGAAGGCGGCGGGAGTCTCTCTGCGCATCGGCGTGAACGCCGGATCTCTGGATCGCCGCATCCTCAGCAAGTACGGCAAGGCGACGGCTGAGGCGCTGGTCGAGAGCGCCGTGTGGGAGGCGTCGCTGTTCGAGGAGCACGACTTCCACGACTTCAAGATCTCCGTCAAGCACAACGACCCCATCGTCATGGTCAAGGCGTATCGGCAGCTGGCCGAGCGGGGCGACTGGCCCCTTCACCTCGGTGTGACCGAGGCGGGGCCGGCGTTCCAGGGAACGATCAAGAGCGCCACCGCGTTCGGAATCCTCCTCGGCGAGGGCATCGGCGACACGATCCGCGTGTCGCTCTCGGCGCCGCCCGCCGAAGAGGTCAAGGTCGGACACCAGATCCTTCAGTCCCTCAACCTGCGCGAGCGCAAGCTCGAGATCGTCTCCTGCCCCTCGTGCGGACGCGCTCAGGTCGACGTCTACACCCTGGCCGAGAACGTGACGGAGGGGCTCAAGGACATGACCGTTCCGCTGCGCGTCGCCGTGATGGGCTGCGTCGTCAACGGACCGGGCGAAGCGCGCGAGGCCGACCTCGGCGTGGCTTCGGGTAACGGCAAGGGGCAGATCTTCGTGAAGGGCGAGGTCATCAAGACCGTGCCGGAGGCCGACATCGTCGCCACCCTGATCGAAGAGGCCAACCGGATCGCCGCTGAGATGGGACCTGAGGCCCCGCTCGGCACGGCCCAGGTCGTCACGGCCTGAGCTCGGAGGAGCGCGAGATGTCGGATGTCACCCTGCCCGCGCCTGTCCAGGTGATGGTCGATGCGATCAACGCGGCCGATACCGATGCGTTCGTCGATGCCTTCACCCCGGATGGGCATGTCAGCGATTGGGGCACGGTCAAGGCCGGCCCTGATGGGGTGCGCGAATGGGCAGGCAGCGACGCGATCGGCGCCGGAGCGCGGATGACCGTGCTCTCCGCCGAGACCGACGGCGACACGACCCGCATCCGCTTCGGGTGGGCGAGCCGGGTCTTCAACGGAGAATCCGACGGCATCTTCGTCGTCGAGGACGACAAGCTCGCCAGCTTCACCATCCCGCCGTCCCACTGACCTTTCGTACCGGGGTCCGCCCCGCTCTCACGACGGCCCGACGGCCGCGAACACCGTCGAGATCACCGACGAATCCGAGGAGAACCATGTCGACGCCCACCACTGTGACCTTCTCGGACGGGACCATCGCCGGAGACGGCATCGTCACACGTGTGGAGAGCTTCGCCGACGGAGCGGTCGTCGTCGTCGACGCGACGCCCTTCCATCCGGTCGACCACACCTGGCCGGATCAGCCGGGCGACAGCGGAACCATCACGGCCGCCGGCGTCACGGTCACGGTGACCGAGGCTCTCATGGCCGCGATCTCTGACGAGGGCGAGTTCGCCGTGGGCCGCGAGATCCCGGTCAAGCGCGGTGCGGAGGGCTGGACGTGGCTGGTCGGGCATCGCATCGAGGGTGTCGTGCCGGCATCACTCGTTGAGGGAGCACCGGTGGCGCTCGCGGTCGACGGTGCCCGTCGCGCGGGACTCAGCCGCGGCCACACGGCATGTCATGTCGCTTCACTGGCGCTTGACCTGGCCCTCGTCGATCTCTGGCGGAAGGACCCGGGGGAGGACGCTCTCGGGAACCCCGACTTCGAGGGTCGCGCCAACCAGTCCAGTCGTATCCACGAGGACGGGGCCGTCGACGAATACCGGCTCGGCAAGAGTCTGCGCAGGGCAGGCTTCGACACCGAGACGTTCGCTGCGACCCTCCCCGACCGCGAGGCGCAGGTGAACGACCGACTGGCCGCTTGGATCGCCTCGGGCGCTTCCAGCAGCATCGAGACCGAGGGGCCGACGATCGTCGACCGGCGTCGCTGGCACTGCTCCCTCCCAGAGGGCGAAGCCGTGATCCTCTGCGGGGGAACCCATGCCGACTCCCTCGCCGCGTTCGGATCGATCACGGTGTCGCTCGATCTCAGCGATCCCCAGCTCCTCGTCATGACGACCACGGCTGTCCCCGCCCCCTGACCTCAGCGCACGAACCCGGCCTGCAGCCGTCCGCCCGCTCGATCGAGCTCCTCCTCGACGCGGTCCGCGAAGGCTGCGAAGTCTCCGGCGAGCAGCGGCGCACTCAGCCGCTCGGTGCGCTCCTCGCTCAGAGCGCGCAATCGACGGGGGAGCCACTTCCCGGTGGCGATCCAGCGGCGGTCGCCTAGCAGCATCAGCTCCGCGATCCGCTCGAAGAGCACGTCGGCGACCACGCGTCGCCGATGAGCAGAAGGTCAGATCGCGAACTCGACCTCGCCCTTCGCGATGTCCGCACGCACGATGCGGAGTCGCACGATATCACCCGGCTTCGCACCCGGCCGTAGCGGTGCAGTCGCTGTCACGGCGGGATCGGCGATCTGCACGGCCGCGCGTTCACCGCGCAGCTCGATCACGGTCGCCTCGATCGTCGTGCCGACCAGGGGCGTGAGCAGCGCGGCCTCGACGCTGTTGATCGTCGCCGCGTTGAGGCGCGATGCACGCTGGCCGGATTCCTGCATGAGGGCGGGGAGCTCGCCGAGCGATGCGCGAGCCCATTCGGGGGCGGGCTCGCCGTTCGCTTCGGCGAGGCAGATCGCCAGTGCCCACCGGTCTACGAGTCGGCGCAGGGGAGCGGTCGCGTGGGCATACGGCGCGGCGATGGCGGCCTGCACGGCGGCGCCCGGCGCTTCGCCGTCGAACACCAGGTACCCGGCTCCGCGGAACAGCGACGACGCGGCCTCCAGCACGGGGAGGGTCATCGGGTCGGCGCGGTCGAGCCCGCGAAGGTAGTCGCCGTATGCACCGGCCGTCCACGGGCGCCCGAGGGCCTCGGTCTGATGCCGGAAGGTCTCGAAAGCGGCCGTATCCGGCTCCGGCATCGTCCGGAGGATGCCGACTCCGGCGTCGAGCATGAGGGAAGCTGCGGCCATCCCGGTCATGAGCGAGAGCTGGGCGTTCCACTCCTCCACGGGGAGTGGGCGGCGTCGTTCGATCGCATAGGTGCCGTCTTCTGCACGCACGACCTCTTCGTCGGGCAGATTCAGGCTCGCTCCTCCTCTCAGGCGCTCCTGCTCCATGCGCAAGGCTCCGATCTCCGGGAGCAGTGCCGCCGGGCCGTCCTCGCCGCGGTCGATCGCCAGCTGCGTCGTCGCGTAGTCGAGCTGTGCGCGCGAACGGATCAGCGCGCGTTCCAGGCGGAAGTCGGAGACGACACCGCTGGAGTCGAGGGCGAAGGTCCACACCAGCGCCGGTCGGTCGACGTCGGCGAGCAGCGAGGCTCGATCCTCGCTCAGCACGCGTGGATGCAGCGGGATCGAACCATCCGCGGCATACAGTGTCTGTCCGCGACGCCGTGCCTCGGCATCCACCGCTCCGCCCGGTGCGACGAACCCCGGGACGTCGGCGATCGCGTAGCGAACGGTGTATCCGGTCCCCGCGCGCTCGAGGTGGAAGGCCTGATCGAGGTCGCGAGACCCTTCAGGGTCCAGCGTTGCGAAGGGGACGTCGCGAAGGTCGATCTGTGGCACGGGGGCGGTGGATGCCTCGGCCTCGGCGATGACCTCGTCGGGGAAGTCGAGGGGAGCATCGACAGATTCCCGCAGCCCGGCGAGTGCCGAGGCCAGCTCGGTCTGCGCAGCGGACGGGGCGACGTGTGATCGGCGCTGGGGCATGGCTCCACCCTAGGCGTGGCGATCAGGCGGAGCGGAATGAACCGGCCCCGTGGACGTCATCCCGCGTTAGCGTGGAGTCATGACCACTGCAGCCAAGGCCCAGACCCTTGTCGGACTCTATGACGCACCGGAGATCCTTCGCGTCGTGAATGTGTGGGACGTCGTCTCCGCGCGGGCGGTCGCCGCCCTCCCCGAGACCCAGGCGATCGCCACCGCCGGACACGGCATCGCGGCGTCGTTCGGCTATGACGACGGCGCCACGCCGCGCGAGATCATGATCGACATGGTGGGTCGCATCGCGGCCGCCGTCCATGTGCCCGTGACCGCCGATCTCGACGACGGATACGGCGACGCGGGGGAGACCACCCGCCTCGCCATCGGGGCAGGCGTCGTCGGCGCGAACGTCGAGGACCGACTCAAGCCGCTCGACGAGTCCGTCGCCTCCGTCGAGGCGATCGTGAAGGCGGCGGAGGCCGAGGGCGTCCCGTTCGCCCTCAATGCGCGCACGGACGCCTTCGTCCGCGCCGGCGGTCGGCCCGTGCAGGAGAGCATCGCCGATGCCATCCAGCGTGGGCGGGCTTACCTCGACGCCGGAGCGACCGCGGTGTTCGTGCCCGGCATCCTCGACATGAACGTCACGCGTCAGCTCGTCGAGGGCATCGGCGAGCGCAAGATCAGCGTCATCGGGATTCCGGGTGCCCTCGCGGCCTCGGAGTACGAGAAGCTCGGTGTCGCGCGCATCTCCTACGGTCCGCTCCCGCAGCGGGTCGCGCTGACGGCGCTGCAGGAGCTGGCGGCCGACCTGTACGCCGGCGGCGTCGTACCCGCGAACCTTCCGGCGCTCAACTGACGTCGTCGAAGACGAGTGACCACGGCTCACTAGACTTGCTCCGTGGTCACTCGTCTTTCGAACTTCTTCCTCCGCACGCTCCGTGAAGACCCTGCAGGCGCAGAGGTCGCCAGCCACCGGCTGCTGATCCGGGCCGGGTACATCCGCCCGCAGGCCGCCGGCATCTTCGCGTGGCTGCCACTGGGTCTCCGCGTCAAGTCGAAGATCGAGACCGTCGTCCGCGAGGAGATGGCCGCCGCAGGCGCACAGGAGGTGCACTTCCCGGCGCTCATGCCCCGTGAGTCCTATGAGGCCACCGGCCGCTGGGACGAGTACGGCGACCTGCTCTTCCGTCTGCAGGATCGCAAGGGCGGCGACTATCTGCTCGCGCCCACCCACGAAGAGGCCTTCACTCTGCTCGTGAAGGACCTGTACTCCTCGTACAAGGATTTGCCGCTCACGATCTACCAGATCCAGGACAAGTACCGCGACGAGGCGCGCCCGCGGGCGGGCCTGCTCCGTGGACGCGAGTTCACGATGAAGGACGCGTACTCGTTCGACTCTTCCGATGAGGGGCTGGACGCCAGCTACCAGGCGCAGCGCGACGCGTACGAGCGCATCTTCCAGCGTCTCGGTCTCGAGTACGTCATCGTCCAGGCCGATGCGGGGGCGATGGGCGGATCCCGCAGCGAGGAGTTCCTGCACCCGACTCCGGTCGGCGAAGACACCTTCGTCCGCAGCGCCGGCGGCTATGCAGCGAACGTCGAGGCGTTCACCACCGCGGTGCCCGAGGCGATCGCGTACGACGCCGACGAGTCCCCGGTGATCTTCGACTCTCCCGACACACCGACCATCGAGACGCTGGTCGCGCATGTCAACCGAGAGCTCGAGGGCGAGTACACCGCAGGCGACACGCTCAAGAATGTCGTGCTCGCGCTGACCCACCTCGACGGCACCCGCGAACTCGTGATCGTCGGCATCCCCGGCGACCGTGAGGTCGACGAGAAGCGCGCCGAGGTCGCCTTCGCGCCTGCCGAGGTCGAGACCGCCACAGCGGACGACTTCGAGAACAACCCGCTGCTCGTGAAGGGCTACATCGGCCCCTGGTCACCCACCGGTGCGGTGCTCGGCGAGGAGTCGGCCACGGGCATCCGGTATCTTGTCGACCCGCGCGTCAGCGAGGGCACCAGCTGGATCACCGGCGCGAACATCGACGAGAAGCACGCGCACTCCGTCGTGGCCGGGCGAGACTTCGCCGCGGACGGCATCATCGAGATCGCGAACGTGCGCGCCGGGGACCCGGCTCCCGACGGCTCGGGCCCGGTGGAGCTCGCGCGCGGCATGGAGATCGGACACGTCTTCCAGCTGGGCCGGAAGTACGCCGAGGCTCTGGGGCTGAAGGTGCTGAACGAGAACGGCAAGCTCGTCACCGTCACGATGGGCTCGTACGGCATCGGCGTGACCCGCATCCTCGCGATCATCGCCGAGCTCAACAATGACGACAAGGGCCTCATCTGGCCGGCGTCGGTCGCACCGTTCGACGTGCAGGTCGTCGCGGCAGGTCGTGATCAGGTCGCATTCGAGGTGGCGGAAGGTATCTCCGCGCAGCTCGAGGCCGCCGGTCTCGATGTGCTGTACGACGACCGCCCCAAGGTGTCGCCCGGTGTGAAGTTCGGCGATGCCGAGCTCGTCGGAGTGCCGAAGATCGTCATCGTCGGCCGCGGGGCCGCCGACGGCCAGGTCGAGCTGTGGGATCGCGCCACGGGGGACCGCGACGCGATCTCCGTCGACGAGGTCGTCGAGCGCCTCACCGTCGCACGCTGAGATCCACGGCCGCGTCGTCAGCAGACGATGCGGCCGTGGTTCATGATGTCGTCGTCCGGCGTATCGCGGGTGACGAGGGACTTGAGCGCTCCGGCAGCGAGGGCGAGTTTTCCCTTCGACGGCTCCCAGAACTCCGTGACCTTCGGAGTCACCTTGAGGAGAGCGATGCCCGGGGTGTCGAGGCCGTCGGCGAACCAGATCTCCAGCGACGCCGAGTAGAGCTCTTCCATCTTCACGCGGTCGTGCACGACCTCTGCCGTTCCCGCGACGGACACGTAGCGCATCCCCTTCGCATCGCAGTAGGCGAGGCCGACATCGCGGTGCTTGCGCGCCTCATCGACCTTCTCGGTGTCTTCGGCCGTGAAGAACCAGATGTCGCCGGCGTCGTCCATCTGCCGGGTCGACATCGGCCGACTCACGAGGTTGCCGTCGTCGTCGGTGGTGGTGAGCATCGTGATGTCGATGTCCTCCACGAGCTCGACGACGCGGGCGAGGGCTTCGGGTCCTGTGATCTCGGTCATGACGTCAGCGTGCCGCCTGCGGGCGTCGTGGTCACGGGCATTGACACCGTGGCGGTGTCGTGACAGGGAGGCGACGGCGTCTCGCGGCGACACCCCGGCGTTGCGGCCCGTCGTCGCACTGCCGCATGACACCCTGGTGACATGATCGACGCACCCCTCCCCGAAGCCCTCAGCTCCGAGATCAACGCCGTCCTCGACGATGCGGGAGTGCATACCGACCGCAGGCTCGTGATGCGGATGCTGCGCACCGCGATCCTGCTCGGCGAGGACGGCGCCGATCGGCTCGACCTGAAGATCGCCTCGGCGGCGTTGGCCGAGATGCGTGACGCGTTCCGCCTGTTCGCGCCGTTCCGGGGAGTCCCCAAGGTGACGGTGTTCGGGTCGGCCCGAACCCGGCAGGACGATCCGCTCTACCTCACCGCCCGCGACGTCGCCGCCGCACTGGCCGGCGACGGCTGGATGGTCGTCACGGGAGCCGGCCCCGGCATCATGCAGGCGGCTTCCGAGGGCGCGGGCCCCGCGCTCTCCCTGGGGGTCTCCATCCGCCTGCCCTTCGAGGAGAAGCCCAACGGCTTCGTCGCGGGCCAGGACCACGTGGTCGCGATGAAGTACTTCTTCACCCGCAAGCTCATGCTCATCAAGGAATCGCTCGGATTCATCTGCCTCCCTGGCGGCTTCGGCACGCTCGACGAGATGTTCGAGCTGCTCACGCTGCAGCAGACGGGGAAGGCGGAGCCGACGCCCATCGTGCTCCTCGACGAGCCGGGCGGCACCTTCTGGCAGGGGCTGCGGAGCTTCATCGACGACCACCTCGCCCCGACCGGCGTCATCTCGGAGGGCGACTTCGACCGCGTCGTCATCACCGATTCGGTCGACGCGGCCCGGGCGGAGATCACCGGGTTCTGGCACAACTACGACTCGCTGCGATGGGTCGGCGACGCGCTGGTGCTGCGTCTGCGGGCCGAGCCGACGGATGCCGAGATCGAGACGCTCAACGAGCAGTTCGCCTCGATGCTCTCGTCGGGACGGATCGAGCGGACGACGCCGCGGCCGCCGGAGGTGGCCGACGACGACAACCTCGACCTGCCGCGTCTGATCCTGCACCTGGATCAGCGCCAGGTGGGCAACCTGTTCCGGCTGATCGGTGCGATCAACGCACTTCCGTCTGCTCCCGCGCGGTGATACGGGCGGCGAAGTCCGCGAGGTCGACCGGCCGATCGAGGATGCGCTCCGCGGCCCTGTGCCCGGAGTAGAACGCCGCGCCGACCGTCGCCGGCTCGTCACCCCAGGTGGCCTCGCCGGCGAAATGCAGAACGCCGTCGACGGGTCCCGCCAGCGCGTCATGATCGTGATGCGTCGAGCCCAGCGCGAGGTGCGAGTAGGAGCCGTTCGAGAACTCGTCCTCACCCCAGCGGGTGACCCAGTGAGCGAGTGGCTCGCCGACGGCGTCCCCGTAGAGGAGACGCAGCGCGCTGACCGCGTCGGCGACGATCTCGTCGTCCGGACGGTTCTGCATCCGGCGGCCGAACGGCCCGGCGGCAAAGGTCAGCAGGGTGGGGATGCCGCTGACGGCGGAGACGTCGTACCAGGAATGCCAGTGCTCGCCCGCCTCGCCGAGCGCGCGGATCACATAGCTCTCCTCGTTCCAGAACCGCTCGGGGAATTGGACGAACACCTTGTTGAAGACGCCCATCCCCAGCCGTGAGACGGGACCGGCGACCGCATCCGGCAAAGCCGGTTCGAAGGTGATCGTCCCGGCTTTGAGCACGCCGAGCGGCACGGTGACGATCGCCCGGTCTGCGCGGTACTCGGTGCCGCCCGCGTGCACGACGACTCCGTCCGCCGAGCGGGTCACCCGGGTCACGACGGTCTTCAGCCGCACGTCGAGGCCGGCCCCGATGCGCCGCGGCAGCTCGTCGTACCCGCGAGGGAAGATCACCTCGTCTCCGTCGATCGCATCCTCGTCGAGACCGTGCGCGTCGAGGTCGCCGATCCACGCGCCGCACTGCTCCTCGACCCGATGGCGGAAGAACTCGCGGATGTCGTCGATGCGCTCGGGCGACAGCCCCGACCGGTCGAGAGCGCGTTCGGTGACATCGAGATAGGTGTCGCCGGAGGAGGACGCGGCGATCTCCTCGACGAGAAGACGGTCGGCGAGTTCGACGTCGGCGACCCATCGCGAGGTGGCTGCCTCGTCCATGGCACGACCCTTGCCATCGAAGTTCTCGATCGGTCGACCACCCACCTGGAAGCTGCCCACCGTGTACTCGATCGCCGGGATCCTGAGCGCGTGGACGAGGCTCCACAGCGGCGAGTCCTCGATGCCGTGGATCCACGATGCACCGAGATCGACGGAGAATCCGGCACTTCGGTCGGTGTGCATCCGGCCCCCGATGCGGTCACGTCCCTCGAGGACGACGACACTCCGGCCCGCGTCGGCGAGCATGCGGGCGCTCGTGAGCCCCGACATCCCCGCGCCGATCACGATCGTGTCGAATGTGCTCACGTGCTCCTCCTCGAGCGGCTCCGGATCCCGACACCGCCGCCGCCGTGCGAGGGCCGGTGGGCACAGGGTATCGTGGTACGGATGTCGCGCGTGCGAACAGGCGCGACGAGAGCTGAATAGAGAGGCCGTCATGGACATCGAACTGAGTCTGCTGCGAGGGATCGAGAAGGAGAAGGCGATCCCCTTCGACGAGCTCGTCGCGATCATCGAACAGGCGATCCTGACCGCGTACTCCAAGCACGTCTCCGCCGACGGCGTCACTCCCGAGGGCGTCCGCGTGGATCTCGACCGCAAGACCGGCCACGTCGCCGTGCTGCAGGTCGTCAAGGACGAAGAGGGCGCGATCATCGGCGAGGAGGACGCCACGCCGGACGACTTCGGGCGTATCGCGGCGTTCGCGGCCAAGCAGGTCATCAGCCAGCGTCTGCGCGACATCGCGGACGACGTCGTGCTCGGTGACTTCAAGGACAAAGAGGGCGACATCGTCGCCGGTGTGATCCAGCAGGGCCCGAACCCCCGCATGATCCACGTCGATCTCGGAGCCGTCGAGGCGATCCTGCCGCCTGAGGAGCAGGTTCCCGGCGAGGAGTACACGCACGGCTCGCGTCTGCGCGTGTATGTCACCAGTGTCGCCAAGGGTCTCAAGGGGCCGCAGATCACGGTCTCGCGCACGCACCCCGGCCTGGTCCGCAAGCTCTTCGCCCTCGAAGTGCCCGAGATCGCTGCCGGTCTGGTCGAGATCGTCGCCCTGGCCCGCGAGGCCGGTCACCGCACGAAGATCGCGGTGAAGGCGAACGACCCGTCGATCAACGCCAAGGGTGCCTGCATCGGCGAGCTCGGGCGTCGCGTGCGCGCAGTGACCGAGGAACTCGCGGGCGAGAAGATCGACATCGTCGACTACGACGCCGATCTGCCGACCTTCGTGGCGCACGCGCTCTCACCGGCCAAGGTGACGAGCTCTTTCGTGCTCGACGCCAGCACCAAGGCCGTCCGTGCCCTGGTGCCCGATTACCAGCTGTCGCTGGCGATCGGTAAGGAAGGTCAGAACGCTCGTCTGGCCGCCAAGCTCACCGGCGCGAAGATCGACATCCAGCCGGACAGCGTCCTCGACTGACACGGCTTCGGCCTTCCGCCGCGCCCGGGAGCGGGCGAGGTGGGGTGAAACGCAGGTGTAAGATGGAACCCGTACGAACGTGCGTCGGTTGTCGCATGCGTGCTCCCCGCTCCACCCTTCTCCGGGTGGTGGCCCAGAACGACACCCTCATCCCCGATGAGCGTGCTGTCCTGCCGGGGCGTGGCGCGTGGGTGCATCCGACAGCTGAATGCATGGCGGCCGCTCTGCGGCGGCGAGCTTTCGGACGAGCACTGCGTGTGACCACTCAGCTGGACACACGGACCTTCGAACAGCACCCACCAAGAAACAAAGGCTGAACAGCTATGGAAACAAAGTGAACGGCTCGAAATGAGACCCGTCCGCGACTAGTGGTCTGCCCTGTCTGGGTGGACCGACTCAGACAGGAGAATTGTGGCTGGTAAACCACGCGTACACGAGATCGCCGCCGAACTCGGCGTCGACAGCAAGATCGCACTTGCGAAGCTCAAGGAACTCGGCGAGTTCGTGAAGAGCCCGTCCTCGACCATCGAACCGCCCGTTGCGCGCAAGCTGCGCGCGGCGATCGAGGCCGATGGCTCGCTCAAGGGCTCCGCTGACGCCGCTCCCGCGGCGAAGCCCGCGGCTGCGAAGCCTGCAGCTGCGAAGCCCGGTGCCAAGCCGGCACCGACCCCGGGCCCCAAGCCCGGTCCGAAGCCTGCCCCGGAAGCTCCGGCCCCCGCACCCGCTGCGCCGGCTCCCGCCCCTGCCCCTGCGGCAGAGGCTCCCGCCGCATCCGATGCGGCGAAGCCGGCCGAGAGCGGCGCGCCGACTCCCGGTGCTCCGCGTCCGGGTAACAACCCCTTCTCGTCGGCGCAGGGCATGGGCCAGCGTCCGGCCGGTCCGCGTCCGGGTAACAACCCGTTCGCGTCGGCTCAGGGCATGGGCCAGCGTCCGACGCCGGGCAACATCCCGCGTCCGCAGGCTCCGCGTCCCGGCGCACCCCGTCCGGGTGCCCCTCGTCCCGGCTCGCCTCGTCCCGGTGCACCGCGCGGTGGCCAGGGCGGTCGTCCCGGTGCTCCGTTCCAGCAGCGTCCCGGCGGCCCCGGTCGTCCCGGCGGTGCCGGCGGACCCGGCGGTGCCGGCGGTCCTGGAGCACGCCCCGGCGGCGGCGGTTTCGCCGGTCGTCCCGGTGGCGGTGGCGGTCGCGGCCGTGGTCCCGGCGGTGGTACCGCAGGTGCCTTCGGCAAGGGCGGCGGCAAGAGCAAGCAGCGCAAGTCGCGGCGGGCGAAGCGGCAAGAGTTCGAGATGCGGAGTGCTCCGGTCGTCGGTGGCGTCAACGTCACCCGCGGCAACGGAGAGATCATCCGCATGCGCCGCGGTGCATCGATCGCGGACTTCGCCGACAAGATCGAGACGCTGACCGGCTACACGGTCCAGCCCGGAACCCTCGTCACCATCCTCTTCAACCTGGGTGAGATGGCCACGGCCACCGAGTCCCTCGATGAGGCGACGTTCGAGGTCCTGGGTGCTGAGCTCGGCTACAAGATCCAGATGGTCTCGCCCGAGGACGAGGACAAGGAGCTCCTCGAGGGCTTCGGTCTCGACCTGGAGGCCGAGCTGGAGGCCGAGAGCGAAGACGACCTCGAGATCCGTCCGCCGGTGGTCACCGTCATGGGTCACGTCGACCACGGTAAGACGCGACTGCTCGACGCGATCCGTCAGACCAATGTGATCGAGGGTGAAGCCGGTGGCATCACCCAGCACATCGGTGCCTACCAGGTGTGGACCGAGCACGAGGGCATCGAGCGCGCCATCACGTTCATCGACACCCCGGGTCACGAGGCGTTCACCGCCATGCGTGCTCGTGGTGCGCAGGTCACCGACCTCGCGATCCTCGTGGTCGCGGCCGACGACGGCATCATGCCGCAGACGGTCGAGGCGCTGAACCACGCCCAGGCGGCGAACGTGCCGATCGTGGTCGCGGTGAACAAGGTCGACAAGCCCGACGCCAACCCTTCGAAGGTGCGTCAGCAGCTGACCGAGTACGGGCTGGTCGCCGAGGAGTTCGGTGGAGACGTCATGTTCGTCGACGTCTCGGCTCGTGCGGGCACCGGCATCCAGGAACTCCTGGACGCCGTGCTGCTCACCGCCGACGCCGGTCTCGACCTGACCGCCAACCCGAACAAGGCCGCTCGTGGTGTCGCCATCGAGGCGAAGCTCGACAAGGGCCGCGGTTCGGTCGCCACGGTGCTCATCCAGTCCGGAACGCTCCGGATCGGTGATGCGATCGTCGCGGGCACGGCGTACGGCCGTGTGCGTGCGATGGCGGACGAGAACGGCGAGCAGGTCCTCGAGGCCTTCCCGTCGCGTCCGGTGCAGGTGCAGGGTCTGAACTCCGTGCCGCGTGCCGGCGACGTCTTCATCGTCACCGAGGAAGACCGCATGGCCCGCCAGATCGCTGAGAAGCGTGAAGCGGTCGAGCGCAACGCCCAGCTGGCCAAGGCCCGCAAGCGCATCTCGCTCGAGGACTTCACCCGTGCGCTCGAAGAGGGCAAGGTCGAGTCGCTCAACCTCATCATCAAGGGTGACGTCTCCGGTGCCGTCGAGGCACTCGAGGAGTCGCTCCTCAAGATCGAGGTCGACGACTCGGTGCAGCTGCGCATCATCCACCGCGGTGTGGGTGCCATCACCGAGTCCGACGTGAACCTGGCGACGATCGACAACGCGATCATCGTGGGCTTCAACGTCCGTCCCGACACGAAGGCGCGTGAGCGTGCCGCCCGTGAAGGCGTGGACATCCGTTTCTACTCCGTCATCTACAACGCGATCGACGAGATCGAGAGCTCGCTCAAGGGCATGCTCAAGCCGGAGTACGAAGAGGTCCAGTCGGGTGTCGCCGAGATCCGCGAGGTGTTCCGCTCCTCGAAGTTCGGCAACATCGCCGGTGTCATCGTGCGGTCGGGAACGATCACGCGAAACGCCAAGGCTCGCGTCATCCGCGACGGTGTCGTGCTGGCCGATGGTCTCGCCATCGAGTCGCTGCGTCGCTTCAAGGACGATGTCACCGAGGTCCGCACGGACTACGAGGCCGGTATCGGCCTCGGCAAGTACAACGACATCCAGATCGGCGATGAGATCGAGACGACCGAGCTCGTCGAGAAGCCTCGCGGCTGATCACTTCGAAACACCTTCGGGCGTCTCCCTCTCCTGCTCCTTCCGAGCACGGAGACGGGGGACGCCCTGAGGGTTCCTGGACAGGGAGAGAACAATGGCAGGCGAAAGACAGGCCCGTCTCGCGGATCGGATCCGCGTGATCCTCGCCGAACGGCTGGAGAAGGGGCTGCGAGACCCGCGCCTCGGCTTCGTCACCATCACGGATGTCCGCGTGAGCGGCGACCTTCAGCATGCATCGGTGTTCTACACGGTGCTGGGGACCGAGGAGGAGCGCATCTCCAGTGGTGCGGCGCTCACCTCGGCGACCGGAATGCTGCGTAGCGAGGTCGGACGGCAGCTGAGCACTCGACTGGTTCCGACGCTCGAGTTCATCCCCGACGCGCTTCCGGAGAACGCCGACCACATCGGGGCGCTGCTCCGTGAGGCGCAGCAGCGTGATGCCGACGTCGCCAAGCTCGCCTCGTCGGCATCCCATGCCGGTGACGCGGATCCCTACCGTACGGACGACGACGCGGAGTGAGCGCCGTTTGATACGCTCGGCTTCGCGGGACCGGCTCCCGCGAAGCTGAGGGGGAACGGCATCGAGGGTACGGGCACGTCTGGGGGGCCGTTCATCGCGCCCGCCGCCGTCGGTCTCCTCCTGGAAGAACTGCTCGCGCAGGATCTCGGCTGTGCTCCACATGTGCTCGCCCGGTTGGCCGGCGATCTGGATGCCGACGCTGCCACGATCCGCGCGGTCGTCGAGCGGTTGACTCCGCACCAACGCCATGGGCTCCGACCGTTGCCGTCGCCGTTGCCCCTGGTCGCGGCGATCTCACGCAGGTTCGAGGGACTGCTGCTCGACGAGCGGGATCGTCAGCTCCTCCTCGCGCTCGCGGTCTGCTTGGACGATTCGTTGGGTCCGCTCCTGGAGTTCGACGGGCGCACGGCGACCGAGATCGCCGCTGCCGCCGTCGGCGATCACGTGACCCTGCACGCCGGCCGCGTGCGTTTCGTCGACGCCCGACTCTCGATCTGGGTGCGGGCGACGACCTGCACTGCCGGGACCGCGCTGGTCCATGAGCGTCTGAGCGCGGTCTTCCTCGATCGTGGTGACCCGATGAGCGCGGACTGGCACCGGGCTCGGGCATCTCTCGAGCGCGACCCGTCGACCGCACGGGAGCTCACCCTCATCGCGCGGCAGCTGAGCGAAGCCGGACATCCGGAGCGTGCACTGATGCTGGCGCGTGAGGCGGCAGAACATGCAGTCGGCGAGGATCAGGACGAGGCGCGGCTCGTGGCCGGGGCGTCGGCGGTCGGTGCCGGGTTCGCGGTGGAGGCCGCCGCCTGGTTGGGGACGCTGTATCCGCACAGCGGTGAACGACACAGGTGGGCGGGGCTCGGGGCTCTGATCGTGGCGCAGACCTTCGTGCAGGGGGCTGTTCCCGGGATCGATCCGACCACCGTGCGGCCGGGATCCGCCGACGAGAGCGATTGGCGTCATTGGACCAGAGCAGCCGCTCTCGCCGCCATCCTCTGCGCCGAGCGAGGAGACCGGCGGGGGATGCGCCTGTGGCTCGATGCCCTCCGGGACGGTGCCGTGCGGATCGGTGCCGAGCAGGAGCTGAGGGATCCGGTCGTCGCGCTGGGGTGGCTCATGGCCGGAGATCGCGATGCCGACATGGTGACGGAGTCGAGCTCGGTGAGCGGGGGGATGCTCCGAACTCTGCGCGCCGCGGTCGAGGGAGACATCGATCTGGGGCTGCGTCTGCTCGTCGTCGATGAATCGACGCCGTCCGGCGGTCCTGATCCTTTCGTGCCGGGCTACGAGCACAGCCCGGTCGTCCATGCGTATCGGTCGGTCGTCGAGGTCCTCCTGCTCGCGTGGCGAGGTGACATCGGTATCGCGCGGGACAGGCTGATCCAGGCGGCGCTCACCCTTCCCATCGCGCTGCCCCTCGCCGGGCTCGGAGTCGTCCTCGCCCGACGCCTCGATCTGGCGGTGCACGGCGAACTCGGCCCGTTCGCCCGGTCGCTCACGCTCACCCTTCCGCCTGGCGCGAAGATGGATCTGCTCGTGGACCGTGGTGTCCGGTCCTTCCTCACCGGCTCCTTCGACGATGCCGCAGCCACGGTCCGGCTCTGGTCCGATCTCGGCGCCCCGCAGACGACGATGACCGTGCCGGGTCTGGACGAGCTTGCCTCGCCTTCTCCCGGTGTCCCGTTGGCGGCCGCGTCTCTCGAGCCTCCGGAGATCGCGCTGGCGCAGCAGCTGCGGACACGCATCGCGACGGCGGCGGACGGGCGATGGCGTGCGGACGGCGACGAGGTCGCGGAGATCGCGCGAACGTTGCGTTCGCCGTTCGAGCGGGCGCGCGTGGAGATGATGCTCGGAAGCCGGCATGCGATCCGCGACGATCACTCGGCCGCGAGGATCCATCTGCAGTATGCCGAACGACTGTTCGAGCTCTCCGGCGCGACGGCATGGGCGAAGTCGGTGCGCGGGAGGCTGGACCGACTCGAGGCCAGAGAGGGGAGCATCGTCCCGGCGATGGGCCTGCTCTCGGCATGCCGTGCCGCCTGGTCGCTCCGGCTCACCGCCCGGGAGCTGGAAGTGGCGATGCGCGCGGTCCGAGGTGCAGCGAACCGTGAGATCGGCGAGGAGCTGAACGTTTCGGTCCGCACCGTGGAAGTCCACCTCGGCCGGATCTTCACCAAGCTCGACGTGCGGAGCCGCGTCGAGCTGACGGTACTTGCACATCGCACGGATCAACACGTCTGAGTCGTCATCGTCCGTGATCCGCCGTCGCGCGCGGCGCCGTCAGAGGGGCAGGAACAGGGTGGCCCCGTCGGCTTCGGCGAGCCCGTCGGCGATCAGCGAGTCGATCGCTCGGTCGCGCTGTCCGGTGTCGGGCCAATCCGGGAGGACGGCATCGAGCGGGACGGCCTCCGGATCCCGGCTCCGCAGCAGGCGCAGCACCGCGCCGCGTGCTTGCCGATCGGACCCTTCATAGGCGGCCTGGCGTCGGCGTCCGTCTCCCGTGTCCGGCCTGCCCGCTGCCAGCCATGCGCAACTCCCGGCGAGAGGGCAGAGCGGGCACCGGGGTGCCCGTGACGTGCAGACCGTGGCGCCGAGCTCCATCGCCGCCGCGTTGAACACGGCCGCCTCCGCGACATCCTCCGGCAGCAACGATGACATCAGGTCGAGGTCTCGGCGAGATGCCGCTCCCGGCTGCGCCCGGCCCTCGACGGCACGGGCGAGAACGCGCCGAGTGTTCGTATCGACCACGGGGTGCCGGTCGCCATAGGCGAACACGGCCACGGCGCGGGCGGTGTAGTCGCCGATGCCGGAGAGGGCCAGCAGCGCGTCCACGTCACGCGGAACGACTCCGCCATGACGATCCGTGATCTCGACGGCAGCGCGGTGCAGCCAGAGCGCGCGTCGGGGATACCCCAGGTTCGCCCATTGCTGCACGACCTCCGCCGTCGACGCCATCGCCATCGTGGCAGGGGTCGGCCACCGATCCAGCCATGCCTCGAGATGCGGAATGACCCTCGTCACCGGGGTCTGCTGCAGCATGAATTCGCTCACGAGAACGCCCCAGGCGCCGAATTCGTTATGAAACGCAGACCGACGCCACGGCAGGTCGCGCGCTGTGAATCGATACCATGCGGACAGGCGCGATCTCATCTCGGGACGGGCCTGTATATCGGGCATCCATCCAGCCTACGTGAGCTGCGAGACGAGCCCGGGACCGGAGACAGGGGCATCCATGATCAACACACGTACGAGCGCGCTCATCTTCGTGACGGCCTTGGCCGTCACGAGCCTGGTCGGGTGCACGGGAACGTCGGCACCCGCTTCGACGCCCAGCGGCGGATCCACGCCGAGCGGAACGACGTCGACCCCACCGACGCCGACACCGACAGCGGAGCCTCGGATCGAGGATCCGGCTGACCCCGGAACCTGGATCATCCACGAGGCGGGCGTCGGACCGATCGACGTCGGGGGCGACTTCACCTCGACGCTTGCCGGCCTCACCGGCTCCTGGACCAACGACACCGCGAACTGTTCGTGGTCGGCGTGGTGGATGGCAGCCGACTCCGCCTACGGTATCTCCTTCGTCCGCGGGACGGAGAGCGAGACGGCGCCCATCCGCGAGATCTCCGTCTACTCCGCGGCCGAAACTCCCGCCGTGGTCCCTGGACCGGTGACGGAGGACGGCCTCGGTATCGGAGCGACCAAGGCCGAGGTGCTCGCTGCGTATCCTGACGCGCAGGAGGGGGTGTCGACGATGGGGAGCGACACCTGGCTCATGCTTCCGAGCGCGACCGACGCCCACGTCTTCTTCGCGTTCCGCGAGAACAGCGACACCGCATGGGACGTCACGGTGACGACCGGCGCCGAACCCTCGTACGAGGTCTGCGGCTGACCCCCGGGCCGGTGCACGGCGTCGCTCTCGGTAGGCTGGGGGGATGGTCTCGCCCGGCATCCTTCTCGTCGACAAGCCCGCAGGGCTGACCAGCCACGACGTCGTCGCCCGCACGCGACGAGCGTTCGGCACCCGCAAGGTGGGGCACGCCGGAACGCTCGACCCGATGGCGACCGGTCTGCTGGTCATCGGCATCGAGGGAGCGACCAGGCTCCTGACGTACGTCGTGGGGGCTGACAAGACCTACGCGGCGACGATCCGGCTCGGACAGACGACGGGCACGGACGATGCGGACGGCGAGATCCTCACGACGGCGGCTCCCGAGGCATGGGAGTCCGTCAGCGATGAAGCGGTCTCCGCCGGAATCGCGAGGCTCACGGGCGAGATCTCCCAGGTCCCCAGCGCTGTCTCCGCCATCAAGGTGGACGGTCGCCGCGCGTACGAGCGTGTGCGTGCCGGTGAAGAGGTCGTGCTCGCAGCGCGCGACGTGGTCGTCTCGCGGTTCGATCTGCTCGGCCGTCGCGAGGGCGACGGGTACATCGATCTCGACGTCGTGGTCGACTGTTCATCCGGAACGTACATCCGTTCGCTCGCCCGCGACCTCGGCTCCGCTCTCGGCGTCGGCGGTCACCTCACCGCGCTGCGACGTACTCGTGTCGGGCCGTTCGATGTGACGGATGCCGTCGGCATCGAAGCGCTCGAGGGTGCACCGACCCTGACCCCCGGTGAGGCTGCAGGACGCCTTCTCCCGGTCCTTGCGATGTCGGTCGATGACGCGCGGGACCTCCGCCACGGCAAGCGTCTCGCAGGGCAGGCCGTCCGTCTCGAGAGCCGCCTCGGCGCAGCGATCGACGAGGACGGGGTTCTGATCGGGATCGTCGAGAGGCGCGGCGCAGACCTCAAGAGCGCCATGAACATGCCGGAGGGCGACCGATGATCCTGTGGTTCACGATCGCGCAGATCGTCGTCGCGGTCGCCGCGGGCGTGTTCTGTCTCGTCGCGGGGCTGATCGGCAGGCGACCGAGTGACTTCAGCGTCGGTGCTCTGGCCCTCGTCGAGGCGCTGCTCGTCGTCCAGGTGATCGTCGCCATCATCGCGCCCTTCTCAGGAAACCCGCCGACCGGAGACCTGCTCGAGTACTGGGTCTACCTGGTCTCCGCCGTGCTCCTGCCCGTCGGCGCGGTGCTGTGGGCGCTCATGGAACGCAGCCGCTGGAGCACCGTGATCCTGGGCGTCGCCGCACTCGCGATCGCGATCATGCTCTGGCGGATGCAGGTCATCTGGGCCGTCCAGCTCGCGTGAGGCGAGAGGCTTGCGCGGAGACCGGCCGTCTTCCGCGGCTCTAGGATGGAATGCGCTATGAGCTCCACCGCCCCCTCCTCTCGGATGACCGGAATCGGTCGTGTCCTCGTGATCGTCTACGCCGTCATGGCGCTGGCCGCCACGGGACGCAGCTTCGTGCAGATCGTCCGTCGGTTCGACGAGGCGCCGCTCGCGTACTCGCTCTCCGCACTCGCCGCGCTCGTCTACATCCTGGCCACGCTCGCCCTCGTCCTGGCTCGTCGTCGCGGCTGGTACACCGTCGCCTGGATCGCGATCGTCTTCGAGCTCACCGGCGTGCTCGTCGTCGGGTTGCTGAGCATTCTGCTGCCCGAGCTGTTCCAGCATGAGACCGTGTGGTCGCTGTTCGGGCGGGGCTATCTGTTCATCCCGCTGGTCCTCCCGATCTTCGGCATCTGGTGGCTGCGCACGCATCGCCCCGCCGAAGTCGCGCGCCCTGTCGAGGTCGACGCGTGATCATCTTCCGAAGCCCGGATGAGGTGCCGGACGACTTCGGCCCGAGCGCGGTCGCCATCGGCAAGTTCGATGGGGTCCACGCCGGCCACCGCGCTGTGATCGCGCGCCTCGAGGAGGCGGCTGCTGCCACCGAGAGCCGATCGGTCGCGGTCACGTTCGATCGCAACCCGTTGGCCGTCATCCGCCCGGATCGCTGCCCCGAGAACGTCGTCACGGTCGACCGCAAGCTCGAGCTCCTCGGTGAGCTCGGGCTCGACGCGACGCTGGTGCTCACGTTCGACGAGGAACTCGCGGCCCGCAGCGCGGAGGATTTCGTCGTCGACATCCTCGTGGGAGCCCTCCAGGTGTCGACGGTCCTGGTCGGGCAGGACTTCCGGTTCGGGAACAGGGGAGCGGGGACGCCGGAGCTGCTGCGCGAACTCGGACCCCGCTACGGCTTCTCGGTCGAGGTCGTCGACGACGTCTACCTTCCGGGTTCTTCGCGGCGCGTGTCGTCGAGCTGGATCCGCGAACTGTTGATGGAGGGCGATGTCGCGACAGCCGCGACCGTTCTCGGGCGGTACCCGGATGTGCGCGGCGAGGTCGTGCACGGGCTCAAGCGCGGGCGGGAGCTGGGCTTCCCCACCGCGAATCTCTCGACCATCGTCGATGCCTTCGTTCCGGCGGACGGCGTCTATGCCGGGTGGCTCGTCGACCACGACACCGGCATCCGGCACCCTTCGGCCATCTCGGTCGGGACCAACCCCACGTTCGACGATGTCCTCGTGCGACAGGTCGAGGCCCACGTGCTGGGCGAGACCGGCCTCGACCTCTACGGGCACGACGTCACGGTCGAGTTCGTCGACAGACTGCGGGGCATGGTGGCCTTCGAGGGCATCGACAAGCTGATGGAGCAGATGGGTGCCGACGTGAACGATGCCGCACGGGCCCTCGGACTGACGTCGTAGCGCGCGACCCGTTCGGCGGTTCGAATGGGCGGCTCGGCGTGGGCGATCGCGTCCACGCGGGCACGATGACATAGAATGGACATCGGCTCCCGCCGAACTTCGCGAATCTCGCGATCCCCGACGGGAAGAAGATCCACTGTTCGTACGGTCCTGGCTCACGCCACACGCGGACAACGAGAACGGCCCATGGCTTCCTGGGGAAGCCGGAGCCTTCACGCTCAGGAGGAGCATGCCGACTACGGCAACCGCCGCCACGCGGCGCAAGAAGACGTCCCGTCGTGACGACGAGGCACCCCTCATCCCGATCCTCGCGCGCAAGGTGCGCGAGATCGAGGCCAAGTCGCAGCGAGGGAAGCTCGGCCCCACGAATCGGGTGAAGTTCCAGGTGATCGCCTTCCTGGTGCGCGAAGAGCGCGCGCGTGTGAAGGCGGATGCCGAGATCGGTGATCCTGCTCGCGCCGAGCTGTTGAAGCGGCTCGACGGCGTCGCCACGATCCTCGCCAAGACGGCTGCGCGCGACACCTCGCTCATCCAGCTGCTGGAGGCCGACCAGGCGACATCGCCGGTGGCGAAGCGCATGCGCCGCGACTGGCTGCTCGAATCCGGCGCCGACCTCGCCCCGGAAGAGCTCATCATCGCCGACGCTGCACCGGTGCAGATCTCCACGATCCCGGCGGCGATCGCCGAGCGACAGGTCACCCCGCCGTCCGTCGAAGCTCGACAACTGGCCAATCCCTTCCTCGCTCCCGACCTGACGCCCCGTTCGAGCGCCACGCCGCGACGCCGCCTCGACGGCTGGGAGCTCATGGGGCCGCTGTACAAGGCCTTCGAGACCGGAGCCGGCGGATCCGCCGCGTCCATGGATCTGCCTCCGGCGCCGGAGTTCGACCACATCTCGCCCAAGGGCCTCGAGGTCATGGTGCACCAGTCCCGGTTCCTCGAAGCCGTGAAGGCGGGGCACCGCAGCTTCCTCCTCGCCGATGAGCCCGGACTCGGCAAGACCGCGCAATCAGTGCTTGCCGCTTCCGTGGCGGGCGCGTACCCGCTGCTCGTCGTCGTCCCCAACGTCGTGAAGATGAACTGGGCGCGCGAGGTCGAGCGCTGGACTCCACAGCGTCGTGCCACGGTGATCCAGGGTGATGGCGACGACATCGATGCGTTCGCCGACGTGTTCATCGTGAACTACGAGATCCTCGATCGGCACATGTCCTGGCTCGCCTCGATCGGGCTGCGCGGCATGGTCGTCGACGAGGCGCACTTCATCAAGAATCTCTCCTCGCAGCGTTCCCAGAACGTGCTGTCGTTGGCCGCCCAGGTGCGCGAGCGCACTCCCGGGCACGACCCCCTGATGCTCGCCCTCACGGGTACGCCGCTGATCAACGACGTGGAGGACTTCGACGCGATCTGGCGCTTCCTCGGCTGGACCACCGGTGAGAAGCCGGGGCCCGAGCTCATGGAAAAGCTCGATGCGACCGGATTCACCCCGGCGGACAAGGCCTTCTATCCGGAAGCGCGCGACGCGGTGATCTCGATGGGCATCGTCCGCCGCAAGAAGAAGGACGTCGCAGCCGACCTGCCCGACAAGCTGATCGCCGATCTGCCGGTGCAGCTCGACGACGAGTTCGGGCGCAGCATCCGCCAGGCCGAGCGCGAGCTGGGGGAGCGCCTCGCCGCTCGCTACCGCCGCATCATCGAGGCCCGCGGCGACCGTGGACTCGCACCCGGAGAGATCGACGACGACATCGTGCGGCTGGTCGCCCAGAACGAGCTCGAGGAGTCGAAGGCCGCCGGCACCGGGGGAGACAATGTCTTCACCATGGTCCGGCGCATCGGTCAGGCCAAGGCGCCACTGGCTGCCGACTACGCCGCTCAGCTGCAGCGTTCGGTCGGCAAGGTCGTGTTCTTCGCGAAGCACATCGACGTCATGGACCAGGCCGAGGCGCACTTCGCCGCCGCCGGCATCCGTTCGGTCTCGATCCGTGGGGACCAGACGTCCACGACCCGCCAGCAGGCGATCGACGACTTCAACGGCGACCCCGAGGTCGGCATCGCCGTCTGCTCTCTCACCGCTGCCGGTGTGGGACTCAACCTGCAGGCGGCGTCGAACGTCGTCCTCGCCGAGCTGTCGTGGACGGCAGCCGAGCAGACGCAGGCGATCGACCGCGTGCACCGCATCGGGCAGGACGAGCCGGTGACGGCGTGGCGGATCATCGCCGCGCACACCATCGACACCAAGATCGCCGAGCTGATCGACCAGAAGCAGGGACTCGCGGCACGCGCCCTCGACGGGGAAGCGGTCGAGGAGTCGGCCGGGGAGCCGGTGCAGCTGGCGGCGCTCATGCACCTGCTGCGACAGGCGCTGGGCGGAGCGTAAGCCTCAAGATCGGCTGTTCTTAACGCGGGATCTGGTGCGAAAGCCGGCGCCGGCGGGAAGTTCATCGATATCGGCGAATCGCCTTGTCAAGATCGGCGTTTTTCGTCGAGCCCGAATGGCGCCCGGGCACGCAGGGGCGCTAGTGTCGATCGAAGGCAGCGTCGCCTGTTCCCCCCATCTCCCGAACGTCTGAAGGCACCAGCATGAAGATCGGCATCCTGACGAGCGGCGGCGACTGCCCCGGCCTCAACGCGGTCATCCGCGGCATCGTGCTCAAGGGCACGACCTCATACGACCTGGAGTTCGTCGGCATCCGCGACGGCTGGCGCGGACTCGTCGACGGTGACTTCATGCCTCTCACCCGGCACGAGGTGAAGGGACTGTCGAAGGTGGGCGGCACGATCCTCGGCACCAGCCGCACGAACCCGTATGAGGGCGAGCGCGGGGGAGCCGAGAACATCGCCAAGACCCTCTACGGGCACAAGATCGACGGCATCATCGCGATCGGCGGTGAAGGCACGCTCGCAGCCGCCGACCGCCTCGCCAAGGACGGCATCAAGGTGATCGGCGTCCCCAAGACGATCGACAACGACCTGCAGGCGACGGACTATTCGTTCGGCTTCGACACAGCCGTGAACATCGCCACGGACGCGATGGATCGCCTCCGCACGACCGGTGACTCCCACCAGCGCTGCATGGTCGCCGAGGTCATGGGTCGGCACGTCGGCTGGATCGCCCTGCACGCCGGAATGGCCGCCGGTGCGCACGTCATCTGCATCCCCGAGGTACCGATGTCGATCGACGACATCACGGAGCTCGTCACGAGCGCCCACGACCGCGGTCGCGCGCCCCTGGTCGTCGTCTCCGAGGGGTTCAAGCTCCTCGGGATGGACGAGGCATACAGCGACAAGGGGCTCGACGCCTTCAATCGACCGCGCCTCGGCGGTATCGGCGATCAGCTCGCCCCCGAGATCGAGCGCATCACCGGCATCGAGACGCGTGCGACGATCCTCGGCCACATCCAGCGCGGTGGATCGCCGTCGGCCTTCGACCGCGTTCTCGCCACGCGCCTGGGGCTGCATGCGGCGGACGCGATCGTGGACGGCGCATGGGGACAGATGGTCGCCATGCAGGGCACCGACATCGTGCGGGTGCCGTTCGCCGATGCGCTCGGCGAACTGAACACCGTCCCGCGCTACCGCTACGACGAGGCTGCGGCGCTCTTCGGCTGACTCCGAGAACGATCGGATCCATCACGCCGAATCAGGCGACTTCGCGGAATCAGGCGACTCCTCGCCCCGCGTGCCTGAAGCGGCGTGTTCGCCTGATCTCGCGTGCTCTATGTCGCGCGTCGAATCGCGCCCGGGTCGCGCGGTGAAACAGCCGCGGGTTCTCAGGTGTGCGTCTTGCGCCGGTGCAGACCCTGGACTGTGCTGACGTGATCGCCTGATGTGGCGCCCACGAACGGGCGCTCACACCAGGAGGTCCGGCGCTCAGGCGTCGGCGAGGCCGAGCGTCTCGAGGAGCCAGGCGAGTTCGAAGGCCCGCTCCTTCCAAGAGTTGTAGCGCCCGCTCACGCCGCCGTGCCCGGCGACCATCTCGCACTTGAGGAGCACATCCTTCGCCCCGGCTTCGCGTAGACGGGCGACCCACTTCGCGGGCTCCACGTAGAGCACACGGGTGTCGTTCAGGGATGTGACGGCGAGGATCCGCGGGTATTCGACGCCGTCTCGGACATTCTCGTACGGGCTGTACGACTTCATGTAGGCGTAGACATCCGGGTCGTGGAGGGGGTCGCCCCATTCGTCCCACTCGATCACGGTCAGCGGCAGCGACGGGTCGAGGATCGTGGTCAGGGCGTCCACGAAAGGCACCCCGGCGAGGATACCGGCGAAGAGCCCGGGCGCGAGGTTCGTCACAGCCCCCATCAGCAGGCCCCCGGCGCTGCCGCCCTCGGCCACCATGAGAGTCGGTGCCGTGACCCCGGTCTCGACCAGGTGCTCGCCGCAGGAGACGAAGTCCGTGAAGGTGTTGCGCTTGTGGAGGAGCTTGCCGTCCTCGTACCACTGTCGCCCCATCTCTCCTCCACCGCGGACGTGCGCCACCGCGAAGATCACACCCCTGTCCAGCTCGGAGAGGCGCGCGACCGAGAAGCCGGGATCGATCGAGTGCTCGTACGAGCCGTACCCGTACAGGTGCACCGGCCGTGCCTCGCCCCCGGGTTCGCCGAACGAGCGCTTCCAGACGAGCGAGATCGGCACGCGGACGCCGTCCGCAGCGGTCGCCCACTCACGCCTCTGCCCGTAGTCGGCGGGGTCGTATCCACCCAGCACCGGCACCTGCTTGCGCAGCACGAGCTCGCGGGTCGCGAGATCGAGGTCGTACACGGTCCCCGGCGTCACGAACGACGTGTATCCCAGGCGCAGGAACGGGGAGTGCCATTCGGGGTTCCCGCTCACTCCGGCGGAGTAGAGCGGCTCGTCGAAGGCCAGCTCGTCGACGACATCCGTCTCGTAGTCGAGCAGGCCGACGCGTTCGAGTCCTTCGCTGCGGTACTCCACGGTGGCGAAGTCGCGGAACGCGTCCACACCCAGCAGGCGTCTGCCCTGTTCGTGCGCCACCACCACGTGCCGCGATCCCCGGGGGTCCGCGGCGGCAACCGACACGAGCTCGAAGTCGAGGGCTCCGTCGTTGTGCAGCACGAGCAACCGGTCCTCGCCGCCCACGACCGCGTGCTCGACGGAATACTCGACGCCTTCGCGACGCGGCCAGACCAGCTGCGGCTCAGCGGTGAGCTCGCCGGTCAGATCGACGAGGTACTCCTCGCTCGTGATGCTCGAGCCGACCGCGATGACCAGATACCGGCGGCTGCGGGTGATCCCTGCCCCGAGCCAGAACTTCTCGTCCGGCTCGTGGAAGAGCCGCACGTCGTCCGACACCGGCGTGCCGAGGCGATGCAGCCACAGGGTGTCGGGGCGCCAGGCCTCGTCACGGGTCGTGTAGAGCACCCCGGTGCCGTCGGGCGTGAAGAAGGCGCCGCCCGTGTTCGGGATCTCGTCGTCGAGCGTGGTGCCCGTGGCGAGGTCGCGCACGTGCACGGTGTAGAGCTCGTCACCCTCGAAATCGGTGGACCAGAGCAGCTTCGTGGCGTCGTCAGACGTGTCGAAAGCGCCGAGCGAGAAGAAGTCGTGTCCTTCCGATTCGACATTGCCGTCGAGGAGCACGATCTCTCCCGGAACCGCGACTCCTGGCTCGAGACGCGGGGGAGTCCAGTCGTCCGGGGCGGCAGCGGCGCGGCAGTGGATGCCGTACTGGGCCCCCTCCTCGCTGCGGCTGTAGTACCACCAGTCCCCTCGGCGAGTGGGGACGGACAGGTCCGTCTCCTGGACACGGCCCTTGATCTCCTGGAAGAGTCTCTCGCGCAGATCGGCGAGGTGCGCCGTCTCGGCGTCTGTGTGGGCGTTCTCCGCTTCGAGGTGGGAGATGACCTCGGCGGATTCCTTGGCACGAAGCCATTCGTAGGGATCCTCGAAGGTGTCACCGTGATGGGTGCGGAGGGTCGAGCGGCGGTCGGCGGCAGGGGCGTCAGTCACCGTCTCACGCTATCCCAGGTCGAGTTGACCGGCACGGGGGAGGGTGGGAGAATTCACCGGGGCCGGTTAACGGAAGTCAAACCCACGGTGAACTCTTCGTTCGTCACGTCGATCTCGTCGACATCTCCTTCTTCCTCAAACGACCGAAAGCGAACGGTGGAAACCGCAGCCCTCATCGTCGTGCTTGTCATCGCGCTGGCACTCTTCTTCGACTTCACCAACGGCTTTCACGACACGGCGAATGCCATGGCGACGCCGATCGCCACCGGCGCGCTGAAGCCCAAGACCGCCGTCCTCCTCGCCGCAGTGCTGAACCTCGTCGGCGCCTTCCTGTCCACCGAGGTCTCCAAGACCATCTCGGGCGGCATCATCCGCGAGGATGCGATCATCTCCGCGGGAGCCGATCTGTTCCTCTCGTTGATCTTCGCCGGTCTCATCGGCGCGATCACCTGGAACATGCTCACATGGCTCCTGGGGCTGCCTTCGAGCTCGTCGCACGCGCTCTTCGGCGGACTCATCGGCGCCACTCTGGTCGGTGCGGGGATCGGGGGCATCGACTTCGGCATGGTGCTCTCGAAGATCGTGCTCCCCGCCCTGATCGCCCCTGTCACGGCAGGGCTGATCGCGTTCGCCGCGACGAAGATCGCCTACTCGGTCACCCGTCGCTACGACGGGAAGCCCGACGGCCGCGACGGCTTCCGATGGGGCCAGATCTTCACGTCGTCCCTCGTCGCGCTCGCCCATGGGACCAACGATGCGCAGAAGACGATGGGAGTGATCACCCTCGCGATGATCACGATCGGCTGGCAGTCCGGCGCCCATCACGAGCCCGAGCTGTGGGTCATCGTCGCGTGTGCCTTCACCATCGCCCTCGGCACCTACCTCGGCGGATGGCGCATCATCCGCACCCTCGGCAAGGGGCTGACCGACGTCAAGCCCGCCCAGGGCTTCGCTGCGGAGAGCTCGACCGCGGCCACCATCCTCGCCTCCAGCGCCCTCGGCTTCGCCCTCTCCACCACGCAGGTCGCGTCCGGTTCGGTGATCGGCTCCGGCCTCGGCCGCCGCGGGTCCACCGTGCGCTGGCGGACCGCCGGCCGCATCGGAGTCGGCTGGCTGCTGACGCTTCCCGCTGCCGGAGGCGTAGGCGCTCTCGCGGCGCTGCTGGTGGTCTGGCTGGGCAACTGGGGAGTGGCGATCGATGCCGTGATCGCCCTGGTGATCATCCTCGGCCTCTTCATGCGTTCGCGTCGCAATGCTGTCACCCCGGCGAACGCGATGAGTGACGTCGCCGAGTCCGGCAGGGCCGTCGAACTCCCCGATACGCCTCCGCCGACGCGCCGCCAGCAGCGCATCGAGCAGGCCAAGGCCGAGGCCAGGGCCCGTGCCGAGGCGCGCGAGCAGGCGAAGGCCCAGGCGAAGGCCCAGGCGAAGAAGGACGCCGAGAAGAAAGCCGAGAAGAAGAAGGCCAAGAAGGCGGAGGCCAAGGCCGGTGCCGGCTCGTCGAAGGCTGCGGCCTCGACGACGAAGCCCGACGCCGACCGGAACGGGGAGTCCGAATGAACGTCGTGATCGACTGGGTCGCCTTCCTCCAGGTGTTCGCGGCAGCCCTCATCGGCGCCGCCGCCATCGTCACGTTCTACGCGCTGGGACTCCGACTGCTCGTGCGCAGCGGGCGGGCCCCGGTGGTGAGTCCTGCAGAGTTCACGGACGCCATCACCGTGATCACGGAGAAGGAACTCAAGCGCGCCGAGAAGCAGGCGGCGAAGGCGGCACGCAAGAGCCCGCTGACCGAGGGCCAGAAGACGGTGGCCCTGGTCGGCGCCTACGGCTGTTTCGCGCTCTGCGCCGCCGCCGTGGTGAGCGGAATCCTGCTCCTCGTCGTCGGTCACTGACCTCGGAGGGCGAGCGCGGGTCGCGTCCGCCGCTGCCGGTGCGGCAATAGGCTGAGGCCATGTCCGCAGGAACCGGCAGTCCGTACGTCTTCGGCAGGCACGAGCCCGCGTCGCACGTGCTCATCCACGTCAGCGACCCGCATTTCCTCGCGGGGGGAGCGCGCCTGGGCGGACGCTACGACGTCGAGGCGAACTTCGACCGCACGCTCGACGCGATCCGCGCGGTGCATCCGCATCCGACGGCGATCGTCGTCACGGGTGACCTGGCCGACCTCGGCGAGCCCGACGCGTATCGCCGTCTGCGCGCTGCGGTCGAGCCGGTCGCGGCGGAACTCGGCGCCCCGGTGATCTGGGTGGCGGGAAACCACGACGAACGTCCGGCGCTGCGTGAGGGGCTGCTCGATCTGGCTCCGACCGAGGAGCCTGTGACCGGTGTCTGGGACCTCGAGGGTCTCCGACTCGTGGCGCTGGACACGAGTGTCCCGGGCTGGCATCACGGGGATCTCGATGACGGTCAGCTCTCCTGGCTCGCCGAGGTCCTCGCCGAGCCGGCCCCGCACGGCACCCTGCTCGCAATGCATCATCCGCCTCTTCCGAGCCACCTCCCGCTGTTCGACATCCTGGAGCTGCGACATCAGGACGAGCTCGCCGCCGTCGTCCGCGGCAGCGACGTCCGAGGCATCCTCGCCGGGCATCTGCACTACTCCTCGCACGGCACCTTCGCCGGCGTGCCGGTGAGCGTGGCATCGGCGACGTGCTACACCATGAACGTCGCCCGCCCGTCTGCCGAGGTCAACGGAATGGACGCCGCTCAGGCGTTCCAGCTCGTGCACGTGTACCCCGACACGATCACCCACACCGTGGTCCCGGTGACCGGTGCCGACACCGGCGACTACTTCTCCGAGGCCTGGCTGGAGCGCATGGCGAAGCTCGACCCGGAAGGGCGACTCGAAGCCTTCTCCCGCAAACCCGCACGCTGAGCGGCGTAGACTGAAGACATCCCCCACCCTTCTCACCCGCCACGACCCACGAGGATGTGACATGGCTTCTGCCGCGCCTACCCTGACCCGCACCGAGACCGATTCGCTCGGGAGCATGGAGATTCCCGTCGACGCGTACTGGGGGATCCACACCGCCCGCGCCGACGCGAACTTCCCGATCACGAAGCGGCCCATCTCGGTGTATCCCGACCTCGTGGTCGGCCTCGCGATGGTCAAGCAGGCCAGCGCCCGTGCGAACCGCGAGATCGGCGTGCTCGACCCGGAGCGGGCGGACCTGATCGACCGGGCGGCTCAGCGCGTGATCGACGGCGAGTTCCACGAGCAGTTCACGGTCGGCGTCATCCAGGGTGGAGCCGGCACGTCGACCAACATGAACGCGAACGAGGTCATCACCAACATCGCGCTCGAGATGGCGGGCCGCGAGAAGGGCGACTACGCCTTCCTTTCGCCGATCGACCACACCAACCGCAGCCAGTCCACGAACGACGTGTACCCGACCGCGGTGAAGATCGGCCTCTCGCTGACCCTGCGCTCGCTGCTCGAGGAACTCGACCTGCTGCGGCTGTCGTTCCTGGGCAAATCGCGCGAGTTCCACGATGTGCTGAAGGTGGGGCGCACGCAGCTGCAGGATGCCGTGCCGATGACGCTGGGGCAGGAGTTCAACGGCTTCGCCACGACGCTCGGCTACGACCACACCCGTCTCACCGAGAACGCCTCGCTGATGTTCGAGATCAACATGGGCGCCACCGCGATCGGCACCGGGATCACCACCCACCCCGGTTACGCACCCGCCGTGCTCAAGCACCTGCGCGAGATCACGTCGCTCGACCTCCGCACTGCCGGTGACCTCGTCGAGGCCACCAGCGACACCGGCTCGTTCATGTCGTTCTCGTCGACTCTCAAGCGCAACGCGATGAAGCTGTCGAAGATCTGCAACGACCTCCGTCTTCTCTCGTCCGGCCCGCAGGCGGGTCTCGGCGAGATCAACCTTCCTGCCATGCAGGCGGGCTCCAGCATCATGCCCGGCAAGGTCAATCCGGTCATCCCCGAGGTCGTGAACCAGGTGGCGTTCGCCGTCGCCGGTGCGGACATGACGGTGACGATGGCGGCAGAGGCCGGACAGCTGCAGCTGAACGCCTTCGAGCCGGTCATCGCGCATTCGATCTTCCAGTCGATCACCTGGATGCGTCAGGCGATGTGGACTCTGCGAGTGAACTGCGTCGACGGCATCACCGCGAACCGCGACCGCCTCGGCGCGATGGTCGGTGCCTCGGTCGGAGTCATCACGGCGCTGACCCCGTTCATCGGCTACGCCGCGGCGGCCGCTCTCGCGAAGACCGCACTGCTGACCAACCGCAGCGTGGCCGACCTCGTGGTGGAGGCCGGTCTCATGTCGCGCGACGAGGTCGTCAAACAGCTCTCGCCTGCGCGACTTTCGGGACTCGAGACCATCACGGCCGCGATCCCGGTGATCTCACCGGAAGACCTGATCGAGATCTGATCTCACAGACGGATAGACGAAGGGGACGG
>NZ_ATAO01000158.1 GCF_000455825.1 Microbacterium maritypicum MF109
TGCCGAGGCCGTGGAGATCGTGTTCGACCCGACGAAGACGACCTACCGCGACATCCTGGCGTTCTTCTTCCAGATCCACGACCCGTCGACGCTGAACCGTCAGGGCAACGACATCGGTTCGAGCTACCGCTCGGCGATCTTCCCGCTCACCCCCGAGCAGGAGGCGATCGCGCGCGACACCATCGCCGATGTCGACGCTTCGGGCCTGTGGCCGGCGAAGGCCGTCACCACGATCGAGCCGGCAGGGCCGTTCTGGCAGGCCGAGGAAGAGCACCAGGACTACCTGATCAAGTACCCGAACGGCTACACGTGCCACTTCCCGCGTGCGGGTTGGGTGCTGCCGAAGCGCGACGAGGCCGCCGCCACCGTCTGAC
>NZ_ATAO01000159.1 GCF_000455825.1 Microbacterium maritypicum MF109
GCGATACGCGCACGGGTAGACGCCCCACACGCCGGTCAGCTGCGTCGTCTCGACCAGCAGCGACAGGCCGAAGCCGGCGGCGAGCGCCGTGAGCACCCCACGACCGGCGAGCACTCGGACGAAGAAGCCGAGCGGCACGAACAGCAGCACGTTGAAGACCAGCTGCAGCAGAGCCGGCTGACGCAGCGGATTGCCCGGGGCCGCGAAAGCCTTCCGCACATCGCGCACGACCGACATC
>NZ_ATAO01000160.1 GCF_000455825.1 Microbacterium maritypicum MF109
GGTTCATGGACCGTCGCCGCGATGAGCTGCTTCGTGTACTCATGCCGGGGGTTCTCGAGAACCTCGGTCACCGGGCCGGACTCCACGACGACCCCACCCCTCATCACCAGGACGCGATCGGCGATCCGTCGGACGGCCGCGAAGTCGTGGCTGATGAACACGAGTGCCGTTCCCGCCGCGACGATCTCGCGCAGCAGACCGAGGA
>NZ_ATAO01000161.1 GCF_000455825.1 Microbacterium maritypicum MF109
ACGCTCATGCAGGTCATGGACACCCACCACGTGTCGACGTTCTGTGCGCCGCCGACGGTGTGGCGCATGCTGATCCAGGCCGATCTCGCCCGGCTCACCCGCCCTCCGCGCGAACTGGTGGGCGCGGGCGAGCCCCTGAACCCCGAGGTCATCGACCGGGTGCGTGACGCCTGGGGCGGGACGATCCGCGACGGGTTCGGTCAGACCGAGATGACCGCGTGCATCGGCAACTCCCCCGGCCAGGCGGTCAAGGTC
>NZ_ATAO01000162.1 GCF_000455825.1 Microbacterium maritypicum MF109
GGTACCGACGGTGACGTCGGGTCCCCCCGCCTTGAGCTTGTCCGCGGACTTCGCGAGGACGGCCGGCGAGTAGAAGCCGAGCTGCGGCGTGCTCGCCGCCTGCAGGAACGGTGCGTACGGCTGCGTGAAGGTCACCGTGACCGTGTAGTCATCGACGACTTCGGTGCCCTCATAGAAGTCGGCGCCGAGCATGCTGGCCGCCTGCGCGGATGCCGTCTCCGGATCGACGATGCGGTCGAAGTTCGCCTTGACCGCGGCGGCGTCGAACTTCTCGCCGTCGGTGAAGGTCACGTCGTCACGGAGCACGAACGTGTACTCCGTGCTGTCCGGCGAGACCTCCCAGCTCTTCGCGAGCCACGGGCTGAACGTTCCATCCGCCTCCTGGAACACCAGCGAGTCGAGCACCGCCCGCTGCACCATGCCGGAGACGTCGAGCTGGCTCACCTGCGGGTCCATGTGCCCAGCCGAGAGGTTCGCGCCCTCGATGGACCACACGAGCTCTCCGCCCTCGCCGTCCGAGCCGGGAGCCGCGCATGCGCTGAGCACCAGCGCAGTGGCAGCGGCGAGCGCCGCGAAGGGCAGGAGACGACGCACAGGTCTTGCGGGCATGACGGTTCCTCTGGACGAACGGGTCGGGACATCCCATCCTACGGCCGATTGTTGGACGGGGTCGATCTGCGACGGGCTACCGATGCCCCGATGC
>NZ_ATAO01000163.1 GCF_000455825.1 Microbacterium maritypicum MF109
ACCAGGTCGCCTCCTGGCTCCGCACGCTCGGCATCGGTCGCGGCGACCACGTGATCGTGATGTTGAACAACACGATCGAGCTGTGGGAGGTGATGCTGGCGATCACGAAGATCGGCGCCGTGTCGATCCCGACCTCGACCCTGTTGTCGGCTTCGGACCTCGCCTACCGCGTCGAGCACGGACGCGCACGGGCGGTCATCACTCTCGGAGCGCTCGCCGATC
>NZ_ATAO01000164.1 GCF_000455825.1 Microbacterium maritypicum MF109
GCACCAGGAACAGTGCTGAGGGGACGATGGTGGCGGCGGCGGATGCGAGGGCGCCGTCGAGCACCGCGGCGCGGTCGTCCACGACGAACTCCAGCCACACCTGCACGGTCACCCCGGCCCCCACGCTCAGGAACCCGTAGGCGAGGAAGTCGCACAGCATCGCGAGCAGGCGGCGGCCGCGGCTGACCGGACGGGGACGATCAGCGTCCGGGCTCACCTTCACGCCGCGCAGCGATCGCGGGACGAGGATCGCCGCGATGCAGCCGATGACCGCGCCGAGGGTGTTCGTCATGAGGTCGCCCACGTCGAAGAAGCGATACGCGCACGGGTAGAC
>NZ_ATAO01000165.1 GCF_000455825.1 Microbacterium maritypicum MF109
CACGGCCGCGTCCTTGAAGTCGCGCGAGCCCGGGGCGTTGAAGTGGTTCCGGTTCGGGATCTCGAAGAACCGTCCGTCGGGGGCGGCTGCGGCCAGCGCCCGCGAACCCTCGATGATCGCGTCCTTCGAGCCGGTGGCGAAGAGGATCGGCCGCGTCGGCGCATCCGAGGGATCGGGGTCGATCATGCGCGACGCCCGCAT
>NZ_ATAO01000166.1 GCF_000455825.1 Microbacterium maritypicum MF109
GGCCATCAGGGGAGCGACGACGATCAGCGCCCAGGAGACCGTCTGCCAGGATCCGAGTTCGCGGGCGAGCAGACCGCCCTCCGCGTAGCCGATCGCGGCGGCGAGCACGGCCCCGAACAGCAGCAGGTCGGCGCCGGTGAGGGAGCCGAGTCCGCCGTTCTGCAATGCGGCGAACACGACGGCCGCGGCAGCGCCGAGGAACGCGAAGATCCAGAAGGATCGGACGGGACGTTCGCGCGTGCGGAGCACCACGGCGACTGCGGTCGCGGCGGGAAGCAGACCGATCACGACGGCACCGTGGCTGGCGG
>NZ_ATAO01000167.1 GCF_000455825.1 Microbacterium maritypicum MF109
GTCGTCGCTCCCCTGATGGCCGTGCTGACCGTGGTGTCGGCACTCGAGCAGCCTCCGGCCGCGACGCCCGTGCAATGGCTCGCCTTCGCCTACCTCGCGGCGGTGAGCATGTTCCTCGGCTTCTTCGCCTGGTACCGCGGGCTCGCGATCGGTCCGATGGCGCAAGTCAGCCAGATCCAGCTCGTCCAGCCCGTGATGAGCATCTCCTGGGCGGCGCTCCTGCTGCACGAGCCCATCGGTTGGGCGACCGCCGTCGGCGGACTCGCCGTGATCGCCTGCGCCGCCCTCGCGGTGCGCACCCGTCTGACCGACCGCCGAAGAGAGGAATCCTGATGCGCCACACGCCCCGCTACCTGATGACCGATCCCGACGAGGTCAAGCGCCTCATCCGCGGGAACCCCTGGGCGACGTTCGTCTCCCCGGCGAGCGGCGGCCTGGTCGCCTCGCACTATCCCGCGCTGCTGATGGAGGACGACGAGGACATCGTGATCGCGAGCCACTTCGGGCGCCCGGACGAGCAGCTCCACGAACTCGGCCGGCATGAAGTGCTCGTGATCA
>NZ_ATAO01000168.1 GCF_000455825.1 Microbacterium maritypicum MF109
GCTGTGGCGGGCGATGCGCGAGCCGATGCCCGACGATCTCGTGACGGTCGAGGCGAACTTCCGTCGCATCCGTGAGGCGATCTCGGATGCCGGGGTCGACACTCTCATCGTGCTCGGCACCGACCACGTGCGGCAGTTCTTCTCCGACAACTCACCTGCCTTCATCGTCGGCAAAGCCGCCTCGTACCACGGCACCTACGAGAACGAGGTGCGCACCTTCGGCATGGAGTACGCCGAACTGACCGGCAACCCGGAGCTGGCGACGCAGATCACCGGCCGCGAGGTGCTGCCCGAGACCATCGACTTCTCGGTCTCGCACGAGTGGCGGCTCGACCACAGCTTCGTGCTGCCGCTGCAATACGTGCGTCCGGAGCTCGACCTGCCGATCGTGCCGATCCACGCGAACTCGATCCTGCCTCCGCTGCCGACCGCCGCCCGCTTCGCCGCTCTCGGACACCACCTGCGCACCGCGGTCGAGTCCTGGGACAGCGACGCCAGAGTGGGCCTGCTCACCTCGGGGCACATGGCAACCGACGTGGGTGGCCCGCGCACCTTCAACGGCTCGCCAGATCCGGAGTTCGACGCCGAGGCCGTCGGGTGGATGCGTGACGGCGACCTCGACGGGGCGATCGCCGGATGCCGGTTCGACCGCATCATGGCCGCCGGCAACGTCACGTATCAGTACGTGAACATCGTCGCCGCGCTCGCCGCCATGCAGGGGCACCCGGCCGAACTCGCGGAGGCCACGACCTCGCGCTTCGCCTCCAGTCCGTTCTTCCTCTGGAGGGCCGCATCGTGAGCCGGTACATGATGAACAAGTTCATCCGCGCCGTCGAGATGAGCACCGCGAACGTGAACGCCTACGTCGCCGACACCGAGGGGTTCGTCGACGGGTGGCTCGCCGGGGGAGCGGGGCCCGACGCGGTCGCCGACGACCGGGTGCTGACCCCCGAGGAGCGCACCGCCTTCGTGAACCGCGATTACGGCGCGCTCTACGGTCTCGGCGCGCATCCGTATCTGCTGTGGCACTTCACCGAAGCCGTCTACGAGCACGAGTACACCGAGGGCTTCGGATGGCGCGAACTCGTCGAGCGATACCGCGCCGCGATCATCCCGTACGGCGAGGTCGACGACATCCCCTGACCTCGTCGAACGCCTGTGCGCAGGCGCGACGGATGCCCCGTGGGTGGGGTTTCCACGGGGCATCCGCCCATTCTGCGCCGGCGTCGAACGACGGTGTGAGCTGGGGGCTACGAATCCGTCGACGTGTGGGGTGGACGCAGCGGCGCACCGGCGGTGCGGGTCTCCTCCCCCGAGGACGGCCGCACCACCGGCGTCCTCACTACGCCGTCACGAGACGACGTCGCAGGAGTCCGGCGCTTCCGAGGAGGAGCAGGACGGCGGCGATTGCGAGCAGTCCGACCGGCGACGGAGCGCCGGTCATCGCGAGCCCTGACGCCTGACCGGTCGTCGCCGCGCCCGAGGCGAAGGCGGCTCCGGCCGTCGAGACCGGAGTCGTTCCGGGCGTCGTTCCCGGGTTGGTTCCGGGGTCGGTACCGGGATCCGTTCCGGGGTCGGTACCGGGATCGGTGCCGGGGTCGGTTCCCGTGCCGGGGTCGGTCACCGTCGCCTCGCCGATCACGGAGATGGCGTTTCCGCCCAGCGTGATCGGAAGGCTGATCGGCAGCGCCAGTTGGGTGCCGCCGAGGATGCCGTCGGTTCCGGTGGTGGTGTTGCCTCCGGTGGTGGGGGCGGTTCCTCCGGTGCTGCTGCCGGTGCCGGTGCGGGTGACGGTGGCGTCGTCGAGGACGGAGATCGCGTTGCCGGTCACGCCGATGGGGGCGGTGACGGGTGCCGTGATCTGGGTGCCGCCGAGGACGCTGTCGGTTCCGGTGGTGGTGTTGCCTCCGGTGGCGGGGGCTGCCGGTGCGGTGGTGTTTCCACCGGTGCCGGTGCCGGTGCCGGTGCCGGTGCGGGTGACGGTGGCGTCGTCGAGGACGGAGATCGCGTTCCCCGACACCGTGACCGGTGCTGTGACGGGCGCCGTCGCCTGCGTGCCGCCGAGGACCGCGTCGTCACCCGACGTTCCCGCCGACGTGGCGGGAGCGGGGGGAGCGGTCGAGCCGGCGGTGCCGGTTCCCGTGGAGCTCGTGTCACCGAGCAACGAGATCGCGTTCCCCGACACCGTCACCGGTGCCGTGATGGGCGCGATGACCTGTGTGCCGCTGCCGATGCCGTCGTCACCGGATGTGGTCGCACCCACGGGAGCGGAGGAGGCCGGTGCCGCGGCCCCCTGCGCGTTCGGAGTGGTGCTCTCGGTGTCGCCGACCAGCGACACGGCGTTGCCCGTGACGGTGACCGGTGCGTTGACCGCGAGCAGCGCCTGCGTGCCCGAGAGCACACCGTCCAGACCGTTCGTGGTCACGAGAGGCGCTTCGGCCTGGGGAGCCGGGCTCGGGGAAGTGGCAGCCGGGGCGCTGGTCGTCGATGTGTCGAGCACGCTCACCGCGTTGTTCGACACGGTGACGGGAAGGTTCACGGTCACCGCGGCCTGAGTGCCGGATGCCGTGCCCGAGTCACCGCTCGTCTGTGCGGGTGCGGGTGCGGGTGCGGGTGCGGGTGCGGGTGCGGGTGCGGGTGCCGGGGCAGGCGCGGGCGCCGGAGCCGGGGCAGGCGCGGTGGACACGGCGTCGCTCAGCACCGAGATCGCGTTGTTCACGACCGAGATCGGTGCGGTGATCGCTGTCTCCACCTGTGTGCCGGAGAGCAGTCCGTCGTCTCCGGTCGTCTCAGCCGCGTTCGCGGCCGTCGCGCCGAGGAGCGTGATGCCCCCGGCGATGAGCGTGCCCCAGAGGGCCCGCTTGATGAAAGTACGCATGATCGTTCTCCTGACTGGATGGATCGTCTGATGGGTGCGCGCGATCACATGCGCGCGCAGCACGGCATCTGTCGTTCCCGGGGGAACGACGTGACGATCCGTCAGTCAGGAGAGACGTCGGTGTCGGCGACCGTCGACGAGGGAAGCTCGTCGTCGGAGGCGCCGGATGTCCGCTCGCCAGCACGGAGCGGAGAAGAGTTCGCGTCGCTGAGGCGCGCGGGGGATGCGCCGCTCCCTCCGCCGGAACCGGCGGAGGAGGACGCGGGGACTGTGGTGCCTGGCGGGCTCCCCGACGGGGGAGCAGTGGGCACAGAAGTGGCGTCGTCGGTGGTGGCGCCGATCGCGGTGGTGAGCGCGCCAGACGGCGGGGACACGGTCGACGGCACAGCTGTCGACGAGACCGCCGGCGTCGCTGCGGAGCTCTCCGTCGCGGGTGCGGCCGTCGGGGGGACCGGGGCCTCGGCGACGTTCGCGGGACCTTCGCCGGATCCAGGCGTCGTCGTCGACGGGTTGAGCGCTTCGAGCACGGGCGGAACCGTCTCGTTCGTGACGTTCCCGAGAAGAGCAGTGGTGTCATCGACGACGCCGACGACGTCACCCACCGCGGAGATCAGACCGAGGTCGGAGACGAGTCCGCCGACCACGGGGACGCGGGAGACCGCGTCGAGAATCGGATCGGTGATCTGAGAGACCGGTGCGTCGGTCAGGGCATCGGTGACAGGGGTGACGACCGCGGTCGCGGTCTCGGTCACGGTGTTCACGACGGGTGCGACCGCCGGACCGACGACGGGTGCGTTCACGATCGGCTCGGTCACGGTGGCGACCACGGCGGGGACGGCCTGCTGCACGGGCGCGACCACCTGTGTCACCACGGGGGCGACCACCTGCGTGACGACCGGGGTCACGGGGGCCGTGACGGCCGACACCGTGTCGCTGACGAGCGAGGTGAGTCCGTCGAGCGGGCCGTCCTGTTCGTCCGCGTGCGCGGGTCCGCCCGCGAGGAGAACCGTGAGCGTCGCCCAGGCGAGCACGCCGATGCCACCCCAGAAGACGGCGGCAGGTATGCCGCGTCGGGTGGCCCGAACGTCCACGTCGACCTCCCCCTCCGAAGGCAACGTACGTCGACGCCGTTGCGTCGATTGGGGCTGACGATACTCGCGCACGGACGTCGTGTCTAGAGGGTTCTCCGCGCGTTTCCGGGGATGTCCGGGTGTGACGCGCCCGGAGAAATCTCGGCTTGACTTTCCCCAAGTTCTACACATCCCATCCCCGCGGAGGGCAACCTTCAATGCCCGATTTAAACTGATTTCCATCCACAGGCTGGGGAAACGATAAAGGCCAGTTCAAATGGAATAAAAAAGTTTCGTATCCCGCTCCTCCACGGGGTTATCCACACCCGTTGTGCACAGACACTCCGAGTTTGTTCGCACGCTCTCCACAGAGTTATCCACAGGCCGTCTTGCATGTGGAAACAGTCGCTCGTAGCGTGGGCGAGCGACCGAATGTCGGAGGCAGCTGTTTTGCTGTTCAGAGCGGTGTGAGGGCCGAAGGCCGCACGGGCCCCGCCGTCGAAGCGTCTCATCAGAACATCGCATCGGAAACGTCGCATCGAAGGGAAGACTGTGTCGATCGCTGACATCTCAGAAGAGCGCATGGGCGCGAAGCGCGCGCCGGAACGCACGCCTCCCCACGACCTTCTCGCCGAGCAGAGCGCGCTGGGCGGAATGCTCCTGTCGAAGGATGCGGTCGCCGATGTGATCGAGACGCTCAAGGGTGCCGACTTCTACATCCCGAAGCACGAGCTCATCTTCGAGGCCATCCTCTCGTTGTACTCCCATGGTGAGCCCACCGACGTCGTCGCCGTCACCGACGAGCTCATCAAGACAGGCGAGCTCGGCCGCGCCGGCGGTGCCGACTACCTGCACACGCTGACGTCGATCGTCCCCACGGCGGCCAACGCCGGCTACTACGCGGGCATCGTCTCCGAGCGTGCGATCCTGCGCCGGCTCGTCGATGCGGGCACGCGCATCGTGCAGCTCGGGTACGCCGGTGAGGGCGATGCGACCGACATCGTCAACAACGCGCAGGCCGAGATCTACTCGATCACCGGATCCGAGACCGCCGAGGACTACGTCCCGCTGCAGATCGCCGTCGACGCCGCGCTCGAGGAGATCGAGGCCGCCAGCGGCCGCGACGGATCGATGACCGGAGTGCCGACCGGCTTCAAAGAGCTCGACGAACTGACGAACGGCCTCCACGGCGGGCAGATGATCGTCGTCGCTGCTCGACCCGCCATGGGTAAGTCCACGCTCGCGCTCGACTTCGCGCGCGCCGCATCCATCGGCCACAACCTCCCCTCCGTCTTCTTCTCCCTCGAGATGGGCAAGAGCGAGATCGCCATGCGTCTGCTCAGCGCCGAGGGTGCGATCCCGCTGCAGAACATGCGAAAGGGAAACCTCGACCCGCGCGACTGGACCACCGTCGCCGCGACCCGAGGGCGCATCAACGACGCCCCGCTCTACATCGACGACAGCCCGAACATGACGCTCGTCGAGATCCGCGCGAAGTGCCGTCGACTCAAGCAGCGCGAAGGACTGCGCATGGTCATCATCGACTATCTGCAGCTGATGACCTCGGGCAAGCGCGTCGAGTCGCGTCAGCAGGAGGTCTCGGAGTTCTCCCGAAGCCTCAAGCTCATCGCCAAGGAGCTGCAGGTTCCGGTCATCGCCCTCTCGCAACTGAACCGTGGTCCCGAGCAGCGCACCGACAAGAAGCCCGCGATCAGCGACCTGCGAGAGTCGGGCTCGATCGAGCAGGACGCCGACATGGTCATCCTGCTGCACCGCGACTCGGTGTACGACAAGGACGTGCGTCCGGGCGAGGCCGACCTCATCGTCGCCAAGCACCGTAACGGACCTACCGCGACGATCACCGTCGCGTTCCAGGGGCACTACTCGCGCTTCATGGACATGGCTCCCGGCGGCGACTTCAACTGAGCGTCGGCTCCGTCGCTCACAGCGGGTGGGAGCGAGGGGAGTGAAGTCGAGGGGATCCGGTTCGCGGTTGCCTCGACGAAGCCAATCGATCGCTTCATAGAGGTCGTCACCTATGCGCGTCAGTGAGTTGAAGCGAGACGTGTGGAAGATCGGCAGTTCGCCGTCGTCGTCTCGGGCACCGGTGTCCCAGGCGAGGTAGTCGCCGTTCTCGCTCATCGCGAAGACGACGAGGCGCTCTGCGATGCTCCAGGAGCCGTCGGGTTCGATCTTCCAGTCGTATCCTTCGGCCCGCCCTTCCCGGAAGTCACGGTGCAGCGCCCCGGTCAGGTATCAGCCCCGACCCACCACGCCGTCGCCGAATCCGGAGGGGACCGGCGTGTAGATGAGCCAGAGCCCGACGGTCAGATTCCATCGCGGTTCGCTCTCCACCCCCGAATGCTACCGACCGAAACGCATACGCTCACGCAACATCGGATGCGGTGAGGTGGGCGTATGGCTCACTCCGCTCACTCTCGCCCGTCGTCCGGCCCGCGGTTCCTCGTCGCGGGCCTCGCGGCTCTGGCGGTCGTCGCCGTCACGCTGACGCCGCGCCGGTTCGCGAGCCCTGCTCGTGCGCTCTTCATGGACCTCGCCCATGTCTTCGCGGCGCCTCTGGTCGAGCCGATGACCTTCATCGAGGTGGAGAGCACCCTCAACGCACTGCTCTTCGTCCCTCTCGGAGCCGCGGTGGCGCTTGCGCTCAGCCGGCGGCTCTGGATGCTCGCGCCCGTGCTCGTCTTCTGTGCGTCGTTCGCGATCGAGAGTGTCCAGGCCGCGATCCCTGGGCGTGTCCCTGACGTGCAGGACATCGTGTGGAACACGATCGGCGGGATCATCGGCGCCGTCGCGGTGGGAATCGTGCGAGGGCTCTGGGCCCTGGGGCGACGGCGTTCGTGAGGACGCCGTGGGCCCACGCGCCTATCGGGCGGCGTCGCGCCGAGGCGGAGCGTCATCCCATCGGGGTGACGGGAGGTGCAGCAGCACCAGACCGATGCCGGCGATCACGGAGTTGCGGAAGGCGGGGTCGAGCCCGTTCCACGACGTGGAGCGCCACATCTGGAACCACTCGCCGCCGATGGAGATGAATCCGCCCACGAAGAGCAGGATGATCATCACGAGTCCGATCGACGACCACACGCGGGCGGCGTGGAAGCCGTGGCCGAGGAATCCGCGCACGAAGAACACGACCGCGACGATCAGGACGATCGCGCTCAGCGACTCCCAGATGATCACGCCGATGTACGCGATGTTCCACAGCACGGGATTGTCGATCGCCCGCCACATCACGTCAGGGTCGAGACCTTTTCCGGCATCCTGACCGAAGTTCGTGGTGTCCATCGCCAGCACATGCTGCACGAAGTCGAAGTTCGTGCCGTAGTCGGTGATGTTGCCGAGGGCGACGAGGAAGATGTAGAGCCCGTTCACGAGGACGAGCGCGGCTGCGGCGAAGGGCAGCGAGCCGAGCAGGTGCCAACGAGGTGAGCGCAGCGGTGCGTCGGTCGTAGTCATGACCAGACAGTATCGGTCGGCTGTCCTCGCGTCGAGGATGGCCTCAGTCACGCGGTCGACGGGGATCCCGGGTCGTTTCCGGGAAGCGTGGGAGCATCCGCGTCGACACTCCGGCCGCCGCGACGACGAGTGCGAGCGCGGCGAGTCCGATCGGCAGTGTCGCAGCGATCGCGATGCCGCCGACGAGCACGGGCCCGCCGGCATCCCCGAGTTCGCGCCCGAGCTCCGCCGTGCCCATCGTGCGGCCCATACGCTCGTGCGGTGTCGTGTCGGCGAGGTGTGCGAACGCGAATGGTGTGGCGAAGCCGATCCCGATTCCGAGAAGTCCCGCGGCGACGTAGAGCCCGGGCAGTGCGGGGACGAGTGCGGCCGTCATGGTGCCGGTGGTGATGGTCGCAAGGCCCAGCGCCATCCCCGCTCGATCGCTCATATGGGCGCTGTCGCGCAGTCTTCCCGCCCAGGGTTGAGTGAGCGTCGAACTCAGTGCCAGGACGGACGCGAGCGCGATGCTCGCGAGCAATGGCGCGTCCTGGCCGCTCGCCATGGCGGGGAGGAAGCCGATCGATGCGCCGAGTGCCCCTGTGGAGGCTGCCAGGGCCAGGGTAGGCACGAGGAACCCCCGCTCGGTCGTCTGGCGGACGAGGTCTGCGACGGTGTAACGCGGGCGCGGGAGGGGATCGAGGCGGGGGAGGGTGACCGCCACCCAGAACGCGGTCAGGATCGCGACGGCGCTCAGAATGGTGAAGAGGAGCGCGAAGCCACCCGTGAAGATCAGTGCGGCGCCGATGAGTGGACCCAGCGTGTAGCCGAGTCCCTTCCAGGAACCGTATCTGCCGAAGTATCGCCCCTTCGCGCCCGGGGCTGCGAGCCGCGCGACCGTTGCAGAAGAGGCCGGGGAGAATGCCGACGCCGCCGCGCCCTGCCCGAGCCGCGCGACGGCGAGGGCGATGGTGTTCGACGACCACAGCCCCACGAGCGACACGATCCCGAAGGCGAGGAGCCCGAAGACGATCACGGGTTTGGCGCCGATGCGGTCGGCCAGCGAACCGAAAACCGGCTTGAGGAACACCTCGGCGAGGTCGTAGACAGCCAGGAGCGCGCCCATCCGCAGGAGGTCGAGACCAATGTCCTGCCCCGTCGCCCCGATGCCGGCCGCGATGCTGTGGGCGCCGAAAGCAGTGACGAACCCCGCGGCGTAGAGCGGGGCGATCGTCCGCGCGGCGACCGCCGGCTCGCTCACGCGTGAACGGCCTGGTAGACGAGGTCGGTGAACCGCGCGAGCTCGGCGACGCATGTGGCGAGTTCACGGTCGGCCTCCTTGGATGAAGGGGATCCGAACACGTCGCGGCTGCGAATGGTGCGATGCCACCGCTGCAGGCGATCGAGGCTCTGCTCCTCCTCTTCGAGCTCGGCAAGAGTGAACTTCTTCTTGTCGATCTCGCGCGCGATCTCGGCCTCGTACTTCCTGCAGTCGGCGATGAACTCCGTCCAGTCATCGGCCCGCGCAGCATCGAAGAGTTCTCGAAGCGCGGCGGTGTCGCCCCCGTCTGCCTGGGTGCGGAGTACGAGGATGGCGCCGTCGCCGCGCTGAGCGAGGGCGCGGGCGCGCTCGACTCCCGCGACACACGCCGGAACCTCCGGGACCACCCAGGTTCCCTGCCCCGCAGGGACCGCTCCGAACTGGCGCAGCTCTCGCCAGACCGCGACACGGTGCCTCGAGGGAGTTGCGGGCACCTGTACCAGGAGCACGAGCCAACGATCGAGATTCGTCACAGTGAGAATGTAACAGTCGTTACATCCCTTCGGCGAAGAGTTGCCGGATACCGTGGAGGGAAGCGATCGCGAGCAGACAGGGAGGGGCGAGCCTTGGCGAATGACTCCGGGAGCGACGTGCGCATCCGCGACGGCTATGCCGCGCGTGCCACCGAGTACACGGAGCTGTTCGGTGACATCGGGCAGATGGATGACATCGACCGGGAGCGCATCGGACGCTGGGCGGATGGCATCGACGGGCGCATTCTCGATGTCGGCTGCGGACCCGGGCACTGGACCGCCTTCCTCGTCGATCGAGGCGCTGACGCCGAGGGCATCGACCTCGTGCCGGAATTCGTCGACGATGCCTCCGCACGGTTCCCGCAGGTGCCGTATCGGGTGGCGTCACTGACCGACGCCGACGTCCCGGCGGGCTCACTCGGTGGCGTGCTCGCCTGGTACTCGCTGATCCATGCGGCTCCGGATGAGTTGCCGTCCCTGCTCGCGGCCGCGCGGCGCGCGATCCGCGAGGGCGGTCACCTGCTGATCGGGTTCTTCGACGGGACGGACGGCGAACCGTTCCCGCACGCGGTCACCACGGCGCACTACTGGTCGGTGGACGGGATGTCGGCGCTGCTCGAATGCGCGGGGTTCTCCGTGCTCGACAGCGATGCGCGGGTACAGGACGGACGGCGTCCGCACGCGTCGATCAGCGCCGTCGCGTTCTGATCGCAGCGTGCGGACGTGCGGTGTCGATCAGGCGAGACTGCGGAAGAACTTCCGGATGTCCTCGGCGAGAAGCTCCGGCTCCTCCATCGCCGGGAAGTGCCCGCCCTCGGTGAACTCGCTCCAATGGCTGATCGCACCGGTCGGATCCATCGTGCGCCGAATCAGCGGATGGGTGTCGAACACGGCCCAGCCGGCCGGTACCCCGGAGGGCATGGCGAAGTCGAGCTCGGCGTGCTCCGACTCGTAGAAGAACTGCGCGACGGAAGCGCCACTGCGAGTGAACCAGTACAGGCTCACGTTCGTCAGGAGCTGGTCGCGGTCTACCTCCGGTGCCAGGAACCCCTCATCGGTCCTGCGCTTGAACTTCTCGACGATCCACGCGAGCTGACCGACGGGCGAGTCCGTGAGCGCCGGTCCGATCGTGTCCGGTCGATGGTTGTGCATGCCGATGTAGCCGCGCTCTGCCGCACTCGCGACGTGTGCGGCCTCGAGCTGGGCGAGCTCTTCCTCTGACAGGCCATCGGGGGCGGGGAACATGTTGCCGACCAGCCCGAGCCATACGCGGTCGCTGCCGAAGTGGGTGCCGATGACGCGGTCGGGGTGGATCCCCGCAAGTCGTCCGGTGATGCCCGTGCCGACGTCGGTGCCATGGGTCGCGAACCGGTCGTAGCCGAAGCGTGTCATGATCTCGGCGTAGGCCTCCGCCGTCCGTGCGAGGTCCCACCCGGTACCGGACAGCGGGTTCGAGAAGCCCAGGCCGGGCAACGACGGGATGACCACGTGGAACTCGTCGGTCAGCAACGGGATCAGTCGCAGGTACTCGACGAACGACGCCGGCCAACTGTCGCTGAGGAGCAGCGGCGTGGCCTGCGGGTTCGCCGACCGCGCGTGGAGCACGTGGAACGTCTGGCCGTCGATGACCGTCGTGAACTGCTCGTGCATGTTGAGGGTCGCCTCCTGCGCCCGCCAGTCGAAGCCGTCGCGCCAGTACTCGGCGAGCTCCTTCAGATACGGAAGCGGGGTGCCCCGACGGAAGTCGGCGCGATCGTCTCGACCGGGCACGGCAAGCGGCCACCGTGTACGGGTCAGGCGATCGTGAAGGTCATCGACGGCGCCCTGCGGGATGTCGATGCGAAAAGGGGTGAGAGAGGTGTGCTGGGTCATGCTGTTCACGCTCGCAGGCAATGCGGAAGACCAGCTTCCGCATTTGCTGAGAGGATCAGACATGCTCGAGACCTCGGCCCGTCTGCTGGAACTGCTGTCGTTGCTTCAGCTCAGACGGGACTGGACGAGTTCCGCACTCGCCGACCGACTGGGTGTGAGCACGAGGACCGTGCGCGCCGACATCGGCAAGCTCCGCTCGCTCGGCTATCCCGTGGACGCGCGACCCGGAGTCGCCGGCGGGTACCGGCTGGCCGCGGGGGCGGCGATGCCTCCACTGCTGCTCGACGATGACGAAGCCGTCGCCGTCGCGGTCGGGCTGGGGGCGGCGGCAACCTGGCGGCTCGGCGTCGAAGAGACCTCGCTCACCGCCCTCGCCAAGCTGGAGCAGGTGATGCCCGCCCGCCTCCGCCGCCGTGTCGACGCGATCCGGAAGGCGACCAGCGTGGTTCCCGGAGCCGAACCCCCACTCGATCTCGCAGCACTCAGCACGGTCGCCGCGGCGATCCGCGGTCATGAACGGCTCCGCTTCGGCTACACGAAGCCGGGTGGCAGCGAAGAGCCGCGACACACCGAACCACAGCGGCTGGTGAGCTGGGGGCCGGTCTGGTACCTGCTCGCCTGGGACCTGGATCGAGACGACTGGCGCATCTTCCGCGTCGATCGCATGGTGCCGCGCGGGCCTACCGGGGCACGCTTCCGTCCCCGCGCGATCCCGGAGGGCGATGTCGTCGAGTACGTCGTGCGTCGTGTCACGGAGACCTCCACTTCGTGAGGCTCAGGCGGGAGCACTGGGCAGTCGGAAGGTCGTCCGCGGGATGCCGTCGACGAAGCGGTGCGCCAGCGCGAAGGCCTGCTCCTCGGTGAGGCGGTGCTCTGCGACGAGAGTGGACAGGTAGCCCGCATCGAGCCGCCGGGACATGTCATGGCGCGCGGGAATGGAGCAGAAGGCCCGGGTGTCGTCGACGAACCCGCTGGTCTTCGTGAAACCGGCGCTGTCCGTCACCGACCTCCGGTAGCGGGAGATGGCGTCGGGGGTGTCGAGGAACCACCACGGTGCACCGGCGTACACAGAGGGGTAGAAGCCGGCGAGCGGTCCGATCTCCCGGCTGAACGCGGTCTCGTCGACCGTGAACAGCACCATCCGGAACGTCTCGTCGGTGCCGAAGTCGTTGAGGATCGGGGTGAGCGGCCGCGTGAATGAGGCGACATCCGGCAGGTCGTGTCCGCTGTCCGGGCCGAACTGCGCGAGCGTGTCGCGGTGGTGGTTGCGGATCACGCCGGGGTGCAGCTGCATGACCAGTCCGTCCTCAGACGACATCTCGGCCAGTCGGTACAGCATGTTGCGGCGGTATGCCGTCGCGGCTTCCGCGGTGACGTCCCCCCGGAGCCCGGCGGCGTGGATGCGCTCTGCGTCGGCACTCGTCAGCGGCTGCGAGCCGGCGTCGAGCACACCGGTGTCGGTGGCCGTGCCGCCCGCCGCCCGGAATGCGGTCCGTCGGAGGCGCAGGGCGTCGAGCAGCCCGGCGTAGCTCGCGGCATCGGTGCCGGCAGCTTCCGACAGCTCCGAGAGTGCAGCCGACCATCCCTCAGCCGACGGATCCATGTAGCGGTCGGCGCGGAACGTCGGAAGCACGTGCCCGCGGAAGGACGGATCGTCGCGCAGTCGTGCATGCGCGGCGAGGTCGTCGGCGGGGTCGTCGGTCGTCGCGAGCACCTCGATGCGGAAGCGCTCGAACAGCGCCCGTGGGTGGAATGCGGGGATTCGCAGTTGCGCGTCGATGTGTGCGTACAGCTCATCGGCATTGCCCGCGCTCGGCTGCTCGGTCACCCCGAACACCTCGGACAGCGACGACTCGAACCAGTAGCGCACCGGCGTTCCGAGGAAGACGTCCCAGTTCGCGCAGAACGCCCGCCACACCTCCTGCGGATCGGCGGGTGCGGCTCCGCGACCCAGCGCGCCGAGGGGCACACCGACGGCGTGGAGCAGGCGCAGCACATAGTGGTCGGGAGTGATCAACAGCGTCGCAGGATCGGAGAACGGTTCGTCGTCCGCGAGCAGCGCGGCGTCGACGTGCCCGTGCGGCGACAGGATCGGTGCCGCAGCGACCGCGTCGTACAGCCGGCGGGCGAGCTCGCGCACGCCGGGATCGGCGGGGAGGAGTCGGTCGGCGTGCGGGCTGAGCGCAGTGTTCATGAGTCTCCTCCAGGGGTGCGGCGGGGTGCGGAGCCGGTCGACTCCCGCACGGTCAGGTGGGTGGGCAGTGCGGCGATGTGCCGTCGGTTGAGCGCGCCCGCTCCGATGCGCTCGCTCTGCAGGCGGTCGAGCAGCATCGACACGGACAGGCGTGCGGCCTGCTCGATCGGAGCGGTGAGGGTCGTGAGTGGCGGGTTGCAGAAGTCGGCGCCGAAGATGTCGTCGCAGCCGACGATGCTCATGTCCTCCGGAACGCGCACGCCGCGTTCCTTGAGCCGGATCAGCATGCCGATCGCGAGGAGGTCGTTGAAAGCCACGCAGGCGGTCGCACCGGTGTTCAGCGCGGCATCCGCCGCCGCCGCTCCCGCCTTCGTGCGGGGCTGGTACGGCCCCACCTTCGTGTGCTCGATCCCGAGGCGCTCGCACGCGGCCGCCACGGCCCGCCAGCGGAGATTGCTCGCCCAGCTGGTCGGGGGACCGGCCACGTAGCAGATGCGTCGATGCCCCAGGGAGGCGAGGTGCTCGACGGCCTGGTCGAAGCCGAGCGGCGTGTCGATGAACACCGACGGCACTCCGGGCACGGCACGGTTCAGGGCCACGAGGGGGAGCTCGGTGCTGAGCTCGGCCAGCCGCTCGTCGGACAGGCGGGACGCGGTCAGGATCGCGCCGTCGTAGGAGCTGCGCAGTTCTTCGAGGGTGCTCTCCTCCATCTCGGGCGACTCCTCGGTGTGCACCAGGATCTGCGAGTAGCCCGCCACCCGCAGGGCCTGCTGGGTACCGCGGATGATCCCGAAGTAGAACGGGTTCGTGACGTCGGAGACCAGCACGGCGACCATGCGGGTCGACGGCGTCGATGCCGTGCCGGAGGCGGCGGTGGGCGTGTAGCCGAGGTCCTTCGCGACGCGGATGATGCGGTCGCGGGTGCCGGGGTTGCCACGGCCGGGGACGGCGAGGGCGCGCGACGCCGTGGAGATCGCGACGCCGGCGGCATCGGCCACATCGGCGAGCGTCGGCCGGTGCGAAGGCGGTGTGGGGGACGACATGGGGCAACAGAATCACAAGATGGCAATTACTGGCAATGAATTGCTAACAATTGCCACGCTTGCCTACCTTGGCGAAGACGCAGTCACGTCCACTCACTGTCTCGAAGGAGAGTTCAATGAAGTCTCGACCCCTGATCGCCCTCGGGGCGATGGCCGCAGCAGCGATCGCGTTGACCGCATGCTCGGGATCCACCGCCGGCACGGACGACGGCGACGCCGGTGGCACCGTCGACGGGACCGGCCAGACGCTCACGGTGATGATGGCCGCGAACGGTCTCTACCCCGAGCAGCAGAAGGAGTGGTTCGGGAAGGTCTCCGATGCCTTCGAGGAGAAGACCGGAGCGAAGGTCGAGTTCGAGACCTTCGCGAGCGCCAACGACGAGCTGACGAAGATCCAGACTTCTGTGCTCTCCGGACAGGGCCCCGACGTCTACGGACTCGGCACCACGTTCACCCCGACCGCGTACGCGACGGGCGCCTTCGTGAAACTCACCGAGGCCGACTGGGACAAGGTGGGAGGCCGCGACCGCTTCGTACCGTCCACCCTCGGTATCTCCGGCCCCAGCGAGGACGACGAGATCGCCGTCCCGTTCGTGAGTCGCCCGTTCGTGATGGCCTACAACACCGAGCTGCTCGCCGCTGCCGGCATCGACGAACCGCCCACGACGTGGGACGAGCTGACGGCCGCCGCCGAGAAGATCGAATCCGGAGACGTGCACGGTCTCGCGATCGGATACGCCGACAGCTTCGACCCCTGGAAGTTCGTCTGGGGCATGAGCGTGCAGGCGGGCAATCCGCTGATCGATGTCGAGGCCAAGAAGGCGGAGATCGACGATCCCGCCGTGGCCGCCGCCTACGACACCTACTTCGGCTGGTACCAGGACGGACTCGTCGACCCGGCAGCCATCGGCTGGAAGAACGCCCAGGCCGTCGCCGCCTTCGCCGAGGGCAAGGCCGCCTTCCTTCCGATGACCTCGGCGAATTCGAAGCCCACGTTCGCGGGTTCCCCCGTCGCCGACTCCTACGCCTACGCCCTCCTCCCGACCATCCCGCCGGGGGAGACCGAACTCCCCAAGGGCGGCGAGGAAGCGGCCAGCATCCTCTCGGGAGACAACCTCGTGGTCGCCCAGTACTCGCCGAACCAGGACCTCGCGTTCGCGTTCATCGAGATGCTCACCAGCACCGAGTCGCAGCTCGACTACTTCGACACGTTCGGCGAGCTGCCGACGGGGGTGGAGGCGGCCGCACAGGTCGAGAAGGACAACCCCGATCTGAGCGCCAACGTGCAGGCGGCCTCGCAGTCGGTCGCCACTCCGTTCACGGGCGCCTGGGGTGACACGCAGCTCGCGCTGACCAACGTCGTCGTGCAGTCGCTGCCCGCGTTGCAGGGGGGAACGCTCAGCCAGAGCGACATCGCCGCGGCGATCGCCGAGGCCCAGGCGAGTTCGCAGTCCGCGCTGGACAAGTCCAAGTAGCGACGCGAGGACGCGCACATGGCGATCGCGACCGATACGCGTCGGAAACGCACCGACGACACGCCGCCGAGCGAGCGGCCCCGCCCGCTGTGGATGCTGCTCCCCGGCGGGGTGCTGATGACGCTGCTGATCCTGGTGCCGCTGCTGCTGGCCTTCTGGATCTCGATGCTCGATCTCGACCAGTACACGATCAGGCAGTGGCTGCAGGCGCCGTTCGTCGGCCTGGGAAACTTCGTCGAGGCGTTCTCCACTTCTCCGCTGGTGCGGGGGATCTGGCTGAGCGTCAGCTACGCACTGATCGTGTCGGTCGCGGCGATCCCCCTCGGCGTCACGGCGGCGCTGGCCACGCAGAACGCCTTCCGCGGCCGTGGGCTGGTGCGCTCGGTGTACTTGATCCCGTACATCCTCCCCGCGTTCGTCGTGGCGACCGTCTTCCGGGCGATGTTCCAGCCCGAGGGCGTCGTGGACGAGGCCTTCGGCGTCTTCGGCGTCGATCCGGGGCTGTGGTTGAACGGACCGCAGAGCTATTGGACCCTGGTGATCACGCAGCTCTGGGTGAGCTGGCCGTTCGTGTATCTGCTGACCCTCGCCGGTCTCCAGGCGGTGGATGCGGAGGTGCACGAGGCGGCGGCGCTCGACGGCGCCGGCTGGGGGATCAAGCTGCGCAAGGTGATCCTGCCGTACCTGCGCGGATCGATCCTGCTGGCCTTCATCCTCACGTTCCTGCACAGCATCAACGCCTTCACGATGCCGTTCGTGCTCTTCGGGATCCCGGCCCCCGTCGATGTCGAGGTCCTGCCGGTCCTCACCTACGTCACGGCGTTCCAGAGCTTCCGGTTCGGGCTCTCCGCGGCGATGGCGGTCGCCTCTCTCGCGATCGTCGCGATCCCCCTGTTCGTCTACCTGCGCGCTGTGCGCCTCGACACCGGAGAGGACGCGAAGCGATGAGCGTCACCACCACGATCGCGCAGGTCAACCCGCGCCGGAGCCGCCCGGGCGGTCACAGCCAGGTCGACCGCCTGCTGCCGCGTCCGCTTCTCGTCGCCGCGAACGTCGTCCTGTGTCTGCTGGTCTTCGGGCCGGTCTCGTACATGCTGTTCGCCTCGATCAACGCCGATGTCGCGGTCGCCGGCGGCGCGTACTGGCCGACCGAGCTGCGTCTCGACAACTACATCAAGGTCTGGCGCAGTGTCGATCTCGCCGGAGGTCTGGCCAACAGCCTGCTGATCTGCGGGGCGGTCGCGGTCGTCTGCGCGGCCGTGGCCGTGTCGATGGCCTGGGTGCTGGTGCGGTTCACCTTCATCGGACGCGTCACGATCCTTCGGGGTCTGCTCGGCCTGCAGTCGGTTCCGGGAACCCTCATGCTGCTGCCGGTGTTCGTGATGTTCTCGACGCTGTCGTCGGTGCTGCGCATCCCCACCATCGGCACGCACTGGTCGGTGTTCGTCACCTACCTCACCTTCGCGCTGCCGTTCTCGACCTGGGTGATGGTGACGTACATCCGCGGGCTGCCGCGCGAGCTCGAAGAAGCCGCCCGCATCGACGGCGCCTCCAACTTCCGCGTCCTCACCCGCATCGTGCTGCCGCTGAGCTGGCCCGGGATCGTGGTCTCCGCGATCTTCGCTTTCCTGCAGGGGTGGAACGACGTGCTGTTCGCCTCGGTCATGACCAACCGCGACAGCCGGACCGCCGCGGTGGCCCTGCAGATCTTCGGCGCGACGCAGGAGACGGGGGCGGTGCCGCTGTACGGACAGATGATGGCGGCCTCGCTCATCTGCGCCATCCCCGTCGTCGTGTTGTACCTCGTGTTCCAGCGTTATCTCGTAGGCGGTCTCACCGCAGGAGGAGTGAAATGACCCCGTGGAAGCTCTCAGGATTCGGTGACGAGATCGATCCCGATCCGGCCGTGCAGATCGCCGTGCTCCAGGCGCTCGGCGCGCGGCACATCGAGGTGCGCAGCGCGTGGGGGGTGAACATCGTCGATCTCGATGAGTCTCAGCTGACGCAGCTCGCGGCCGTCGTGCGCGAACGCGGCATGTCGGTCTCGGCGGTCGCCTCGCCGATCGGCAAGGTCGACGTGTCCCTACCGGTGGAGCACGAGGTCGGTCGACTGCAGCGGGCGATCCGTGCCGCCGACGTCCTGGAGACCCCGTATATCCGCATCTTCTCGTTCTTCCGCGACGAGAACCTTTCGGCCGAAGACATCCGCGACGACGTGCTCGTGCGCATGGCGGCGCTGGCGCGCACCGCCGAGGCGGCCGGGGTCACCCTCGTGCACGAGAACGAGAAGGACATCTACGGCGACATCCCCGCACGCGTGCTCGACGTGATCGAGTCGGTCGGTTCGGACCGGCTGCGCATCGCCTGGGACAACGCCAACTTCGTGCAGGTCGGCGTCCGTCCGTTCACCGACGGCTACGCGATGCTGCGACCGCACCTCGAGTATCTGCAGCTGAAGGATGCGCTCGCAGCGACCGGCGAGGTGGTCCCGGTGGGCGAGGGCGACGGCGAGCTGCGCGAGACCCTCACCGCCCTGCGCGACGACGGCTATGCGGGGTTCGCCTCGCTCGAACCGCACCTCGCCGACGTGAACGCCCTCGGCGGGTTCTCCGGCCCCGAGGCCTTCGGCCGCGCCGGTCGGGCCCTGCGCACCCTCACGGACGAGATCGGAGTGACCCTCTCATGACCGACGCAATCCTCGACGTCGCGATCGTCGGATGCGGCATCATCGGCGTCAATCATGCCCGAGCGATCGCGAGCACTCCCGGCCTGCGCATCGTCGCCGTCGTCGACGAGGTGCCGGCGGCGACCGCACGGCTGGCCGACCTCGTCGTCGACGAGCTGGGCGGCGCGCGACCGTCGGCCCACGCCGAGATCGAGTCGATCCCCGCCGATGTCGATATGGTCGTGATCTGCACCCCGAGCGGCTCCCATGTCGAGCTCGCCGAACGGGCGGTCGCCCGCGGGATGCACGTCGTGCTGGAGAAACCCCTCGACGTGTCGATGGAGCGCGGCCGCCGATTAGCGGAGATCGCCAGGGACGCGGAGACGCGCGGCATCCGGATCTCGGTGATCAGCCAGCACCGCTTCGACCCCGGTGCCGTGGCCGTCGCCGACGCCGCCCACTCCGGACGCCTGGGACGGATCACGAGCGCGGTGGCCTCGGTGCCCTGGTGGCGCTCTCAGGAGTACTACGACTCGGGCGCCTGGCGAGGCACCTGGGAGCTCGACGGCGGAGGCGCCGTCATGAACCAGGGCGTGCACACCGTCGATCTGCTGCTGTGGTTCCTCGGCATGCCGGTCGAGGTGTTCGCCCACACCGCGCTGCTCGCACACGAGCGGGTCGAGGTCGAAGACGTCGCCGTGGTCACGGTGCGCTTCGAATCGGGGGCGCTCGCCGTGCTGCACGCCACGACCGCGGCCTTCCCCGAGCAGCCGGTGCGGCTGGCCGTGCACGGTGCGCAGGGGACCGGCATCATCGAGAACGACCAGCTCGCCCGGCTGTGGATCGACGGCGAGCCGACCGACCGCAGCGCCGACTGGGTGCCGGAGGGGCATCGACTCGGCGACGACCGCAACCCGCAGGCATTCGCCGAGGGCCACGCCCGTCAGTACGCCGACATCGTCGAGAGCATCCGCGACGGGCGGGCTTCCCGCGTCGGGGTGCCCGAGGCGCTGCGGGCGCTCGCCGTCGTGCGCGGCATCTACGTCTCGGCGACCACCGGCTCGCCGGTGCGCATCGCCGACCTGATCGACGGCACCGTCGACGACACGAACGTGCGGACAGGAGGCATCGCATGAAGTTCTCCGTGTTCACCGCGGCGACCCCCGACTGGGAGCCCGCGGAAGCGGCCCGCCGCATCGCCGCGATCGGCTACGACGGCATCGAGTGGCGCATCACCGACCAGGACGAGGCGGATCCGCCCGGGTTCTGGGCCGGGAACCGTGCGACCTGGCCGCTCACCGGGCTCGAGGGGGCGGTCGCCGAGATCGCCCGCATCACCCGCGAGGCCGGGCTGGAGTTCAGCGGCATCGGCGGCTATGCGCTCGCGCCGGACCGGGACGACGTGCTGCGGACGCTCCGGGCGACCGCAGACCTCGGTGCGCGTCAGGTGCGAGTGCGCATCCCCTTCAACGACGCCGAGGACTATCGCTCGGTGTTCGCGCAGACCAGGGACGACCTGGCGTGGGCCGCGGAACAGGCGGGGACACTCGGCGTGAAGGTGCTGGTCGAGCTGCACCACCAGACGATCTCGTCGTCGGCGTCGGCCGCCCTCCGGCTGGTCGACGGCATCGATCCGCGCACCATCGGCGTGATCCACGACCTCGGCAATCTCGTGATCGAAGGTCAGGAGGATACTCGTGCCGGGCTCCAGCTTCTGGGCGAGTACCTCGCTCACGTGCACGTGAAGAACGCGGTCTGGCAGCGCACCGGGCAGACCGGGCTCGATGGAGATGTGCGCTGGGAGTCGGTGTGGGCGCCGCTGCGCGAGGGCATCGCCAGTGTGCCGGACTACTTCCGTGCTCTCGCCGAGGTCGGGTACGACGGCTGGGTTACGCTGGAGGACTTCTCGACGGATGCTCCGCTGGAAGAGCGACTGGTCGACGACCTCGCCTTCCTCCGCGCGTGCGCCGGTGCCGCGGGCATCGGATCGTGACCGGGCCGGCGCGCACGCAGCATCCCCCGGTCCGTGCCGCTCATCTGGGGATGGGCGCCTTTCACCGCGCCCATCAGGCCTGGTACACCCAGCAGGCGAACGACCGCGCAGGCGCGGACGACGGCTGGGGCATCGCCGCTTTCACCGGACGCACCCCCGAGGCCGCGGAACTGCTGTCACGGAACGACGGCGTCTATACCGTGCTGGAGCGTTCGGCCGAGGGGGATCGGGCGACGACCGTGCAGTCGATCGTGCGCGCGGTCCCCGGATCGGATGAGGCGTCCTGGCTCGCCGTGCTCGCCGATCCGCAGGTCGCCGTGCTGACCGTCACCGTCACCGAGGCGGGGTACTCCGCCGGTTCCGCGGTGCCCGGACGTATCGCCGACGGCCTCGTCGCTCGGGCGGACACCGACGCAGGACCCCTCGCGGTCGTGAGCTGCGACAACCTGCCGCGGAACGGACGGGTGCTGCGCGACGCGGTACTCAAGGCCGCCGGCACCGAGGCTGCGCGCATCTCGGACACCGCGTCGTTCGTCGACACCGTGGTCGACCGGATCACCCCGGCGGTCACGGCAGTCGACATCGATGCCGTGCGGAAGCTCACCGGCCTCGACGATCCGTCCACCGTCGTGACCGAGCCGTTCACGGAGTGGATCCTCGCCGGAGAGTTCCCCGGCGGCGCACCGGACTGGGCGCAGGGCGGTGGACGATTCGTGGCCGACGTGGGTCCGTACGAATCGCGAAAGCTCTACCTGCTCAACGCCGGCCACAGCTTCCTCGCGGCCGCCGGTCGTCTGCGGGGATACGAGACGATCGCCGAGGCGTTCGACGACCGCGACCTCCGTGGCGACACCGAAGCGCTCTGGGCCGCCCAGCGGACCGCGGTCGATCTGCCTGCCGCAGAGCTCGACGGATGGCTCGACGACCTGCGCGTCCGCTTCGCGAACCCGCGCATCGCCCATCGACTCGACCAGATCCGCCGCGACAGCCCGATCAAGGTGGCGCTACGGCTCGTGGCTCCCGTGCGCCGGCGGCGTGAGGACGGACTCGCCGTCGACGACGCACAGGTGCACGCCCTGGAGACCTGGATCCGCTCGCTCCTCGAACTCGACCCGACCGACACCGCGACGGCCGCCGTCGCGCGCACCATCGGCGCCGTGCCCGAGAGCGACCGCACGCGCACCGTCATCGACCACCTCACTCCCGAAGGGACCCTCGCATGAGCATCGACAAGGCTGAGGTCATCGTCACCAGCCCGGACCGGAACTTCGTCACCCTCAAGCTCACGACCGCCGACGGCGTCTCGGGCCTCGGCGACGCGACCCTCAACGGGCGTGAGCTCGCCGTCGTCGCGTACCTCACCGAACACGTCGTCCCGCTGCTGATCGGCGCCGACGAAGACCGCATCGAGGACACCTGGCAGTTCCTCTATCGGAGCGCGTACTGGCGGCGAGGCCCCGTCACGATGGCCGCCGTCGCCGCGGTCGACATGGCACTCTGGGACATCAAGGGCAAGAAGGCGGGGATGCCGGTCTACCAGTTGCTGGGCGGGGCATCGCGTTCCGGCCTGCTCGCCTACGGTCATGCCTCGGGAAAAGAGCTGCCCGAACTCTTCGACTCCGTGCGCGCGCACCTCGACCAGGGGTATCGGGCGATCCGTATCCAGACGGGTGTTCCCGGGCTCAAGGCCATCTACGGCATCGCCTCGCAGGCTGCAGACACCGGTGGTGGGGAAGCCCGCTACGACCACGAGCCGGCCCGGCGGGGTGCGAAGCCGGTCGAGGAGGATTGGGACACCCGCGCCTATCTGAACCACCTGCCGGGCGTCTTCGAGGCGGTGCGCAACGAGTTCGGCCCCGACATCCCCCTGCTACACGACGGCCACCACCGGATGACGCCCATCCAGGCGGCGAAGCTCGGCAAGGCACTCGAACCGTACGACCTCTTCTGGCTCGAGGACTGCACCCCCGCCGAGAACCAGGAGGCGCTGCGGCTCGTGCGTCAGCACACGACGACACCCCTCGCGATCGGCGAGATCTTCAACACCGTCTGGGACTTCAAGGACATCATCCGCGATCAGCTCATCGACTACGTGCGCGGCGCCGTGACGCACATGGGCGGCATCAGCCCGCTGAAGAAGACGCTCGACTACGCGGCGATGTATCAGATCAAGTCCGGCATGCACGGGCCCACCGACATCTCGCCGGTCGGCATGGCGGCGGCGATGCACCTCGGCCTCGCCATCCACAACTTCGGCATCCAGGAGTATATGCAGCACGGCTCGCGCACCGACAGGGTGTTCCAGCAGTCCTTCACCTGGCGCGAAGGCCTGCTGCACCCGGGCGACAAGCCGGGCCTGGGCGTCGAGCTCGACGTCGACGAGGCGGGAAAGTACCCGTATGAGCGGGCCTATCTGCCGTACAACCGTCTGGCGGATGGAACGGTGCACGACTGGTGACCAGCGAGTCTCGGCCGATCGTCGTCATGGGGGTGTCCGGGGTGGGCAAGACCACGGTGGGTCGGGAACTCGCGCGCCGGATGGGTGTCGCGTTCATCGATGCGGATGATCTGCACGGGCCGGAGAACATCGCGAAGATGGCAGCCGGTGCTCCGCTCGACGACGACGACCGATGGCCGTGGCTCGACCGGGTGGGGGCGGCGCTCGCCGCAGATCCGGTGGTCGTCGTCGCCTGCTCGGCCCTGAAGCGCAGCTACCGTGACCGGCTGCGCGCCTCGGCCCCGACCGTCTTCTTCGTGCACCTCGACGCGCCCCGAGAACGGGTGGTCGCGCAGACCACCGCGCGCCGGGACCACTTCATGCCGCCGGCGCTGCTGGCGTCGCAGCTGCAGACGCTGGAGCCCCTCGGGCCGGACGAGCAGGGGATCGCGGTGACCGTGGATGCCGCGCCCGAAGAGCTCGTGGAACGCATCTGCCAGGCCCCCGTCTGACCGCACCCGCCTCAGGGGATCGGCACCGCCCGGTCCGCTCCGAGGCGCTTCATGACCATGGTCGAAGTGAGCCGCTGCACGCCCGGCAGGGCCCCGAGGGTGTTGTCGTAGAGCTCCTGGTAGGCACTCATGTCGCGGGTGAGGATGCGCAGCATGTAGTCGGGGTCGCCGAACAGGCGCTGGGCCTCGACCACCGCGGGGATCGCCACGACCGCCTCCTCGAACGCCACGATCGTGTCCTTGTCGGTGCGTCCGATCGTCACGAACACGATGGCCTCGAACGTGAGGCCGACGGCTGCGGGCGCGACGACCGCGCGGTATCGCTCGATCGCTCCGGACTGCTCCAGTTCCTTGAGTCGGCGATGGCACGCGGACAGGCTCAACCCGACCTGGGAGGCGAGGTGCGTCGCACTCATCCGTCCGTCATCCTGCAGCAGGGAGAGGATCTCCCGGTCAAGTGCGTCCATGGTGACAATTCTTGCAGGTGAAGGGCGCGATCACCCGAAGAATCGGAGCACCTTTCGCGTGATCCTTCGTAGTCTCTTCCTCGGATTGAGGAGGACCGATGGATATCGCTCTGGTCATGCAGTTCTGGGTGGTCGCCGTGATGCTGGCGCTGACCCCCGGAGCGGACTGGGCGTATGCGATCTCCGCCGGCCTGCGCGCCCGCTCGATCGCGCCTTCCATCCTCGGGATGATCGCCGGGTACACCGTCGTGATCGTCGCCGTCGCGCTCGGTCTCGGAGCGCTGGTCACCGCGTATCCGGTAACCCTCACGACCCTGACCGTGATCGGCGCGCTCTATCTGATCTTCCTCGGTGCGACGTCGCTGGCCACACGCCCTGCGCCGATCGCGGAGAGCGGCGAACCGGTCGCCACCGGGGGGTGGGGGCAGTTCCTGCGGGGATCCGGTGTGAGCGGGATCAACCCGAAGGGGCTCCTGCTGCTGCTCGCCCTGTTGCCGCAGTTCACGAGCCCGCACGGCTGGCCGTCGACGACACAGATGCTCGCCCTCGGCGGCTTGCACCTGTTCAACATCGCGATCGTCTACACGACAGTGGGGCTGCTCGCCCGTCGTCTCCTGCGCACCCGGCCGCGTGCGAGCTCTGTGGTCACCCGGATCGCGGGCATCGCCATGACCGTCATCGGCGTCGGCATCCTCGCGGAGCAGGTGATCGAGTGGCTGTGAGCGCCTACGTCTCTCTCCCGTCGATGCCGTCTTTTCTCTGGTCGATACCGTCTGCGATCTCGACCTGCCGCAGTAGCGTCGGAGGGAGGGCGGCGATCGGCGGGAGAAGAGGGGCTTCATGACTTCCAATGGACGGACGAACGCGGCTCTGCAATTGCTGCTGCCGGCGTTCCTGCTCGGGGCGATCATCGCGATCTCCTTCCTCGAAGCCCCGTTGAAGTTCCTCGCGCCCGGCGTCACGATCCCGATCGGTCTCGGCATCGGTCGACTCGTCTTCACCGCGCTGAACGTGCTCGCGGGTGTCGTCCTGGTCGTGCTCACAGCCGTGAGTGCCCGGGCGAAGGCCGGACGCACGACCCTGGTGATCCTCGGTGTGATCTGGCTGGTGTTCCTTCTCGAGATCGCCGTCATCCGCCCGGTGCTCAACCGGCGCAGCGATCTGGTGATCGCCGGGGCCGAGGCGCCGGGCACGAATTGGGCGCACTATGCGTACATCGCCGCCGACGTGGCGATCATCGGGCTCCTCATCGCATTGGTCGTCGTCACCGTGCGGCGGGTCCTGCCGTCGGAAGCGCGATAGTCGACCGCTCCGCACCTCTTCCGAAAGCCCACGCATTCCGATCTATCGGCATACAGATTCCCTGAACGCGGCCACCTCCATCACGGCAGTGAAATGTTGAATGTTGCCGGCCGGATCCTGGCCGGACATCAACCGGAGGAACACCATGAAACTGAAGAACCGAATCGCCGCTACCGGCATCACCATCGCCGTGGCCGCGGGTGTCGCGCTCATCGGCGCACCGGCCGCCAACGCTGCCGAAGCCCAGGTCGACAACTACGGAGCCGTGAACTACCCCTTCGCGCCGAGCGATGACACGAGCGTCGGCCAGGCGGGAATCGGCTGGGTGCGACTTGCCGACGGCACGCTGGGCCAGGAGTCCGAGCAGACCTTCGGATCGGCCGCGAAGGTCACTCTCGACGACAACGTCGATGTGGTCCAGGCCGGAGAGAAGGTGCGCATCACGGTCACCGCGACCAACCGCTCCAGCTTCACTCGCCTGATCTCCACGGCGATCCCGACGGCCTACGGTCTGACCGTGACCGGTGCCGAATCGTCCCTCGGCGAGCCAATCGTCAGCAGCAGCCATGTCTTCGCCTCCTTCGGCGAGCTGGAGCCGGGCGAGACCGGCACGGCGGTCATCACGGCCGAGGTCGGTGACGTCGCCCCCGGAACCACTCTGCAGACCCGCGCCTACGTCTATCAGGACCTCTCGGGTCCGATGTCGCAGATCAGCGACACGAACACCGTCATCGGCTGAATCGGCCGCTGACACGTGCGGTGGGTTCTTCGGAATCCACCGCATTTCGCTGTTCGGTCAGGGGCGGACGCGGACCGTGCGTCCCTCGAAGGTCACCAGGTCGCCGTCGCGCAGCTGACGCCCGCGTCGGCGATCGACCTCGCCGTTCACGGTGACGTATCCGTCGATGATCACCTCTTTGGCGTCGCCGCCGGAATCGAGGAGGCCGGCGAATTTGAGGAACTGCCCGAGGCGGATCACCTCACCGCCGATGGAGATGTCGTCGATCGGTGCGGAGTTCGTCATCCTTGAATGCTAATCGCACGAGGCGCGGGCCGGAGGAACTCGTCGAAGTCGACCAGGAAGCGGGTGATCATCTCCTGCTCCTCGCTGTCGAGCTCGCGCGAGGGCGCGCGGCAGGTCGCCGATCGAAGGAGGCCGCGCTGTGCGGAGATCTCCTTCTCCGCCGCGATGATGAGTTCGACCGACTGCATCCAATACGAGATGTAAGGGAGGAGCCGCGCGTGCAGTGCCGCCGCCCGCTGGCGATCACCGTTCTCCCATGCGTCGCAGATGGCGAGGTAGATCTCGGGGAACGACGAACCGGGTTGCACACCGACCGCCCCGCGGCGCAGCGCATCGATGAGCTGGACGCCGGCGTAGCCGACGAGGCAGGAGAGACCGGGGGCCGCCTCGCGCAGCGCCGAGATGAGCTGGCCGGGTGGAACGGATTCCACCTTCACTTGCACGAGGTTCGGGTGGGCTGCTGCCAGCTCGGCGATGACGGCCGCATCGAGCGCCGTGCCTGTCTGAGCCGGAGCGTATTGGAGGATCGCCGGGGTCGATCCGGTCGTGTCGAGGATCGCACCGATATGCGCGCGAACGGCCGTGCGACTGGGGCTCTGGGTGTGGGGCGGAAGGATGTTGATCATGTCGGCGCCCTGCTCGACGGCGCGGCGAGCACGCTCCACTGCGACCACAGTGGCGTGGTCGGGCACCGAGACCACCACGACGATGCCGTGCCGGTGCGCCTCGTCGAGGAGTGCCCCGGTGAGTTCATCGCGCTCGAGGTCGGTCAGCTTGTAGAACTCGCTCGCGAAGCCGGGGTACATCACGCTTCGCACTCCCGCATCCGCAAGCGAGCGCACGAGGTGGCGGAGCGACTCGACGTCGATCCGCCCATCGTTGGTGAATGGCGTTTCGACGACGGGGCAGACGCCCTCGATGCGTGTGTTCATCACGGCGGGACTCCTTCGGGTGGGTCAGAACGGGCTGCGCGAGGGCTCGTCGCCGCTGGAGCCGACGAGGAAGTCGAGGTCGACGCCCTGATCGGCCTGGAGCACGTGGTCGGCGTAGAGCCGGGTCCAGCCGCGTGTGCTCGCGACCACCGGAGCCGGAAGCTCGGCACGCCGCCGCTCGAGCTCGGCGTCGTCGACGAGCATGTCGATCGATCTCCCTGCGACATCCAGCCGCACGAGGTCTCCGGTGCGGATCAGTGCGAGCGGACCGCCGGCTGCCGACTCCGGCGCGACGTGCAGCACGCACGCGCCGTATGCCGTGCCGCTCATGCGCGCATCCGAGATCCGCACGAGATCGCCCACTCCCTGGTCGAGCAGTTTCTTCGGGAGGGGAAGGTTGCCGACCTCGGGCATGCCGGGGTAGCCGCGGGGGCCGCAGCCGCGCACGACGAGCACGGTGTCGGCGGTGACGTCGAGGTCGGGGTCTCCGGCCACGGCGAGGTATGACTCGAGGTCGTCGAAGACGAGTGCCGGGCCCGTGTGGTCGAGAAGGTGCGGCTCGGCGGCGCTCACCTTGATCACGGCGCCGTCGGGCGCGAGGTTGCCGCGCAGCACGGCGGTGCCCGACCCCGCGGGCTGTACAGGGTTCGACAGTGGACGGATGACCTCGGGGTCGTCGTTGCGGGCCGAGGCGACGTTCTCGCCCAGGGTCCGACCCGTCACCGAAGGCGCGCCGGTGTGGAGCAGGTCGCCGAGCTCCTTCATCAAGGCGGGGACCCCGCCGGCGTACGCGAACTCCTCCATCAGGAATCGCCCGCTCGGCATGAGGTCGACCAGCAGTGGGATGGCGTGGCTGAACTCGTCGATGTCGTCGAGCGAGAGCGGCACCCCGAGCCGTCCGGCGATGGCCAGCAGGTGCAGCACGGCGTTCGTCGATCCGCCGCACGCGGCGTTGACGACGAGGGCGTTCTCGATCGCCTCCCGGGTCATGATCATCGAGGGACGCAGGCCTTCGAGGGCGAGTTCGACGGCGCGGGCTCCGGTGTCCTCGGCGAGGACCAGCCGCCGCGAGTCGACGGCGGGAAGGGCGGCGCCACCGGGCAGCTGCATCCCCAGCGCCTCGGTGATGCTCGCCATCGTCGAGGCCGTGCCCATGGTCATGCAGTGGCCGGCGGAGCGGTTCAGGCAGCTCTCGAACTCGGTGAACTCCTCCTGGGTCACGTCGCCTGCTCGCAGCGCCTCGGTCATCCGCCAGATGTCGGTGCCGCTGCCTACCGGGCGCCCGCGGAACCGGCCGTTCAGCATCGGGCCGCCGGTGAGCACGATCGAGGGGATGTCGACGCTCGCGAGGGCCATCAGGGCTGCCGGGGTCGTCTTGTCGCAGCCGGTGAGGACCACGACGGCGTCGAGGGGGTTCGCGCGGCAGAGCTCTTCGAGCTCCATCGCCATCATGTTGCGGTAGATCATCGACGACGGGCGCATGAACGATTCGCCGAGCGAGAGCACGGGAAACTCGAGTGCCGTGCCGCCTGCCTGCTGGATGCCGCGGCGGGCCGCGTCGGCGAGCCCCTTCAGGTGGATGTTGCAGGGCGTGAGCTCCGACCAGGTGTTCGCGATACCGATGACAGGGCGCCCGTCGAATTGCCGGCCGGACAGGCCGGACTGTCGGAGATGATGGCGAGCGATGAAGCCGTTCTTGCCCCTCTCGCCCAGCCAGGATCGAGACCGCAGCGGGCTGCGTCCGATGTTCTCGGCGTTCATGCTGTCACTCGTCTCGGCCGCACAGTCGTTCTCCATTGATCGATGTCGGGGTGCTGGCGTGTGCCTGGCGCCATCGGGAATCTCGAAAACGCAACATTCGTTGCGTTGTCGTTGATTAGGCATATTATATGTTTACCCGCCCGAGAGCGGATCACATCCCCCGGCACAGCCGCCGGAGTATCGAAGAAGATAAGGATCGCTGATGAAGCAGCATGCAGCTCGCCCCACTTGGTTCCGGCTCGCCGCCGTCGGGGTCACGGCATTCACCATCGCGGCGCTCGCCGCCTGTTCCTCCGGCCAGGAGACGGCCGGACCCGCAGATTCGGGCGGAACCAAGGACGGCACGCTCACGATCGCCCTGTTGCAGAAGCAGGGCGACCAGCAGTACTTCATCGACGAGGCCACCGGCGCGAAGGACGCGGCGAAAGATGCCGGCGATGTCACGATCAACGTCGTCGATCTGGGCACCGATGCCAACAAGGCGATCTCCGAGGTGGAGGCCGCCATCGCGCAGCAGGTCGACGGCATCATCATCGTCGTTCCCGACGGGAAGATCGGCCCGCAGGTGATCCAGCTCGCGAACGAGGCCGGCATCCCGATCATGGCGGCCGACGACCCGATCGAGGACGCTGCCGGTGTCGCCGCCGCGTTCACCGGGTTCGACGGCGCATCGATGGGCGAGAAGGTCGGCGCTGAAGCCGCACGCCTGTACCAGGAGGCCGGATGGACGGCAGCCGACACCCGCATCCTCTCGGCCTACCGCCAGGACCAGCCGAACTGCGTCGAGCGGATCGAGGGTGCCGCTTCCGCCTTCGCCGACGCCGTCCCCGACGGTCCTGAGGTCATCGACATCGGCACCGACAACTCGGCCACCGACGCCCAGGACAAGGCCGGAGCCGTGATCACGGCGAACGCCGGCGTCAAGCACTGGGTCGTCTGGGGCTGCAACGACGAGAACGAGACCGGCGTCGTGACGGCGCTGCAGAACTCGGGCGTCGCATCCACCGACATCGCCGGCGTCGGACTCGGCGCCTACCTGACCTGCAAGGACTGGAATGCCGGACAGGAGACCGGCAACAAGTCGGCACTGTTCATCTCCGGCGTCGAGGTCGGCAAGGCGGCCGTCGGCTCGATGATCGCGCTGCTGCGCGACGGAACCGAGCTTCCTCCCAAGACGGTCGCGAACACGGAGATCGTCGACGCGAGCAACTGGGAGGCGAAGGGCGTGGTCTGCACCTGATCGTCTGAACACATGGGGGCGATCCGACGGATCGCCCCCGCGTCATGACCGTGACGACAGAAAGGTGATGAGGAAGTGTCGGAAGAGTCGATCGTTTTGCAGGCCGTTGGTGTCGCGAAGAACTTCGGCGTCGTGCGGGCCCTCCGCGGCGTCGAGCTGGAACTGCGCGCTGGTGAGGTCACCGCGCTGATGGGCGAGAACGGGGCGGGCAAGTCGACGCTCCTGAAGATCCTCAACGGGGACTACCGCCCCGACGAGGGCGAGCTGCGCATCGACGGAGAAGCCGTGCACTTCTCGGATCCGGCCGATGCGCGTGCTGCCGGTCTGCGCGTCATCGCGCAGGAACCGGAGATCATCCCGTGGGTCTCGGTCGCCGAGAACATCTACGTCGGCGCTCTCGGCGGTCTCGCGTATCGTCGTGGCGACGTGCTGAAGCGGGCGCGCGAAGAGCTGACCCGCTGGGGTTTCCATCGTGTGATCAAGGCGGAGACGCTCGGATCGGAGCTCTCGCCGGCACAGCGGCAGATCGTGGAGATCATGCGCGCGGTGATCACGCGCCCGAAGATCATGTGCTTCGACGAGCCCACATCGTCCCTCGGTGACGAGGAGGTGTCGCTGCTGTTCGCGCTGATCAAGAAGCTGCAGAGCGAGGGCGTCGCGATCGCCTACGTCTCGCATCGGATGGGCGAGATCTTCCAGCTCGCCGACCGGATCACCGTCCTGCGTGACGGCGCGTTCGTCGGCACGAAGCTGGTCGGCGAGACCGACCACGACGAACTCGTGCGGATGATGGTGGGGCGTGACCTCACCCAGTTCTTCCACCGCGAGCCCGCAGCCCTCGGCGATGTCGTCCTCGAACTCGCCGGCGTCTCCAATCAGCACGTCAGCGACATCTCCCTCACCGTCCGTGAGGGCGAGGTGGTGGGCATAGCGGGGCTGGTCGGTGCGGGACGCAGCGAGTTGATGAAGACGATCGCGGGCGACTTCGTCGTGCACTCGGGCGAGATCCGCGTGCAGGGCAAGCGCCGTCGCATCCGCCAGCCCGCCGACAGCATCAGGGCCGGCATCGGATTCGCACCCGAGGAGCGCAAGGCCGAGGCCCTGCTGCTCGAACGTTCGGTGCGGGACAATGCGGCGCTCGTCGTGCTCCGTCAACTCTCGCGCTGGATCTTCGTGAAGGATCGCGCCGAGCGCGCGCTCGCGCAGGAGTACGTGGATGCGCTTCGCATCCGCACGCCCTCCACCGATCAGCTCGTCGGGAAGCTCTCCGGCGGCAATCAGCAGAAGGTGGTGCTGGCGCGCTGGCTGGCGACCAAGCCCAAGCTGCTCCTCCTCGACGAGCCCACCCGTGGCATCGACGTCGGAGCGAAGTCCGAGATCTACGCGATCATCGACCGCCTCGCCCACGAAGGCGTCGCAGTGATCGTCGTCTCCAGCGAGCTCCCCGAGATCCTGGGCGTCTCCGACCGCATCTACGTCATGGCGGGCGGGCGCATCAGCGGTGAGCTGTCGCGCGCCGAGGCCACTGAAGAGAACATCCTGGCGCTCGCGATGGACGAAGAGGCCGCCGCATGAGCATCGATTCCCGAAAGGAAACATCGACCGTGACCACCACCGCCGCGAACACCACATCAGTGGAGACGCAGCCCCTCTCACCGGTCCGGCGCGTCATCGCCGCGATCGGTGTGCAGAACCTCTCCCTCATCCTCGCGATCGCCGTCGTCGTCGCGATCATCGGCATCCAGAACCCATTGTTCTTCGGGGTGCAGAACCTCAAGGTCATCGGAACGGCGATCTCGATCATGGGTCTGCTCGCCGTGGTGCAGACCATCGTGATCATCCTCGGCGCGCTCGACATCTCGGTCGGGTCGATCGCCGGTCTCACCTCCGTCACCTCGGCGATGATCTTCACCGTCGCAGGACCCGCGATCGGGGTGGTCGGCGCCGTCGCCATCGGCGTGCTGTGCGGTCTGATCAACGGCTGCATCATCGTGTTCGGCCGGGTGAACCCGGTGATCGCGACACTGGCGACGCTCGCGGCCTTCAAGGGGATCTCGCAGCTGCTCTCCGACGGACGTGCGCAGGGCTACACGGGCGCCGACCCGTTCTTCATCTTCCTGGCGCGAGGGGCGATCATCGGCATCCCGACCCTCATCTGGGTGCTCGTGATCGTCGCGGTGCTCGCGCACATCGTGCTGCGGTACACCTCGATCGGCCGGAACATCTACGCTGTCGGCGGCAACAACATCGCCTCCCGCCTGGCCGGCATCAACATCAACCGCTACATCATCGGCGTCTACATGGTCACCGGGGCGATCGCCGCGGTAGCCGGCATCCTCATCACCGCGCGCACGGGATCGGGGCAGCCGATCTCCGGTTCCGAGGGGCTCGAGCTGCAGGCCATCACGGCCGCGGCGCTCGGTGGCGCGGCGCTGAAGGGCGGCAAGGGAACCATCGCCGGGACGATTCTCGCGGTCGTGCTCCTCGGCGTGCTGACCAACGGCATGACCCTGCTCGGGGTGAACACGTTCTGGCAGAACGTCGCCCAGGGCGCACTGCTCGTGATCGCGGTCGTGATCCAGCAGCTCCGCTCCGGCGAGCGGCGCATCGGCATCCCCGGATGATGCGCGTGGTGCGGGGCGGCGAGTCTGCTCCGCACCACGGCTTCGGGAGATCAGCCGATCTCCTCCAGATGCAACCACCAGGAGAGCGGCCGACCGGGGCCGACAGTCGGCGCCGCGCCTGCCTCGACGGCATCTGCGAGAGAGTCGTACGGCGTCAGCGCCGGCTCGATCGCGATCACCGGCGCGGAGGCGAAGGTGCCGGGGTCGATCCAGAGGGCGACGCAGGGGAGGGACTCTGCATCCCAGCTGACGCGCAGACCGGTTCGGTCGGGTCGACGCAGCACGATGCGATCGATCGGGGTGGTCGACCACCACTTCGCTCCGGCGAGCGAGTCGAGGAGCGCTGCCGGGTCGTTGTCCGCCTCGATGACCCGTGTCATGTCCGTCGGATAGACGCGCCGCCATGGAGCCGCCGCACCGAGTTCGATGATCGTGCCCGGGGTCCAGATGAACTGCGGATGCGCGGCCCACTGCACCGGGCGCACCTCGTCGGACGTGAGGGAGTAGTCGAGGCGCGCACCTGTGGAGTCGTGGTGGATGCGTCGGCGAAGCGTCATGCCGTCGACCTCGACCGCGTGCGATCCGCCGTCGCCCGCCCAGCGCCGGTTCCAGGCTTCGCCGTGATCGCCCCACTCCTCGAAGCCGTTGCCTCGCGGGACGCGGCAGGCGTCGATGGTCGGCAGCATCTCGTCCCAGCCGCCCAGCGAGGTGGCGGTGAAGTCCGTGGGCGTGCGCTCACCGACCGGCTGGTGCAGCCACTCCTCGGCGCCGCGCAGGCTGTTCGCTCTCGCACCGTCCGCCAGGTCGATGGCGCCGAACGAGAGTGCGGTCACAGAGAGTCTTCGTAGGAGCGGACGATGAGGTCGCCGGCGGTGCGGGCGGCCTGGTCGGCATCGCCCGCGGCGACGGCTGCGGCGAGCTCGCAGTGCAGATCGACGGCGACGGCCGAGATGCCGTGACTCGCGACCACCTGGATGCGGTCGTCGAGTGCCGCGCCGACCAGCGAGAGCAACTCGGCGATCAGGGGGTTGCCCGCCGCTTCGAACAGCGTCGCGTGGAAGTCGACATCTGCGGCCGTGAAGGCGTCGACATCTTCCGGCTCGAGCGCATCGCGCATCCGTTGAGAGGCGGCGACGAGACGTTCGGCGGTCGCGTCATTGCGGCGAAGGGCCGCAAGTCGAGAGGCCGTCGGTTCCACGGCCGAGCGCAGCTCCAGCAGATCCTGCCTGGCATCCTTGGCGTCCGGTCCGGAGAGTCGCCAGCGGAGCACGTCGACGTCGAGGGCGTGCCAGGCGTCATCGGCGAGCACGCGCGTGCCGACGTTCTGTCGAGCGACGATGAGCCCCTTCGCCTCGAGCACGCGCATGGTCTCCCTGACCACTGTGCGCGACACCCCGTACTGCTCGCCGAGCTCATCGAGCGGCAGTTGCGCGCCGGGGGCGATCTCATGGTGCACGATGCGGCGGCCGAGGTCGTCGACGAGCACGCCGTGCAGCCCGCGCCGGGCGGCCATCACGCGAACCTCGCGCTGTAGGCGCCGTCGACGGCCCAGTCGGCGCCGTTGACGTAGGACGCGGCTCTCGAGAGCAGGAAGCACACGACGGCCGCGATCTCCGACGGCTGCGCCGGACGCCCGGTCGGCTGGACCGCGAGCGTGGCGGCGAGCTCTTCCGGACGCTCGGCGAAGTGGGTCTCGGAGAGAGGGGTCCAGACGAGTCCGGGGGAGACGGCGTTCACGCGGACGCCCCGACCGGCGACGTCGAGGGCGAGCGAGCGGGTGAACCCCAGCTGCCCCGCCTTGGCTGCGGCGTAGGGGAACATCCCCGCCATGGTCATCTTGGAGTGGATGCTGGAGATCGAGACGATGGATCCGTGCTCGGCGGTGAGCATGACCGGAAGGACAGCCCGCGCACACAGCCAGGACGCCTTCAGGTCGAGGTCGAAGAAGTCGTCCCATTCGGCGACGCTCATGGTCGTGGGGTCGCTGTAGGCGTTGCGGCCGGCGTTGTTCACGAGACCGCTCGGTGCGCCGAGGGCCGTCGTCGCCTCCTCCACCCAGTGGGCGACTGCGGCTTCGTCGGTCACGTCGGCGACGGTGCCGTGCACGTCGAGGCCGTCTGCGGCGAGGGCGGCGACCGCGGCTTCGACGCGTGCGGGGTCGAGGTCGCAGAACGACACGGTCGCTCCCTGCTCGCGTGCGGTGCGGACGACGGCGTTGCCGATGCCCTGGGCGCCCCCGGTGACGAGGATCACTTCTCCTCGGAGAAGATCGGCACCGTTCATGCCGCCGCCCCTTCTCGGGAAGGTGCCACTGTCGTCATGCTCAACCCTCTGCTTCCTCGCATCGCCGACACCCGTCGGTGCGCATACTATGATAATAGTATTATCTCGCGTCGATTGCCCGGCGCCGGAGACATCTCAGCGAGGGAGCCGGATGCGCATCAGTCGGATCGAGACGTTCAGCGTGGCCCCGCGCTGGCAGTTCCTTCGCGTGGAGACCGACGACGGAGTGGTCGGTTGGGGCGAGCCTATCGTGGAGGGAAGCGCAGACGTCGTGGCTGCGGCGGTCGATTCCCTGTCCGAGATCCTCATCGGTTCCGACCCGACCCGCATCGAAGATCTGTGGCAGACGATGACCCGCGGCGGCTTCTACCGCGGCGGTCCTGAGCGCTCCTCCGCGATCTCCGGCATCGACCAGGCGCTGTGGGACATCCGCGGCAAAGCGCTGGGCGTGCCGGTGTACGACCTGCTGGGCGGACCGGTCCGCGACCGGATCAGGGCCTACGTGTGGGTCGGCGGAGACGATCCGGCCGAGGTCGCCGCGCAGGCGGCCGCCCGCGCCGCCGAGGGCTACACCGCTGTCAAGATGAACGCCTCCGGTCGGATGCGCCACCTCGAGTCGCGAGCCGCCGTGCAGGGCGTGGTCGACCGCGTCGAGTCAGCCACGGCGGCGATGGATGGTGGCGATGTCGCGATCGACGCACACGGTCGGTGGTCGGTCAGCGTCGCAAAGACCATGTGCCGGGCGCTCGAGGCCCACGTCGCACCGCTGTTCCTCGAAGAGCCGCTCGTCCCCGAACTCACCTACCGCCTCGACGGGCTGTGCGGCGGCACGTCGGTGGCGATCGCGACCGGAGAGCGCCTGTACTCACGGTGGGACTTCCGGTCGGCGCTCGAAGCCGGTATCGCGCTCGCCCAGCCCGATGTCTCACACGCCGGTGGCATCTCCGAGACCCGACGCATCGCCGCGCTCGCAGAGCTGCACGGGGTGGGGCTCGCACCGCACTCTCCGCTCGGACCGATCGCCCTGGCCGCCTGCCTCCAGGTCGACATCGCCAGCCCGAACGCGGTGCTGCAGGAATCCAGTCTCGGCGTCCACTACAACGAGGGTGCCGACCTGCTCGACTACCTCATCGACCCCGAACCGCTCACGGTGAAGGAAGGCTGGTTCGAGCGTCCGATGCGTCCGGGCCTGGGCATCGAGGTCGACGAGGCCGCCGTACGCAGGGCTGCCGGTGTGGGACTCTGGCGCTCGCCGTTGTGGCGTCACGATGATGGGAGCTTCGCCGAATGGTGACCAGACTCGAACCCGGCGACCGCGTCCGCAGCACCCGGATCGTGGCGATCGTGCGAGACCGCACCGGGGTGCACCTCCGCGCAGCGTGCGACACGCTCCTCGAAGCCGGGGTGTCCGTGCTCGAGGTGACGACCAACACTCCCGGTGCCGCAGGGGTCGTGGCGGATCTCATCGCTGCGGGCGCGACCGAGGTGGGCATGGGAACGGTGCGCACCGTCGAGCACGTGCGCCAGGCCGCCGACGCCGGAGCATCCTTCATCGTCACCCCAACGGTCTCGCTGCCGGTCGGGCTCGCCGCGCAGGAAGCGGGTATGCGTTGGTACCCCGGCGCTGCCACCCCGACCGAGATCGAGACGGCGTGGACCGCCGGTGCCACGGCCGTGAAGGTCTTCCCGGCCGGCGTCCTCGGGGGTGTGCGCTTCATCCGCGAGGTGCGCGCGCCGCTCGACGACATCCCGCTGATCCCCACCGGGGGTGTCCGCATCGACGACATCGCCGACTATCTGGCCACAGGTGCGCTCGCCGTCGGGATGGGGTCGCCCCTGCTTGGTGATGCCGTCGCGAGCGGCGACCTGAAAGGTCTCCGGGTACGAGCCGAGGCCGCGCTCGCCGCGGTGCGCGAGGCCACGCCCTGAACGACGACAGCACCCCCGGCGAAACGAGGGTGCTGCTAATCGGCCCGGCCGGCTCGGCTCAGTCGGTGTCGGTTCCGACGACCGCGAAGTCGACGCCGAAGTCGATGTCGATCGAACGGTTGTCCGACGTGAGGACGGAGGCGTCGTAGGGGCTCACGTCGTCGCCGTCGACATCGAGGTCGGTGATCATGCCTTCGGCCTCGGCGAGTGCCGCCGAGACGAGGGCGCGGATCGTCTCGTCGTCGAGCGTGAGCGCGGGGCCGGTGTCATCGCCGTCGGCCACATCGGTCGAGATGACGGATGCGGCGAGGTCCTTGTCGACACGGACCTCGGTCTCATCGCCCGCGGTCGTCGTGAGCTGCACCTCCCACGTACCGTCGCGCTTCGCATCGATCGAGGTGACCTCGCCGTCGGCGGCTCCGCGTGCGGCATCCGCGATCGTGATGAGTTCGTCGGCGGATGCCGTGCCGATGCCTGTCACCGGGCCGCGGCCGTTCGAGGGGGCGTCGCCGCGGTCGTCGCCGCGGTTGCCCTCACGCGGGGCGTGGTCATCCGCGTCGTCGTGGCGGGGACCGTCGGACATGGAGGAGCGGTCGTCGTCGCCGAACTCGTCGCCGATCGCGGCACCGACCGCGATGCCGCCGCCCGCCAGGACCACGGCTGCCGCGATGCCCCCGCCGATGAGCAGTGCGCGCTTGCGCCCGGGCTTCGGCGCGGGAGCCGCGGGAGCGGGCTCGGCGGTGGGGAACGTCGGGTGCTGCCCGGAACCTGCTGCCGTAGCAGCCGCATCCGGAGTCGGGGTCACCGGTACGGTCTGCGCATCCGGGGTGCCCTGTGCGGTCTGGTCGGGAGTCGGCGTCTGGTCGGGAGTGGGTGTCTTGTCGTCCATGTCTCGATGGTGCCGCGCAGGCGCTGAAGCCTCCCTGAAGCGTCCTGAAGACCTCTTCAGGAACCGGACTTCCGGCCGGTCAGGTGCTGAGGGGGAGGGCGAGGACGAAGCGTGCGCCGCCCCAGCGGGAGTCGTCGACCGTGAGGGTTCCCCGACTGCGGGTGGCGATGCCGCGGGCGATCGCGAGCCCCAGTCCGCTGCCTCCGGCGTCGCGGCTGCGGGCTTCGTCGAGGCGCACGAAGCGCTCGAAGATGCGGTCGCGTTCCTCGGCCGGCACCCCGGTGCCGTCGTCCTCGACCGTGACGAACACGTGGCCGTCGGACGGGATCACCCCGATCGCGATGCGTCCTCGGCTGTGGCGCGCAGCGTTGTCGGCGAGGTTGCGCATCAGTTGGCCGAGCAGCCGCGGGTCGCCGTGCACGCGCGCGGCGTGGATGCCCGAGCCGTCGACGTCGATCCCCGCTGCGCGGAGCCGACGCACTTCCCTGAGCGCGATGTCGTCGAGGTCGACCGCTTCGTCCAGCGTGCTCGCGCCCTCGTCGAGACGGGCGAGCAGCAGCAGCGATTCGACGATCCCCTGCAGACGCAGCCCTTCCTCCGACACGACCTCGGCGAGTTCGCCGATGCTCGTCACGTCGGGGTGGGCCTGGGCGAGCTCGGCGTGTTGACGGATCGTCGCGAGCGGGGATCGCAGTTCGTGCGAGGCATCCGAGACGAAGCGCCGTTGCGCGGTGGCCGCCGCGTCGAGTCGGTCGAGCATGCCGTTCATGGTGGTCGCGAGTGCGGCGATCTCATCCGCGGTCTCCGGCACCGGCACCCGCTGGTGCAGGCGCTCGGCGGTGATGCCGTCGACCTCTTCGCGGATGCGCTCGACCGGGCGGAGCGCGCGACCGACCACGAGCCAGGTGGTCACGGCCACGAGCAGCAGCAGCAGGGGGACCGCGACGGCGAGCAGCGTCGCGACCGTCGCGAGGGTCTCGGCATCGTCATCCATCGAGACGGCGAGCACCAGCGTCTGATCGCCGTCGATGTCTTCCGAGACCACTACGACGGTGTCGCCGTCGACGGTGGTCGTCTGCGGGTCGTCATCGGCGGGGAGCGGCGTCGAACCCAGCTTGTCGCGAGCCTCCTCGCTCGCCGCGCGTACCGACCCGTCCGGACCGAGGATCTGCAGGATCTCGTCGTCGAGCGCGTCCACGCCCTTGCCGCCCGGCCCACCGGCACGTTCGGCGAGCTCGCTGAGCCGCTGCTCCGCGGCGCGTTCGGTGCTGTCGTGGATGCTGGCGCTGAGGACGCCGTAGAACGAGAAGGCGCCGATGAGGAGTGCGACGGCCACGACGACGGTCGCTCCGAGCGTGGTCCTGCCGCGCACCGAGCGCCAGCCGCGGCTAGCCACCGTTCGCCGCCAGCCGGTAGCCCGCACCGCGGATGGTCTCGATGGCCTCGCGTCCGAAGGGCTTGTCGAGCTTGCGGCGCAGGTGTCCGACGTAGACCTCGACGATGTTGGGGTCGCCGTCGAAGTCGTCGTCCCAGACGCCGTCGATGAGAGCCCGCTTCGACAGCACCTGGCCGCGATGACGCATGAGGTACTCGAGCACCGAGAACTCCCGTGCGGTCAGGGTCACGGGCGTCTCCCCGCGCCAGACGCGGTGCGCGGCGGGGTCGAGTCGGAGATCGCCGGCTTCCAGAACGGCCGGACGGGCGACGGCACCGCGGCGCACGAGGGCCCGCAGGCGTGCGACGAGGATCGCGAACGAGAACGGCTTGGTGACGTAGTCGTCGGCGCCGGTCTCGAGCGCCTCCACCTGATCCCACTCGCCGTCCTTCGCCGTGAGCATCAGCACGGGCGTCCAGTTCTCCTCGGCCCGAAGCGCCTCGCACACCTTCCAGCCGCTCATGCCGGGCATCATGAGGTCGAGCACGATCGCGTCGTACCGTGTCTCGCGTGCGCGCCAGAGTCCGTCGACGCCGTTGTGCGCCACGTCGACGGCGAAGCCCTCGGCCTCGAGGCCGCGGCGTACGCCCTCGGCGAGACGCACCTCGTCGTCCACCACCAGGATCCGCATCCCTCCAGTGTGGTGGCTCCACGCTGAATCCGGGCTGAAGCGGTCGCCTCGCCATACTCCGACTCGAAGAAGTCAGTCGGCGAGAGCAGCCTGGATCTCACGGATCACTTCGCCGAGGGTGCCGGAGTCGAGCAGCCCGGGGCCGAGCGGGCCGGCGGAGTCGGTGCCGAGGGGCGGCAGGCGTCTGAGTGCGGTGGCGGCGTCGACGGAGAGCATGCGGAGCTGCCATCGCACCTCTTCGACACGTGCTCCGCGAGCATTCGGGTGGGCCAGCTCGACGGCCTTCGCGGCGTAGGCGGCTGCTCCGAGCGCGTGCGCGCCCATGTGTGCGACTCCTGCGGCCTGGGCTGCCGAGCGGGCTGCGGCGACTCCGGCGGGCGATGTGGCGCTGTGGGCAGCCCGGCCGGCGACGAAACGTCGACGGATCTCGCCCGCAGCCGTGAGCTCGTCCCGCGCGAACGCCCGTGCCCTGGCGATGGCGTCCCGGGCCCGAGCGTCGTCGGGCGCCTCGGCCTCGAACAAGGGCAGCACCCGCTCTGCGCAGTCAGCGGCCCACACCGCGACGGTGCGGCGGTCTGCGTCGGTCATGCCCTGTGGGGTCGTCATGCTCACCTCGCTCGGCGTTCGATGCGTGATCGTGCGGCCTCGTGCGCCTCGCGAAGAAGGGTGAGCACCGCATCCGCCGTCCGTTCCGCAGGGTTGATCACGCACACCCAACCGGACATGCCGTAGAGCGGATGCCGGTGGAACACGTCGGCCTCGGTCGGATCAGCGTCAGCATCCACGATCGACTCGGTCTGTGCGCGCCCGACGTGGATGTTCACCCGGAAGCGTCCTGGAGCGTTCAAGGCGGACGAGGTGTCGTCTGGGTAGTCCTTCGTGATGATCGTCCCGTACGGCTGGGTGCGCTCCGGCATCCGCCCATCGGGTGCGTAGTAGAGGTAGGCGTCTCCCCATGACAGCTCCGGAAAGTCGCTGCCTGCTTCGGGCTCGACGATCAGGACACCGTCGAGCCCGCGGACCGTCTCGATGATCTTCTGCATTTCCATCCTTCAATGGTGAGGTGGAAGTGCTTATCTGGACTTCTGTCCGTAAACGAAGGGGGAGAAGGTGCAAAACCCTCAAGAGGCGACATTCACGACGATGCAGCTCGGACGGCTCGCCGGATACTCGACTCAGCAGGTGCGCGACCTCGAGAGTCTCGGCGTCATCCCCGCGGCAGAGCGCGGTGCGAACGGGTATCGCCGGTATCGGATGCCGCATGTCACGGCCCTGCAGGCGTACCGCGCGATGGCAGCCGCGCTCGGCCCGGTGCCCGCCCGCCGGCTCATGCCGGACCTGATCGAGGGGACGCTCGAGCGAGCCGCCGAGCGGATCGACGATCTGCACGCGAACCTCTCCCGTGAGCGTTCTCGGGTGCGGGAGGCGCTGAGCGGACTCGATGTCGCCGTGGCCGAGGCCGACGACGTGTTCGCCGAGGAGGACGCGATGACGATCGGCGAACTCGCCCAGGCGCTGGGCATCCGTCCGTCGGCCTTGCGTCACTGGGAGCGCGAGGAGCTCGTGCATCCGCTGCGGGGTGCGGCGTCGACCCGTTCCTACGGTTCCGCCGCGATCACCGAGGCGCGGGTGGCAGCGGCTCTCCGCTCCGGCGGCTACCGCATTCCGGCGATCGCCCGCATCCTCGACGAGGTGCGCACGCACGGTCGCACCTCCGAAGTTCAGCGGATCCTCACGGAGAGGCTGGCCGACCTCACGCGCCGTAGCGTCGCCCTGCTCGGTACCGCGGGGCACCTGCACGACCTGCTCGCCGACCGTCTCCCCGGGGCGGGATCGTCGGTCACTCCCGAGCGCTGATCAGTGCGGCGAGCCGCTCGACGATCGGATTCGCGTCGAGCGGATCGGTGATGATCGCGGTGATCGCCTCGAACGGGAGGACAGGAAAGCGAGCGGCGGCACCGACCTTCTCTTCGCTGGCCAGCACCACGGTCTCCGTGCACCGCGAAGCGAGTGCCCGCTTCGTCACCGCGTCGTCGAGCTCACCCGTCGTGAGACCGTGCAGGGGATCGACGCCGGTCACGCCGAGGAAGAACACATCGGCGGCGAGGTGCTGGATGGCCTCCATCGCGAGTCCTCCGCCGGTGACCAGGGAGTGCCGGGTGAGCTCCCCGCCGATCATGACCACACGGGCGTCGGAGTGTTCGGCCACGGAGAGCGCGACGACGGGACTCGGGGTGATGACCGTGATGCCGGCGCCGGAGGGGAGCAGCCGAGCCATCGCGAGGGTCGTGGTCCCGGCGTCCAGCACGATCGTCGCTCCGGGACGGATGCGCGCGACGGCCGCACGTGCCACCCGCTCCTTGCTCTCGGTCGCGAGGCCGTGCCGGTCGCGCACCGGTCGTTCGGGCTCGGGGATCGGCAGGGCGCCGCCGTACACCCGCTGGAGCTTCCCCTCCTCGGCGAGTTCGCGGAGATCTCGGCGGATGGCGTCTTCCGACACTCCGAGCTCGTCGGCCACCGCTTTCGCGACGACGCGTCCGTCGCGGGCGAGAAGGTCGAGCAGGTGGTCCTTGCGTTGCGCAGCGAGCATTTGTTTCCTCACGAAGTTGCACGATTGTGCATGATTCAGACTACAGTCATCTCCATGACGAAGCCACTCCTGATCCTCATCGCCGGCCCCTATCGCTCCGGGACGAACGGCGACCCCGACCTCATCGCCCGGAACCTCGCGCGCCTGGAGGAGGTCTCGGGCCCGATCTTCCGCCTCGGCCACGTGCCGATGATCGGGGAGTGGGTCGCGCTGCCGATCCTGCGCACGCTCGAGCCGGCCGACTCCGATGCCGATGCCGATGCCGGTGACGTCATGTACGAGACTGCGCACCGCCTGCTGCAGCACTGCGACGCCGTGCTGCGCCTGCCGGGGGAGTCGTCCGGTGCCGACAAGGACGTCGAGATCGCGCAGCAGCGCGGGCTGCCGGTCTACCGCTCCCTCGAGGAGATCCCCCGGCGGTGATTCCGTAGGCTGGAGGCATGACCAAGAACCTCTGGACCATCCTCGGCGTCATCCTCGCCGTCGTGATCGCGTGGTGGATCGTGAGCGCCCTGTTCTCGGTCCTCGCGTTCATCTTCAAGCTCGCGATCGTCGCGGTCGTGGCCGTGGTGGTCTTCCTCGTCCTGCGTGGGATCTTCGCCCGCAGCGACGACTGACCCACGGCCGTCGAATCGCGCACCTGGTCGCCGATTCGCCGCGGAAGCGACCACGTGCGCGATTCGAGAGCGGCTACGCCTTGGCGAACGCGCCGACCCGGTACTTCGCGGCGCGGTGCGTGTCCTGCACGCGGTCGCCACGGCCGTGGAGCTTGTTGCGGAGTGTGCCCGGCGCGTACTCCTCGGGGTAGGCGCCGCGCTCGCGCAGCACCGGGATCACGTGCTCGATGATGTCCTGCCAGGTGCCGGGGGTGACCGCGTAGGCGAGATTGAAGCCGTCGATGTCGGTCTCGTCGACCCAGGACTGCAGCTCGTCGGCGATCTCAGTGCCGGATCCGACGATCGTGGGCCCGAGGCCGCCGATCGCGTTGTGGCGTCCGAAGTCGCCGACCGTCCACTCGCGGCCGAGGTCGGCCTCCTCCTTCAGATGCTGCAGCACGGACTGGATCGCGTTGGACTCGACGTTGCCGACCGGCTCGTCCTCGGCGTACTGCGACAGGTCGACGCCCATCCATCCCGACATGAACGTGAGCGCACCCTCGGGGCTCGCGTAGGAGAGGTACTCGGCGTGCTTCGCCGTCGCCTCCTCGCTCGTCGCGGCGGTGATCACGGTGAGAAGCGTGTAGATGCGGGCGTCGTACCGGTCGCGGCCCGCCGCTTCGAGGGCATCGCGGATGCGCTTCACGGTGCCGGCGAGCACCTCCTTCGAGGGCGCGGCGACGAAGATGGCCTCGGCGTTCTCGGCCGCGAACTTCACGCCCCGCGGGCTCGCGCCGGCCTGGTAGATCACCGGCGTGCGCTGCGGCGACGGCTCGGAGATGTGGATGCCGGGAACGCTGAAGTGCATGCCCTCATGCCCGATCGGGTGCACCTTGCCCGGGTCGGTGAAGATGCCGCGCTCGCGGTCCTCGACCACGGCATCGTCTTCCCACGAGCCCTCCCAGAGCTTATAGAGCACCTCGACGTACTCGTCCGCGTGGTCGTAGCGGTCGTCGTGGGCGAGCTGGTCTTCCTGACCCATGTTGCGCGCGGCGCTGGGCAGATAGCCGGTCACGACGTTCCAGCCGACGCGGCCCTGCGTGAGGTGGTCGAGCGTGCTCAGCCGGCGCGCGAACGGATAGGGGTGCTCGAACGCGGTGCCGGCCGTGATGCCGAAGCCCAGGTTCTCGGTGACGGCCGCCATCGCGCTCACCAGCAGGATCGGGTCGTTCACCGGCACCTGCGCGCCGTTGCGGATCGCGGCCTCGTTCGTGCCGCCGTACACGTCGTAGGTGCCGAGCACGTCGGCGATGAAGATGCCGTCGAAGGTCGCGCTCTCCAGCAGCTTCGCCAGATCGGTCCAGTACGAGATGGTGTTGTACTGCCGCGACCGGTCGTCGGGGTGCCGCCACAGGCCGGACGACTGGTGGGCGACGCAGTTCATGTCGAAGGCGTTGAAGCGGATCTGACGGGTCATGGGCTCCATGAAAGGCGAAGGGCGCCGGGGAATCCAGGGTCGCCGACACGCGCCGACACATTCGGGTGCGACAGCCTCCGCTCTGGCAGTCGGCACACCCGGCGGGCTCTACCCTTGACTGGTGACCGACGAGACCGCGACAGCCCAGCGTCTGGTGCGGCGCTTCGCCCGCGAGACCAACCTGCTCGTGGCCGGTCGCGACTTCTCCGTCGTGGGAACGGATGCCGTGGCCGACGAGCTGCGTCGACTGCTGCCCGCTTTCGGTGCGCATCTCGGAAGCACCGGCACGGTCGGCCACGGAGTCGTCTTCGCACCGGGTGCGACGCCCGAGATCCTGCTCGACGGCAAGGCTCTCCCGGCGCGTGAGACGGCTCACGACCGTGTCGATGCGGCCGGACGTCACATGCCCGTCGCCACCGATCGCGCGCGACGCCTGCGCGAGGCCGGCACGGTGAAGGGTGTGCGGATCGGCATCGCGATGGTGCTCGAGCCCAAGACCGCCCAGCTCGCCCTGCTGCTGCGGGATGCCGGTGCTGCGGTCGCCGTGTACGCCCACCCCGATGAGATCGACGTCGAGGTCGCCCAGGTGCTGCGCTCCCGCGGCATCCCCGTCGACGGTGATCCTTCGCTCTCCGGTGCTGCGGAGCGCGCTGCCGCGGTGTCGTTCCTGCGCCGCGGCTTCGACCTGCTGCTCGACGACGGCTCGCACCTGATCCGCCTCGCTCATGAAGAGGGTCTCGCACGGCAGCTGCGGGGTGCGGCGGAGGAGACGACGAGCGGACTCACGCCGCTGCGGCTCATGGAGCGCGAGGGGCTGCTCGAGATCCCCGTGATCGCGGTGAACGACGCCCTGACCAAGACCTCCTTCGACAACCGCTACGGCACCGGCCAGTCGTGCGTGTTCGCGATCGCCGATGCGCTGGACGAAGTGGGCATCGACCTCCGCGACCAGCCTGCCGTCGTCGTCGGCTACGGCCCGGTGGGTGAGGGTGTCGCCGCGCACCTGCGGGCCCTCGGCGTGCAGGTCGGCGTCGCTGAGACCGATCCGGTGCGTGCTCTCCGAGCCGCGCACGACGGCTATCGGATCGGACGACTGCACGACCTCGCCCCGGGAGCGCTCGTCGTCTCGGCCACCGGGGCGCCGCACACGGTCGACGCCGTGGTGCTGCGAGCGGCGGCGATCGTCGCGGTCGCGGGCGGGGTTCCACACGAGGTCGACCTCGACCCTGCGACGCTGCGACCGTTCGCGGGTGCGAGCGGCGCAGCCTCTCCGTTCGTGGAGCGCGCCGGCGAAGGTGCACTCGTGATCGCCCGAGGCGGGTGCGTGAACCTGTCTGCCGGCGAAGGCAACCCGATCGAGATCATGGACCTCTCGTTCTCGGTGCAGCTCTTCGCCGTCGAGCACCTCCTCGCGCACGATCTGCCCGCCGGCGTGCATGCGCTGCCGCACGAGACCGACACCGTCATCGGGACGGCCGCTCTCGCCCTGCGCGGCGCGCACATCGACCAGCGCAGCCCGGCGCAGGTCGAAGCGCAGCGCGAATGGCGCTCGCCGCGATTCCGAGGAGAATCCGCATGACTGCCGTGACCGTCTACTCCGCAGGGCTCGTCGTGCCGATCACCGCGCCGCCGATCGTCGACGGCGCGGTCGCGGTGCGCGACGGCCGCATCATGCACGTCGGAGAGCGCGAGTGGGTGCTGCGGTCGCTGTCCGAACGGGGCATCGCCGCCGACGAGGTGCACTGGCCCGGGGTCCTGACCCCCGGGCTCGTGAACGCGCACACGCACCTGCAGTACACCGGCATGGCCTCGGTCGGGCGCGGGCAGTACGACGGCTTCGACGACTGGGTGCGCGCTTTCGACCCGGTGTACGAAGGCGGTCGCGACTGGGCGGCGGATGCGGCCGACGGTGCGATGCAGGCGCTGCGTTCCGGCACGACGGCCGTGGCCGATGTCGTGACCGATCGTGCGGCGGCGACCGCGCTGCACGATGCCCGGCTGCACGGCATCACCTACTGGGAGGTGATGAGCTGGACCAACGCCGACTGGGCCCGTACCGGGCGCGCGCAGGTGGAGCAGGCGCTCGACGCCCTGCCGACCCCGCCGGGGACGGGCCTTTCACCCCACGCCCCCTACTCGCTCGACATCGAGCCGCTGCTGGAGATCCCCGACATCGTGCGCGAGCGCGGCGGACGCATCCACATCCACCTCGGCGAGGCCGCGTTCGAGAGCGAGTTCGCTCACGAGCATCCGCAGGCGTGGCACACGGCCGGGCTCGCCAGCTTCCAAGAACTGCGCCAGGCCGGATTCGGCACCAGCGCCACCGAGTTCGTCGATCAGCTCGGCGTGCTCGGGCCCGACTGCCATATCGCGCACGGCGTCTACATGAGCGCCAGGGACCGCGCCATCCTGCGGGAGCGTCGCACGACGGTGGCCCTGTGCCCGCGGTCGAACGCCGTCATCGGACTCGAGGAGCCGCCGATCGCCGCGTACCTGCGCGAGGGCAGCCCGATCGCCGTCGGCACCGACTCGCTGTCGTCGAGCCCGTCGCTCGACGTGCTGGCCGACGTCGCGGAGCTCGCGCGCATCGCCCGCTCGCAGGGGTACACCGACCGCGACCTGCACGCGCGCCTGCTCGGTGCCGCGACCCTCGGCGGTGCGCACGCCATGGGGATCGACGTGGGCCCGGACCGCACCGGCTACCTCGCCGTGGGGGCCCTCGCCGACCTCACCTTTTTCGACGTCCCGGCGGGCCCCGATGCGGTGGTCGAACTCGTCGAGCACGGTGCCGGCCGTACAGCTGCCACGATCGTCTCCGGCGAGGTGCGCTACGCCGTCGACTCCTTCCCCGAAACCGGAGCACCCGCATGACGCAGCGCCCCGCGACCGCCGAGCGGCTCGACCTCGCCCCGCATCCGGAAGGCGGCTGGTTCCGCCGCACCTGGACGAGCCCGCTTCCCGTCGAGACGCCGAACGGTCAGCGGCCGGCGGCCACCTGCATCCACTACCTCCTCCTGCCATCGGAGAAGAGCGAATGGCACGTCGTGACCAGCGACGAGCTGTGGCTGTGGCACGGGCCGGGCCGACTCGAACTCCGCCTCGGCGGAGACGGTGCGGAACCGGGCGAGGGGACGGCGATCGTGCTCGGCCCCGAAGAGGCGGCGCAGGTGCGTGTGCCGGCCGGTGTTTGGCAGGCCGCGAGGCCGCTCGACGCCGACGAGGTGCTGGTGTCGTGCTTCGTGTCCCCAGGTTTCGACTTCGCCGATTGGCGACTCGCCGCATCGCCTACTCTGTAGAGGCAGACCGTGTCTGCAGAAGCAGACCCGTCCTGCCTCGCCGTCTTCTCCATACCCTTCCTCGCCCTGGAGTCATCGTGCCCTTCGCTCCCGCCCTCCGCCGCGCTGCAGCCGTCGCCGCTGCTGCCGCCGCCGTCGCCCTCATCCTCTCCGCCTGCAGCTCGCCGTCCACGGGCTCCGGCAGCGGAGACGGCTCGGGCCTTCCGACCGTGACCGAGGGCAAGCTCACGATCGCGACCGGCGAGCCCAACTACGAGCCGTGGTTCGTCGACGACGACCCCTCCAACGGTGAGGGCTTCGAAGGCGCGGTCGCCAACGCCGTCGCCGAGCAGCTCGGCTACACGGCCGACGACATCGTCTGGGTGCGCACCACCTTCGACGGCGCCATCGCACCGGGCCCCAAGGACTGGGACATCAACCTGCAGCAGTTCTCCATCACGGATGACCGCAAGAAGGCCGTCGACTTCTCGTCGCCGTACTACACGACCACGCAGGCCGTCGTCGCGGTCGGCGGCTCGCCCGCGGCATCGGCGACCACGATCGACGAGCTCAAGGCCACCAAGGTCGGCGTGGCCAGCGGGACCACCAGCTACACGGTCGCCAAGGCCCAGCTCGGCGAAGCGAACCTCAACGTCTTCAACTCGGTCGACGACGTGGTGCTCGCGCTCAAGGGCGGGCAGATCGACGCCATGATCACCGACCTCCCCGGCGCCTTCTACGTCGTCGGTGCCCAGCTCGACGACGGCGTGGTGACCGGTCAGTTCGCCGACGCGAACGGCGGCGACGACTTCGGCATCGTCCTTCCCAAGGGCTCCGCGCTCACGGCCGACGTCACCAAGGCCGTCGACGCCCTGCGCGACGATGGCACGCTCGACGAGCTGCAGCAGAAGTGGCTCAGCGACGCGGTCGACGTCCCCGTCCTGAAATGACCTCGACCTCCGTCGACGCGGAGTGGCAGCCGAGCGAACTCGAGCTGTCACGCCGCGCTCTGCGGCGTCGGGCGACCACCCGATCCATCCTGATCGCGTTCGGCAGCAGCATCACCCTGTTGGCGGTGCTCGTCGTCGTCGTCGTCAACACCCCCGGCTGGGCGATCGTCAGCCAGACGTTCTTCGATCCGCAGGTCGCGCTGGAGAGCATCGGTCCGATCTTCCAGGGACTGCTCGTCAACCTCCTGGTGCTCGTCATCGCCGTGGTGTGCGTCGCGATCCTCGGCACGCTCCTGGCCACCATGCGCTCGCTGCGCGGCCCGGTGTTCTTCCCTCTGCGCGCGATCGCCGCGGCCTACACCGACTTCTTCCGTGGCATCCCGCTGCTGATCGTGCTGTACCTCGTGGGGTTCGGCATCCCCGCGCTGATGATCTTCCCGCGCATGCCCCCGATGTTCTGGGGCACGATCGCGCTGGTCCTCACCTACTCCGCCTATGTCGCCGAGGTGCTCCGTGCAGGCATGGAGGCCGTGCATCCCTCGCAGCGCATCGCCGCGCGGTCGCTCGGGCTGACCCACGGGCAGACGCTCCGGATCGTCGTGATCCCGCAGGGCGTGCGCAAGGTCGTCCCCGCCCTCATGAACGACTTCGTCTCGATGCAGAAGGACGTGGGGCTGATCTCGGTGCTCGGCGCCGTCGATGCGGTCCGTGCGGCACAGCTGATGGTCGCCGAGACCTACAACTTCACACCGTACGTCGTCGCCGGCCTCATGTTCATCGTGCTCAGCTGGCCGATGATCCGCCTGACCGATGTCGTCACCGCGCGTCTGAACAAGCGCGAGCAAGCCGGAGGAGTCGTATGAGCGTGCCCGTGATCGAGGCCAGGGGTGTGCGCAAGCGCTTCGGCGATCATGACGTGCTGCGCGGCATCGACCTCGCGGTCGGCACGCACGAGGTGGTCGTGCTGATCGGCGCGTCCGGCTCGGGCAAGTCGACCCTCCTCAAGACCATGAACCTCATCGAGGGCATCGACGACGGGCAGATCTTCCTCTCCGGCGAGGACATCACCGACCCGCGGGTGGACGCCGACGCGGTGCGGGCCCGGATCGGGGTCGTGTTCCAGCACTTCAACCTGTTCCCGCACCTGACCGTGCTCGACAACGTCACGCTCGCCGCCGTGCGCGTGCACGGCATGCGCAAGACGGAGGCGCGCGCCCAGGCACGCGCGTTGCTCGACACGCTCGGCCTCGGCGCCAAGGCCGACGAGTACCCCGACCGGCTCTCCGGCGGACAGCAGCAGCGCGTGGCGATCGTGCGCGCGGTGCTCACGCAGCCCGAGGTGCTGCTGCTCGACGAGATCACCAGCGCCCTCGACCCGCAACTGGTGGGCGAGGTGCTCGATCTGGTGCGACAGCTGAAGCAGCAGGGCGCCACGATCGTGATGGCGACCCACGAGATGTCGTTCGCGCGTGAGGTCGCCGACCGCATCGTGTTCCTCGAGCACGGTGTCGTCGTCGAGCAGGGACCGCCCTCCCAGGTGTTCGATGCCCCGCAGCAGGCGGCCACCGCGGAGTTCCTGGCGCGCGTGCAGCACTGACGCCCGGCGGGAAGCGCGCGGCGTCGACGCTCATCCGCTCGACGGATCGAAGCGGTACTGAGGGTGGATGCGCGCCCTCGGAGGCGCGTGCTGAGCTTGAGGTCTCCGCCGATTCCTCGAGAGGTCCCACGTGAGCACGCCCCACATCATCCCGTCTTCCGCCGCGCCGACGGCCGACGCCTCCGCGGCCGACTCCGGCGACGGCCCACGCCGCGGCGGAGGCGCCTCCACACGTCGGCGCCGCATCGTCGGCGTCGACGTCGCGCGCGGACTCGCCCTGGTGGGGATGTTCGGCGCACATCTGATGGTCGCGAGCGGTCCCGACCTGACCCTGACCGACCCGTCGACATGGCTGGACATCGTCAACGGTCGCTCCTCGATCCTGTTCGCCCTGCTGGCCGGGGTCTCGCTCGCGCTGATGACGGGCGGTGCCCGTACCGCGTCACCGGACGAGCTCCGGAAGATCCGGTTGCGCCTGGTCGGTCGCGGGGCGGCGATCTTCGTGATCGGGCTCGTGGTCGAGCTGCTGGGCTCGGGAATCGCCGTGATCCTCACGCTCTACGGCGTGCTGTACATCCTGGCGGCGTTCACGGTGCACCTGCGCACCAGGGTGCTGGTGATCGCGGGGGCGGCACTCGGCATCCTCGGTCCGCCGCTGCTCGCCCTGATCGGCACGCTCTCGCCGGATCTGGGCGGCCCGGGGCTGTCGCTGGTGCTGTTCGGCACCTACCCGATCACGGTCTGGGCTGCGCTGCTCTGCGCCGGTCTCGTGATCGGACGCCTCGACCTGACCCGGGTGAAGACGGCAGTCGTCATGCTCGTCTGCGGAGGACTGATCGCGATCGGCGGTTACGCGCTGGGTGCGCTCCTCACGTCGCCGCCGCAGGAAGTCGCGTCGTCGAGCTCCACGTCCGGTTCGGGTTCGGGTTCGGGTTCGATCAGCATGATCCCCGGGGACGAGGTCGACGTCTCCGGACTGGCGTGCCAGACCAGTGACGGCGTCGTCGTCTGCTTCCCGCCGGAGAAGGCCTCGCTGTTCACGGACGACGGCGGCGGCATCGAAGAGGGGCAGTCGTACATCGATCGCGTGGCTTCGGAGGACCCGCCCGCGAAGATGCTCGAAGCGGTCATCAGCGTCTCGGCCCACTCCGGCGGCGTGCTGGAGGTGCTGGCATCCGGCGGCTTCGCGGTGGCCGTCCTCGGCCTGTGCCTGCTGGTGACCCGGTATGCGCGGTGGGCCGTTCTCCCGCTGGCGGCCTACGGCGCGGTTCCGCTCACCGGTTACGTCGTCCAGGCGATCCTCATCCTGGCGGGGGCGGCGACCTGGCTGCCCAACCCGGTGCTGCCGTGGATCGCGCTCTCACTGCTCATGATGGCCGGCGCGCTCATCTGGACGCGCACGGTCGGCAAGGGGCCGCTCGAACGACTCACGGCGTGGGCGGCCGACGCCATGGCGCTGACAGTGAAGACGACGCGCACGGCGAAGCGCCGGGACTGAAGACGGCCTCGTGTCGAGGAGGGGCGACATCGAGGCGGCGGAGGGGGGCGTCCGGGGGGAGGGGAGCTCAGGCGAGCTCTTCCTCCTCCGGCCGTCGCGGGCTCGGGTCGGGCGGCAGGATCTCGATCGGATGCGCGGCGGTGCGCTGCGCCCGCCACCAGATCACGAAGCCGATCGCGGTGAAGACGCCGTAGAAGACGTACATGAAGCCGGTGGCGTAGTAGCCGGAGCTGAACAGCAGCGGCACCCCGACGACGTCGACAGCGATCCAGACCAGCCAGAACTCGGTCCAGCCCTTCGCCATGCCGTAGGTGGCCAGCAGCGAGCCGACGAACGTCCAGGCGTCGGCCCACACCGGCTCCCACGATCCCAGCAGGCGGAACAGCGGGGTCAGGGCGACCGTGCCGACGATCATCACCAGCACCATGCCGATGCGGGCGCTCGTCGGCGCCCAGCGGGGGACCACGCGTCCGCCGTCGAGGTTCCGCCAGCGCACCCATCCGTAGATGGCGACCGCGATGAACATGATCTGCCGCCCGGCCTGGCCGAGCAGGTGCGGCAGTGACGGATCGGGGCTGAGAGCGGAGCCGAGGAAGACGGTGAGCAGCAGCAGGTTGCCGATGATGCCGACCGGCCATGCCCACACCTTGCGTCGCATGCCGCCGAGCGCGCTGGCGAGACCGAACGCGTTGCCCACGACCTCCCGGACCAGGAGCGTCTGCCCGCCGGGCAGCATCCACTGCGAGTTGAAGGCGTCGACGAACCACTGCAGCAGGTTCATCGTCAGGATCCGGCGTCGGGTTCGGGGCGGTCGTCGAGCACCAGCTGCAGCATGTTCAAATCGAGCCAGCGTCCGAACTTGGCACCGACCTGCGGCATGCGTCCGACCTCGACGAAGCCCAGGCGCTCGTGCAGGGCGATGGAGGCGGCGTTCCCGCTTTCGATCCCGGCGATCATCACGTGCATCCCCGCGTCCCGCGCACGATCGACGAGCGCCGACATGAGGGCGGTGCCGATGCCGCGACCGTGCTGGCCGTCGAGGACGTAGACCGAGTGCTCGACCGTGTGGCGATAGCCGCTGTGCGGACGCCATTGCGCGTACGACGCGTAGCCCAGCACCCCCGTGTCGTCGACGGCGACGATGACCGGGTAGCCGCGGGCGGTGCGATCGGCGAGCCAGGCGACGCGGTCGGCGAGGTCGACCGCCTCTTCGTTCCAGATCGCGGTGGTGTGCAGCACGGCATGGTTGTGGATCGCGGTGATGGTCTCGAGATCGGCGGTCTCGGCGTCCCTGATTCGCACGGCTGTCATCGGCGGGCGTTCTCTCTTCTTCTGCGCTTCGGGTGCGCATCCTTCTTCGGCGCTTCGGGTGCGCATCGCCGACGCTAGCAGGAGGAACGGGCGCTGGGCGTGCTGCGGCCGAACAGTTACGGGGGCGACGTGCGGGCACCGCGCTTGTCCCCCGAACGGCCTACAGACGCGCACACGAACCATGTCTACTGTGTAGAACGTATTGTTTTAGTTGACGGGTGCATCGGAGGATCTCATGTCTTTGGAACACGCGCGTCGCGCAACCTGGCGCACAAGAGCGGCCAGCGCGCTGATCGCACTCGTCCTGTCCGGGGTGGGAGTTCTCGCCTTGGCGGGCCCTGCCGCAGCCGCGCCGAGTGATTGCCCATCCGGGTACACGTGCAGTTACTCGGGTTACAACTATGGGAATGATGCTTGGCAGCAGCCGTCTACGCACAAGTTCGCGAACTGCGTGGATGTCATGGCCATCGGCTGGAGGTCCTACGGCGACGTCATCTCCTCCACCTTCAACAACGGGCGCTCCCAGAACTCCTACCTCTACAAAGGACAGAACCAGACAGGAGGGAAGGGCCTCCTTATCCTCCGGGGGCAGGGCTTCGGCAATGTGGGTAGCTATAACGACGAGATCGAGTCGGGATACTTCAGCGGCACCCTCAGTAGCGTTGGTTCGGCTCTATGCCGGTGACTTCTCCGCGCGTAGGTGGCCGCCTGGTCATGGCGACCGTCCTTGCGGTCACGGTTGCCGGGGGTCTGGTGGGGTGTACCGCGTCCGACAGTGAGGCGGATGCGGGGGTGAGGAATCAAGCGGCTTGGAAGATGCCTCTTGATGAGTTCGTCGTGTATTCCCCGGACCTGGACAACTATGCGGAGCAGTTGTTGATCTCGGATTGTCTGGGTGCGCAGGGGTATGAGTGGCCGGTGCCGTGGCAGGATACCGACTTCCCCCGTGCGGAAGACTTCAACCGGGTAGGTCTGCGGCTGTTCAATCTGGAACTGGCAAAGAAGTGGGGTTACCATTTCGCGCGGCTGGATGATCCGGAGAGCGCTGAGCTGTGGTTGACATACACAGAGACAGTGGATTCGTACTTTCCGAATCAGGAACTGGATGACGCGCTCGTGGCCTGCACTGACAAGATCCGCGCGAAAGACAAGGACTTCGCATCCACCGCCGACGGGCTGAACTACAACGCTGAGCTATCCGCCCAGGCTTGGGACATCGTGGAGCAGGATCCGGATGTGGTCAAGGCGGTGAAAGCCTGGCGGGAGTGTCTGACCCCACGGGTGGATTACGCGGTGACTCAAGAGCAACCTTGGGAAGGAGCTCCTTATGAGGTGGCAGAGGTGTGGGGTGCGGTGACCGGGTCGTCGTCCGCGCCTTCGGCGGAGGAGCTTGCTGCGGCTGTTGCTGATGCGGAGTGCCAGGAGTCGAGTGGGTGGGCCTCGCTCTGGTATGAGCGGAATTGGGAGGAGCAGGAGAAGTTCGTCGCGGAGAACAGGGACAAGCTCGATCGGATTCGTGCGGAAGCGATCGAACGGAAGAAGAAGCTGCTGACGATCGTGGCGGAGAACGCGCCAGCCGCGCCCTAGAGAGGCGGCGCGAGAGTTGGCTCGGTAACGAGCCTTGGCCGATCAGTGAGTGATGAGAGTCCGATGGATGACGTAGGTGTGCCGGAGACGGCGAGACGGTCCCGTTGGATGGCCGTGATCGCCGTGGTGCTGATTGTGGCGCTGATCGGTGCCGGGTTTTGGTTTGCGGCGCAGTTCCAGTCGTCGGCGCAGCAGGAGGCCAACGCCAAGGCGCCCGCCCCCGGGCCGGTCTTCGCAGAGGTCACGCAGGGGGCGCTGGCTGGCGAGGTCGGCTTCACCGGGCAGGCGGGGCCGTCGACGCAGACTCCGGTGACGGTGCTCCCTGTCGCGGAAGCGTCGCTCACCGTCGTCACCGAACGCCCACTGGCGACGGGTGCGACCGCTTCTTCGGGGCAGGTTCTCACCGAGGTCAACGGGCGCCCTCTCTTCGGTGTGCAGTCGGCCTTCTCCTTCTACCGCGACATGGGCGTCGGGGATCGTGGCCCGGATGTCGAGGCATTGCAGGCTGCACTCGTGGCGCGGTCGTACCAGCTCAACGCCGATGGGCGGTTCGGAGGCGAGACGGCTGCGGCGGTGAAGCGCTGGTATCAGGACAATGGCTATGAGGCCCCCACTCGCAGTGCCGCGGCGGAGAAGACGAGCTCGGAGGGGGGCGAGAAGGCGCCGGATCCGAGCGAGAAGGCGCCGGCTGCCGAGGGGTATGTTCCTGTCGCCGAAATTCTGGCGATGCCTTCTGCGTCCGCGCAGGTCGTGAAAGGTGTTCAGGTCGGGCAGCGTTTGGCGGCGGAGGGTGTGCCGGACTTCATCCTCGGGTCGGCGGATCTGGTGGTCACGATCACGGTTCCCGTCACCGATCTCGGGGATGTGGTCGCAGGAGACGCGGCTGTGATCTCGATCGGTGGCACTGAGGTCGAGGGCATCGTGGGAGACATCCGCCCCTCTGACTCGGCCGAAGACTCAGAGGGATCGGGCTCGAACGGTGATGCGGAACAGGCCGCACCCGAGGTCACTTTCGCCGTGGTTCCGAAAACAGCGCTGCCGGGGTCGTCGGGGCGGGCGCGGGTGGCGGTGATCAAGCAGATCGTGGCCGAGGACGCGCTGATCGTCCCGGTTCTCGCCGTGTCGGACCGGGGGCCTGACAAGAACGTTCTGACGAAGCAGCAGGCCGACGGAACGCTCCTCGAGGTGCCGGTCACAGTCCTGGGCACACTGCAGGGCGAGGTAGCCGTCGAGCCGCGCGACGAAGGTGCCCTGAAGGCCGGCGAACTGGTTCGAGTCGGTTGACGTGTCGCTGATTCAGTTGCGGGGAGTGCGTCGGACGTACTCCTCGGCGGGTCGGCCCGAGGTCGATGCGCTTCGCGGCATCGACCTGGAAATCGACCAGGGGGAGTTCGTTGCGATCGTCGGGCCATCGGGCGGTGGCAAGACGACGCTGATGAACATCCTGGGGCTTCTCGACGACCCGACGGCGGGTAGTTATGTTCTCGACGGCGAGGAAGCTCGTGCCGGCGACGGTCGCCGCGCGGCGACCGTGCGCGCACGGAAGATCGGATTCGTGTTCCAGGCCTTCCACCTTCTCGAGGCCAGGCCGGCCGTCGACAGTGTCGAGTTGAACCTGCTCTACCGGGGCGTGCCCCGTGTGCAGCGGCGTGAGAGCGTTCTCGGCGCCATCGACTCTGTCGGCCTCGCAGACCGCGCCTTCCAAAGCACCTCGACACTGTCGGGCGGGCAGCGTCAACGCATCGCCATCGCCCGTGCGATCGCCGGGGATGCGAAGCTGATTCTCGCCGACGAGCCGACAGGCAACCTCGACTCGGTCAACGCCGCTCGGGTTCTCGATGAGCTCGAACGTATCAATCGCGATGGGGCGACGGTCGTCGTCGTCACTCATTCGGCCGAGGTCGCGGCACGGGCGCGTCGTGTGGTCCACATCGCCGACGGTGCGATCGTGTCCGACGAGCGACAGTCCGGCAGCGGAGCGAGTACGGCATCGAAAGCCCCTGCGGACGGGCCGCCGGCTTCTCCTTCGAATGATGCCCGCACGTCCCGCACGAGAGAAGATGAGCGGGTGCGGCTCACCGGGCGCATCCGGTTCGCCGACATGCTTCGCGACGCCTGGGCATCCGTGACGTCGAGAAGGTATCAATCGATCGGACAGGGGCTCGCCGTCGCCATCGCCGTGGCATTGACGATCACCACTCTCGGGCTTGCGGCATCGGCGCGAGCGCAGGTATCCGCCACATTCGATGCCCACCTGAATCGTGAGGTCTCGGCGACGTGGTCGACGGGGGCCAAGAACTCGCTTCCGCCCGAGGAGGTTCCGCAGGCGATCGAGCGACTCAGCGGAGTGGATGCGGCTGCGGTCGTCATCGATCTCAACGTCAGCACGGTCTCGACGTTCGCGGAGGCACGCCAGATCCGGCCGCACGTCGCCATCGGAGATATCGTCGGTGCTGCGCGTCTCACGGTCGACGAGGCTCCGTGGCATGCGGGACCCCTAGCGGGCGGCGAGGCCTACATCGGAGATCTTCTCGCGAAGGACATGCGGCTCAGCAGCATTGATGGCGCTCCCACGATCTCGGTTGATGGCGTCACATATGTCGTCGCTGGCATCATCACCAAGTCCGCGCGCCTCCCCCTGCTCCGCGGCGAGGTGGTCGTGGGACCCCGCGACGGCCTCACAGCAAAGGGGGCCGTAGACGTGACGATGCTGGCCGTGACGTCCTCCGGCGCAGCGCAGCAGGTCGCCAAGCAATTGCCTTCGGCGTTGAACCCGTTCGAGCCGGAGCGGATCGTCGTCGTTGCGCCGACCGATTCCGCACAGCTGAGGGGGCAGGTCGAACAGGGCGTGCAAGCCACCCTCACCGCGTTCACGCTGCTGGCGCTGATCGTCGCGATCGCCGCACTCATGAACGCCACGCTCCTCGCTGTCAATGCGCGCCGCGGCGAGATCGGCATGCGCAAAGCGCTCGGAGCACGAGACCGGCAGATCGGAGAACTCATCACTCTGGAATCCGCAATCGTCGGTGTCGTCGGAGGGGCCGCGGGCCTGGTACTCGGTATGGCGGCAATCCTCGTCGTCACCGTGAGCCAACGATGGGCCCCCGTGTTCGACATCGTGCTGCTTCCGATCGCCATCGCTGTCGGCCTGATCGTCGGTGCCGGGGGAGGCGGACTGGCCTCCATCCGCGCCGCGCGTCTGCGCCCCGCGGAGAACCTCCGCAGCTGACATCCTCGCTGGACGCCGTCCGGGCGTGCTGCGACCGAACAGTTACAGAGCTCAGCCTGCCGTCGTCGTGCTCACGGCTTCGCGCACGAGGATCGCACGCCGCATGTCGGCCATGATCGGGTCGAAGAAGCGCTCCCGGTAGCGGGCCTCGCTCACGGCGGAGAACACGAAGGGGAGGGCGGCGATCACCGAGAGCAGGGTGGCCGCCTTGAGCAGGTTGACGGTGAGCGGCAGCTTCGCCCCGAAGAACTCCAGCGGCTGCACCGCGAGGGGCTGTGCGGTGCTGCCGGGTCCGAGCCAGATGCCGACGACGCCCGTGGGGACGGCGATGCCTCCGATCACGATCAGCAGCGCCGCGAGGAGCCCGGCGAAGAACAGGGCCTGCACCAGCTGCGCCACGGTCATCGCGAGCAGGATGTTGATGCGCTGCGGTGCGCGCAGCCGTCCCGGAGTGCCGGGGGTGGCGGGGCGGCCTTCGGCGGGCGTGCCGATGAGCAGGGTGGCGCGCTGTTCGGCGCTCGGCGCCTGAGCGTCATCGTCGATCTCGGAGGCACTGACCCGCAGCACGACGATGCCCGCGAGCACCGCGACGACGAGGCCGAGCAGGGCGATGGATCCCCAGGAGAGGGCGGATGCCATCTGCCAGACCTCGGCAGAGAAGAACGAGAACACGACGAGCATGAGGATCACCGGGAGGGCGATCGATGCCATGTGGCCGATCGCCGAGGCGTTGCGCACCGCGAGGCGCGAGGCCCAGGAGATCATGGCCCCTCCGCCCATGCCGGTCACCAGGATGCAGAGGCCGAGCACCAGGATCGTGCGGAGGACCGGGCCGACGGTCGCGTCGGGCTGGGCGATGTAGCCGTAGACGATCGTGAAGGCGAGGCACGAGGCGATCAGGACGAGCGCGACCGCGGTGCCGACGCCCACCGGGAGGCGACGCAGCAGGGTGCGCACGAGGTAGTAGGCGGCCCACGCGAGCCCGATCGCGAGCAGGAAGATCACGACGGCGAAGAGGACGAGCAGGATCTCCCACTCCGTGGAGTCGTCGTCGAGGGCGAAATCGAAGACGACCTCGAGCCCGTCCTGGAAGAGGTACGCGGCCACCGCGACCCACGCGATCAGTGGCGCGACACGGCGGGGGAGGTCGGTGAACCAGCGGCGCAGCGGAACGAACGTCGGAAGGCCCTGTTCACGGAACCAGCGGTCGGCATCGCGCTTCGTGCTGCGCAGCTTCGGGGACGCGGACATGGCGATGAGACTACGGCAATGACGAGGCGCGGAGTTATCCACAGGCTTTCCTGAGATTCGAACATGTCTTCTAAGATGGAGGTATGGCGAACCCGCATCTGAACCCGCTCCTCGAGGCGATGACGTACCTCGAAGACGCGTGGGGCGATGCGACGAACGCGGCCGATCTGAGCCGCGCGCAGCTGCTCGATGCGCACCGGGCGATGGGACTGGTACAGCGTCGGCTCGACGGCATCCATGCCGAGATCGCGGCGGGCATCGCGAGGGAATCGCGTCCGGAACTGGGGTCTGCGGGTCTCGCGAAGCAGCAGGGATTCCGCAACCCGGCGACCATGATCGCCGCCACGACCGGCGGATCGACGGGCGATGCGGTGCGGCTCGTCAAGGTGGGGGAGGCGACCGCGCCGCGGGTGAACATCATCGGCGAGAAGCTGCCCCCGCGGTACCCCGAGGTGCAGCGGGCGATCGGTGCCGGCGAGCTCAGTGCGGCGGCCGTGGCGCTGATCGTGGCCCTGCTCGACCGGGCGCGCGTGAAGGCCGGGATCGAGCGGATCGTCGATGCCGAGCGACTGCTCGTCGAACGTGCGGCAGGGCTGTCGCTCGATGACGTGCGCAAGCTCGTCGTGCACGCCGAGGCCTGGCTCGACCCCGACGGCGTGGCTCCGCGCGAAGGTGAGGCCCGGTCGCGGCGCTCGCTGACGATGTTCGAGCGCGACGGATCGCTGCACCTGACCCTGCAGACCGACATCGCGTCCGGCACTCCCGTGAAGGCGGCGATCCAGGCATACGTAACCGCCACGTTCCACGCGCGGGCGCACGTGCTCGACCCCGAAGCGCCCGATGCCGACCGTCGTACGGTCGCGATGATCCAGGCCGACGCGCTCGTCGAGATCTGCGCGCATGCGAGCGGATGCGACAACGGCGGGCTTCCGGTATCCGGTGCGACCGTCGTCGTCCGCGTAGGGCTCGACGACCTGACCGCCGGCACCGGATTCGCGACGGTCGACGGCCTCGATGGGCCGGTCAGCATCGCCTCCTGTCGTCGGATGGCGGCGGGTGGGGGGATCATCCCCGTCGTGCTCGGCGGCGGCGGCGAGATCCTCGACTGGGGGCGCGAGAAGCGGCTGTTCACCCGCGCCCAGAGACTCGCGCTCGTAGAACGCGACGGCGGTTGCGTGATGTGCGGGCTGCCCCCGCAACTCACCAGGGCGCATCACCTGCGCTGGTGGCAGCGGGATGCCGGACCGACCGATCTCGACAACGGAGTGCTGCTCTGCGAGAGCTGCCATCATCGCATCCACGACAACGACTGGGAGATCAGGATCGAGGGACGGGGGTTCGCGGCGCGGGTGTGGCTCATTCCGCCGCTGCACGTCGACCCCGAGCGCAGGCCGAGGCTCGGCGGCCGAGCCCGGTACGACATCGCGGCGTGAGTGCCCCGGCGTGGATTCGTGTTCTGGCCTGTGCGGACAGTCGTGTCTCGATGTTCAGACGTGCACGTCGGCGGGGGATGCCTCGCCCTCGTGGAAGCTGGGGGTCTTGCCGAACAGGCGGGCGATGCCGAGCACGATCCCGACGACGAGCAGCCCCAGGATGAGACCGGCGATCGCGGAGATGATGGTGTCCACGATCCAGACAACGACCGGACCGAGGCCATGGAGCGCTTCCTCGACGGCGTGCAGCACGTCGACCGGGAAATGCCACCCCACCTCGCCGAGGTTCACCAGCACGAGATGGCCGCCGACCCAGAGCATGGCGACCGTGCCGAGGATGCTGATGAAGCGGAACACCCCGGGCATCGAGCGCACGATCCTGGTGCCGGTGTGCCGCACACGCTGCACCGGGTTCTTCGCCATCTTCAGACCGATGTCGTCGATCTTCACCAGCAGTGCGACAGCGCCGTAGACGACACCCGTCATGAGGAGGGCGATCACGGCGAGGATCGCCAGCGTCGCCCAGATGTCGAGCCCCTTCTCGAGGCTCGCGAGCGAGATGAGCATGATCTCGGTCGAGAGGATCAGGTCGGTGCGCACCGCACCGAGCACGAGCTTCCTCTCATCGCGCGCTCCCTCGTCGGCGTGACCGTGCTGCACGCCGAACCACTCGAGCACCTTCTCGGCGCCCTCGAAGCACAGGTACGCCCCGCCCAGGATCAGCAGATACGGCAGCACCCACGGCGCGAACGCGGTCAGCAGCAGCGCCGCCGGGATGATGATCACGAACTTGTTCGCCAGCGACCCGAGGGCGATCTTGCCGACGACGGGCAGCTCCCTCGCGGGCGTGAGGCCCTGCACGTACTGCGGAGTCACCGCGGCGTCGTCGATCACGACGCCGGCCGCCTTGGCCGACGCCTTCATCGCTGCGCTCAGGATGTCGTCGACGACGGCCAGAAGTCCAACGGACATGGGCGGATCCCCCTCGTGGTGTGCAGTGCGGAGGCAACTCTATCGAGTCGGAGGGGCACGGCTGTCGAGTCGGAGGAGGGATCCGGCCGGCGACCTCAGCCCTGGGATTCCTCCGCCGCGCTCGCGAGCACACGCTGCAGCGGCTGATAGTGCTCGATGACGGCCTGCCGATAGCGTTCGACATCACCCGAACGTGCGGCGTCGAGCATGTCGCCGTGCGCCTTCGCCGTCTTGTGGATGTCGTCGGGCTGAGGGATGCCCAGCTGGGGGAGCACGGCCGTGTGCACATCCCAGAAGGCGCCGACCAGCTGACCGACCAGGCGGTTGCCGATCGCGCCGAAGAGGCGGGTGTGGAACGCGCGGTCCTCGTCGAGGAAGTGCTCCCCGCGCTCGGCCTTGGCGACCATGTCGGCCACCAGGGCGTCGAGCTCGGGGTCGGGGTCGTCCTGAGCGGCGGCCACCACGCGTTCGGCCATCGACAGATCCAGCGCCAGGCGCACTTCGACGACCTCCCGCAACGCCTGCAGGGATCCCTCCGGCGACAGCACCCCGCGGAACACGAGGGCTTCGACCATCGGGTCCAGCGACATCGGTCCGACATACGTGCCGTGGCCGTGACGCACATCGACGATGTCGAGGGTCGAGAGCGTGCGGATCGCCTCGCGCACGGAGGATCGCGAGACGTCGAGCTCCTCGCAGAGCTCCGCCTCGGTCGGCAGCGGGTCGCCCGGCGTGAGCCCCCGGGTCAGGATGAGCTGCTTGATCTGATCCGCCGTGGTCGAGCGCCGCATGCGTGACGCCCTACTCGTGGTGGACTTCATGGGGCTCCCTCTTGTGCCTGGCAGAAACGCTCCGATCATCTCACTCTTGTGATCTGATCGAACCTGTGTCTAGAGTACATCAGACATCAGATGTCCTCAAGATGTTCCCCCCACCACCCTGGAGCACACATGAACCGACACATCACCCGCCGCCGCGCGGGTCGATTCGCGATGGCGGTCGCCGGCACAGTCGCCGCGTCCGTCGCCCTCGCCGGCTGCGGCGCGGGCACCACCAGCACTCCCGACGAGAGCGCAGCCGCGAGCGAGATCGACCCCGACGGCATCATCGAAGCGGGCATCTCGTACACGCTGAACGGCAGCTTCGACCCGATGGTCGCGTCGGGCGCCGTCACGGTCTCGGCGAACTGGCACATCTTCGAGGGGCTGGTCGACCTCGACCCCGTCACCCAGAAATCTGCCCCCGCCCTCGCCGCCGACCTCCCGACGAAGATCGACGACACGACCTACGAGATCGACCTCCGCGAAGGCGCCACCTTCCAGAACGGCGATCCGGTCACCGCCGACGACGTGGTCTTCAGCTACGACCGCGTGCTCGACCCGAACAACAACTCGCTCTTCCTGTCGTTCGTCGACTTCATCGACACCGTCACCGCGGTCGACGACGACACCGTGCGGATCACCACCGACTACCCGTTCTCGCTGATCAACGACCGCCTCGGTGTCGTCAAGATCGTCCCGAAGTCGGTCGTCGAAGCCGACCCCGAGGGCTTCGCCACCAACCCCGTCGGTTCCGGCCCGTACTCGCTGGTGTCGGCCGTTCCCGAGGACAAGCTCGTCTTCGAGCGCTACGACGACTACAACGGGCCGCGCCCCGCGCTCGCCGCCGGCATGAACTGGAACCTGCTCTCCGACGCCTCCGCTCGCGTCACCGCGATGTCCACGGGCACCGTGCAGGCGATCGAGGACGTGCCGTACATCGACGTCGACGCGCTCGCCTCCTCGGCCGACGTCGACAGCGTGCAGTCGTTCGGCCTGCTGTTCATGATGTTCAACACCAAGGCGGCGCCGTTCGACGACGTCCGCGTGCGCCAGGCCCTGCACTACGCCCTCGACATGGACAAGATCATCGGCACCGGCATGCTCGGCAACGCCACGCCCGCGACCTCGTTCCTGCCCGAGACGTACCCGAACTACCACGAGGCCTCCACGGTCTACACCTACGACCCCGAGAAGGCGAAGGAACTGCTCGCCGACGCGGGTGTCTCCGACCTGTCCATCACCCTGCTCACCACCGACACCGGATGGGTCAAGGAGGTCGCCCCGCTGATCAAGGAGTCCCTCGACGCGATCGGCATCGACACGACGCTCGACATCGGGCAGTCCGCGTCGATGTACGAGAAGGTCGACTCCGGCGACTACACGGTGGCCGTGGCCCCCGGCGACCCCTCGGTCTTCGGTGTCGACCCCGACCTGCTCATGAACTGGTGGTACGGCGAGAACGTCTGGACCCAGACCCGCACCAACTGGGCCGACTCTCCCGAGTACGCCCAGCTGCGCACGCTCCTCGACACCGCCGTCCAGCAGGAGGGCGAGGAGCAGCAGAAGACCTGGGACGAGGCCTACGACCTGCTCTCCGACCAGGCCGTGCTCTACCCGCTGTTCCACCGCAAGCTGCCGACCGCATGGAGCAGCCAGGAGCTGGTCGGATTCCAGCCCGTCCCCACCACCGGACTGTCGTTCCTCGACGTCGGCGTGGCGGCGAAGTAGCCCGCACCAGGGGGCGCGCTCACCCGACGAGTGCGCCCCCTGTCTCTCCCATACCCCCGGAAGGAGCGGCACGTGTCCCACACGCTCCGCCTCATTGGCCGGCGACTGCTGCAGCTGCCGCTGATGATCCTCGGCATCACGTTCCTCGTGTTCTTCGTGATGTCGTTCTCCCCCGTAGACCCGGCGCGCACCGCGCTCGGCGAGACGGCGTCGCCCGAAGCCCTCGAGGCGTACCGCGAGGACCACGGCCTCGACCTCCCGCTGTTCGTCCGCTACGTGAACTTCCTGCTCGGACTCGTGCAGGGCGACCTCGGCACCTACTCCGCACGCAGTCTCCCGGTGATCGACGAGGTCGCCCGCGCCTTCCCGGTGACCCTGGCCCTCACCTTCCTCGGGCTCCTCATCGCGGTGATCGTCGCCTTCGTGATCGGCGTCCTCGCCGCCGTCTACCGCGACCGCTGGCCCGATCAGGTGATCCGCGTGTTCGGCGTCGCGGCGCTCTCCACGCCGTCGTTCTGGCTCGCCATCCTGCTCATCCAGGTCTTCACCCTCGGCCTGAACCTGCTGCCCGCCTCCGGGCCGCTCCCGGATTTCTGGAGCGACCCCGCCGGATGGCTCGCCCGCATGACCCTCCCCGCCATCGCGCTCGCCGTGCCGGTGATCGGTCAGCTCTCCCGCGTCGTGCGCACCTCGATGGTCGAGGAGCTCGACCGCGACTACGTGCGCACCGCCCTGGGCGCCGGCATCCCGCGAGTGATCGTCGTCGGTCGCAATGTGCTGCGCAACGCCCTGATCACCCCGGTCACCGTGCTCGGACTCCGCATCGGCTACCTGCTCGGCGGTGCGGTCGTGATCGAGATCATCTTCGCCATCCCGGGAATGGGAACGCTCATCCTCAACGGCGTCACCAACAACGAACCCAACCTCGTGCAGGGTGTGACGCTCGCCGTGGCGCTCGCCTTCGTCGTGATCAACATCATCGTCGACCTCCTGTACGTGCTCATCAATCCTCGAATCCGGGCGGTGTGACATGCGACGCAAACTCACGGAACGTCTCTCCGTTCCCGGTCTCCGCTGGGGCCGGCTGTCCCTCGGATCGATCATCTGCATCGCCGTGCTGGCGATCATCGGGCTGGCGGCGATCTTCGCACCGCTCATCGCGCCCTTCGACCCGCTGGCGTCCGGGACTCCGGTGCAGCCGCCGAGCGCGGAGCACTGGTTCGGCACCGACCGTCAGGGCCGCGACATCTTCTCCCGTCTCGTCTTCGGTGCCCGCTACTCGCTCGTGATCGGCATCGGCGCGACACTCGTCGCGCTGCTGGCTGCCTGCGTGCTCGGGACGATCGCCGCCACGGCCCCGAGGTGGATCTCCGAGACGCTCATGCGCGTCATGGACGTCGTGATGTCGTTCCCCGGCATCGCGCTCGCCGCCGTCTTCGTGGCGGTGTTCGGCAAGTCGCTCCCCGTGCTCGTGCTCACGATCGCGTTCCTCTATGTGCCGCAGCTCACCCGCATCGTCCGCGCCAACATCCTCGACCAGTACGGCGAGGACTACGTCTCGGCCGTGCGCGTGATGGGCGCGGGCACCCCGCGCATCATCGTCCGCCACGTGGCGCGCAACGCCATGGCCCCCGTGCTGGTGTTCGCGACCGTGCTCGTCGCCGACGCGATCGTGTTCGAGGCTTCGCTGTCGTTCCTGCAGGCCGGGGTTCCCGACCCCGAGCCGTCGTGGGGCAACGTGATCGCCGCCGGCCGCAATCTGCTGATGAGCGGCGCGTGGTGGGCGACCTTCTTCCCCGGCATCCTCATCATGCTCACGGTGCTGTGCCTCAACATCCTCTCGGAGGGGATGACCGATGCGATGGTGTCGCCGCGGGCACGCAAGATCACCGCGGATGCCGCGGGCACCGAGGAGTCCACGCACGAGCTCGAGGTCGCAGCGATCCCCGACGACACCCACGTGATCCCCACCGTCGACACAGCGGTGAACCTCTCCGTTCCGAGCGGGGTGCCCGACACCCTGGTGCCGCGCGCCGAGGCCGTTCCTCTCGCCGAGCGACTGGCCGAGCTCCGTCAGCGCGAGCTCTCGCGCACCGACCGCCTGGTGTACACGGCGGAGGAGAAGCCTCTGCTCGACGTGCAGGATCTGTGCATCTCGTTCCCCCGTCATGGCGACGTGGACGTGGTCGACCACGTCAGCTTCACGGTGCGCCCCGGCGAGACGATGTCGCTGGTGGGGGAGTCGGGCTGCGGCAAGTCGATCACCTCGCTCGCGATCATGGGCCTGCTCGATCCGAAAGCCGACATCCGCGGGCGCATCCTGTTCGACGGCGAGGACCTGCTGCAGATGGCACCCAAGGAGCGCAACGCGCTGCGCGGCCACGACATCGCGATGATCTACCAGGACGCGCTGAGCTCCCTCAACCCGGCGATGCTCATCCGCTCGCAGATGAAGCAGCTCACGTCGCGCGGCGGCACCCGCACCGCCAGCGAGCTGCTGGAGCTCGTGGGTCTCGACCCCGACCGCACCCTCGCCTCGTACCCGCACGAGCTCTCGGGAGGCCAACGGCAGCGCGTGCTCATCGCCATGGCGCTCACCCGGAACCCGCGACTGGTGATCGCCGATGAGCCGACCACGGCCCTCGACGTCACGGTGCAGGCGCAGGTCGTCGACCTGCTCATGCGGTTGCAGAAGGAGCTCGGATTCGCGCTCCTGTTCGTCTCGCACGACCTCGCGCTCGTCGCCGAGCTCACGCACCGGATCACGGTGATGTACGCGGGCCAGGTCGTCGAGCAGGGCACGACCAGAGAGGTGCTGACCCAGCCGGTGCACGAGTACACGCAGGGGCTCCTCGGCGCGGTGCTCTCGATCGAGGCCGGTTCCGATCGTCTTCATCAGGTCTCGGGCGTCGTGCCGTCGCCGCGAGACTTCCCGACGGGCGACCGCTTCGCGCCGCGCTCCAGCGACCCCGCCCGGTACGCGGGCGTCGCCCCGGTGCGGCGGCACATCGCAGGAACCGAGCACTACTACTCCGCGCATCCCGACGATGCGCCCGTCGAGCCGATCGGAGCAGGACGATGAGCGAACCCGTCATCGAGCTCAAGGACGTGCACGTCCGCTACAAGACCCGTGCCTCCTCGCTCTTCCGGCCGCAGTACGTGGATGCGCTTGCGGGGGTCTCGCTCACCGTGAAGCGCGGGCAGACGCTCGGCATCGTCGGCGAGTCGGGGTCGGGCAAGTCGACCTCGGCCAAGGTGCTCATCGGCCTCGAGAAACCCACGAGCGGGCAGGTCGTGTTCGGGGGAGAGCCGGTGCGATCCTTCACGCCGGCCGTGCGCAGACGACTCGGCCGCATCCTCTCCGTGGTGTTCCAGGATCCGGCGACCGCCCTGAACGCGCGGATGACGGTGCGCGATGCGCTGCTCGACCCGATGCAGGTGCACCGCCTCGGCAGCCCGTCGACCCGGAGCCGAAAGGTGCGCGACCTGATCGGTCTCGTCGGACTGCCGGCATCGGCCCTGGACGCCCTGCCCAGCCAGCTCTCGGGTGGCCAGCGCCAGCGTGTGGCGATCGCCCGGGCGCTCGTGCTCGACCCGCAGGTGATCGTCGCCGACGAGCCCACCTCGGCGCTCGACGTCTCGGTGCGTGCCCAGATCCTCAATCTGCTGACCGATCTGAAGGATCAACTCGGCCTCGGGATGGTGTTCATCTCCCACGACATCCAGACCGTCCGCTATCTCTCCGACGAGATCGCCGTGATGAACAAGGGGCGCGTCGTCGAATTCGGCGATGCGGCCCGCGTGTTCGACGCGCCCTCCGACGAGTACACCAGAACGCTGCTGGGCGCTGCGCCCTCGCTGCTCGAACCCCACCACTGAAACGACCGGAACACACATGTCTGCTGCCTCTCCCGCCCCCGTCTTCGCGGGCGTCGTCCCGCCCGTCGCCACCCCGCTGCTCGAGGACGGATCGATCGATCACGTCTCCCTCTCCCGCCTCGTCGACCGTCTGGTCGCCGAGGGGGTGTCAGGACTGTTCGCGCTCGGCTCCACCGGCGAGACCGCGTACTTCACCGACGACCAGCGCGTCGAGCTGCTCCGCACGATCGTCGCCGCGAACGCCGGTCGGGTGCCGGTCATCGCCGGCGCGATCGAGCTCACGGCGCCGCGCATCATCGAGACCGCCCGCCGTCTGATCGATGCCGGCGCCCAGGCGATCGTCACGACGGCTCCGCTGTACACGCTGAACTCGGCAGCCGAGGTCGCCGACCACTTCCGCACCATCGCGGCGGCCATCGACGCCCCGCTGTGGGCCTACGACGTGCCGGTGCGCGTGCACTCCAAGCTCGGCATCGACCTGCTCGTGCAGCTGGGCACCGAAGGGGTCATCCACGGCGTGAAGGATTCCTCGGGTGACGACGTCTCGTTCCGGCGCCTGATCGCGGCGAACGATGCCGCAGGGGGTCCGCTGCAGCTGCTCACCGGACATGAGGTCGTCGTCGACGCCATGGCCCTCGCCGGTGCCGACGGCGTGGTTCCCGGGCTCGCGAACGTGGAGGCCGCGGGGTACGTGCGACTGTGGGAGGCCGCGAAGAGCGGCGACTGGGAGACGGCTCGGGCCGAGCAGGAGCGCATCAACCGCCTGTTCGACATCGTGTTCCAGCCAAAGGGCCTCTCGGGTGATGCGACCGGTGTCGGCGCGTTCAAGGCGGCCATGCACGCCCGTGGCATCATCGATCACGCCACGATGGCAAACACCGTGCAGGCGCTCGACGTCGACGCGGTCGCCCGCATCCGCGACATCCTCGACGAGCTGCATCTGCTCCCGGTCGCCGTCGGCTGATGGGCGAGGTCGTCCTCGCCGTCGACATCGGCGGCACCAAGACGGCCGCGGCCCTCGCCGACCGCGACGATGCACTGCTGCGGACCGAGGTGGCCGCGACGCCGGCGGCCCAGGGGCCGGTGGCGGTCGTCGCCACCGTCGTCGCGCTCGCCGGACGTCTCCTCGCCGGCAGCGGGCTGCGCCTTTCGGGCGTCGGCATCGGCACGGCCGGGGTCGTGGATGCCGGAACCGGGACGATCGTTTCCGCCACGGATACGTTCGCGGACTGGCCGGGTACACCGCTGGCCGCACTCGTGCGCTCGGGACTCGGCGCGCATCTGCTCCCCGACGCTCCCGTCGCCGTGCAGAACGACGTCGACGCGCACGCGGCAGGAGAGCATCGACACGGTGCCGCGGCCGGGGCGGCGAGTGCGCTCGTCGTCGCGGTCGGCACCGGTGTCGGTGCAGGAGTCGTGCTCGACGACAGGGCCGTGCGGGGTGCGCATCACGTCGCGGGGGAGATCGCGCACCTGCCGGTGCCGGGAGCCGCACACCTGCGCTGCCCCTGCGGGCGCTTCGGGCACCTCGAGGCCATCGGCTCCGGCATCGGGATGCATCGGCACTTCCGGTCTCTCGGAGGCGATCCCGGCATCACCGATGCGCGGGGGGTCGCGATGGCAGCTGCGGCCGCGGACCCCATCGCCCGCCGGGCCCTCGACGAGTCGGCCGCGGCGGTGGGTCGGGCCCTCGCGGGGGCGGCGACGCTTCTCGACCCTGAGCGCATCGTGGTCACCGGGGGCGTGCCGAACATCGGTGAGTCCTGGTGGCTTCCGATGCGCGCCGCCTTCCACGCCGAGGCGATCGATGCGCTGCAGAACACCCCCATCCTGCCGGGCACGCTCGGCGACGACGCACCGCTGCGCGGAGCCGCGGCATCCGCCTGGAGGCGACCATGAGATTCACCGACACCCTCGAACGACTGCGGGGTGGACTGATCGTCTCGTGCCAGGCCTACCCGGGTGAGGCCATGCGCGACCCCCGCACGATGGCGCAGGTCGCGGCGTCCGCCCTGGCCGGAGGAGCAGCCGGAATCCGCGTGCAGGGGCTCGATGACATCCGCGCGACGGCACACCTCCCGGTTCCGATCGTGGGGCTGTGGAAGGACGGCGACGCCGAAGTTTTCATCACTCCGACGCTCCGGCACGCTCAGGCCGTGGCCGACGCGGGCGCCGACACCGTCGCGATCGACGGGACGCGGCGCCCGCGCCCGGACGGGCTGACGCTCGCGGAGACGATCGCGGGCCTTCGCGCGCACACCGACGCGCTGATCATGGCCGACTGCGGCTCCCTCGACGACGCGATCGCCGCCGAGGCCGCCGGCGCCGATATCCTCGGCACCACCCTGTCGGGATACACCGGAGAGCGCCCGAAGACCACCGGGCCCGACCTGGAGCTCATCGCGCTGATCGCCGCCCGTTGCCGCCGCCCGATCGTCGCCGAGGGGCGCGTCCACACACCCGAGCACGCCGCGGCCGCGATCGCCGCCGGGGCGTTCTCGGTGTGCGTCGGCACCGCCATCACGCATCCGTCCACGATCACCACCTGGTTCGCCGATGCCGTCGCGGGAGCACACGCATGACCACGCCCATCCTCGTCAGCGCCTACCCGGCCTCTCCCGCCCACGCGCACTGGGATCCGGTGCTCGAAGGCGCGCTGCTGCCCGCATTGTGCGCGCTTCCCGGGGTCGCCGGGCTCGAGGTGCCATGGATGGGGCGCCTGCATCCGCACGATGACGCCTGGTTCCTCGCGAACGTGCCGGCCGTGCCGCTCGCTGTCACCCCGATCCCGTTCGTCATGGGACGCGTCGGGGCACACCCCGGGTATGGCCTCGCCTCGGCCGATGAGGAGGGGCGCGCGGCGGCGGTCGCCGATCTTCGGAGGGTCGCCGCCGACGTCGCGCGCATCGACGACGAGAGCGCCGCATCCGTCGCGGTGGTGACGGTGCACTCCGCGCCGCGAGCGACGGCCGTCATGGAGCCGCTCGTGCGCTCGCTGGGGGAGGTCGCCGCGCTCGACTGGTCCGGCGCGCGCCTGGTCATCGAACACTGCGATGCGTTCGTGCCCGGCCGGGTCCCTGAGAAGGGTTTCCTGCCCTTGGACGCCGAGATCGCCGCGATCCGCTCGTCGGGACTGCCGATCGGAGTGTGGCTCAACTGGGGGCGTTCCGCGATCGAGCTGCGCGATGCGGATGCCGTCACCGCGCAGATCGCGGCGGCGGCGGCGTCCGGCCTCCTCGTCGGCCTGGCGTTCTCAGGGGCCGCCCCGGTGCAGAGCCCGTATGGCCACCCGTGGAGCGATGCGCACCTGCCGATCGCCTCGACCCACCCGGAATCCGCTTCGCTCCTCGACGACGCGCACGTCGCCGCAGCGCTCGCCGCTGCGGGCGACGTCGAGTGGTTGGGGCTGAAGACGGCCCGCCGTCCCGACGACACCACCGCGGCGGATGCCTTGCGCACGGTCGCGCGGAACCTCGAGGTGGTGCGCGCCGCGGGCTGACCGGAGGGAACGGC
>NZ_ATAO01000169.1 GCF_000455825.1 Microbacterium maritypicum MF109
TTCAGCGAGGGGTCCCAGTGCGAGCACGGGGAAGTAGGTGAGCGCGGTGACGATGACGGTCACGGCGAGGAGCAGGCCGACGAACTGCGGCCGGTGCGTGGGCAGGGTGCCGGAGGTCGCCGGTACACGCTGCTGCGCCGCGAACGAGCCGGCCAGAGCGAGCACGAGCACGATCGGCAGGAACCGGCCGAGCAGCATCGCGATGCCGAGCGCGGTGTTGAACCAC
>NZ_ATAO01000170.1 GCF_000455825.1 Microbacterium maritypicum MF109
AGTCGAGCAGGCCCTGCGCGTGCGCCGCCTCGACCAGCACGAACAGCGACGCGGCGAGCGCGAGCGCCTGCCACGGGACGAGCGAGAGCCGCAGCGCCCGGCGCCGCCGGACCGCGAACAGGCCGATCAGCGCGAGCGCGGCGACCGCCGCCGGGATCCAGACGTCGTGGGTCAGGGCGAGCAGCGGCATCAGCACGAGCAGGATGCCGGTCGCGCTCCAGAACAGCGTCGGGTCGGCGGGCCGCCGTGCCACCGGGG
>NZ_ATAO01000171.1 GCF_000455825.1 Microbacterium maritypicum MF109
CTCACGGCCACTCCCGCCGGGGGCGGCTCCGGGTACTCCTCGGAGCCGCCCCCGGCGTCGGCAAGACCTACGAGATGCTCGCCGAGGGACGACGCATGCTCGACGAGGGCCATGACGTCGTGATCGCGATCGTCGAGACGCACGACCGCGCCGCGACGCAGGCGCAGACCGCCGGAATCCCCGAGGTGCCCCGCCGGGTCGACCTCCACC
>NZ_ATAO01000172.1 GCF_000455825.1 Microbacterium maritypicum MF109
GTATAAGAGACAGGGATAGGTGGGAGACTTTGAAGCATGGACGCTAGTTCGTGTGGAGTCATTGTTGAAATACCACTCTGGTCACTCTGGATATCTAACTTCGAACCGTAATCCGGTTCAGGGACAGTGCCTGGTGGGTAGTTTAACTGGGGCGGTTGCCTCCCAAAAAGTAACGGAGGCGCCCAAAGGTTCCCTCAACCTGGTTGGCAATCAGGTGTCGAGTGTAAGTGCACAAGGGAGCTTGACTGTGAGACTGACAGGTCGAGCAGGGACGAAAGTCGGGACTAGTGATCCGGCAGTGGCTCTGTCTCTTATACAC
>NZ_ATAO01000173.1 GCF_000455825.1 Microbacterium maritypicum MF109
ACTCATACCAGTGCGGCCTCGACCTGCCCGCGCTCGAAGTAGGCGACGAGATCGGGATCCAGCGGCGGGATCTCGATCGCGGAGCCGTCACCCCGCAGCGACGCGGTGGCGAGGATGCCGGCGGCGACGGCCTCGCGGGCCGCGACGGGCGACGTCTCGGTGAGTCCGCCGTGGCGCACGAAGCGCAGGAACTCCGCGACGAGCAGGGCGTCCGCACCGTCGTGCCCCGCGTCGGGCACCTCCGGGACGATGAAGGTCTCGTCGGCCGCCGCCGCTCCGGCATGACGCCGGTTCCACAGCTTGACCTCACTGCCGGCCACGTCGCCGAAGTTCTCGATGCGGCCCTCGGTGCCGATCACGGTGTAGTTGCGCCAGTAGTCGGGCGTGAAATGGCACTGCTGGTACGACGCGAAGAT
>NZ_ATAO01000174.1 GCF_000455825.1 Microbacterium maritypicum MF109
GGTACTGCTGGTCGCCTCCCGTGACGACGACGCACAGCTCAGCGATGCCGACCTCGCCGCCCTCGGTGCGCTCTCGGGCGATGTCGAAGCGGAGACCGGGCACGCACCCCACGGTCCGATCGTCAGCGACGACGGCGAGGCCGCGGTGATCCAGGCGACGCTGACGGTGGACGACGACGCCGCCGCTGAGGCCGTGCACGGTCTGCGCGACACCGTGGCCGAGCACCCCCTCGACGGGATGCACGTGCAGGTCACGGGCGGGCCCGCGTTCGGTGTGGACG
>NZ_ATAO01000175.1 GCF_000455825.1 Microbacterium maritypicum MF109
CCTATCGGGACGGCTCCACCGTGGGCACCGTCACCTGGACCGCCGGCCCGAACACGGTCACCGCTCCGGTCGAGATCAAGGGGAGCATCGAGCAGCCGTCCGAGTGGTGGCGCCTCACCCACCCGTCGCAGCTCGGTTCGATCGCAGACGCTCGACGCTGAGACCGATCGCCAGGATGCTGACCAGCACCCAGGCGACAGCACCGCACC
>NZ_ATAO01000176.1 GCF_000455825.1 Microbacterium maritypicum MF109
CGCTCACACAGGCCGACATCGATCGTGGCTGGTACACGCCGGAGTTCGCGTTCACCGTGGCTCCCGTCGACGGCTCGGCACCCGCGGTCACCGTGACCCACGCGGCTGCCCCCGTGGTGCTGCGCGACGGCGTGCTCGCGGCCACGATCACGGGCGCGCGGGCGGATGCCGGGCGCGACCTGGCGGCGAACCCGTACGCGGTGGGCACGCAGGTGCCGTATACGTTCCGGGTCGACAACCGCAGCCCGATGGTGGTCACCGTCGTTCCCGCGACCGGTGACTTCTCGCCCTT
>NZ_ATAO01000177.1 GCF_000455825.1 Microbacterium maritypicum MF109
CGTGGGAGACGAGGATCATCGTCAACTGCCGCTCCTGCTGCACCCGCGCGAGCAGCCGCAGCACCCGCTCCCGCACCGAGGGGTCGAGGGCCGAGACAGGTTCGTCGAGGACCAACACCTCCGGGTCGGCGGCGAGCGCGCGGGCGATGGCCGCCCGCTGCCGCTGTCCGCCGGAGAGCGCGCTCGGACGCCGGTCGGCGAGCTCCGGGGCGAGGTCGACCTCGGCGAGGAGTCGGGCGACGCCCGCAGCCCGCTGAGCGCGAGGCACCTCGCCCGCTTCCAGCCCCTCTCGCAACGAACGGCCGATCGTCCATCGCGGGTCGAACGCTCCGAGCGGATTCTGGTGCACGAGCTGCACCCGGCGCTGCGATGTCCACCGCAGGGAACCGGCGTCCGGAGCGTCGACTCCGACGATCATGCGCGCCAGCGTCGTCTTCCCGGACCCCGACTCCCCGACGATGCCGAGCGTCCGTCCGTCTTTCAGGGCGAAGGAGGCATTGACGACCGCAGGCACGGCATCGAAGCTCCGGGAGACCTCGTCGGCGATCAGCAGCGTCGAGGAATCCGCGGGGGCCGTAGCGCGTGGTTCATGGACCGTCGCCGCG
>NZ_ATAO01000178.1 GCF_000455825.1 Microbacterium maritypicum MF109
AGCAGTACACGGGGGGAACCGGACGCGAGCGCGACACCGCCGCGGACGGAGAGGAACAGCATCTGCGGCGAGCGCTGAGCAACCGCCACATCCAACTGCTCGCGATCGGCGGGGCCATCGGCACCGGGCTGTTCATGGGCAGCGGCAAGACCATCTCGGTCGCGGGCCCGTCGGTGATCTTCGTCTACATGATCATCGGCTTCATGCTGTTCTTCGTC
>NZ_ATAO01000179.1 GCF_000455825.1 Microbacterium maritypicum MF109
GGGATCGGCTGGTGCGGCAGCAGGGCGTCGCCGTCGCGAGCCGTCAGAGCGGGGTCATCGGTCAGCACCGTTCCGGTGCCGACCGCGATCGCGTCGGCCTCCGCACGTCGGCGGTGCACGTCGGCGCGTGCGGCGGGCCCCGTGATCCACTGGCTCGATCCGTCGGCGGCGGCCGCGCGGCCGTCCAGGCTCTGCGCCCACTTGACAGTGACATGGGGGCGTCCGAGTCGTTGGGCGGTCAGCCATCCGGCGATGAGCGCGTGCGCAGCGTCCGCCTGCTCACCCGACTCGACGTCGACGCCTGCGGACCGCAGGCGTTCCGCCCCGCCGCCTGAGGCGACGCCGGGGTCGTCGAGCGCGTACACCACGCGTGCGACGCCCGCGTCGATGAGAGCGACGGCGCAGGGGCCCGTGCGGCCGGTGTGGTTGCAGGGTTCGAGGGTCACGACGGCCGTCGCTCCTCGCGCCTCGCCGGGTGCGAGCTTCGAGAGCGCGTCGACCTCTGCGTGGGGGGTGCCGGCGCCGTGGTGCCAGCCCTCGGCGATGACCCTGCCGTCGGGGGAGAGGAGGACCGCACCGACCTGCGGGTTCGCCCCGCGCGGTCCACGGGCGGCGAGGTGGAGCGCGCGATCCATCGCGTGGCGCTCTGCCGCGTTCACTGCCATCCGTCGTCCTCCTCTGAGGCTCCGGGTTCAGACAGGGGTGGCGGAACGGACGCACGGATGCGTCTCGTGCTGCCTCCCTTCCGGACTAGCGAGGTCGCCCTCGCATCACCGTCGGTCCCGGAATTCCACCGGATCGGCATCCCGATCTCTCGAGACGCTCGCGGACTGTCACCGCCGGTTCGGATTCCCACCGACCCCGGAGCACGTTGTTGTTCTGAGTGTACTCAACGCGTTCGGGCGCATTTCATTCCGCGACAGATCATTCCGCGACAGACGACTTCACCGTGCGGCGCGTCCGCCGTCACTTCAGCAGTCGGGAGAGGCGGCGGTCGGCCAGTACCTTGCCACCGGTCTGGCAGGTGGGGCAGTACTCGAGCGAGCGGTCGGCGAAGAACACGCTGCGGACCGTGTCTCCGCACACCGGGCAGGCCTCTCCTCGGCGCGCGTGCACCTGCATGCCGCGGCGCTTGGCATCCTTCAGGTCCGCCGGCGGTTTGCCGGAGGCTTGGGCGACCGCCTCTGTCAGCGTCTCGCGCATGGCTCCGAACAGGCGGTCGATCTCGGCGTCGTCGAGCTTTCCGGCGATCGCATACGGTGACATGCGCGCGGCATGCAGGATCTCGTCCGAGTACGCGTTGCCGATGCCCGCGATCACCGCCTGATCGCGCAGCAGCCCCTTGATCTGCATACGCCGATCCTCGAGCAGGGCGGCGAACGCCTCGCGCGTGAACGCGGGGTCGAGAGGGTCGGGGCCGAGCCGGGCGATGCCGGGCACCTCCTGCGGATCGCGCACCACGTACACGGCGAGCGACTTCTTGGTCCCCGCTTCCGTGAGGTCGAAACCGCTGCCGTCGTCGAGGGCGATGCGCAGGGCGATGGGGGACTTGCCCGGTTTGATGAGCGTGGTCGGGAGCGTCTCGTACCAGCGCAGCCACCCGGCCTTCGCGAGGTGGAACACCAGGTGCAGCTCGTCGCCGCAGGAGAGCACGACGAACTTGCCCAGACGCGCGGACGCGGTGATCGTGGCTCCCTGGAGGGCGTGGATCGGAGGATCGTAGGTCTTCAACGCGGCGATCGCCGAGACGGTCGCGCGCGTGATGGTGCGCCCGACGGCGCGTTCGGCGAGAAACGTGGTCAGGCCCTGGACTTCCGGCATCTCCGGCATGGGTTCATCCTGTCATCGGGCGCCGACACTGTCACCCGGGGGCGCGCCCCTCAGAGGATCGGCCAGTCGACCGGCGTGCGGTCGTCCCCGGGGAGGAGGCCGGCCATCCAGCCGTCGTCGCGCCCGCGCGGGCTCGTCAGCGCCTGCCGCTGCAGGCCCTCGTAGCGGAAGCCGAGGGCCCGGGCGGCGCGGGCCGAGGGGATGTTCCCCGCGACGGCCTGCCAGCGGATGCGGACGAGCCGGAGTCCGACGAAACCCCAATCGATCACGGCCGCTGCTGCTTCGGTGAGATATCCGCGGCCCCGTGCGCCGGCCGTCACCCAGTAGCCCAGCTCGGCGGTCGCGCCCGTGAAGTGATCGGTCATGTTGTGAAGACCGATCATGCCCACGAGCTCGCCGTCCGCATACATGCCCCAGACGACCTCGGAACCGGCGTCCCACTGCGCGGCTGACAGACGCACGAACTGCGCGGCGTCCTCGCGGGTGTACGGACTCGGCACGGTGGTCCAGCGCGGGATCTCCGGATCCTGGCACGCTTCGGTGATCGCGTCGATGTCCGCCTCCGTCGGGGCGTGCAGGACGAGTCGGGGCGTGGTGAGGGCGACGGATTCCATCCCGACAGCCTAGGCAGGCTGGCGTTCCTCGACGGGCGCGGCGGCCGGAGTGTCCGTGGGCGCGACTAGTCTTGTCCGGTGACTGTTCCGGGGATTCTGCGCGCCTTGGAAGAGGCGTCTCTGTACCGTGACGCCCTCAGCTGGGCGCGCACCGACGCCGACCTCGGCCTGGTCGACGGGCTCGACGCCCCGGCGCTCGCCGGCCTGCTCGAGAAGAGGGCGGCGGCGGGACACCCGGCCGCCCTCCTCGCCGTCGTCCCCACCGGGAGGCGGGCGGAGAGCCTCGCGCTGGCGATGCACGCCTACCTGCCCGACGCCGACATCCTCACGTTCCCCGCCTGGGAGACGCTGCCGCACGAGCGGCTCAGCCCGAGCCCGGACACGGTCGGTCAGCGTCTGCAGACGCTGCGCCGGATCGCGGAGTGGTCGGGCGACCACCCGCTCGTCGTCGTCGCGTCCGTGCGGGCCGCGCTCCAGCCGATCGCCGGCAACCTGGGCGAGATCGCCCCGCTCGAACTCGGCGTCGGCAGCCGGGGGCACGAACTCGACCGCGTGGTCGAGCAGCTGGTCGAACGGGCGTACTCCCGCGTCGACATGGTGTCGCGGCGCGGCGAGTTCGCGGTGCGCGGCGGCATCCTCGACGTCTTCCCTCCCACGTCGGAGCACCCCTATCGCGTCGAGTTCTTCGGCGACGAGATCGACCAGATCCGTGCGTTCTCCGTCGCGGACCAGCGCTCGCTTCCGGGTGATGTCACCGGCGTCGACCTGCCGCCCACTCGCGAACTGCTGCTCACGGCCGAGGTCCGCGATCGGGCCCGCGCACTCGTCGGCGGCTTCCCGGCGATCTCGGGCATGCTCGAGAAGATGGCCGAGGGCATCCCGGTCGAAGGCATGGAGTCGCTGCTCCCCGCGGTCGCCGGACCCTTGAAGTCGCTGGCCGAGTACCTGCCGGCGGGAAGCGCCACGGCGGTCATCGATCCCGAGCGATCGAGTGCGCGCGCCATCACCCTGGGCGACACCAACCGCGAGTTCCTCGACGCCGCCTGGAGCGCCGCCACCTCCGGCGCCTCCGCGCCCATCGATCTGGGGGCCGGTGACTTCCTGACCATCGCCGAGCTGCGCGAGGTCGTGCGCGACCGGGGCGGGGTGTGGTGGCGGCTCAGCCCGTTCGGTGCCGGGCTCGGTGAGGGCGATGCGGAGGCCACGAACCTCGGCGCCGCCGTCATCCCCTCCTTCCACGGCAACGTCGACGGCGCGATCTCGTTCGTCGAGGCGAAGGTGACCGACGGCTGGCGGGTGGTCGTGATCGCCGCCGGTCACGGTCTGGTCGATCGCGCACGCGACGTGCTCGCCGACCGCGGCCTGGCCGCGCGGGTGGTCGAGACGCTCACCGACGCACCGGAGGGCGGTGTCGCGACCCTCGTCACAGGATCCGTCGAGGCCGGCTTCCAGGTGGCCGAGGCGAAGCTCGCCGTCCTCACCGACAACGAGTTCTACGGCCGGACCATCGGCGGCGATCAGCGTGTCGTCAAGAAGCTCGCCTCGCGGCGCAAGAACGTGGTCGACCCGCTGCAGCTCAAGCAGGGCGACTTCGTGGTGCACGCCACCCACGGCATCGGCCGCTTCGTCGAGATGACCCAGCGCGAGGTGTCCACCGGCGGGCGCAACGCCACCAAGTCGATCCGCGACTACCTCGTTCTCGAGTACGCGCCGTCCAAGCGCGGCTACCCGGGCGACAAGCTGTTCGTGCCGACGGATCAGCTCGATCTGCTCTCGAAGTACGTCGGCGGCGAGGCCCCGACGCTCTCGAAGATGGGCGGCAGCGACTGGTCGCAGGCCAAGGGCAAGGCGCGCAAGGCCGTGCGCGACATCGCGGTCGAGCTCGTGAAGCTCTACTCCGCGCGCATGAGCGCGAAGGGCCACGCGTTCGGCCCGGACACCCCGTGGCAGCGCGAGTTGGAAGAGGCGTTCCCGTTCGCGGAGACACAGGACCAGCTGCAGACGATCGACGAGATCAAGGCCGACATGGAACGGCCCATCCCGATGGACCGGCTGCTCTCGGGCGACGTCGGCTTCGGCAAGACCGAGGTCGCGGTGCGGGCGGCGTTCAAGGCGATCCAGGACGGCAAGCAGGTCGCGATGCTCGTGCCGACGACGCTGCTGGTGAAGCAGCACCTCGAGACGTTCACCGAGCGCTTCGCCGGCTTCCCTGTCAAGGTGCGGCCCTTGTCGCGCTTCCAGACCGACAAGGAGGCGCGTCTCACTCTGCAAGGCCTGCTCGAGGGTTCGGTCGACATGGTGATCGGCACCCACCGCATCCTCACCGACCAGGTGATGTTCAAGGACCTCGGCCTGATGATCATCGACGAGGAGCAGCGGTTCGGCGTCGAGCACAAGGACGCGCTCAAGAAGATGAAGACCAACGTCGACATCCTCGCCATGAGTGCCACGCCGATTCCGCGCACGCTCGAGATGGCGGTCACCGGCATCCGGGAGATGTCCACGCTGGCGACCCCGCCGGAGGACCGGCACCCGATCCTCTCGTTCGTCGGCCCGCGCAGCGACAAGCAGATGGCCGCGGCGATCCGTCGCGAGATCCTGCGCGAAGGGCAGATCTTCTTCGTGCACAACCGGGTGCAGTCGATCCAGCGCGTCGCGAGCGAGCTCGCCGAACTCGTTCCCGAGGCCCGGATCGCGGTCGCGCACGGACAGATGGGCGAGCACCAGCTCGAGCAGGTCGTCGACGACTTCTGGGAGCGCAAGTTCGACGTGCTCGTCTCGACGACCATCATCGAGACGGGTCTCGACATCGCGAACGCGAACACGATCATCATCGACCGCGCCGACAAGTACGGACTCAGTCAGCTGCACCAGCTGCGTGGCCGCGTCGGACGAGGGCGCGAGCGGGCCTACGCGTACTTCCTGTACGACGAGATGAAGCCGCTGAGCGAGACCGCGGCCGACCGTCTGCAGACCATCGCGGTCAACAACGACCTGGGCTCCGGCATGCAGGTCGCGCTGAAGGACCTCGAACTGCGCGGGGCGGGCAACCTGCTCGGCGCCGAACAGGCCGGACACATCGCGGGCGTCGGATTCGACCTGTACCTGCGCATGATCGGCGAGGCCGTGGCGACGTTCCGCGGGGACGAGGTCGAGACCGGGCAGGAGCTGCGCCTGGAACTGCCCCTGGATGCGCGCATCCCCGAGTACTACATCGACAGCGAGCGGCTGCGGCTCGAGGCCTACCAGAAGCTCTCCGCCGCCTCGGCGGCGACCGCCAAGGATGAGGCGATCGATCTGGTCGTCGAAGAGCTCGTCGACCGCTACGGCACGCCGCCCGAAGAGGTCGAAGGCCTGTTGGCGATCTCGCGTCTGCGCCGTCGCGCTGCCCGGGTCGGGCTGACCGACGTCGTCGTGATGGGCTCGAACCTGCGCATCGCGCCCGCGCGGCTCGAAGACTCGATCAAGGTGCGGCTGCAGCGGCTCTACCCGAAGGCGAAGCTCGTGGCCGGGGGAGAGGCGCTGGTCGTGCCGATGCCCACCGTCCCCGCGGCGGTCGGGGTGGGTCTCGAGCCGCTCCCCGACGCACAGCTGCTCGAGTGGGTCGGGCAGCTGTTCACCGCGATCTTCCCCGAGCCGGCCAAGACCGAGTAGCGCGCGACAGGGGGCCGCGGTACTAGTCTGGCCGCATGTTGTACGAGCACCTCGGGGCTCGGCCCCGCGTCCATGACACCGCCGTCATCGCCCCCACCGCCGTCGTCTCCGGAGATGTGGAGATCGGGCCGGGCTGCCAGGTTCTGCACGGTGCCGTCATCACCGCCGAGGGTGGGGCGATCACGCTCGGCGAGCACGTCATCGTGATGGAGAATGCGCTCATCCGGGCGACGGCGGCGAATGCGGTGCACATCGGGTCGCACACCCTGATCGGCACGCTGTCGAGCATCGCCGGTGCGACGGTGGGAGACGAGACGTTCCTCGCCTCGGGGTCGCGGCTGTTCAACGGCTCGCTGATCGGGCCGCGCTGTGAGGTGCGCGTGAACGCCATCGTGCTCCGTCGCGCCGTGCTGCCGGAGGGCACGGTCGTGCCGATCGGCTGGGTGGCGGTGGGCGACCCCGCACAGCTGTTCTCGCCGGACCGTGAGGAGGAGATCGCGGCGGCACAGCCCGATCTCGACTTCCCGGGGCACGTCTTCGGGGTCGATCGGGACACCCCCGACCTGATGGTGCAGCTGACCGAGCGCTACGGCAGCTCGCTCGCGCGGCATGCCCACGACGTGAGCCTCGGCGACGCGCACCGCGGGCAGCACCGCGCATGACGGCGGGCGTGGGCCTGGTCCGTCCCGACGTCGATACGGCCGATGCCGCGCGCATCGCGCTCGAGTGCTGGGGGATCACGGCGACAGCGGAAGAGCTCGGCAGCAACCAGGACCGGAACTTCCTGCTCACGGCAGAAGACGGCACGAGGAGCGTGCTGCGGATCGACAACCCGGTGTTCGGCGACGACGAACGCGACGCCCAGCATGTCGCTCTCGAGGCCTACCGCGCTGCCGGCGTTCGCGTACCGGCAGTGCTCCCCGGCCTCGACGGTGCGCTGACCCAGCGCTGGAACGGCTTCGCCGCGCGGCGCAGTGAGCTCGCGCCGGGCGAGCCGATGGTGGGTTCCGGATATCTCGCACCCGTCGTGCTCGCGGAGTTCGGCGCGCTCGCCGCCGCCTCCGTGCGCGCGCTGGAACCGCTCCGACACCCCGGGCTGGATCGTCGGCAGATGTGGGACATGCGCGTCGCATACGAACAGATCGATGCGCTCGCGCCGTCGATCGCCGATGCCGCACTTCGGGGACGGGTGCTGCGCGCCGCGACCAAGGCGCACGCCGCCGTCGAACCTCTCGCCGACCGGCTCCCCGTGCAGACGATCCACGGCGACCTCACGGACGACAACGTGATGGGCGAGCGGGGCGACGACGCACGGCTGCACCCGCGCACGGTGCTCGACCTCGGCGACCTCGGGCTCGGTTGGCGCGTCGCCGAACTGGCGGTGTGCGCGGCATCGATGCTGCACCACGACCCGGAGCGGCCGCTGCGGGTGATCGAGACGATCGCGGCATTCCATCGCCAGGTGCCGCTGGGCGATGCGGAGGCGAGGGCGGTCTGGCCGCTCGTGGTGCTGCGCGCTGCCCTGCTGGTGGCGAGCGGGTGGCGTCAGCTCGAGATCGACGGGGACAACGACTACGCGCGTGAGAGGGTCGCGGGCGAGCAGGCGATCTTCGACGCCGCGACGCTGCTGCCGCTCGTGGAGATGACCGAGCACGTGCTCGCCGCGGTCGGGATCGACGCCCCGGGATTCTCCGCGCCCGAACTCGCAGGGGACGACGACGAGGCTCCGCTGCGCGCACTGCTGCCGGATCTCACCGGTCGCGTGGCCGTGATCGATCCGGGTGTCGAGTCTGCCGCCCTCGACAACGGGCGCTGGCTCGAGGAATCGGTCGAGCACGCTCTGGTCGCCGATGCATTCGACCTCGGCGCCGCTGTGGCGGTCATGCCGTACGGGGCGTTCCGCCTGACCCGCGCGACCGTCGACGAGGCGGACCCGGGGCATACCTGGGCGACCGCGACCGAACTGCATCTGCCTCCCGGCCCTCGGGTGCGGGTGGTGGCACCGACGGAGGCACGGGTGACGCAGCGGGGCGCGATCGCCCGCTTCGCGCTCGACCTCACCGGTCCGGACGACGGCCAAGAATGGGTGCTGGAGGTCTCGGGTCTCGATGCGGAGGAGCGGCGCGAGCGCCCCGTCGATGCGGGGGAGACCGTGGGCTGGCTCGCCGCGTCGTTCGAGCCGCGGCGCCTGACCGTCGGAATCCACCGCGACGACGCTCCGGAGCGCCAGGCGGACGGAGCGGCACTGATCGCCCCCGATCGGGTCGCGGCCTGGCGCCGCCTCACCGCAGATCCTGCGCCGCTGCTCGGGCTGCCCTCCTTCGCCCAGCGGGATGATTCGGCGGCGGAGCAGGCGCGCCGTGAGCGCATCTTCGCGGCGGCGCAGGAGCGCTACTACGCGCACCCGCCGCAGATCGAGCGTGGCTGGCGGCACCACCTGGTCGACACCACCGCGCGCACCTACATCGACATGGTGAACAACGTCGCCGGTCTCGGCCACGCGCATCCGAAAGTCGCGGATGCGGCGGACCGCCAGCTGCGCACCCTCGCCACGAACTCCCGGTTCCTGTTCCGCGATCTCGCGGAGTACAGCGAGCGGCTGCTCGAACTGATGCCGGAGGGCAGCGACCTCGACACCGTCCTGTTGGTCAACAGCGGCTCGGAGGCGGTCGACCTCGCGATCCGTCTGGCCCAGGCCGCGACCGGACGGCGGACGGTCGTCGCACTGCGCGAGGCGTACCACGGCTGGACCATGGCGAGCGATGCGGTCACGACCAGCGCCTACGACAATCCCTCCGCCCTCGCGACGCGCCCGGACTGGGTGCACGTGGCCGATGTCCCCAATCGCTTCCGCGGCACCTATCGAGGCTCCGACGTGGCGGGCGACTACCTCGCCGATCTCGCTGCCGATCTCGACCGGCTGCAGGACGAGGGACGAGAGGTCGCCGCGTTCCTGTGCGAGTCGATCCTCGGCAACGCGGGAGGCGTGGTGCTCCCCGACGGCTACCTGGCTGGGGCCTACGCACAGATCAGGGCGGCGGGTGGACTGTGCATCGCCGACGAGGTGCAGGTCGGATTCGGGCGGATGGGATCGACCTTCTGGGGATTCGAGCTCGCGGACGTCGTGCCCGACATCGTCACGATCGCGAAGCCGATGGGCAACGGGTATCCGATCGGCGGGGTGATCACGACGAAGCGCATCGCGGACGCGCTGTCGACGCAGGGACAATTCTTCTCGTCTGCGGGGGGAAGCACGCTCAGCTGCCGGGTCGGCATCGCGGTGCTAGACGCGATGGCCGAGGACGACCTGCAGCACAACGCCGCAGTGATCGGTGCCCGCCTCGCCGAGGGCCTGCGCGGCCTCGCGGACCGGCATCCGCTCGTCGCCGTCGTCCACGGCGAGGGGTTGTACCTGGGCGTCGAACTCGTGCGCGATCGCGAGACCATGGAGCCTGCCGCCGCCGAGGCTGCGGCGATCTGCGAGCGGATGCGCGAACTGGGGGTCATCGTGCTGACGACCTCGGAACGCTCGAACGTGCTGAAGATCAAACCGCCCCTGTGCCTCAGCGCCGAGAGCGCCGACCACGTCGTCGCGATGCTGGATCGCGTGCTCACCGAGGGATGGTGAGGTCGGGCGTCTCCTTCGAATCCCGCCGTCGTTCGGAATGTTAAAAGCGCATTTCGAACCGAATTCACCGTAGCGCTGACGATTCCCTCCGGTCCATACTGTTGCTCAGCGTCGGACGACCCGAAGTCCGACCCATGCGCTGTCCCCCGAGGAGTACCCATGGCCACGAAGACGAAGCCGCTCGCGCACGGCGGAGGAACGCTCAAACGAAATCTCGGACTGTGGGCGATCGTCGGGCTCGGGCTCGGATACATGACGCCGACGGTCGTGTTCGACACGTTCGGCATGGTCGCCCGTGACACCGACGACGTCGTACCGGCCGCCTACCTGGTCGCCTTGGTCGTGATGGTCTTCACGGCGATCAGCTACGGCAAGATCTCGAGCGCGATCCCGAGTGCCGGTTCGGCGTACACGTACGTGCGCGAGTCGATCCACCCGAATCTGGGGTTCATGGTCGGGTGGACCTCGCTGATCGACTACGTGCTGCTGCCGATGGTCAACTGCCTCATCATCCGCAGCTACCTCGAAGCGCTGTTCCCCGAGATCCCGGGCTGGATCTGGGTCGTGCTGTACTGCATCCTCGTCACCACCATCATCTACCTCACGATGCGCGGCACCTCGAACATGAACATGATCCTCCTGGTGTTCTCGATCGTCGTCATGGCCGTGTTCGTGGTGATGGTGATCGCCCAGCTGATGCGCGGCGAGGGGGCGGGAACGGTCGCGTCGATGACCCCGTTCTTCCACGACGGCGCCACGATGGGCGCGGTGCTGATGGGCGCCACGATCGTCTGCTTCTCGTTCATCGGCTTCGACGCCGTCACGATGTACGCGGAGGAGGCGAAGGATCCGAAGATCATGCCGAAGGCCATCCTGTTGACGGTGCTGCTGGGCGGGGCGATCTTCCTGATCTCGGGTTACCTCACGCAGTTGCGCTTCCCCGACTGGAACGAGTTCGCGCCCGGCGGCGACATGCAGTTCGTCGAGGACTCCACCCTCCCGATCATCGGCAACCTGGTCGGCGGACCCGTGCTCATGGCGGTGCTCACCGCGGCCGGTTTCTGCGCGACCCTCGCCTCGGGCCTCGCCTCGCACGCCTCGGTGTCGCGCATGCTGTTGGTGATGGGGCGCAACAACGTGCTGCCGCAGAAGGCGTTCGGCTACATCAACCCGCGCACCCACACGCCGACGTTCAACATCGTGCTGGTCGGCGCCATCTCCCTGCTGGCGATCCCGTTCACCCTGGAGCTGATCGCGGCGTGGATCAACTTCGGGGCGCTGATCGCCTTCACGTTCGTCAACATCTCGGTGATCGCCTGGTTCGCGATCCGCAAGGGCCGTCGCAAGACGCCCGGCGACATCTTCAACTTCATCGTGATGCCCGGCATCGGCATGGTCCTCACCGGCCTGCTCTGGGCGAACCTGCATGAAGACGCTCTGCGCGGGGGCCTCGTGTGGACCGCGATCGGAGTGGTCTACCTCGCGATCATCACCAAGGGCTTCCGCAAGAAGGTCGTCGCGTTCGACGAGAACCAGGCGGTGACCGGGTACAACAAGGTCGTCAAGGTGCCGGTCGACGAGAGCTGACGACGGCTCCGTGACGCAGAAGAGCCGCCTTCCGAAGAGGAAGGCGGCTCTTTCGTCGCAGGAAGGGACGGATCAGATGACGCCCTGGGCGAGCATCGCCGCGGCGACGCGCTCGAAGCCCGCGATGTTGGCACCGGCGACGTAGTCGCCCGCGACGCCGTGACGCTCCGCGGCGTCGAAGGCGGCATCGTGGATGTCACCCATGATCTCGCGCAGCTTGTTCTCGCTGTCGCCGAAGCTCCAGCGCTGACGGGAGGCGTTCTGGCTCATCTCGAGCGCCGAGGTCGCGACACCACCGGCGTTCGCGGCCTTGCCGGGGGCGAACAGCACACCGGCCTTCTGGAAGGCGTCGACGGCATCCGGCACGCAGGGCATGTTCGCGCCCTCCGACACGGCGCGCACGCCGTTGGCGATCAGTGCCTCCGCGTCGGCGAGGGAGACCTCGTTCTGCGTGGCGGACGGCACGGCGATGTCGACCGGCACCTCCCACACGCTGCCGCCCTCGACGAAGCGGGCGCTCGGGCGGCGGTGGGCGTACTCGACGATGCGGGCGCGCTCGACCTCCTTGATCTGGCGCAGCAGGTCGACGTCGATGCCGGCATCGTCGACGACGTAGCCGGAGGAATCGGAAGCCGTCACCGCGGTGGCGCCGAGCTGGGTGGCCTTCTGGATCGCGTAGATCGCGACGTTGCCGGATCCCGAGATGCCCACACGCTTGCCGCTCAGGGAGTCGTCGTGCACGGCGAGCATCTCCTGCGCGAAGAAGACCGCGCCGTAGCCGGTGGCCTCGGTGCGCACTTCGGCACCACCCCACCCCGTGCCCTTGCCGGTGAACATGCCGGACTCGTGGCGGTTGGTGACCTTGCGGTACTGGCCGAACAGGTAGCCGATCTCGCGGCCGCCGACGCCGATGTCGCCCGCGGGAACATCGGTGTGCTCGCCGAGGTGGCGGTACAGCTCGTTCATGAACGACTGGCAGAAGCGCATGACCTCGGCGTCGGACTTGCCGTGCGGGTCGAAGTCGGAGCCGCCCTTGCCGCCGCCGATGCCCTGACCGGTGAGCGCGTTCTTGAAGATCTGCTCGAAGCCGAGGAACTTGATGATCGACAGGTTCACCGAGGGGTGGAAGCGCAGTCCGCCCTTGTACGGGCCGAGCACCGAGGAGAACTGGATGCGGTAGCCGCGGTTGACCTGCAGCTTTCCGGAGTCGTCGATCCACGGCACGCGGAAGAGGATCTGACGCTCGGGCTCGACGAGCCGTTCGAGGATGCCGCCGTCGACGTACTCCGGGTGGCGTTCCAGGACCGGGGCGATCGAGTGCAGCACCTCGTGGACGGCCTGGTGGAACTCCGGCTCGTGCGGGCTGCGGGAGAGCACCGTGTCGAACACGGGCTGCACCGATGCGGCGAGCGGATGGAAGTCGGCGGGAGACGAAGCGGTCACGCGGAAGAGCTTTCTGGTGGGGGATGGTGGTGCAGGCGATCGTGTCGCGTGAGGCTGTGCCGGATCCGGCAGAGACTTCACTCTAGTCGCCACCGAAGCGGGGGTTCCCGCCGGTTCGGTGGCGACGTCGGTCACCCGGTGTTCTGCAGGCCGGCGGCCACACCGCTGACGGAAAGCAGCAGCAGTCGCTGCTGTTCCGCGTCGGCGCCGGAGCCCGTGGGATCCTCCGCGGCCGAGCGCAGCGCCCGGAGCGCGCGCAGCTGCAGGAGCGAGAGCGCGTCGACGTACGGACTGCGCAGCTGTACGGCGCGCTGGAGCACGGGCTTGTTCTCGAGCAGACTTTCGCCGCCGGTGAGGCGGATCACCCAGCGCCGCGTCGTCGCGAGCTCATCGAGCACGAGCTGTGCCAGGTCGTCGCGGTCGCCGAGGGCCAAGTACTGGCGGGCGATGCGCTCGTCGGTCTTCGCGAGGCTCATCGCGACGTTGTCGATCATGGTGCGCAGCAGCGGCCACTCCCGGTACGCCTCGACGAGCAGCGCCTCATCGCCGACGGCGTCCAGGGCGGTGCCGAGGCCGAACCATCCGGCCAGGTTGATACGCGCCTGCGTCCACGCGAAGACCCACGGGATCGCCCGCAGGTCTTCCAGCGACTCCACCGACAGTCCGCGGCGGGCCGGCCGCGAGCCGAGCGCGAGCAGACCGATCTCCTCCATCGGGGTCACGGTGGCGAACCAGGGAGCGAAACCCTCCGCCTTCACGAGGGAGAAGAAGCGCTCGCGGGAGGCGGCGTCCATGATCGACGCGACCTCGGCGTACCGCGCGGCCGCCCGGCTCGTGCGCTCCTCCTCGGTGGGGGAGGAGGCGAGCAGCGTCGCCGCGGCGACCTGGTCGATGTGACGCATCGCGATCGCGGGCTCACCGTAGCGCGCGAAGATCACCTCGCCCTGCTCGGTGAGCTTGAAGCGGCCGTCGACCGAGTGCGGCGGCTGCGCGAGGATCGCGGAGTTGGCGGGGCCGCCGCCGCGTCCGAGGGCACCCCCACGACCGTGGAAGAGGGTCAGCTCGATGCCGGACTCCCGGGCCCACCGCGCGATCTTCTCCTGCGCCTCGTACAGGGCGAGGTTCGCGGCCACCGGGCCGACGTCCTTCGACGAGTCGGAGTAGCCGAGCATGACTTCGAGCCGATTGCCGGTGGCGGCCATGCGCTCGCGGAACTCCGGGAACGTCACGGCTTCCTCGAGGATGCCGGGAGCCGCCTGCAGGTCGGCGAACGTCTCGAACAGCGGCACCACGTCGAGCACCGGAGCGTCGTCGCCGAGGGCGTAGTGGGCGAGGCGGTGCACATTGGCGAGGTCAGAGGCGGCCTGGGTGAACGAGACGACGTAGCGCCCGGCGGCGCGCAGCCCGCGGTCGCGCTGGATATCCGCGATCGCGCGGAACACCTCCAGCACCTCCTCGGTCTGCGCGCTGACGGCCTCTCCCGCCTCGAGTTCTGCCAGTGCCTTCGCGTGCACCTGGGAGTGCTGACGCACCTCCAGCTCGGTGAGGTGGAAGCCGTAGGTCTCGACCTGCCAGATCAGGTGCTGCACGCCGCCGAACGCATGGCGCTTCGCGCCGGCATCGGCGAGCGACGCCTGCACGGCGCGCAGATCTTCCAGCAGCTCCTCGGGACGTGCGTACGCCTGGGCGCTGTCGTCACCCCGGCGCGTGGCGGCGACGCGACGCGCCAGGATCAGCAGCACGCGGCGGTGCGGCTCGTCGGGAGAGCGGGTGGCGAGCTCGGCTGCCAGCGCGGGCTCTGCAGCGGCGAAGCTCTCCCAGAGTGCGGTGACCTCGGCGCTGGGCGGCGTGTCGTCTGAGGCGAGCGTGAGCGTCCGGCCGATGCGCTCCAGCGCACGCTCGAGCCCGCGCAACACGTGGTCCGCCGCGATCTGCGAGGCCTCGCGCGTGACGGACGCCGTGACGAAGGGATTGCCGTCGCGGTCGCCGCCGACCCACGAGCCGATCCGCACGAAGGCGGGGACGACGGGGGCGCTGGCACCCGAGTCCTCTCCCCGGAGCGCGTCGTCGATGCGACGGTACACATGAGGCACCGTCGTGAAGAGCGTTTCGTCGAAAACGCCCATCACGGTGCGGACCTCGTCGGTCGGAGACGGCTTCTGGGAACGCAGCGGAGCGGTGCGCCAGAGCGTGTCGATCTCCTCCAGCATCCGTCGGCGGGCACGGTGCTCTTCCGATCCGCCCTCGCTCGCGGCGTCGTGCTGCGTGAGCAGTTCCGACAGGCGGCGGATGCTCGACGAGACCGCACGGCGGCGGGCCTCGGTCGGGTGCGCGGTGAAGACCGGGTGGAAGCGGAGGCCCTCCAGGCGGCGGCGCGCCTCGTCGTCGCCGACCTCGGTGCGCAGTCGGGCGTACGCGGTCGCGACGGTGTCGGCGGCGTCCTCACGTCCCGGCTGTCCGGCACGCTCGCGCAGCACGCGCACACGCTGGTGCTCCTCGGCGAGGTTGACCAGGTGGAAGTAGCAGGTGAAGGCGCGGGCGACCTCGTCGGCCCGCTCGACCGTGAACGACTCGGCGATCGCCGCCGCGCGCTCGAACGCGTCGGGGGTCTCCTCGTCGTAGGCCTGGATCGTCGCAAGTCGCAGCCGTTCGACGTCTTCGAAGAGGCCGTCGCCGCCGGCTTCGCGCAGCACCTGCCCGAGCAGCTGCCCGAGCATCCTGACGTCTGTGCGCATCGCATCCGGGATGCCGCGGCCGGCTTCGAAGCGGCCGATCACGCGGATGGCCTCGGTGTTCGTGGGCTCGGAGAAGGAGTGTGCGGGGGTCACCCTTCGAGAGTATCCCTCGGGGAAGGGGTGTCCTGCACGCATGACGGACTGCGTCCGGGCACGCGATCGAGAGAAGCACCGGGGCTTCCCGGCGACCTACGATGGGGGGAATGCGCATCTCAGCGAATCCCCTCCGCGGACAGCAGTTCCCTGCCGTCCTCCTCCTCGTCGCGGCCGGGCTCGGGCTGCTCCTCGCGAACCTCCCGACTCACGACGCGCTCGCCGCCTTCCTCGACTTCCACATCGCGATCCCCGGCACCGCTCTCGACCTGTCCATCGCGCACTGGGTGTCCGACGGTCTTCTCGCCGTCTTCTTCCTCGTCGTGGCCATCGAGCTGCGTCACGAACTGACCCACGGCGAGCTCGACTCCCCACGCAAGGCCGTGCAGCCCGCGATCGCGGCAACCGGAGGCGTGCTCGTCCCGATCGCGGTCTACCTCCTGATCGCCGGCGGCGACGGCACCACGGCGCCGGGCTGGCCCATCCCCACGGCGACCGACATCGCCTTCGCCCTCGGGGTGCTGGCGATGTTCGGCAAGGGGCTGCCGTCGCGGGTGCGCGTCTTCCTGCTCGCGCTGGCCATCCTCGACGACATCATCGGCATCATCTTCATCGCGGTGCTGTTCGCCGAAGACGTGCAGTGGCTGCTGTTCGGCCTCGCGATCGTCGGCGTCGCGGTGTTCTGGGCGCTGAGCCGGCTCCTGCACGCCAAGGGGCACCCGCTGATCGCGGTGGCGATGGTCCTGGTCGGCGTGCTCACCTGGGGCCTGGTCGCTTCCTCCGGCATCCATGCCACGATCGCCGGTGTGCTGCTGGGCCTCGTGATGTCGCCCGTTCCCGCCGGTCGCACCCGGCATGCGCTCGAACCGACCGTGAACGGTGCGATCCTGCCGCTGTTCGCGTTCGTCGCGGCGTTCGTCGTGATCCCCGCCGTGTCGATCACGCAGCTGTCGCCGGCGTTCTGGGCCATCGTGGTGGCCCTGCCCGTGGGCAAGATCATCGGCATCTCGCTGTTCGGCTGGCTGGCGATGCGCATCCGCCCGAAGGGCGCCGATCCGGCGCTGCCGTTCGCCGACATCCTCGCCGCGGGAGCCCTCGGCGGCATCGGCTTCACGGTCTCTCTGCTGCTGGCGAATCTCGCCTTCGCCGACGACGGCGGCATCAGGGACCAGGCGATCCTCGGCGTGCTCGTGGGGTCGCTGATCGCTCTCGTGCTCTCCGGGATCATCGTGTCGCTGCGGGCCCGCTGGTACCGTCGGGTCGCATCCGCAGCATCCTGAGAGGCATCATGACGGGAAGTCCGACTCGGGGCCTCTCCGCGCCCGACCGATTCGAGGAGGAAGCGTGAGCGCTCAGCCCGAGACCGATGCCGGCGTCGACGACGCACAGGATCCGCTCCGTCAGGCCGCCGACACCATGCACGCGGTCAGGGACCGCTGCGTGTGGTCGCAGCAGATCACGCACCGCGACCTCGTGCCGTACCTCATCGAGGAGTCGCACGAGGTGATCGACGCGGTCGAGGCCGGCAGTCGCGACGACCTTCGCGAGGAGCTGGGCGATCTGCTGTGGCAGGTGCTGTTCCACTCCGCCATCGCGGCTCAGGACCCGGATGATCCGTTCGACATCGACGATGTGGCGCGCACGCTCACCGAGAAGATGGTGCGTCGCCATCCTCACGTGTTCGCCGGGGAGGTCGCCGACACCCCCGAACAGGTGCTGGTGCACTGGAACGCGGCGAAGGCGGCCGAGAAGCGCACGCGACGCAGCGTGCTCGACGGTGTGCCGCGGGGGATGCCGGCGCTCGCGCTCGCACAGAAGCTCGCGGGCCGCGCCGCCGGTGCGGGCGTGACGATCGACCCGACACCGGCCGCCGTCTCGCCGGACTCGGAAGCGGAGCTCGGCGAAGCGCTCCTCGCCCTCGTCGCGACGGCGCGCGCCGAGGGCTGGGATGCCGAGCGGGCGCTGCGCGAGCGGCTGCGGGTGCTCGAAGACGACGTGCGCGCGGCCGAAGCCGCCTCCTGACGCCCGGCGCGACGACGCCGACAGACCTGGGAAGATGGAACCGTGGCTACCGTGAATCCGCCGCGCGGCATGCGCGACATCCTCCCCGCCGACAAGGCCCGCCGTGAGCGTGTGCTCTCCGTCATCCGCGAGCGCTACCTCGCACACGGATTCGACGAGATCGAGACGCCCGTCGTCGAGGACTACGACCGACTGCATGCCGGTATCGGCGGCGACAACGAGAAGCTCTCCTACAACATCCTGCGCCGTGGTCTCGATGCCGATGCGATCCGCGCCGCCGCCGACGACCCGGCCGCGCTCTCCGATCTCGGCCTCCGGTACGACCTGACCGTGCCGCTCGCGCGCTTCTACGCGAGCAACCGTGGCCAGCTCCCCACCGTGTTCCGCTCGATCCAGATCGGTCCGGTCTGGCGCGCCGAGCGTCCGCAGAAGGGCCGCTACCGTCAGTTCGTGCAGTGCGACATCGACATCATGGGCGATGACTCCTCGCGCGCCGAGGCCGAGCTGATGGTCGCCTCGCTCGACGCCGTCGACGCGCTGGGCCTCGAGGGCGCGACCGTGCGCATCAACGACCGCCGGGTTCTGGATTGGATGCTCGACAGCTTCGGGTTCACGGCGGAGGAGCGCCCAGGGGTGCTCATCACGATCGACAAGCTCGACAAGATCGGCCCCGAGGGGGTGGCGGCCGAGCTGCGGGAGCGCAGTGCCTCGACTGCGGCCGCCGACGCGTTCGACGCCTTCCTGCGCCGCCCGCAGACCATGGAGTACCACCCGTTCGGCGAGCGGCAGATCCGCAAGGCGCTGCCCGAGGGGGCACCGGCCGAGCTGGTCGAGCACCTGGTCGGCATCGGCGAGGCCGTGGCCGCGGGGCGCGGGCAGTCCGACATCCCGCTCGTCTTCGATCCGTTCCTCGTGCGTGGCATGGGGTACTACACGGGCACGATCTTCGAGCTCGCGCACCCCTCCGTCGGGTACTCGCTCGGTGGCGGCGGCCGGTATGACGGCATGATCGGGCGCTTCCTCGGGCAGCAGGTACCGGCGGTGGGCTTCTCGCTCGGATTCGAACGCCTGGTCGACTTGATCGCCGATGAGGCCGATGCCGGGGCGCAGGCGGTCGTGCTCATCCACGATGCCGAAGTTCCGGTGCACGAGCTGGTCCGGCACAAGGCGGCACTGATCGCCGGCGGGGCCAGGGTGCGGCTCGAGCGACGCACCAAGAACGTCAAGGCGCTGCTGGAGCGATCGGCTGCCGACGGCTACACCGCCTTCGCGACCGTCTCCACCGGTGCCGGCGAGCTGGAGCTCAAGCCGCTCTCCTGACGAGCCGGGGTCGTCGCCGGATCCCGTTCACGCCGCGTTCACGGTGTCGGGATGGAATCAGGACGTGAGCCGCTTCCGCATCCCCGTTCTGGCCGGGGTGACACTCGTCGCGCTCCTCATCGGCTTCCGGCTCGTGCTCGGCCGACAGGCGGCGCTCGCGCGACGGCGGATCGGGAAGCCGCTGGGGGAGGAAGCACTCGATGCGGATCGCCTCTGGCGTCGAGGTCTCGACGGAGCGCCCCTCGACCTGCTGGTGCTCGGCGACTCGATCGCCGCGGGTCTCGGAGCCGAGCACCGCAAGGAGACGCTCGGCGGGCGTCTGGCGAAGTCGACAGGACGCCGGATGCACCGCCCCGTGAGGCTGCGCACGGCGGCAGCGGTCGGTGCGGAGTCGCCCGATCTCCCCGCTCAGCTCGACGCCCTGCCCGCCGAGTACCGCCCACACGTGGCCGTGATCGTCGTCGGAGGGAACGACGTGACCCACCGGCTGCCGGTGGGGCTGTCCGCGCAGCATCTGCACGAGACGATCCGCCGGCTGCGCGAGATGGGTGCCGAGGTCGTCGTGGGCACCTGCCCCGACCTCGGTGCGTTGCGCGCCGTGCCGCAGCCCCTCCGGCGGATCGCGTCGAGCCTGTCGCGCCGTCTCGCTGAGATCCAGGACGAGACGGCCCGACAGGCGGGCGCCGAGCCGGTGGATCTGCGCCACGCGGTGGGATCGATGTTCTTCGACGAGCCCGAAGCGATGTTCAGCCTCGACCGCTTCCATCCGAGCGCGCTCGGGTATCGCCGCACAGCCGAGGCGCTGCTGCCGGCGGTGTATCGCGCGGCGGAGAGGTCGCTCAGCTCGCGCCGTCCGTCGGCTCCGCGCTGAACGACGCTGCCCATTCGGCCACCCGGCGGCTGCTCTCCTCGTCGGAGATGTCCTCGACACGGGTCATGACCGACCAGCGCACACCGAACGGATCGCGGATGCTGGCGAACCGGTCGCCCGAGACGAAGGGCGCGGGCGCTTCACGCACGGCCGCTCCCGCGGCGACGGCCTTCTCGACGACCGCATCGACGTCCGAGACGTACAGACCCATGGAGTAGCAGTCGTCGTCGCCGTCGGGGGAGCGCACGAGGTGGTAGTCGGGGTTCGGCTCTCCGAGCTGGAGCAGGCCGAGACCGAAGTCGAGGTCGGCGTGCGCGACCACCCCGCCGAACTCCGTGACGTCGATGACGCGGGCGCCGAAGACGTCGCGGTAGAACTCGATCGCCTGCTTCGCGTCGGGGATCGCCAGGAAGGGCGTGAGGGAGGTGGCGCTGTTCGGGCGCCCGTTCGTCGTGTATGTCCCGTTCGCCCCGGTCGTCGGGGCGTTCGCGGGGGTCTTCGCGGTGGTGTCGTTCGTGGTGTCGTCAGTGCTCATGCCGCCACGTTAGGCGGGTCGGGATGGCGGTGGCTTGAAGATCTGCGACAGCATCCGGATGTCGGGTCCGGAGCCTACGCTGGGGCTATGGTGAACCCGAGCCGCGGTGTGCTGTATCCCGCACGTCTGCCGCAGTTCCATCGGTTGCCGGCACCGTCGTCGGTGGCGGATCTGGTCGCGTGGTTCTGGATTCCGGAGTGGGACATCGAGCCCGGGCGCTCGTCGCGGCAGGAGGTGGTCGCCTATCCGGCGCTCAACCTCGTCGTCGATGCGGATGCCGTGACGCTGTCGGGCGCGACCACCCGCCTGTCCCACCGCGATCTGCGGGGGAGCGGATGGGCTGTCGGTGCCCTTCTGCGACCGGCAGCAGTCGTCGCGCTGATCGACGATCCGTCATCCCTGGTCGACGCGGAGCGGGTGCTCGACGCGGGAGAGGTCGTCGCCGACCTCCGCCGTGCCGTGGCCGACGCGATGGAGGCGGGTGAAGGGCGCCGGGAACGGGCGGTCGAGGCTGTCTCCCGGTGGCTCGAGAAGCGTGTGGGACCGGTTGGCGAACCTGCACGCCAGGCCAATGCCGCCATGGAGGTGCTGATGGGAGACGGGGCCGCCCTCACCACGGAGGAGGCCGCCACACGCCTGGCGGTCTCGGTGCGGACCCTGCAGCGCATGACGCACCGCCACGTCGGGCTCTCGCCGGCCGCGATGATCCGGCGTCGGCGCCTGCAGGAGGCGGCGCAGCGGGTACGCGACGAGCCGGGAGTCGACCTGGCTTCGATCGCCGCAGAAATCGGGTACGCCGATCATGCGCATCTCACGCGGGACTTCCAGGCTGTGCTCGGCATCGCGCCGCGGGTGTACCGTTCCGAGACGCGCGGCTGAGATCGGACAGGCGGAGCCCCGGAGTCGTGAGAGCTCAACCCCGAGGGCTCAACCCCGAGGAGCTCAGCGCCCGAGGAGTTCAGGCCCGTGTGAGCCGCAGACGCAGCAGGCGGTATCCGATGCCGAGCAGCACGACGGCGGTGCCGATGATCGACGCGAACACGGGCAGGGTGTTCACCAGGACCAGACATCCGAGGGCACCGAGAACCTGCAGCGCTCGCGGGTAGCGTCGCGCACGCCCGCGCTGCCGGAAGGCCGCGGCGTTCGCGATGAGGTAGTAGAGGAGGACACCGAAGGAGGAGAAGCCGATGGCACCGCGCAGGTCGGCGACGAGCACGATGGCGATCACGATGAGGGCGATGGTGATCTCGGCACGCTGCGGAACCTGGTGGTTCCGGTCGATCTTCGCGAGGAACCGCGGAACATCGCCCTCGCGGGCCATCGCCAGGGTCGTGCGGCCGATTCCGGTCAGCAGCGCCAGGAGCGCGCCGAGCGAGGCGGCAGCCGCGGCCACGCGGAGCACCGGAATCCACACCGATGCACCGGCTGCGGCGAGCAGATCGACCAGCGGCGCCGTCGCCCCGATCGCTTCGGCACCGAGCACGAGCACGACGACCGACCCGACCAGTGCGTACACGACGACGGCGCCGCCCAGGGCGAACACGATCGCACGGGGGATCGTGCGGGCGGGGTCGACGACCTCTTCGCCCATCGTCGCGATGCGCGCGTATCCGGCGAACGCGAAGAACAGCAGCCCGGCTCCCTGGAGCACCCCGTAGACCGTCGCCTCGGGCAGCGGAGGAGGAGCGGCCGTCGGGGCGGCTGCTATACCGAATCCGACCGCGACCGCGAGCCCGAGCAGCGAGCACGCCACGAGGATGCGGGTGACCAGTGCTGTGCGGGTCACACCGAAGCAGTTCACGACGGCGAGAAGCACGACGGCCGAGACGGCGACGGGCACCTGCCAGCCGGCGGGGGCTGCATAGGCGGCGAACGTCATGGCCATGGCTGCGCAGCTCGCGATCTTGCCGATCACGAAGCTCCACCCCGCGATGAAGCCCCACCAGGGGCCGATCTCGGCGCGGGCATAGGCATACGTGCCGCCGGCGACGGGGTGGGCGGCGGCGAGCTGCGCCGACGAGGTGGCGTTGCAGTACGCGACGACGGCGGCGATCGCGAGGGCGATGAGGATCCCGCTCCCGGCGACCCCGATCGCGGGTGCCCACACCGCGAAGACGCCGGCGCCGATCATCGATCCGAGGCCGATGGCGACGGCATCCGCGAGTGTCAGGCGACGGGCGAGGGGCATCCCGTCATCGTGGCACGCGGCGGTGAACGGCGGGTGACGCCGCCCCCGCGTGCGCCCCAGCCGTCACTGCGGCGGGCAGGGTGAGGGTGGCGGGATCGGAGCCTCCCACACGCACGGTCTGCTCGCTGGCGATCAGGCGCGAGTGATCGCGCACCGGATCATCGGTGCCGGAGTTGCGCAGATGCAGCGGGTGGGCGCCGGACGACACCTGCACGCGCAGACGCGACCCTGCGGCGAAGCGGTGGGCAAGGGGCGCGAGTTCGAGCCGGATACGGCCGGTGTCGTCGGTGCCGGTGTCGTCGGTGCCGGTGACGTCGGTGCCGGTGTCCTCGGTGCCGGTTTCGTCGGGCGAGAGACGTCGATACCCGTCGGTGACCGCTCGGGAGACGCCCCTGGAGTCGACCTCGCAGAGACGCACGAACAGGTCGGCTCGAGGATTCGACGATGCGAGACGCAGGGCGATCTCGGGCACTCCGATGACGATCAGGTCTTCCGGAAGCGGATCACCGGTGAACACGAGGACATCGTCCCGGCGTTCGCGGGTGCTTTGTCTGCGTCGCCCTGCGGAGAAGGGATTGAGCGTGCGTCCGCCCCCGTCCGGCGTCGGGTCCGCCGGGTCGTAGCGGTATGTCAGCTCGGCGGTGGGGTGCTCGACACCGCTTCGGTCGAGTCGTCCGTCGGCGGTGAGGGCCATCGACATCGCCGAATGCGGCGGGGGCCAGATCTCCAGCTCCCGCGGGCCACCTCCTCCGGTCACGTCGAGGCGTACGCCCTCCGCGGCGGCGTCCGCGCGGAAGGAGCGCAGTACCTCGCGGGCGCCGATCACCGTGATCTCGGGGGCACCGTGCACCCAGTCGCCGATGATGAGGCGCACCGGGCGCCCCGCATCGCGGAGTGCGGCGTAGTCCGCCAGCTGACCGACCAGGAACAGGTCCTGCCATCCGGCCACGAGAGTGACCGGCGGGATGCTCTCGATGTCCTGTGCGAAGTGCATCGGCTCCCACCAGGGGTCGCCTTCGTCGCTGTGCTCGACCCAGTCGCGGAAGAACTGCGGGTCCGCGCCACGTGCCACGCGCACCGCGTCTGCAGGCGGGATCGCGAGCGCACCCCGACGGAAGGCGCGGCGGGCGCGCAGCAGTGCCCACGCCTTCGACGGCAGCGACCGCTCCTGGATGTCCAGCGCGTACGCCCACGTGAGCGGCGTGTCGATCGAGAATCCGCCGCCCGGGTAGAGGATCGCGTCGTCGAACCGCCGCGCCGAGATCGCGATGCCCAGGGCGTCCGGACGCACGTCGCCGTCGCAGTAGGCCCACTGGGTCACGCCGAAGTAGCTTCCGCCCCAGGAGTGCACGCGTCCTGTCGCCCACGGCTGCGCGCGCAACCACCGCATCGTCGCCTGTCCGTCGGAGACCTCGTCGTGCAGCGGGTCGAACACTCCTCCCGACCCGAATGTGCCCCGGCAGCTCTGCACCACGACATGGTGCCCGCGTTCGGCGAGGAACAGGGCCACCCCGGCGATGCCGTCACGCCCGTACGGGGTGCGGATCAGCACGGTGTGCCCGTCGGATCCCTCCGCATGCCAGTGGTCGGTGAGGAGTGCGGCTCCGTCGTCCGCCGAGACCGGGATGTCGGCCGTGCGCGTGACCTTCCGATGCGTCTGCGGGGGCATGTCGACGGATCGGGAGAGGCGTCGGTACTCACGGCGGGCTGTGCCGCCGAGACGGGGAGCATCGGTCATCGCACGCCCTTCACTCTGGTGACCGCGAATGCGGCGATCACGGCCATCACGACCGCGCCGATGTAGAGGGCCGCGAAGTTCTCACCTGTCGGCGAGCCTATGCGGGTGGCGAAGAATCCGAAAACGGGCACGAGGATGCCCGGCAGCAGATAGGCGAGGGCCACGATGCCGAGATCCTTGCCGGCGTCATCCACGGAGGGGAGGCACTCCGTCATCAGGGCGACATCGGCCGCGATGTAGGCGCCTTGACCGGCCCCGACGACCGCGATCCCGACGAGGAAGAACGCGATGTCACCGAAGGAGATCGCCAGTATCAGGCCTCCCGCGCTGGCGAGTGCGCCGATGACGACGCTCGGCTTGCGGCGGCCCGTGCGATCGGAGATCACCCCGAACACGAATGCCATCACCAGGTTCATGAGCGTGAAGGCCGCCGTGGCCTGCGTCTGCACCGCGGCGATCTCCGTCGGGTCGTCGATGCCGAAGCGGCCCGAGATCGTCAGGTAGAGGTAGCTCGTGACCGACACGATCGATGCGGTCATGAAGAAGCGGCACAGCCAGGCCCAGGCGAAGTCGGGGTAGCGGCGGGGGCTCAGCCAGAACGTCGCCAGAACGGCGTTCCAGTCCATCGGGTCGGCGGGCTGCCGGCGACGGATGTCCTTCAGCGTGAAGAACAGCATCAGTGCCAGGAGCACGGAGAACCCGCCGGGGATCAGGAACATGCCGACCTGGCCGATCGGGGCGACCACTCCGGCGAGCGACACTCCGCCGAGGATCCCGATCGCGGTGGCGGCCCCCGTGACGGCCGACATGATGGCGCGGATGCTGCGGCGGATCTGGTCGGCGAACAGCGTGTGGACCGTCATCGACACGGCGCCCCAGCCGACCAGGACCAGGATGGTGCCGGCTCCGAGCGCGAGGAGGGAGGGGGCGGTCGCCTGCACGACGTATCCGGCCAGGGCGATCAGCGAGCCGGAGAGGATCCAGGGGCGGCGGATGCCGAGGCGGGACATCGATCGATCGCTCAGACGACCGAAGATCGGCGTCGTGATGAGGATGGCGGCGCCGCCGAGCGTGAGGATGATGCTGAGGTCGCCCGTCGCCTGGTCGGGGTCCCACTCCTTGAGGAGCTGGGGGATCGCGACGCTGGCGACGCCCTGGGCGATGCCGGATCCGAGCCACGCGAGCACGAAGGCGATCCAGAACCAGCGTGTCTGGCGCTGACCGGGGATCGCGTCGGTGGTGAGTGGCGGAGCGGGGTCTGCGGGGAAGACAGGATCGACTGCGTGGGTGGACATCATCGTCTCCGGATCTCGGTCGGGGTGGGGAAGGGTCACAGGTGCGCTCCCGTGGTCGTCACTGCATCCGCGGGGGAGTGACCGGCGGAGCGGTAGGCATCGGCGAGTTCCCGGACGAAGACGTCGCGCCACTGGCGTGCCCTCTCCCACCGGCCGGTCAGGCCGGGGGAGGCATGGTCGTGGCCGGCGCCGATGCGCAGGACCACGGGGACTCCGGCCTCGCGCAGCGCGTCGGCGTACGCCATCGCGCCGTCCAGGAGGGGATCGAATTCGGCGGCGAGGATCAGGGCGGGAGCGAGGTCGCGGTGGTCTGGCGCGTCCAGCGGAGAAGCGTCGGCGAGGGGAGCGCCGGCGCGATAGACCTCGGCGAGGTGCATGGCCGCCTCCCAGTCCGCGGCGGCGAGGCGGCGGGGCATCGATGCGCCGACGAGGCGCAGCGCGGCCGGAAGCACTTCGAGCGCCTGGTGGTGCAGAGATGTTCCGGCGTCGCGCTCGCGCAGCGCGGCGGAGGCTGCGATGGTCGCGCCGGCGGAGTTGCCGCCCACGCCCAGCCGATCCGCATCGATCGCGAGCTCGTCGGCACGTTCGCGCAGATCCGCCAAGGCCGCGACGGCGTCGTCGACCGGAGCGGGGAACGGGTGCTCGGGCGCCAGCCGGTATTCGAGCGAAATGATCTGGACGCCGGAGCGCAGTGCGCGATCCGCACAGAGCCGATCGTTGAGCGACTCGTCGATCGTGCCGCCGGTCCAACCGCCGCCGTGCAGCCACAGCATCGTGGGGAGGGCGCCCGGCGCGGCTGCGGTGCGGAACCGTCGGGCGCGCAGCGGACTTTCCCCTCCCGCCACCGTCAGATCGTCGATCTCCACGCCCGAGGGGACCGGCGCGGTGAACTCGGAGGCCAGGAGGTCGCTCAGCTCCCGCTGCGCCCGGCGACGCGCACCCATGGCGGGCGACTCCAGCTCGGGGAGGGTCGCGGAGAGCTCGCGGATGCGCTGGATCCACTCCAGGATCGCCGGACTCAGCGGCGGCTCGTGCTGCTCCTGGTCGCTCATGACGGCGTCCTTCCATGGAGGGTGCGCAGCTCGGAGACGACCAGGCGATGCGCGGCATCCGCTGCGGGCACGAATCCGGTCGAACCGAGCGAGCCGTGCGTCTGTCCGATGAAGCGCATCGCGGTCACCGGGACCCCGGAGGCGGAGAGCGCTCGGGCATAGGCTTCTCCGTCGCCGCGCAGGGGGTCGAGCTCGGAGGTGAGGATCACGGCGGGCGGAAGCCCCTCGTGCGATGCGGCCCGCAACGGGGACGCATACGGGAGGCGAGCGGCCGCGGCATCCTCGCCGACATACTGCCGGACCAGGGTGCGGCCGACCGCGCGCACGATGACTCCCGGCATCCGCGCATCGATGCCGGCCATATCGGCATGACCCATGGTCAGGTCGAGTGCGGGGTTCTCCAGCAGCTGCAGGGCGATCGGATGCGCCGAGCGATCGCGGTTCATCAACGTCACGGCTGCGGCGAGGTCGCCTCCCGATGAGGCCCCACCCACGGCGAGGCGGTCCGGCGATGTCCCCAGCTCCGTCGCGTGGGTGTGCGTCCACTCGAAAGCCGCCCAGCACTGCTCCGGTTGGGTCGGGAACTGCTGCTCCGGGGCGTGGGCGTAGTCGGCGGCGACGATCACGATCCCCGCATCCCGCGCTCGGGCTCGGAACCGCGCGTCCCACGAGACCCAGTCGATCCCGGCGATCGTGAATCCGCCGCCGTAGAAGTACACCAGCGCGGGGAGGCCCGAGCCGGGTGGCGTGCGCTCCTCGCCGGGCCAGTAGACGCGCACGCGTACGTCGGGGTGCCCGTCGACCGGAACGATGTGCTCCTCGGCGGCGGTGGGGAGCGGCGTGATCCCGAGCGCGGCGCTCACGGTGTCGTCGTTCCTGGCAGCGACCCGGCGTCGTCCTGCGGGGTCTGCGGGTTCCTCCTCGAGCAGAGGCGCGACCCGCTCCTCCCACGCCGCCACGGCGCTGTCGAGGGTCGGGCGCCGGAATCGGGACCGCGGTGTCGGCATCGGGCATCTCCTTCGACGGTTCCGCACCGGTGGGTTCCGACCGGGGCGGGTTCCGACCTAGTCTGAGGAATCGAAGAACTTCGATGAAGAAGGGAGGTCCGAGCATGCGCGCACGACCGGGGCGGGTCACCATCTACGACGTCGCGGAGCGCGCGGGAGTGAGCATCTCCACCGTGTCGCTGGCGGTGAGTGCGCCGCACAGGGTGCGACCCGAGACCCGCGAACGCATCGTCGCCGCGGCCACCGCGCTCGGGTATCGGATGACGCAGGGGCGACGCGTGGGGGCCGCGCGCATCGCGGTCGCTGCACCGTTCACGACCTACCCCTCGTACCTGCGTCGCCTGTCCGGGATGCTCCGCAGGGCCAGGGATGCGGCGGTCGACATCATCCCCTACGACCTCGATTCGGCGGCGGCCGCCGATGAGCCGCTGCTCGACGTGCTGCCCACGCGCACGGACGCCACCGGCCTCGTGGTGATGGGGGTTCCGCTCGGCGGCGCGGCGCGACGGGCGAGCAGGGCCGCGCGCATCCCGGTGGTCTACGTCGACGTGGTGCCGACGCGGTCGGACGTGGGAGGTCCGGTCGTCCTCGTCGACGACCGTGACGGCGGTGCGCAGATCGGCCGCCACCTCGCCGGCCTCGGACATCGTCGTGTCCTGTTCGTGCATGAGCCGCAGCGCTCGCCGGCCTACGTGTCGGCCGGGATGCTCCGTATCGAAGGGCTCACGCAGCACCTGGCGATGACCGACCTGGCGGTCGCTGATCCCTCCGCGGTCGACGGCCGGGTGATCGCTGCGGCCCGCGCCGCGGGTGCGACGGCGATCGTCGCGAACCACGACCAGTTCGCCGCCGCGGTGCTGTCGGCGTTGCGCGCGGATCCCGGCACCGCTCCGCTCGCGGTCGTCGGCTACGACGACGGCGAGGTCGCTGCGGCGCTCGACCTCACGACCGTGCGGCAGCCGTTCGAGGAGAGCGGTCGCACGGCTCTGGAGCTCGTCCTCGGACTGGTGTCGGGCGCATCGACCGCGCACGACACCGTGCGCCTCGCCCCCACCCTGATCGCGAGGGCGTCGACGCTCGCCGGCGGGATCAGCCCCGCGAAGCGGTGACGCGCTTCTTCTCCCGGATGTAGACCTCGCGGCGCACCTTCGCGACGACGTCGCCCTCACGGTCGGTGATGACGGTCTCGAACCACTCGAGCACCTTGGCTCCGCCGCGTGCACGCTCGCGGATCTCCTCCGCCTTCTCCTTCGACACCTCGAACTCGGCGGTGAGCACGCCTCGGCCGGGCTTGAGGAACTCGATCTCGCCGCGGGTGTCCCACACGACGTGGTCGCGTCCGAGCTGGTGCATGACCAGCATGAAGAAGTACGGGTCGGTCATCGCCGACATCGAGCCGCCGAACGCGGTCTTGACGTAGTTGCGGGTGAAGACGTTGACGTGCAGCTCGACGGTCGCGTGCGTCCAGTCCTCGCTGAAGCGGCGGATGCGGATGCCGCTGAAGAGGTTGGGGATCCACAGGCTCATGCCGATCGCGAGACGGCGGGGAGTGATGCGCATGAAGGCCAGTGTGCGGCACCAGGGCGGAAGCGACGAAGACGTCTGGAGGGTTGGCACAGTTATTATAGTTCGCATAGAATAAGTAGCGATGATAGGAGAGGAGGGCCGGATGCTCATCCGCGTCGATCCCGACAGCCCCCGCGCGCTCTACGACCAGGTGGCGGCCTCCATCCGCTCCGACATCCTCACCGGGGTCCTCGCGCCCGGCGATCGCCTTCCCGCGGCCCGCGACGTCGCCGAAGCGCTCGACATCAACCAGCACACCGTCCTGCACGCCTACCAGCGGCTGCGCGATGAGGGGTTGGTCGATCTGCGTCGCGGGAGGGGAGCGGTCATCGCGGCCTCGGCTGCGCCCCTCGCCGAACTCGCTCACGACATCGACGAGCTGGTGCGCCGTGCCGCAGCCCTCGGCGTCTCCGCCGACACGCTCGCCGGCATCGTTCATGCGCACCGTGACGCCCGATCCGATCTCGACCGTTCTGATCTCCCCCGTTCCGATCCCGACCGCCCCGACAGCCGCGAGGAGGACTCGCCATGACCATCCACGACCTCACCCGCACGCCGCCTGCGCTGCTGCGACGCGCTCGGCTGACCTTCTTCGTCGTCGCGGTGATCCTGCCGATCGTGATCACCGCCGTCGCCGTCGTGATCCTGCTCGCCTGGCTGCCCACGCTGCCGCCACAGGTGGCGACCCATTGGGGTGTGAGCGGCGCCGACCGGTTCGGCCCGCCGTCCGTGTATCTCTGGATCCTCGTCGGGGTCGGGCTCGGCTTGCCGGCGCTGATGGCGATCGTCACCCTCGCGTCCGTCGGTGCGCACTGGGGCGGGGCGGCCCGGCTGATGGGCGCACTCTCCGCGGGGATGTCCGCCTTCGCGGCCGTGATGAGCCTCGGATCCCTCGCGATCCAGCGTGAGCTCGCCGACCCCGCGGAATCGCCCGGCATCGGGGGCACCATGGCACTCGCGTTCGCCGCACTCCTTCTGGTCGGCGGCATCGCCTGGGCCGTGCAGCCGCGCGTGCGGCCGGAGCAGGGGCGCACGCTCGAACCCCGCTACTCGGTGCACGTCGCGAAGGGCGAACGCGTCGTGTGGGTCGCCACGACGACGATGCCGCGCGGCGCGCTCGCCTTCCTGCTGTTCGTGCTCCTCGGTCTCGTCGCGCTCGCCGCGTACATGCTCGGCACCGGCGTCGAGGGTGGCTGGATCGTCGCGCTGGTCGTGGTCGTCGTGGGCTTCGCCCTCGCGGCGACCGCCTCGTTCCGCGTCACGGTCACACCGGAGGGCTTCTCTGCTCGTGCCCTGCTGGGCTGGCCGCGCATCCGTGTCCCGCTCGACGAGGTCGAGGCGGCGCGCGCTGTCGACATCTCCCCGTTCGGCGAGTTCGGCGGCTGGGGATGGCGCATCGCCGTCGACGGGCGCACCGGGATCGTCATGCGCCGCGGATCTGCGATCGAGGTCTCCCGACGGGGCCGGCGACCCTTCATCGTCACCATCGACGGCGCGGAAGAAGCCGCGGCGCTGCTCCAGGCCTATGTCGACCGCGCGGGGACCGCGGCCATCGCCTCGACCGATCGATCGACGGACTCCGGAAAGGAGACCTCATGAACGACCAGACCCTGAACCCGCGCCGTGTGCCGTGGACCGCGGTGATCGTCTTCGTGGCGGTCTCCTTCGTCCTCTCCTGGCTGGTCGCCCTGCCCCTGTGGCTGGGCGACGGGCTCGCCGAGCCGAGCTCGGTGTTCCTGCTGCCGGTGATGATGTTCACGCCTGCGGTGGCGGCTCTCATCGTCACTTTCGCGATGCGCGTCCCCGCACCCGGGCAGCGCGCCCGCTTCCTCGGACTGTGGCCGCTGCGCCCCGCGAAGCGCGTGATCTGGCTCATGGTCGCGGGGTGGCTCGTTCCGCCGCTGCTGGTGGGCCTGGGCGTCCTGCTCTCCGCCGCGCTCGGTTTCGTGCAGCTCGACCTGACATTCTCGGCTCTCGCAGCCGAGCTCGAGAAGGCAGTGCCGGCCGGAACGCCACTGCCTCCTGTCCAGGTCGTCGTGTTCGCGCAGCTCGCGATGATCCCCATCGGCGCGCTGTTCAACAGCCTCTTCGCGTTCGGCGAGGAGCTCGGCTGGCGGGGGTGGCTGCTTCCGGCGCTGCGCCCGCTCGGCACCTGGCCGGCTCTGATCCTCAGCGGCGTGATCTGGGGCGTGTGGCACAGCCCGATCATCCTGCTCGGCTACAACTTCGGGCGCACCGACATCACGGGCATCCTGTTCATGATCGGTGGATGCGTGGCCTGGGGCGTCCTGCTCGGCTGGCTGCGGCTGCGGTCCGCATCGGTGTGGCCGGCGGTCATCGCGCACGGATCTCTGAACGCCGCGGCGGGGCTCATCCTCATCGTCGCCGCGACGCAGCCCGACCTGGCGTTGGCGGGACCACTCGGCGTCGCGACCTGGGTCGTCCTCGCGCTCGTCGCGGTGGTGCTGCAGCTGACGGGACAGTTCCGTGCCCAGCCCGAGCTCGCCGACGCGTCGGGGCGGCTGCTCTCGGCACCGCGGCCTTGACGGAGGGCGGCGCCGGGGGTTGGCTGAGGCCATGGAATCCACCCCCGCCGCCTGGTCCGACGCCGACAGCTTCCTCTCCGATCTGCTCGTCGGTCCCGATCCGGCGCTGGAGTCGGCCCTCACTGCGCAGCGGGCCGCCGGCCTCCCGGAGATCGAGGTCGCGCCCGTCGCCGGCAAACTGCTGAACCTGCTGGTCCGCATCAGCGGCGCGCGCCGCGTGCTCGAGATCGGCACGCTCGGCGGCTACTCGACGATCTGGCTCGCCCGCGCCGTCGGCGCCGAAGGACGGGTCGTGACTATCGAGGCGGAATCGGACAACGCGGCGGTCGCCCGTGCCAGCATCGACGCCGCGGGGGTCGGTGATCGCGTCGACATCCGGGTGGGGCGGGGAGCGGACGTGCTGCCGACCCTGGTCGGCGGATTCGATCTGGTGTTCATCGATGCCGACAAGGAGTCGAACACGATCTACCTCGATTGGGCGGCGAAGCTCGGGCACCCCGGCACGGTGATCGTGCTCGACAACATCGGGCGCGAGGGCGAGATCGTCCGCGACGACAGCACCGATCCCAAGGTCGTGGGCACCCGCGACGGACTGCGGATGCTGGGGGAGGATCCGCGCTTCGATGCCACGGCCCTGCAGACCGTGGGCGTGAAGGGATGGGACGGCTTCGCGATCGCCGTGGTCGTCTGACCTTCCGGGGCCTCCCGCCGCGGGCGATTCGCGTCCGGGCGAGTCCCGGAGTCCGTCGGGAGGCCGGGCTAGACTGGGCGCGGATCGACGACGCTCCACACAACGTTTTCCCCCTGAGCAAGGAGCACATCAGTGGCACTGATCGAGGCTGTAGGCGCACGCGAGATTCTCGACTCGCGCGGAAACCCGACCGTCGAGGTGGAGGTCCTCCTCGACGACGGCATCGTGCAGCGGGCGGCCGTTCCGTCCGGCGCATCCACGGGCGCGTTCGAGGCGTACGAGCTCCGCGACGGAGACAAGAGCCGCTACGGCGGCAAGGGCGTGCTGAAGGCCGTCGAGGCCATCATCGATGAGCTCGGACCGGCGATCGAGGGTGTCGAGGCGAGCGAGCAGCGCATCGTCGACGAGATCCTGATCGATGTCGACGGCACCGAGAACAAGAAGCGCGTCGGCGCCAACGCCATCCTCGGCGTGAGCCTCGCCGTGGCCAAGGCCGCCGCGGACTCGGCCGACCTCCCGCTGTTCCGCTACCTCGGCGGCCCGAACGCGCACGTGCTGCCCGTTCCGCTGTTCAACGTCATCAACGGTGGCGAGCACGCCGACAACGGCATCGACATGCAGGAGTTCTTCCTCGCGCCGATCGGCGCGGAGACCTACTCCGAGGCACTCCGGTGGGGCGTCGAGACCTACCACGTGCTGCGCGCCGAGCTGAAGGCCGCCGGCTACGCGACCGGTCTGGGCGACGAGGGCGGCTTCGCTCCCGACCTGCCCAGCAACCGTGAGGGCCTCGACTTCCTGGTGAAGGCGATCGAGAAGGCCGGGTTCACGCCCGGAACCGACATCGCCCTCGGGCTCGACGTCGCCGCGACCGAGTTCTTCAAGGACGGCGTGTACCGTCTCGACAACAAGGACTGGGACGCCGCCGCGCTCACCGAGTACTACGTCGGACTCGTGAACGACTTCCCGATCGTCACGATCGAAGACGCTCTCGCCGAGGACGACTGGGACAACTGGAAGCACCTCACCGACGTCCTGGGCTCCAAGGTCCAGCTGGTCGGCGACGACCTGTTCGTCACCAACCCGCAGCGTCTCGCCGACGGCATCAAGCGTGGCGTCGCCAACTCGCTGCTCGTCAAGGTCAACCAGATCGGCACGCTCACCGAGACGTTCGACGCCGTCAGCCTGGCGCAGCGCTCCGGGTACACGGCGATGCTCTCGCACCGCTCGGGCGAGACCGAGGACACCACGATCGCCGACCTGGTCGTCGCGACCAACGCGGGCCAGATCAAGGCGGGCGCCCCTGCCCGCAGCGAGCGTGTCGCGAAGTACAACCAGCTGCTGCGCATCGAGGAAGAGCTCGGCGACGCCGCGGTCTTCGCCGGCCGCTCGGCGTTCCCGCGCTACCAGGCCTGAACGCACGACACATCGAAGAAGCCGCCGACACGGCGGTGAACACCGCCGCTGAGCCGGCACGACGAAGGAGGAGCCGTGGCACGACGACCGGCTCCTCCTTCGTCGTCTCCGCGAGCGCAGCCGACGCCCTCGCCCACGAAGAAGGGCGCGAAGCCCCGGGCGCAGGCAGCGACGACGTCGTCTCGGCGTGCGTCGAGCGCGTCCCGAGGCGAGGCGCCTCGCGTCGACGTGCGCGAGTGGGCATCCGGCATCCGGCTCTCGGCGTTCTCCGTCATCATGCTCTCTCTCGTGGTGCTGGGAGCCTGGGTGCTCGTGCCCACGCTCGGGACCTTCATCGATCAGCGTCAGAAGATCGCTGCTCTCGAGGCATCGGTGAAGGTGAGCGAAGACCAGATCGAGGCGCTCGTCGCGGAACGCGAGCGTTGGAACGACCCCGCGTACATCGCCACCCAGGCCCGCGAACGCCTCTACTACGTCAAGCCCGGCGAGGTCGTCTACCTGGTCGACAACGACCTCGACCCCGCAGCACTTCCGCGTGAGCAGGACCCCGTGAGCGAGACGCTCGTCGAGACGCCGACGGACTGGATGCCGCAGTTGCTGCGCACCGTGGTCTCGACCGGGCTCAGCGACACGGCCGCCGTCGCTCCCTGAGCATTCGCTCCGAGCATCCTCCCTGGCGGCTCCCCTACGCTGGTGGGGTGACCACGCCGCCGTTCCCCGCCCCCACGCCCGCCGAACTCGCCGTCGTATCGGCTCAGCTCGGTCGTCCCGCCCGAGGCGTGGTGGGCATCGCGGCCCGCTGCGTGTGCGGCAACCCGACGGTCGTCGCGACCACCCCGCGTCTGCCGGACGGCACGCCGTTCCCCACGTTCTACTACCTGACGCACCCGGCGGCGACCGCGGCGATGTCGACGCTCGAGGCCACCCAGGTGATGCCGGAGCTCGCCGCCCTCCTCACCGACGACGAAGACGTGGCCGCGGCCTACCTCGCAGCCCACGAGGCCTATCTCGCCGACCGTGGGCAGTTCGGAGAGGTCTCCGAGATCGACGGCATCTCCGCCGGAGGCATGCCCACGCGTGTCAAGTGCCTGCACGCCCTGGCCGGACATGCCCTGGCTGCGGGCCCCGGGGTCAACCCGATCGGCGACGCCGCACTCGCACGCTCTTCATGGTCGCCCTCGGTCTGCCGCTGCGAAGACCCCGGTGCCGCGGTGCGCGACGGGGCGGCCCCCTCGGCATGACCGCGCGCCGGAAGCTGCGCAGCGCTGCCGCCATCGTGGTGGTCGCGGCGACCGTGCTGCTCATCGGCGCCTCCGCCACGCCGCCGCCGATCCCCGATGACCCCGCAGATCCGATCCGCGCCTCGGAGTACTGGCTCGACGGCGCACGCATCCGCGAGGCCTGGCAGACGACCCGCGGCAAGGGCGTGACGATCGCGGTGATCGACACGGGCATCGGCAAGGTGCCGTCGGTCTTCGGCGACGCGGTCGTCGGGGGCACGGACGTGTCGGGGGCCGGGACTCCGGACGGACGCACCCCGCTGGGCGCGGTCGACGGCAACCACGGATCCTGGGTGGCTTCGCTGGCTGCCGGACGCGGTGCACCGGACGGAACGGGCATGATCGGCGTGGCTCCGGAGGCCAACCTGCTCTCGATCTCCGTGGGTTTCGGTGCGGCCGCGGCGGTGCCGTTCACGGAACAGGTGGCGAAGGGCATGAAGTGGGCCGTCGACAACGGGGCCGACGTCATCAATCTGTCGTTCACCACGAACACGCTCGATTGGGACGAGAGCTGGGACGAGGCGTTCCTGTACGCCTTCGAGCACGACGTGGTGGTGGTCGTCGCCGCCGGCAACCGGGGGAGCGGGACGAACATCATCGGCGCCCCGGCGACCATTCCCGGCGTGCTCACCGTCGGCGGCGTCGACCAGACGGGCACGGCCAGCATCGAGGCGTCGACGCAGGGCATCACGATCGGGATCTCGGCGCCCAGCGAAGGCCTGATCGGTGTCTCGGCCGATGGCTCGGTCGTCCCCTGGCGCGGCACGAGCGGTGCGGCGCCCATCGTCGCCGGAGTCGCGGCGCTGATCCGCTCGGCGCACCCCGACATCAAGGCGATCGACGTCATCAATCGCATCATCAAGACCGCGATTCCGGTCGACGATGCGATCAAGCCCCAGGATCCGCTGTACGGGTACGGGCTGGTGGATGCGGCGGCGGCGATCTCTGCGAACATTCCCGCGGTGAGCGAGAACCCCATGGGAGACCTGGCGGAGTGGATCCGCGTGTTCCGCCGTGCGCAGTCGGAACCGCAGCCGGTGGAGACGAGGACCCCGGTCGCCGTTCCCCCTCTTCCGGCCGCAGACGCGCCGACCGAGGCCGGTTCACCGTTGCTTCCCAGCGCGGATTCACTGCGCTACGGTACCCTGCCGCTCATTGCGCTCACCGTCCCTGGTATCCTGGTAGCGCTTGGCGTCACCGCAGCTGCCCGGCGCATCCGATCGGCGCGCATTTCCGTACGCCACACCCCCGACTCCGAGGAGTAGTTCTTCTGTGCCTCAGAACAGCACTGTGCCCAAGATCCTGATCGTCGGCGGAGGGTACGCGGGTTTCTACACCGCGTGGAAGCTCGAGAAGCACCTGCGCAAGGGCGAAGCCGACGTGACCATGGTCGACCCGCTGCCGTACATGACGTACCAGCCGTTCCTGCCCGAGGTCGCCGCCGGCTCCATCGAGGCGCGACACTCGGTGGTCGCGCACCGTCGTCACCTCAAGCGCACGAACGTCCTCACCGCCAAGGTGACGAACATCAACCACGCGCAGAAGGTCGCGACCATCACGCCGCCCGTGGGCGAGCCGTACGAGTTCGCGTACGACCAGATCGTCGTCACCGCCGGTGCCGTGTCGCGTACCTTCCCGATCCCCGGCATCGCCGACAACGCGATCGGTCTGAAGACGATCGAAGAGGCCGTCGCGATCCGCGACAAGGTCATGTCGAACTTCGACAAGGCCGCCTCCCTCCCGGCCGGGCCTGAGCGCGACCGTCTGCTGACCGTCGTGGTCGTCGGTGGTGGCTTCGCCGGCATCGAGGTGTTCGCCGAGCTGCGTTCGCTGGCGTCCGCGCTGGTGGCCAAGTACCCGCAGATCAGCTTCGACGACACGCACTTCCACCTCATCGAGGCGATGGGCCGCATCATGCCCGAGGTCTCGCTGCAGACCAGCGAGTGGGTGCTCAAGGACCTGGCCAAGCGCGGAGCCAACGTGCACCTCGACACGCAGCTGACCAGCGCCGTCGACGGCAACGTCGAGCTTTCCACCGGTGAGGTCATCCCAACCGACGTCATCGTGTGGACCGCGGGTGTCATGGCCAACCCGACCGTCGTCCGCGGCGGAGACCTGCCGGTCGAGGAGCGCGGTCGCATCCAGACCCGCGCCGACCTGCGCGTCGGAACGCCGGAGGCGTTCGTCGAGGGAGCGTGGGCGGCCGGTGACGTCTCGGCGGTTCCCGACCTCTCCGGTGGTGGAGTCGGCGGCTTCTGCGTGCCGAATGCCCAGCACGCGGTCCGCCAGGCCAAGCTGCTCGCGAAGAACCTCGTCGCGGTCCTCCGGGGAGAGAAGCCCAAGGAGTACTTCCACAAGAACCTCGGTGCCGTCGCCGGCCTCGGCCTCTACAACGGTGTCTTCCAGTCCGGCAAGATCGCCCTCAAGGGTTTCGTGGCCTGGGTCGCGCACCGCGGCTACCACGGTCTCGCGATGCCCACCTGGGAGCGCAAGTTCCGCGTCATCTGGGGCTGGTGGAACAACCTGTGGCTCGGCCGCGACCTGGTGAACCTCGAGACCGTGCAGAACCCGCGCTACGTCTTCGAGGAGTTCGCGGCGCGCCCGCGCCCGGCTGCTCCGGCCGCGCCCGTGGCAGAGGCTGCTCCGGCCGCGAAGGCTGCTCCGCCTGCGAAGAAGTCGGCGGCCAAGGCCGCTCCGGCCGCATCGGCCGAGGTGACGGAGAAGCCGGTCGCGAAGAAGCCCGCAGCGAAGAAGCCCGCAGCGAAGAAGCCCGCCGCCGAGAAGGCCCCCGAGCCGGCCGAGGCTGCCGCCAAGTAGCAGACACGCTCGCACACGAACATCGGCCCCCACGCGCTCCGCGTCGGGGCCGATGTTCGTCTCTGCGGGGCGGCTCCGAGGCCATGCATAGGTACGGCCGGTATCGTCACGCGAGCAAGGGGAGTACTCCCGAATGCGGCGACGTCGTCATTACGAGCACGAGATCGTGCTCCGGCCCGCCGGCCCGTGAGGGTGGAGGAGACCTTGGCACCCGCATCGCGGGCTGCCGAGAGAACCCTGCCGTCGTCCCGGCGTCGTGGATCCGCGGTGGTCCGCACCACGAAAGGGACCACTCATGGGAAAGCTCTCCCGACTGATCGGAATGGCATCCGAAGCACTCGAGAAGAACGCCGGCACGGGGCGCGACCCTCACGCGGGCGACCGATCGCGCTCGCAGGACGGGTCCCGGTCGACGGACTGGGGAGGCATGCTCCGTGGAGCAGTCGACGCGGTCCGCGGTCCTGCCGACCCCGCACGGTCGTCAGGCCAGGACAGGCCTTCGTCGGCCGACCCGTACGCGCCGCCGGCCGCGTCCGGTGGACGACCGCGTCCCGCGAACACGGCACCATCTGCTGCAGACCCGTACGCGCCGCCTCCTCACGGAACCGCGCGGGGCTCACACGCCGTGACCGACGCCGACCGAGCGGCCATCGCCCGCTACGACTACCTCCTCCAGACGGCGGATCCGCAGCGTGTCGAACAGATCCACCGCGAGGCGTTCGCCCGCCTCACACCTGACCAGCGCGCGCAGGTCGAGGCCCGGATGAGGCAGGAGCTCGAACCCGGTGAGCGACCGCGGTCCTCGTCGGCGGACGACCTCGCCCGCGCCGCCGGACGTGCTGAGGCCATGAAGCCGGGCCGGATGCGCGGACTGCTGTCGCGAGCACGTGGAGCCGGTATCGGTGGCGCGGGTGGTGGTGCGGCGGTCGCGGCTGGTGGCGCGGCCGTCGGATTGCTCGGCGTGGTGGCGGGCGGGGCCGTCCTCAGCACCGTGGCGGGGCCCCTGTTGGAGCAGGCCGCGAACATCGGCGTCGACTTCGGCGCGATGGCGGAGGGCATCGACATCGAGTCCCTGGCCGCCGGCATCGACGTCGAGTCGCTCACGGGAGGTGCCGGTGAGCTCCTGGGCTCGGCCGGCGAGACCGTGTCGGGTCTGGGCGATGCGGCGAGCGGGTGGGGCGAGCAACTCGGCAATCTCGGCATCCCCGGTATCGGCGACATCTTCGGGCGCTGATCGCGGATGGTCCTCACTGCTGCCGCCGATCATGGCTTCACCGGGCTCACCGGATTCGCGGCCGACGTCCTCACCGCACTCGGGGATGTCGGGGTGGGTGTGCTGGTCTTCCTCGAAGTCCTGGTGCCCCCCATCCCGAGCGAGGTCATCCTGCCGTTCGCGGGGTACCTCAGCCAGAGCGGCGCCCTGAACCTGGGGTGGTTGATCTTCTGGAGCACTCTCGCGTCCCTGCTGGGCGCTTTGCTGCTGTACGGACTCGGTGCCGCGATCGGCATGGATCGGGCCGTGCGCATGCTGGCGGCCACTCGGCTGGTGAGCCGGTCCGACCTCGAGCGGGGAGGGGACTGGTTCGTGCGCAGCGGCGGTTGGACCGTGCTGGTCGGGCGGATGGTCCCCGGCGTCCGCAGCCTCATCTCGATCCCGGCGGGCGCATCCCGCATGAACCTCGTGACGTTCAGCATCTACACGGTCATCGGCAGCGGCCTCTGGAACACACTCCTGCTGGGCGTCGGCGCAGCGCTGGGCACGCAGCACGAGCAGTTGGAGCAGTATCTCGGCTATCTCGACTACGTCGTGTACTCGGCGATCGCGATCGCACTCGTCGTCCTGATCGTGCGGAGGATCCGTGAGGCCTCGGGCGAGAAGAAGCGAGCCGTCGACATCGAAGACTGAGAGGGCGGGGCCGAACCCCGGTGTGCCCCCGCTGGGACTCGAACCCAGACTGAAGCGATTTTAAGTCGCCTGCCTCTGCCATTGGGCTACGGGGGCCTCGCCGCCAGCCTATCGCCGTGCCCGCATGCGACGCGGTGCCGCAGGGGGTGATCCCGAGTCCGATGAGGCCTTAGGGTGGGGGAGTGCTCGACCTCATCGACGAACTGAGCCCCGTCCATGGTGCGCCCGCGGTCGCCCCCGAGTGGGAGGACCCGGCCCGCTACTGGCCGCGCCTGTCCGCCGTGACCGGGCATCTCCCCGCCCCGGTCGCGGTGATCGACAGGGAGGCGCTCCGCTACAACGCCATGGACCTTCTGGTGCGGGCCGGCGGGCTGCCGATCCGTGTCGCCTCGAAGTCGGTGCGCGTGCGATCCGTGCTCGATGCCGTGCTCGCGCTGCCCGGGTTCCACGGCATCCTCGCCTTCACGCTGGAGGAAGCGCTCTGGCTCGCCGAGACGCACGACGACATCATGCTCGGCTACCCGACCGTGGATCGCGGAGGACTGGAACGGCTGTTCGCCGACGAGCAGGCCGCGCAGCGCATCACCCTGATGGTCGACGACCTCGTGCATCTCGATCTGATCGACAGCGTCGCCGGCCCGGGGTCGCGACCCGAACTCCGCGTCGCGATCGACGTCGACGCCTCCTGGCGCTCGTCGCTCCTCGGCCACATCGGCGTCCGACGCTCGGCGCTGTTCAGCGCCGGAGAGGTGGCGGCATTCGCTCGCAAGGTGGTCGCGCGGCCAGGGTTCCGGCTCGTCGGACTGCAGATGTATGACGCGCAGATCGCGGGACAGGGCGATGACGCCGGGCCCGATGCGCCGTTGATCCGGATGGTGCAGGCCCGCTCGCGCAATGAGCTGCGGGAACGCCGGGCAGCCATCGTCTCCGCCGTCGGCGCGATCGCTCCGCTGGAGATCCTCAACGGCGGTGGCACCGGATCGCTCGAGTTCACTGGAAGCGACGAGTCCCTCACCGAGGCGAGTGCGGGGAGCGGGCTCCTGGGCGGCCATCTGTTCGACGGGTACCGTTCGTTCCGACCTGCTCCAGCCTCGGCGTTCGCGTTCGACGTGGTGCGGCGCCCGGCCGTCGACATCGCCACCGTGCTCGGCGGAGGCTGGATCGCCTCCGGCCCCGCAGTCGCGTCCCGTCAGCCGCGTCCCGTATGGCCGGAAGGGCTCCACACGCTCTCCCGGGAAGCGGCTGGAGAAGTGCAGACACCGCTCCAGGGGCCGACGGCCACGTCGCTGGGCGTGGGGGACCGGGTCTGGTTCCGTCATGCCAAGAGCGGCGAGCCGGCCGAGCGCATCGAGAGTTACCACCTGGTCTCGGGCGACGAGATCATCGACGAGCTGCCGACCTACCGCGGCGAGGGAAAGGCCTTCCTGTGACGAGAATCGGCGGCACCTGGCAGAACTGGGGCCGCTCGGCCTCGGTCCGACCCGTGCGTGTGGAGCGTCCGCGCAGCCCGGAGGGCGTGCAGCGCGCGGTGATCGCCGCAGTCAAGCACGGGTTGCCGGTGAAGGCCGTCGGCGCCGGTCACAGCTTCACGGGCATCGCGGTGGCCCCGGGCGTCCTGCTCGAACTCGACGACCTGCAGGGCCTCGTCTCCGTGGACACCGCCACCGGGCGGGTGACGTTGCTCGCCGGCACTCGGCTGCACCGCATCCCGGCTCTGCTCGCGCCCTATGGGCTCGCGATGGAGAACCTCGGCGACATCGATCGGCAGTCGATCGCCGGTGCGATATCGACGGGCACGCACGGAACGGGAGCCGGATACGGCGGCCTCGCGACCCAGGTGGTCGGTGTCACGATGGTCACGGCGGCCGGCGAGTTCCTCCGCATTGACGAGGAGCACGAGAATGAGCTCCTGCCCGCCGTGGCGTTGGGCCTCGGCGCGCTCGGCATCGTCGTCGAGGTGACTCTCCAGTGCGTGCCCGCGTTCGTCATGCACGCGATCGACGAGCCGGTGGCCCTGGACGAGGTGCTGGCCAGCCTCGACGAGCGCGTCGCTGCCGCCGATCACTTCGAGTTCTACTGGTTCCCCCACACCGATGTGGCCCTGACCAAGCGCCAGACGCGCATGCCGGAGGCGACGGTCCGCAAGCCGCTCCCGGCGGTCGGGCGATGGATCGATGAGACGCTGCTCTCGAACGGCGTGTATCGCGTGGTGTGCGCGGCGGGCCAGGTCATCCCCGCGATCACTCCACCCTTCAGCCGGCTCGCCGTCAAGCTCACGGGCGATCGCGAATACACCGAGCTGTCGCACCGGGTGCTCATCCAGAGCAGGACCGTGAGATTCCGCGAGATGGAGTACGCGATCCCCGCCGAGAACGCCGTGGCCGCCTTCCAGGCGGTCCGGGCGCTCATCGACCGACGAGGGTGGCGGATCGAGTTCCCGATCGAGGTGCGGTTCGCGGCCGCCGACGACCGCTGGCTGTCGACGGCCCATGGGCGTGCCAGCGCCTACATCGCCGTGCACCGGTACTGGCGAGCCGACCCCACGGAGTACTTCGGTGCCGTCGAAGAGATCATGCACGAATACGGGGGACGCCCGCACTGGGGCAAGCTCCACACGCTGACCGCGGAGACGCTCCGGGAGCGGTACCCGCGGTTCGACGATTTCGTCACGCTGCGCGATCGCCTCGACCCCGAACGTCGATTCGCCAACCGCTATCTTGAACGGGTCCTCGGCAGCTGATCGGTCTGCGGTCGTCGCCGGGCATGCCCAGTCCACGTGCAGGCTGCGCGTCTAGGATGAGAGAAACACGAGGAAGGGTGGGCCTCTGATGGAATGGCTCGTGCCGGTACTGATCGTTGTCGGAGTGATCCTGCTCGTCGGCATCTATCTGTGGGCCACGTACAACTCGCTGGTGCAGCTGAACGTCCGCGTCGATGAGGCGTGGAGCGGAATCACGGTGCAGCTGAAGCGACGAGCCGACCTCATCCCCAACCTGATCGAGACGGTCAAGGGATATGCCTCCCATGAGAAGGCCGTCTTCGAGAACGTGACTCGCGCGCGTGCCGAGACGCTGTCGGCGGGAGGCCCCGGGGAAGCAGGCATCGCCGAGGGACACCTGCAACAGGCTCTGCGCAGCTTGTTCGCGGTCGCCGAGGCGTACCCGCAGCTGCAGGCGAGCACGAACTTCCTCCAGGTGCAGCAGGCACTGGTCGACACCGAGGACAAGATCCAGGCCGCACGCCGTTTCTACAACGGCGGTGTGCGCGAGCTCAACACCAAGATCAAGGTGTTCCCGAACAACCTGTTCGCGAAGGGCTTGGGCTTCTCCGAGCGGGAGTTCTTCGAGGTCGCCGACAGCAGCGCCATCTCCGAGCCACCGCGCGTGCAGTTCTGATGACCTCCGCCTGACCAGACCCCTCTCACCACGGTGAGAGCACGAGACCGTCGGCGGTGAATGAGACATCGCCGCGCAGGCTCCAGGAGTCGGTGCGATACGTGGTGGTGCGAGGTTCGCCGTTCTGGCCGGTCCCGGTGACGGTGGCCACGAGAACTCCACCCTCCGCTGTGAAACCGGCTGGGGACAGCGCGATGGTCGGTGACTCGTCGATCCGATAGCGGATGCCGGTCACATCGCGGAACTCCGTCCCCCAGGGGATTCGGATTCCGCAGCCCTCCGCCTCCGTGGTGGCTGGGGCGGTACAGGTCTCGAGGAGCTCGTCGAGCCTGTCCTGTGCGGCAGCAGTCGCTTCCGGGCGCACGGCGACATCGACCGTCGCCGTGGTCTTCGCGCCGGGCAGCACCGACACCGATCTCTCGCCGTCGAGCAGCGTCGTCGGCGCGACAGCCACGGTGTAGGTCGCAGGCAGCAGCGGAACACCCTTCCCTGCCGGAATGGTCGCGTCGCCGATCGCCACGTCGGAGCCGATGCTCGATTCAATGGTCAGGCTGCCCAGACCCGCGGAGTCGACGATCCAACGGTCCTCCACGACGCCGAGGCTCAGTTGCGCCTCCTGCGACGCGCCGTCGAGGCGGAAGGAGATGTCGACGACGGCGGATGCTCCGTCGGCGTCTTCACGGACGCGCGTGACCTTGGCATCCTCGATCAGTGAGGTCGCGGCGTCGAACGCGTCAAGGGCGGTCCTCGAGACCTTCATCCCGGTGGCTGCCACAGCATCGGGGTCGCCGGATTCCAGGGCGTGCAGGTAGTCGAGTGCCGCCTCCTCGGGAGTGGACGAAGGGGCTGTCGACTGCCAGATCCACAGGCCCGCGGCGGCCAGGACGAGTCCCGCGGCACCGCCGATGAGCCACCAGCGCGCCCTTCTCACGTCCGGCTCTCCCGCGCATGCAGATGACGGCCCACGGCACGGCTGTTCGCCAGCGCTGCATGCAGGGCATCGGTGGCGTCGCCCCAGCCGGAGACCGAGACGTTCTCCAGACCCTGCCACTCCGCCGCGAGGGTGAGCTCTGCCGCGATCGGTTCCGCATCGCCGGGGCGCGCCTGCGGTTCCCACCAGGCGGACTGGACCTGCAGCGTCGACGTCGCGCGGTCGGCCTTGAGGTCGACCCGCGCCACGATGCGGTCGCCGACGAGGACGGGCAAGGAGTAATAGCCGTACCGACGCTTCTCCGCCGGCACATAGATCTCGATGCGGTAGTCGAGTTCGAACGCGCGGAGTGCTCGATCGCGGAACCACACGACGGGGTCGAACGGGGTCAGGATCGCGGCCGCATCGATTCCCCGGGGAAGCACCGCGTCACGATGCCGCCAGGCCGCGAGCGGACGCCCGCCACGTTCCCAGCCGCGCACCTGCACCGGCTGCAACTCGCCCGCATCGGCGAGGTCGGCGATCGAGCGGGCGACGGCCGCCCGGTCGCGGATCCGGTAGTAGTCTGCGAGGTCGGACTGCGTCGCGACACCGCTCGAACGGGCCGCGCGACGCGTCAGCTCGAGAATCGCATCGGCGCGGGAGACCTCCTCCGAGCGGATGCCGTCGGGGATCACATGCGCGGCCAGCGCATACGTGCGCTCGAAACCGCGGCGCCCGCTGATCGCGACGTCGCCGACACGCCACAGGTGCTCGAGGGCGAGCTTCACATCGTCCCAGTCCCACCACGTTCCCCGCTCTCGGGGTGCATCGGCGCGGAGGTCGGCCGGCCGCAGCGGCCCACGCGCGCGCAACTCGTCCTGCACCCACTGCACCGTGCGCGCGTTGCTGCTCATCCAGGAGTCCTCGCCGGCCCACCGCCGACGGAAGTCCTCCATGCGGAACCGCCACAGCGGCCAGTCCTGGATCGGGATGAAGGTCGCCTCGTGCGCGAGGTACTCCACGTAGTGGGTCGTGCGGGAGAGGAAGACGCGGTCGAGGAGAGCGGGTTCATACGCGCCGAGTCGCGAGAACAACGGCAGGTAGTGGGACCGGGCGAACACGTTGACCGAATCGATCTGGAGCACCCCGAGCCGGTCCATGACCCGGTGCACGTGCCGCCCCGTGACCGATGCGGGGCGGGTGCGTGTGAAGCCCTGAGCAGCCAGAGCGATGCGGCGTGCCTGGGTGGAGCTGAGGGTGTCGGTCACACGGCCAGGGTATCTCCGGCCGCCGACATGCCACCCCCCGGAGAAAGGATGCGTCCGACGGCATACGGCATGACCGTAGACTTGGGCGATGAGCGAGGACCAGCGACCCCGGCTGCGAGATCTGTTCCGTCCGCGCCCGGTCTCCACCGACCGCACCGTGACGACCGAGGCCGACGAGGCGGTGCCCCTGCCCCTGCGGATAACGGCGGGATATGCCTGGCGGCTGCTCCTGATCGCCGCCGCGATCGGCGTCTTCATCTGGCTGGTGATGCTGCTCAAGCTCCTCGTCATCCCGCTGATGGTGGGCATCCTCATCACGGCGTTGCTGTGGCCGGCGTTCTCGTGGATGCTGCGACGTGGTCTTCCGCGCTGGCTGGCGATCGCGCTCTCGCTGATCGGCACGGCCGCCATCGTCACCGGATTGATGTGGCTCGTCGTCTGGCAGGTGCGGGCTCAGCTTCCCGACGTGCAGGCGCGCTCGACCGAAGCGTTCGATCAGTTCCAGGTGTGGCTGCACGACGGTCCGCTGAACCTCTCGGACACGCAGATCGCCGACTACCTCCAGCAGGGTCTGGATCTCATCAGCGAGCAGGCGCAGGTCCTCTGGACGGGCGCGCTCGCCATCGGCACGACGGTCGGTCACGTCGCCACGGGCGCCCTGCTCGCGCTGTTCATCCTCATCTGCCTGCTGGCCGATGGTGCGGGGATCTGGCGCTGGACCCTCAAGATCTTCCCGCGTCGCGCCCGCCCGGCCGTCGATGGTGCCGCGCGCAACGGCTGGACCACGATCGTGAACTACGCGCGCACCCAGCTCTTCGTGGCCACCATCGACGCGATCGGCATCGGCCTCGGGGCGTTCCTCCTCCAGGTGCCCCTCGCGCTCCCGGTCGCCGTGCTCGTCTTCCTCGGCTCGTTCATCCCGATCGTGGGTGCGGTGGTGACCGGCGCCGTCGCCGTGTTCCTCGCGCTCGTGTACAACGGTCCGTGGATCGCGCTCTGGATGCTCGTGGTGGTCCTCGCCGTCCAGCAGATCGAGGGGCATATCCTGCAGCCGATCATGATGGGTTCTGCGGTCAAGGTGCACCCGCTCGCCGTCGTCCTCGTGGTGGCGGGTGGCGCGATGATCGCCGGCATCCCCGGCGCCCTCTTCGCTGTGCCGCTGGCGGCCTTCGTCAACGTCGCCGCGGTGACCATCAGCTCGGGCTCCTGGCGCACCGGCGTCGGGCCGAGCGGAGACCTTATCTGGAGCACAGTTCCGCGCGAGCGGAGACGGAGGAATCGATGAGCGCAGTCCCCAGCCTGACCGAGTTCGAGCACGCCGCTCAGAGTCTGGCTGAGGTGATCTCGCACACGCCGACGCTGCCCTCGCGAGCCCTCTCCGACATCCTCGGAGCCCCCGTCCTGCTGAAGATGGAGAATCTCCAGCGCACCGGGTCGTTCAAGATCCGCGGGGCGGCGTACCGGCTGTCGAAGCTGAGCGCCGAGGAGCGCTCGCGCGGCGTGGTCGCCGCGTCCGCGGGCAACCATGCGCAGGGAGTGGCGCTCGCCGCGCAGGAGCTCGGCATCCCCGCCACCATCTTCATGCCGTTGGGCGTTCCCGTGCCGAAGCTGCTCGCCACGCGTGGCTACGGAGCGGAGGTCGTGCTGGAGGGCGAGACGGTGGCGACATCCCTGCGTCTCGCCGCCGAATTCTCGGAGCGTACGGGGGCGGTGCTGATCCACCCGTTCGACCACCGCGACGTGGTGATCGGGCAGGGAACGCTCGGTCTCGAGCTTCTCGAAGATGCACCCGATGTCGACACCGTCGTGCTCGGCATCGGCGGGGGAGGTCTCATCGCCGGCGTCGCCGCGGCGGTGAAGGCACGCGCCGCCGAGCTCGGGCGCACGGTCCGCATCATCGGCGTGCAGGCCGAGAACGCGGCCGCGGTCCCGCCCTCGCTCGAGGCCGGAGAGCCCGTCGACATCGTGACGCGACCGACCATCGCTGACGGCATCCTGGTCGCTCGACCGGGCGCGGTCCCCTTCGACATCATCAAAGAGCTCGTCGACGAGGTTGTCACCGTCTCCGACGATGACCTGGCGAGGGCCATCCTCATCCTGCTCGAGCAGTCGAAGGTCGTGGTGGAGCCCGCCGGTGCGGCCGGTGTGGCGGCGATCCTGGCCGGCAAGGTGTCGGCCATCGGGACCACGATGGCCGTGTTGTCGGGCGGGAACATCGATCCGCTCCTGCTGCAGCGCGTGGTCTCCCACGGACTCGCCGCCTCCGGTCGCTATCTCACGATCCGCATCCCTCTGCCCGACCGTCCCGGCCAGCTGGCCCGCGTGTCGGAGCTCATCGCCGAGGCCGGTGCGAACGTGATCGAGGCGATGCATACCCGCCACGGCCACGGCCTCCAGATCAGCGAGGTCATCCTCGAGCTCAGCGTCGAGACGCGTGGACCTGAGCACTCGGAGCACACGCTCGACACGCTGCGCCGCGCCGGCTTCGAGCCCATCCTCGTCCCCGATTGAGCACACCGATCGATCACGCAGAAGCGCCCCCGCGTCCGACAGGATGCGGGGGCGCTTCTGACAGGATGCTCAGCCCGTGTAGGTCTCGACGTTCACGATCTCGACGCTGATCGATCGCCCGTTGGGAGCCTCGTAGGAGGACTTCTCGCCGACCTTCAGGCCGAGGATGGCCTGACCGAGGGGGCTGGCTTCGCTGTACACGTCGAGGTCGCTGCCGGCCGCGATCTCACGGCTGCCGAGGAGGAAGACCTCTTCACCGCCCGCGACGAGGGCGGTGACCACGGTGCCGGGCTCGACGATCCCGCGGCTGGCAGGAGCCTCGCCGACCTTGGCGGTCTTCAGCAGGCCTTCGAGAGTGCGGATGCGCGCCTCCTGCTTGCCCTGCTCGTCCTTGGCGGCGTGGTATCCGCCGTTCTCCTTGAGATCGCCCTCTTCGCGGGCCGCCTCGATGCGCTTGGCGATCTCGTCGCGGCCGAAGGTGGACAGGTGCTCCAGCTCGGCGACGAGCCGGTCATACGCTTCCTGCGTGAGGAAGGGAACCTGAGCATCGGTGGACATGACGAAGCTCCTTCTTTCGGGATCCCTCCGGCATGCTGCGGGGGATATGCCAAGACGCCCCGGCACGGTGCCGGGGCGTCGTCTTGTCTGGCACGAGTCTAAGCGACCCAGCAGGCGTTCACCAAACCTGTGGTGGCTGCCGAGACGGTCGGAATGGTGACGGAGCGGGCCTGGGAGTGGCTGTCTCCGGCCTCGATCTCGACGATCTTCCAACCCACTACGCCGAACTCCTCGTCGAGGGCCTCCACGGCGCACACGACATCCTTGCCCTGCACGCCGGTCACCTGGAAGCTGATGTTCACGGAGTGCTCGTCGACGAGTTCGAAGCCCAGGTCGTCCGCGTCGACGGACGCCATCGACTGGGCGACGGTCATCCAGCTGAACGCGCCCACGATCAACAGCGCGATCACGCCACCGATGATCCACGGCGTCCGGCGTCGTCGGGTTCGGCCATAGCGTTCGTCGAGCTCTTGTGCGGTCGTCACAGGTGGGTCTTCCGGTCGTTAGGCTGGTGTTACCAGGTTATGCGACCTGCGTACGAAAGGCCGATTCATGTTCTCTCTGTCCGAGACCCCGATGCCGACGCCGAGCATGACCGTCGATCCGGTGTCGGTCACCCCGGGGTTCGTCGGCTTCGCCGCGATCGTCGTGGTCGTGATCGCGGTGATCCTGCTGATCTGGGACATGAACCGTCGCATCCGCCGGGTCCGGTACCGCGAAGAGGTGCGTGACGAGCTGGACGCCGAAGAAGCGGCGCGGGCCGAGGGCGGTGCCGCTGCACCCGGAGCGAACGAATCGACAGCCGACGGCACGACCTCAGCGGAGGGCGAAGGCGACACGCCCGCTCGCTGACCGACCGCTACGGTGCGCCCAGCGAGGGCGACAGCGGTGACAGCGCGATGAGCAGGCACGCGGTCCAGTGGCACAGGAACGCGAGCACCGTGCACACGTGGAAGATCTCGTGGAACCCGAAGTGCCCCGGCCAGGGGTTGGGCTTCTTGAGCGCGTAGACGACGGCGCCCCCCGTGTAGAGAAGGCCTCCCACGATCACCAGCACCATCATCGCGAAGTTCGCGTTCATGAGGTCGACGATGTACATCACGGCCGCCCAGCCGAGCAGCAGGTACAGGGCGACGTAGAGCCAGCGCGGCGCGTGGATCCAGAAGACCCGGAAAAGGATGCCGACGAGGGTTCCGCCCCACACCAGGCAGAGGAGCAGTACGCCCTTCGCGGGCGGGAGCGCCAGAACCGCCAGAGGAGTGTAGGTACCGGCGATCAGCAGCAGGATGTTGGCGTGGTCGATGCGCTTGAGCAGCACCTTCACCTTCGGCCGCCAGTCGATGCGGTGGTAGAGCGCCGAATTGCCGAAGAGCAGCAGCGAGGTGAGCATGAACACGGCGGAGGCCCACTTCGCCGGGGCGCCATCGGCCACGACGATGAGGACGATGCCCGCGATCAGAGCCACCGGGAACGTGCCGGCGTGGATCCATCCGCGCCAGGTCGGTTTGACCTCGGTCGCCGCATCCACGGCGGCCGCTTCGAGCAGGGGCAGCTGGGGGACGTCGGGGCCGGAGGGCTCGGGAGTGCTCACGTGCTCACTCTAAGCCGACGCGCATACCCCACAGGGCACATATCCTCAGCGCGCACACACGATGCCGCGGGCCTCGACACGGTAGCGTAGGGAGGTGATGTCACGCGAGAGCCCGGGGCGAGGGCCGCTGTATCGGCTCTACACCAGCCGGCTGCGTCGCCACCTCGATCCGGCCAGCGTGCCGCATCATGTTGCGATGATGATCGACGGCAACCGTCGCTGGGCGCGTCAGCTCGGACTGGACACGCCCGCAGAGGGCCACCGGGCGGGCGCCGCCAAGATGCGCGAGTTCCTCGGCTGGTGCGACGAGCTCGGTGTGCGCGTGGTGTCGCTGTATCTGCTCTCGAGCGACAACCTGCGAAAGCGCGATTCCGCGGAGCTCGCCGACCTCATCGAGATCATCGCCGAACTCGCCGAGGCTCTGTCCCGTGAAGGCAACTGGCGGGTCAAGCACGTCGGCCGATCCGACATCCTCCCGGCGGAACTCGCGCGCGTCCTCTCCGACGCCGAGAAGCGCACGAAGGATCACACCGGATTACACGTGAATCTCGCCGTCGGCTACGGCGGACGCAATGAGATCGTCGACGCGGTGCGGAGCATCATCACGAAGCACGAGGCATCCGGCGGCACGCTGGAAGACCTCGCCGCCCATCTCACGCCCGAGATGATCGGCGAGCACCTCTACACCGGCGGTCAGCCCGATCCCGACCTGGTGATCCGCACGAGTGGGGAGCAGCGGCTGAGCGACTTCCTGTTGTGGCAGAGCGCGCACAGCGAGTTCTACTTCGTCGAGGCGCTGGGTCCTGATCTCCGACAGGTGGACTTCCTCCGTGCGATCCGCGACTACGCCGATCGGGACCGACGCTTCGGGCGCTGAACGGGTGTCGGGAGGCCGGGGACCAGGGACCTGTGAGCCGTGCCACAATGACGCAGTGAGCACTTTCCGGGACTATGTCGACACGTTCGACACCGAGTCCGGCTATCTGAACTGGGCGGCCTTCGGTCCGCTGTCGCCGTCCGTCCGTGAAGAGGTCTTCGCCGACGCCGATCTGCTCGGCAGCGGGCGGCCGTCATCGCTCTCCCTGGTCGCCGAGCGCATCGGTCAGGCCCAGGAGCTCGTCGCCGAGCTGCTGGACGCGGAGGCCGACGACGTCACTTTGCAGCCGTCGTCGACCCACGGGCTCATGCACGCGCTGTTCGGGCTCTCCGGCGACGTGATCGCGAGCACCGCCGAATTCCCGAGCGTCAGTCTGACCCTGGAGCGCGCATCCACGGCATCGGATCGAACGGTCGCACCGCGCTGGATCACACCCGACGACGGGCGGGTGACACCCGACACCGTGATCGAGGCCCTCGATGACGAGGTGGTCGCGCTGGCGGTGAGCCACGTCGACTTCCGCACCGGATTCCGCGTCGATCTCGCGGCGCTTCGCGAGTCGATCGGGGCCGACCGCCTGCTCATCGTCGACGCCGTCCAGTCGTTCGGTGTGATCGACGCCGACTACTCCGCTGCCGACGTGGTGGTCGGACACGGCTACAAGTGGTTGCGCGCGGGTCGTGGCAGCGCCTTCGCGTGGTTCTCGCCCCGTGCACGAGAGCGCATCACCCCCGTGTTGTCCGGTATCACCGGCACGACGGCTGCGGGGCTGTTCGTCGACGAACTGCCTGCACCTGCGCCGTCGGCCCGCGCCTTCACCGTGAGCCAGCCCGACACGCTCGCGGCCGGCCGACTCGCGATCGGCGTGCGCGACGTGCGCGATGCCGGCGTCGACTCGATCGAGGAGCGGCTCGCCCAGAACGTCGACACCGTGATCGAGATCGCCGACCGCCACGGCATCGAGGTGAGCTCCCCGCGCGAGCGCAGCCGGCGTGCGGGCATCGTCGCGCTCGCTCCGGAGGAGCCCGCGCGACTCGCCGCGGCACTCGCCAACGCCGGAGTGGTCGTCACGGCACGGGGTGCCTCGGTGCGGATCGCGCCGCACGCGGGCACCGACGCCGCGACATTCGAGCTCCTCGACGATGCTCTGCGGGCGTTCGGCAACGAGACGTTCATCAGCGCGTAACGAATCATTGGCGTGTCGAATTCGGGTTAATCACCCGCACGGTCGTACGTTCTAGGCATCGGGCAAGGCGCCCGTTCGAGTCGGCCTCAGGTTGACGACTCGTGACCCCCTGGTCGACTCGTTCGAATAGCCGGGATTCCCCGGGTCGGGAGTGGGTCGTGACCACACGTACAGCGCAGCAGGCCACCAGCACCGCGCAGCAGTCCACCCGTAAGACGTCGAGCCGGGCATCGTCCGCCGATCCGGATCAGGATCTGCGCACGTATGTCCTCGACACCTCTGTCCTGCTGAGCGATCCGCAGGCGTTCTTCCGTTTCGCGGAGCACTCGGTCGTCCTTCCCGTCGTCGTGATCACGGAACTCGAGGGCAAACGCCACGACCCGGAGATCGGCTACTTCGCACGGCAGGCCCTGCGCCACCTCGACGACCTGCGCATCGAGCATGGACGGCTCGACTTCCCGGTGGAGGTCGGCGAGGGTGGCACGCTCCGCGTCGAGCTGGCGAACACCGACTCCTCCGTGCTTCCCGCCGGCATCCGCCTCAGTGACAACGACACGCGCATCCTCTCGGTCGCCATGCACCTCGCGCAGGACGGGCAGGACGTCACGATCGTCTCGAAGGACCTGCCGATGCGTGTCAAGGCCGCCTCTCTCGGCCTGCGCGCCGAGGAGTATCTGGCCGAGCAGGCGGTGGACTCCGGGTGGACCGGCATCTCGACGCTCGACCTCTCCGGTGACGACATCAGCGACCTCTACGAGAGCGAGGTCGGCATCAGCGAGCAGGCACGCGGTCTCCCGGTGAACACCGGACTGATCATCCACTCCGAGCGCGGTTCCGCGCTCGGCCGGGTGACGGGCGACGGCGAGTACCGACTCGTACGAGGAGACCGCGACATCTTCGGTATGCACGGCCGTTCGGCCGAGCAGCGCATCGCGATCGACCTGCTGCTCGATCAGGAGGTCGGCATCGTCTCCCTCGGCGGACGCGCCGGTACCGGCAAGTCGGCGCTCGCGCTCTGCGCCGGACTCGAAGCGGTGCTGGAGCGGCAGCAGCAGAAGAAGATCATCGTGTTCCGGCCGTTGTTCGCCGTCGGCGGGCAGGAGCTCGGCTACCTTCCCGGCGACCAGGGCGAGAAGATGGGGCCCTGGGGTCAGGCGGTGTTCGACACGCTGGGCTCGGTGGTGTCGGGAAACGTGATCGAGGAGGTCATCGAGCGCGGACTGCTCGAAGTGCTCCCGCTGACCCACATCCGCGGACGCTCCCTCCACGACGCGTTCGTGATCGTCGACGAGGCGCAGTCGCTCGAGCGCAACGTGCTGCTGACGGTGCTGAGTCGGATGGGCCAGAATTCCCGGGTGATCCTCACCCACGACGTCGGTCAGCGCGACAACCTCCGGGTCGGACGTCACGACGGAATCGCCAGCGTGATCGAGACGCTGAAGGGGCACGACCTCTTCGGGCACGTGACTCTGACGCGCTCCGAGCGTTCGGCCATCGCCGCCCTCGTCACCGAGCTCTTGGAGGGTGGAGAGCTCAGCTGACGACGGAAACAGCGGATGCCGCGGGGAAGAGTCCTCGCGGCATCCGCTGTCTCGCGCTATGGGTCAGCCCGGGTGCGTCATCGACAGCAGGTCGAGTTTCTCGTCGAGCTGCTCCAGGGTGAGGTCGCCGCGCTCCACGTAGCCGAGGTCGATCACGGCGTCGCGCACCGTGATGCCCTTGGCGACCGAGTGCTTGGCGATCTTCGCTGCGGCTTCGTAGCCGATGAGCTTGTTCAGCGGGGTCACGATCGACGGGCTCATGCCCGCGAAGGCAGCGGCACGCTCGACGTTGGCCTGCAGGCCGTCGATCGTCTTGTCCGCGAGAACGCGCGAGGCGTTCGACAGCAGACGGATCGACTCGAGCACGGCCGTGCCCATGACGGGGATGGCGACGTTGAGCTCGAAGGACCCGGATGCGCCCGCCCAGGCGACGGTCGCGTCGTTGCCGATCACGCGCGCGCACACCATCAGCACGGCTTCGGGCACGACCGGGTTGACCTTGCCGGGCATGATCGAGGATCCGGGCTGCAGGTCGGGGATGTGCAGCTCTCCGAGACCCGTGTTGGGGCCGGAGCCCATCCAGCGCAGGTCGTTGTTGATCTTGGTCAGCGAGACCGCGATCGTGCGCAGGGCGCCGGAGGCCTCGACGAGACCGTCGCGGTTGGCCTGCGCCTCGAAGTGGTCCTTGGCCTCGGTGATCGGCAGCTCGGTCTCCGCTGCCAGCAGCGCGATGACCTTCTGCGGGAAGCCGAGCGGGGTGTTGATGCCGGTGCCGACTGCGGTGCCGCCGAGCGGGACCTCGGCGACGCGGGGGAGGGCCGACTGCACGCGCTCGATGCCGAGGCGGATCTGGCGGGCGTAACCGCCGAACTCCTGGCCGAGCGTGACGGGCGTCGCGTCCATGAGGTGCGTGCGACCGGACTTGACCGCGTCCTTCCACAGCTCCGCCTTTGCCTCGAGGGCGACGGCAAGGTGGTCGAGCGCGGGGATGAGAGTATCGATGAGAGCCTGGGTGACCGCGATGTGCACCGAGGTCGGGAACACGTCGTTGGACGACTGCGAGGCGTTCACGTGATCGTTGGGGTGCACCGTCGCGCCGAGGATGCGCGTCGCGAGCGTGGCCAGCACCTCGTTCATGTTCATGTTCGACGAGGTGCCGGATCCGGTCTGGTACGTGTCGACCGGGAACTCTCCGTCATGGGCGCCGGACGCTACCTGATCGGCGGCCTGGGCGATGGCGTCGGCGATGGCGCCGTCGAGGGTGCCGAGCTCCTTGTTGGCGAGCGCCGCGGCCTTCTTGATGCGGGCCAGGGCGGCGATCTGCGTCGACTCCAGACCCTTGCCCGAGATCGGGAAGTTCTCCACGGCGCGCTGGGTCTGCGCTCCGTACAGTGCGTTCACGGGCACCCGCACCTCACCCATGGTGTCGTGCTCGATGCGGTAGTCCTGCTCGGTCATTCCGAACCCTCCTCGGTTGCGGGGTCAGTTCCCTCGGTGGTGACGCCTTCGGCGTCGATTCCGACCGTGATGACGGGCACCGCGGTGCCCTCGGCCAGACGGTAGTTGGCGCCGACGATGCCCAGGCGGCCCGCGGAGACGGCGCCGCTGATGATCTCGGACGACTGCAGCAGGTCGCTCACCGTGTTGCGCAGGTGTTCGATGCCGACGAGCTCCGAGTCGATCTCGGCGACGGTGGTTCCGCCGTTCTCGGCCAGCACCTTCCGCGCCGCGGGGACGATCGGGGCGATCAGCTTCCAGATGTGCGGCGGCAGGGGAGCGGCGTCGATCGCGGTGCCGTCGATCGCTGCGCGCACGGCGCCGCAGGAGTCGTGGGCGAGAACGACGATCAGGGGCACTTCGAGCACCGCGACGGCGTATTCGAGGCTCGCGACGATCGACTCGCCGATCACCTGTCCGGCGTTGCGCACCACGAACAGGTCGCCGAGGCCGAGGTCGAAGATGATCTCGGCGGCGAGACGCGAGTCCGAGCAGCCGAAGAGCGTCGCGACCGGGTGCTGGGCCGCTGTCAGATCCTTGCGGCGGGCGACGTCCTGGTTCGGGTGCCGAGGCTCGTCCTGCACGAAACGGCGGTTGCCGTCCTGCATCTGCTTCCAGGCGGCGGTGGGGGTCAGCGGGTGCGTCATGAAGCCTCCGAGATGGTGCGGATCTGCGGAATGAGCGACTCGGCGAGCTCAGCGGTCGAATCCGCCGACCGCGATCCGTAGAGCAGGATGTAGTCGTCGCCGGCCTGGGTGCCGATGGCGTAGGTGACGTTCGCGTTGGATTCGGCGCTGCCCGGCTTGTAGACGTCCCAGTCGAGTCCGCCGATGCGCACCGTGTCGGTGGGGGCGATGCCGTTCAGGCGCTGCGGTGCCCAGGAGGAATCGGCGTCGAACGCCTGCGCGACCTTGATGAAACCACGTTCCTTGTCGGACTTGGGAGCGAGGGTGACCTCCCACACCACGGTGGCTCCACCCTGCATCTCTGCACCGTTCGCACGCCAGAAGTCGCCGAGCTCGGGGATGAGGACAGGGCGGTCCATCGAGGACTCCACACCTTCGGCGACCGCGGCGACGTCGAGGGGCTTCTGCTCGACGGGGGCGCCGCGAGGCACGGCGAAGATGATGACGGCGACCACGGCGAGAGTGACCAGCAGCGCGGCGACGAGGTTGCGCACCGTCTGGCTCGATCGGTAGGCCTTGCTGGATGCGGCCTTGCGTGCGGCGGTCTCGTCCGGAGTCTCGGGGCGGCCGAGTTCGGCGATGATCGGGGGCTGCTTGCTCATGAATCTCCCGCCGGGGTCTCGGCGTCCGAAGCCGCGGCGCGGGCGGCATCCAGGCGGCGCTTGGCCCCCAGCAGCCACTCCTCGCAGCGGGCGGCGAGAGCCTCACCGCGTTCCCAGAGGGCGAGGGAGTGCTCGAGCGTCGGGGAACCCTGCTCGAGTTCGGCCACGACCTTGACCAGCTCGTCACGGGCCGCCTCGAACGACAGCGTGTCCACAGGGGTGTCGTTCAGGGCGCTCACTCCTCCATCTTACGTCGTGTGCCGCGGGTGCTCGGCTCAGGCGTCTTCCGCGATCTCACCCTCCGAGCGGGCGCTCAACGAGCCCCGATCGAGGGTGATCGTGAGCGCGCTCCCGGCCGGCGCGTCGGCGGCGTCACGCAGGATCACGCCGCCGTCGAGATGGGCGATGGCATAGCCCCGGGCCAGCGTCGCCGCGGGGGAGAGCGCGCGCAGCGACGCGCGGAGCTCACCGGTGCGGCGGCCGGCGTCGTCGAGCTGTCGGTTCACGGCGTCTCGTCCACGTCCGAGCAGCAGCCAGATCTCCTGGGCGCGGGCGTCGATGATCGGCGCGGGCGAGCGCAGCACGGGGCGCGAGCGCAATTGCTCCAGCTGCGAGATGTCGTGGGTGAGTCGCTGCGTCAGCCGCGTGGTGGCGCGGGAACGCAGCTGGGCGATGAGCGCACGCTGTTCGCCGACGTCGGGCACGACGCGTTTCGCGGCGTCGGTCGGGGTCGAGGCGCGCAGATCGGCCACGTCGTCGAGCAGCGGGTGGTCGTTCTCGTGCCCGATCGCACTCACCACCGGGGTGGAGACCGCGGCGACCGCTCGCACCAGCTTCTCGTCGCTGAAGCCGAGCAGCGTCTGCGGGTCGCCGCCGCCGCGGGCGATGATGATCACGTCGACCTCGGGGTCGGCGTCGAGTCGAGCGAGGGCCGCGAGCGTGTCGGGAACGCAGCGGTCGCCCTGCACAGCGGCGTACTCGGTGCGGAAGCGCACCTGCGGCCAGCGCAGTTCGGCATTGCGGTGGACATCCTTCTCGGCGTCGGACCGCTCACCGGTGATCAGACCGATCACGTGCGGGAGGAACGGCAGGCGCCTCTTCCTGGCCGGGTCGAACAGACCCTCCTGCCGCAGCTGCACGCGGAGCTTCTCGAGCCGCTCGAGCTGGTCGCCGAGCCCGACGTGCTTCATCGCGGAGACCGCGAAGCTGAAGTCGCCGGCCTTGACGAAGTAATCGGCCTTCACTGCGGCGACGACGTGATCACCGACGCCGATGTCGGACGGGATGCGTCCGCGCACGCTCGACCACACCCGGATGGAGATCTGCGCATCGGAGCGGGTGTCCTTCAATCGCGCGAACACGTTGCCGGCGCGGACGTTCCAGGAGGTGATCTCGCCCTCGACCCAGACGGTGTTCCACCGGGCGATGAAGTCGCGGATGGTCGCATTCAGACGCGTGACCGAGGTGGGGGCGTCAGCGGTCGAGTCGCGGGGTGCGACGGAATCGGCCGGAGGGGTCTCGCCCTGGCCCGTCGTCGCTTCGAAGACTGTCATCCGCTCCCGTTCCGTGCCCCTGAACCTCCCCGGCCGCGCACAGCTGTGCGACGGTAGAATTCAAGGGTGACTTCGACTGCCGTTCATCTCCCCGTGCCCCGCCTTCCACGAGTGCGTGCGGCGGCCGGGCGGCTTCAGGATAACCCGGTGGCCGGACACAAGCGCGTTCTGCTCGCCGCACCGCGCGGCTATTGCGCCGGCGTCGACCGCGCTGTGGTCGCCGTCGAGAAGGCCCTCGAGCGCTATGGCGCTCCGGTCTACGTGCGCAAGCAGATCGTCCACAACATCCATGTCGTGACGGAGCTCGAGGAGAAGGGCGCGATCTTCGTCGAAGAGGTCGACGAGGTCCCCGAGGGCGCTCACGTGGTCTTCAGCGCTCACGGCGTCTCGCCGGCGGTCGTGAACGCGGCCGCCGATCGCGGACTCCACGCGATCGACGCGACGTGCCCGCTGGTCACGAAGGTGCATCGCGAGGCCGTGCGTTTCGCCCGGGACGACTTCGAGATCCTGCTCATCGGCCACGACGGCCACGAAGAGGTCGAGGGAACGGCCGGTGAGGCTCCCGAGCATGTGACGGTCGTGAACTCTCCGGAAGAGGCCGACACGGTCGTCGTGAAGGATCCGAACAAGGTCGTCTGGCTCTCGCAGACCACGCTCTCGGTCGACGAGACGATGGAGACCGTCAACCGCCTGCGCACTCGTTTCCCCGAGTTGCAGAACCCGCCGTCCGACGACATCTGCTACGCCACGCAGAACCGCCAGGTGGCGATCAAGAAGGTCGCCGCCGGTGCGGATCTCGTGATCGTCGTGGGCTCGTCGAACTCGTCCAACAGTGTGCGCCTCGTCGAGGTCGCGCTCGAGTACGGGGCGAAGGCCGCTTATCGCGTCGACTACGCCGAGGAGATCCAGCAGGAGTGGCTCGACGGCGTCGAGACCGTCGGCGTGACCAGCGGCGCCTCGGTGCCCGAGGTCCTGGTGCGCGAGGTGCTCGACGCGATCGGCGACGCCGGTTACCGCGACGTCGAAGAGGTGAAGACGGCAGAGGAGGACCTCATGTTCTCCTTGCCCAAGGAACTGCGTCAGGACGCTGCGGGACAGCGCGACGCGCGGGCACTCGGCGGTCGTGCATCAGGAGGAGGCGCGTAGCGGTGAACGCCGCGGAGGCGGAGCCCACCCTCATCGGGTCGGTGCAACGCGCTCTGCGGCTGGTCGACATCGTGGCCAACTCTCCTCGTCCTCTTCCGCCCAAGATGCTCGCGGCGATCACCGGTCTGACCCCGGGCACCACCTACAACCTGGTGCGCACGCTCGTGCACGAGGGGTATCTCGCGTCGGAACCCGACGGGGTCGTGCTCGGCACCCGGTTTCCGTCTTTCCAGGAGCAGATCAGCTCGCGGGGCGTGTTCCTCGCCCGCGTGCGCGCGGCGCTCCGCGAGGTGACGGAAGACGTGGGTGCCACGGCTTATCTCTCACGCTTCGACGACGGGGAGATGCACCTGGTCGATATCGTCGACGCGGTCCGCAACCCCCGCATCGAACTATGGGTGGGGCTACAGTCGAGCGCCCACGCGACGGCGTTGGGGAAGCAGATCCTCGCAGCCCTGCCGGAAGCCGATCGCCTGGACTACCTCTCGAGGCACCGTCTGCCGGAACTCACCCCGCGGACGATCACCGACCGCAGGGCGCTGCTCACTCAGCTGGACCGCTCGCCGGGCTGGGCGATCGATCGGGAGGAATACGCCATCGGCGCCACCTGCGTCGCCGTGCCGGTCATCGCGCCGGGGATCACCGCGTCCCTGGCGATATCGCTGCCGGCGGATCGGGCCGTCGTGGATCGCACGCTCGTCTCGGCTCTACAGCAGACCGCGCGGAAGCTCTCGCTGCAGTTGGGGGCGGATGCGCTGGACGAGGGGAGCTCCGGAGCGGAGTTCACTATCTGAAGTACGACCCCTGGTATTGCGGCATGCGTTTTCCTACTATGGGGAGAGTAGCGGCATACATGAACGCTACTGATCGCCTTCAGCGTCCCCAGCGCTGGCGATCAATCTGGATGAGGAGCGTCCCCAGTGCTCCACGTCCGCGGCCCCGAGAAGTCCCCACTTCTCCGGGGCCGCTATCGTTTCCAGCGCGCGGTCCCGCGGCGATCGGCTGTGAACCGGCCAGAGGTGGGGCCGTTAGCATGGCGAGATGAGTGAAGAACGGCCCCGGTACGGCGAAATCGCGACTCCCGAGGAGCAGCGACGAGCGGCCGGTCTGCCGCCGCTCGAAGACGTGGTGATCGCACCGCCCACGACGCCCCTGCCGCCTGCTCCACAGGCAGGTCCTTCGACGAGTGATCCCGCGACGAAGCGATCGCACCCTCTCGATCGTTTTGCGACGATCGCGATGCTCGCCTACGGGCTGATCAACATCGTCGTCACCGGTCTGTCCTACCTCGACCTGCCCACGGTCATGAACCAGACGATGAAGGTCCTCGGCATCGAAGGGGAGTTCACGAACTTCGCGCAGGGGAAGACCTGGGGGACGATCGCCGCGATCGTGCTCGCGGTCGGATGGTCTGTCACCGCCGCGCTCTCGATCCGTCGCCTGCGTCGAGGACGGATCACCTGGTGGCTCCCGATCGTCGGCGCAATCATCACGATGGGCGTGGTGTCGATCTGCATCGCGGTGCCGATGATGAGCGATCCGGCGTTCGTCGCCCACCTCGAGCAGATGACGGCTCCCTGACCTCATCCCGTCGGCGTCGACGCACGACGCCCCTCGGCTACGAAGAAGGGGCCCGGCAGGAATGCCGGGCCCCTTCTCTCGTCTCGCGACCGATCAGCTCTGGGACTGGCCGTACGAGCCGAGCTGACGGGTCGACTCGACCACGCGGGCAGCCATCGCCGACTCGGCGATCTTTCCCCAGGCGCGCGGGTCGTACTGCTTCTTGTTCCCGACCTCGCCGTCGACCTTGAGGACGCCGTCGTAGTTCTTGAACATGTAGTCGGCGATCGCACGCGTGTAGGCGTACTGCGTGTCGGTGTCGATGTTCATCTTGATCACGCCGTTGGCGACCGCGAGGGCGATCTCCTCATCGGTGGAACCCGATCCGCCGTGGAACACCAGGTCGAGCGGCTTGGCGCCGGTGTTGTACTTGGCGGCGACCTCGGCCTGGATCTCGCCGAGGAGCTCCGGGCGCAGCTTCACTCCACCGGGCTTGTACACGCCGTGCACGTTGCCGAAGGTGAGGGCGGCGATGTAGCGGCCCTGCTCGCCGAGGCCCAGCGCCTGGACGGCCTGGTCGACATCGGCGAAGGTCGTGTAGAGGGCTTCGTTCGAGCCTTCGTGCTGCACGCCGTCCTCTTCGCCGCCGACGACGCCGATCTCGACCTCGAGGATGGCGTTGATGTTCTTCATGCGGGGGAGCAGGTCCTTCGCGATCTCGATGTTCTCCGCGAGGGGAACTGCCGAGCCGTCCCACATGTGGGACTGGAAGATCGGGTTGCGACCGGCCTTGACCTCTTCTTCGGACGCGGCGATGAGCGGCTCGACGAAGCCCGCGAGCGCATCCTTCGGGCAGTGATCCGTGTGCAGTGCGACGGTGATCGGGTAGTTCTTCGCGACCTCGGTGGCGAAGCGGGCGAACGCGAGGGCGCCCGTGGCGCGGGCCTTCACCGTGTGGCCGGCGAAGTAGTCGGCTCCACCCGTGGTGACCTGGATGATGCCGTCGGAGCCGGCTTCGGTCAGCCCCTGGAGGACGGAGTTGATCGTCTGCGAGCTGGAGACGTTGAATGCGGGGTACGCGAAGCCGCCGGCCTTCGCGCGGTCGAGCATTTCGGCGTACTGATCCGGGGTGGCGACGGGCATGAGAACTCCTGCGATAGGGGAAGCCGGGACAGCTGCCACTCTATCGGGGCGTGTGGGCCTCTACCGCAGTCATGACCTCCAGTGCGCAAGACCGCTTCTGCTTCCTTGTTAAGAATCGCGAATCCTTCGCGGGATACGGGCCGAAAGGGGCCGGATTCGGACCCGTCGGTGGCTAGGCTGACCGCATGGTGAGTCTGACAGCGGATCTGAGCCCTCTTCGTCCCGACCGTAACCTCGCGATGGAGCTGGTGCGTGCGACGGAGGCCGCGGCGATCCGCGCGGTGCCGTTCATCGGCCGCGGTGCCAAGGAGGCGGCGGACGGTGCGGCTGTCGATGCCATGCGCGCCTTCCTCGGCACGGTCGACTTCCAGGGCCGCGTCGTCATCGGCGAGGGGGAGAAGGACAACGCCCCGATGCTCTTCAACGGCGAGGTGGTGGGCACGGGCCGCGGACCTCTGTGCGACATCGCGGTCGACCCCATCGACGGAACCTCTCTCACGGCCGCCGGTCGGCAGAACGCCCTCTCCGTGATCGCCGTCTCGGATCGTGGCACGATGCTCGACGCCTCGACCGTCTTCTACATGGACAAGCTCGTCACGGGCCCGGCAGGTGTCGGGGTCGTCGATATCCGTCTGCCGATCGGTGAGAACATCCGCAAGCTCGCGGGTGCGCTCGACAAGCCGGTCGACGAGATCGTCGTCTCGGTGCTGAACCGCCCGCGTCACGAGCAGCTGATCCAGGAGATCCGCGACGCCGGCGCCGGCACCCGTCTGATGAGCGACGGTGATGTCGCCGGTGGCATCAACGCCGCCCGTCACGATGCGCGCACCGACATGTGCGTCGGGGTCGGCGGCAGTCCGGAGGGCATCGTCACGGCGTGTGCGATCAAGGCTCTCGGCGGGCACATCCAGGGTCGCCTCTGGCCCCGCGACGATGACGAGCGTCAGCGCGGCATCGACGCCGGACTCGACATGGACAAGGTCTACGAGGCGGATGACCTGGTGCAGGGGAACAACACGATCTTCGTCGCGACCGGTGTCACCGACGGGCAGCTCGTCGCCGGCGTCCGTCGCGAACGCGGCTACGTCTACACCGAGAGCGTCGTGCTCCGCGGGGCATCCGGAACCCTTCGGCGCATCGCATCGGAGCACCTCGTCTCGAAGTGGCTCTGATCGTTCGGGAGCCTGCCTTCACGTGATCGTCGGCCGGGGAACCGGTGGCATCGTTATCGAGCCGGTATCGCCCGGCAGGGGCACGATCCACGGTTCTCCGGGGCGCCGTGTCACAATTGTCACTGGGTTTGTCGCCGTCGACGGAGCCGCCAGGCACCGCAGGCACAGGAGGGCGAACAGATGACAACGCAGCACACGAGCGGCTCGAAGGCCGCCCCGACGAAGATCATCACGACCAACACGGGCCGCATCCTGCGGGTGAGCGCCGATGCGGAATCCGTTCCGACACCGCCCGTCGCCACACCGGCCGCTTCGGTGGTCGATCCGGCTCGCCGGGCCGACGTGCTCTTCCGTGTGCGTCGAGACGAGGGACACGAGATCAGCGCCTGGTGGATGATCGGCGCGTTCCTCGCGACCAGCGGTCTCGTCATCCTGCTGCTCAGCGGCGTTCCCGGCATCGCCTGAGGGCCGTCCCCGGTCGCTGATCCGCCCGCATCATCCCTCGTCGAGTCGATGCCGCACGTCGCCGACGTCCGCACGGACCGTCTCGCCACGCGTGGCCTCGAGAGCGGCGATCCCGCCGGTCTGCGACGCATGATCGCCGGAGGCGGTGTCATCCGTCGTGAGGAGCTCAGGTGCGGTGAATCTTCTGGCTGCGCCCACCGTGGTGGCAGATGCGGTCGCGAGCGCAGAGGCATCGACGCCTGGGAACTGGCGGGCGGTGACGAGCACGCGCGTCTCGAGTGAGCCGGCGAATCGGTTGTAGCTGTCGACGGTGCGCTCCAGCGCCCGACGCAGGTCGTCGGCATGCCCGGCGAGCGTACCCAGCCGGTCGTACAGCTGTGTGCCGAGGGCGAGCAGCGTGCGCGCCTCGGTCGACACCTCCTGCTGCGTCCAGGTGAAGGCGACGGTCTTCAGCACCGCCCAGAGGTTGACGGGGGAGGCGAGCGCCACCCGGCGGCTGAACGCATAGTCGAGCAGGGTCGGGTCCTCATCGATGGCGGCGGCCAGCAGCGACTCGCTCGGCAGGAAGCAGATCACGAACTCGGGACTGGCATCGAGCCCGGCCCAGTAGGCCTTCTTCGCCAGGGCGTCGATGTGCGCACGGACCGCCTTGACGTGCTTCTGCATCAGCGTGCGGCGTTGCGGCTCTCGCGCATCGCCCCCGGGGAGAGCGGAGGCCTCGAGGTAGGCGTCGAGAGGCACCTTGGCGTCGACCGCGATCGAGCTGCCGCCGGCGAGGCGGATGACCATGTCGGGCCGCCCCTGACCACGGTCGGAGGAGATCGTCGCCTGCAGGTCGAAGTCGATGTGACGGGTGAGCCCGGCAGCCTCCACCACGCGGCGCAGCTGGGTCTCTCCCCAGACACCGCGCGTGGCGGTGGAACGCAGAGCGCCGGCCAGCGATTCCGTCGTCGCCCGCAGCGCCTCGTCGGACTCCTGGGCGCGACGCAGCTGCTCTTCGAGAGTGCCGAACTGGGCGTGCCGCTCCCGCTCGATGGCCGTGACCTTGGTCTGCATCTGCTGCAGACTCTCGCGGACCGGAGCCAGGGCCGTCAGCACCGCGTTCTGCTGCTGCACCCGCTGCGCCTCCGCACGCTGCTCGTTCCGCGCATGCTCGACGGCGTCGCGGTACAGGTCGTACTGCCGGTCGCGATCGTCACGCGCGGCCGCCAGCTCGGCCTGGGCACGCGCGAGGTCAGCTGCCCCGCGACCGGCACGGAGGAACCAGCCCACGGCGACACCCGCCGCGAGGGCGACGAGGAGGAGAACGACAGCCAGAGCATCCATGTGTTCATGATGCGGCCGGCATCCGACATTCCCGGGTCGCCGCGCACGGATGCCGTGTGACGCGCCGGCCGCGGTGCGGCGGTGCGGCGGTTCAGGCTCTGCGGTTCAGGCCCGGCGGTTCAGGCGACGGCGCGCTCCAGAACGGGCGCGACGGGTGCGACGGGAGCGGTCACACGCAGGCTCAGGGCATCGGCGAGTGCGAACACGTCGGCCGCGCCGGCCCTCGCGGCCGCATCGATGACGATCTGCGCGCAGGCGCGGGCATCGGCGAGGGCGTCGTGGTGCGCGAACTCCTCGAATCCGGCAGCGGCGGCGGCGATCGGCAGGCGATACGAATCGAGTGTGTACGTCTTGCGGGCGACCTGCAGGCTGCACAGCGAGCGGTAGGGCGGGCAGAGCTGCCCGGTCGCCTCGGAGGCGCGACGCAGGACGTTGAGGTCGAAGCCCGCATTGTGCGCCACGAGCACGTCGGCCCCGGCGAACGCGCACAGGCGATCGAATTGATCGACCCACGTGGCGGCCGACAGCACATCCTCGGGCTGGATGCCGTGGATGCGGACGTTCCACTCCTGGAACTCGTCGTGCCCTGGCGGTGGTTGGATCAGCCATCCCGTGGTCGCGACGACTTCACCGCCGCGCACGCGGACGAGACCGACGGAGCAGGCAGAGGCCGGACTGGAGTTCGCGGTTTCGAAGTCGATCGCAGTGAAATCCAGTGGCACATCCCCACTTTCCCCCGGCGGCTCGCAGAGGGGTCGGAGACTCGCCGTATGCTGGCGACATGGCTGAGGACATGGCGACGTCGTTCGGAGCGCAGGCCGGGGATTACGAGGCCGGACGGCCCGACTATCCGTTCGAGGCGGTGGCGTGGATGCTCGAACGGATGCCCGCGGATTCCCGTCGCGTCGCCGATGTCGGCGCGGGAACGGGCAAGCTCACGCGCGTCCTCTCGCAGGCTCCCGACGCCGAGGTCGTCGCGGTCGACCCCGACCCGGAGATGCTTGCCACGCTCCGCGCTGCGGTTCCGGGGGTGCCCACCTTCGTCGGGTCCGCGGAGCAGCTGCCGCTTCCGGACGCGAGCGTCGACGCCGTCGTGCTGGGGCAAGCCTGGCACTGGGTGGATCCGGTCGCCGGCTCCGCGGAGATCGGGCGCACCGTACGCAGCGGGGGAGTGCTCGGCCTCATCTGGAACATCCGCGACGATCGTGTCGAGTGGGTCCGCAGGCTCACCGAGATCATGCACGGCAGTCACGCCGAGATCATGCTCGCCGAGGGAGATCCGGTCGTCGCCGCGCCGTTCGGGCCGCTCGAGCAGGAACGCTGGGAATGGGTCCGCCCCGTCACCCGCGACGTGCTGCACCGGATGGCGGCATCACGGAGCCACATCATCACCGCCCCTGACGAGGAGAAGGAGCGCATCCGCCGGGAGCTCGACGCCCTCTTCGATGAGCTCGACCTGCATGGCGATGCGACCATCGACCTTCCGTACGTGACCCGTGCGTACCGCGCCGTCCGCGACTGACCCACAGCTCCCGCAGGATCGCCGGGCACCGGCCAGGTAGACTCGTGCCCCGTGGCTCTCACTATCGGCATCGTCGGTGACTGCAACGTCTAAGTAAGTCCACTTCTATCGCGGGGCAGCACATGGCGGGCCCCGCCAGTGGTCTAGGACGTCGCCCAACTCCGTATCTCGGCCTCCATCGATGGGTCAGCAGCGCCGTGGAGTGCGAATACGGGGGCCGCGGGCGAGCCGCCAATGGTGCAGTACGAGATGGTATCGCCAACTGCGGATGTGGCGGGTACGATGACGAGCCACGGCGGGTCGGCTTCGATTGCTTCCACCGTCGCTTGGTCCTTCTTGAACTCCGGCGAGCCGCCGTGGTCTTGCGTGGTCTTTTCGATGCAGAGATCGACGAGTAGTGAGTCGGTGAACTCCGCCTCAGCAACCGGAGCTGACGTCGGGGAAGAGGTGGGGGTCGCGGTCGCGGCGGAGCCGTTGGTGGCCGACTCGACCGGTGCCGGAGAATTGATGGGTCCGGTCGCGGTACAGCCGGTCAGGGCGACGAGGGTGAAAATAGCCGCGAGGCCGATTCGTGTGCGCATATTCGAATGCTACTGAGCTTGCGGCGAACTGCACGAGTGACCACGCGGGAAGGAGCGCCCGATAAGCTCTTCATGCCATGCCTAACTTATCCATAGGAATCGTCGGCCTGCCCAACGTCGGCAAGTCCACCCTCTTCAACGCACTCACCAAGAACGACGTGCTCGCGGCGAACTATCCGTTCGCGACGATCGAGCCCAACGTCGGCGTGGTGAACCTGCCCGATCCGCGTCTGGAGAAGCTCGCGGAGATCTTCGGCAGCGAGCGGATCCTCCCCGCCGCCGTGTCGTTCGTCGACATCGCCGGCATCGTGCGCGGTGCGAGCGAGGGGGAGGGCCTGGGCAACAAGTTCCTGGCCAACATCCGTGAGGCCGACGCCATCGCGCAGGTCGTTCGCGGCTTCGCCGACGACGACGTCGTGCACGTCGACGGCACGGTCAACCCGGCATCCGACATGGAGACGATCAACGCCGAGCTCATGCTCGCCGATCTGGAGACCGTCGACAAGGCGATCGCCCGGTACGAGAAGGAAGTCCGCGGCAAGAAGATCGAGCCTGTCGTGCTCGAGACTGCGAATGCGGCGAAGGATGCGCTGGAGCGCGGCGTGCTGCTCTCGGTCGCCGGCATCGACCTGACGCCCATCCGCGAGCTGGGTCTGCTCACCGCGAAGCCCGTCATCTTCGTCTTCAACGTCGACGAGGCCGTGCTGACCGACGACGCGCGCAAGGCGGAGCTCGCCGCTCTCGTCGCCCCGGCGAAGGCCATCTTCCTCGACGCGAAGATCGAGTCGGAACTGATCGACCTCGACCCGGAGGATGCGGCGGAACTGCTGGCTTCGACCGGCCAGGACGAGTCCGGACTCGACCAGCTCGCCCGCATCGGGTTCGACACGCTCGGCCTGCAGACGTACCTCACGGCCGGTCCGAAGGAAGCTCGCGCCTGGACGATCCCCAAGGGGTCGAAGGCGCCTCAGGCGGCCGGTGTCATCCACACCGACTTCGAGAAGGGCTTCATCAAGGCCGAGATCGTCTCGTTCGAAGACCTGGTCGAGACCGGATCCGTCGTCGAGGCCCGCGCCAAGGGCAAGGCCCGCCTCGAAGGCAAGGACTACGTCATGCAGGATGGCGACGTGGTGGAGTTCCGTATCGGAAACACATCTGGCGGATCGAAGTAGCGCGGCTACGTCGGATACTAGGGGCGATGTCAATGACGACGAACGATGAGCGATACACGATGGCCAAACGAGGAGCACAAGGCGTCTCTCCGACGCACCTGCTGAGACAACTCAAGCTGCCGTCGAGGTACGAGTCGCTTGTGGCAGCTGTGGGAAGCGACGTTGCCCGGCTCCTCGTCGAGCCCAGCGACGAGACCCTGGCGATCTTCCGCCGAGCAGCTTTACACATTGGCAGTCGCGGGCGCGGCTTGTTTCTGCCGGTCTACGCGGAGTCCGGTACTGGGAAGACGACACTGGTGAGCAACTTGTCGGGTTGGATTCCCGGCGAGTATGGCCCGACCGCGAGACTTGCGGGTGGAGAGGTCTCCGCCGCGCGTCTGCGACAGGCCGTCGCGTCGATGGTGCACGATTATCACCTAGCCGCGAACGACAAGAAGGTTCTGGTCGTTAACGTCGATGACCGCGAAAGCGATCCTCCCACCGACAAGGAACTGTCCCAGATCAAGTCGTTCGTGCGTGAGGCTGGCCAGGGAGAGGCGGGTCTTGGTGCGCGCACGCTAGTCGTTTGGCCTGAAACATCTCGCGTGAACGCCGAAGAGATGTCAGCGGCGTACGTGCAGAGGGCGGGAAAGTCACCAGTCACTATCCCTGCAGAGGTGGCTGGACCCGCCCGCGGAACGTGGGGCGGGTTAGCTCTCGCTACCCTCAAGCTAGTCAACTCAGTCGATCACCTTGAGGCGCTGGGCGTCGATCCGGAAGCGTACGACAAGGATGCCTTCCCGACGGTGGGTGACTTCCTAGACGAGATCAGTAACGACTTCGTTGACTTGCTTGACAAACTCCTAGCATCCACTCGCAAGCCGGTTCGCCTCGTAGTGGTCTTCGCGAGTGCCAGCGGCAAAGCTGGCGTTCTCAGCGAACTGTCTAGCGGTTACCGGTACGGACTGGTGGATGCGGACAAGCTGGTTGCCGCCACGCCCGGCAGCGTTATCGGCAAGTGGTGGGCCGCACGTATGGGCTTGCTCGTGCAGACCATCGTTCGTCTAGATGCGCGCGTAACGTTCGTAGGCCCGTCGCTCTCTGTTCCTGTGGTGAACCGGTTCGGAACGGATGAGGCGAAGGCGGTATTCAAAGACCTCGGTATCGCGCCTAAGCCACCTAGTGAGATCTCAACCTACTTTGAACGGTCAGACCTTGGGCGACTGCTCCATGGCACGGCATCGGCAACTTCAGAGATTCGGGGTAACCCCGCCGCCGATGCCGCCGTAGCTTTTCGTCAGTTGGCTGCAGACGTTGGGTTTGGTTCGGGCCAAGACAAAAAGCTGAATCGTGCTTTCGGGGACTTCCTGGCCCAAGCCCAGTCCTCGTTGGGGGACGTCGTCGTCGAGAAGAAGGCTGATGGGATTCCTCTCATTCCTGACGTTAGCCTCGGTGCGGACGAGCACGTCACATGTGTTGAGTTTCACTGGCGGTCGGGGGAGTACTTGGTGTCGGCGAACCGTTCCGCTATCGCCCAGTACATTCTGACCAAACTCAAGTCCTACGCCAATGAGCTTGGATGGGTAGCATCGCCGTGAGGCGTGTCGTTGGGGTGGACGGGACGCAAAGTAGTGGAGTTCCGGCTTAGCAGTTGACTCCCATTAGTCGAAGTCCCTGGAATAGCTGAAGTGACGTAGGGGCCTTTTGAAAGTCGTTTTGCGTGCTCAGTTGGTGGGCACGATAGGAAAGGAGCTCGGCAGTGTCGCTGAGAGACCTAGAGCAGATTCAGCACGACATCGTTGAACCACGAACTCGGGCATTGTTCGCCGAGATCGTCAAGTGCTATGAGGGCGGTGCTCATCGAGCGGCTTTGGTTTCACTGTGGATCGCAGTGATTGCGGACCTCACGGCAAAAATTCGCCACCTCGCTGAGTCCGGCGATGGTGAGGCCCGCGAGGTTGTCAGCGGCCTCGACAAAGCCTTGGCAAACCAGAGCGTGAGCAAGGTCCAGGAGTATGAAAGAACAATTCTCGATGTTGCCGAGCAGCGTCTCAGCATGCTTTTGCCGCGAGAGCGAGTGGAACTCGAACGTCTGAACGAAGACCGGAATCTCTGCGCCCACCCGGGCTATGTCGACGAAGTTGAGTTGTTCGTGCCTGACGCGGAGGCTGTGAGGGCTCACCTAATCGCGGCGCATCGCGCTGTTTTTTCGCAGAGGCCGCTCGCGGGAAAGCGTCTGCTGGCCACGCTTGAGGCGGAGATCGAGGGCGAATCGTGGCCGAGTGACGCCGAGTACTTCCTGCTGAGGTTTCTCCGGCCAGCGCGGAACAGCGTCAAAGCCAATCTGACGAAGGTGCTGATCAAGCACAGTCTGCGGCCCCCGGACGGGAGTAACCGCACTGCGCGAAGAGCACGGAACTCAGTTGCTGCGATTTCCAGGGAAGCACCCGCCCTATTTGAAGAGAGCTTGGGGGCGGTGCTGCAGGCTTGGGAAACGTCCGCCTCGCTGGGGGATTCTGAACTAATCCGTGCTGTCGGTGCATACGGAGCCGAGTCGGTTCTGTGGTCTGTGCTGCCTGGCACGGGAAGGTCTCGGCTTGATGCGCTGCTAGAGCGGTGTGACGTAGAGACGCTGATTGATGAGCGTTTCTTCGTTTCCGGGCCTCCTCGCGACGAGAACCTCGCCGCGAAGTATCAGCAGATTGTGTCTGAATTGAGCGTGGAACAGGTGGGCCGAGCGGTTAGGCAATCCGTTCAGCGTCGGCCGTTTATCGATTCTTTACTCGCGCGGGTAGAGAGTTCCGCTAGCTTTCGGAATGCGGAGGAGAACCTGCGGCTGATCGAGCTGTGCAGCGCAAGCCTTGAACTTGAGGACGTGGTTCGTCTTCGCGAAGCCATCCAGGCTAACGCAAGGGACCAGGTAAGACTCGCAGGGGGCACAGAGGCGATTCTGAGCAGCATCTATTCTGCAGCACCACCGAGTGCCGAGGTCGCCGTGGAATGGCGGGCGCTCGCAGATTGGCTTCGTAGACGAGGTATTGAGAGTGGCGATGAGTACTACCTCTATGAGGCCTTCACGGACTTGGTCCGAGGAGAAGGATAACTGCGACATGCTGCAGCTTCGCTTCAACACTCGAGCGTCGGAGTCGTCGACGGGTGCGTGATTCGAAGAGGGTGGTACCGACGTCTCGGTTAAGGCACCTCGCGCGGGTCACCCGCATCTGCCTGCTCATCGTCATCGTCGGGCTCGTGGTGAGCGGGGTCACCGCCTTCCCGCTCCGCGAGGAGTTGATGCTCGGACGCGACGTCCTGAACAACACAGGACTCAGCGCGGTCTTCCCAGATCTCGCATTCTGGGTGCAACGGGTCGCTGAGGGGCTCGACGTCACGGGCACCGACTATCCGTTCCTCGCCTACGGCACGGACTGGCTGGCATTCGCCCACCTGGCCATCGCGGTCGCCTTCGTCGGGCCGCTCATCGATCCCGTCCGCAACGTCTGGGTCACCATCTGGGGTCTGATCATGTGTGCGGGCATCGTGCCACTGGCACTCATCGCCGGCGCGATCAGAGGCTTGCCGCTCGGCTGGCAGCTCATCGACATCTCCTTCGGCGTCGTCGCGGCCGTGCCGCTGACGATCGCCCTCGTGCTGACACGTCGACTCGAGAGGTCGCGCATGAGCACCCGCTGAGAACCCGCGTCTGTGCACCACCCGCATGGGTGAAAGGATTGACGGATGACCGCAACACTCGTGGCCCAAGGGCTGGCCGGCGGGTACGGCCACCGCACCCTGTTCGATTCCCTCGACCTGACCGTCACGGCGGGTGACGTCGTCGGCCTCGTCGGGGCGAACGGGGCGGGGAAGTCGACCCTCCTGAAGCTGCTCGCCGGTGTCGACGAGCCCCAGGCCGGCACGATCCGGCTCTCACCGGCGGATGCCTTCGTCGGCTGGCTGCCGCAGGAGCACGAGCGCATCGTCGGAGAGAGTGTCGCCGACTACATCGGCCGTCGCACGGGCTGCACGGCTGCGACCAGAGAGATGGATGCCGCCGCCGCTGCGCTCGGTGACCCCAGCCTCGCCGCTCCCGGCACAGACCCGGCCGACATCTACTCCGTCGCGCTGGACCGCTGGCTGGCGAGCGGTGCCGCCGACCTCGACGAGCGACTTCCGGTGGTGCTCGCCGACCTCGGGCTCGACCTCGGGGGCGATCCGGCCGACGCGATGATGACCTCGTTGTCCGGTGGGCAGGCGGCTCGCGTGGGCCTCGCCGCGCTGCTGCTCTCGCGCTTCGACATCGCGCTGCTGGATGAGCCGACCAACGACCTCGACCTCGACGGGATCGAGCGGCTGGAGGCCTTCGTGCGCGGACTCCGCGGCGGTGTCGTCGTGGTCAGCCACGACCGCGAGTTCCTCGCGCGCTGCGTGACCCGCGTGCTGGAACTCGATCTCGCGCAGAACAGCAACCGGGTGTTCGGCGGTGGCTACGACGCGTACCTGGAGGAGCGGGCCACGGTCCGGCGGCACCAGCGTGAGAAGTACGACGAGTTCGCCGACAAGAAGGCCGACCTCGTCGCTCGTGCCCGGACCCAGCGCGAGTGGTCGAGCCAGGGTGTGCGCAACGCGATGAAGAAGGCTCCGGACAACGACAAGATCAAACGCAAGGCGTCGGCCGAGTCGAGTGAGAAGCAGGCGCAGAAGGTGCGTCAGATGGAGAGCAGGATCGCCCGGCTCGAAGAGGTCGAAGAGCCGCGCAAGGAGTGGCAGCTCGAGTTCACCATCGGCTCGGCGCCGCGTTCCAGCTCCGTCGTGTCGACACTGAGCTCGGCCGTGTTCCGGCAGGGAAGCTTTCAGCTCGGGCCCGTGTCGCTCCAGGTGAACGCGGGGGAGCGGATCGGCATCACCGGCCCCAATGGCGCGGGGAAGTCGACGCTGCTGCGCGGGCTGCTCGGGCGGCAGCTTCCGGACGAGGGCACGGCGAGTCTCGGTGCGAGTGTGCAGATCGGGGAGATCGACCAGGCCCGCGCCCAGCTCGTCGGCACGCAGCCGCTCGCGGTCGCCTTCGAGGGGCTCGTGCCGGAGATGGCGTCCGGCGAGGTCCGTACTCTCCTCGCGAAGTTCGGACTCAAGGTCGATCACGTGATGCGCGCTGTCGACGAACTGTCGCCGGGGGAGCGCACCCGCGCCGGACTGGCGTTGCTGCAGGCGCGGGGCGTCAACCTGCTCGTGCTCGACGAGCCGACGAACCACCTCGACCTGCCCGCGATCGAGCAGCTCGAACAGGCGCTCGAGTCCTACGAGGGAACCCTGCTACTGGTCACCCATGACCGGCGGATGCTCGCGACCGTGCAGACCGACCGGCAGTGGCGGGTGGAGGCCGGGCAGGTCGTCGAGGCATGACGAGCGTCGTCATCGACAGCGTCCCGCACGATCGGCTGACCACGAACGACCTGGCAGGGCTGCGGGAGCTTTTCCACGCCGAGTACTCCGCGGAACTCGGGGTGTGGAATCCTGATCAGCCCTACGGTTACGCGCCGCACGACCTCCATGTCATCGCCCGACTCGATGATGCCGTGGTGGGACACGTCGGCTGGGCGCGGCGCACCATCAGCGTCGGTGCAGCCGAGGTCGTGATCGCCGGAGTCGGTGGGGTTCTGATCGCCCCGCAGGCACGAGGAGAGCGGGTCGGCGCCCAGCTCATGGAGTGCGCAGCCGCATCGATGACGGAGGCCGGGGGCATCGCGTTCGGGTACCTCGGATGCCGTGAAGAGGTCGTCGCCTTCTACGAATCCTGCGGATGGCACCGCGTCTCTGCAGCGGAGCACTCGATCGATCGCGCCGGTCAGCCCACCACGCAGCCTCCGGGGCCACCGATTCTGACACTCCCGCTCGGCTCCCCACCGCGCAGGTGGCCCGAGGGCACGATCGATCTTCGCGGGCGGGCCTGGTAGCGGCCGACTCTGCTGATCCGCTGCCGGAACGTCTTGCTGACCGCCGGGTCGGGATACGCTGGAACATGGCGGCTTCGGCCGCGGTTCGGTCGCTGGCGTCCACCGTGGACGTTCCGCCGGAGTTCCTGACCCTGACGGCACGAGGAGATTGACGCCGATGACCGACACCCAGATCTTCGAGCCCGACGGCCGCGCGATCCCCTTCGTCGACGAGGGCGACGGTCCCGTCAAGCTCGTCCTGATCCAGGAGCGCGATCTGGCGGCGGATGTTCTCGGCGTCGTCGCGCACTACCTCGCCGAGGAGGCGGGCTTCCACGTGCTGCGCATCGGTCATCGCGCCGAGGTCAAGCATGAAGAGGTCTCGCTGGAGGATCGGGTCGAAGACGTACTCGCCGTGATCGATCACGTCGGTCTGGGCGACACCTGGATCGGCGGCCATGGCTTCGGCGGTACCGTCGCACGGGCCTTCGCTCTGGCCCACGCCGATCGCGTGAACGGCCTGGCCCTGCTGGCTGTCGAAGAGAATGACATTCCGCTCGCGCCGGTGATGCCGATCCTCATCATCCAGGGCACGAAGGACATCGACGCTCCGTTCGCAAACGGAGAGCAGCTGCAGTCGACGGCGCCGGAGCGCGCGAGCGTGAAGAGCATCGACGGGGCCGATCACATGTTCCCGATGACGCACCCGATCGAGACCGCCGTGGTCATCGAGGAGTACCTCGACTGGGACTGAGCACCTCGCCCAGAGGCCCTCGCCGAGCGACTTGACCCGCTATCGACCCTGACGCTTCTTGTACGGCTTCGGCTGCCCCTTCACGGCGGGCGTGCGGCCCTTGCCCTTCGATGCTTTGGCCTTTCCTCCGGCCGGGGCGGGTGCATTGCGCACCGGCTCCGGAGCCGCGGCGACCTCTGCCTTCGCTTCGACGAGGAGGAGTTCGCCGACAGGGGTGAGCCGGGTCGGGCCTTCGCGATGGACGATCGGATGACCGACCTCGGCTTCGAGCTTGTCGATCGACGTGTAGAGGGAAGCCAGCGGGATGCCGAGCTTTTCCGCCGCACGCGGGAAATGCAGTTCCTCCGCGAGGACGACGAAGCGGCGGAGCAGAGAGATCTTCACGGTGGCCTTTCCAGAGTTCGCACGGGTGTGCGAGCTTCTTCCAGGTTACGCGGTGCAGGCAGACGGATGCCGCGACCCCATCGGCCGCGGCATCCGGAATCCTTCGGTCAGGCGACCTGAGGGGTGACGGCGAAGGACACGGAGCCTTCGTCGTCGACGCCGGCATCGAGGATCTTGTCGTCGAGTGCAGCGGCCGCCGACTCATCGAGGAACAGCCGGGTGCCGGCGACCTCCACGACCTGGTCCTGCGGCTCGGGGTCCGCGGCGACGAGCACGGCGAGGCGTGCACCGCCCTCGGGTCCCTGGGCCTCGGTGGAGTGGATGCGGAGCCCGGCATCCGGTGCGTCGGTCTGACGGCTGACAAGGGTCGTCACGATGGCGGAGGCGTTGTCGGTGAGGGTGAGCACGAGACTCTCCTTCCGGTTGGGGCATGCCACGGTCGCGGCATGTCCGGGCCACGATGCCGGACCTCGGAGATCGTCTCAACCCCCTTGCGCGGATTCGGAGGAGGCTCTTACCCTGCTCGCAGGTTCTTGCGCAGAAACACCTGCGCGGTGCCGTCGCCGTCGGGCACCCGCTCATGCTCCTCATAGCCGCACGACTCGTACAGGCGGATGTTCGCCTCGCTCAGGCTTCCGGTGAACAGCTCGGCGACGTCTGCGCCCGAGGCCTTCTCGGCGCTCTCGAGCAGCAGCCTCCCGATTCCCTCGCCCTGCATATCGGGGGCGATCGCGATCCTGCCGATCAGGAGCAGACCGTCCTTCTCGACGTAGCGGATGGCACCGACGAGGCGCCCGTCGATGCGCGCCGTCAGCCCGGACTCGGACCGCAGCTCCGCCTCCAGCTCGGAGAGCGTCTGCGTCAGCGGCGGCATGTCGACGCTCCCGTAGATCGCGGCCTCCGAGACGAAGGCGGCGCGCTGCACGGTCAGCACCTCGCCGGCATCCGCGTCGCCGATCGGGGAGATCACGATCGCCGGCCGGGTTCTGCTCGGATCTTCGTTCACGGCGTCTTCGTTCACGGAGTCTGCTTTCACGTTGTCTGCGTCATTCACCCGAGCCACATTCCGGGTCGCCTCCCCACGGTGTCAACCCCCTCGCCGCGCGTCGCCGCCCCGGCTAGCGTCACCGGTAGGAGGTCACACCATGGCTGAAAGCAAGACCACGAAGACCGGCGGCTCGACGAAGGGCGCGGCGAAGACGACCAGGCAGCAGAACGCGGAGAAGGGGTTCACCGCCTCGACGACGCTCGCGAACAACCTGCAGGCGGTGCTCGTCGACCTGCTTGATCTCGCGATCCAAGGAAAGCAGGCGCACTGGAACGTCGTCGGACGCAACTTCCGCGACACGCATCGTCAGCTCGACGAGATCATCGACGATGCACGGGCCTTCAGCGACACGATCGCGGAGCGCATGCGTGCGCTGCACGCCGTCCCCGACGGGCGCAGCGCGACCATCGCGAAGACGACGTCGCTTCCCGAGTTCCCTGCGGGGGAGGTGTCGACGACGGAGACCATCGACCTGATCACCGAGCGCCTCGAGGCCGCGGTGGGAACGGTGCGCGACGTGCACGACGCCGTCGACGAAGAGGACCCGACCTCGGCCGACCTCCTGCACGCCATCATCGAGCGGCTCGAGCAGTTCGCGTGGATGGTCAGTGCGGAGAACCGGAGTCCGGCGGGTCGCTGAGCCCTCTCGCGTCCGCGGAGTCGCCGTCACTCGTCGGCGGCTCCGCGGACGAGAGGACGGCCACGCATGACGCGGGGCAGCGCCACCCACAGGGATACCACCAGGACGACCGCTGCGACGAGAGCGACGATCCCCGCCGTACGGTCCACCGTGAAATCGACGATCAGGGTCGTCACGCCGATGGTCAGGGCACCGATGACGACCAGGTCGATACGGACGATCCGGGCGGCGATGCGGACGAGGTCGGGCTTGCGACGGCGGCCGAAAAGTGCACGATGCATCCCCACCGGCGCGAGTGCGAGGATGGTCGCCACCGCAGCGAGAGCGACGAGGACGACGTACAGATCTCGCTGGAGCTCGTCCATGTCGGTGAAACGCGGCTGGAAGGCGACGGCGAGGAGGAATCCGGTGAGGATCTGCGTACCGGTCTGCATGACGCGCAACTCCTGCAACAGCTCGTCCCAGTTGCGATCCGCGCGTTCATTCGCGGTCTCGTCGCGTCCGTCGGCACGGTCGTCGAGACCGTCCCCACGACCAGATGGTTCTGATGTCATGGTCTCAGTGTGGATTCCGCACTCCGGTGCTGTCCAGACGCGTGCACCCGCAGAACGAAAGAAGGCACGATGACGCTCCCGCCGATCCGCGACTGGTGGTCCGAACTCTCGGAAGACGGGCGCCGGGCGGTGCTCGACAGCAAGACCCCGCACCTGGAAGAGGAGGTGCGCGAGGAGATCCGCGTCATCACCGGCGCCGTGGTCGGGATGGTGGAATCGCTGAGCGACGACGACCTCGAGTACGCCCGCTCGCACGCCGAGCACGAGGAATGACCTCCTGCGTGCACGGCTCGGTTGCTTACGCGTCGTCGGTCTCGGTCGTAGCCGCATCCTCTTCACGCAGCCGTGGTTCGGTGCGTCGTTCCGGGCGCACGCCGGCCTTGTCGGCGTAGAACGCGCGGATCCGGTCCATGTCCGACGCGACATCGCCGGTCAGGTCGATCGTCGGCCCGAGTCCCGTGGTCATGGTCGTCCGATCGACGAACCCGAGCGTCACCGGCATGCCTGTTTCTCGGGCGATCCGGTAGAAGCCCGATTTCCAGTACTCGTTGCCGCCGCGGGTGCCATCCGGGGTGACCACCAGGCCGAAGACCGTGCCGTCGTGGACTTGGCTCACGACGTCTTTCACCACGCGTGCCGGATCGGCGCGGTCGACGGGGATGCCGCCGAGGCGACGCATGACCGGTCCTCTCCAGCCGTGGAAGAGGCTCTTCTTCCCCAGCCAGTGCACGTCGATATCGAGCTTCCAGGCGATGGCGAGCATCAGGACGAAATCCCAGTTCGACGTGTGGGGCGCGCCCACGAGCACGGTCGGGCGCGTCGGCGCGGCCTCGCTCACGAGCGTCCATCTGCTGAACGCCCAGAAGATGCGGGCGAGGAGTCGTGTGAGCATGGATCAACCGTAGGGGAGAACAGCTGTCCGCCCGCTGTCGACGCCTCCCGGGCAGGTTCGGCGCCACCGCCTCCGGGCGGGCGTACGATCGAGGGATGAAGAAAACGCAGCAGGACTCCGTGCAGCAGGAAGCGCCCGTCGGGCTGCAGCCGCTCCTGGACTCTCTGAATCTGCTCGAGGGCGATGCTGCCGGCTATTGCAGCAATGGCGTCTGCCAGTTCCCCGCCCCGAAGAGCGAGTAAGCGGCAGACGCCATCGCAGGCCGTCTACGGAGGGTCAGTGACCGCCGTGGAAACCCTCGCCGGCATCGTCGGCGGGCTTGCGGACGAACGGGCTGAGCGCCACCGCCGCGAGCGAGATGATCGCCGCGATGAGGAACGCCATGCGGGCGCCGGGAGCGCCGGCGACCGCGGTCGACAGCCCCTCCTGCTCGCCCGCGTGCAGGATCGAAGAGTACGTCACCAGCAGCAGCGCGACACCGGCCGCGCCGCCGACCTGCTGCAGCGTGTTCAGCACCGCAGAACCGTGCGAGTACAGCGATCGCTGGAGCGACCCGAGCGAGGCGGAGAACAGCGGCGTGAAAGACATCGCCAGGCCGACCGACATCGCCGCCTGCACGATGATGAGAACCCACCACACGGTGTGCTCGCCCACCGTCGAGTAGAAGAAGAGCGACGCCGAGACCAGGATCGTGCCGGGGATGAGCAGCGGACGCGTGCCGCGCGCATCGTAGACACGGCCCATGACGGGCCCGAGCAGCCCCATGAGCAGCGAGCCCGGAAGCAGGATCAGGCCGGACTGCAGCGGGTTGAGACCGGCGACGTTCTGCAGATACTGCGGAAGCAGCGTCAGCGTGCCGAACATCGACAGCGCCAGGATCGACATGATGATCACCGACAGCGTGAAGTTGCTGGAGCGGAACACGCGCAGATCGAGCAGCGCGTCGTCGACGCGCTGCAACACGAGCTGACGCCAGACGAACAGGCCGAGCGACACCGCGCCGACCACCAGCGAGATGATGCCGGCGGTCTCGCCCGATCCGCCCTCGCCGCCGAACTGGCTGAGTCCGAACACGATGCCGCCGAAGCCGAGCGCCGCGAGCGGGATCGACAGCACGTCGAGCGGCACGGCGCGTGTCTCACCCAGGTTCGTCATCCACTTGACGCCCATGAACAGGGCGATGAGGGAGATCGGGAGGATGATTCCGAACAGCGCGCGCCAGCTGGCGAGTTCGAGCACCGCACCCGCGAGGGTCGGGCCGATGGCGGGAGCGAGCGAGATCACGAGGCCGACACGGCCCATCATGCGACCGCGGGACTGCGGCGGCACGACGTTCATGATCGTCGTCATGAGCAGCGGCATCATGATGCCGGTACCGGCCGCCTGGATCACACGGCCGACGAGCAGCACGGCGAAGCCGGGGGCGACGAGCGCCACGAGCGTGCCGAGCGAGAACGCGATCATCGCGGCGATGAAGACCTGACGCGTCGTGAACCGCTGCAGGATGAACCCGGTGGTCGGGATGACCACGGCCATGGTGAGCATGAAGGCGCTCGTGAGCCACTGGCCGAGCTCGGGCGGAATGCCCAGGTCGGTGTTCAGATGAGGGATCGCGATCCCCATCGTGGTCTCGTTGAGGATGGCGACGAAGGCGGCGACCAGTAGCAGCCAGATCACCCGCATGTCCTTGCGGGAGATCTCGCCCCCTGCCGCTGCGGGGGTCGTCGAGATGGAGCCGGTATCGACGGCAGACATGGGCGGCCTCCAGGGCGAAGAAGAAACGGAGTATCGCGAGAGTTCGCAAGAGTCACTCAGCGTAACGGCAGCCGCGGACATTTCATTCCGAATTCACAGATATCCGCCGACGGCGGAGGCGCGGGCCTCGGTGTCCCCGCACGTGAGTACGCTGGCGCCATGAGCATGGGCGGCGGCATGGGCGGTGGCCCGCGGGGTGGTGGCTTCCGCGGGGTCGACGAGAGCGCGCAGCGGAAGCTGAATGCCGAGGCCCCCCGGATCAACGGCCTCGGTGCGCGGGTCGTCTCGCTGTTCCGCGCGTATCGCTGGCGTATCTTCTCCACCGGCATCCTGGTGGTGGTCGGCGCCGCGATAGCCGTCGTGCCGCCGCTGATCGTGCAGCGGATCTTCGACGATGCGCTGTTCCCCGTCGCCGGGGGAGGGCCGCACCTCGAACTGCTGGCCTGGCTCGTCGCCGCCATGATCGGTCTCTTCCTGCTCTCCGCCGCTCTCGGAGTGGCCCAGACCTGGCTCACGGCAACGGTCGGCAACAGCGTCACCGGCGACCTGCGTGTGAAGCTGTTCGAGCACCTGCAGGCGATGGAACTCGGCTTCTTCACCCGCACCAAGACGGGCGTCATCCAGTCACGCCTGCAGAACGACGTGGGTGGCGTCTCCGGCGTGCTGACGAACACCGTCACCAGCATTCTGGGCAACGTCGTCACGGTGATCGCCTCGCTCGTCGCGATGATCCTGATCGACTGGCGTCTCACGCTCATCGCCGTGATCATGATGCCGTTCCTGATCGTCGTCCAGCGCAAGGTGGGACAGGTGCGGGCACGTATCGCCGGAGAGACGCAGGAATCGCTGTCCGAGCTCACCTCGATCACGCAGGAGACGCTGAGCGTCTCGGGCATGCTGCTGTCGAAGGCCTTCAACCGCCAGCGCACCGAGTCGGAGCGCTACCAGGCGGAGAACCGCAACCAGGTGGTCCTCCAGGTGCGCCGGGCGATGAGCGGCCAGGGTTTCTTCGCCGTCGTGCAGGTGCTGATGGCCAGCGTGCCCGCCGTGATCTATCTCGTCTCCGGATACCTGATCGCCGGCGGCACGGGGGCGATCACCGCAGGAACCGTCGTCGCGTTCACCACGGTGCAGGCGCGGCTGCTCATGCCGTTGATGGGGCTGATGCGGGTGTCGCTCGATCTGCAGACGTCGTCGGCGCTGTTCGCGCGCATCTTCGAATACCTCGACCTCGTCCCGGAGATCCAGGATGCGCCCGACGCGATCACGGTCGACGAAGCACCCGGGCCGCGAGGACGCCTGGAGTTCGCCGAGGTGGTGTTCCGCTACCCGGACGCGTCCTCCGACGCCCGCCCGACGCTCGACGGAGTGTCCTTCGTGGCGGAACCCGGCCAGCACGTCGCGTTCGTGGGCCCCTCGGGCGCCGGCAAGACCACGATCCTGTATCTGGCTCCGCGCCTGTACGAGGCGAAGGGCGGAGCCGTGATGTTCGCCGGTGCCGACGTGCGCGCGCTCACTCAGGAGTCGATCATCGACAACGTCGGCATCGTGTCGCAGGAGACGTACCTTTTCCATGCCACGATCCGTGAGAACCTGCGCTATGCCAAGCCCGATGCGACCGAGGAAGAACTGATCGCCGCCTGCACCGCCGCGAACATCCACCACATCATCGCCGGCTTCGAGCAGGGCTACGACACCGTGGTGGGGGAGCGCGGCTACCGGCTCTCCGGTGGCGAGAAACAGCGCATCGCGATCGCCAGGGTGCTGCTGAAAGACCCCCCGGTGCTGCTCCTCGACGAAGCGACCTCGGCACTCGACACGGTCTCGGAGCGCGTGGTGCAGGAGGCGCTCGACGAGGCCGCGAAGGGGCGCACGACCCTCTCCATCGCCCACCGGCTCTCGACGGTGATGGGCGCGGACGTGATCCACGTTCTGGAGGCCGGGCGCATCGTCGAGTCGGGTTCGCACGTCGAACTGCTCGCCCGCGGCGGTCTGTATGCCGAGCTCGCGGCCGAGCAGGTGGCGGCGTCGCGCGTGCTCGAGACCGAGGCCGCCGTCGAGGAGGAAGTGACCGGGGGCGCCGTGGCACCCCTCGCCGATCGCCGCGCGGACAAGGCGCCCGCCGATTCCGCGGGGGCCGATGCGGTCGCGACCATCACCGCTGCGGTGCCGCTGCTCGCCGAGCCTCGACCGGACGAACGGGTCTACCCGCCTGAGCCCTGAGCCCTGAGCCCTGAGCCCTGCGCCCTGCGCCCTGAGCCCTGAGCCCTGAGGAGGCGTCGTGGCACCGCGCGTCAGTGCACCGAGAGGCCGCCGTCGACGAACAGCGACTGGCCGGTGACGTAGGCCGAGCCGGCTCCGGCAAGGAACACCGCCGCTCCCGCGAAGTCGCTCGGCAGACCGTTGCGCCCGATCATCGTGCGCGCGGCGAGCTCCGCGACCTTCGCCGGGTCCTGCTGCAGCCGGGCGTTCAACGGGGTGAGCACGAAGCCGGGGACGAGCGTGTTGCTGGTGACGCCGGTGCCACCCCAGGCCTCGGCCTCGGAGCGCATGAGCGATTCCACCGCGCCTTTCGACGCGCCGTAGATGCCGCTGCCCACGAAGGCGCGGTGGGCCTGCTGGGAACTGATGTGAATGAGTCGACCGTACCCGCGTGCGGCCATGCCCTGCGCAAAGCGCTGACCGAGCAGGAACGGCGCGAGGGCGTTGACCGTCATCGTCGCGTCCCAGTCGTCTTCGGTGATCTCCGCGAACGGCGGGCGGATGTTGATGCCGGCGGAGTTGACGAGGATGTCGGGCGCGCCGAACGGTGCGGCCGCGGCTTCGCCGACCGCGTGGATCCCGTCCCTCGTGCTGAGGTCGCCGATCACGCCGTGGGCGCGGCATCCGAGCGCGCGCAGCTCGTCGACCGTCTCGCGGATGCGATCCTCACCGCGCGCGACGATGACCGTCGACGCTCCGGCGCGAGCGAGTGCGGTGGCGATCCCCCGGCCGATCCCGGAGCTGCCGCCGGTGACGACGGCGGTGCGACCGTCGAGTGAGAACAGGGAGGAGAGGTAGTCGTTCATGTGTTCACCGTCAGGGTTCGGAGGGCGGGGATCACCACGCGAGCGCGGCGGCGATGGCGGGGTCGGGCGCGGCGTCGGCGAACTCGGGGAGGGCCCGCAGCTCCGAGATGAAGGCGTCGACCTCGGCGGCGTAGGTCGGGTCGGCATGGCTCTCGGCGCTCTCGAGGAGCGAGGCGACGTCCATCGCGAGGATGAGTTCGATGCGAGCGGTCACCGAGGCGTGGGCACCGGCCTCGTGCAGCACGTGGAGGCCGCCGCGGAGGGCCGCGAGGTAGTCGCGCAGCACCGGCAGCTGTGCCTTGCCCTGAGTGATTGAGGTGCCATCGGCGCGGAGCCGCCAGCGCACGACCACATCGGGGATCACATCGAATGCGCGTGCCCGGGTGTACATGAGCTGCGCGACCACCTGGTCTTCGTAGGCGACCCCCTCGGGGAAGCGCAGGTCGTGCCAGAACGAGGTGCGGCTCACCTTCGACCAGGCGACGATGTTCGAGACCGCCAGGGGGTGCGCGGCGAGGGTCGTGCCGAGTCGCTCCGGAGACGTGGCCGCAGCGACCCAGGGCTGCACGCGGCCGGCGACGTAGCCGTCACCGCGGACCCGCGAGCGTACGTAGGCGCTGGCGACGAAGTCGCTTCCGGTCCGGCCCAGTGTCTCCGTCATGCGGGCGAGGGCGTTCGGCAGCAGTTCGTCGTCGCCGTCGAGGAAACCGAGGTACGGGGTGTCGACGAGCTCCAGACCGACATTGCGCGCGGCGCCGAGACCGCGGGAGGCCCCGTGGCGGATCGTCGTGAAGCGGGGGTCTTCGGCTGCGGCGGCGTCGAAGATCGCTCCTGTGTCATCCGTCGAGCCGTCGTCGATGAGGATCGCCCGCCATCGTGACTCGGTCTGCGCGCGCAGCGAGTCGAGAGCGGCGGGGGCGAAGGCCGCGATGTCGCGTCCGGGGACGATCAGCGTCACGATCGGGGCGGAGGCAGTCACCTGCTGAGTCTATGACCGTGGCTCAGCCGCGGGCCGCGCGCACCGACTCGGCGACGAGCACAGCCAGCCGTTCGGGAGCATCCGGGGGCAGAGCCGCGCGATCGAACGTGAAACGTACGGCGGTCTGCGCCACTTCGGGGGCCACACCGCAGGCGAGCAGCACGTGCGACGGCTCGTCGCTGCCCGCCGCGCATGCCGATCCGCTCGACGAGATGACCCCGCGGCGCTCCAGCTCGAGCAGAATCGACTCCCCGCTGGTGCCGGCGAACGTGAAGCTCGCCGTTCCGGGCAGACGGCCTCGGGAATCCCCGGTGAGCGTGGCATCGGGGATGCTCGTGAGCACCTGGGTGATGAACCGCGCGGTCGCCGATCCGACCTGCGCCGCAACCGTTACGCGTTCCGTCTCGGCGAGTTCCAGCGCCGTCGCGAGTGCGACGGCGCCCGCGACGTTCTCGGTGCCTGAGCGTCTCCCGCGCTCCTGGCCGCCGCCGTGCAGCAGCGGCTCCACCGGCACGCGCCCACGGACGGCCAGGGCACCGATGCCTTTCGGAGCCCCGAGCTTGTGGCCGGCGATCGACACCGCGTCTGCGCCGAGATCACCCAGAGGGAGCCATCCCGCCGACTGCACGGCATCCAGATGCAGGGGGACGCGGGCGGCACGGGCGACGGCGGCGAGCGCCGACACATCCTGGACGGTGCCGATCTCGTTGTTGGCGTGGCCGATCGAGATCAGAGCGGAGTCGTCCCTGATCGCCGCAGCCAGGTCATCCGGGTCGATCCGTCCGCGCGAGTCCACGGGCAGGAGGGAGACCTCGATGGCGTGGAAGCGTCGTAGATAGTCGGCGGATCCGAGGATCGACTCGTGCTCGATCGGCGAGGTCACCAGATGCCGCCGCCCCGTCTCGAGAGCCGCGAGCATGATGCCCTTCACCGCGAGGTTGTTCGCTTCGGTGCCGCCGGCGGTGAACACGACGTCGCCCGTCCGCATCCCCAGCACGCGCGCCACCCGTGCACGGGCATCGTCGAGCGCGCCCGCCGCGGCCTCGCCGGCCGTGTGATGGCTCGACGGGTTTCCGAACACGCCGGAGAGGAACGGCCGCATCGCTTCGAGCACCTCCGGTCGTACCGGGGAGGTCGCGGCGTGATCGAGGTAGAGCATGCCGGTGCGGGGCAGGTCCGAGGGCGACATCGCGGTCAGTCGATCCGCAGATCCAGGCCCAGATCGAGGGCGCGCGCGGAGTGTGTCAGCGCCCCCACCGAGATCACGTCCACTCCGGTGCGGGCGATGTCGCCGACCGTGTCGAGGTTCACGCCTCCCGAGGCCTCGACCGTGGCACGGCCGGAGATGAGGGCCACCCCCGCGCGCAGGTCGTCGAGCGAGAAGTTGTCGAGCAGCACGGTGTGGGCACCGCCGTCGAGGACGGCGGGGATCTGGTCGAGCCGGTCGACCTCGACGACGACGTGGGTCGTGTGCGGGAGGCGGGACAGTGCCTCGCGGAGCGCCGTCGCGAGGTCGAGCCCCGAACGCGTGAGCACGGCCAGGTGGTTGTCCTTCGCCATCACGGCATCCGACAGCGAGTACCGGTGGTTGTGTCCGCCGCCCGATTCGACCGCATGCCGTTCGAACGCCCGCAGTCCCGGCGTGGTCTTGCGGGTGTCGGCGATGCGAGCACCAGTGCCCTCGATCGCGGCGACGTACGCGGCGGTGAGGGTGGCGATACCGCTCATCCGCTGCGTGAAGTTCAGGCCAACGCGCTCTGCGGTGAGCACACTGCGGGCCGACCCCGAGACCGAGGCGAGCACGTCGCCCGCGGCGAACTCGTCGCCGTCACCGACGTGCAGGTCGATGTCGAGAGTCGCGTCGGTGAGCCGGAACGCGGCGGCGAAGACCTCTCCACCACTGAAGACTCCGGGTTCCCGGGCGACGAGATCGGCGGTCGCGGTGGCATCCGCTGGCAGCAGCGTGGTACTGGTGACGTCCCCCCAGGGCGCGTCTTCTTCGAGGGCCGCGCCGACGACGCGGTTCATGGTGGCGGTGGTCAGCATCAGACGGGCTCCAGGATCGATGAGGGGAGGCGAGAAGAGGCATCGGCGGCGGTTCCGGCCGCATCGACACGATGGTGGGCGCCGACGGATACCGTGCGGGCGAGCGCTGCGGTGGCCGTCGCCTGCGCGAGCAGCAGCAGATTCGCGTCTTCGTGCGCCGACACGGTCGTCGGCGCCGGGCTCTCCGCGGTCCAGGTCTGCAGGACGTCGAGCGCGCGGGAGAGACCGTCTCTGTTCCGCAGCAGTCCGACGTCCTCCCACATCAGCCGCTGCAGCGCAGAGCGACTGAACGCGGGGGCGATCGCACCGCGGCTCCCTTCCGCACGGGGGCGGGCCTGAGGGGAGCCGTGCGCGACATCCGCCCAGGGTCTCGACAACGCCGCCGCCGCACGGGCCCCGAACACCGCGCCTTCGAGCAGCGAGTTCGACGCCAGACGATTTGCCCCGTGCACCCCGGTGCGTGCCACCTCTCCCGCGGCGAAGAGGCCGGGCACGGTGGTGCGGCCGTCGAGGTCGGTGACCACGCCACCCATCAGGTAGTGCGCGGCCGGCGTCACGGGGATCGGTTCGCGGGCCCAGTCGAAGCCGCGTTCTCTGGTCACCCGATCGATCGTGGGGAACCTCCGCGCGAGGGTCTCGGTACCGAGCATCGTGGCGTCGAGCCTGACCGGGGCGGCCTGAGCCGTGGCGCGGCGTGCGATCGCTCGCGCCACCACGTCGCGCGGTGCGAGCTCGCCGTCGGGGTGGCTGTCGAACACGAACCGACGGGCGTCGTCGTCGATCAGTGTCGCGCCCTCGCCGCGCACCGCCTCGGAGATGAGGAACGCGGGGCCCTTCGCCAGGATCGTCGGATGGAACTGGACGAACTCCAGGTCGGCGACCGCAGCGCCCGCCCGTATCGCGGCGGCGATGCCGTCTCCGGTCGTCCCCGCCGCGTTCGTCGTGTGCGCGTAGAGGTGGCCGGCGCCGCCGGTGGCGAGGATGACGGCATCGGCGGGGATCTCGGAGACCTCACCGTCGAGGAGGATCCGGATTCCGCGCACGGCGCCTTCCTGCCTCAGCAGGTCGACCAGGAAGGCATGTTCGATGAGGGGGATGTCCGTCCGCCGCACGGACGCGACGAGCGCCGCGGAGATCGCCGCGCCCGTGGCGTCACCTCCCGCGTGCACGATGCGGGCGTGGCGGTGGGCGGCTTCACGCCCGAGCAGCAGGGTGCCGTCCACCGCACGATCGAAGCCGACACCGCGTGCGATCAGCTCGGCGATCCGCGCCGCCCCGTCCGTGACCAGCACCTGCACGGCGTCCCGGTCCGACAGTCCCGCACCGGCGTCTCGGGTGTCGGCGGCGTGCAGTGCGGCGGAGTCGTCCGGACCGTAGATGCCGGCGACGCCACCCTGAGCGAGCCCGGTGCAGCCGTCTCCGAGGTCGCGCTTGGTGACGATCGTCACGTCGTGTCCGGCCTCGTGCGCGTGAAGCGCCGCGGTGAGTCCCGCGATGCCCGACCCGACGACGATGACGTTCATCGCGCGCCCGCGACCACCGGAGGCCTCGCCGCGAGCATCCGCTCCAGCGCCACGCGCGCGGGGTCGGCCACATCGTCGGAGACCGTGATCCGGTTCGGCGTGCGGCCGGCCACCAGCTCCTCCAGAACCCAGGCCAGGTATCCGGGGTGGATGCGGTACATCGTCGAGCAGGGGCACACCACCGGGTCGAGGCAGAAGATCTCGTGCTGCGGGTACTGGGCGGCGAGCCGGCGGACGAGGTTGATCTCCGTGCCGATCGCGAACGTGGTCGGCTCGGTGGCCGCGTCGATCGCTCGGCGGATGTACTCGGTCGAACCGGCCTCATCCGCCGCGTCGACGACCTCCATCGGGCACTCGGGGTGCACGATCACGCGCACGCCGGGGTGCTCGGCACGGGCCTGGTCGATCTGGCCGACGGTGAAGCGCCGGTGCACCGAGCAGAAGCCGTGCCACAGGATCACGCGCGAGTCGAGCAGCTCTGCGGCGGAGGATCCGCCGAGCGCTCGCCGTGGGTTCCACATCGGCATCTGTTCGAGCGGCACGCCCATCGCCTTCGCGGTGTTCCGACCCAGGTGCTGGTCGGGGAAGAACAGCACGCGGCGCCCACGCTCGAAAGCCCACTCGAGCACGGTCTCAGCGTTGGACGAGGTGCAGACGATCCCGCCGTGCCGTCCGACGAAGCCCTTGATCGCCGCCGAGGAGTTCATGTACGTCACCGGGATCACCGGCACGCGGCCGTCGGCGTCGACGGCGTCGAGGTCGCCGAGCACGTCTTCGAGCTGTTCCCAGCAGTCCTCGACCTGGTCGATGTCGGCCATGTCCGCCATCGAGCATCCGGCGGCGAGGTTGGGCAGGATCACCGCCTGGTCGGGCTGCGAGAGCAGATCGGCGGTCTCGGCCATGAAGTGCACGCCGCAGAACACGATGGCTTCGGCATCCGTCCGTCCCTTGGCCGCGGTCGCGAGCTGGAACGAGTCGCCGACGTAGTCCGCATGCTGCACGACCTCCTCGCGCTGGTAGAAATGGCCCAGGATCACGACGCGGTCGCCGAGGGTGGCCTTCGCGGCGCGGATCCGTCTGTCGAGCTCCTCCTCCGTCGCCTCGCGGTACTCGGTGGGCAGCTCTCCCTGACGCGGCGCCCCCGTCGGGATCACGTCGCCCATGGAAGAGCCGGGTCCGTAGCCCGGTCGCGCGTCGAAGTCCCACGGACCGGCGGCGAGGTCGGTGGTGCATGTGGCGTCGGTCGACGCGCCGCTGACGATGGCCTGGATCGCATGGTCGACCGAGGCGTCCAGCGGCGGGACGGCCGGCGCGGGGACGAAGGTGATACTCATCGGTTGCTCGTTTCTTCGGGACCGAGCGGGCCGCGATCGGCCAGCTCGACGTCGGTGTTGTCGCGGTACAGACGTGCAGGTCGGTGGCTTCCGGTGCGGAACCGGTCGGTGGGGAGCAGGTTGCCCGCGGCCTCCACCTGACGCCGGAAATTGGCGGGGTCGAGGGTGCGGCCGAGAATCGCCTCGTAGGCTTCGCGCAGCTCGGCGAGGGTGAACTCCGTAGGAAGGAATCCCTGGGCGACGCGGCTGTAGCCGACCTTGTTGCGCAGACGCCACAGCGCGTACTCGATGATCTTCGCGTGGTCGAAGGCCAGCTGCGGCAGCTCGTCGATGTCGAACCACTCCACGTTCTCGGGGGCATGACCGGACGCGCGATGCGCCGCGCTCTGCGCTGTCACATCGTCCTGTCGCAGCAGCGCCCAGTAGACGATCGACACGACCCGGGTGGGGGAGCGGTCGACGGCGCCGAAGGCGTAGAGCTGCTCGAGGTAGCTGGGGGAGAGTCCTGTGGTCTCGGCCAGGGTGCGTGCCGAGGCGTCGACGGGCGATTCGGTCGGGGTGAGCCAGCCGCCGGGGAGAGCCCATTGATCGGCGTACGGCTCGCGGGTGCGCCGCACGAGGGGCAGCGCGAGGACCGCGCGTCCGTCGTCCGTGCGACGCAACGTCAGGATGACCGTCGAGACGGCGACCCGGATGTCGCTAGTTTGAGTCATGGACACCTTAACCTCCGAGACCGATCTTAGTGTCATTCGGACACTTAGTGGGCGCAGATGACGGCGGTCCGCGTCGAGTCCGAAACGTTATCTCGTGGGCGCAGGGAAGCTTGTTCGGCGGGGCGGGGTTTGTTAGGTTACTGTCCTAACAAACCCCTTCGGGAGGAGCCGACCGGCTGCCTCCCAGGGCCCAGGAACCCCACCTCCGGGGTTCTGCTCCATCCGGAGCGATCCCTCCTGCAGTGCAGCACCGAGAGGAAACAAGAGAAATGATCCGTAACGGAAGGCGCAAGATTGCGCTCACCGCGATTGCCGGAGCATCCGTCCTCGCCCTGGGCCTCACGGCCTGTGGCGGCGGCAGCGACAGCGGCAACGCCGATGGCGACCGGGCCCTGCGTGTCTGGGCCGGCAGCCAGACCCCGATCGCCGCGAACTACAACCCGTTCGCACCGACAGTGCTCCATGGCGCGCTCGGACCGATCTACGAACCGCTGTTCTTCTACAACAAGACCGCGGACTCCGAGCCGGTCGGCCTGATCGGTGACTCGTTCGAGTACAACGAGGACGGCACGGTCATCACCGTGACCATCAAGCCCGACCTCAAGTGGAGCGACGGCGAGCCGCTCACGGCCAAGGACGTGGCGTTCTCGTTCAACTACGAGGCCAACAACCCCGAAGGCAACGGTCTGGTCTCCGCCGAGGCCACCGACGACACGACCGCCGTCCTGACCTACTCGTCCGCGCAGTACACCACGGAATTCCAGCGGATGGGGTCGAGCTACATCCTCCCCGAGCACGTGTGGAAAGACGTCAAGGACTTCGCCAACTTCACGAACGAGGACCCCGTCGGATCCGGCCCCTACGTTGTCGACAAGACCACGAGCGAGTCCTACACGCTGGTGGCCAACGAGAACTACCGTGATGCCGACAAGCTCGGCATCAAGAAGGTCCAGTACATCGCGGTCGACAACAACCAGACCGCTCAGGACCTGCTCGCCGCCGGCAAGCTCGACTGGACCGGCATGTTCATCCCGAACCCGGACGACGTGACCGGCAACGGCAAGATCGACTGGATCAACACGCCCCAGGACCCGACGGTTCTCTACACCTGCTCGAACGCCGACCTCGGCTGCACCGGTCCGCAGACCGACGTCGCCGTGCGTCAGGCGCTCAACGTCGCGATCGACCGCTCCACCATCAAGGACAAGGCGTTCGTCGGGCTGACGGGCGACATCTCTCCCGCGTTCACTCTGCTGCCGCGCGACGAGAAGTGGCTCGCCGATCCGGCCAACGAGGTCAGCCCGCAGGAGGCGAACGCCGCCGAGGCCGGTTCGATCCTCGAGGCCGCCGGCTACACCAAGGGCTCCAGTGGCATCTACGAGAAGGACGGTGTGCCGCTCGAGCTCACGCTCACCTCGGTCGACGGCTGGACCGACTACAACGACGCCGCGAAGCTGATCGCTGAGCAGGCTGAGGCCGCCGGTATCAAGATCACGGCATCGACCGTGCAGTGGCAGGAGTTCTCCGACTCCCGTCAGGGTGGCGACTTCCAGCTGATCATGGGTGGTGTGATCGGCACGTCCGTCGCCGACCCGTTCCAGATCTACCGCGACTGGTTCGGCGGCACCGCCGTCGAGTCGACGAGCCCCGTCGGCACGGAGGTCCCGGCAGGCCGTTGGAACTTCAGCCGTTACAGCAACCCGGTCGTCGACACCGCGATCCAGTCGGCGATCAGCACGAACGACGAGGCGACGAAGAAGGAGCTGTACGCGACGATTCAGACCGAGATCGTCCGTGACCTGCCCTACATCCCGCTCGTGATCAACGCGACGCAGACCTTCTACAACACGAAGGACTACACGGGCTGGCCGACCGAGGAAGACCTCTACGCCTTCCCGCCGTCCTGGGGTGCGATCGCGGCAGGCTACGTGCTGACGCAGCTGCAGCCGGTCAAGTAGTAAAGGAGTCGGGGAAGAAGGAAGTCAGGAAAACAGTGACATGAAGTTCTATGCACGAAGAATCGGGTTCTACGCGTTCACGCTCTGGGCCGCGATCTCCATCAACTTCCTTCTTCCCCGGCTCATGCCGGGGAACCCGGCCGACATCATGATCGCCAAGATGCAGCGAGCAGGCGGTGAGGTCTCCGAGACCGCCATCCGCAACATCAAGCTGCTGCTCGGCGGCGACGATTCCTCTCTCTGGGAGCAGTATCTGTCCTACTGGGGACGCATGTTCCAGGGCGATCTCGGAGTATCGGTCACCAAGTTCCCCACTCCGGTGACGGAGCTCATCGCCGGTGCGCTTCCCTGGACGCTCGTCCTGGTCGGCACCGCGACCGTCATCTCCTTCGTCCTCGGCGTCGTGCTCGGCGCCTGGGCCGGATGGAAACGAGGCACCTGGGTCGACCACCTGATCCCCGTCACGACTGTGCTCCAGTCGATCCCGTACTTCTGGTTGGCGCTGATCCTCGTCTCGGTGTTCGCGGTCGGTCTCGGCTGGTTCCCGATCTTCGGCGGGTACGACGTCTTCGACTACCCGGACGGCCCCGAGCCGACCTGGGCGTTCTTCACCGACGCCGTCGCGCACGCGATCCTGCCCGCTATCACGATCGTGATCAGCTCGGTCGGCGGGTGGATGTTCGGCATGCGCAACATGATGGTCTCCACGCTCGCCGAGGACTACGTGCTGACGGCGGAGGCGAAGGGTCTCCGGCCCCGTCGCGTGCTCACCACCTACGCGGCCCGCAATGCGGCGATCCCCTCGATCGCGGGCTTCTCGATCACGCTCGGTTTCGTGGTCGCCGGCTCGATCGTGATGGAGCAGGTGTTCACCTACCCCGGAATCGGCAAGCTGATGTTCCAGGCCGTGACCAACAACGACTACGCGCTGATGCAGGGACTGTTCCTCGTCATCACCCTGACGGTGCTCGCCGCCAACTTCATCATGGACCTCGTCTATGGCTTCATCGACCCGAGGGCTCGCCAGAATGTCTGACACGAAGAACCCGCTCCTGACGCAGGAGCCACCCGTCACCGCCCCGGCCAGCACGGTCTCGCTCGCCACGCAGCAGGGGCGCAAGCGTCGTCGCATCCTTCCCAGCACTTCGCCGAAGTTCATCGTCGGCGTGATCCTGGTCGCGGCCATCGTGCTGTTCGCGATCATCGCGCCGATCTTCTCGCAGGACCCGCGCAGCACGGCGAACCCTGCGCTCCAGCCGCCCTCCGCGGAACACTGGCTCGGCACCACCAAGCTCGGCAACGACATGTTCGCGCAACTGGCGATCGGCGCTCAGGGGTCCCTGCTCATCGGTGTGACCGCCGGCGGCATCGCGATCGTGCTGTCGTTGTTCTTCGGCGTTCTGGCCGGATATCTGGGCGGCTGGCGCGAAGACGGTCTCGCACTCCTCACGAACGTGATGATCGTGATCCCCGGGCTTCCGCTGGTGATGGTCATCGCCTCGTTCGTGCCGCAGCGCAGTTGGCAGCTCGTCGCGTTCGTGCTCGGCATCACCTCCTGGGCCGGGGCGGCATATGTGCTCCGGCTCCAGACACGATCGCTCCGCACGCGTGACTACGTCTATGCGTCGAAGGTCGCAGGGGAACGGTCGTTCCGCGTGATCCTGGTCGAGATCATGCCGAATCTCCTGCCGCTGCTCACGGCCCAGTTCCTCTTCGCGATCATCTTCGCGATCCTCGGAGAGGCCGGCCTGTCCTACCTCGGTCTCGGCCCCAACTCCTCGATCACGTGGGGATCGATCCTCAACGACGCTCAGTCGGGGCAGGCCCTCGGACGCGGTGCCTGGTGGTGGTTCGTCCCGCCGGGGCTCATGATCGCGATTCTCGGTGCCGGCCTGTCGCTCATCAACTTCGCGATCGACGAGGTCATCAATCCGAAGCTGCGCAATGCGCCCGAAGCCGCGCGGCGTGTGCGCAAGGCCGCCAAGACCAAGGGAGTCACCGCATGAGCGAGCCGGTCCTGACGGCGCGGAACGTGTCGATCGAGTATGAGGTGGATCCGCCGGTGAAGGCCGTGCGGGATGTGTCGCTGACGTTGAACCGGGGCGAGATCCTGGGTTTGGCGGGGGAGTCGGGCTGCGGGAAGACGACCCTGGCCTACGGCATGAACCGTCTGCTCAAGGCTCCGGCTCTGATGACGGGCGGGGAGATCGTGTTCCATGACCGGGATGGTCATGACATCGACATCGTGGGACTGGACGGCGAGGGTCTGCGCGCGTTCCGGTGGGACAAGATCTCGATGGTGTTCCAGGGGGCGATGAACTCGTTGAACCCGGTGATCAGTGTCAAGGCACAGATCTTCGACATTTTCGACACGCACCGGCCCGGGATGAGCAAGAAGGCGAAGACCGCGCGGGCGGAGGAACTGCTGACGCTCGTCGGCGTGGACCCCAACCGCCTGTCGAGTTTCCCGCATGAGCTGTCGGGTGGCATGCGGCAGCGCATGATGATCGCGATGGCTCTGGCCCTCGATCCGCAGGTGATGATCATGGACGAGCCGACCACGGCGCTGGACGTGGTCGTGCAGCGGGGCATCATCCGGGAGATCATGCGGCTGCGGGAGAAGCTCGGATTCGCGGTGATCTTCATCACGCATGATCTGCCGATGCTGATCGAGATCAGTGATCGGATCGCGATTATGTTGCAGGGGCAGATCGTCGAGGAGGGAACGGCGGAGGAGATCTACCGGACTCCGCAGCACGAGTACACGAAGCGGTTGCTGTCGAGCTTCCCGTCGCTCAAGGGCGAGCGGGGCGACTTCGTCCGCACCGGTGTGAGCCAGGAGGGCGTCCGATGACCACGAGCATCACGAGCTCCACCGCGGCCGTGCCGCAGGTGGCGACGTTGGAAGCGCGGAATCTGGTGAAGGATTTCCACCTGCGGTCGGGATTCAAGACCAGCATCCTCCATGCGGTGAAGGACGTGTCGTTCACCATCGAGGCGGGCAAGACGGTCGCCCTGGTGGGGGAGTCGGGGTCGGGGAAGTCGACGATCGCCCGGATGCTGATGAAGCTGGAGACGCCCACCAGCGGCGAGATCCTGTTGGACGGGAAGGCGTCCGGGGCTCGGGGGCGGGCGTTGGAGCGCTACCGCGCGGACGTGCAGATGGTGTTCCAGGACCCGTTCGCGTCGTTGAACCCGTTCCACACGATCGTTCATCATCTGGAGCGGCCGATCCGTCTGCACCACCCGGAGCTGTCGCGGGCGCAGGTGCGGGAGCGCGCGGTGGAGCTGTTGGAGCGGGTGCGTCTGACCCCAGGGGAGAGTTTCGCGGAGCGGCGCCCGCACGAGCTCTCGGGCGGGCAGCGACAGCGTGTCGCGATCGCGCGGGCTCTCGCCCCGGGCGCCCGGTTCATCGTCGCCGACGAGCCGGTCTCGATGCTGGACGTGTCGATCCGGCTGGGGGTGTTGAACCTTCTCGCAGATCTGCAGCGCGAGGAGAACCTGGGTGTGCTGTACATCACACACGACCTGGCCACGGCGAGGCACTTCTCGGATGAGATCATGGTGCTCTACAAGGGCGACGTCGTCGAGCGCGGCCCCGCGGACGAGGTCATCCTCAACCCACAGCACGAATACACCAAGACGCTCCTCGGTGCAGCACCAGAGCCCGACAACCTCGGCCGCCTGCGCGACGAGGTGCGGGCCGAACTCGGCATCACCCGCTGACGGCCGGCGCTCCGCCTTCGAATCGCGTGAATGGTCGCGTCGGACCCCGGAACGGGACCATTCGCGCGATTCGAACGCGCTTCCGGAGAATCCGGCACCGAGGATCCGACCGGCTAGACTGGACCCACAATTGAAGACAGGCCGAATGAACCACGCGGGAGAGCCCCGGCGAACGCAGCCGGGCACCGAAGGAGCAAGCCTCCCCGCCAATCTCTCAGGTACGCGTACCGCGCGGTTCCGGCCACTCTGAAAAGCGATCCGGCGACTCTGCGGATCCGCCGACGGTGAAAGCCCCGCCTCCGTGCACGGGTGAAGCTCTCAGGCCCATGACAGAGGGGGAGTTCCGAGGAACGACGGTGCCGCCGTTCCGCCCGACACAGCCCGGGAGAACTCCATGTCCGACCCCCGCTACACCCCGCTGCGCGCACGCCATGAGGCGCTCGGCGCATCGTTCACCGACTTCGGCGGCTGGCAGATGCCGGTGCGGTACACCTCCGACCTCGCCGAACACCACGCCGTGCGCCAGAGCGCGGGCATCTTCGACATCTCGCACATGGCCGAGTTCACGGTCCAGGGCAGCGGGTCCGCCGATTTCCTCGACAACGCCCTGACCGGCCGCCTCTCGGCGCTGGCCGTCGGGAAGGCGAAGTACTCGCTCCTGCTCGCCGAGTCCGGAGGGATCATCGACGACGTGATCGTCTATCGCCTCGAGGGCGACGACTTCCTCATCATCTCCAACGCGGGTAACCGCGACGCCGTCTCCGCTGCTCTTCGCGATCGCACCGACGGCTTCGACGTCGTGGTGCAGGACGTCTCCGACGACTATGCACTCATCGCCGTGCAGGGACCGAACGCCGAGGCGATCCTCGCCGAGACGCCGGGCATCACAGACGTCAGCATTCCCTGGACCGAGCAGAAGTACTACGCCTGGGCGTCCGCGAACTTCGACGGCGTGCCCGTCCTCCTCGCGCGCACCGGTTACACCGGCGAGGACGGCTTCGAGCTTCTGGTCGCCGCCGACCTCGCCGCGTCGCTCTGGGATGCGCTCCTCGCCGCGGGCGCACCGCACGGCCTCGTCCCCGCCGGACTCGCCGCGCGCGACACCCTGCGGCTCGAGGCGGGTATGCCCCTGTACGGACACGAGCTGAGCCTCGACACCCGGCCGGCGCAGGCGGGCCTTGGCCGGGTCGTCGTGAGCGCGAAGGAGCAGTTCATCGGCAAGGCCGCTCTCTCCGCCGCTGCGGAGTCGGCCGAAGCACCGGAAGCGCCGGTCCTGGTCGGACTCGTCGCCGAGGGCAAGCGCGCCGGTCGCGCCGGCTACGCCGTGGTCGACGAACACGGGTCGGTGCTCGGTGAGATCACGAGCGGCGCGCTCAGCCCCACGCTCGGTCATCCGATCGCGATGGCCTACGTGACCCCGTCTTCCGCGGAAGAGGGAACCGCAGTATTCCTTGATGTGCGGGGAACCAGAATCCCCGCGACCGTGACCGCCCTGCCTTTCTACCGGAGGACCAAATGACCGATCTCGCCGCACTCCACTACACCGAAGAGCACGAGTGGATCGCCGCTGACGGCGACACCGTGACCATCGGGATCACCGACTACGCCGCCGAGAAGCTGGGCGACGTCGTGTTCGTCGAGCTCCCCGCCGTCGGCACCGAGGTCACCGCAGGAGCGGTCGTCGGCGAGATCGAATCGACGAAGTCGGTCGGCGAGCTCTATGCTCCCGTCTCGGGCACGGTCGTCGAGATCAACGACGCAGCGGTGGATGACCCGTCGCTCGTCAACGCGGCGCCGTTCGAGGGCGGATGGCTGCTCAAGGTCACCGTCGCCGCCGGTGCTCTCGACGGTCTGCTCGACCGCGACGCCTACGTCGCTCTCACGGAGGGCTGATTCTCCAGTGGTCACTTTCGCCGATCGTCACATCGGACCCACGGATGCCGCGCAGCGCACGATGCTCGCCGCCCTCGGTCTCGACACCACCGCAGCCGACTCTGCGCTGAGCCCGGTAGAGGCGCTCATGCGCCAGGCCGTGCCGGCGTCGATCTACACCGGCCCGTCTGCCGAGGCCACGGATGCGCCCTCGCTCATCCCGTCGGCGGCGAGCGAGACCGAGGCTCTCGCCGAGCTCCGGACGCTCGCGTCGCGCAACACCGTGAACCGCCCGATGATCGGCTTGGGATACTACGGCACCATCACGCCGCAGGTGATCCAGCGCAACGTGCTGGAGAACCCCTCCTGGTACACGGCGTACACGCCGTACCAGCCGGAGATCTCCCAGGGGCGTCTGGAGGCGCTCATCAACTTCCAGACGATGGTCGCCGAGCTCACCGGGCTGACCACGGCCAACGCGTCGATGCTCGACGAGTCGACCGCGGTCGTCGAGGCGATGCTGCTCGCCCGTCGTGCCTCGAAGTCGGCGTCGACCGTGTTCGCGGTCGACGCCGATGCCCTCCCGCAGACCAGGGCGATGCTCGACACGCGTGCGGAGGCGCTGGGTATCGAGATCGTCACGGTCGATTTCGCCGCTGGCGAGGAGCTGCCCGCCGACCTGTTCGGCGTGTTCGTCCAGTACCCCGGGGCATCCGGACGGGTCTGGGACCCGTCCGCCGTCTTCGACGCCGCGCACCTCTCCGGTGCTCTCGCCGTCGCGGCGGCGGATCTGCTCGCACTCACCCTGATCGCCTCGCCCGGATCCCTCGGCGCCGACGTGGCGGTCGGCACGACCCAGCGCTTCGGCGTGCCGATGGGCTTCGGCGGGCCGCACGCCGGCTACATGGCGGTCCGCTCCGGCCTCGAGCGTCAGCTGCCCGGTCGACTCGTGGGAGTGTCGGTGGATGCCGACGGCAAGCCCGCGTACCGGCTCTCGCTGCAGACGCGCGAGCAGCACATCCGTCGCGAGAAGGCGACGTCGAACATCTGCACCGCCCAGGTGCTGCTGGCCGTCATGGCATCGATGTACGCGGTGTACCACGGCCCCGACGGGTTGCGCGAGATCGCGACCCAGACGACGGCGAAGGCCGCCCTGTTGCGTGACTGGCTGGTCGATTCCGGTGCCGAGGTCGTGCACGCGGAGTTCTTCGACACCGTGCAGGTGCGCGTTCCCGGTCGGGCGGCCGAGTACGCCGCGCAGGCGCACGACGGCTACGGCATCCTGCTGCACGTCGCCGACGCCGACACGGTCGGCATCGCGGTCGACGAGACCACGACTCTCGGCGAGCTGCACCAGGTCGCCATGGTCTTCGGCGGCAAGAACGAGCGGGCGTTCGGTCTCTTCGGCAACGACAAGCTGCGGGCGCTCCCGAACGACTTGCGGCGTCAGGACGAGTACCTCACGCACCCGGTCTTCCACTCGCATCGCTCGGAGACCGCCATGATGCGGTATCTGAAGAGCCTCTCCGACCGCGACTACGCGCTCGATCGCGGCATGATCCCCCTGGGATCGTGCACCATGAAGCTCAACGCCGCGACCGAGATGGCCGCCATCACGTGGCCCGAGTTCGCGGGCATCCACCCGTTCGCTCCGGCCGCCGATGTGCAGGGCTACCTCGAGCTCATCGGTCAGCTCGAGGGCTGGCTCGCCGAGGTCACCGGCTACGACGCGGTCTCGTTGCAGCCGAACGCCGGTTCGCAGGGCGAGCTGGCGGGTCTCCTCGCCATCCGCGGGTACCACCACGCGAACGGCGACACGCATCGCACGGTCTGCCTCATCCCGTCGTCGGCACACGGCACGAACGCGGCTTCGGCCGTGCTCGCCGGCATGAAGGTCGTCGTCGTCGCGACGGACGAACTCGGCAACGTCGATCTCGACGACCTGCGCGCGAAGATCGCCCAGCACGCCGACGAGTTGTCGGCCCTGATGATCACCTACCCCTCCACGCATGGTGTGTACGAGGAGCAGGTCGTGGAGATCACGGCCGCCGTGCATGACGCCGGTGGGCAGGTGTACGTCGACGGCGCCAACCTCAACGCCCTGCTCGGCTATGCGCGCTTCGGTGACCTGGGCGGCGACGTCTCGCATCTCAACCTGCACAAGACGTTCGCGATCCCGCACGGTGGCGGCGGCCCCGGCATCGGTCCGGTCGCGGCGAAGTCGCACCTCGCGCCGTTCCTTCCCTCGCACCCGCTCGCACAGAGCGCCGAGCACTTCGGCGGCTACACGTTCGAGGGCGGGGTGATCTCCGCGGCTCCCTACGGCTCCGCGGGCATCCTGCCGATCTCGTGGGCGTACGTGCGCATGATGGGCGCCGACGGACTGCGTCGCGCCACCGCCGCTGCCGTCCTCTCGGCGAACTACATCGCGGAGCGTCTCGGCAGCCACTTCCCGGTGTTGTACACCGGTGAGAACGGCCGCGTCGCTCATGAGTGCATCCTCGACCTGCGTCCGCTCAAGGAGGCGACCGGCATCACGGTCGACGACGTGGCCAAGCGCCTCATCGATTACGGCTTCCACGCGCCGACCATGTCGTTCCCCGTCGCGGGCACCCTCATGGTCGAGCCGACCGAGTCGGAGGACCTCGACGAGATCGAGCGCTTCATCGAGGCCATGGTCATGATCAAGGCCGAGGCGGAGGCCGTGGCCGCCGGACGCTGGCCTGCGGACGACAATCCCCTGGTGCACGCGCCGCACACCGCGGTGTCGCTCATCGCGGGGGAGTGGAACCACGCTTACTCGCGCGAGGACGCCGCCTATCCCGTTCACGCGCTCGTCGCCGGCAAGTACTGGCCGCCGGTGCGCCGCATCGACCAGGCGTACGGCGACCGCAACCTCGTGTGCGCCTGCCCGCCTGTGGAGGCCTTCGCCTGAGCCTCGTGCTCGTCTGAGCAGACGGTGTCGCGCTTCCGTGCGGAAGCGCGACACCGTCTTGTGTGTCGCGGTGTTTCTCCGGTGTTACAGATGGTCACCACTCAGTAACAGTTCGTTAGCTGAAGGCGGCTGTGAGCGAAGCGGCGGGTTACGCTCAGGTATCCCTGCGTGTTCGATGGTGAGCGCGCAGACTCAGCACTGTCCACAGGAGGACGAAAAGTGAAAAGAAACAGGATTGCCCTCGCGGGCAGCGCTCTGCTCGTGATCGGCGCCTTGGCGCTGGCCGGTTGTGCAGGCGGGAACGACTCGGGCGACGAGGGCTCCAAGGGCTCGACGTCGGCCATCATCTCGGCGAACGGCAATGAGCCGGAGAACCCGCTGATCCCGACCAACACCAACGAGGTCGGTGGTGGCAAGATCCTCGACTCGATCTTCGCCGGCCTCGCCTTCTACGACGGCGACGGCGCCCTCGTCAACGACATGGCCGAGTCGATCACCGTCGACGCCCCGAACAAGGTCACCGTGAAGCTGAAGGAGGGCCACAAGTTCACCAACGGTGAAGACGTCGTCGCTCACAACTTCATCGACGCGTGGAACTACGGCGCACAGCTCTCCAACGCTCAGCTGAACCAGTCCTGGTTCGCCGACATCGTCGGCTTCAACCCCGACGCGGACTCCGAGCTCACCGGCCTCACCGAGGTCGACGACCAGACCTTCACGATCGACCTGAGCAGCGATGTCGCATCCGACTTCGTGACCCGCCTGGGCTACTCGGCGTTCTACCCGCTCCCCGACGCGGCTTTCGAGGACATGGACGCCTTCGGTGAGAACCCGATCGGCAACGGTCCGTACATGCTCGCCAAGGACGGTGCCTGGCAGCACGACGTCCAGATCGACCTGGTCAAGAACGACGACTACAAGGGTGAGCGCGTCGCGCAGAACGGCGGCCTCACGCTGAAGTTCTACACGGCTCCCGAGGGCGCATACGCCGACCTTCTCGGCGGCAACATCGACGTCATCGACCAGATCCCCGAGGCTTCCCTCGCGGTGTTCGAGGACGAGCTCGGCGAGCGGGCGACCAACCAGCCCGCAGCCATCTTCCAGTCGTTCACCATCGGTGGCCAGCTCGCCCACTTCTCGGGCGAAGAGGGCACGCTCCGTCGTCAGGCGATCTCGCTGGCGATCAACCGTGAGGAGATCACGAGCAAGATCTTCGCCGACACGCGTACCCCCGCGAGCGACTTCACCACGCCGGTCATCGACGGCTGGAGCGACAGCGTTCCCGGCTCCGACGTGCTGAAGTACGACCCGGAGAAGGCCAAGGAGCTGTGGGCGAAGGCTGACGCCATCGCGCCGTGGTCCGGCACGTTCCAGATCGCGTACAACTCCGACGGTGGACACCAGGTGTGGGTCGACGCGGTTTCGAACTCGCTGAAGAACACTCTCGGCATCGAGGCGTCGGGTGCACCGTACGTCGACCTCGCGACGCTCCGTGCTGCAGTCAACGCTCGTGACGACGCCGGCAAGCGCACGATCCAGACGGCGAACCGTTCCGGATGGCAGGGCGACTACCCCGCCGTCTACAACTTCCTGCAGCCGCTGTACGGCACGGGCGCATCGTCCAACGACGGTGACTACTCGAACCCGGAGGTCGATGCACTGCTCGCAGAGGGTGCAGCGGCGACGAGCGCTGACGACGCCAACGCGGCGTACGAGAAGGTCCAGGAGATCCTGTTCAACGACCTTCCCGTCATCCCGCTCTGGTACCAGAACTCCATCGGCGGTTTCGGCGACAACGTCGACAACGTCACCGTCGGCTGGAACTCTGTTCCGCTCTACTACGAGATCACCAAGGCCGAGTAGGTCCTTGGAGTGAACGGCAGCGAGGCGGTGGCGGCGACGTCACCGCCTCGCGTCGTGCACTCCGGCTGACTCCGACTCCACGAAAGGAGCAAGGATGCTCGCCTATACCCTGCGGCGACTTCTCCAGCTGATCCCGGTCTTCTTCGGTGCGACGCTTCTCATCTACGCGCTCGTCTTCCTGATGCCGGGTGACCCGATCGCGGCGCTCTTCGGTGACAAACCGCCGAGCCCGCAGCTGCTCGCCACGATCCGAGCGCAGTACCACCTGGACGACCCGTTCCTCGTCCAGTACTTCTACTACATCACCGGCGTCTTCAAGGGCGACATGGGAACGACGTTCTCCGGTGAGTCCGTGAGCACCGTCCTCGCGCGCACGCTTCCCATCACCGGACGCCTGGCCATCATGGCGATCGCGATCGAGTTCACGCTCGCCATCATCATCGGAACGCTCTCGGCGCTCCGCAAGGGCAAGTTCTTCGACCATGTGTCGCTGATCATCTCGCTCGTGTTCCTCTCGATGCCGATCTTCGTCGTCGCCTTCCTCGCGCAGTACTTCCTCGCGATCAAGCTGGGCTGGTTCCGTCCGACGGTGGGCGGTCAGAACGATTGGGGCGACCTGTGGCTGCCCGCCATCGTGCTGGGTCTGAGCCTGTATGCGACGAGCATGCGGCTGATGCGTGGATCTGTCCTCGACACCCTCAACCAGGACTGGGTCCGCACCGCCTATGGCAAGGGGCTGTCACGCAACCGCGTGATCCCCGTGCACGTGCTGCGCAACTCCCTGATCCCGGTGATCACCAACTCGGCGACGAACTTCGGTGTGCTCCTCGTCGGAGCGACCGTGACGGAGTACATCTTCAACATTCCCGGCGTGGGACAGACCCTGTTCCAGGCGACGTTGAGGCACGAAGGACCGACCATCGTGTCGTTCGTGACGGTGTTCGTCATCATCTACGTTCTCGTCAACCTGCTCGTGGACCTGCTCTACGGGCTGCTCGACCCGAGGATCCGCTATGTCAAGTGACCGTCCCACCCACTACGTCGCACCGGTGGTGGCCGAACAGCCGCCGACGGATGCCATCAACGTCAAAGGCAAGCCCGCGAGCCTCTGGCGGGACGCCTGGACGGATCTGCGTCGCAGGCCGTCATTCTGGATCTCCCTCGGAATCGTCGCGCTCATCCTGCTGATGGCTCTGTGGCCGACGCTCTTCACGCAGACGCCGCCGAACAACCAGTGCGAGCTCGCGAACTCCAATGCCGGACCGGCTGCGGGCCACCCTCTCGGGTACACGTTCCAGGGCTGCGACATCTGGTCGCGCATCGTGTGGGGCTCGCGCACGTCGATCAGTGTCGGTCTTCTGGCGACCATCATCAGCTCGACTCTCGGACTGATCATGGGTGCGCTCGCCGGCTACTACGGTGGATGGCTCGACGCGGTGCTCTCCCGCGTCGGCGACATCTTCTTCTCGATCCCCTACATCCTCGCGGCGGTTGTCGTGATGACGGTGTTCGCGCAGTACCGCAACGTCTTCACCCTCGCTCTCGCGATCGGTGGATTCGCGTGGGCTGCGACCGCGCGCGTCGTCAGAGCGGAAGTGCTCAGAGTGAAACAGGCGGACTTCGTGATGGCATCGGCCGCGCTCGGCAAGGGGCGCTTCGGCACCCTGATGTCGCATGTGATCCCGAACGCCTTCGCGCCGCTGCTCGTCCTGGCGACGCTGGCTCTGGCCGGTGGAATCGTCGCCGAAGCGACACTGAGCTTCCTCGGTGTCGGGCTCGGCAGCGACGTCATGTCCTGGGGCAACGACATCAGCCAGGCGCAGCGCTCCCTGCGCGTCGCGCCGATGGCCCTGATCTATCCGTCGATCGCGCTCACCATCACGGTGCTCGCGTTCATCCTCCTGGGCGAGCTCATCCGAGACGCCCTCGACCCGAGGGCGAGGGCACGCCGATGAACGAATCGACAGCTCCGCTGCTGAGCGTTCGCGATCTCACGGTCGCGTTCGACACGCAGAACGGCACACGACAGGTCCTGCACGGCATCAGCTTCGATGTCATGGCGGGAGAGACGGTCGCGATCGTCGGCGAGTCCGGTTCGGGCAAGTCGACGGCCGCGACATCGATCATCAAGCTCCTCGCGGGCACGGGGCGGATCACCTCCGGCAGCATCACGCTGGAGGGGCAGGAGCTCACCACCCTCTCCGAGCGGGAGATGGAGCGGGTTCGCGGCAAGGCGATCGGCTACGTGCCGCAGGACCCGATGTCGAACCTCAACCCCGTCTGGAGCATCGGCTTCCAGGTGGAGGAGGCGGTTCGTGCGAACGGCCTCGCTCAGGGCCGTGCTGCGGTGCGCGCCCGCGCGATCGAGGTGCTCCAGCAGGCGGGGCTCGCCGACGCGGCCAAGCGGCTGCGTCAGTTCCCCCACCAGTTCTCCGGCGGAATGCGCCAGCGTGCGCTCATCGGAATCGGACTGGCTGCGGACCCGCGGCTCCTGATCGCGGACGAGCCCACGTCGGCGCTCGATGTCACCGTGCAGCGCGTGATCCTCGACCACATGGCGAGCCTGACGCGCGACCGCGGCACCTCGATGCTGCTGATCACCCACGACCTCGGTCTCGCAGCCGAGCGCGCGGAGCGGCTGATCGTGATGCAGAACGGCTCGATCGTGGAGTCGGGTCCGAGCAAGGAGATCCTGCAGAACCCGCAGCATCCGTACACGAAGCGCCTGGTCGCCGCAGCGCCGAGCGTGGCATCGCAGCGCATCCAGGCCGTGGTCGAGGACCGCGGCGTGGAAACGCTCGACGACCTCGCCGATATCCCGCCGACCGTTCGCGTCGCTGCTCTCACGAAGGACTACCGCATCCGCCAGGGTGGTTTCCGCAGTGAGATGTTCCGTGCTGTGGACGACGTGTCGTTCGAGATCCCGCGGGGAAAGACGCTGGCGCTGGTCGGCGAGTCGGGCTCGGGCAAGTCGACCGTCGCGAAGATGGTCCTCAAGCTCGAGGAACCCACCTCGGGAACCATCGAGATCGACGGCATGGACGTGTCCGGATTCTCCCGGGCGCAGTCGTTCGGTCTTCGTCGTCGCATGCAGCCGGTGTTCCAGGATCCGTATGGGTCTCTGGATCCGCTGCGCAACCTCGAGAACACGATCGCGGAGCCGCTCGAGATCCACGGTGTCGGCGATCGTGCGTCGAGGCGCGAGCGCGTGCGCGAGCTGCTCGATCAGGTGTCGTTGCCGCAGGATCTGGCGACGCGCTATCCCAGTGAGCTGTCGGGCGGACAGCGTCAGCGCGTCGCGATCGCGCGCGCGCTGGCACTCAAGCCGGACATCGTGGTGCTGGACGAGGCCGTCTCGGCTCTGGACGTGCTCGTCCAGGCCCAGATCCTCAAGCTGCTGGCCGATCTGCAGACCGAGCTCGGGCTCACCTACCTGTTCATCACGCACGACCTCGCGGTCGTGCGTGTCTCGAGCGACCTGGTCTGCGTCATGGAGCGCGGCCGGATCGTCGAGCAGGGCACGGTCGATGAGACCTTCGCGAACCCGAAGCAGGAGTACACGAGCCGCCTGCTCGAGGCCATCCCCGGTGCGTCGATCCCTCTGGGCGGCCTCTGATCGTGGCGAGGCTGAACTCTCCCGAGGACGAGCGGACTTTCCGCTCGTCCTCGGGCACGGTCGTCATGGTCGTGAGCCTCGCGCTCGCGGTCTTCCTCCTCGGGGACGCCGTCGTGCGGGGCGGATGGACGCAGACACTGCTGCTGGCTCCCTGGGTGCTTCTCGGCCTGTGGATCGTCTACGAGATCAGCTACGTGTCGATGGTCCGCATCCGCGATGACGGGGCGCAGGTGCAGAACATGCTGCGACGGACGGATTTCGGCTGGCACCGGGTTCGAGACATCGATCTCGAGTGGCAGTTGAAGTTCTCCTTCGACGACGACACGGAGCTCACCTGCTGGGGCGGACCGGCGCATGCCCGGCCGAGACGCAGCAAGATGCGCGACGAGGAGACCAGCGTCTCGACCTCGCTGCGCAGCTTCACCGACATCCGAGACCGCTGGCAGGCGGCGGCGGGGCATGGTGCGAGCGCGCCGATCCGCCGTTCCTGGGACACCAGCGCGCTGCTCGCGCTCGGCGTGATCGTCCTTTGGGCGGTTGTCGCCGTACTGATCGTCGCCGCGGGCTGAACGAGTTCTGCCCCTCGACACATGCGCCCCCTGCCCTCTCCGTGAGGGCAGGGGGCGCATCTTCATGTGCGTCGAGCCCCTTCCAGAGGTCGAGCCCTTTTCAGGAGTAGGAGAACCAGTAGCCCGGCTGACCGGCGCGATGCACGCACGATCCGACGCTGTAGCCCTCTTGCATGAAGACCCGTCGTTCGGCCTGGCAGTAGGACAGGTCCGTGAACGGGCCGAACCACGTGGCGGCCTGCGCGCCGGCAGCCCCACCGAACACCATGCCTGCGACCAGGACGATACCTGCGGCTGTTGCGGACAATTTCTTCTTCATCGAATCCCCCCGGATTGTCGTGCCCACGTCGTCGTGGGTGCCCCGAGCCTAGGGTGGGCGTCACAGCCTGTCAACGCACGGAGGACGGGCTGTGCGCCCGCCCTCCCGTGCGATGGCGCTCAGTAGGACTGGAAATACCAGCCGCCGGTTCCCGGGATGCAGGGCGCTGCCTTCCCGCCACCTCGGACGTAGTCGGTGCGATCGGCGTTGCACTGCGCTGCCGACGAGTACGGCCCGAAAACGCTGGCCGACGCGGGCGCCACGCTCAGCAACGTGAGCCCTGCCGCTATCGCGATCGCGGCCCCCGCCTTGGTCATCCGATTCATCTTCATAGGACATCCCTCCGTGTTCCGTCACTGGAAGCACCCAGGCTAGGACATACCCGCCGAGGGGAGGAGAACGTGCCCGGGGTCCAACACTCAGCCGGGCAACCCGAACAGCTCGGGCCAGGTGGCCGCCGCCCACGGATACCCGACGAACGCGGCGGCGTCGATCACGAAGTGCGCCACGAGGAACGGCATCAGTCGGCCCGTGCGCTGGTACAGCCAGCCGAAGAGCAGCCCCATCACCAGATTCCCGATGAAGGCGGGGTATCCCTGGTAGAGGTGATAGCTCGCGCGGAGGATCGACGTGGAGATGATGATCGCCCACGGACTCCACCCGAGCTGCCGGAGCCGGGTGAAGAGATAGCCGAGCACGACGAACTCCTCCTGCAGGGAGGCTCGGGCGGCGGCCAGCAGCAAGACGGGAACGGTCCACCAGAAAGCGCCCACCCCTGCGGGGTCGATCGCGACCGTGAGCCCGAGGGCGCGGCCGGCGAGGTAGAGGCCGAGTCCGGGGATTCCGATGGCCAGGACGAGGAGCACCCCACGTCCGACATCCTTCGCGATCCCCGTGCCGTCCAGCCCCAGCCGCGCCAGGTGCGGGCGACGCGAATGCCACAGCAGGAAGCACACCAGCAGGACGGGGACGAGGGAGAAGCCGATGGCGAGCACCTGGTAGATGAGGTCGAAGATCTCCCGGTCGCTTCGCGAGGGGTTGAGCGCGGCCACCTGGTCGGCGATGGGGGTCTCGTCGGTGAGCCGGTAGGCGAGCTGCACGATCGCGTATACCGCCGACTGGCCGAGGCCCAGCGCGAGGACGATGGCGATCTCCCACCACAGTCGTGCGCGGGAGGGAGCGGGGGAGAGGTCGGGGAGGTCCCACGGAGCCTGCGGTCGGGTCACGATCTCGATGCTACGACCTGCTTTTCAGGAACAAGCCCTGAGCTTGCGTTATCCTGGAACGTCGGCTTCCCGGCGAAACCCCACATCTTTTAGGACACCTGCATGGCGCACGCCCTCCGTTCTGACCTCCGCAACGTCGCGATCGTCGCGCACGTCGACCACGGCAAGACCACTCTCGTCGACGCCATGCTGCGTCAGACGGGCTCCTTCGGCGAACACGCCCACGTCGATGAGCGCGCCATGGATTCGAACGACCTGGAACGTGAGAAGGGCATCACGATCCTCGCCAAGAACACGGCGATCACATACAAGGGCAAGCACGCCCAGGGCAAGGAGATCACGATCAACGTGATCGACACCCCCGGTCACGCAGACTTCGGTGGCGAGGTCGAGCGCGGCCTGTCCATGGTCGACGGTGTCGTGCTGCTGGTCGACGCGAGCGAGGGTCCGCTGCCGCAGACCCGCTTCGTGCTGCGCAAGGCGCTCGAGGCGAAGCTCCCCGTCATCCTCCTGGTCAACAAGACCGACCGTCCTGACGCCCGCATCGCGGAGGTAGAGGAAGAGGCGCACGACCTGCTGCTGGGTCTCGCCTCCGACCTGGTCGACGATGTGCCCGACCTCGATGTCGACGCGCTCCTCGACGTTCCGGTGGTCTACGCCTCCGGTCGTGCCGGTGCGGCATCGCAGAACCGTCCCGCCGACGGTTCGCTGCCGGACAACGACGACCTCGAGCCGCTGTTCGAGGCGATCCTCGAGCACGTTCCCGCTCCGGAGTACGACGACGAGCACCCGCTGCAGGCCTGGGTCACGAACCTCGACTCCAGCCCCTTCCTCGGCCGTCTGGCGCTGCTGCGCGTCTTCAACGGCACGCTGAAGAAGGGCCAGACCGTGGCCTGGGTCCGTTCCGACGGCACGCACCAGAACGCGCGTATCACCGAGCTCCTGAAGACCCGCGCGCTCGAGCGCTACCCCGCCGAGTCCGCCGGTCCCGGCGACATCGTCGCCATCGCCGGCTTCGAGAACATCACGATCGGCGAGACCATCGCCGACCCCGAGGACGTGCGCCCGCTGCCGGCCATCACGGTCGACGACCCCGCCATCTCGATGACGATCGGCACCAACACCTCGCCCCTCATGGGCAAGGTCAAGGGGCACAAGCTCACTGCTCGCATGGTCAAGGACCGTCTCGACAAGGAGCTCATCGGAAACGTCTCGCTCAAGGTCGTCGACATCGGGCGTCCGGATGCGTGGGAGGTGCAGGGCCGTGGAGAGCTGGCCCTCGCCATCCTCGTCGAGAACATGCGTCGCGAAGGTTTCGAGCTCACCGTCGGCAAGCCGCAGGTGGTCACGAAGAAGATCGACGGCAAGACCTACGAGCCGTTCGAGCACCTCACGATCGACACTCCGGAGGAGCACCTCGGGGCGATCACCCAGCTGCTCGCGAACCGCAAGGGTCGCATGGAGAACATGACCAACCACGGCACCGGCTGGGTGCGCATGGAGTTCATCGTCCCGTCGCGCGGCCTCATCGGCTTCCGTAGCGAGTTCCTCACCACCACGCGTGGTACCGGAATCGCGAACGCGATCTCGCACGGGTACGAGCCGTGGGCCGGTTCCATCACGACGCGTCAGAACGGCTCCATCGTCGCCGACCGCCAGGGCGTCGTCACCCCGTTCGCGATGATCGCCCTGCAGGAGCGCATGTCGTTCTTCGTGCAGCCCACGCAGGAGGTCTACGAGGGCATGGTGATCGGCGAGAACTCCCGCGCCGACGACATGGACGTGAACATCACCAAGGAGAAGAAGCTCACCAACATGCGTGCGGCGAGCTCCGACACCTTCGAGTCGATGACGCCTCCGCGCCAGCTGACGCTGGAGGAGAGCCTCGAGTTCGCCCGCGACGACGAGTGCGTCGAGGTGACCCCCGAGGTCGTCCGCATCCGCAAGGTGAACCTCGACGCGAACACCCGCGCGCGGGAGACCGCTCGTCTGAAGCGTCAGGACGCGAACGTCTGAGACCACACTCGGCGAAGCTCCGAGTGAGAGGGCCTCGTGCCGCCGGAAGGCGTGCACGAGGCCCTCTTCTCATGTAAATCCCAGGTGAGGGATGGTTTTCGCTCAGGTTCGTGGTTCAGAGTGGTTGACTTGCGCCTGGGACGAGCTCCCGATGAGTCTCCTGCAAGGGCGTACGACCACCCGAAAGTCGAACCCATGCTTCAGAAAACCCGTGCGCTTCGGCGCGCCTCCGCGGCGGCGTCCGCCCGTTCCGCCGCCCACCGCCCCATGACCCTCCTCGGCCTCGCCTCCGCCACCCTGGTCGGCATCACCCTCAGCGTCGGCCTCGCGTCCGCGCCGGCGGTCGGAGCCATCAACCCCGCGGTGGCCGTCACCGCCCCCGCGCTGGCCGGTGCAGAACCCCTCGCGCAGATCACCGAGGATGCGGCCGCCACGCTGGCGAAGGCGAAGGATGCCGCGACGGCGGCATCCACGCTGGAATCCGAGGTCGTCGCGTCCGGGCTCGACGTCGGCGCGGTGACGTCCGTCGACACCACCGACCTGCAGAAGGACATCGACAAACTCGACGACATCGACGTGACGCCGGTGCTCCTGGTGGGGGTCCTCGCCGACGAGGTCGAAGAGGAGACGGCGAACGTCGTCTCCGATACCGACGAGCTTCGGAGCGCGCTCACCGCTGCGCAGCAGAAGCAGGCCGAGGAGGAGGCAGCCAGGGTCGCGGCGGAGCAGGCCGCTGCGCAGGCCGCGGCGGAACAGCAGGCCGCAGCTGCTCTGGCCGCAGCCAACACCCCGGAGGGCGCCAAGGCAGCCGCGCAGCAGATCATGTCGAGCACCTACGGATGGGGCGGCGATCAGTTCTCCTGCCTGAACTCGCTGTGGAACAAGGAGTCCGGTTGGAACTACCAGGCGTACAACCCGAGCGGCGCCACCGGCATCCCGCAGGCCCTTCCCGGCAGCAAGATGTCGTCCGCGGGCTCCGACTGGCAGACGAACGCGGCCACCCAGGTCGCCTGGGGTCTCGGATACATCTCATCGGTGTACGGAACGCCGTGCAGTGCGTGGTCGCATTCCCAGGCCATGAACTGGTACTGACCCCGGGTCATCCCGCCGAGGATTCTCTAGCCGAAGGCGGCCGTCGAGCGCTACGGTGACTCTGACGGCTGGGGGCGTCACGGATCCGAGGAGGAGATGTGCTCGACCCGACGGCGTGGCGCGGTGTTCCGCAGGAGGTGTCCACCGGCACCCTGCCGGGATGGGATCGCGTCGAGGAGCTCGTACGCGAGGCGCACTCCCGCTACGCGTGCGAGCACTCGGGCGGCGTCGCCGACTACATCCCCGTGCTTGCGGAGGTGGATCCGGAACTGTTCGGGCTGGTGGTGATCGAGGTCGGCGGCGGGCTGCACGACGCCGGCGATGCCCTGCACCCGTTCTCCATCCAGTCGATCTCGAAGATGTTCGTCTACGCACTGGCGATCCAGGAGCACGGCCACGAACGTGTGCGCGACATCGTCGGCGTGAACAACACCGGACTCGCGTTCAACTCCGTGATGGCGGTCGAGCTCAACGATGGGCACCCGATGAACCCGATGGTCAACGCGGGTGCCATCGCGACGACCGCGCTCATGCCGGGCGGCACCGCCGTCGAGCAGTGGGAGCGCGTGCGGGAAGGACTCTCGGCCTTCGCCGGGCGGCCGCTGAGCCTCGACGGCGTCGTCTATGCCTCGGAGGCGGAGACGAACGACCGCAATCGTGCGCTGGGGCGTCTGCTGCGCAGCTACGGTCGGCTCGAGGGGGATCCCGATGAGGTGGTCGACGTCTACACGCGTCAGTGTGCTCTGGCCGTGACGGCTCACGATCTGGCGGTGATGGGGGCGACGCTCGCCGACGGGGGAGTCAACCCCGTCAGCGGTGAGCGGGTCGTCTCGGAAGAGGTGTGCCGAGACACCCTGGCCGTGGTCGCGTCGACAGGGCTGTACGAACGCTCCGGCGACTGGCTGTTCGAGATCGGGCTCCCGGCGAAGTCCGGCGTCTCCGGAGGCGTCGTCGCGGTCGCCCCCGGGAAGGGCGCGGTGGCCGGCTTCTCGCCACGGCTCGACGAGGCCGGAAACTCGATCCGATCGCAGATGGCGATCGGCTATCTGTCGCGCGTCCTGGGGCTGAACCTGTTCGCCTCCGCCCCGGCGCGCAGAGACCCACCCGCTTTCTCGACCGCACCGCAGGAGCACTCATGATCCAGCCGGTGCAGAGCCCGACCAAGACCTCGTGGCTGCCGATGGTCAGCCTGTTCCTCGCTCAGGTGCTGATGTCGTTCAACGTGGCGGCGCTGCCGATCTCGCTCGGCGGCATGGTGAGCGAATTCGGTGTTCCGCCCACGGTCGCGAGCACCACCATCGTCATGTACGGCCTCGCGGTGGCCGCCCTCGTGATGACCGGAGCGAAACTCGGCCAGCGGATCGGCTGGGTCGTCATCTTCCGGATCGTGATCGCGCTGTTCGCAGGCTCCTCGGTCATGATGATCCTCGCTCCCACCGTGTGGTGGGCGATCGCCGGCCAGGCGGTCGCGGGAGCAGCCGCGGCGATCATCGTGCCGTCGATCGTCGCACTCATCGCCGAGAACTACCGCGGACCGCAGCAGGCGACCGCCATCGGCGCGATCGGTTCGGCCCGCGCGATCTCGGGGGTGAGTGCCTTCCTCATCGGCGGCACCCTGGGAACGCTGGTCGGCTGGCGCCCGATGTTCTTCATCGTTCTGGGGATCGCCGTGGTGGTCTTCGCGCTGAGCTTCACCCTGCGCGGTGATCGCGGTGACGCCTCGATCCGCATCGACCTCGTGGCGTCGCTGCTGATCGGAGCGGCGATCGTGCTGCTGACGCTGGGTTTCAACAACCTGAACTCCTGGGGTGCCGTGGCGGCGACGACCGACGCTCCCTTCAACATCCTCGGCCTCTCGCCCGCTCCCGTGTTCATCGTCGTCGGCCTCGTGCTCGGCCAGGCGTTCTTCCTGTGGACGAGGAAGCGGATGGCGGAGGGGAAGGTGCCCCTGATCGACCTGAGCGTCCTCGGCTCTTCGCGGGAGCGGGCCGCCGTGTACGCCATGTTCATCGTGGTCGCGCTGGAGGCGTGCGTGAACTTCACGATCCCGCTCTACATCCAGATCGTGCAGGGCCGTACGCCGTTCGACACCTCCATGGCCATGATGCCGTTCAACCTCACCGTCTTCGTGACGGCCACCCTGGTGGTGCGACTGTACCGGCGCTTCCCTCCACGCACGATCGGTGTCGTGGGGTTCATCCTCACCACGGTCGCCCTGGTGTGGTTGTCGTTCGTCGTGAACAACAACTGGGAGACGATCCCGACCATCGTCGGGCTCATCGTGTTCGGCATCGGTCAGGGCGCGCTCGTCACGCTGGTGTTCAACGTGCTCGTGACCGCAGCCCCCGCCGAGCTCGCCGGTGACGTCGGGTCGCTGCGCGGCACCACCCAGAACCTCGCATCGGCGGTCGGCACCGCGCTGGCGGGCGCACTTCTGGTGTCGCTCCTCGGACTCAGTGTCGGTCGTGCCGTGGTCGAGCACCCCGAGCTGCCCCCGTCGCTCGTCGCCCAGGTCGACATGGACAATCTCAACTTCATCAGCAACGACGACCTGCGCGTCGCGCTCGAAGCGACCGACGCGACGCCCGCGCAGATCGACGCGGCGGTGGTGGTGAACGAGGAATCGCGGCTCGGCACGCTCAAGCTCGGCCTGCTGCTGCTGGCGGGGGTCAGCGCGCTGGCGATCCTCCCGGCCTCGCGGCTGCCGCAATACCGGCCGCACGAGATCCCCGACCCGTCTCCGGCCGCCGGTCCGGAATGACGGTCAGCGCAGCTCGGAGATGAGCACGGCGCTGGTTCCCGATGCGGTCGCCTCGAAGATGTGCGGGGCATCGCCGGGGTACGTGAGATAGTCGCCGGGGTTCAGCAGCACCGGTTCACCCGCCGGGCCGATCCGCGCCTGCCCGGCCATCAGGATCACGTGCTCGATCGTCCCGGGGTGATGAGGATCGGAACGGCGGGCATCGCCGGGCTCGGCCTGGATCAGGTAGATGTCACGGCGGGCTCCCGGCGGGCTCGCCGACAGCAGTGTCGCACTGTACGCCGCGGCGGAGGAGGGGACGCCGGCGAGATCGTCGGCGCGGATGAGCGTCGGTGCGTTCGCCTGCTGATCGACCAGCACGGCGAAGGGCACGCCCAGCGCGACGCCGAGAGCCCACAGCGTCTCGACGCTGGGGTTCCCGGCGCCGCTCTCGAGCTGGGAGACGGTCGCCTTGGAGATGCCGGCGCGTCGAGCGAGCTCGGAGACCGACAGGCCTGCGGTCTCTCGCTCCCGGCGCAGGGTGCGGGCGATACGTGTGCGGAGTTCCTCCATGTGTTCATCATGTCAAACGTTCGTTCGCTTGACTATCCGATCTCGACTGTTCAGAATTATGATCATGTGTTCAGTAGAGCGAACGACAATGCGCGGGATGCCTGATGACCGCGGAGCGTGAGGTCTGGCGCGAAGCGCTCGGGGTCGTCATCGCGACCAGTGCGTACGGTGTCTCGTTCGGTGCGCTCGCCGTGGCATCGGGCCTGGACGTCTGGCAGACCTGTGTGCTGAGTCTGCTGATGTTCACGGGCGGATCGCAGTTCGCCTTCGTGGGCGTCTTCACGGCCGGGGGGCTTGCGGCCCTGCCATCGGCGGTCGCTTCGGCGGCACTCCTCGGCGTCCGCAACGTCGCCTACGGCATGCGGATGTCGCCGATCGTCGGGGGAGGTCCCGTCCGTAAGGCGGCGGCCGCCCATTTCACGATCGACGAGTCGACGGCGGTGGCGATATCGCAGGGCGACCCACGGCTGCGACAGGTCGGCTTCTGGGTGACCGGGATCGGCATCTTCGTCGGCTGGAACATCACCACCCTCATCGGAGCGCTGGTGGGGGATGTGCTCGGAGATCCTCGGACATGGGGGCTGGATGCGGCGGCAGCCGCCGCCTTTCTGGCTCTGCTCTGGCCTCGTCTCCAGCAGCGCCAGGCCATCGCGGTCGGCATCGCCGCGGCGGTCGTCGCCGCGGCCCTCACTCCGTTCCTGATGCCCGGCCTGCCCGTGCTCGTCGCCGCGGTCGTCGCTATCGCGGTCGGCTGGTTCAACTGGATGGGGCGTCCGACCGCGCCGGGCCGCCCATCGTCGGGTGCGGGGTCGGAGGTGAGCTCATGAGCCTGTGGAGCGCGATCCTCCTCGCAGCGTTGATCTGTCTGGCGCTGAAGGCCGCCGGCTACCTCGTTCCTCCCCGGGTGCTCGAGGCGCCACGCACGGCCCGCATCTCGGATCTTCTGACGGTCGCGCTGCTGGCCGCCCTCGTGGCCGTCCAGACCCTCGGCGATGGGCAGGCGATCATCGTGGATGCACGTGTGCCCGCACTGCTGGTCGCCGGTGGGCTCCTGTGGTTGCGGCAGTCGTTCCTAGTGGTCGTCGTGGCGGCCGCGCTGGTCGCCGCCCTGCTGCGCCTGTTCGGCCTCGCCGGCTGATGCTGCGCCCCTCCGCCTGTTCGTCGGGGCCTCGTCGGTAAGATCGACAGGTGCGCGTGAGCTGGATGTCGAGAGTGTTGTCATGGATCGCTGCCGCCCTGGTGGGCGGTGTCTACGGCATCGCCGGCACCATCAGCCACAGTGTGATGTGGGGCCCGATCCCGATCGGCATGATCGTGGCAGCCATCGCCTGCGCGGCCATCCTCATCGCCGTCCGCGCTCTGACCCACGACAGGGGCGCGGCCGTGGCCGCCGGTCTCGGGATGATCGGCATGCTGGTGCTGATCTCCGGCGAAGGGCCCGGAGGATCCGTCGTGGTTCCGGCCTCGTTCGCCGGACAGATCTGGACCTATCTGGTCGCCGGAATCGTGCTGCTGGTCGTCGCGTGGCCGTCCGTTCGGCGTCTTCCCGTTCGCACCGAGGGGCCAGCCGCGCAGGAACCCGAGCCCCGCGAGTCGTAGACTGAGGGGGTGACGTATGTGATCGCCCTCCCGTGCGTCGATGTCAAGGATCGCGCCTGCATCGACGAGTGCCCCGTTGACTGCATCTACGAGGGCGAACGCTCGCTCTACATCCACCCTGACGAGTGCGTCGACTGCGGTGCGTGCGAGCCGGTGTGCCCGGTCGAAGCCATCTACTACGAAGACGACCTTCCCGACGAGTGGCAGGACTACTACAAGGCCAACGTCGAGTTCTTCGACGAGATCGGGTCGCCCGGAGGCGCAGCCAAGGTCGGCGTGTACGCGTTCGACCACCCGATCATCGCCGCTCTCCCGCCGCAGGGCGAGTAGGCGCATTCCGTGAGCGTCCGCGACCTCGCCGACTACCCGTGGGATGCCGTCATCCCGTTCCGTGAGCGTGCCGCGCGGCATCCGGACGGTCTGATCGACCTCTCGGTCGGTTCTCCCGTCGACCCGACTCCCGAGATCATCCGGCGCGCACTGGCGGAAGCCACGGACGCCCATGCCTACCCGCAGACGGTCGGAACGCCGAGCCTGCGCGAAGCCATCGTCGAGTGGTACGCGCGACGCCGGGGGGTGCCCGACCTCCGTGTCGACAACGTTCTTCCCACGATCGGCTCGAAGGAGCTCGTCGCACTGCTGCCGACCCTGCTCGGTCTCGGCGACGGCGACATCGTCGTCCACCCCCGCGTGGCCTACCCGACCTATGAGGTGGGCGCCCGCGTCGTGGGGGCGACGCCGCTGCCCGCGGATGATCCGGAGGAGTGGCCGGAGGGTACGAAGCTCATCTGGATCAACACCCCGGGCAATCCGGACGGGCGCACCTGGACCGTGAGCGAACTCGCCGCCGCCGTCCGTCGTGCCCGTGAACTCGGTGCCGTGCTCGCGAGCGATGAATGCTACGCGGAACTCGGCTGGGACGGCGAGTGGGCGACCGAGCCGATCCCCTCCATCCTCGACCCGCGGGTGACGGACGGGAGTCGAGCGAACCTGCTCAGCGTGTACTCCTTGAGCAAGCAATCGAACCTCGCCGGGTACCGCGCAGCCTTCGTGGCCGGATGCGCACGCATCGTCGGCGAGCTTCTCACGGCGCGCAAGCACCTCGGTCTCATGCCGCCGGCGCCGGTGCAGCACGCGATGGCGGTCGCCCTCGGCGACGACGAGCACGTGGCGGAGCAGAAGGAGCTCTACCGCGTCAGGCGCGACGCCCTGCGTCCTGCTCTGGAGGCCGCGGGCTTCCGCATCGACGGCTCCGAGGCAGGACTCTATCTCTGGGTGACGGAGGGGCGCGATGCCTGGGAGTCGATGGAGCGACTCGCCGCTCTCGGCATCCTCGCCGGTCCCGGGCCCTTCTACGGTGCCGACTCCGGGGAGCACGTCCGGCTGGCGCTCACGGCGCCGACCGCGCACGTCAGAGAGGCGGCGCGCCGACTCTCTGACGGCGATATATAGGTTCTCTCCCTGAAATGGGCTTCCCTTTGGCGGATGTCACAGTAGGCCTGCGCGACTACTAGGCTGTAAAGGCGATTCGGTCGTGACCCGACCTGGCGCTTCAGCGCCGTGAGATCGCCAGTTCAGGCTTGATCAAGATCTTGTCCGACAGCACCGCGACGAGCGGGCTCGGACACTACGAGGAGGTCCGCGTGAGTGCAGCGGCAGACCAGACGGCGAAGCTGACGATCGGCGACACGACCGCCGAATTCCCGGTGCTGCGCGGCACGGCGGGGCACGACAGCATCGATTTCTCCACGCTGACGCGGCAGACGGGGTACACGGGCCTGGACTACGGGTTCGTGAACACGGCCTCCACGAAGTCCGAGATCACGTTCATCGACGGCGACAAGGGCATCCTGCGGTATCGCGGGTATCCGATCGAGCAGCTCGCGGGCTCCACCAGCTACCTCGAGGTGGCCTGGCTGCTCATCTACGGCGAGCTGCCGTCCGCCTCCGAACTCGCGGAGTTCGACGAGAAGATCCGTCGCCACACTCTGCTGCACGAAGACCTCAAGCGCTTCTTCTCGGCGCTGCCGCACACGGCGCACCCGATGTCCGTGCTGTCTTCGGCGGTCGCCGCGCTGTCGACGTACTACGAAGGTCAGACCGACCCGCACAACCCGGAGCACGTCGAGCTGAACATGGTGCGCATGCTCGCCAAGCTCCCCGTGATCGCGGCGTACGCGCACAAGAAGAGCGTGGGCCAGGCCTTCCTCTACCCGGACAACTCGCTGAGCTTCGTCGACAACTTCCTGAAGTTGAACTTCGGTGTGCACAGCGAGGAGTACGAGGTCAACCCGGTGATGTCGAAGGCTCTCGAGCTGCTCCTCATCCTGCACGAAGACCACGAGCAGAATGCCTCGACGTCGACCGTCCGCCTGGTCGGTTCCACCGGTGCGAACCAGTTCGCCTCGGTCTCGGCCGGCATCCAGGCGCTCTCCGGCCCGCTGCACGGCGGTGCGAACGAGGCCGTGCTGACGATGCTCGGGCAGATCCGCGACTCCGGCCAGAGTGTCTCGCGTTTCGTCGAGCGGGTGAAGAACAAGGAAGAGGGCGTGAAGCTGATGGGCTTCGGGCACCGGGTGTACAAGAACTACGACCCGCGCGCCAAGCTCGTCAAGGACGCGGCCGACGAGGTGCTCTCGTCGCTGGGTGTCACCGACCCGCTGCTCGACCTCGCGAAGGAGCTCGAAGAGCTCGCGCTGGCCGACGACTACTTCCGCGAGCGTCGCCTGTACCCGAACGTCGACTTCTACACCGGTGTCATCTACAAGGCCATGGGCTTCCCGACCCGTATGTTCACGGTGCTGTTCGCCATCGGGCGCCTGCCCGGTTGGCTCGCGCAGTGGCGTGAGCTGCAGCTCGACCCCCAGACCAAGATCGGCCGCCCCCAGCAGCTGTACACGGGGTCGCCCGAGCGGTCCTTCCCGACGCGCTGAGCTCCGGACCAGAAAGCGCCCCCTCCGTCGAGACGGAGGGGGCGCTTTTCTGCGTGAGTGCTGCCGGCCGGTGTCAGCGGCCCTGTGAACTGCGGCCGCCCTGGCGGGACTGGTTGCTCTGCGTGGAGTACCCGCCGCCCTGACCATTGCCGGATGCGCCGGAGCGGGGACGACGACGGCGACGCGACGGCGGGTTCGCCGCACCGTTTCTCTCGCCGCCCGCGGGGCGCTGCTTCGACGACTGTCGCTGCTGCTGCGGAGCCTGCACGGGCGCCGGACGCACGTGAGGTGCGCGCTCGGGAACCAGCGCGGTGACGGCAGCGGCCGTGACATCTTCCAGCGGGGCCGAGATGGCGGCCTTGCGCAGGAGGTCCTTGACGTCACGGCGCTGCTCGGGGAGCACGACCGTGACGACGGTGCCTGCGGCCCCGGCGCGGGCCGTGCGGCCGGAACGGTGCAGGTACGCCTTGTGCTCGACGGGCGGGTCGACGTGGACGACGAGATCGACGTTGTCGACGTGCACGCCACGGGCGGCGACATCGGTGGCGACGAGCACGCGCACTCCACCGTCTTCCGGGGCCGCGGAGAAGGCACCGAGGTTGCGTTCGCGGGCGTTCTGCGAGAGGTTGCCGTGCAGGTCGACCGCGGGGATCCCCGCGGCGGTGAGCTGCTTCGCGAGCTTCTTCGCCTGGTGCTTGGTGCGGGTGAAGAGGATGCGACGACCGGTGCCCGAGGCGAGCTCACGCACGAGGGCCGTCTTGTTGTCGGCCGAGTCGACGACCAGGACGCGGTGCGTCATCTCGCCGACGGGCACGCTCTCCTCGTCGACCTCATGGCTGACCGCGTTCGAGAGGAAGCGGCGGGCGAGGGTGTCGATGCCGCGGTCCAGCGTGGCGCTGAACAGCAGGCGCTGCCCACCGGCCGGCGTGGCCGTGAGGATGCGGGTGACGCCGGGGAGGAAGCCGAGGTCGGCCATGTGGTCGGCCTCGTCGAGCACGGTGACCTCGATCGCACTCAGGCGCACGACCTGCTGCTTCATGAGGTCTTCGAGTCGACCGGGGCAGGCCACGACGATGTCGACGCCGCCGCGAAGCGCCTGCTCCTGCGGGCGCTGGCTGACCCCGCCGAAGACGGTCGTGACGCGCAGGCCTGCGGCCTCCGCGAGCGGCGCGATGGTCGCGGCGATCTGGGTCGCGAGTTCACGGGTGGGCGCGAGGACGAGTCCGCGCGGAAGGCCGGCGCGACGCTGACCGCCCGAGGCGGCGAGGCGTGCGACGAGCGGCAGAGCGAAGGCGATGGTCTTGCCGCTTCCCGTGCGTCCACGGCCCAGGAGGTCGCGTCCGGCGAGGGAGTCGGGAAGGGTATCGCGCTGGATGGCGAATGCCTCGGTCTTGCCGGAATCGGCGAGAACGGCGGCGAGCTCGGCAGGAACGCCGAGTTCAAGGAAAGTAGACATGCAGAAACTCCGTCAGCGCACGAGTGAACGGCGCGAGATAGGGGGTGAGGTGGGCGACGGCGCAGGAATTGCGCATCGGTTCGCCGTTCGAAAGGCCAGCTCATGCTGGTGGTGGGAGCAGTTCCGCTCGCTTCGGTCCTCGGAGACCCCGTGACGACGACGATGTTGCGGGACCGGCGGTACGCGCAACGATGTCAGTCTACCAGTGCGCGCATGCCGTCGGCTGCATGTCGCCTCCCGCGCGGGTCGTCGGCTCCGCGGAGACGGGCCGGAAGACTGCTCTCAGGCGTGCAGAGCCTCGTTCAGGGTCACTCCGACACCGGCGCGACGGACGGCTTCCACCGCACCGCTGAGCGAGTTGCGGCGGAAGAGCAGGCCGTCCTGACCGGAGAGCTCCGCACCCTTGACGGTCTTGCGCCCGCCGTCGGCGGTCACGGGTCCGTCGACGAGGACGATCTTGGTGCCTGCGGTGACGTAGAGCCCCGCTTCGACGACACAGTCGTCACCGAGCGAGATGCCGATGCCCGCATTCGCGCCGAGCAGGGTGCGGGCGCCGATCGACACCCGATGCGTTCCGCCACCCGAGAGGGTGCCCATGATGGAGGACCCTCCGCCGATGTCGCTGCCGTCTCCGACGACCACACCCTGCGAGATGCGGCCCTCGACCATCGATGCGCCCAGTGTGCCGGCATTGAAGTTGACGAATCCCTCGTGCATGACGGTCGTGCCGGGGGAGAGGTACGCCCCCAGGCGCACGCGGGAGGCATCGGCGATGCGGACGCCCGCCGGCTGCACATAGTCGGTCAGGCGGGGGAACTTGTCGAGCCCCTGCACCTGGATGCCCGCGCGCTGGAGCTGCGGGCGCAGGCGGGCGGCGTCAGCGGGGAGGACGGGCCCGGCGTTGGTCCAGGCGACATTCGGAAGGTGTCCGAAGACGCCGTCGAGGTTCAGCTCGTTCGGGCGCACGACGAGATGCGACAGGGCATGCAGGCGCAGATAGGCGTCGGCGGTGGAGGCCGGTGCCGTGTCGAGGTCGATCTGCAGCTGCACCACCTCGATCGTGACGTCGCGTCGTTCGTCGCTCCCCGCGAGGGGTTCGAGCGCAGCGACAGCCACCTCGTCGGTCGTGACCGCACCGGTGTGCACCTCGGGGTACCAGGCGTCGAGAACCGTGCCGTCCCCGGCGATGGTGGTCAGGCCGATACCCCATACGGTGCGTGCGTCGCTCATCCCTCCACGCTATCGCGCTCCCGGGGCGACGACCGCACTCATGACGGGGTAAGTAGGCTGGACCCATGGTGCTCGATCTGACCGCGTCCTCCGTCGACCTCACCCGTGCGATCTGCGACATCCCGAGCGTCTCCGGCGACGAGAAGACACTCGCCGATGCGATCGAGGCCGCAGTGTCCCCGCTCGACCATCTGGAGGTCTTCCGCCACGGGAACACGATCGTCGCCCGCACCGACCGCGGCCGGGCACAGCGCGTCGCCATCGCCGGTCACATCGACACCGTGCCGATCAATGCGAACCTGCCCACGCGCGACATCGAGATCGACGGAGTCCCCCATCTCTGGGGTCGCGGCACCGTCGACATGAAAGCGGGCACCGCCGTGCAGCTGAAGCTCGCGGCCGAGCTGACCGACCCCGCGATCGACATCACGTGGATGTGGTACGACAACGAGGAGATCGAGGCGTCGAAGAACGGTCTCGGTCTGCTCGCCGCCGTGCGTCCCGACCTGTTCGAGGCGGACTTCGCGATCCTCGGCGAGCCGTCCAACGGTGAGGTGGAAGGCGGTTGCAACGGAACGCTCCGTGCGATCGTGCGCACCACCGGCGTGCGTGCTCACAGCGCGCGTGCCTGGATCGGCGAGAACGCGATCCACCGCGCGGCGCCCGTCCTCACGCGTCTGGCGGAGTACCGCGCCAAGGAGGTGCTGGTCGAGGGGCTGCTGTACCGCGAGAGCTTGAGCGCCGTGCGCATCGCGGGCGGCGTCGCGGGGAACGTCATCCCCGACGCCTGCGAGGTGGAGGTCAACTACCGGTTCGCGCCGAGCAAGTCTGCGGCCGATGCCGAGGCTCACCTCCGCGCAGTCCTCGCCGGCTTCGACGTCGAGATCACGGATGCCGCCGAGGGGGCGCGTCCCGGGCTCGACGCCGAGATCGCGAAGCAGTTCGTGGCGGCGGTCGGCGCCGAGCCGCGCCCGAAGTACGGGTGGACCGACGTCGCACGATTCTCCGCGCTCGGGATCCCGGCTGTGAACTACGGGCCCGGCGACCCGCACCTCGCCCACCACGATGAGGAGCGTGTACCCCTCGCGCAGATCGACGCCGTGGAGCGGGGCCTGCGCGCATGGCTCACCTCGCACTGAGCGCAAGGCGCCGCTGGGCGAAGGCGCCGGTCGCCCTGCGCGTGGCCGTCGTCTACCTCGGAGCCCGGGTCGTCACGACGGTGTTCCTGGTCATCGCCGCCTCACTGTCGACCTCGTCCTCGCGGTTCGGCGCGGAGGCGGGGATCATCGATTTCGTCCTCGGCTGGGACGCGCAATGGTACTGGTTGGTCGCCGAGAACGGCTACCCGACGGATCTTCCGCTCACCGACTCGGGTGACGTCGCCGAGAACGCCTGGGCGTTCATGCCGGTGTTCGCATATGCGGCCAAGGGGATCGGCGTACTGCTCGGGTCCTGGGGTGCCGGTGCGCTCCTGCTCTCGCTCGTCGCCGGCTACCTGGCCTGTCTCGCGCTTCACCGCCTGCTTCGTGATCGCATCGGCAACTCCGCGGCGACGTGGGCCGTCGTGTTCTTCGCGGCGGGACCGATCGCGGCGATGTTCCAGGTGGGGTACGCCGAGACGCTGTTCCTGCTGCTGCTGTTCCTCGCCCTCGATGCGACGACGCGGCGCACCTATGCCTGGCTGTACATCCTCATCCCCGTGATGGCCTTCACACGACCCGGTGTCCTGGCCTTCGCCCTGTTCCTCGGGCTGCACGGACTGCTGCGGTGGATCCGACGTCGGCAGGATCCGCTCACCGGGCGCGAGATCGCACACATCCTCGCGCTCGGCGCGCTCGCGACTCTGTCCGGTTTCGCCTGGCAGGTGATCGCCGGCATCGCGACGGGGGATCCCGGTGCGTATCTCGCGACCGAGCTCGCGTGGCGCCAGCACTGGATCACCGGCGGAGTCGAGGGTTTCATCCCGTTCGAAGGGTGGATCCAGGCATCGCAGTTCTGGTTCGCCCTCTGGGGGATGCCGCAGTGGTGGGGGCCGATCGTGCTGGTGCTGTCGGTCGTCGGCGCTGCTGCCGCACTCCTCTTCTCTCCGCAGGTGCGCGCTCTGGGCGCCGACATCCGTCTGTGGAGTGCGAGCTACCTGCTGTATCTGCTCGCGGTGTTCTTTCCGCAATCGAGCACGTTCCGCCTGCTTCTCCCCCTGAGCCCGCTCTGGGGAGCGGTCGCGGTGCCGCGATCGCGGCTCTGGCGTGTCGGCGTGCTGGCCGCATGTCTCCTCGGGCAATGGTTCTGGATCTACCACGTGTATGCGCTCGGAAGCACGTTCTGGCAGGTGCCGTGAGGGTGAAGCTCGACCCAATTGTTGCTCCGTGACCTCCAGGTCCCGGTGACACCCGATAAACTCATCCCATACCACCGGAGGAAAGGGAGCCACGATGGCAGCGATGAAGCCGAGGACCGGAGACGGACCTATGGAAGCCGTGAAAGAAGGACGACTCATCATCGTGCGCGTTCCACTCGAAGGCGGCGGCCGCCTGGTCGTCTCCGTGAACGACGCCGAGGCCAAGGAGCTTCACGACGTGCTTGCCGCCGTCGTGGCACCGGCCTGATCGACCTGGGGTCCGCGTCGGCGGATCCGAAAGGGCGATGGATCCTCGGATCCATCGCCCTTTTCGCACGGTCTCGAGCCGCGCGGTCAGCCGCGTTCGGCGAGACTGATCAGCTGCAGCAGACCTTCGCCGGCGGGGGAGACCGTGGCGAGGACCGCCGAGGATTCCTGCGTCTCCTGCACGAGGGACCGGTAGGCGGAAGTGATCTCGTCGCGCTGGACCGGATCGGCGACGCGACCGCCGGCCAGCACGCGGGGCACGAGCACGAGTCCGCCGGTGCGTGCGAGACGCAGACCGTGTTCGACGTACTCGATGACATGCTCGGGGTCGGCGTCGACCAGCACGATGTCGTAGGAGTTCTCGTTCATGCGGGGGAGAACGTCGATCGCGCGGCCCGTGATGAAGCGGGCTCGGGTGGACGGCACCTTGGCATCGGAGAAGGCCTGTCGCGCCGCGGCGAGGTGCTCCGGTTCGTTGTCGATCGAGGTGAGGACCGCCTGGGGTGCGCCGCGCAGGAGCCAGAGACCGGAGACTCCGGCGCCGGTGCCGATCTCGACGATGGAGCGTGCCGAGGTCGCGGCCGCGAGCACGGCGATCTGCGAACCCACGGCGGCGCTGATCGGCATCGCTCCCAGTTCGACCGCATGCGCGCGTGCGCGGCTGATGGCGTCGGGTTCCACGATGGACTCGCGCAGGAAACGCGCGTTCGCGTCATGCTCGCTCATGGCCTGTTTCTCCCTGCCTGACTGTGATCCTCTCCAGAGTATTCGGTCGGCGAGTGCGGGGACCGCAGGCGCGGCGGTAGCCTGTAGAGATGACGTTCGGGCTCACCTTCGAGAAGCTGTTGCTGATCGGCCTCATCGCGGTTCTGATCATCGGCCCCGAACGTCTCCCGCGAGCCGCGGAGAGCTTCTCGCGCATGGTCCGCAAGGCCGGCGAGTATCTGCGCGCGACCAAGTCGAGGGTGCGCGAGGAGATGGGGCCGGAGATCGACGACGTCGACTGGCGCAAGCTCGACCCGCGCCAGTACGACCCGCGCCGGATCATCCGCGATGCGCTCATGGAAGAGCCCCAGCCGGCGACCCCGCTGCAGGCGGCCCAGACCATCGCGGAGCCGATCGCCGGAGCTGCGGCCGCGGCGACCACGGCTCCCGCGACCCGAGCCGTTCCGCAGGAGTTCAGTGCGTCGAACCGCCCTCCCTTCGACGCCGAAGCCACCTGACGGGAACGCTCGCCGATCGAGCGCGCAGGGCTCTGCGCGCTCGGCGCCTAGGAGATCTTCGAGCGGAGGGTGGCGATGTCGTCGTCCGTGAGCAGGCCACGAGGGATCGCGGTCGCGGCCGAAGTGTCTCGCAGCTTCAACAGCACGGCGTCCTTGCCCACTCGCATCCTCTGGAAGGTGCGGTAGGCGATGTCGGAGCGACGACGGCCGCTGCCCATCTGCAGGCTGTCCTCTTCCAGCGATACCCACACGACGGTTCCGACGGGCATCGCGATCCGGACGGCGGTTCGCGCGCCCGATACGGTCATCACGACGGCGAAACCCGCGAGCGCGACGATGATGACCGGCATCCATCCTGCTCCGAAAGGGCCCTGTTCCCCCGGACGGACGGGCGTGCCGAGGTTGAGGATGCTGAGCACGAGGGCTGCGGCGAGGGCGACCCACATGACGAGGGCGGCGGGTCGGGTCAGCGAGTAGATCGCTGCGTCCCGAGCCATTCGTCGCAGCAGACCCTCATCGACGGTCAGAGAGCGGGGAGGCATCGGTCCATCTTCCCACGCGTTCAGGTGAGCGACATCGGCAGCGATCGACCGGAGAGGCCCCTGCCCCGCCGCGCCAGGGTGCTCGCGAGGTCGCGGATGGTCGTCGCCGCGACATCGTCGCTCTCGGTGGAGACGATCGGCTCGCCTGCGTCTCCGCCCTCGCGCAGAGCGGGGCTCAGGGGGATCGAGGCCAACAGTGGCACAGGGACTCCCGGTTCGGAGAGAGCCTCCGATACGGCGGCGCCTCCGCCCGAGCCGAACATGTCGATGACCGTTCCATCGGGCAGTGTGTACGCCGCCATGTTCTCGATGACGCCGATCACGCGCTGACCCGTCTGACGCGCGACGAGACCGCTGCGGATCGCCACCTCGGCGGCAGCGGTCTGCGGGGTGGTCACGACGAGAACTTCCGCATGGGGGAGGAGCTGGCCGATCGAGATCGCGATGTCGCCCGTCCCCGGCGGCATGTCGATGAGGAGGACGTCGAGGTCGCCGAAGAAGACGTCGGTGAGGAACTGCGAGACCGTGCGGTGCAGCATCGGCCCACGCCACGCCACCACCGATTCGCCGTCGCGGAGGAACATTCCGATCGAGATCGTCTTCACGCCGTGCGCGACCGGGGGGAGCATCAGGTCGTCGATGCGTGTCGGCTGCGTGCCCGCAGGGATGCCGAGGAGCCCGGGGATCGAGAACCCGTGCACGTCGGCGTCGACGAGACCGATGGACAGACCCTGCGCGGCGAGTGCGACGGCAAGGTTCGCGGTGACGGTGGACTTGCCCACACCCCCCTTGCCGCTGGAGACGAGGATCACACGGGTGAGGGAATCGGGCCCGAACGGCATGTGGCGTGCGGGCCTCCCGGCGCGGAGTTTCTCGGTGAGAGCCTTGCGTTCTGCCGGCGTCATCACGCCGACCTCGACGTCCACCTCCGCGATGCCCGGAACGGACGCCGCGGCATCGCGGACGTCCGACTCGATCCGCGCCGCCGCTGGACAGCCGACGATCGTGAGGACGATGCCGACGCGGGCTCGACCGCCGTCGACGGAGATGTCCCGGACCATGTCGAGATCCCCGATGGGTCGACGGAGCTCGGGATCCGTCACCGCGGCGACAGCCGCGCGGACACGCTCCGCCGCGGTCACGACGCGGCGCCGGATCGGGGCTTCTCCGGCACGTCTTCGAGCTCGGCGAGAAGGGCTTTGAGCTCCTGGCGCAGCACGTCGCGCGTGACGACCTGCGAATTGCGCTCTTCGAGCGACATGCGCAGAGCCACGATCTCGCGGGCCAGGTACTCGGTGTCGGCCAGGTTGCGCTCCGCACGCTGGCGGTCCTGCTCGATCTGAACCCGGTCGCGGTCGTCCTGACGATTCTGCGCGAGCAGGATGAGCGGTGCGGCGTATGAGGCCTGCAGGGAGAGCATCAGGGTCAGTGCCGTGAAGCCGAGGGCGGCGTCGTCGAAGCGCAGCTCGTCGGGCATCAGCGTGTTCCAGACGATCCAGACCACACAGAACAGGCTGAGGATCAGCAGGAACGCGGGCGTCCCCATCGCGCGAGCCACCCACTCCGTGAAGCGTCCGAAGCGGTCGCGAGACGTCGCCCGCGGCCGTGTCGTGGTGCGGCCCGGCGCATCGAGGCGCGGAGAGCGGGGCATCAGCGCGTCTCCTTCGTCGGGGCGGCGGGGGTGGACCCAGGGACGGTGCTCGCAGCGGGGGAGGTGTCCTCGCTGTCATGCGAACGCCAGTCGTCCGGAAGGAGGTAGTCGAGGACGTCGTCGATGCTGATCGCTCCGACGAGGCGATGCGCCGCATCGATCACGGGGAGCGAGACGAGGTCGTAGCTCGCCAGCAGCCGTGCCACCTCGGCGGCGGAAGCGGTCACGGGCACGGGCTCGAGGCTGTCGTCGAGGATCGCGCCGAGCCGCTCATGCGGCGGGTAGCGCAGCATCCGCTGGAAGTGCACGAGCCCGAGCAGGCGCCCGGTCGGAGTCTCGAACGGCGGGAGGGTGACGAACACCGCGGCGGCCAGCGCGGGGTGCAGTTCGTGGCGGCGGATCAGCGCGAGCGCCTCGGCGACTGTGGCGTCGGCCGAGAGGATGATCGGCTCAGGCGTCATCAGACCGCCTGCGGTGTCCGGGCCGTAGCGCAGCAGCATCCTGACGTCTTCGGCTTCTTCCGGCTCCATGAGCTCCAGGAGCTGCTCCAGGCGGTCAGGCGCCAGCTGGGCGAGCAGGTCGGCCGCGTCGTCCGGTTCCATCTGGTCGAGGATGTCGGCGGCGCGTTCGTCTCCCAGACGGTCGAGGATGTGCACCTGTTCGTCTTCGGGCATCTCCTCGAGGGCATCGGCAAGGCGGTCGTCCGACAGCTCTTCGGCCACCTCGATCATGCGCTGCTGCGGAAGGTCGAGAAGCGTGTTGGCGAGATCGGCGGCGTGCAGCTCGGAGTACGAGGCGACGAGCTGCTCAGCCGACTGCGACTCACCGGGAGCGCGTTGCTCGGCGACCTCGCTCCATGCCGCGAACGTCGTCGGACCCTTCGCGAACGGGGAGGCACTGGTCTTCGGTCGGCGGAGGAAGAGCTGGCTGATCGCCCATTCGCCGAGGCGGTTCGGTTCGATCGCGATGTCCTCGATGACCGCGGTACCGCTGCCATCGACGAAGCTCACGCGTCGTCCCAGCATCTCGGCGAGCACGCGCACCTCGCCGGCGCGCGGGGAGAACCGCCGCACGTTGATCAGGCCCGTGGTGATGACCTGGCCGGAACGGATCGAGGTGACGCGTCCGATCGAGAGGAACACGTGGCGTCGTCCCGGGATCTCCACGACCAGACCGATGACGCGGGGCGCCGCGGTACTTCGATACACGACGACGACATCTCGGACCTTGCCGAGCCGGTCGCCGACGGGATCGAAGACGGCGCACCCGGCAAGGCGCGCGGCGAAAACCCGTTGTGTGCTCACTTCTCCAGCGTAGTCGGCGGCTCGCGTCTCCGGCGGGTCGGCCGTGCCTCGGGCCGTCCGACGGCACGCGTGGAAGAATAGCCGGATGAGCATGCTGAACCGGCCCGCGAGCGGCACAGACACCGGCGAGATCGTCGCGTCGATGCGCGACTACGAGAGCGCGCAGAAGACGGTCTCGAAGCTGATCGCGGGGGAGGTGCCGGCGCGCGACATCGCCATCGTCGGTCAGAGCGTGCGCACGGTCGAACGCGTGACCGGCAAGCTCGGCTACGCCGCCGCCGCGCGCTCCGGGGCGATCAACGGTGTGTTGATCGGGCTCTTCCTCGCCGCCATCCTCGTGCTCGGCAACCCGGAGGTGCCGATCCAGCTCTTCCTCGGCTTCGTCCTCATCGGTGTCGCGGTCGGGATGATCCTCAGCCTGGTCACCTACGCGATCGTCCGTCGCCGGCGCGACTTCGCCAGCGTCACGCAGTTCGCGGCCGATCACTACGAGGTCACCGTGCTGTCCTCGTCGCTGGGCAAGGCCCGGCAGGTCCTCGGCGCGAACAAAGTGGCGCCCGTGCGACCGCCGGTCAACCTCGACGAGCCGCCGCGCTACGGCGAGCGGATCACGCCCGGCGCGACCTCGCCTGAGCCCGCCCCGGCACCCGGGGATCCCGTGATCCCGCCGCGCCCGGCCGACCCCGTCGCACCGCCGGTCGCCGACCCGGTCGCCGACCCCGAACCCGAGACGACGCCCGAGCCCGGGTCCGCATCGGCGGGGACCGCTGCTCCGTCGACCGTGGCCCCGGTCGAGCCGGACGCCGCTCCCGGCACTGACGGCATCCAGGGCGAACGGGCATGACGGCGGCCTCCCCGCTCTCCGTCTGATGGTCGAGATCCAGGTCGCGCTCCCGACGGGACTCACCGCCGTGTCCGCCGACTGGACAGTCGGTGACAACGGGGTGACGGTGATCGTGGCCCACGGTGCAGGGACCGGCAAGGACCATCCGTTCCTCACCGGCTACGTCGATGCGCTGAGCGCGATGGGCTTCTCGACCCTCCGTTTCAACTTCCCGTATGTGGAGCAGGGGCGACGGATGCCGGGACCCGCCGCGCATGCGATCGCCACATGGAACGCCGTCGCGGCCTTCGCACGCGAGTCCGATCCCTCGGCGACCCTGTGGGCGACGGGCAAATCGTACGGCGGACGCATGGCGTCGATGGCGGTCGCCGAGGGCATGCGTGTCGACGGTCTCGTCTACCTCGGGTACCCGTTGCATCCGCCCGGACGTCCGGAGAAGCCACGGGTCGAGCATCTGCCGGGGATCACGGTCCCGCAGCTGTTCGTGGAGGGGACGAACGATCCCTTCATCCAGCCGATCTCGCAGTTCGAGGAGGCGATCGCGACCTGTCGGGATGCGCGCGTCGTCTGGATCGACGGAGGAGGACACACCTTCGAGGTGAAGGGCCGCAAACGCCCCGCCGCGGAGATCGGGGCCGCACTCGCCCCGATCGTGGCGGAGTTCGCCCTCGGCGGCGCGGAGGAGTGAGGGCCTCGGTCGGACGCCCCCTCAGTCGATGAGCCTCGACAGCCCCTCATCCGCGAGCACGCGCCCCACGGTCGAGATGCCCAGTGCGCTCATCCGCGGGTTCGATTCCGCGTAATACCATCCGAGCCCGAGCGCCTGCTGCAGCGCCCATCCCGCGCCGCGCCGCCACTCAAGGTCGTCGACAGCCAGGCCTTCGCGGAGCAGGTGTCGTCCCGGCGCGTCGAAGAGGTGCCAGGCGGCGACCAGGTCGAGTGCGGGATCCGCGGGACCGAAGTCACCGCCGTCGAGCACACCGGCCAGACGGGTATCGCCCTCGTGCTCCGCGACGAGGAGATTGAACGGCGTGAGGTCCCGGTGGCTCATCACCGGAGCGCTGGCGGACGGGAGCTCGCGCAGCACCGACCAGAGCCGCCCTGCGCGGGCCGCATCGAAGAGATGCGCACTCCGCCTCAGGCACGTCGCGACCCATTCGTCGTGGTCTCCGAGGTCTCCGCCCCGGCCCCTGCCGTCGAACACACGGTCGCGCACGTCGACGGCGCGCAGCGCCCGGATGAGGGCGACCAGGTCGTGCGCGAGCGTCTCGGACGTGGAGGAGAGCACAGGATCCGCCGGGTCACCCTCGACCCACGTCTGCACAGCCCAGGCCGAGTCGAACTCCTCCGACGCGGAGGCCGTGCCGTAGGAGCGCGGCGCGGGGAACGGGCTCGACGCCGCGAACTCCTCGAGTGCTGCGGCCTCGCGGACGAGCTCGTGCGCCGCTGCACCGAGGAGGGGGAAGCGGGCGACGAGTCCGTCGCCCACCCGGATGATCCTGTTCACCGTGCCCGTCATGGGGACCGGTCGCAGGGTCTCGCCACCGAGCTCGGGGAAGCGGCGCGCGATCAGGTGCGCCGCGACCTCGGTCTCGAGTGCGAGCTCGCCCTCATGCATCCGTCGGTGTCAGCTCTGCAGTCGCGCCATCCACGCCTCGACCTCGTCGGCCGTGCGGGGGATGCCGGCCGAGAGGTTCACGGGGCCGTCGTCGGTCATCACGATGTCGTCCTCGATGCGCACGCCGATGCCACGGAGCTCGGCCGGCACGGTGAGGTCGTCGATCTGGAAGTAGAGTCCGGGTTCGATCGTGAACACCATGCCCGGGGCGAGGATGCCGTCGTAGTACATCTCGCGACGGGCCTGGGCGCAGTCGTGCACGTCGATGCCGAGGTGGTGCGAGGTGCCGTGCACCATGTACCGACGGTGCTGGCCGCCCTTGTCGGCATCCAGAGCCTCTTCGGCGGTGACGGGCAGCAGACCCCACTCGGCCGTCCGCTCGGCGATGACCTTCATGGCGGCTCCGTGCACGTCGCGGAAGCGTACACCGACCCGAGCGGCGGCGAATGCCGCGTCGGCGGCCTCGCGCACCGTCTCGTAGACGCGCCGCTGCACGTCGGTGAACGTGCCGGAGACGGGCAGCGTGCGCGTGATGTCGGCGGTGTACAGGCTGTCGGCCTCCACACCCGCATCCACCAGGATCAGGTCACCGGGAACCACGGTTCCGTCGTTGCGCGTCCAGTGCAGGTAGCAGGCGTGCGGGCCGGAGGCGGCGATCGTGTCGTAGCCCTCGCCGTTGCCGTCCTCGCGTGCGCGGCGGTGGAAGACGCCTTCCACGACGCGCTCGCCGCGTGCATGAGCCGTCGCGGCCGGAAGCTCGCGGATGATGTCGTCGAAGCCGTTCGCCGTGATCTCGACGGCGCGGCGCATCTCGGCGATCTCGAACTCGTCCTTGATGAGGCGCAGCTCCGAGACGAAGCGCGTGAGGTTCTCGTCCTCGTCGAGCACCAGCTCGCCCTCGACGGCTTCCCGGTCGTCCAGATGGGCGGTGGCGATGTCGAGATCGGCGGCGACCCCGGCGAGGGACGGTCGCGGACCGATCCAGAACTCTCCGACCGTGGCGTCGGCGTAGAACTCCGTCGTCGTGCGGTCGGCGCGCTCGCGGAAGAAGAGGGTGATGTCGTGGCCGGTCTCGGTCGGTGCGAAGACGAGGACCGAGTCGGGCTCGGCATCCGATGCCCACCCGGTGAGGTGTGCGAAGGCGGAATGCGCGCGGAAGACGTAGTCGGTGTCGTTGCTGCGCTGCTTGAGAGAGCCGGCAGGGATCACGAGGTGCTTGCCGGGGAAGGCCGCGGAGACGGCGGCACGACGCGTGGCCGCGTACGACGCCTGGGCGCGCGGCGCGGGAAGCGTCTCCGGGCGTTCGGCCCAACCGGTCGAGATCGTGTCGAGGAAGCCCTGGGGGAAGGGCTGCTTGCGGTTGGTGGTGCCGTTGTCGACAGACGCTTCGACGGTGGGTTCTGCGATCGTGTCGCGCTCTCCTGTGCTCATCCCTCCAGTCTGTCACCTGGCGGGCGGGTGCGGGAGTCAGCCGGCGGGCTCGAGCTGCACGACCAGAGCGCGGTGGTCGCTGCCACCGGCATCATCCAGCACGACCGACCCCGTCGGAGACCAGTTCTGCGACGCCATCACATGATCGATCGGGGCGCCGGCGAGGGCAGGGAGAGAGCTCGGCCAGGTACCCGTGAGGCCGTTGCCGGTGCGGGACGCGACATCGCGGCAGTAGCCGATATCTCCGCCCTCGACTCCGAGAGGGGCCATGTGGTCGATCGTCGCGTTGAAGTCACCGGCCAGGATGAAGTCGCCCTGGGGGCACTGATCCGCGATCCACTGCAGGTCGCTGCGCCACTGCTGCATCTCCTCCATGCGCGGCGCGACCGCGTGCACGGCGACGATGGTGGGGCCGGAGCCGTCGATCGGCATGAGCACGACGCTGGGCACCGAGCCGGTGTTGCTGGTGCCATCCTTCGCCGACTCGATCACGGAGTACTCCCCGAGGTCCGGGGCGACCAGCACGGTCGTCTGCCACGACTGCGGCCCGTCCTGCACATCCGGGCGGAACTGCACGTGGTGCACCCACATCGGGTGTCCCTGCTCGCGGAGCATGATAGCGATGCGCTCGCCGACGGCCTCGGTCGTCTCGGGAAGGGCGACGATGTCGGCCCCCTGATCGAGGATCTGCTGGGCGATCACCTCGGCAGACACCGCTTCTCCCGCCGTGTTCCAGGTGAGCACGCGGACACTGTCCTCGGTCTTCTCCGGGAGCGGTGATCCCCCGAAACCGCGAACGGCACCGATCGCCGCGGTCGCGCCGGCGCCGAGCAGCGCAACGATCAGGACAGAGGCGGCGAATCCGCGGAGCGGACGGGCGAACAGGAGCAGGAGCGCGAGCACCGCGACGACGAGGAATCCGCCGAGCACGATGCCGCGCGCGGACACGAGCTGCGCGAACGGGTAGGTCTGCTCGAGACGGAAGAACTGCGGCCACACCACGACCGCCGTCGCGATCGCGAGCAGCACGGTGAAGAGGATCCCCAGGAGACGAAACATCCCCACCAGCCTAGGAGCGTCGCCTGTGAAGTCCCTGCCTCGACATCCGCTTCCGTGCGCCTCCGCGTCCGCGCGGGTCGCCGCTCGGTACGCTCGGAGGATGGCCTCTTCGTCCCACGGATTCGCCGGTCCCGCCGACCTGCACCTGCACTCCAACCATTCCGATGGCACGGAGTCGCCGGCCGAGGTCGTCCGGCAGGCGCACGCGCACGGGGTGCGCACGCTCGCGCTGACCGATCACGACCGCTCGACCGGTTGGGGCGAGGCGGGAGACGCCGCCGTCGCACGGGGGATGACCTTCATCCCGGGGATGGAGCTCTCCGCGAAGCACGAGTGGCGCAGCGTGCATGTTCTCGGCTACCTCTTCGATCCGGAGGATGACGCACTGCGGGCCGAGACCGATCGCATCCGCGGTGATCGGATCGGCCGTGCCGAGCGGATCGTCCGCAACATCGGGCGAGACTACGACCTGCAGTGGGACGACGTGGTGGCGCAGACGGCACTCGACGCGACGGTGGGGCGTCCGCACATCGCCGACGCCCTCGTCGCCCGCGGCATCGTGCGGGATCGGAGCGAGGCGTTCGACGGCATCCTGCATCCACGGGAGGGGTACTACGAGCCGCATTACGCACCCGATCCGCTGACCGCTGTGCGTCTGATCACCGAGGCGGGGGGAGTGGCGATCATCGCCCACCCCGTGACGGCGGGGCGCGACCGCATGATGCCCGTGGCGTTCATCGAGCGCCTCGTCGATGCAGGCCTCGGCGGGTTCGAGATCGAGCATCGCGAGAACACGGAGGCAGGCAAGCGGCTGCTGCGAGAGATCGCCGCGAAGCACGACCTCATCATCACGGGCTCGAGCGACTATCACGGCGACGGCAAGCCCAACCGTCCCGGCGAGAACACCACCTCTGACGAGATGGTGGCCAGGCTCATAGCACGCGGCACGGGCACCGCCCCGCGTTTTCCCTGATCCTCGGCATTCTGGCGGTCATCTCCCGGCGAGCTGTCGAGCGGGACCGATACCGTCCGAGGCATGCAGCGAGCGACTTCCCTCGAGCGACGCGTCGACGCGTGGGCTCATCGCCTCCTCCGCGATGCCCCGTCGAACGGCATCCGCGCCGGCCTGATCGAGTTCGCGGTGTTCGTCGTCAAGCAGGCGTGGGCGTGCATCTTCGGGGCGGCGCTGCTGGTCCTGATCGTCGCCGCGCGTCTGTGGTACCCCGACGATGCGGTGCTCGCCCGCAACGACGCACTCACCATCGCCGCTGTGCTCATCCAGGTGGCGATGCTCGTCTTCCGACTGGAGAGCGGGCGTGAGCTGTGGGTCATCGTCCTGTTCCACATCACCGGCACCGCCATGGAGCTCTTCAAGACCGACGTGGGGTCGTGGGCGTATGCCGCGGACGGGATCCTCCGCATCGGCGGTGTCCCGCTGTTCAGCGGTTTCATGTATGCGGCGGTCGGGTCGTACATGGTGCGCGTCTATCGGCTGTTCGACCTCGGGTTCACGCGGTATCCGCGGCGATGGATGACGGCCGTCCTCGCAGCGGCGATCTACCTCAACTTCTTCACCCACCACTGGTGGTGGGATGCCCGCTGGGTGCTCCTGGCGGGAGTCGTGGCGCTCTGGCTGCCCACAGTGATGCACGCGCGGGTGTGGCGGCGCACGATCCGTCTGCCGCTCCTGGCCGTCTTCGGCGGGGTCGCGGTGTTCATCTATCTCGCGGAAAACATCGGCACGTGGGCGGGCGCATGGGCCTACCCGGATCAGGCCGGAGGCTGGCAGCCGGTCTCGTTGAGCAAGCTGAGCTCGTGGTTCCTGCTGATGATCATCTCGGTCGTGCTGGTCGCCTGGGTGTATCCGCCGCAGGTACCGGCAGCCGTGCTGCGCACGGCCGACGAGGCACGCGCACAGGAGCCGGATGTCGGCGACCGACGGTGAACCCGCCGCAACCGGCTCTCGGCTTCCGCGTCCGCACATGCGAGAGGGCGCATACGCCGGAGTGAACCCGGTGGATGCGCCCTCTCGGTGACGTGCTCAGGCCCCGGTGACGGGAGCCGCGCCGGCGCCGGAACCGCCACGACGACGACGGCGACGACGTGCCGGAGCCGGCTTGCCGTCGTGGTGCTCCTTGCCCGCACCGTCATGCGTGCCCGCGCCCTCGGCACCGCGATCGGCGGCCGGTGCGGACTGCCCCTCGCCGGACGTCGACTCTGCCGCGCCTTCGGTGAAGGTCGAACCGACCGGAGTCGTGCTGTTGCGACGGCGACGACGGCGGCGGGTGCCGCCCTCATCGGTCCCCTCGGCGGCGGCGTCGGCCGCGCGCTCGGGTCGACGGGTGCGCTCGGTCTTCACGGACTCCGTCTTGGGCGCCGACACCAGGCGGCCCTTCGTGCCCTGGGGGATGTTGAGGTCCTCGTACAGATGCGGGCTGGACGAGTAGGTCTCGATGGGCTCGGGCTGGCCGAACTCGAGGGCGCGGTTGATCAGGGCCCACTTGTGCAGGTCTTCCCAGTCGACGAAGGTGACCGCGATGCCGGTCTTGCCCGCGCGGCCCGTACGGCCTGCGCGGTGCAGGTACGTCTTGTCCTCATCCGGGATCGTGTGGTTGATGACGTGCGTCACGTCATCGACGTCGATGCCTCGGGCGGCCACGTCGGTCGCGACCAGGACGTCGCGCTTGCCCGCCTTGAAGGCGGCCATCGAGCGCTCGCGCTGATCCTGACCCATGTCACCGTGCACGCCGCCCACATTGAAGCCGCGGTCGCTCAGCTCGTCGACGAGGCGCTGCGCCGCACGCTTGGTGCGGGTGAAGATCACGGTCTTTCCGCGACCCTCGGCCTGCAGGATGCGGGCGATGACCTCGTCCTTGTCCATCGAATGCGCACGGTAGACGAGGTGCTTGATGTTCGCCTGCGTGAGGCCCTCGTCGGGGTCGTTCGCACGGATGTGGATCGGGTTCGACATGAAGCGACGTGCGAGGGCGACGATCGGGCCGGGCATCGTCGCGGAGAACAGCTGCGTGTGACGGACGGCCGGGACTTTCTGGAAGATCTTCTCGATGTCGGCGAGGAAGCCGAGGTCGAGCATCTTGTCGGCCTCGTCGAGCACGACCTCGGTGGCGTGCGAGAGGTCGAGCAGGCGCTGACCGGCGAGGTCGATCAGTCGACCGGGTGTGCCGACCACGATCTGCGCGCCGGCCTTGAGCTGGTCGATCTGGCCCTCGTAGGCCTTGCCGCCGTAGATGGCGACGACGCTGGTCGAGCGGTTGCTGGTGAGCAGGTCGATGTCTTCGTACACCTGCACCGCGAGCTCGCGCGTCGGCACCACGATGAGTGCCTTGACGCCGTGCTCCGGGTCCTTGCCGAGGCGCTGGACGACGGGGATGCCGAAGCCGAAGGTCTTGCCTGTTCCCGTCTTGGCCTGACCGATGATGTCCTGGCCGGGAAGGCCGAGGGGGATGGTCTGCTCCTGGATGGGGAACGCGTCGACGATGCCCTTGGCGGCGAGTGCGTCGACGATGTCCTGATCGATGCCGAGATCGGCGAAAGTTGTCACTTTATTCAGATTGCCTGTCCGGCGAGCCTGCGGGATCGCCACGTTAACGGATCCACGCCGTCTCTTGTGCCACAGGCGCGGGGCCCCGCTCCGACGGCGGGGACACGCCCAGCCTACCCCGAGGGGCGCCTCCGGCCAGGAAGGAGCGTTCGGCACGAGTATTGTGAACGTCGTGGTGGACTCGGGAGGACGACCTCGTGGTTAAGTGGTTCTGGCAGCGCGACGACGCGCCGCGACGCACCCTCGCGCTGCGCGGCAGAGGCGAGCAGGGAGATGCGACGCGCATCGACTTCGCCGAACTCGCCCCCGAACTCAATCGGTTCCTCGGGCAGGCCGCCTATCTGCAACTGGGCTACTTCGAGACGCTGACGCGTCTCATCCGCGCCACGACCGCGCTCTCCGAGAAGGAGTCGCTGTCTCGTGCGGCAGGGGCCGCCTTGACCAAGCACCGGGGGATCGTGGAGCTCATCGCCGAGCACGGGGACGACCCCACGCAGCTGATGCTCCCGTTCCGGGAGAACCTCGACGCGTTCCGTCGAAAGACCATCGGCGCGCGCCCACGGGAGACGCTTCTCGCCGTGTACATCACCGCCGGAATGCTCGACGACTTCTATCTCGCGCTGGCGTCCAGCTACGGAGACACCGGGCGGCGCGTGGCGGAGATCCTCCGCGAGGACGACGCTCGACACGAGATCGTCGCCATCATCCAGGAGACGATCGAGAGCGACGAGGAGTGGCGTTCGCTGCTGTCGATGTGGGCGCGCCGCCTGGTCGGCGACACGATCCTCGTCTGCCGCTCTGCGCTGCGGCCCGAGCGTCTCGAGATCGACGAGGAGCGCATCGAACCGGTCTACACCGAGCTCATGGGTGCGCACGCTCGTCGCATGGACGCGATGGGACTGGCGTCCTAGGCGACGCAGTTCGACGGGTCAGATGCCCAGCGCCGCCCTGCTCTGGGCGTCGGAGCGCTTGCGCATCCCGGTGATGGCCACGGTCGCCAGTGCGGCGACGACGGGAGCGCCGAGGACGCTCGCGAGCCACAGCCAGATACTGTCCTCGCCCACACCGGCCCACTGCAGGCCCGTGTAGGTGAGCGCCGATACGGCGGTGGCGATCGCCGGGGTCAGGGCGACGCCGCGCAGCTCGCGATCGCGGATCAGGAAGTGCGCGGCGATTCCCAGAGCGCACGCGCCGATGAGTGCGAGGAGGATGTACATCGCGCGGTCAGGCGACGAAGCCGACGCGGCGCGATTCCTCGGTGCCCAGCTCGATGTAGGCGAGGTTCGCGGTCGGGACGATGTAGGAGTTGCCCTTCACGTCGGCGAAGCTCACGTGCGACGCGCTCTGCTCGAGCGCCGCGGCGACCTGGGTGCGGACCTCTTCAGCGCTGGCGCCGGTGTCGAAGCTCAGTTCACGGCCGGTGTTGATGATGCCGATGCGGATTTCCACGCGTGCTCCTTGAAGTTCGGGGACTGCGCCAACTCTACCCCGCGGGCACCGGGCAGGATCGGCCGCGGGGACCGGTTTCGCCGTGAGCGCACAGCGCGGACGACTGCGACCCCGGACGTGCCTGGCGGGTGCGGGCTGCGATGTCCGCACGTCCGGATAGCGTGGAGGTCATGACACCCGATACCGCTCAGCGCGCTGTGATCGCCGCAGAGCCGTCGGCATCCGGCGTCGTCATCGGCGCGCCGGGAACGGGCAAGACGCGCACCCTCATCGAGCGTGTCGTGCACCTGCTCGACGTCGAGGGGCTGCGCCCCGAACAGGTTCTCGCCCTCACCCCGAACCGCCAGGCGGCGACGGCTCTGCGCGATCGGATCGGCGTGCGCATCGGTCAGGCGACGCCGGGACCGTTGGCCAGATCGCTCGGTTCCTTCGCCTTCCAGCTCGTCCGTGGAGCGATGGTGCGAGAAGGAGCCGAACCGCCGGCGCTGCTGACCGGTGCCGATCAGGACCGCATCATCGCCGAACTGCTCGCCGGAGATGCGGAAGACGGGCGCATCCGGTGGCCCGACGCGCTGAGCACTTCCGTGCGCGCCTCGAAGGGGTTCCGCTCCGAGCTGCGTGCCTTCCTCGCCGAGTGCACCGAGATCGGCGTCGACGCCGCGGAACTCCGGGCCTCGGGAAACGAGGTGTGGGTGGCGACGGCGGAGTTCCTCGTCGAGTACCGCATGGTCCTCGACGCGCTCCGCTCGGCGCACCGCGACGCCGCTGATCTGCTCAGCGAGGCGAGCACCATCCTGGATACGGCAGACGCGAACACCCTCGGCCCGCTCGCTCCCTTGCGCGTGGTGCTCATCGATGACGCGCAGGAGCTCACCCGCGGTGGGATCGCCGTCGTGACGGCCTTGCGCAGCCGCGGGATCGCCGTGCACGCCTTCGGCGATCCCGACATCTCATCCGGGTCGTTCCGTGGAGCCAGCCCCGAGCTGTTCGCCCAGCTCGCCGGCGTGCTGGGAGACGTGCACGTACTCGACGGGCCGCACCGCCAGCGTCCGGCGCTCACGGCGCTCACCCGCACCGTGACGCAGGCGATCGGCGTGTCCGGACGGGTCGAGCACCGGCGCGCTCCGGTGCCGGTGACCGCCGAAGAGGTCGAAGCCGGAGTCGCGACGTTCGTTGCTCCTTCCCCCTATGAGGAGCTCGATCGCATCGCCGGCGTCATGCGCGAGTGGCACCTCTCCGACGGCATCCGCTGGGACCGGATGGCGGTCATCGCCCACGACACCCGGCAGGTCACCGCACTCGAGACCGAACTCGCCGCCAGGGAGATCCCGACACGAGCGGCCGGTGTGCAGCGCCCGCTCGGCAGCGAGGGGATCGTACGCGACATCGTCGGCATCGTGCGTCTGGCACTCACCCCGGTCGAAGAGCGCACGTCGCCCGCACTCGAGGAGGCGCTGCGCACCCCCTTCGGAGGGATGGACGCGATCGGGCTGCGGCGACTGCGTGCGCGCCTCCGACACGTCGAACTCGAGCAGGGAGGATCGACGCCTGCACGCGAACTGCTGCGCCGGGCGATGGCGAATCCTGCGCACCTCACGCTGATCGACGCTCCGGAATCGCGCACGGCCGAACGGTTCGCCGAGACGATCGAAGCGCTCTCCCGCGGCGCGGCGGCGGGGGAGACGATCCACGACCTGCTGTGGCGGGTCTGGGATCAGGCTCGGGCCGTCGACGGCCGGCGGCTGCAGGTCGCCTGGCGCGAGATCTCGCTGCTGCCGACGGGAGCGGAGACGGCTCGTTCGCTCGATGCGCTGGTCTCTCTGTTCGACTCCGCGAAGCGCTTCGTCGAGCGTACGCCGAACGAGAGGCCCGAGGTCTTCGTGCGCGACATCCTCGACAGCGAGGTTCCGGAGGATTCGCTGTCGACTCCCGACCGGCCGGGAAAGGTCACGCTGCTGACCCCCGCCACCGCCCTCGGCACGGAGTTCGACGCGGTCGTGGTCGCCGGCGTGCAGGACGGCATCTGGCCCAACGTGCGGCTGCGTGGCGGTCTGCTGCAGACCTGGCGTCTGCCGGATGCGATCCAGGCCGCCCGCACGGGGATCTCCATCGAGGCTCCAGGGGTCCTCGACCGCCGACGTGCGGCACTGCACGATGAGCTCCGGCTCTTCGTGCGCGCTGTGTCGCGTGCACGCGGTCGTCTCCTGATCACGGCGGTGGACGACGACGACCTCACGCCCAGCCCGTTCTTCGGCTTCCTGCCTGCGCCGGAACCACCCGAGCGGCATGCCTCGGCGGAGCACCCGCTCACCCTGCGCGGACTCGTCGCGCGGCACCGACGCATGCTCACGACGACGGTCTCCGAGCCCGTGCGCCGTGCCGCCGCGGCACAGCTCGCCGTCCTCGCTCGCGAAGGCGTCCCTGGAGCCGACCCGGCGGAGTGGTACGGGATCACCCCGCCATCGACGCAGGCGCCGCTGCGCGATCTCGCCGTCACCGGAGCCCGGGTATCGCCCTCGAAGATGGAGTCCTACGAGGAATGCGGCCTCAACTGGGTCGTCTCGGCGCTCGGCGGCGACACCGTGATGCCGCCGACCGCCGGCATCGGCACGATCGTGCACGAGGCGATGGAGAGGGTACCCGAAGGAGATCTCGAGCGGATGCGGGAGATCGTGGCCGAGCACTGGCCGGAGCTCGATTTCGAGACCGAGTGGATCGGGCGCAAGGAACGACGTCGTGCCGATCTGCTCGTCGATCGGCTGCACACCTACCTGGGCGACGTGCGCCGGGAGGGAGGGCGCGTCATCGGCAGTGAGGTCGAGTTCCGCTTCGCCGTCGACGTGGCTCCCGCGACCGACGAGGAGATCGCGCCGACGGTGCACGCGGTGGGGGAGGACCAGGCGAATAAGGCGATCATCCACGGCTACATCGACCGTGTGGAAGCCTACCCGCCGGGCGCCGGCGAGCATCCGGCAGCTCGAGGCCGCGGCTGGGAGCCGATGTCGGGGGGTCCTGACGGCCCGACGGTCGTGGTCGATCTGAAGACGGGGAAGAATGATCCCGAATCCGACTCCGGTGTGATCGAGCACGCGCAGCTGGCCGCCTATCAGGTGGCGGTCCAGCAGGGACTGATCGAGGGGGCGCCGTCGTCGTCGCTGGCCGGCGCTCGACTCGTGATCGTCTCCAAGACACTCGCCAAGAGCGACTACCGCATCGCCCATCAGCACACGCTCGACGATGAGTCGCGAACGGCGTTCCTGAAGCGCGTGTCGGATGCGGCTCGCGGTATGTCGGCATCGAGCTTCACCGCGCAGGTCGAGTCGCACTGTGCGGACACGCAGCGCCGGGTGCACCCCTGCCGCATCCATACTGTGCCGGCGGTGAGCTCATGACGGGCGTGAGCGGGCCGGAGCGGAGCGGAGCAGGGTGGAGCGGCGGTGCGGGCATCTCCGCCACAGACATCGCGGCTGCGCTGGGGCAACCGTCGCCGACACCCGCACAGCAGCGGGTGATCGAAGCGCCGCCGGAGCCTGCCCTCGTCGTCGCCGGAGCAGGAAGCGGTAAGACCGAGACGATGTCGGGGCGGGTGGTCTGGCTCGTGGCCAACGGGCACGTCCGCCGCGACGAGATCCTCGGCCTCACCTTCACGCGCAAAGCCGCAGGAGAGCTCGCGGAACGGATCGCCCATCGGCTCGCGGTCATCGACGAGTACGGACGCCGGGGGCTCCTCCCGCATCTGCCCGAGATCGTGGCGGACGGGTCACTTCGGAGGGTCGACGAGGCCGTGCCGGGCCGACAGCGTGAGCTGGTGCGCGCGCACGTGCTCGACGAACTCGCTGCGCACCGCGGAACGGGATGGGATCCGGTGACCCCTCGTGCTGCGGAAGACCTGATGATCCGGCCGCGCGTCTCGACCTACAACGCCTTCGCCGACGGCATCGTCCGTGAGCACGCGGCGCGCATCGGACGGGACCCCGACGTGGCGATGCTCAGCCAGGCCGCCTCCTGGATGCTGGCACGCGAAGTGGTGCTCCGCAGCGACCTCCCCGAGCTGGAGAACATCGATTTCGCGCTCGGCACGGTCATCGACGCTGTGCAGAGGCTCGCCGGCGATGCCCTCGACCACCGCGTCGACCTCGACCGTGCCGAGCACATCGCCCGCGATCAGGCACTCGCGTTCGAGCCCTATCGGGGCAACGCCGACGTCGAGAAGGCGGCGGTGAACCTGCTCAGTCTGCCGACGCTGACCCGCCTCGTGCGCGACTACATCGCCGAGAAACAGCGCCGAGGCGTGCTCGACTTCGCCGACCAGGTGGGCGGGGCCTACGACATCGTCGAATCGGCTCCCGACGTACGGGCCGAACTGCGCGAGCAGCACCGTGTCGTGCTGCTCGACGAGTACCAAGACACGTCGGTCATCCAGACCCGCTTCCTCGCCGAGCTGTTCCGCGACTCCGCGGTGATGGCCGTGGGCGACCCGCATCAGTCGATCTACGGTTGGCGAGGTGCGAGCGCCGACAACCTCTACGCCTTCTCCCGCACGTTCTCGAGCACCGCAGCGGCGCAGACCTACAGCCTCATGACCAGCTGGCGCAATGATCGAGGCATCCTCGGGATCGCGAACCGCGTGCTCGAACCCCTGCAACGCCCGGGGCTCGACGTGCCGCCGCTCGAACCGCGCCCCGGCGCCGGGGAAGGCACCGTGACCATCGAGTACCCGTTCACGGTCGACGAAGAGGCATCCGCCGTGGCGGAATGGTTCGCCGAGCGCCGTGCCGCGCACGACGCCCGCAGCGCCGGTGAGTCCCCGGGCGCGAAGCCGCACACCGGTGCCATCCTGTTCCGTTCGAAACGCCACATGCAGACGTTCGCCGCCGCGCTCGCGGCGCGTGGCATCCCGCACCGCATCCTCGGCCTCGGCGGTCTGCTGGCGACGCCGGAGGTGGTCGACGTCGTGTCGACGCTGCGCGTGGTGCACGACCCCACCGCGGGGTCGGCGCTCATCCGCCTTCTCACGGGTCCTCGTTTCGGTGTCGGCGTTGCCGACATGGCGGCGCTCTACGACCTCGGGCGCACACTCTCCGAGCGCGACCCCGCCATGGCTCCGTTGCCCGAGGAGGTGCGCGCGCGGCTGCGTTCCTCGCGGGGGGCCGACGAGGCGGTCTCGATCATCGACGCGGTCGACGTGGTGCGTGCGGTGCGCGACGACTATCGGCTCCTCGAGTCCATCACGCCCGACGGCAGGGCGAGGGTGCGTGCGGCGGGGGAGATGCTCGAGCGACTGCGCCGAGCGTCCTCCCAGCCGATCCCCGAGCTGATCCGGCTGGTCGAGCTCGAACTGCGGCTGGACATCGAGTTGGCGGCCAACGAGACCAGAGGCCCGGCCCGTGTCGCCGCGACCCAGCTGCGGGCCTTCGCCGATGAGGTACGAGCCTTCCTCGCGGCGGACGAGCGGGGGAGCATCGGCAGTCTGCTCGCGTGGCTCGACAAGGCCGAGAGCACCGACGAGCTCATGCCCCGGCCCGAGCCGCCGGAGGCCGGAGTCGTGCAACTGCTGACGATCCATGGGTCGAAGGGGCTGGAATGGGACGCGGTCGCCGTGGTGCGGCTCGTGATCGACGAACTTCCCAGCCGGGTCTCCGACACCTCCGGCTGGTTCGGCCTCGGAGTCGTTCCGTTTGCTCTGCGCGGTGACCGCGACGCGCTGCCCCGATTCGAGTGGGATCCGGTCGAGGCGATGGGTGACGAGGCCGACCCCGTCAAGCGCCAGAAGCTCGCGCAGGCCTCACTGTCCGGTGGTGCGACGAAGGCGAATCCCCGGGGCGGCGCGATCAAACGCTTCAAGGATGCCTACCGGACCTATCAGCAGCAGGAGGAGCGGCGTCTGGCGTACGTCGCGGTCACCCGCGCGCGCACCGATCTGCTTCTCAGCGGTGCGCATTGGGCAGGACAGAAGTCTCCGCGCACCCCGAGCCCCTATCTGGTCGAGGCCATCGAGGTGCAGGGGCTCGACGAGGTCGAGGCGGTCGACCCCGACGACAACCCCTATGACGGCCCCGGTTCGACGTTGCGGTGGCCCCTCGACCCGTTGGGGGCACGACGAGAGGTCGTGTCCGCGGCGGCTGCGGCCGTGGATGACGCCGCCCGCAGAGGGACGGCGGAACCGTCGGTGGAGCTCGCCCGCCTGCTGGCCGAGCGTGCGGCGAGGCAGCGCGGAACCGACGCGGACGCCCCGACGCGCGTCCCGGCATCGCGATTCAAGGACTACGTCACCGACTTCTCCGGCACGCTCTCCTCGATCGTCAGACCCATGCCCGAGCGACCGTACCGGCAGACCCGGCTCGGCACGCTGTTCCACGCCTGGGTGGAACAGCGTTCGGAGCTGGTCGGTGTCGGCAGCCGCCCGGATGAGGCCCTCTGGGAGCTCGACGAGGATGAGATCGCGTCGGAACCCGCGCAGGCGACGGTGGAGACGCGGGAGGGGGCGGCAGCGACCGCAGATGCCGCCGATCTCGCCGCTCTGCAGGCGACCTTCGAGCGCAGCGAATGGGGAGGACTGCAGCCGATCGCCGTCGAGATCGAGATCGACTTCGCCCTCGGCGCCGGACTTCCCTCGTCGGAGGTGGCAGGATCGCACATCGTCATCTGCAAGCTCGACGCCGTCTACCGACGTGCCGACCGTGGTGGACGCATCGAGATCGTGGATTGGAAGACCGGGAAGGCTCCGCGAACGGCAGACGAGCGCGAGGAGCGGATGCTGCAGCTGGCGCTCTACCGTCTGGCGTACCATCGGCGCTTCGACGTGCCTCTGGAGGACATCGACGTCGCGCTGTACTACGTCGCGGACGACCTGATCATCCGTGGCGACCGTGTCTACTCGGAGGAAGAGCTCTTCCAGCGCTGGAGCGCCGCCCGCGCCGCACGCTGAGCTTCGTCCGAGTCGGACTCGTCGTACTCGGCCGCAGCGTCCGATGCGGAAGGACGTGTCTGTTCGCGGGGCTCGAAACCACGGGTACCCGCGAAGATGCTCCGCGCCTCGGAGAGATCCTCGGTCTCGACATTGAGCATCTCGGTGCGGTGAGCGCTGTCGTCCTGGTCCCGGTCGGTCGTGCGTCCGGTGTCGATGGTGCGCACCGGTTCCAGTGACTCCGTGTCCTGCGGCGACGACTCCGCCTCCTCCGGGACTTCGATCCACAGTTCTTCGGGGTTGTAGGCATCGGTGTGCATGGAGGTGTCGACCTCGGCGACGGCATCCCGGGGCACGCGGTCGAGCGCGTCCATGGCGGAGTCGACGCCGGCAGCGCGGGCATCGATGATGCTGAGGTCGTCCGTTCGCAGGCCCTCGGCGAGAGCATCGAGCAGTGCGGCGGCATCGTCGACGATGTCCGGCCGATGCATGGAGTCGCCGTGCACGAGCCAGCGTGCGAACTCGAGTTCGGCGAGCAGGCGGGCTCGCACCTCGAGGCCGGGATCGGGGGCACGGTCGACGGCGCGGGCATACGCGGCGTGGACGTCGTCTGACGCATCGGGAGCTGCGGAGAGCCAGGAGAGGTCGACCGCCGGGTCTCCCACCGCGAGCCCATGCCAACCGACGAGGCCGACCACTTCGGGCCCGCGCTCCGGATCGTCGTCGAACAGGAACGAGGTCGACTGCACGCCTCCGAGGACCACGGTGGACTCGAAGCGCCAGAGGTCGTCGTCGGCGACGGCATCGCGCCAACGCACCGTGAGACGTGCCGGCACGCGCCCGGTGGCCGCCGCGGTGTCGATCAGGCGCTCCAACTCGGCGCGGCTCTCTTCGGCGGTGCGGGTTCCGAGTCCTGCGCCCCGGACGACCGAGGTGGGAAGGCCGTGCACGGCGGCGATCGCGGCTCCCATCGACGGCGCGGCACCGCGCCCCGCGGGCACCAGGGCCGCCTCGATCTGGAAGCCGGGGAGGAGCTCGGTGACGAGCGCGCGACCCTCGCCGATGCGCGTCTCCCCGATGTAGGCGGGCACGCGGAACGGCAGCATGGCGCGGGCGCCGTCGGTGAGCGCTCGAAGAGCGAGGGCTTCGGCGGCGAGTTCGCGCGCCGTCTCGTCGTCGTCCGCGACGCGGATCGCGAGTTCACGGCCGTCCGCCAGCGAGGCGATGGCGGAGTCGAATCGACCGTCGCCGTCCGCGCTCAGACCGCGGGCACCCGTGACCTCCGCCCCGGGCAGTGCGGCGGTCACTGCCGCGGCTAGAGTGAAAGGAGAGCGTCCCATGCCCCCAGGGTAGGTCGGCTCAGGGGCGGTCCCGCCTCCGCCACGCCCGTGAAAGAGGGAGTCGATGACCATTCAGCGCCCGTCCCTCGACCGTGCAGCCGAACTCCGCGAGGAGCCGGATGTGCTCGATCGTCTGCGCGCCGACCCGGCGACCCGCGTCATCGTCGTGCGTGAGGGACGTGTCCGGGTCGTCGATTCCGCGCTGCTGCGCGTCGCACCGGATGCGGTCGTCGAGGCGACCTGGGCTCTCCTCGGCCGCGATGTCGACGGCACCGTGCTGCTCCTCGCCGCCGCCCCGCCGGAGAACGACGCACTCGACACGGCCCCGGACGAGATCTGGCTCGGCCTCGGTGACCTCGGCGGACGTCTCGACGGGCAGGAGTCCGAGCTCCTGATCGGCGCGATCGCCCTCGCGGGATGGCTGCGCGATGCCCCGTTCTGCCCTGCGTGCGGTGGAGCGACGCGACTTCAGCAAGGCGGATGGTCGCGGCGCTGCCTCGTGTGCGGGCGCCAGCATTTCCCGCGCACGGATCCAGCGGTGATCGTCGCCGTCGAGAGCCGGGACGGCGAGCGCCTCCTGCTCGGCGCCAACGCGAACTGGGGCGGACGGATGTTCTCGTGCTTCGCGGGCTTCACCGAGGCCGGGGAGTCCCTCGAATCGACCGCATATCGCGAGATCGAGGAGGAGTCGGGCGTGCGACTGTCCGCTCTGCGGTACGTCTCGTCCCAGGCCTGGCCGTTCCCGCGCTCGCTCATGGTGGGCTTCCGCGCCGTGGTCGACGACGAGTCCGCTGCACGCCCCGACGGGGAAGAGATCATCGAGGTGCGCTGGTTCACGCGCGCGGAGATCGGCTCCGCACTCGCCGGAGACGGGCCTGTGGGCCTTCCGGGCCCGGCATCCATCGCCCGTGCCCTGATCGTCGAATGGTACGAGGACCACGCGTGAGCGCACTCGATGCCCTCGATGAGCGGCAGCGGGCAGCGGCATCCGTGCTGCGGGGACCCGTCGCCGTGCTCGCCGGTGCCGGGACCGGAAAGACACGGGTGATCACGCATCGCATCGCGCACGGCGTCGACACCGGCGCCTATTCGCCTTCGCGTGTCATGGCCGTCACGTTCACCGCCAAGGCCGCGGGCGAGCTCCGCGGTCGCCTGCGTGCTCTCGGAGTCGAGGGTGTGGCTGCCCGCACCTTCCACGCGACAGCACTCGCTCAGCTGAACTTCTTCTGGCCCACGCTGGCCGGTTCCCCGGCGCCCTCGATCATCGACAACAAGGTGCGGATGCTGGGGCAGGCCGCCGACGCGATACGCCTCCGTCCCAGCACGGCCACACTGCGCGACATCGCCTCCGAGATCGAGTGGCGCAAGGTCTCGATGCTGTCGATCGACCAGTACGCGGCACTCGGGCGTCCGATCAGCGGTGTCGATGCGGGCCAGCTGATCGAACTGATGCGGGGATACGAAGCACTGAAGGACGATCGTCGTCAGCTCGACTTCGAAGACGTGCTCCTCGCCTGCGCGGGCATGCTGGAGGCGGAGCCCCGGGTCGCCGCATCCGTCCACGAGCAGTACCGGCACTTCACGGTCGACGAGTTCCAAGACGTCTCGCCGTTGCAGAACCGGCTGCTCGAGCTCTGGCTGGGCGATCGCCATGACATCTGCGTGGTCGGCGATGCCAGCCAGACCATCTATTCGTTCGCGGGGGCCGAGCAGCGGTTCCTGCTCGATTTCGAGCGCCGCCACCCGGACGCGACGGTTGTGAGGCTGGAGACGAACTACCGCTCGCAACCGCCGATCCTCACCGCAGCCAACGCCCTGATGCACGGCCGCCCCGGCGCGTTGGAGCTCGTGCCGGCCCGGGAGCAGTTCACCGCGGATGCGCCGACCATCACCGCCTACGACACCGAGGGGGAGGAAGCCGCGGGGATCGCTGCGGCCATCTCCGCCCGCATCGAGGCGGGTGCCTCCCCCTCGGAGATCGCAGTCCTCTACCGGGCGCACGCGCAGTCCGCGGTTCTGCAGCAGGCGCTCGCGGCCGAGGGCATCGCGACGTCGGTGCTGGGCGGCACACGCTTCTTCGCCATGCCGGAGGTTCGTCAGGCGATCCTCGCGCTCCGGGCCGCCGCCGTGGCTCCCAGCGAGCAGGGCTTCCTCCCCGGGGTGGAGCGGGTGCTTCGCGAGCTCGGTCTCACAGAGGAGCCGCCGGCGGCAGGGGGAGCGCAGCGCAGCGGATGGGAGGCGCGACGTGCCATCCTCCGGCTCGCGGAGGAGGCGGGGCCCGAGGCGGATCTGCGAAGCTTCAGCGACGCGCTGATGGCGCGGGCGAAGGACCAGCACGAGCCGACCATGCGCACCGTCACGCTGTCGACCCTGCATGCCGCCAAGGGGCTGGAGTGGCCGCACGTGTACCTCGCCGGATGGGCGGAGGGATCGCTGCCGATCTCGTATGCGACGACGTTCGAGGCGATCGACGAGGAGCGGCGACTGGCCTACGTGGGCGTCACGCGCGCCGCCCGTACGCTGGCGCTGTCGTGGTCGAGATCAGCGGGTCGGGGGGAGCGCTCTCCGTCGCGGTTCCTCGCTGAGATGGGGACCACGGGCCGCGGCACCGGCATTCTTCGTGAAACGACACCGGACGCCACTCGCGGGAACCGTCCGCGCTGATCCGCACCATCCTCCCGGACGCACCTTCGTCGTCGGCGAGGAGCAGCGCGGCGAGCCGCCCGGCTTCAGCGACCTGCGCGGCGCGGATCGGGCCCGGATCACGACCGATCATCTGCGTGTGCAGCAGTGGCCAGGCCGGGTCGAGGTCTCGGGCATGGGCGTCGCGACACGCGAGACAGGCGGACACACCGGGGACCACGAGCGGCCCGACGGTCACGCGGCCGGGCTCGAACGCGACCGGTAGGTGCGCGACGTCCTCGCGCAGGTAGCGGGCGAACTGCAGTGCCGCGGACACGCCGTTCACGAGCACGATGGCCACGCCGGGCCGGTGACCGATGTCCACGAGTTCGATGCCTTCGTCGGAGAGCGCCTCGCGCATCCGGTACTCGCTCCGGCCGTCGGCGATCCCGATGTTCTCGACCCAGGCAGGGCGTGCCGCAGCGACATCGTCGAGGAGCACGTCGTCGAGACGCGCGAGGAGTGTGCGTGCCGCCTCCCGCGGAGCGCCGGCCGCGTGCGCGATCACGTCGAAGGAACCCCGCCGGAAACCGGAGCGCAACCGGCTGAGAAGCGGTTCCACCCAGGGGTCCTCCGCATCGATGCGCAGGCCGCCGTCATCTCCGAGCTGAAGGGTGTGCTCGTCGCGCCACAGCAGGGGAGAGCTCGGGTGCAGACGTGTGAGGAGCGGAGGGATGAGCGGCATCTCTCCGATTGTGGGGAGGATGGCGGCATCGCGGGGCCGCAACCGGGCATCCGTGGACAACTCGCCGACGTTCGTCGAGCGGGGGAGGAGAGGTGCGGGCATCCTCGGACGCCCGCACCCTGCCTCAGACCGGTCGGTCGCCCTCCGGGGCCGCGTCGCCGTCTCCGTCCGCTTCATCCGTGGTTCCCGCTGCGGGCTCGTCGGCCGAGAAGTCGTCGCCGTCGAGCAGGCGGGCCAGTGCTTCATCGAACTCGTCGGCCACCGGCTGTTCGCCACGCTCAGCCGCCTGCAGCCGGGCGACGAGTCCGCTCGGGTCGTCGATGTCCTCGGCCGTCGGCATCAGGTCGGGGTAGTCCCACAGCGAGTCGCGTCCGCTGATGCCGACGGCGTCGGTCACCGCCTGCCACATCGCGGAGGCTTCGCGTATGCGTCGGGGGCGCAGCTTGAGCCCGACCAGTGCGCCGAGTGCGTCTTCCGCAGGACCGCCGACGGCGCGTCGGCGTCGAGCGGCTTCCGCGATGCGGGCACCGTCGGGCAGCCGCGAGGTCGCCTCGGCTGTCACCACGTCCACCCAGCCGTCGATCGTCGCGATGAGGTTCTCGAGTCGGGTGAGCGCCTCGCGCTGCGCCTCGCTCTGCACGGGGAGGAGAGCGCCGCCCTCGATCGCCGCGCGCAGTTCCTCGGGGTCGGAGGGGTCGAGGCGGCTGGCCACGTCTTCCAGCGCGTCCACATCGACGGTGACTCCGCGCGCGAAGTCGGTGATCTGCGCCATCACGTGCAAGTGGAGCCACTTCGCGTGCCGGTAGAGCCGCGCGTACGCGAGCTCGCGGGTGGCGAGGTAGAGCGCGATCTGGTCTTCGGGGATCTCGAGACCTTCGCCGAACGCGGTGAGGTTCTGCGGGATGACGGCCGCCGTCCCCGCGGGGAGCACGGGGATGCCGACATCGCCTCCGGAGACCACCTCGAGCGAGAGGTTGCCGAGCACCTGACCGAACTGCGCGGCGAACACCGAGCCGCCCAGGCCTCGCATCAGCTTGCCTGCCCCCTGGACGACGTCGCGCATCTCCTCCGGCACCTGCGTGTCCAGCGCGGAGGTCAGCGCGTCCGCGATGCTCGTCGACACCGGGTCGGCGATCTCCTTCCACACCGGCAGCGTCTTCTCGACCCACTCGCCGCGGGTCATCGCTGTCGGTGTCTCGGAGAGCTCCGAGATCGTCGTCGCCTCGCCGAGCCACAGATTCGCCAGCGCGAAGGAATCGGCGAGCGAGGTGCGTGAACCGTCGGTCACACCCTGCCCGTCGCGGTTGGCGATGAACAGGGCCTGGCGCAGCGCGTTCTCCCAGGGATCGCCACCGAAGGCGCCCTGCAGCTGCGACATGATCGTCTGCATCATCGCGGGATCGAGTGTGAAGCCGTCCATCCCCTCGAAGGCGCCCCGGAGCGCTTCGGGGTCGATGTCCCCGCCGCCCTGATTCGAGAGCATCTTCCGCAGGAACTCCTGGAAGTCTTCGGGTGTCGGGTCGTTGTCTGCCATGTCGCTCGCCCTCTCAGCACTTCTGTTGCCGTGGCCTCTACGCTAGTCACAGGTTTCTGCGCGCGAACCCGATGCGGGCAGATCGGTGTACGCCGCTCGCGAACGACGGAGGAATGCAGTGGATCGAACGCGGTCTGGGAAGCTCGGACTCGGAGTCTGGGCGCTGATCGTCGCGCTCATCGCCCTGGTCGTGCTGACGTTCCTGCCGTCGCCCTACGTGATCCAGCGGCCGGGCCCGGTGTACGACACCCTCGGCACTGCGGAGGGAGCGGACGGCGAGCAGGTTCCGCTGATCAGCGTCGAGGGCGCCGAGACCTTCGAGACCGCGGGCACTCTGGACCTCACGACGGTCCAGGTCGTCGGCAACCGCGAGCGCACACCGAGCTGGTTCGAGCTGGCACTGGCGTGGATGGACTCGTCCAAGGCGGTCGTCCCGCTCGACACGGTGTTCCCGCAGGGGGTGACGAGTGAGCAGCGCGACGAGCGCAACGCCACGCTGATGGTGGACTCGCAGCACGAGGCGACGGCCGCGGCGCTGAACGAGCTCGGGTACGACACCGGTGCTCAGGTCGTCGTCGTCGACGCCGTCGCCGACTCCCCGGCCGCCGGCATCCTCGAAGCCGACGATGTGATCACCGCGATCGACGGCACGCCGGTCACCTCTGCGACGCAGCTGCGCGAGGCGATCCAGGCTGCCGAGGGAGCCCCCGTGCAGCTCACCGTGCTGCGCGCCGGAGCCGAGCAGACCGTCGAGATCACTCCGGAGAAGCACACCGAGGGCGACGCGACCCTGTGGCTCATCGGCATCACGCTCCGCACCGACTACGACTTCGAGATCGACGTCACGATCCAGCTCGACAACGTGGGCGGCCCCAGCGCCGGGATGATGTTCGCGCTGGGCATCATCGACACGCTGACCGAGGGCGAGCTCAACGGCGGGAAGGACGTGGCCGGTACCGGCACGATCGACGCGGCCGGCACCGTCGGGCCTATCGGCGGCATCCGGCAGAAGCTCTACGGTGCCAGGGACGCGGGGGCCGAGTACTTCCTCGCTCCCGAGGCCAACTGCGACGAGGTCGTCGGGCATGTGCCGGACGGGCTCCAGGTCATCCGCACCGCGACGCTCGACGAGTCTCTCGCCGCGCTCGAGGTCATCGCGGACGACGGAGACGTCGCCGCTCTTCCGACCTGCGAACGCGCCGGGAGCTGAACACACATGTGCGGCCGTGACCTCGCCGTGACCGGGATGACAGCCTGCCCACAGTGAGCGATGCCTAGGATGGTGGGGTGACCTCCTCGCCTTCAGCTCCGAACCCGGCCACGCCTCGAACCTCACGACGCATTCTCGGCATCTCCCTGGTGATCATCGCCGCCTTGATCGCGGTGTTCTTCGTGTTCGCCTCCCTGTACACCGAGTTCCTCTGGTTCGACCAGGTGGGCTTCACCGGCGTCCTCACGACGCAGTGGATCGCCACGGCGGTGATGTTCGTGGTCGGCTTCCTCGGGATGGCCGTTCCGCTGTTCGTCGTCATCCAACTCGCGTATCGCCTGCGTCCGGTGTACGTGCGACTCAGCTCGCAGCTGGATCGGTACCAGGAGGTCATCGAACCGCTGCGTCGCCTGGCGATGTGGGGCATGCCCATCTTCTTCGGACTGTTCGCCGGCTTCGCGGCCGCGGGGCAGTGGAAGACCGTCTGGCTCTGGGCCAACGGTGTGGCGACGTCCGACGTCGACCCGCAGTTCGGCATCGACACCGGCTTCTACATGTTCGCGATGCCGTTCTACACGATCCTGCTCGCCTTCATCTCGGCCGTTCTGCTGCTCTCGCTCCTGGTCACCGCCCTCGTGTCGTACCTGTACGGCTCGGTGCGCATCGGCCAGGGTGAGCTGCGCATCTCGAAACCCGCACGCATCCAGCTCGCGGTCATCGCGGGCCTCTACCTGCTGGTGCAGGCGGCGAGCCTCTGGCTCTGTCTCTTATACACATCTGACGCTGCCGACGAATAGAGAGGTGTAGATCTCGGTGGTCGCC
>NZ_ATAO01000180.1 GCF_000455825.1 Microbacterium maritypicum MF109
CGACCACCGAGATCTACACCTCTCTATTCGTCGGCAGCGTCAGATGTGTATAAGAGACAGGTTTGCTCCCCACCCTTTCGCTCCTCAGCGTCAGTTACGGCCCAGAGATCTGCCTTCGCCATCGGTGTTCCTCCTGATATCTGCGCATTCCACCGCTACACCAGGAATTCCAATCTCCCCTACCGCACTCTAGTCTGCCCGTACCCACTGCAGGCCGGAGGTTGAGCCTCCGGATTTCACAGCAGACGCGACAAACCGCCTACGAGCTCTTTACGCCCAATAATTCCGGATAACGCTTGCGCCCTACGTATTACCGCGGCTGCTGGCACGTAGTTAGCCGGCGCTTTTTCTGCAGGTACCGTCACTTTCGCTTCTTCCCTGCTAAAAGAGGTTTACAACCCGAAGGCCGTCGTCCCTCACGCGGCGTTGCTGCATCAGGCT
>NZ_ATAO01000181.1 GCF_000455825.1 Microbacterium maritypicum MF109
GGATCAGGACACAGTCACGAACGTGACGAGCACCCATCCGGGAACATCACCCGTTTCGTCGTCGATGAAGGCGCGGAACCGGGGTGCGGCGTCATGCCAGGGGCGTCGCCGCTGCTCCTGCGTTCGTGCGGTCATGGTGGTCCTTTCGTCGTGCGGTCAGCCGATGCCGAGCCGGAGGATGAACAGCCCTGGATACACGGCGAATAGCACGATAGATTTAGGGGCATGTCACGGACAGCCCTCTACCTCCGCATCTCGCGCGACTCCGACAAGCTAGGGCGCGGCGTCGCCCGCCAGCGCGCAGAGTGCGAGGCGCTGGCCTCCAGGATCGGCCTGAACATCACGCAGGTCTTCGAGGACAACGACATATCCGCGTCCGGCTACAGCAAGCGGGTACGCCCCGCCTTTGAGGAAATGCTCAAGCGCACCGAGGGCGGCGAGTTCGACACGCTCCTAGCTTGGGACCTTGACCGCCTCATCCGAAAGCCCGAGGACGGCGAACGGTTGATCGACCTCAACGCCAAGTCCGGTGCCAACATCCGCACCGTGTCCGAGAGCGTGGACCTCACCACCGCCAACGGGAAGCTGTTCCTCCGAATCAAGGTGGACGTGGCGGCGCACGAGTCCGAGCACAAGGCCGACCGCATCAAGGCCGCGCACCGGCAGAGGCTCCAGGAGGGCAAGCCGATCAGCGGGCGTACCCCGTTCGGTTGGAAGAAGGGCGGCCTGGAGCTGGAGCCAGCCGAGGCGGACGCGATCCGGGACGGGGTTGCCCACGTCCTCGCTGGAGGGTCCACAACCTCGCTCATGAGGCAGTGGAACGCTGCCGGTTTGCTTGGCCCGTCCGGGAAGCTCTGGAGCACCGCGAGCGTCAAGAACGTCCTCCGCCGCTGGAGGAACGCGGGCGTAGTCGAGCACAAGGGCCAGCCGCTGGACGTTGAGTCTCAGATCACCGCGATTGTCTCTCGCGAGGACCTGGACGCGATCCGCCTCAAGCTGGCCCTCCAGCCCTCCCCCAACGGTCGCCCCGTCGCCAAGTCGTGGCTGTCCGGCGTCATGACCTGTGGAGTGTGTGGTTTGAAGATGTACCCCCGCAAGGACTACTACCAGTGCCAGACGCAGACCGAGCGGAAGCGTGAAGCCGGGGACACCCGCAAGCACTGCTCTATTGCCAAGCATGTTGCTGAGGATCGGATCATGCACGCCCTCTACTTCGAGGCGAACCACCGCGCCCGCTGGGGCACCGTAGAAGCCGCAGACGTAGCCAAGGTGCGCAAGATTGAGGACGATCTCCTGGAGGCGCAGAAGGACCGGCAGGAGACAACCCAGCTCCTGTTCATCAAGGGTGTGGACCGGAAGGGCGTGGAGGCCCGCCTGTCTGAGCTAGCCGACGAGATCGAGCGGCTAGAGCGTGAGCGGCTGGAGAACCGCACCGCGACCTCAGAGGCCGCACGGATCGCAGATCTCATGGGCGGCGTGCAGGGTACCGGCGTGGAGTTCACCGTTGCGTGGATCGAGTACTTCAAGACCCTCACTGTTGAGGAGAAGCGGGACCTTGCTAAGACCCTCACCATTGAGGTTGCTAAGGGTGGCAAGGGTGCCAAGCGCATTTTGATCAAGGGGGAGGTTGAACACTTCACCCTCTAAGGCCTATATTGACCTTCATGGCTACCAAGACTATTCGCGTTGACGACTTTGACGGCAAGACCGAGGAAGGGGTTAAGGCTGTGACCTTCTCCGTTGACGGAGAGCGCTACACCATCGACCTTGGCCCCGAGTCGCTGGCGGCACTCAAGGACGCGGTGAAGCCCTTCGTCAAGAAGGCCACCAAGGTCGCGGCCTCCGGCAACTACAAGAAGGGCACCCGCCCCGGCATCCTCGCTTGGGCCAAGGAGAAGGGACTGGTTGAGCCGACACACCGAGGCCGCATGCCTCAGACGGTCATCGAGGCTTACGACCAGGAGCACTGAACTTTGCAGATAAGCACTGCTACCTACTTGTAGATAAGATACATAAGACTCTGCTTGTACAGACAAGAAGCCCCCGACCTCAACCGAGGCGGGGGCTTCTTCTGTTTAGGCGGTCGGTTCCAGCAGCTTCACCGGCTTGGCCTTACCGTTCGGCATTTCGGGGCGGGTGATCTTGCCTTCGGACTCCAGGTCCTTGAGGACTGAGGACACCTCATTGGGGGTCACTGTCTCCCACTTCTTCTTCACCTCTGCCACTAGCTGACTCTGGCTGGTGGCGTAGCCGCCGAGGGCTTCCAGCGCCTCAAGGACGTTGGCCTTCCGTGTGGCGTTCTTCTCAAGCTCAAGCTGGAGTGCCTTGGACTGACCAAAGTGGTGCAGCGTGGCCTTGGAGCGTCCGGAGAGAAGCCCTGTCATCGAGTCCAGCTCGTAGATTGCGAAGAGGGCCTTACGGTCCTTGTCGGCCTTCCCGGTGAACTCACGCACGCCACCGGGGCGGTCCTTCGTGACGTACACCTTGAGTGAACCGATCTTGCCGGGGCCTAGGGCCTCCTCCACGTCCACAAAGTACGACGCCCCGTCAACCGCTGCCATCTTGTGCTGACCACCGAACGCGAACCGTCCGCGACCGTCCGATGACTTGACTACGTGGTCGATGAGGACGACAGCCGCGCCGGTAGCGCGGGCCAGGCGGCGCGGGTACGAGTTCCACCACTTGCGGATCTCATCGTTGTCCAGAGGTGACATGTCCATCAGGCCCATAGCCTCTGTCACACCGTCAATGACGATCAGCGCGGCCTTGTTGGAAGCCAGAGCATCGAACGCCGCCATGTCCTTGGTCATCTCCTCCGACAGGTGGAACTCCTGAGGGCGTCGGTAGTCGAGTCCGGCGCGTATCTGATCCTTGGTGACGCCGAGTCGCAGCAGACGCCCAATGACCGTCTGAGGGTCAGACTCGTGATCCATGAAGATGACCCGCTGACCGAGCTGGAGAGTTTCAGACGTTGCCGACAGCGCGATCCAAGACTTGCCGGACTCACTCTCACCGTGGACATCGTTGACCTTCCCGGCGTAGAACATGGCCGGTCCGTCCTCGCGGTGCATGATCGCCGGGTACTCCTGCTTGAACTCACCAGACAGGAACAGCTCCAGGTCAACCGGCTCCCAGGAGCTGCCCTCCGAGTGTTCCGCTACCGCAGCAGCCAGAGGCGCGGGAACTTCCGCAGCCGGGGAAGCGGAGGTGGCAGGACCGTACGCAAGGATGTTCCACGCCCAGCGGTACCCTGCCGCGAACTCATCGGCGGTCCAACGCGCGTACCACCATGCAGCAGCGTCACGCAGCTTCTTGGGTCGCTCATGCTCCGGGATGGAGGTGACGGCGGAGGCCATGAACGAGTTCACAATCTCACCGAACTGGTCAGCCAGGCCCGAGGCCTTGGGGTCATAGACGGTGAAGTACATGACCTCACCGACCGCCTCAAACATCTCCTGATAGTGGTGTGTCTCGGTGTTGATATTCCACCGCTTGGCACCCTCCGGGAGGAGCTTGAGCACGCTGTCCAGCTCCGTGTCCGTGATGGGGGCGACGCCGGTGAGGGTTGCACGGGAGGAGTGAGCTGGTCCCATGAACCACTCTGGAGCTTCCGGTAGGGAGTCCAGCTCCTGGCGTGTGGGAACGTCACCCCGCCAAGCAAAGTAGCTTGCCCCGCACTTGCGGTCCACACCGCTGAGGAGTCCGGGCTTCGGTCCGGGTGTGTTCTCGGGTGCCCGGTAGATGTGGTGTTCCCCTCCTCGCGGGGAGGGGTGACTGATCGGGGAGCCGTAGGGAAGCTCATACAGCTCCAGCGTCCCGATGCCGTCAATGCCCTTGGTGGGGTCGAAGTCAATGTCCAGGCATGCGACCTTGGACGGCCCCGCCCACACACCAACCTCCGTGCCGGGGTGGTCGGTCCACATCTGCCGGATGACTGCCGGGTCCGTAGTGCCGTGGTAGAAGCCGCCCTGTCCACGCTGGTGGCCGTTGTACCCCTCAGGGAGGGTGGGCCGCTTATTGCCGTTCAGGGGGAACACGTACATGCCCAGGTCAGCAAGCTGGAGGGCCTTGTCTAGCGGGTTCACGCTGCACCCTCCTTGCCCAGCTCAGCGAACGCGGCTTCGGTGAAGCTGAGGCACAGCGCCAGGTAGCGGTCACGCTCGCCCTGATCCGTGGCGTTCATTGCCAGCGTCAGGTAGTGGGTGGACTGCTTCCCGAACGCCTCCGCCATGTAGTCAGCGGGTAGCGCGTTTGCTTCTCGGATCACTTCGTCCCAGTTGAAGGACTCTTCGTTGTTGTTCATTGTTCGACTCTCTAAGTAGACAGACCCCGGACATGGGGAGAGTCGAAGTACCCAAGTCCGGGGCCTGAAGCCTAGGGGTCACAGCCAGTTTCGACTCTCGCTGTAGATGAAGGGTGCTGGCCCGGAGGGGCAGAAAGAAGGAATAGGAAGCGTCCTCCGGACCAGCTAGGCGGATCAGCTCTTCACCCTTGGGGCTTGGCTTCGCGGCCTGTACCAGATGTAACGCCTAGAGCCTTCTGAGCATTCCCAACCTGGTACATCTAGGATACCAGGTTTGAAACAGGGTGATTCCATTATAGAAGGTCTAGCTCTCTACCCTAGATGCCCATTCCGTCAAGACCATATGAAACCATATGTTGACGCCTTCATATGGTTCTTCAACTCCCGCGAGATTGCAGGGCTTGGACCATATCAACCATATAGTGGGCCTCTAGGCCCACATGGTTTTGGTGCTGCACTGACGCTGTCTACGGATGCCTGAGGTTATCTAATAGATCATCACCCTGTCTCATTCCAGGTACCATTGTATGTAACAGTACATGCACCCAACAGAAACGAGACATAGCATGGCAAGCAAGCGCATCAAGGCCACCAAGGAAGCAACCTTCCGGGGAGGCACAGCAGTAGTCCAGGAAATCTTCCGCTCCCCCAAGTTCGGAACCATCGCCGGGGTCCACGTAGTAGCAGGAAGCATCCGAGACGACCGCCCCGTCACCATCCACCGAGTACATACCCGCGTACACGACTCCCTCATCATTGAGTCCCTACGTCAGTACACCCACGACGTTGAGGTCATCGGCTTCATGGAAGAAGGCGGCATTGGTCTTGGCGTACTTGGTGACCTTGAGATTGGTGACCTCATCACACAGGAGGCCGACTCCGAGTGACCGAGCGACTAGACCCCCCTCAGGAGACCCCTGAGGGACACCTACCCAACCGCCCAGTGTCCGCATGGACCCGACAGCAGTACGGGTGCCCATGCGCCGGGTGCCTAGCCGACCAACGACGCATCCGAGGCAACCAAACAGCACGAATCAACCCAACGCTCCCCGAACACGGCACCATCACGCGGTACAACGGCTCATACAAGTGCCGATGCGCCCTCTGCGCAGAAGCGGCACGCAAGTACCGCTCTGAGTACTACCTCAAGCGCAAGGCCGAGAAGAACAAGGACAAGCCACCCCGTCCCCCAGGCGTCGTATGGGTAGACGACTCCGGAATCACACAGGTAGTCCGGTGCGAAAGGTGCGACAAGACCTACGGCACCTGGGTACTCGACCTAGAAGCCGCCGCCGCCTTCCGCCTCAAGCACGCCGAGATGCACGCCGAAGAAGCGCCCTTCGACTGGACCGCCTACGACAAGGCCCGCCTCATCAGGCACCCCGGTGGCAGACCCCCCCTAGAGGACAAGCCGATGTGCACCGCCGAGGACTGCACAGAGGACTCCCATGCAAAGGGCCTCTGCAACACCCACTACAGGCGCGCCCTCAGAGAGGCCTCATGAGAATCCGGTTCAGCTTCACCATCGAGGTCAAGCCCTCCAAGAAGGCCACCCCAGAGGAGGCCTCTGAGCGGGAGGTTGATATGGGGGCCTATATAGAAGGGCGTCCACAGCCCTCCTATGCAGGGTTCCGCCGTGAGGAGGACACCTATGAGTAAGCAGTCCTCCAGAGGCCCCGCATGGGAGGCCCTCAGACAGGCCGTTCTAGAGAGGGATGGGTACACCTGTGCCTATTGCGGTAGAGAGGCCACCACTGCTGACCATGTAACACCCAAGGCACAAGGTGGACGCGATGAACTAAGCAACCTTGTTGCTGCATGCCTTCCATGCAACTCAAAGAAGCAGGACAGGGTACTAATCCGAAATGCCGGGTTCAACCCTCGCTGGCTGGATTCGCTCTGGTGAGCCGCTCCGCCTCCTCCGCTTTTCCTGGTGGGGGTCACCCTCACCCCGCCCCCACCTCTCCTTTTAACGCAGCGAGTTGCAAATATTCGCAGATTGGACGCACAACCCCATGAAGACTTTCACGGAGGCCGTTGAAACATTCCTGACCGATGCCGCTGACTGGTTGGCAGATGAGGACTCCCCCGCTGTGGTGTTCCTTGAGCAAACCGCAGCCCAGCTTGACACCAAGATGACTCCCGCGCTGCTCTCGCAGTTCGGCTTGACCTACCGGTCCCTTCTCAAGAAGAAGCCCGTGAAGGTCGAGCAGGAGGACGAGCTGGCTAAGGCTCTAGCTGAGGCGGAGCAGGACCAGTGACGCCCCACCTACTCAAGCCAGCACGGTTCACCGCTCCCCTCTCTCCCGACTTCCCGAGCCTCTGGGACCGGTACGAGAAGATCATTCAGATTGTCTGGCGCGTGGCGTTCGGATACACGCTGGAGCCGTGGCAGTGCTGGCTACTCCGTCATGCCCTGGAGGTCTACCCCAAGAGCCATGAGCTGGCCGGGAAGCTCCGCTACCGCCAGGTTGTTGTCAGCATCCCTCGCCAGTCGGGTAAGACCGAGATTGCCGCTGCCCTGGGCTTGGTTGCGCTCCTGAGGGAAGCCAAGCCGCTGGTGATCGGCATTGCGTCCACCGCGCAACAAGCGAGTCTTGTTTACAACCGCACCATGGAGGCCATCAACGGCAACCCCTCCATGAAGAAGAAGTTCGACAAGCTCACCGAGGGTCGAGGCATCCGCTCCACCACCGGAGGCCGGTACGAGATCCGCGCCGCCAAGGGGTCCACCCTCCAGGGTCTCCCTGTCAGTACCGGCATCGTCGATGAGGTCCACGTCCTCAAGTCCGAGCTGTGGACGGCACTGCTCAAGGGTATGGGTGGCCGACACAACACCATCCTGGTGGGCATCACCACGGCAGGAGCCTACGAGGACTCAGAGCTACTGGTGAACCTGTACGCCAACGGTGAGAAGGCCATGGCCGGGGACCCTGACTTCGAGCAGTTCGGCTTCTTCGCTTGGGAGGCCCCCGAGTCTCGCGTACCGACCGACCGTGACGAGCTGCTGGAGTTCCTGTACGCCTGTCAGCCCGCCCTTGCCTCTGGCCGCAAGTCTGAGAGGGCCGTCCTCGCTGATCTTGCGGGCACCCCCGAGCCGGACGTTCTCCGCTATGACCTCAACCGGTTCACAGCGTCCTCCAACCCGTACATGCCCGCCGACAGGTGGATGAGTTGCCAACGCGGTGAGGGCTACATATGGCCGGCTGAGGGACCCCTGGTCTTCACGTTCGACCAGACCCCGGAGGACGGATACGCGACGGTCACAGCTCACCGGAAGACCCCCGACGGACGCATTCACACCGAGCTTGTGGCGTGGTTGGTGCACCCGACAACGGAGCAGCTCATTCGGCTTGCGGAGAAGCTCTGGGCGCATGGCCCGGTGATGTACGCGGGGGACGGCTACAAGCTCCGTCCGTTCCTCATGGAGTTGAAGAAGCGGAACTATCCCGTCTGGATTGGTACCGCTACCGACGCCGTCAACTCCGCGTCCTTCCTTTACTCCAAAGTGATGCAAAAGGGCCTTGTGCACGGCGGTGAGCCGCTGCTCAGTGTGCAGATGCCCCGAGCTGTGCGAAAGCAAAAGGGTGACGTCTACCGCATCGACAAGACAAGCAGCTCAGTAGAGATTGACGCAGTAATCGCCACCGCTCTAGGTGCCTACGTCGTAGAGCAGCAGCAAGAACGGTCAGTCGGCGTCTACTAGACACCTTGTCCCGGATAACTAGATCGGCCTAACGGGACCATTGAAGTAGTCAACGTTTACTACTTCTAAGGGTCTCAATTGGCCGGTTTCTGGTCTTCCTTCTGGGGAACCAATTCGAGCGGGTCTGAGTCGAGCAATGCTCCTCAGGCCCGCTCTACCAACCCCTATGTTGCCGATAACGGCACCGTCCATGACGGAACCACGGTCAACGATGTTCCTACCCGTGCGGACTTCGACCAGAAGGTTTCCCCTGGTGCAGCTCTTAGCCTCATCTCGGTCTTCCGAGCCGCACAGGTCATTTCCACATCCGTTATGCAGCTCACCCTTGACGCGTACAAGGGTGACGAGCCGATTGAGAAGCCCCTCCTACTCCGTAGGCCCGACTCTGACGAAAGCTTGTCAGCTTCTCTTGAGCGAACGTCCCTATCCCTTTGCCTCAACGGGAACGCCTTCTGGCGAGTGTTCAGAGACAACCAAGGCCGCGTTACTGGTATCCGCGTTCTCAACCCTCTGGACGTGAAGATCGAGGTTGACAGCTTCGGCAACGTCACCGGCTACACATACCTGGGCCGCAAGTACGACACGACTGAGATTAAGCACCTCAGCCACCTCCGCGTTTTCGGACAGCCGGAAGGACGAGGCCCTATCCAGGCTTGCCACGCCGAGCTACGCGGCGCGCTGGACGTTCGTGACCACGGAGCCAACTGGTTCCAGGACTCAGGTGTCCCCACTGGCATCCTCTCCAGCAAGACCCCCCTGAACGCCGAAAACGCCGAGAAGGCTAAGGCCCGCTGGATCGAGACTCAGGGCGGTCACCGTGGCCCCGCGATCCTTGACGGCGATTGGTCCTGGCAGAGCGTCTATCTCAGCCCCGAGGACGCCCAGTGGCTCCAGGTCCGCCAGTTCGACAACACGGCTATTGCCCGCCTCTTTGGCATCCCCGCCGTACTCATGCTTGCAGCCGTCGAAGGCTCCTCCGAAACGTACGCCAACATCGGCCAGGCCGAAACCACTTTCGCCAAGTACACGCTAACGCGCTACCTCCGCGAAATCGAAGAGGCCTTCTCTGACCTCCTCCCGCGCGGCACAGTCGCCCGCTTCAACCTAGAGGGCCTTCTTCGCCCCGACGCCACCACGCGCTACGCGCTACACACCCAGGCCCTCACTGCCGGGTTCATGAGCGTCAACGAGGTCCGCTCCATCGAGAACCTCCCGCCGATCCCCGGCGGCGATCACAAGACCCAGGCCGAGCTTGACGCCCAGGCCGAGCAGTTCGAGCAGACAGACGAGACCGCCGCTCCCGACCAGGAAGAGGAGGCCTCCGATGAGTGACCTTGAGATTCGCTCCGCCGAGCTGGAGTACCGCGAGGACTCCGGTGAGGGCTACCTAGAGGGAATCGCTGTCCCCTGGGACCAGACAGTCACTATCCATGACCCCAAGACGGGGACCAGCTTCCAGGAGCGCTTCCAGAGCGGCTCTGTGGAGCTTGACGGCACTGTCTGGCTGTACGACTCACACCACACCCCTATCGGCGTTGTGGAGGCCGCTGAGACCCGTTCTGAGGGTCTCTTCATCCGCGCCAAGCTCGCGCTCTCCGACCTCGCCAAGTCGGTCTATGAGCAGCTCAAGAACGGTGCCCTCAACAAGCTCTCCGTCGGCTTCACCCCCCAGGAACACCGCGACGAGAACGGCATCACCGTTCGCACCCGCACACGACTTCGGGAGGTGTCCGTTGTCGCAAGACCGGCCTACTCCCTCGCATCCATCCTCGCAGTTCGCGAGGAGTCCACGGACCCCCAGGTCCTTACTAATGAAAGGTCAGAAATGACTGACGAAAACAAGGACCTGGTTGAGGTCCGAGCCGAGCTAGAGGAGTTCCGCCAGGAGCTTTCGATGCTTCCGGAGAAGCTCGCCGCACGCGACGAGAAGCCCAAGGTAGACACCCGTTCTGCTGCCGAGGCCGTCCTTGCGATTGCCAAGGGCGACGAGGCCGTCACGGAGGCCTACAACGCCAGCAACGGTCGCGTCACTGAGGAGGCTCTGACCCGTGCTTACACAGGTGGCACGCTGGCTGACGCTCCCCTCCAGAACCAGTGGGTTGGTGACCTGACCCGTATCTTCGACAACTCTTCTGGCATCTACGCGGAGACCTTCTCGCGCGGCACACTTCCGAGCAAGGGCATGACCCTGGAGTACGCGAAGCTCAAGAGCGCTACCGGAACCATCCAGGAGCAGCTCAACGAGGGTGACGACCTCGCCTACCTGAACCTCAAGCTGGAGACGGCATCTACCACGGTTCACACCTACGGTGGCCGCACTCAGTTCTCCTTCCAGGAGATTCAGCGTTCCACCCTTCCGGTTGTCCAGCGCAACCTGGAGTACATGGCCGTTCAGGCCGGTGTCAACAAGAAGGCCGTCCTACGCGCCGAGGTTGACGCTATCGTCGCCGCAAACCGCGCCATTGCGTCCAACGCTGGTGTTGTTGTTGGTGGAGCCGTACTGGCTTCCATGGACCCCGCTAAGTGGCTGACCGCAATTCTTGCTGCCAACAAGCGCTTCAAGGCGCAGGGCTACAGCGTTGACAAGCTCATCGTCACGGAAGATGTATTCGCTCACCTGGTGGGTCTCACCACTTCGGGTGACCGTGTTCTTCGCGTAGCTGAGGGCAACAGCGCCGGTAACGCTAACGTTCGTGGCCTCCAGGCAACGCTGTTTGGCATCCCGGTTGAGGTTGACGACACCCCTTCGAGCGGTGCGGCTACTGGCCAGGCGGTGTTCGTCAACGGTGCTGCTATCCGTCAGTACGACTCCGCTCTTGTCTCGCTCCAGGACGACAACATCGTCAACCTGACTCGCGACGTTTCGGTCTACCGCTACGGCGCTATCGCTGACGAGAACACCTCGCTCATCGTCCCGGTCAAGTTCGCGGCTTCCTAAGCATGCCCGCAACGCCAGAGCTAGCTGACCGTTTGAAGCAGTTTGTTTCAAGCGGTGCTGGTAGCGCCCCCGGAATACACGACGCCTTCATTGAGGGCTGCCTGTCCGAGGCAATTGCTCTGGTTGATCGTCACACCGGCACCACCTATGCGACCGGGGTGGAACCATCCACCCCGGTCCGGGTCTCCCCGGTCCCCGTCGAGGTGCTGGAGCGCGCGTACATCGAGGTTGGCGCTGACCTCTTCTACCGGAAAAGCGCCCCTCAGGGTGTCTCACAGTTCACCGCTGTGGACGGGTCCGCGATCCGTCTACGACGTGACCCGCTGGACGCCGTACGCCCGATGCTCGCGCCCTACCTCCCTGGAGGTTTCGCATGAACCGAGCACACCTATCCGAGGTCCGTGAAGACCTCCGAAAGGCCCTAGAAGGCCTTGAGGTCTACACCTACAACCACATTCCAGGCTCTACGGCTCAACCAAGCGCTGTCGTCCTGGGTGGGTCTCCCTACGGAGAAGCGGGCCAGACCTTCGAGACGTGGACTCTGCGTCTTGAGGTCTGGGTATCCGCATCCAAGGGAGACAACGGCTCTGAAACCAACCAGGCAGACGAGCTAGTCAACGCCGCTATTGAGGCGATCCATTCATATGACAGTCCTCTGATTGAGGACGGCTACGAGGTCTCCGGATTCTCGCAGCCCTTTGAGTGGGCAATCAACAACGGCCAGGCATTCACCATCGCAATCAACGTCACCGCTTCCGGCGTGACCTTTAACTAAGGAGCATCATCGTGGGTTCATCCCGCATTAAGGGCAACAAGCAGCCCGTCCTGACGCTCGGTTCGCCCGGAGCCGAGTACGCCGCTGACCTGATCAGCTACACCATCGAGAACGAGGAGGCGGACTCCGACGTAATCACTTTCGAGGATGCCGCTTCTGGTGGTTCTCGCCAGTTCTACCTTCGCGGTTCGGCTATCCAGTCCACCGCTTCTACGTCCTTCTGGAGCTATGTCTGGGAGAACAGTGGTGACACGGGAGTTGCTTACACAATCGCCCCGCACGGTAACGCCGTTGCGACGGCTGCCGAGCCGCACTTTGTCGGCACGCTGACCATTGGCCCCAAGCCGACTATCGGTGGCGAGGCCAACACTTCCGCATCGTCCGCTTTCGTCTTCGAGTTCGAGTTCGAGATTGACGGTGTACCCACCAAGGACGACGGCGCGTAATGGCTAGTGCCCAGGCTGGCTCCGGCTTCCATAAGGGCGGCACCGTCCTTATTGAGGGAGTCAATGAGGTCCTCAAGAAGCTGAGGGACGCGAACGCGAGCCTCAACCAGATGAGCGACCTCATGCACAGCCTGGGCACCACCGTCGTCGCCGCTGCTAACCCTCCCCGTGACTCGGGTGAGGTCGCTGGCACCCTCCGTGCTGGACGTGGCAAGACCAAGGCCGTTGTCCGCGCCGGGTACGCCAGGCGCGGTGCTTACGCGGGCGTCGTCCACTACGGAGACCCGCACCGTGGCCACCGTGCCGATCCCTTCTTGACTGACGCGCTTAAGCGCAGCCAGTCGCAGGTCATTACCAAGCTGACCGACGGTATTGACGACATTCTCCGGTCAAACAACCTCAACTGAGAAACGAGACTAATCATGTTCGATTTCAATTCACTAACCGGCAACGAGCTGTCCCTAATTGAGGACCTCTCCGGTGCATCTATCGCCCGCATTGGCGACACTGAGCGTCCGATGATCAAGGGCCTTTATGCCCTCGCTCTGGTCGTCAAGCGTCGCGAGGGCAACCCCACCCTCAAGTTCAACGACGTACTCGCCCTCCCCCTATCCGAGATCAACGACATTGTCGGCCTGAACGAGGAAGTCGAGGAGACCGAGGAAGAGGGGGAAGGCGACGCCTCCGAGCCGAGCGAGACCGCCTAAAGGCGGACTTCGTGGTCTTCGGAGGCATCCAGCCTTCTGAGTACGACAACCTCACCCTTGGTGAACGAGACGCAATCTCCAAGGCCCTGAGCAAGCGCAACCGTAAGCGCCCATAAGCCGCCCCCTGGGCTGAGTCTCGCAGACCCAGGGGGCACCAAACCGAGACAGAAGTAAGGAGGCCCGCAATGGCTAAGAACCAGGTAATTGTCTCAATCACCGCCAACGCTAAGGGCCTCCAGAAGGCCTTTGGTGATTCAGAGTCCGCCATGGCCAAGTTCGCCAAGGGTGCGGGGGCTGTAGCCGTCGCCGCCGGTGTCATCGCCACTGCAGTTGGCGTCAAGGCCGTCAAGGCTGCTTCCACGCTGGAGCAGAATATGGGCGCAATGGAGTCCGTCTTCAAGTCCAGCGCGGGCCAAATGGAGGACTGGGCCAACAAGGCTGCTGACAGCGTAGGTCTCGCCAAGAGTGAGTACGCCGGACTGGCAACCGTCCTGGGATCGCAGCTTAAGAACATGGGCGTGGCGCAGGACCAGCTATCCGGTCAGACGGACGGCCTCATCCGAATGGGTGCCGACCTCGCCGCCCAGTTCGGTGGCTCCACCTCTGACGCGGTGGCGGCTCTGTCCTCGCTGCTCCGGGGTGAGCGTGATCCCATCGAGCGCTACGGAATCAGCATCAATGAGGCTGCCCTCAAGGCCAAGATGGCCGAGATGGGCCTTAGTGGCCTGTCCGGTGAGGCGGAGAAGAACGCCAAGTTCACCGCCACCATGGCGCTCCTGAACGAGCAGGCCGCTGACTCTATGGGTGCGTTCGCCCGTGAGTCCACCACGCTTGCCGGTGCTCAGCAGCGCCTCAGCGCCGGTACAGAGAACCTCTACGCGACCCTGGGTACCGCGCTGCTCCCCGCCGTCACGGCGGTCACCGCCGCGCTCGGAAGCCTGGTCAACAGCATTGCCGGGTCTGACGCGTTCGCGTCCTTCACCGCTGGAATCACCGCCGCCTCTAACGCCTTCGCTGACTTCATCTTCAACCTCCTCAACGGCACCGGCACGCTGGACTTCTCCGGCCTGATCGCCGGGCTTCTCCCTGCCCTCATTGCGGGTATCCAGAGCGCTGCTGCCTGGCTTGCTGGTGGAGGCCTCACGCCCATCATCGCGTCCATTGGTGAGGGTCGCTCCGCGCTGCTCAACGCTGCCGTCCAGGCGTTCTCCGCTATCGCTCAGGCCCTCCCCCAGATTCTCCCGGCGCTGGTCACAGCGGTCATGACGTTCATCGTCGGCATCGTGGACCTCCTGGTCCAGAGCGCGCCCCAGATTCTTGCTGCCGCTGTCCAGGCGTTCACCGCGCTGGTGCAGGCCATTCCGGTTGTGCTGCCGTCGATCCTCAACACTCTGGTCACGATCCTTCCGCAGCTTGTCACGCTCATTCTCGGAATGATCCCGCAGCTCCTTGAGGTCGCCGTCCAGCTCTTCAACTCTCTGGTTGAGGCGCTACCGGTCATCATCCCGCAGCTCATCACCGCGATTGTGGATCTTCTCCCCAAGCTGGTGGAGTCCATCCTCAACATGATCCCCGGCATCCTGGATGCCGCTATCAACCTCTTCACGGCGTTGGTCGAGTCGCTGCCAGTCATCCTGCCGTTGCTGCTCAACGCGATCCTGGACCTTCTGCCCAAGATCGTTTCCACCGTCGTAGGGATGATCCCGCGCCTCATCGACGCAGCGGTGCAGCTCTTCACTGGTCTGGTGCAGGCAATCCCCAAGGTGATTCCGCAGCTCATCAGCGCTCTTATCGACCTTGCGCCCAAGATGATCAGCACGCTCATCGGGCTGGTCCCGCAGCTCATCCGTGCCGGTGTGGACCTCATCGGCGGGCTAGTCAAGGGTATCTTCCAGGCCGCTGGCTCGGTTGGTTCCGCGCTGCTCAAGATCGCCCAGGATGCCGTTGGCAACTTCCTGTCCTTCCTGGGCATCCACTCCCCGTCTCGCCTCATGGCCGGGTACGGAAAGAACACCGTCCAGGGTCTCGCTCAAGGTCTGCTCAAGAACGCCTCTCTGGTGGACGGCGCGATGGACTCCCTGTCATCCAAGGTCGCTGACGGTTTCAACCCCGAGCTGACTTCGCCGTCCCTTGAGTTCGCTTACGCGGGTGCCGGTGCTCCTGCCCCCACCGTCATCAACATCAGTGTTGACGGCGGTCTAGACACTGGCCCCGAAATTGGGCGACGTGTCGCGATTGCCCTTGACGAGTACTACAAGGGCGGAGGCCGACTATGACCGTTGTAGAGCGCCCCCTATTCGGCAAGGTCGATATTGAGCGGGTCCCCTCCTGGAGCGACTACACCACCCTGGAGTCCAACCCCACGGCTGTCTCCACGGGAAGCGCCGCCGCCTTCGGTACCCGCTTCGGCTGGACCCGTACATGGGTAGCCAACGGTGCTGAGAATGTCCTACCGTTCGGCACGCTTGCACGCTTCACGTCCCCGGAGTCCGGCACCGTCGCTGGGCGCGGCATCGACTCCTACGGCAACCAGGACGTTGCACCCACCATCGAGGCGCAGGGATCAGACGTCATCTTCTCTGGGCCAACGGTCACCCCCGGCGAAACCATCACGGTCAGCCGTTGGGTCCGTATGAACGTGCCGACACCCGGCTACATCGTCGGCGTTCGGTTCCATAACGGAACTGGGGCGTGGATAGGCGGAACGTCCTTCGGTGCGTACACGGGTGCTGGTTCCGGTACCGCCTGGGTGAAGCCGACGTGGACGGGTGTAGTTCCCGCTGGAGCTACACGCTACTCCGTGACCGTTCGCGTGGCGTCCGTCACCGTATCTGCCACCACGTTCATGGACGTGTCGGGCCTCATGACACACAAGGGCGCACCCTCTGGCCCTGTCTCACTGGCTAAGGCCACGCGCTGCTCTATCACCCGTGGCGGCTCTCGCACGGGCCTTGGCATCAAGACGGACGTGGGGCTTATGAGCTTCACGCTGCACAACGATCAGGACCCGCTCAGCGGTGGTGTCTTCGAGCCTGGGCAGGTTGTCCGAGCTGTCATTCCCGGCAAGTCGGATCAGGTCATCTACACGCACGATTTTGACACGTACGCCGCTACGAGCTGGCCAGCTCAGCAGGTTTACTCACACGGCTTTGAGGGATTCACAGAAGCAACTTACCCGGCTGGAGAGGTTGCATATTCAGAAGGTTTTGAGTCCAATACTGGCGGCTGGGTAGCCAATGGAACAACCTTTCTCCTCGACAACGCCGGAACCGCGCGAACCGGAATCAAGGCCCTCTCTGTCTCGTACAACACCGCCACGTCTGTAACCCGAGTTGTCAACGGTCTGGTAGTTGGTCGGTCCTACACCTTCTCTGCCTGGGCGCGCCCTCTGAACTCTGGTCGATCCGCAAGAATCGGCGTGACCGGCATAAGCAACAGCGCCGACGTGGCGATTCCGGCTAGTACCTATGGGAATGTCTCCTACACATTCACAGCAACCTCAACCTCTCATGAACTACGCCTTACAAATGTCGGTAGCGGTGGCTTCTCTTGGGATGACGTCACCCTAACCGGCGCAGCGTATACCACCGGTACTAACGCTATGGACGGCTGGCTAGGCACCAACTCCAACGTACGAGCGCGCACAGGCACCCGCTCAGCAGCTTATGGCTCTGGTCAGTCAAAGACCTTCACAGGCCTCCTGGTGGGTCACCCGTACCAGCTCGCCGGGTACTACTGGAACACGGCAACGTCCGCGTGGACTCAGGTGACCCAGAACACCACGGGAGCTGCAACGAACAGCTTCATTATCAATGCGCCTAACGCCTCTCACTGGGATGATTTCACGCTGACCCGTACGGCGTGGACTCAGGTGACCAACAACGGCCTGGACTCCTGGACAGGCCTAACCGGGATCACTCCCCTCAACGCACACTCAGGCACTTACGCAGGTTCGACATCGACAACTACCGGCGTAAAGACCGTCACGCGCAACTTCACCGGGCTAGCCCCTGGTGGCTGGTATCGCGTTGAGGGTTGGGTGAAGGGCAACGCCACCACTCTGGTGTCCATCGAGGCCGGAGGTGGAAGCTCTGCCGCCGTGGCTCTGGCGACCGCCAACACCTATGAAAAGCGCGTCTACGAGTTCAAGGCGCGCACGGCTACGGAGGCTATCGCCTTCAAGCTCAATCAGGTTGCGGCTGGCAACTCCTATCTGGACGACATCCAAGTAACCCGCTTCTACCCGGCAACCCCGATCTTCACGGGCACGGTCACAGATGTTTCCTCCACCTACCCCTTCAAGAAGAGCACAGGTGAGAAGCGCACATCGGTTGTTGTGACGGTTTCCGATGCCGTCAAGATTCACGGCACCACGCCCCGCTACGGCGCGATGATCGGTGCCCCCTATTACGAGACTTTCGAGCAGCGCATTGCTCGCCTATCTAGCTCCGCGCTCGCTCCTATTGAGTCACCCCCGGTGGGTGCTCCAAAGGTGGTGTATAGCTTCTAATGGCTGATTACGGTGTTGGTAATCGCGGTACCCTCCGCGTCACGGATGACGGGTCTGTCGTCCGCTTCTACGTCCTCTGCTCTGACCCCCAGACGTTCGTGGGTTCGTATCGCTGGTACGGCACGGTCAACGGTATCGGTGTTGGTGGAACGGTCAGCCTAGGTAAGGGCTTCGGCATCCGTGAGCTTGGCGCTTGGGGCGTCGGTTACACGCAGTACGTCAACATCGGACAGCAGGCCACAGGCACTTCCGGACTTGGTGGAGCTGCCAGCTTCAATACGTACATTTTCCGCCCCACGGTCCCTGGTGCGCCTACGTCGATCGGCGTTGACGAACTCACCGCCACCACTGCCCGCTACCGGTTCAGTGGCACCACTGACGGTGGCTCCGCTATCACCGGTTGGCAGGCTCAGTGCGCCACCGATGCGGCCTTCACCCAGAACGTACAGACCGTGGCGTCCAACGGCACCACGACCTTCACGGGCCTTCTCCCTGGACGCACGTACTACTTCCGCTCGCGCGGTTCCAACGCTGTGGGCTGGTCAGGCTGGTCCAACGTCGTCAGCGCCTACGTGGGCCTTCCCGCGCCGACGCTGAACACCTGGGCACAGAACGGCACAGCGCACCTTGTTGCGACCTGGAGCGCCCCGAGCACCACCACGGGACTCACCGGCTACCGCCTCCAGGTGGCCCGTGACGCCAACTTCAGCGGCACGGTCTACAACTACGACCTAGGCAACGTCCTGACCCTCGCGGTGGGCGGTCTTGCTGGTGGACGCATCTGGTACGCGCGTGTGGCGGCTGTCACCGCTGGAGGCGTCAATGCCTACTCCAGCTCGCGCAGCTCCATGCTGGTGCTGGATGCCGGTGACCTGGACGGTTGGACCCGGATTGGGACCAAGCCCACCAACATCAGCTACATCACCGCTGAGGGCATCCGGCGCGGTGTCTCCGGTACCAACCAGGCGCTCTGGGTGGAGAGCCTGAGCACCGGGGCCACGTCGATTGCTGCCGACGTTCTCGGAATCGAGAAGACCGCTACGGGCCTCATCGTCGGTAAGACGTACCGCTTCGAGGCGCGGGCCTCTATCGCGGGCGCGCCGTTGGCGACCAGCTACCGCCTCTCCGTGCTCACCGAGGGCGCAGCCGCAGCGGTCACCGTTGGTCCAGACACGACGCTTCCGTACCTGGACTTCGTAGCCGATGCCACGACAGCGGTACTTCGCATCACCCTTGCCGGTGCTGTGACAGTCCCTGGTGCCACGGAGGAGGTGGAGCGTATCGCGTTCCACACCGTCCGCCTCACCCAGGCCGTCACCGACTATGACCAGCGACTCCGCGAAACCATCTATGAGTCCAACCTGGCCAACCACCTGGACCTTGCTTGCAACTCGGTAGGTGCGTCCTGGTACGTCGGGATGGACGGCGTTACCCGCTTCCGTCTCCCCGGCTCCGCGCTGCCCGTCACCGCCGTCTTCACAGACCTGGTGGATGACAACGCCCTCCACTACGTGGACGTGGCCGCCGCCTACAGCACTCGCAGCCTCACCAACCGCCTGGAGGTCACCAACTACGGCGTGGATGCTGCCCGTGCCAATGAGGAAAATGACGAGCTGGTCGTTACCTCTGATCCCTCCATCGTCAAGTACGGCGTGAGGTCCGAGCGGCTAGAAACAAACCTCTGGAGTGAGGTCCCGTATGACGAGTCACTGAACAACCGTCTGGCCGAGATTCTGGACACGAACGACCACACAGCGCGGCTCATCTCCTCCGTGAAGTGGAACGCCCAAGAGGACCTAGCGATGGCCTCCGTCCTGGACGTAGGACAGCGCATCATCGTCCGCTTCGACGGTACGGAGCAGGACTCCCAGATTGTCGCGCTCTCGCACGACATCACCCCTGAGCGATGGCTCATCACCCTCACCCTGATTGGAGTCATCAATGACTAACATCTTCACCCCCAAGACCCGCAAGTACATCTACGGCGTCTGCATCGCCGCCGTGCCGGTCCTCATCTACTTCAAGCTGCTTCCGGCTGAGGCGGCACCCGTGCTGCTCCCGCTGGTCATGGCTCTACTGAACGTCGGAGACACTTCGAACGGGCAACCAGAGGCGTACAACACCTATGAATGAAAACGCATCGAGCACTGACATCACCGGCATCGCCGTCACCCTAGGGAGAATTGAGGAGAAGGTGTCACACCTCCAGGGGATGGACGATCGGCTTAGGAAGCTGGAGGCCGACGTGACCGAGATGAAGGCGCAGCAGAAACCGAAGGCCCCGTGGTGGGCTGTGGTGGGCGCTGTCGTCGGGATCATCGGAGGCGCATCAACGCTCATTGGCCTCTTCGTCGTCCTCAGCAGCATCAGCCAAGCTCTCGCAAACCTCCCCCAGCCCTGACAGCACTCAGGGCGCCGGACAGAGTCCGACGCCCTGAGGCTGGAGAGCATCAGCGGAGGTTGAAGCTCTTCCCGCAGTTACCGCAACGAATGAGTCCGGGGCGGTAGGAACCGAACGGTCCCAGCTTGCGGTGGCAGTGCGGACAGGTCACGGTGTTGTACCGGATAACCATCAGCGACGACCGTTCTTGGTGCGGTCCACGAGGTTGAAGCTCATGTTGGGCTTCGGCGTCGGGGGCATCGGCTCGCCGCGAACCACCGTCCGCTCATCACCCGTGCGACGGCCACGCGGCCCAACGATCTCGTACTGTCCGGACTGACGCGCGATCTCGCCGGGGCGGAGCTGGTTGTTGCTGTTAGTACTCATAGTGCTAACCCTCCAAGGGTTTTTGTAGGACACGCCCAACAACTTGCTGGATGTGATCGACGTGCGTACCTTGGAGGAAGTTTCCGCTATACAAAGGAATCTTCCGCCCCTCAGAACAGTTGCAACCTGAACTGAGGGGTTTTTCCGCGCCTGCTTGCCGATGTCCCAATACTACATATGGGGACCGACATTGGGGAACGACCACAAGGGGTAGTAGTTACATCCGTGTAGTTATCCACCGTTCTCAACGGGTACAACACAGGTCGAGCACCATTTCATCCACAGGTAGCGCTCCCCCCTTTCGGTGGTAGTGCCGCGAGATTTCAAGGGTGTTGAGCCGCGTTGTGTGATCCATCCACAAGAGGCGTGCAACGTCGCCCCGCGGACATTCGGATGCCTGTGGAAAATCCCCTTCGGCGTGTCGCTGGCGTGTCGCGCCCCTCAGTGGTGACAGTATGTCGGGCTTCTTGGCACGCTACATACCCTTAACTTGACTTTCGCTAAGAGCACCGAGAGCGGAAGGATCAGGAAGACGAGCGGGAGAAGCATCAGGATCTCTTTGCGTCCCGCCTGCTCGATCAGCACACGTTTCGCGTCTTCGCGCGCATCACCCGCCTGAGCGTGCAGTACCGCGGCGAGGGGCGCACCATGCTCGAGCGCCGCGATCACCTGGTCGACGACGCGCGACAGTTCGGGAAGCTGGAGGCGTCGCGCCATCTCGTGCAGTGCGTCGGCCAGCGGCGAGCCCGTGCCGACCGCGAGCACCACCTGTCGCAGTTCAGCAGTGAGTTCGCCGGAGCCCACATCGGCCACCCGACGCAGAGAATCGAGGAACCCCTCACCTGCGGAGAGGCACAGAGCCAGGAACTCGAGAGTCGTCGGGAGCTCGTCGGTGAGTCGCACCCGGCGAGCCTTGGCCCTCACAGAGAGCTGAAGGTCGTACGCAGCGGCGGCAGCCGCCCCGCAGAGAAGCGGCATCACACTCGTCGGCACCGTCAGCCGCCCGGCCAGCGCGAGCACGGTCAGCACGACTGCGCCCACACCGATCCCGGCGAGGCCCCAGCCCAGTTGCCGACCACGGAACGATGCGGGGCTCGTGCGCACACCCGCCTGCGCGAGGCGCTGGCGGAGAGCCTCTCCCCCGCCGACCAGCCTCTCGAAAGCGCCCCGCGCACGCTCCCACAGCGTCCGCCCGCTCGTGGGAAGTGATCCCACCGCGGGGAGGACACCTCGGGGCAGGTAGTCGTCAGCGACGACATCGCGCACATACGGCCCGATCCGCACGACGAGAGATGCCGCTCTCCAGCGCGGAAGCACGGAGAGGATGCTCAGCACCCCCGCAGCGAAGCCGCACCCGATCAGAACCGCGATCGCGAGCGCCGAGACCCCGTTCACCCGAACCACCGCCGCGGCTCAGGAAGCCTGCCGATGCGGACCATGATGTGAAACGCGACCACCGACACCGCTGCTCCCAGGCAGATCACGAGCATCCCTTCGGGAGTGCCGTACGCTGCTGCTCCCTCAGGCCGGAGAACGAGCAGCCCCATGATCACCCAGGGGGCGATCGCGCCGAGGACGGCCGCGCCCCGGATCCATGACTGGCGAGCCTCGACTTCGCCCCGCAGGGCGGCATCCGCCCGCACCGAACTCGACAGCGCGCGCAGCACACTGATCAGTTCCGTGCCACCGACCTGACGCGCCATCCGCAATGTCTCGGCGATGCGATCGCCGATGGGGTCGGCCAGCGTGGATTTGAGTCGGTCGAGGCTGGTCTCGAATCTGCCGCTCGCACGCAGATCCCTCGCGAACACGACGAATGCCGGTCTCAGCGTCTTCGGCGCGGACTCCGCCAGGCTCGCCACTGCGTCGGGGAGCGACAGGCCCACGCGAATCGCCGCGATCAGGAGATCGCACACGTCCGGCCAGAGCTGTCGCCGCAACCGTCGCAACCGCGCTCGGCGCCCCCGCAACAACACGATGGGTGCGACGGCTCCCGCGACGCCCGCCAGCAGCGCGAGTACGGCGATCCCGGTCAGGAGCCAGGCGACCGATGCGGCTATCAGTCCGGCCGCGGTGACGATGACGAGGAGCGTGCGCCGGGAGAGCCGGTCGAAGCCGGCCTCCTCGATCAGGCGGACGAGTCGCCCTCGCCGGGTGGCCACCTCGGCCGCGTCTGATCGCGGCCACATCCAGGGCGACAGGCACAGAAGCACCCCGGCCGCGAGGAGGGCGCCGACGAAAACTGTCACGACACGATCCCGATCAGGCGTGGCTCGCTGCGGCCGGTGCCGATGCCGTCGCTCGTTGGCGCTCCTGCCCGGTAGACGTTCCTGGTCTGGAGCCGTCCTTCGGCGAGGTCGCCGGTCGGGGCGATGATCTCCTGCACGTGTCGCTGCCCCGCGCGGTCCCTGGCGCAGTGCACGACCAGGTCGACAGACGCGGCGAGTGCAGGGGCGATGAACTCGCGATCGATGTTCCGCCCGGCCAAGAGTGGAAGGATCGTGAGCTTCTCGATGGCCTCAGCCGCAGAATTCGCATGCACGGTGCATGCGCCCGGCACCCCGGTGTTGAGCGCGAGGACCAGATCGAGAGCTTCCGCGTCGCGGACCTCGCCGACCACGAGACGGTCCGGTCGCATCCTCAACGCCTCCTTCACCAGCCTGCGCAACGTGATCTCCCCGGTCCCCTCGAGGCTCGCCTGTCGCCCCTGCAACGCGACGAGATCGGGCCCCTCCACGGCCAGTTCGAATGTCTCCTCCACCGTGACGATGCGTTGAACGTCGGCGCACGAGGCCAGCAGCGCGCCGAGCATCGTGGTCTTCCCCGCGTGCGTGGCGCCGGAGACGATCACGCTCTTGCCGTCGTTCATCGCCGTCCGCAGCAGCTCGGCGACATCGGCGGGCATCATCCCCTGCGCGGCGAGCGCTCCGAGAGATCGGTACTTCGGCAGGAACTTGCGGATGTTGACCGCCCATGAGCCCCTCACCACATCAGCGATCGCCACATGCAGACGGGACCCGTCCGGCAGCGAAGCATCCACGAACGGCTGGCTGATGTCGACCCGCCGACCGGTCGACTGCAGCATGCGCTCGACGACGTCGCGCACGGTCCCTTCGTCGAGACGAAGGGTCGTCCGCTCGGCCGTTCCCTCTCGCGCGACGTGCACGTGTCCCGTTCCGTTGAGCCAGATCTCCTCGATCTCCGGATCGTCGAGCAGCGGTTGCAGCGCACCGAATCCGCTGAGCGACGCCATGACCTCTCTCACACACGCCGCTTCATCGTCGATCAGGGCCTCGCCGCGGGCGAGGGCGAGATCGTCGTGACGCCGGACCTCGGCGTGGGTGATCCGCCACGCCGCGCCCGGATCGACGGACGGATCGATGCCCTCTGCACGCAGACGCGACCGCACGCGCTCGGCGACAAGGGCGGACGGATGACTCACCCCGGCATCCTCGCAACAATCCGAGGCCTGCCTCGGAAGTTATCCACAGGCCTTCCCCGCGCCCGACCGTCGGCCGGCGCGGACTACGGGCTGATCCCCAGACACGCGGATTCGGTGATCAGTAGACTGATTCCACCGCGCGGGAGTGGTGGAATTGGCAGACACGCAGGATTTAGGTTCCTGTGCCCCAGGGCGTGTGGGTTCAAGTCCCACCTTCCGCACGAGAGACGACGACGACCTTTCTCCGGTCGTCACGACATCGCTCTGTTCTACCGCCGACCATTCACGACCGACGGGACTCCCCCAGTGCTCGAAACCATGCTGCACGCACCGACCGCTCTCATCCCCTGGCTCGATCCTGCGACGATCATCGGGACCGCCGGGCCGTGGGCACTGCTCGTGGTGTGCTTCATCATCTTCGCCGAGACCGGTCTGCTCGTCGGATTCCTACTTCCCGGTGACACCCTCCTGGTGATCGCCGGCCTCCTCTCGCACCCGATCGCGGGCTCCGAGCACGGCGTCTTCGGCATCAGCGTCTGGTGGGTCGCCCTCCTGATCGGCCTCGCGGCGTTCGTCGGCGGTGAAGTCGGATACGTCATCGGCCACAAGGGCGGACCGGCGGTCTTCGAGCGCAAGGAATCGGGCCTCTTCAGCAAGAAGAACGTCGAACGCACGAACGCGTTCTTCGAGCGCTTCGGCGGCATCACCGTGATCCTCGCGCGCTTCGTGCCGATCGTGCGGACCTTCGCCCCGGTCGCCGCCGGCGTCGGCCACATGCCGTGGCGCAAGTACACGCTCTACAACCTGATCGGTGCGGTCCTCTGGGGCTTCGGGCTCACGATGTTCGGCTACCTCATCGGGTTCATCCCGCCGGTCGCCGAGTTCGTGGAGAGCTACATCGACCTCATCCTGCTCGCGGCCGTCGGCGGCACCGCACTCGTCACGCTGTGGCACTACCTGTCCGAGCGCCACAAGGCGAAGAAGGCCGAGGCGGCCGGCGAAGACGTGGTCACCGATGCCGAGGAAGCGCAGGAACTCGTGCTCGACGCCGACGTGTTCGACCGCGCCCCTGACCTGGACGGCGACGGCAAGCACTGATCGATCATCGGGTGCCGGTTCCTCGGCACCCGATGATCACCCCGCGTTCTTCGCGCGCTCTTCCTTCGAGCGCGCCACGCTCGCGCGCAGCGCCTCCATGAGGTCGATGACCTCGCCGCCCTCGGCCGCTTTCTCTGCTTCCCCGAAGGTCTCGGCCACGTCGAACGTGTCGCCCGCCTCGATCTTCGCGTCGATGAGGGTACGGAGCTCCTTCTGGTACTCGTCGACGAATGCCTCGGGGTCGAAGTCCGCCGAGTAGCTGTCGACGAGCGAGGCCGAGAGCTCCAGCTCCTTCTTCGAGATCCGCACGTCCTCGTCCAGCGCAGGGAACGCGGCTTCGCGCACCTCATCGGCCCAGAGCAGGGTCTGCAGCACGAGGACCTTCCCCCGCACCCGGAGCGCGGCGAGCCGTGTCTTCTGCCGAAGTGTGAAGCGCACGATCGCCGTGCGGTCCGTCTGTTCGAGCGTCTTCCGCAGCAGCACATACGCCTTGGGCGACTTCGAATCGGGTTCGAGGTAGTACGGCTTGTCGAGGGTGAGCAGGTCGACCTGCTCGGAGGGCACGAACTCGACGACGTCGATCTCCCGGCTCTTCTCCGCGGGGAGGGCGGCGAGGTCGTCCTTCGTCAGCACGACGGTCTGGCCTTCGTCGACGTAGGCGCGGTCGATGTCGGCGTACGCCACGGTCTCTCCGCAGACTTCGCAGGTGCGCTGATAGCGGATGCGCCCGCCGTCCTTCTCGTGCACCTGATGCAGCGGCACGTCGTGGTCCTCGGTCGCGGAGTACACCTTGACCGGCACATTCACGAGCCCGAACGTCAGTGCGCCCTTCCAGATCGTCCTCATCACACCAGTAGACACCAGTCACAGCCGTCACGACCAGCCCCTTGACGGCGCCAGCCCCTGGCGGCGCTACCCCTGGCGACGCTACCCCTGGCGGCGCTACTCCTGGCGACGCTACCCCTGGCGATGCTGCGCCTTGACTACGCTGGCCCCATGGTCGCAGACGCGCAGATCGTGCAGGTCGACGGTCGTCGTCTGCGGGTGACGAACCTCGACAAAGTCGTCTACCCCTCCACCGGCACCACCAAGGGCGAGGTCATCGCCTACTACACGGCCATCGCTCCACTCCTGCTCCCCCTCCTCGCCGGGCGCCCCGTCACGCGCAAACGCTGGGTCGAGGGCGTCGGGACCGCGGATGCCCCGGCCGACGCCTTCTTCACGAAACAGCTCGAACCGGGCGCACCCTCGTGGATTCCTCGACAGGCGATCCAGCACTCGGACGGTCCGAAGGAATACCCCCTCGTCCAGGACATCCCGACTCTCGTGTGGCTTGCGCAGGTCGCCGCCATCGAGCTGCATGTGCCGCAGTGGCGCTTCTCCTCCGCGGGCCTTCCCGGCAACCCCGATCGACTCGTCCTCGATCTCGATCCCGGCCCCGGCGTGGGGCTGGCGCAGTGTGCCGAGGTCGCCCGCATCGCGCGCGTCCTCCTGTCCGGCATGGGGCTCGACCCTCTGCCGGTGACCAGCGGAAGCAAGGGCATCCACCTCTACGCGTCATTGCCCGGCGAGCAGACGAGCGACGAGGTCTCCGCCGTCGTCAAGGAGCTCGCACGGATGATCGAGAGCGATCACCCGGACCTCGCGACCAGCGTCATGGCGAAGGCGGTCCGAGGGGGAAAGGTGTTCCTCGACTGGAGCCAGAACAACGGCAAGAAGACCACCATCTCGCCCTACTCCCTCCGCGGACGTGCACAGCCCTGGGTGGCGGCCCCTCGCACGTGGGAGGAACTCGACGCCCCGGAACTCGCGCAGCTCGACCTCGACGAGGTGCTCGCGCGAGCCGCCGCGGGAATCGACCCGCTCGCGATGCTCCGCCCGCCGGCGACGACTCCGCTCCCGCAACCCGCGAAGACCCATCACTCCCATCGATATCCCCGAAGCTCTCCCGCCCCTGGCGCCGCTGTCGCCCCTCCGGCCACGGCGTCGATGGCGCCGATGCTCGCGGAGAACGGCACCCCCGGAGTGGCACGTGCACTGAGCGACCCCTCGTGGGTCGAGGTGAAGTGGGACGGCATCCGTGCGATGGGCACCTGGGCAGACGGGCGCATGCTGCTGCACGCGCGCCGCGGCACGGACATCACGGCCCGGTATCCCGAACTCACTGCTGACGGCGCGCCCTTCCTCCCCGTGGCGGACGCCGTCGTCGACGGCGAGATCGTCGCGTTCGACTCCCACGGCCGGCCGAGCTTCTCCCTCCTCCAGAACCGGATGCACCTCACCCGGCCACGGGAGATCGAACGCGAAGTGGTCCGCACCCCCGTCGTCTACATGCTGTTCGACCTGCTGCGTCTCGACGGACACGACCTCACCGGTATGACTCTGCGCGAACGCAGGACCCTGCTCGAGGAGCTGATCGACGATCTCGACGCCCCCGTGCAGATCCCTCCCGTGTTCGACGACGTGGACGCGGCACTCGCCGCGAGCAGGGAGTTCGGACTCGAGGGCGTCGTCGTCAAGGATCCTCAGTCGCGATACCGGCCAGGGCAGCGCTCCCCCTCGTGGCTGAAGCTGAAGCACACGCGGATGCAGGAGGCGGTGATCGTCGGTATCCGGCCAGGGAAGGGCGACAGGGAGAGCACGCTCGGATCTCTGCTGCTCGCCGTGCCCGATCCGGACCGAGGAACGGGCGGTCTCCGCTACGTCGGACGTGTGGGGACCGGATTCACCGACCGAATACTGCGCGACCTGCTCGCACGACTCGATCCGCTGCGCGTGGACGCTGCCCCACTCGACGGCGTCCCCGCGCCCGATGCCTCCGACGCCCTGTGGGTGCGTCCGGAAGTCGTGGGCGAGGTCGAGTTCGCGAACTGGACGCCCGACGGTGTGCTCCGCCATGCCCGTTGGCGGGGGCTCCGCCCGGACAAGAGCCCGCACGAGATCGCCGTCGAAAGCTGAGGTCAGGACCGGATCGCTCAGGCGTGTCGCGGTTCGCAGTCCGCCTGTTCCGCAGGCTCGATCTGGAAGGTCGAGTGCGCCACGTCGAAGTGGTCGGCGAGGCATGCCTGCATCTCGGTCAACAGCTGCGACGAGCGTCCGTCGGCGAACAGCTCCGGGTCGATGCTGACGTGGGCCGTGAACACCGGGGCCCCGCGGGTCAGCTGCCAGACATGGACGTCGTGCACCCCGACGACACCGTCGTACCCGAGCAGGTGGGTCCGGATCTCGCTCACCGCCGTGCCCTTCGGCGCGGACTCGGCGAGAACCGAGAACACCTCCCGCAGCAGCGCGATGGCCCGGGGGATGATCATCGCCGCGATGAACAGCGAGGCGATGGCATCGGCCGGCATCCATCCGGTGATGAGGATGACCGCGGCTGCCACGATGACCGCCACGGAACCGATCAGATCTCCCATCACCTCGAGGTACGCACCGCGCACGTTGATGCTGGTGCGCTGCGCACGACTCAACAGCCACATCGACACCGCGTTCGCGAGGAGCCCGACCACGGCGACGACCAGCATCAGCCCGCCGGCGACCTCGACCTCCCCCGGATTGATGAGTCGCCCGATCCCCTCGATCGCGACCCAGGTCGCGAGGGCGATCAGGATCACCGCGTTGATCAGCGCGCCGAACACCTCGGCGCGCTGATACCCGAAAGTGCGCCGGTCGTCGGCCGGACGTGCGGCGACGGTGGCGGCGATGAGGGCGATCACGAGACCGGACGCATCTGTGAACATGTGCGCCGCATCGGCGAGTAGCGCCAGAGAGCCGGAGAGCAGTGCGCCGACGACCTGCACGAGCATCACCGTCGCAGTGAGGGACAGCGAGATCGCGAGCAGGCGTCTGCTGCTCGCGGAACGGATGCCACCGGGGGCGGGTGCGTGATCGTGCATGCCCCCAGGCTAGACCGGGATCGAGGGCCGGAAGGCGGGTTCCGGCTAGTCGGGAAGGGTAACGATTCTCAGCTTCAGCAGCGGTTTCTCGCGGCCGCCGCGCTCAGAGCGCGGCAAGCAGCGGAACCAGTTCCGCGAAGGCGCGCGCTCGGTGCGACTGCGCCTGCTTCTCATCGGAGGAGAACTCACCCACCGACCGCTCCTCCCCTGCCGGCTGGCCGTCAGGGATGAAGATCGGGTCGTACCCGAAGCCGCCGGCGCCCGACGCCGTATGCGCCAGGCGACCCGGCCAGCGTCCCTCCACGACCTGCTCCCGGCCGTCCGGCAGCACGAGGGCGATCGTCGAGGTGAAGTGCGCGGAGCGGTGGGGGTCGGCGATGTCGTGCAGCTGGTCGAGCAGCAGCTCGAGATTCGCCGTCGCGTCCTTCTTCTGCCCCGCCCAGTAGGCGGAGAACACCCCCGGTGACCCGCCGAGCACGTCGACGCAGATGCCGGAGTCGTCGGCGAGCGCAGCGAGTCCTGTGTGAGCGGCGGCCGCTCGCGCCTTGATGAGCGCATTCTCGGCGAACGTCACGCCGTCTTCCACCGGCTCCGGACCGTCGTAGCCGACGATCTCGAGGTCGGGGCGTGTCTGCTCCACGATCTGCTGGAACTCCGCGACCTTGTGCGGATTGTGCGTCGCGAGAACGACTCGCATCATCGTTCCCCCTTCAACGCGGCGAGCTGCGTGCCCTTCAGGTCGGCGCATCCGGCCAGACCGAGCTCGAGCAGCGCATCCAGCTCCCGCTTGTCGAACGGTGCGCCCTCGGCTGTTCCCTGCACCTCGACGAAGAGCCCACGGCCGGTGACCACGACGTTCATGTCGGTCTCGGCGCGCACGTCCTCGACATATGCCAGGTCGAGCATGGGCTCGCCGTCGATGATCCCGACCGACACCGCCGCGACCGAGTCGAGCAGCGGCGTGGAGTTCTTGCCGATGAACTTCTTCTCCCGGCCCCATTCGATCGCGTCGGCGAGCGCCACGTACGCGCCGGTGATGGCCGCCGTGCGCGTGCCGCCATCGGCCTGCAGCACGTCGCAGTCGATGACGATCGTGTTCTCGCCGAGCGCCTTCGTGTCGACGACGGCCCGCAGCGCGCGCCCGATCAGTCGCGAGATCTCGTGGGTGCGACCGCCGATGCGGCCCTTGACGCTCTCTCGGTCGTTCCGGCTGTTCGTGGCGCGCGGGAGCATAGAGTACTCGGCCGTGACCCAGCCCTTGCCCTTGCCGGTCAGCCAGCGCGGGACGCCGTTGGTGAAGGAGGCGGTGCACAGCACCTTGGTGCCGCCGAAGCTGATCAATGCCGATCCCTCGGCGTGCGCGCTCCAACCGCGCTCGATCGTGATCTCACGAAGCTGATCGGTGGAGCGGCCGTCGACGCGGACGATTTCGGACATGTGCTTCTTTCAGGTCGGGATGGCGGAACGAATCGGAGCGACTCGATCCGGGTTACTCGAAAGCGATCTCGGGGAGGGTGATCACGCCGGTCTGGACCAGTTGCACGTCCCGGACCTCGCGGCCCATCAGGCGGTTGGCCAGCGCGGTGAAGTCGTCGGTCGAGGCGCCGGTGGCCTCGTACACGTAGCTGGCGGTGGCATCCGGCGACGCGAGCAGATCACCCCGGACGAGCTGGCGGTAGACGTCGCCTGCCGTCTCATCGTCGCTGGAGACGAGGGTGACGCCCTCTCCCATGACGTAGCTGATCGCGCCCCGAAGGAACGGATAGTGCGTGCAGCCGAGCACGAGTGTGTCGACCTCGGCGTCTCGAAGGGGCGCGAGATACTCCTCGGCGACCGCGAGCACCTCCGGGGTACCCGTGATCCCGGCCTCGACGAATTCGACGAAGCGCGGGCAGGCGGCGGTGAACACCTGCAGCCTCTCGTTGACCTCGAGCATGTCCTGGTAGGCGCGCGAGCCGATGGTGCCGACAGTGCCGATCACACCGACACGTCCGTTGCGCGTGGTGGAGACCGCGCGGCGCACCGCGGGGCCGATCACCTCGACCACGGGAACGTCGTAGCGCTCGCGAGCGTCGCGGAGCATGGCGGCGGAAGCGGTGTTGCACGCGATCACCAGCATCTTGACGCCCTGCTCGACCAGGGTGTCGAGCACTTCGAGGGAGTAGCGGCGCACGTCCGCGATGGGCTTCGGACCGTACGGCGAGTGGGCGGTGTCGCCGATGTAGACGAACGACTCCCGGGGCAGCTGGGCGCGGATGGCTCGCGCCACCGTGAGCCCGCCGACACCGGAGTCGAAGATCCCGATCGGCGCGTCGTTCATGACTCCCCAGCCTACCCGCGCGGAACCCGCCGCGTGCATCGGCGCTCTCACTAAACTGAGCGCATGACCACGTCGACGGCGCTGCTCACCGACCGCTATGAGCTGACGATGCTCGCCGCTTCCCTGCGTGATGGGACGGCGTTCCGCCCCAGCGTCTTCGAGTTGTTCTCCCGACGGTTGTCCGGCGGCCGCCGTTTCGGTGTCGTCGCGGGCACCGGCCGCCTTTTGGGCCTCTTGCGCGACTTCCGCTTCGGCGACGACGAACTGCGGTTCCTCAGAGACGAGAACGTCGTGGATGCCGCGTCCATCGCTCACCTCGAGAACTATCGGTTCACCGGATCCATCCGCGGCTACCGCGAAGGCGAGCTGTACTTCCCGGGCTCTCCGATCCTCACAGTCGAGGGCACGTTCGCCGATGCGGTGGTGCTCGAGACTCTCGCGCTGAGCGTGCTCAACCACGACTCCGCCGTCGCCACCGCCGCATCGCGCATGAGCATCGCCGCCGGCGAACGTCCGCTGGCCGAGATGGGCTCCCGCCGGGCCGCCGAGCGCTCGGCCGTCGCCGCAGCCCGAGCCGCATACATCGCCGGTTTCGGGGCGACCAGCAATCTCGAGGCCGGACGACGCTGGGGCATCCCCACGATGGGCACCGCCGCGCACTCCTGGACGCTGCTGCACGACACAGAGGAGGAAGCCTTCCGCTCCCAGGTCGCGAGCATGGGCACCGGAACGACGCTGCTCGTCGACACGTACGACATCCGCACGGGTGTCGAGACGGCGATCCGCGTCGCCGGCACGGAGCTCGGCGGCGTCCGGATCGATTCCGGTGACCTCCCGATCGTCGCGGGCGATGTCCGCGCGCAGCTCGACGAACTCGGTGCGACGTCGACACGCATCACCGTGACCAGCGACCTCGACGAGTACGCGATCGCCGCCCTCGCCGCCTCGCCCGTCGACGCCTACGGGGTCGGAACCTCGGTCGTGACCGGGTCCGGGTATCCGACCGCCAGCATGGTCTACAAGCTGGTGGCGCGCCAGGATGCGGAGGGGTCCTGGATCGGCGTCGCGAAGGCGTCCGCCGACAAGGCATCGCATGGCGGACGCAAAGCGGCGTTCCGCACTCTGGTCGACGGCGTCGCCACCGCAGAGACGGTCGTCGTGTCGGACGGCTTCGAAGATCTCGACACTGCGGCCGAGCACCCCGACGGCCGCCCGCTGCAGGTGACGTTCGTCGAGGCAGGCGAGATCGACTCCTCGTACGAGGGAGTCGACGGCACGGCAGCGGCACGCGCTCATCATCTGCGTGTGCGCGAAGAGCTCCCGGTACGTGCGCTCGCGCTCAGCAAGTCCGACCCGGCGATTCCCACCGTGTATCTCGAAGCCGACTGAGGTCAGCCGATCATCGACTCGTAGATCTCCTTGCATGTGGGGCAGATCGGGAACTTCTCCGGGTCACGGCCCGGGGTCCACTTCTTGCCGCACAGCGCGCGCACCGGCTTGCCGGTGATCGCGGACTCGAGGATCTTGTCCTTCTTCACGTAATGCGAGAAGCGCTCATGGTCACCCGGTTCGAGATTCTCCTCGCGGAGGAGCTCTTCCAGTTCGCGATCAAGCGTTGCCACGCCGCCCTGATCGGGGCTGTCCAGCGGAGTACTCATCCCGTGAGTCTAGCGGCGTCGAACGCCCAGCGGGCGGTCCTCACGCGGTCTCGACGAACTCCATCAGGCGCTCTCCACTGCGCTCGAAGATGCGACCGCCGACGACGGCTCCGGCTGCCGCGGTCACGAGACCGACGAGAAGCCCGACCCAGAAGGTCGCCGGAGCGTACGCCGAACCGTCGAGAATCGTCGCTGCGAACAACCAGATGGTCGGCACGCTCAGCACGATGGCGCCGAGCAACGCCGCTGCAGGACCGTACGCCCCGCGAGAGGTCGGTCGCTGCGGCTGCTGGAACGGACTGTCACCAGGCCGCGAGACCGCATATGGAGCCACGACCGAGACGATGCTCGAGACGCCGAGCGCGCAGAACAGCAGACTGGCCGCCAAGCCGCCCAACGGCAGCAGCAGACTCCAGTCCCCGATCAGCGCGAGTGAGAGCGGAACGGCGATTGCGAGAACAGGGATGGCGACGAGCAGCACAGGAACGAGACGCCCGAGACGATCAGGAAGACCCCGGACGCCACTCGCGACGTGGGTCCACAATGCCGTCGAGTCGTAGGCGACGTCGTTGTGCGGCAGCCACCCGAAGAACAGCGCCATCACCGGCACGGGCACGAGCGCGGCGATCTCCAACGGGACTCCGGCCACGACGAGCGGGAGCATCGAGAGCACGCCGGCCACGGGGACGACGATGATGTTCATGATGTAGCGACGGTCACGAAGCCAATACACGAGGCTTCGCGCCGCGATCGCACCGAAGGCGTTCGACGGCAGCAGCCCGAACCACCCGAGTCCGGTGCGCTCGCGCAAGGCGACCGGACGCTCGGTCGTGGTCAGCAGACGCCGGACGAGCCACGTCCACACCATCCAGAGGAGAGCGACGGTGAGCACCACGATGACACCGCTGATCCACGCGGAAGCGGTCGCACCGGCCGCGGAATCGAAGAGGAAGGCGGGGGCAGCAGCGAACGGGCTGTAGCCGAACACGCTCGACAGGGTCGCCAGAGACGGGGGCACGAGACCGTCCCAACGAAGCGATCCGAAGAAGACCGCGACAGGGAAGGCGACCACGATCAGCGCGAGTGCGAACAGCGCCGTGAGCTCGCGGGAGCGGCGCTCGGGAAGGAGCAGTGCGTTGAGGGCCATACCGATCCGCGAGACCAGCATCGTGGTCAGGACACCGGCGATCGTCACCAGCACAGCCAGAGGCCAGGGCGTGCCTGCTCCGATCGCGACGATGCAGACACTGATGTAGACGGCGAGAAGCGCCATGCTCGGCACGCTGACGAAGGCGGCCAGTGCCAGCACCCAGGGCATCTGGCGATCATCGACGCCGAAGACCGCGAAGCGTCTCGGGTCGAGCTGATCGACGGCCCCGACGAGGATCGGGCCGACGAGGAATCCGATGAGAAGGGCCGCGCCACCGAGCACCGTGACCGCGCGGGCCACCGGTACAGAGGCTGCGGCAAGGCTGAACACGGCGACGCACACCGCGGCGGTGACCGCGACCACCGCGACGAACGAGACGATCGATCGAACCCGACGGTCGCCGCGCAGGGAACCGAGAAGAAGCGCGAGTCTCAGTCGGAGAACGTGTGCAGCCACTCGAGCCCCTCCACCTCTCCGCTGGTGCCGGCGAGTTCCACGAAGCGCGCTTCGAGCGTCTGACCCGCGCGCACCTCGTCGATCGTCCCCTCGGCCAGCACTTCTCCGCCGACGATGATCGCGACGCGCGAACACACGCGTTCGACGAGATCCATGCCGTGGCTGGAGAGGATCACCGTGCCGCCGTGCGACACATAGGCGCGGAGGATGTCCAGGATGACCGCCGACGAGACGGGGTCCACCGACTCGAACGGCTCATCGAGGACCAGCACGCGCGGCGAATGGATCATGGCCCCTGCGAGCATGATCTTCTTCGTCATGCCGGCCGAGTAGTCCGAGACCACGCGGCCGAGGGCATCGCCCAGATCGAAGGCACGAGCGAGGTCGGCCGCGCGCTTCTCGATCACATCCGCGGCGAGGCCGCGCAGCAACCCGTAGTAGTAGAGCAGTTGCCGACCGGTGAGGCGGTCGAACGTGCGCAACCGATCGGGGAGCACACCCATCAGCCTCTTCGCCGCGAGCGGCTTCTTGGCCTGGTCGACACCGCAGATGACGACGCTGCCCGCGTCGGCGCGGAGAAGCCCGGCGACGATCGAGAGCGTCGTGGTCTTGCCGGCACCGTTGGGCCCGACGATTCCGTAGAACGACCCCGCGGGCACGGTCAGGTCGATGCCGTCGACTGCGCGGTTGTCGCCGAACTGCTTCACGAGCCCGCGGATGCTGATCGCCTCGCCGGCGGAGAGGACCTCATCGGGCTTCACGGCGTCGGAAGCTGCGTCGTCGGAGTCCCCGATCGCCTGGATGACCTCGATCGACTCCGCCTCGGACGGATCGCCGGCGGCCGTTTCGGTCTCGAGAAGTTCCGCACTGACAGATTCCTCGACAGGATCCGCGGCGAGAGGCGACTCCGAGGCGGGCACGGGCGCAGGCTCGGCGGCGGGCGCAGGCTCCGCGACAGACCCGGTCGGCGCCGCAGCGGATGCGGCCGGAGGAACGGTCTCGACGACCGATTCGGTCTCGAGCACGGGAGAGGCCGCAAGAGGAGCGGCCGCGACGGACGGAGCTTCGGGTGCGGTCACCGCCGTCTCCGTGGCCGCCTTCGCCTCCTCTGCGGCCTTCTTCGCCGCCGCCTTCTTCGCGGCCGCCATCTTGGCGGCCGTGGCCTTCGCGGCCGTGGTCTTCGCGGCAGCCGAGCGCGCCGTGGTCTTCGCCGCGGCCGCTTTGGATGCAGCGGCCTTCGCCGCCGTCGTCTTGGCTGCCGTCGTCTTGGCCGCCGTCGTCTTGGCCGCCGTCGTCTTGGCCGCGGCCGTCTTGGCCGCGGCCGTCGTCTTCGCAGCCGCTGTCTTCGCCGCCGTCGTCTTCGCCGCCGTGGTCTTCGCCGCCGTGGTCTTCGCCGCCGTCGTCTTCGCAGCCGTCGTCTTCGCAGCCGTCGTCCTCGCCGCCGTCGTCCTCGCAGCCGTCGTCTTGGCCGCGGTGGTCTTCGCAGCCGTGGCCTTCGCGTCGGCATTGCGCGCCGCGGCGGTGCTCCGGGCGGAGCTCGCGGTCGACGAGAGGTTCGCCGTCGAGCCGTTGACGGCCTTAACGAGCGGCTCGACCACGACATCCGCACTGGGAGCCGCTTTCTCGGCAGCAGCCTGCGTCCCGGACGTCGCTGCCGACGACTTCCCAGCCGACGACTTCGACACCGCGGCACTGCCGGCCTTCGAACCCGCGGAGGTGCTCGCGCTCGCAGGCTTCTTCACCGCGGGTTTCTTCGCGGCGGGCGTCTTCGCGGCGGGCTTCTTCACCGCGGGCGGTCGCGCCGACTTCTCGGCGGCGGATGCCGCGTCCGGACTCTGCTTCTTCGCCGGCGCGCGCTTCGCCGACGTCTTCTCTTGCGCGGTCTCGGTTTGGTCCACCTGGGCGGTGCGGTCGTCAGGGGAGGCAGTCACCGTCCTACGGTATCAACGGGTGCCTGTACGCCAAGGCCGCCGCGCAATAAACTGCCCTCGGATCGCGCATTTCCGCCGCGATCGCACGGGAGACGGAACCCTGTGCATCCGGTGTGTAGTCGGTCACGAAATGACAACAGGGGCCTCCCGGCCCTGAGCTTCCCAGGCGGAATCGATACCATGAACGCGGCACGACGAAGTGTCTGGTCGGTTAATCGACCGTGAACACAACTTCCTTTAGGAGCACTCGTGACTCTTCAGACCGTCATCCTCGCCGCCGGAATGGGCTCGCGCCTCGGCCGCGCGCTGCCGAAGCCGCTCACCGAACTGAGCGACGGCCGCACGATCATGGGCCAGCAGCACGACAACATCCGCGCCGCATTCGGTTCGGACGCCCGCATCACCACCGTCGTCGGCTACCGCGCCGAGACCATCATCGACGCGTTCCCGCAGGTCAACTACGTCCACAACGAGCGTTATGACGAGACCAACACCTCGAAGAGCCTCCTGCGCGCCCTGGGCGCGACCGGTCGCGGCGGAGTTCTCTGGATGAACGGCGATGTCGTCTTCGACCCGATGATCCTCGGCCGCGCACTCGAGTACATCGAGCGCGACCAGTCGTTCGTCACGGTGAACACCTCCAAGGTCAGCGACGAAGAGGTGAAGTACACGGTCACGGCCGAGGGCTTCATCAATGAGCTGTCCAAGACCGTCAAGGGCGGACTCGGCGAGGCCGTGGGAATCAACTACATCTCCTCCGCGCACAAGAAGGCGTTCATGCGTCAGCTGCAGCGCGTCGAGGACCAGGACTACTTCGAGCGCGGGCTCGAACTCGCGATCGCCGAGGACGGCCTGCTGCTCGAGCCGATGGACGTGTCCGACCTGTACGCGGTCGAGGTCGATTTCGCGGAAGACCTGGAGCGTGCGAACCTCTTCGTCTGATCGCTCGACTCGAAAGCCCGGCCTCTCGGAGGGGCCGGGCTTTCGGCGTTTTCGCGGGCGGGCTCCATAGGATCGCACCATGGCTCCCAAGGTGCACAAGATCCATTCGCTCCCGGACGACGCTCCGTGGGACAAGGGCGTGCCCCCTGCCGGATCGGCGGAGCACCCGATGATGGTGCGCGGCCTCGACCGGGTGCTGTCGATCCAGCGCCCGCTCGTCCTGGCGCACATCCGGAGCATCCGCCTGCGCAATCCGCAGGCATCGCCTGCGGAGATCATCCGCATCCTGGAGCGTCGATACCTCGCAGCCGTGACGACGGGCGGAGCGGCGGTCGGCGCGACGGCGGTCGTCCCCGGGATCGGCACTGGCATCACGCTCGCGCTCTCCGGCGTGGAGACGGTCGGCTTCGTGGAGTCCACCGCTCTGTTCGCGCAGTCGGTCGCCGAGGTGCACGGGATCGCGGTCGCGAACCCGGATCGCGCCAGAGCGCTGGTGATGACGCTGATGCTCGGCAAAGAGGGCGTCGACCTCGTCGGACAGCTCGCCGGTCAGGTGGCCGGGCGCGGAGGAAGCAGATCGTCGTACTGGGGCGAGCTCGTCACGAAGTCGCTCCCCCGCGCCGCGGTCGGCCCCCTCGTCGATCAGCTCAAGAGCATGTTCGTGAAGCAGTTCGCGGCGAAGGGCGGCGCTTCGGTCATCGGCAAGGCACTCCCGTTCGGCATCGGCGCTGCGATCGGAGGCGCGGGGAACAACATCCTCGGCCGTCGCGTGCTGACGACGTCCCACAAGGCCTTCGGTGCCGCCCCGATGGACCTTCCCCTCGAGTTGGAACCCGTGCCCGGCGCCGAGAAGCTGGAGCTGCGGATGCTGCGAGGTGCCCGCTACGCGGGCAACGCGGTCGCGGGAGCGGCCGGCACGACCGTGCGCGGGGTGGAGTGGGCGGGACGCAAGGCCCGCTCGATCGGCCGCCGCCCCAAGACCGACCCGGAGCTCGAGTCCGGTGAACCCGAGCGCTGAGCGCACTTCGCCAAAGGATCGGGCGACCCGTTGTGGCGAGCATCCAACAGCCGGAGGCGAGCCGACGATAAGGTGGAATCCGTGACGGACAAGCCCGACCTCTTTACCACCGCCGGCAAGATCGCGGATCTGCGCGCTCGCTATACAGAAGCCGTCGTCGACGCAGAAGCGAAGGCGAAGGAGAAGCAGCACGCGAAGGGCAAGATGACCGCCCGCGAGCGCATCGAGCTGCTCGTCGACCCCGGGAGCTTCGTCGAGTTCGACGAGTATGTGCGCCACCGCACCACGGCCTTCGGCATGGATCGTTCGCGACCGTACGGCGACTCGGTCGTCACCGGCGTCGGCACGATCAACGGCCGCACGGTCGCGGTGTACTCGCAGGACTTCTCCACCTTCGGCGGTTCGCTCGGCGAAGTCGCCGGCGAGAAGATCATCAAGATCATGGAGTTCGCCCTCGCCGGCGGGATGCCCTGCATCGGGATCCTCGACTCGGGGGGCGCACGCATCCAGGAAGGCGTCGTCGCCCTCGGCAAGTACGGCGAGATCTTCCGCCTGAACACCCGCGCGTCCGGAGTGATCCCGCAGATCTCCATCATCATGGGGCCGGCTGCGGGCGGCGCGGTGTACTCCCCCGCCCTCACCGACTTCGTGATCATGGTCGACAAGACCAGCCAGATGTTCGTGACCGGCCCCGACGTGATCAAGACGGTCACCGGCGAGGACGTCGGAATGGAAGAGCTCGGCGGCGCCTACACGCACAACACCCGATCGGGCGTCGCGCACTATCTCGCCGAAGACGAGGACGACGCGATCGACTACGCCCGCACGCTCCTCAGCTTCCTGCCGGACAACAACATGGCGGAGCTTCCCACATACGAGAGCACCTTCGAGTTCGAGACGACCGACGCCGACCGCGCGCTGAACACGCTCGTCCCCGACTCGACCAACCAGCCGTACGACATCCACACCGTCATCGAGCACGTGGTCGACGAAGGCGACTTCCTCGAGGTCCAGCCGCTCTTCGCGCCCAACATCGTGATCGGCTTCGGACGCATCGAGGGCCGGTCGGTCGGCATCATCGCCAACCAGCCTTCGCAGATGGCCGGCACGCTAAACATCGAAGCCGGCGAGAAGGCGAGCCGCTTCGTACGCTTCTGCGATGCCTTCTCGATCTCGATCGTCACGCTCGTCGATGTCCCCGGCTACCTCCCCGGCACCGATCAGGAGTGGACCGGCGTCATCCGCCGCGGTGCGAAACTGCTCTATGCATACGCCGAGGCGACCGTGCCGCTGGTCACCGTCATCCTGCGCAAGGCCTACGGCGGTGCCTACATCGTGATGGGCTCGAAGCAGCTCGGCGCCGACGTGAACCTCGCATGGCCGACGGCCGAGATCGCGGTGATGGGCGGCCAGGGCGCGGTCAACATCCTGTATCGGGGCGAGATCAAGAAGGCGGAGGAGGCCGGCGAGGACGTCGCGGCCGTCCGCACCCGACTCGCGAACGAGTACACCTACAACGTGGCCTCCCCGTTCCTCGCGGCAGAGCGCGGCGAGCTCGACGGGATCATCGAGCCGGCCAACACCCGCGTCTCGATCGCGAAGGCGCTGCGCGCGCTGCGTGGCAAGCGTGCCGAGCTGCCCCCGAAGAAGCACGGGAACATCCCGCTGTGACCGGGCATGACACGCAGGACCACGGTGCTTCGAGTTCGGAGGCGCCGATGCTCGACATCATGCGCGGGACGGCTACGGAAGAAGAACTCGCCGCCCTCATCGCCGTGATCAGCGAGGCCTACGCGACCGAGGCGGCGGATGCCGTCGCCGAGGAGCCGTCTGTATCGGCGTGGACGCGGACACAGCGTCCGCTCCGCCGTCCGCTGCGGCGCGACATCCCGTGGGGACGTTTCGCGGGCTGACAGCTGCGGAGCATCATGCGTCGCCTCCGGTGACGTAAGAGTGCGTCTGCGTGATCCGAGAACCCTCCGCTTCACGAATCACGCAGACGATCGTCGCAGGACCCCCAGAGCCCCGCTCGGCGACGTTCCCCGTTGCCGCCTCACCCTTCCCGTGAAGGGTCGGGCGTCCACCCCGGCTCAGACCGGAATCGCTTTCTCGACGTGCGACGGTGCCGAGCGCACGGGGAGACGGTGGATTCCCCTGGTCTGATCGTTGGGGGAACGCCAAATACTACATCGAATAGACTTATAGTCGCAAACCCGCGACCTCGACCGCTGCCGGACGGCGTAGGGTCCGGAGATCAGCTCTCGAGCAACAGGTCGGAGGCGCGAGGGCTGAGAACGGAATCGAGCACGACGCACGCGGCCCCCACGGCACCGACGTCGTCCCCGACGACGGTGCCATCGACGGGGAGAGTGCGCACCGCGCGGGTCGCACTCGCGTGATCGAGCCTGCCGGGAACCTCTCGGAGGTACACATCGGCGAGCCGTGACCAGAAAGGGCCTCCGAACACGACCCGATCCACATCGAGCATGTTCGTCAGAGCCGCCGTCAGCACCGCGATGTGTGCCGCTGCCTGTCGCAGAACCTCGACCGCCGCGGCATTCCCGTCCGCTGCGTACTCGCACAGTCGGCTGAATCTCGCATCGACTGCCGCAGCATCGGACGCCTGGTGGGCGTCGTCGAACACTCCCGCGCGCTCAGCCCGTTCGACGATCGCCTGCGGGGTGCAGACGACCTCCACGCACCCTCGGGACCCGCACCAGCATGAGGGCCCGTCGGGGTCGACGATGATGTGCCCGACCTCGCCGATGTTGCGTGTGCTCCCGCGGACCGCCTCGCCGTCTCTCGCCAGGGCGGCGCCGATGCCGATCCCCAGGTAGACGAACACGAAGGAGTCGTCGGCCGACTCGCGTCGTGTCCACAGCTCTCCGACCGCGGCCGACGTCGTGTCCTTCTCGAGCACCACCGGCATCGCCGTCATCTCCGCCAGCACCGCGCGCAGCGGCACACGATGCCACCCGGCGAGCTTCGGCGGGTCGATGACCGTGCCCTTCTCGGCGTCGAGCGGACCGGGAGCCGCGACTCCCACCCCTGCGATCCGCGAACGATCCACACCGGACTCCGCGATCAGGGCATCGATCGTCTCCGCCATGGCCTCCACGATCCGGAGCGGATCATCGGCCGGCGTGCGCACACTCCGGCGTCTGACGATGGCGCCGGACAGGTCGAGCAGCACGAACGTCATCAGGGCGGGATCGAGGTGCACGCCGACCGCGAAGCGGCTGTCGGCGACGAGCCGCAGGGTCACGCGCGGCTTGCCCGGTCCATTGATCGTGCGGCCGGCCTCTCGGATGAAGCCGTCATCGAGCAGTCGCCGAGTGATGTTGGTGACGGTCTGCGCCGACAGCCGGGTCGCGGTCGACAGCTCGATCCTGCTCAACCCCTCGCCTGATTGGCGGATCGCCTCCAGGATCACGGACTGGTTGAAGTCGCCCATACGCGGAAGATTGGTGCCACGACGCGTTCCCATCGTCCAATGATCCCCCATCGACGGGAAAATCGTGTCCCCCGAAATGCCGAATCTTGTCCCCCAAAATACCTACAGACAATGTTTGCGGAACCCCTCAGACTGAAGAGGACGCTTCGCGTTCGGCTGGTCTCTCTGTCCCAGGGTAGACAGACGCTGATCGGCCACCAGCGGATGGTTTTCGGGTAACTGTCCGCACGGAGAGGGGCAGGCGGATTCGCCGCCCCTCTCCCACTCTCACATCCTCGACTCCGGTCACCTCCCCAGGCCGGGGCCGAGGACGGAGCCGAGGTCGCTCACCGGTCCTGCCGAAAGTTCTTCCGTCAGCGCGGAATCTCGTGCCAGAGGTCGACCGCGTCGTCATCACCCGAGGAGCGGGTGCCCGCGCGGCCCACCACCGTCACGGCGACACGCGGGTCCCGCCCCGAGCGGATGATGAGCCGAGATGTCTGTGCATGACTCAGCACGACCGCCAGTTCGTCCCTGATCGCCTTGCGACGGGACTCGTCTATGCCGTCGAACCCGCCCTCATCGAAGACGGTCACGACCACTCCACGCCGTCGGGCAGCTTCGATCGCGTTGCGTACCGCGTCGTTGAGGAGGTCGGCGCCGCGCAGTTCGTCGCGCAGCCTGCCCTCGGCGAGCCGCGCGTCCAGACGTTCCTGATCGTTCAACACACCTCGCGCCGCGACCACTCTGCTGAGCACCGGACCGGCGACAGCCAGAGCGAACTGCGTGCGCAGACGCCTCTCGCGCTGACGCACCCGCTGCGTGGCATGCCACGCGGACACCGCCTGCTGGATCTCGGCGAGGCGCTCGGTGTCGCGCACCGCACGATCCCAGAACATCACGAGGAGTCGAGCGACGGCCACCCACATGATCGAGCCGACCAGCCCCAGGTTGAGGGCCACGACGAACCCCAGAGCCACCGACGCGGCCAGGACGAGCACCGCCAACACGAGCCAGCCGATCAGAGACCGCCGACGCACCACACACACGACCGCGAGCAGTCCGAGCGCCCCGATGTACCAGGTCGCGAACGGGGCGGTACGATCCGCCGGCTCGAGCGAGAAGGTCACGAGCACGGGAATCGCCATGCTCGCGAGCAGCGCGAGGACCGCCGACCACGTCGGCATCCGCACCGAGGAGCCGTCGCCGAGGATGGCGATGTTCACGACCACGAGATACAGGCCGATGGCGAGGACCATGAGCAGCGGAGCGGTCGGCTGCTCGATCCACCAGATCCCCCGTGCGACGAAGTACAGGGCGAAGCCGACGGCGAGAGAGGTGGCGACGCTGCGCACGGTGCGGTTCACGCGCGCTCCCATCCCAGCGTCACGGTCGTGCCGTGCGCGTCGGAGACGATGTCGGCCGTGCCGGCGACGCCCGCCATACGTGCGAAGATCGACGCCCGGATCCCGAGACGGTCGGCACCGATCGACGCCACGTCGAAGCCGCCGCCGGTGTCCGAAACCGTCACGCCGATCCCCTCGTCGCCGTGCCCCTCGACGATGATGTGGAGTCCACGACCGTTGGCGTGGGACACGGCGTTGCCGATCGCCTGCCGCGCGGCGAGCACGAGTGCGCGAGCGGCCCGCCCGGGTATGAGGCCGATGCCGCCGCGCTCCTCGACGATCGCATCAGCGCCGAGCTCGGACAGGGCTCTACGCAGCTCCACGACGATCTGCGCCGTGCCGACCGGCTCGTCACTGCCCTCCTGCGCGACGGCCGCTTCGGTATTGGCGAGGCGAGTGAGTGCCTCCCGGGCCATGGCGACGGCGAGCTCTTCGGCACGCTCCCCCTCAGCCCGCTCCGCGGCGATCAGCGCGGCGAGGACGCTGTCATGCATCAGTGCGGACATCGTCGCCCGCTCCTCCTCCGCGGCGGCCGCCGCAGCCGCTGTCGAGTACGACGCCACCGCCTGTCCCCTGGCCTCGTCCACGCCGGCGGCGACGGAACGGAACATCCAGCCCAGGGAGATGATGACGACCCCGAGGATGAGGGTGAACGACACGTCGAACGCCGTCGTCACCCAGAACTCGCGCGAGAACTCCCCCTGGACGAGCCGCACGTAGCCGTAGACGAACGGCATCCCCGCCGCCCAGGCGAACTGGAGCGGCAACGGGAACGCGAGCATCGCCGCGACCACGCCGACATTGACCAGGAAGAAGATCCAGGGCTGCTCGCCGGCGCCCTTGTCCGACGGGTCGACGATCGTCGGCCAGGCGGCGAGCGCGAGGACGTAGACCACGGCGAAGATACCGGAGAAGGTGCGCACCCCCCGGCCCACCAGACAAGCGACCAGCATCGCAGCCAACGGCACGAACACCACGATCAGGGTGACGACGTGCGCAGGATCCGCGTGCGAGAGCGACGCCATCGCAGAGATCAGCGCCTGCGCGCCGAGAACCGCCGAGCCGATCGCGACGACGATCGCGAGGATCCGCTCCATGCGTGTGCCGGTGAAGCGCTCGTACGCCGTCTCCGTGCTCCCCGGAGAGGGGATCTTGCTCCACGCGTCGCGGATGCTGAGCGGCTCAGCGGCCACCGGGTGCCTCGTCAGCCGTGACGATCCCGTCTTCCATCGCCCGGCGCAGCAGATCGACCTTCGTCGGCGCCGGACGCCCGACCTCGACGTACTTCACGCGGATGCGGGTGATGTTCTCCTTGGCCGTGGAGTAGGCGACACCCAGCTTCTCGGCGACGGCCTTCAACGGCAGCCCCGTCGCATACAGACGGAGCACCTCGCGTTCGCGCGTGGCGAGCTGCGCATCGGCGAACGCCCGGTCTCCCTCGACCGCGCTCGCCCATTCGACGTTGTTGAGAGCCTCGCCTTGCGCCACCGTGCGGATCGCGTCGAGCACGTCGTCGAGGGCGGAGGACTTGCTCACCACGCCGGCGGCCCCGGCGGCGAGCGCCTCGCGCACGGCTGCCGGCCGATCGGCGACGCTGTGGATCACGACGCTCGCGCCGTCGTTGACCAGCGAGGTCACGTTCTCGGTCACGGTCGTGCCGTCGCCGAGGGTGAGGTCGAGGACGACCACCTCGGCAGGTGCGGCCGCGGTGGCTTTGCGCCATTCGAGGTAGGAGACCACCGTGCTCCCGGAGAAGACCACGGTCTGCGAATCACGCGCGCACGCGGCCTCGAGGCCGAGGCGAACGGACTCGTGATCGTCGATGAGTGCGACCGTGCTCATCCCCTCAGCCTACTGAGTCCCCCCGAGAAGCCGCGGATCGCTCATCGTGTGAGCAGCGCGACGACTTCGAAGTGGTGCGAGTGCGGGAACAGATCGAAGCCCCGAAGTCGGTCGACGTTCCAACCGAGGGTGCGGAAGGTGCCGAGATCCCGGGCGAGTGCCACGGGGTCGCACGCGACGTACGCGATGGCCTCCGGCGCGAGTGCGTGCACCGCTTCGACGACCTGCCGACCGGCACCGGCGCGGGGCGGGTCGAGCACGACGGCGCCCGTGCGCCCGCTCTTCTGCGTCGCCAGGAAGCGATCGACGCGCGCCGTCACGGCGTTCACTTCGAGCGGCGCGAGATTCGCGGCGGCGTGCGCAGTGGCGCGTGCACTGGACTCGACCGTCACGATGTCGGTCCCGCCGAGATCGGCGAGCGTCGCGGCGAACAGTCCGACCCCTCCATACAGGTCGTAGTGCGTCTTCTGGTCGTCGACATGTCCGTCGAGGATTCCGTAGACCGCGGCGTCGAGCACGGAGGCCGCACGCGGGTGCACCTGCCAGAAGCCCGTGGCGTCGACCTCGAATCGACGGTCGTTGACCATCTCGTGGATCACCTCGGGAGTGGGACGCTTGCGGAACCCACGCTGCACGCGGGGGGCGCGCTCGGTCTCCTCACGTCGGATGACGCGCACCGTGCCGTCGGCGGGCTCGACGAGTTCGATGCGGCCGGGGGCCTCGCCCTGCAGCGCGAGCGCCGCTTCGGCGATCGCGGGCCTGGCCAGCGGATGCGAGGTCACGGGGACGACGCGGTGGCTGCGTGCGGCGAACGGACCGGCGACTCCCGTGTCGTCGACATGCAGGGTGACGCGTGTGCGCCATCCGAGACCGTCGCCCGATTCCACCGACTCGATCTCGGGGGCGACCAGACCGCTGCCTGCGAAACGCTCCAGCGCCTCGGTCAGCACGCGCTGCTTGAGCTCACGCTGGTGGTCGATGTCGATATGGCCGAGGTCGGCGCCACCGGGGCGGTCGGCCGGGTCCCGCGACACGTCGGCTTCCGCCCACACGTGCGGGCGACGGTGCTCCGACGCCTCCAGCACCTCGATGGTCTCGGCCCGCCAGAAGCTGCGGGTCGAGGCGTCCGCCCCCTCCTGCGGGGCGATCACCCGGGCCCGGACCCGCTCTCCGGGGATCGCGTCGGAGACGAAGACCACGCGTCCCTCGTGGCGGGCGATGAACGTGCCCCCGTGCGCGATGCCGGTGATGTCGAGTTCGAGCACGTCGGCTGGGGAGGAAGTCATTCTTCGAGGATACGGTGGTGGACATGCGCGTCTGCCTCGCCTCCACCTCGCCCGCCCGCCTCATGCTGCTCCGGCAGGCGGGAATCGAACCGCTCACGGTGTCGCCCGACGTCGATGAGGATGCGGTCGCTGCCGCCGAGGAGGAGAAGAGGGGCGCCCCCCTCGCGCCCGAGGAACTGGTGCTTCTGCTCGCCCGCGCGAAGGCGGCCGCCGTCGCACGGAGCCTCGCTGCGGACGGGACCTTCGACGGCCTGGTGATCGGCGGGGATTCGATGTTCGCGCTCGGCGGGCGGGTCTACGGCAAGCCGTACACCGCCGAGGAGGCGACCAGGCGCTGGCAGGAGATGCGCGGCGAGACCGGCATCCTGCATTCCGGGCACTCGGTGTTCCGGGTCTCCCCCGACGCCGAACCCAAAGAGGCCACCGCGGTCGCCGCGGCCGCCGTGACGTTCGCCGACGACGTGAGCGACGCCGAGATCGCCGCGTACGTCGCCTCCGGAGAGCCGCTCCTCGTGGCGGGAGCCTTCACCGTCGACAGCCTGGGCGGGGCATTCATCACCCGTGTGGACGGCGATCCTTCGACGGTCGTCGGCATGTCCCTGTCGACCGTCCGCCGTCTCGCCACCGAGCTCGGTGTCCGTTGGACCGACCTCTGGTCGTAGACTCCCCTCCACGTTTTCCCGACTTTCTTGTGGGGAGTCGTCAAAGGGATCGGGGTCGTTCTCGCTAGGCTGGCAAGCATGCCTGCTATCGCCAAGGTGCTCATCGCCAACCGCGGCGAGATCGCCGTCCGCATCATCCGCGCCGCCCGCGACTCCGGGATCGCCTCGGTCGCCGTCTACGCCGACCAGGACCGGGATGCCCTGCACACCCGCCTCGCCGACGAGGCCTACGCTCTCGGCGGCTCGACCAGCGCGGAGACCTACCTCCAGATCGAGAAGATCCTCTCCATCGCCCGCCGCGCCGGTGCCGACGCCGTGCACCCCGGCTACGGGTTCCTCGCCGAGAACGCCGAGTTCGCACGCGCCATCATCGAGGCGGGGATGACCTGGATCGGCCCGTCTCCGGAGGCCATCGAGGCTCTCGGCGACAAGGTGACCGCGCGTCACGTCGCTGAGAAGGTCGGCGCGCCTCTCGCTCCCGGCACCCCCGGCCCCGTCGAAGGCGCCGATGAGGTCATCGCCTTCGCGAAGGAGTTCGGCCTCCCGATCGCCATCAAGGCCGCGTACGGCGGCGGCGGACGCGGCCTCAAGGTCGCCCGCGAGCTCGACGAGGTCGCCGAGCTCTTCGAATCCGCCACCCGCGAGGCCGTCGCCGCCTTCGGACGCGGCGAGTGCTTCGTCGAGAAGTACCTCGACAAGCCGCGTCACGTCGAGACCCAGTGTCTGGCCGATGCCGCAGGAAACGTCGTCGTCATCTCGACGCGCGACTGCTCGCTGCAGCGCCGCCACCAGAAGCTCGTCGAAGAGGCACCGGCCCCGTTCCTCACGGAGGAGCAGAACGAGCTGCTCTACTCGGCATCGAAGGCCATCCTGAAGGAGGTCGGATACGTCGGTGCCGGCACCTGCGAGTTCCTCATCGGCGCCGACGGCACGGTCTCATTCCTCGAGGTGAACACGCGCCTGCAGGTCGAGCACCCCGTCTCCGAAGAGGTCACCGGTATCGATCTGGTGCGCGAGCAGTTCCGCATCGCGGCCGGCGGCACCATCGACTACGACGACCCGAAGCCCCAGGGGCACTCGATCGAGTTCCGCATCAACGGCGAGGACCCCGGTCGCGGATTCCTGCCCCAGCCCGGCCCGATCCACGTCTTCAAGACCTTCGGAGGCCCCGGCATCCGTCTCGACTCCGGCGTCACCGCCGGCGACTCGGTGTCCGGCGCCTTCGACTCCCTGCTCGCGAAGATCATCGTGACAGGCAAGGACAGGGCGGAAGCGCTGGAGCGCTCGCGCCGCGCACTCGATGAGTTCGAGGTCGCCGGTCTCCCCACCGTCATCCCGTTCCACCGCAAGGTCGTGCGCGATCCCGCGTTCACGGCGGAGGACGGCGAGTTCGGGATCTTCACCCGCTGGATCGAGACCGAGTTCGTCAACGACATCCCCGCGTGGGACGGGGAGCTCGAAGCACCGACCTCCGCCGAAGCACGTCACACCGTGGTCGTCGAGGTCTCCGGCAAGCGCCTCGAGGTGAGCCTCCCCGACCGCGTGGCCGTCGCCGCCGGTACCGCCGGACGCCCGGCAGCGGTTCCGCCGTCGCGCCGCAGCCACGCCACCACCGCCAACGCCGGGGCCTCCGGCGACGCGGTGAAGTCGCCCATGCAGGCGACCGTCGTCAAGATCGCCGTCGCCGACGGACAGCAGGTCGTCAAGGGCGACCTGGTGGTCGTGCTCGAAGCCATGAAGATGGAGCAGCCGCTGCAGGCGCACAAGGACGGCGTGGTCGGCAACATCAACGCGGATGCCGGCGCCACGGTCTCCGCAGGACACCAGCTGCTCACGATCAGCTGACACCCGGCATCAGCGGAAAGGGCGCCCCACCGAGGTGGGGCGCCCTTTCCGCATCTCTCCCGGGATCAGGAGATGTTCACGAGATGCATCGCCCTGCTCGCATCGGTGATGCTGCTGGAGAGCGAGGGGTATGCCGCGAAGACCCGCGAGACCTGGTCGACCGTGAGACGGCGTTCGACGGCGACCGCGATCGGGTAGATCAGCTCCGATGCCTTCGGCGCCACGATCACGCCGCCGATCACGGTGCCCGATCCCTTGCGCGCGATGAGCTTGACGAAGCCGTCCTTGATGCCCATCATCTTCGCGCGCGGGTTCGCCGCGAGCGGGAGCTTGTAGACCAGGCCGTCGGCCACACCGTCCTCGACATCCTTCTCGCCGTAGCCGACCGTGGCGATCTCGGGCGCGGTGAAGATGTTCGAGGTGATCTTGATCTGTTCGAGCGGGATGACGATGTCGCCGAGGGCGTGGAAGACGGCCGTGCGCCCCTGCATCGAGGCCACTGAGGCCAGCGGGAAGAAGTTCGTGCAGTCGCCGACCGCGTACACGTTGGGGACCGAGGTGCGCGCGACCCGGTTCACCCGCACGTGTCCCGACTCGTCGAGCTCGACACCCGCCTCCTCTAGACCGATGCCTGCGGTGTTCGGGATGGAACCGACCGCCATCAGGCAGTGGCTGCCATCGACCGTGCGCCCGTCCGACAGGGTGACCGTGACCCCGTCATCCGTGACCTCGACGCGGTCGGCACGGGACTTGGAGAGCACCTGCATGCCCCCGCGCTTGAAGACCTTCTCCAGAACGCTCGCCGCATCCTTGTCCTCGCCCGGGAGCACCTGCTCGCGGCTGGAGATCAAGGTCACCTTGGCACCGAGGTTCATGTAGGCGGAGGCGAACTCCGCACCGGTGACACCGGAACCGACCACGATGAGGTGCTCGGGGAGCGCCTTCATGTCGTACAGCTGCGTCCACGTCAGGATGCGCTTGCCGTCGGGCTTGGCCGAGTCCAGCTCGCGCGGAGAGGCACCGACCGCCACGATGATCGTGTCGGCCTCGACCCGATCGAAGTCGGTCCCGCCCTGGCCCGTCGACACGATGATCGCGGTGGGTCCCTCGAGGCGACCGTGACCGGAGAGGATGCGTACGCCGGCTTCGAGGAGCGTCGCACGCATGTCCTCGGACTGCTGACCCGCCAGCGCGAGGAGCCGCTTGTTCACGGCGGCGAGGTTGATCGCGATCTCGGGCTTGAGGGGTCGCGAGTGGTCGCCCTTGGCGTAGAAGTTGACCCCGAGGTCGCTCGCCTCGGAGATGGCGACGGCCGCATCGGCGGTGGCGATCAGGCTCTTCGAGGGCACGACGTCGGTGAGGACGGCGGATCCGCCGACTCCCACGCGCTCGACCAGGGTGACCTCGGCCCCCAACTGGGCTGCCGCGAGGGCCGCCTCGTAGCCGCCGGGACCGCCGCCGAGGACGGCGACGCGCTGAGTGCGCTCGAAAGTGGTGGAAGACATGGAATCCATTCTCGCGCAATCCTGGCACCCGAGCCTGCACCTTCCTAGAGTGGATTCATGCCCGAAACGCACAGCAACCCCCTCGACGACCCGACCGCGAACCCGTTCGAGGTCGCCGCACAGGCCGCCGCCGACATCGCCCGTCTGACCGGCGTCGAGAAGCACGACATCGCCCTCACCCTCGGCAGCGGCTGGGGCAAGGCCGCGGACATCATCGGCGAGACCGTGGCGACGATCCCCGCGACCGAGGTCACCGGCTTCTCCAAGCCCGCGCTCGAAGGACACGTCGGTACGCTGCGCAGCATCCGCACCCCCGACGGCAAGAACGTCCTCGTCATCGGCGCGCGCACCCACTACTACGAAGCCCACGGTGTGCGCCGTGTCGTGCACAGCGTGCGCACCGCCGCCGCGACGGGCGCCAAGATCATGGTGCTCACGAACGGCGCCGGCGGCATCCGCGAGACGTGGACGCCCGGTCAGCCCGTGCTCATCAGCGACCACATCAACCTCACCGCCGACTCTCCGCTCGAAGGCGCCACGTTCGTCGACCTCACCGACCTCTACTCGAAGCGTCTGCGCGAGATCGCCCGGACGATCGACCCGATGCTCGACGAGGGCGTCTACACGCAGTTCCGCGGCCCCCACTACGAGACGCCGGCGGAGGTGCAGATGGCGAAGCACATCGGTGGCCACATCGTGGGCATGTCGACCGCGCTCGAGGCGATCGCCGCCCGCGAGGCCGGCATGGAGATCCTCGGGTTCTCGCTCATCACCAACCTCGCCGCCGGTATCCAGCAGACACCGCTCAGCCATGCCGAGGTGATCGAGGCCGGGCGCGAGGCCGAACCGGTGATCTCCGCGCTTCTGGCCAGGGTGGTCGAGGCCCTGTGAGCGACGAGCGGCTCGCCCAGGCCCGCGCCTGGTTGCGACAGGACCCGGATCCGCAGACGCGCGACGAGCTGGCCGGCGTGATCACACGTGCGGCCGCCGGCGACCGAGAGGCCGTCGCCGACCTCGACGACCGCTTCCGCACTCGCCTCGCCTTCGGAACCGCGGGTCTCCGCGGCGAACTCGGCGCCGGCAGCAACCGGATGAACCGGGTTCTCGTCGGCCAGGCCGCAGCCGGCTTCGCCGCCTACCTGCGCGAGAAGTCGCACGGCGCGACCCCGACGGTCGTGATCGGCTACGACGGGCGCCGGAACTCCCGCGTGTTCGCGACGGACTCCGCCGAGCTGTTCGCCGGAGCCGGTCTGCGGGCGATCCTGCTTCCCCGCCTGCTCCCGACGCCCGTCCTCGCCTTCGCCGTGCGCCACTTCGGCGCCGATGCCGGCGTGATGGTGACGGCGAGCCACAACCCGCCGAACGACAACGGCTACAAGGTGTACCTCGGTGGCGCCGACCAGGGATCCCAGATCGTCGCCCCGGCGGACGCCGAGATCGCCGCGCACATCCAGCGCATCGCCGACGCGGGCTCCATCACCACGTTGCCGCGCTCCACCGAGTATGAGACGGCCGGCGAAGAGGTCGTCGAAGCCTACATCGCGGCAACCGTGGCCGTGGCGCCAGCACCCGCCGGGACGACCGGGATGCGGTGGGTGTACACCGCGATGCACGGGGTCGGCTGGGAGACGCTGTCCCGCATCGTCAAGGAAGCGGGATACCCGCAGCCGTTCGTCGTCGACGAGCAGCTCACCCCCGACGCCACGTTCCGCACCGTGTCGTTCCCGAATCCGGAGGAACCGGGGGCGATGGATCTCGCGTTCGCGCGAGCCCGGCGGGTGAAGGCCGACTTCATCCTGGCGAACGACCCCGATGCGGATCGACTGGCCGTCGCGGTCCCCGACGACTCCGCCCCCGACGGCTGGCGTCGTCTCACCGGCAACGAGGTCGGTCTCCTGCTCGGCGCGAGAGCCGCACGCGCGGCGGCCGGCACACCGGGCGCCTCGCTCGCCTGCTCTCTCGTCTCCTCCCCCGGCCTCGGCGCCATCGCCGCCCATCACGGGTTGGACTTCCACGAGACCCTCACCGGCTTCAAATGGATCTCCCGGGCCCCGGGTATCGTCTTCGGCTTCGAAGAGGCTCTCGGCTACCTGGTGAATCCGGAGACCGTGCGCGACAAGGACGGGGTGTCGGCGGCCATCGCCATCCTCGGCCTCGCCGCCGAGGCCCGCGATCGCGGAGCCACGCTCGTCGATCTGCTCGACGAGCTGGGTGAGACGTACGGGCATTTCGCGAGCGGTCAGGTGTCGGTGCGGGTCGAGGACCTCGCCGTCATCGGCTCCGTGATGCTCGCGCTGCGCACACTCCCGCCGACGCACATCGGCGGCCGATCGATCGCCTCGGCCGAGGACCTGCTGCAGGCCGCACCGGGTCAGCCCTCCGGAGACGTGCTGCGGTACCGTCTCGGCGACGGCTCCCGTGTGATCGTGCGCCCCAGCGGGACCGAGCCCAAGCTGAAGGTCTACATCGATGCGAGGGCGGAGTCGGCCGAGAGCGCACGTGACGCCGTCGCGGAGCTCGAAGCGGGCGTCCGCGCCCTCCTCGACGAACGCTCCTGAGCATGCCGGTCCGAAGCCTCATCGTCAGCGCGCACAACGGGGTTCACGCGCGTCCGGTGGCCGAGCTCGTGCGACTCGCGCAGTCGCACGACGCTCCGGTGACCCTGCGCACGGCCGACGGCACGACCGTCGATCTGACGAGCGTGCTGGCGGTCATGGACCTGGGGATCGCCTCCGGGGACTCCGTGGTGATCGAGACGGCGCCCTCCGCGACGGCGGAGGCCGTTCTCGACCAGCTCGCGGAGGTACTCGCTCCCCGCGGGTGACCGCTGCGCCGTCAGCCGTCGATCACAGCGACGAGCTCATCGAGGAACGCCTCGAACGTCGTTCCCTTCCGGACGATCCGCTGCACGCTCTCGCGTTCGCTGAACACTTCGACGAGCTGCTCGAACACGGTCTGGAACGCCGCACGATCGCTCTCGCTGAACGCGGCGAGCGCGACGACCTGCACGCGTCCGCCACCCCAGGCCGCTGAGCCGTCCGCGACGCCGATGGCGATCGCGGTGCGGGTGGCGGTCATCTGGAGTGCGTGGGGGACGGCGAGTGCATCGGTGAACGCCGTCGACGACATCCGCTCGCGCACGATGGTGTTCTCGACGTAGTCCTCGCCGATCAGGCCGGCCTGCACCAGGAGACCGCCGAGACGACGGATGATCGCCTCCTCCCCCTCATCGGGAAGCGGGAACACGTACGCGTCGGCGAGGAAGTAGCGGGCGAGTTCCCCACGGAGGCGCGTGAGACGGCGCCCCCGGCGCACCCGAGCGGCCGCCTGCTGGATCCGGTCGACGTCGGCGTCGGTCAGGAACGGCTGGATGCGCACGAATCGGTCGCCGGACGACCCCGGTTCGATCGTGCTGAGCACGAGGTCGGTGTCGAAGGACGCCCAGTCGGGGTCGACGTTGGTCACGACGGTCGTGACCTCGATCGCCGATCCCAGAGAGCGGTCGACGCTGGAGCGGAGCAGCTCATGCAACTCGTGATAGCCCGGGCAGACGATGGTGGCGGTGAGGATCGACTCGGCCTTGCGGCTGCGTTCGAGACGCCCACCCACGTGCATGGCGATGTAGGCGATCTCGTCGTCGTGGATGGGTGTGCCGACCCGGTCGTGCAGGCCGCTGGCGATCGAGACGGCCACCTCGAAGATCATCGGGTACGTCGTCTTCAGCGACCGGGTGAGCGGATTGCGGGTGAGCGCGCTCTCCTCGGCGCGGCGCAGCAGATTCTGCACGTGCAGGGCGAGACGCAGCACGAAGGTCTCGTCGACGAGGTCGACCTGGAAGTCCTCCGCCGCTCGGGCGATCTCCGCGCGTACCGCGGCCTCGACTCCCGGATCCACGCCGCTGCGGGCGACCTCACGCGTCGCGTCCTCGCCCGGCGCGACGATGCGGGTGAGCACGAGGGATGCGAGATGACCGCTGTCCCCCTCGCCGAGGACCACGGAGAAATGCTCGAAGGCGAGGCGGGCGACGACGGTCCCGACGCGCGGGATCTCCTCGCGGGTGCCGGCCGGGGTCGATTCGAGGGTGTGTCCAGCGGCGACCCGCTCGGCGGCGATCGCGATGTGCAGCAGCACATCGGAGATCGCGAGCTCGTTCACGTAGTAGCCGAGCTCACCGAGTTCGCGCACGAGCGCGGACTTGAACGGCCCGACCGCGCTGGCGGCCACCGCCGATCCGGAGAGCGCCCGACGGAATGTCTCCGGATGGAACGAGGCGTCGTCCATCTCGTCGTGGGCGAGCCTGCTGAGCAGGCGGCGCTGCGCCGTCTCGTTGCCGCGCAGTCGCACGGTCTCGCGCTCGCGCTCGAGCACCAGGTCCGTGCCGTCGAGCAGACCCCGCACGCGCACCAGGTCCGCTTCGAGCGTCGCTTCACTGACGTGCAGATCCTCGGCGGTGTCGAACACGTCGATGCCTCCGTGCTCGTCGAGCAGGAGCCGTACCAGGGTGTGCAGACGGTCGCGGGGTGCGGAATCCCCCGTCTGGCGCATCCGCAGCGCGCCACGGGCGCCGGATCCGGCACGGTAGCCCGCAGGACCCGACTCGATCACCGCGGCCCCGGGCGTGCGGGCGTTCAGCGCCGCGACATAGGAGCGGATGCTGCGCGGGGTGACGCCCATCAGGTCGGCGAGGCTCGCCGCCGTCGCCCACCCCTCCTGGCGCAGCAACGCCGCGAGGAGCTGGTCCTGGCGCTGGCGCGACATGATCCTCCCCTTCCGCGTGCTGACCGCACTGTCTCGACGTGTTCTCCATGATGTCAGGTGCCCGGCGCCCTCGGGCGGAAGGGCCTGTTCCGCGGGGGCGGAAAGGAACGTGTTGGCGCGCACCCCTCCACCGTTCCCAGACTGTTCTCAGGAAGGGTGGGCATCGATGAGGATTCTCGTGGTGTGCGGTGCGGGAGCATCGAGCACGTTCGTCGCGCAGCGGCTCCGCCGTGCGGCAGCCGCGGCCGGTCTCGATTGGGACGCGGCGGCCGGCATGGAGAGCTCCGTCGCCGGATCCGACCATGACCTCGTCCTCGTCGGCCCTCATCTGAGCGACCGCCTCGACGCCATCCGCGAAGGTGCGCGCGCGCCCGTCGCGGTGCTTCCGGACGACGTCTTCGCCGATCTCGACGGCTCGCGCACGCTCGACCTCGCCCTATCGATCCTCGCCGCCGCCGGCGAAACCCCGAAAGGAACATCATGACCGCCACCCGCACCGTTCGGATCGGCTCCTCGCACGGATTGCACGCCCGCCCCGCGAAGCTCTTCGCGCAGGCCGCGAAGGATTCCGGCATCGCCGTGACGATCGCCAAGGACTCGGGCAAGCCGGTCAACGCGGCGAGCATCCTCGGGGTCATCGCCCTGGCCGTCGAGCACGGCGACTACGTGACGCTCACGGCCGACGGCGAGGGCGCCGAGAACGTACTCGACACGCTCACCGAACTCCTCACCACCGACCACGATCAGGACTCCGCATGAGCGAGCTCCGGGGAGTGGGGATCGGTCTCGGGGTCGCCCAGGGGCCGATCGTCCGCATGGCCGAGGCGATGCCCGCTCCGGAGAACACACCCAGCACCGCGGGTGCTGATGCGGAACGCGCCCGAGTCCGCGACGCCGTCTCCACCGTTGCGAACGAGCTGAACGAACGGGGCGAGGCCGCCGGCGGATCCGCGCAGGAGGTGCTCGAGGCCCAGGCCATGATCGCCGAGGACCCGACCCTCCAGGACGAGGTCGACAGCCGGATCGACGCGGGCGCGACGGCCGAATGGGCTGTGCACGATGCATTCGCCGGATTCCGCGCCACGCTCGAAGCCGTCGGCGGCTACCTCGGCGAGCGCGCAGCCGACCTCGACGACATCGCGCAGCGCGTGCTCGCACGCCTCCGCGGCGTCGACGCCCCCGGCGTTCCGAACCCGGGACACCCGTTCGTCCTGGTCGCACGCGACCTCGCCCCCGCCGACACGGCGCTCCTCGATCTGGAGCAGGTGCTCGCGCTGATCACCACCGATGGCGGCCCGACCTCCCACACCGCGATCCTCGCTCGGGAGAAGGGCATCGTCGCGATCGTCGGAGTCGCCGACGGCGAGATGCTCACCACCGGCGAGACCGTGATCGTCGACGCGGCCAGCGGCGTCGTCACACGCGAACCGACGGATGACGAGAAGGCCCGAGCCACGGAGCGCGCAGCCGCTCGCCAGTCGGCCGACGCGGCCCCACCCACTCCCGGCGCTCTCGCCGACGGCACGCCTGTCGCGCTGCTCGCGAATCTGGGGAAGCCTGCAGACGCGGCCGATGCGGTCGTTCGGGGGGCCGAGGGCGTCGGGCTGTTCCGCACCGAGTTCCTGTTCCTGTCCTCGGCGCAGGCACCCACCATCGCGCAGCAGCGCGAGTCGTATCGCGAACTGCTGGCGGCGTTCCCCGGCAAGAAGGTCGTGGTCCGGATGCTGGATGCGGGCGCCGACAAGCCGCTGGCGTTCCTCAACGACGCGCATGAGGAGAACCCGGCTCTCGGTCTTCGGGGCCTGCGAGCGCTGCGCGCGAGCGAGGACATCCTGCGCGAGCAGCTCACCGCGCTTGCGGAAGCCGATGCCCAGACGGAGGCGGACCTCTGGGTGATGGCCCCCATGGTGGCGACGGTCGAGGAGACGATCTACTTCACCGGCCTCGCTCGGGAATACGGGCTGAAGACCGCCGGCGTCATGGTCGAGATCCCGGCGAGCGCCCTGCTCGCCGACCGCGTGCTCGCCCATGCGGACTTCGCGTCGATCGGTACCAACGACCTCACGCAGTACACGATGGCTGCCGACCGCATGCTCGGCTCGGTCGCCGGCTTCCAGGACCCCTGGCACCCCGCCGTCCTGCGCCTGGTGCGCGAGGTCGGCGATGCGGGCGCACGTCTCGGCAAGCCCGTCGGGATCTGCGGCGAGGCCGCGGCCGACCCTCTCCTCGCCGTGGTGCTGGTCGGGCTCGGCGCGACCAGCCTCTCGATGGCACCGTCGGCCCTCGCCGACGTACGACACGCGCTGTCCGAGCGCACCCCGTCCGAGGCGCGGAGCCTCGCCCAGGCCGCCCTGGCTGCCGACGATGCCTCCTCCGCCCGAACCGCCGTGGCGACGCTCGCCGCGGAACTCCCCCTCCACAAGAAAGAGACGACATCATGACGACGACGTCACCTGCCGCCACGAAACCCGGCGGCCTCCGCGTAGGAGTGCAACGCTTCGGCACATTCCTCTCGGGCATGATCATGCCCAACATCGCGGCCTTCATCGCCTGGGGCTTCATCACGATGCTCTTCATCCCGGCCGGGTTCTTCGGCGCGGACAGCCCGTTCGGCTGGCACTGGGTCGGCGTGTCCGAGATCATCGGAGGGGGCGGCGACTCCGCCATCATCGGGTGGCAGGGTGCCATGACCGCGGTCGCCGAGGGCGACAACGGGAACATCCTCGCCTACGTCGGCCTCGTCGGACCGATGGTCACGTACCTGCTTCCACTGCTCATCGCGAACACGGCCGGCCGCATGGTCTACGGCGAGCGCGGCGGCGTGGTGGCCACCATCGCCACCGTCGGCGTGATCGTCGGCACCAACATCCCGATGTTCCTGGGCGCCATGATCATGGGCCCGGTCGCCGCGTGGATCACCAAGCAGATGGACCGGCTGTGGGAGGGCAAGATCCGTCCCGGTTTCGAGATGCTGGTGAACAACTTCTCCGCCGGCATCCTCGGCATGCTCCTCGCGATCGTCGGCTTCTTCGCGTTCGGTCCCGTCATGCTCGGCATCAGCACCGTCCTCGGCGGCGCTGTCGACTGGCTCGTCTCGCTGAACCTGCTGCCGCTGGTGTCGATCATCGTCGAGCCGGCGAAGGTGCTGTTCCTGAACAACGCCATCAACCACGGCGTCTTCACCCCGCTCGGGATCGAGCAGGCGGCGGAGACCGGCAAGTCGATCCTCTTCCTCATCGAGGCGAACCCCGGCCCCGGCCTCGGCCTGCTGCTCGCCTTCACGTTCTTCGGCGTCGGCGCGGCGAAGGCCTCCGCACCGGGTGCGGCGATCATCCAGTTCTTCGGTGGCATCCACGAGATCTACTTCCCGTACGCGCTGAGCAAGCCGACCACGATCCTGGCCCTCATCGCGGGTGGCGCGGCCGGTGTCACCACGAACATGGTCCTCGGCGGCGGCCTGGCATTCCCGGCCGCACCGGGAAGTATCATCGCCGTGACCGCGGCTGCCATCGGACCGGGCGTCGGCAACCTGCTGGTCGTGTACCTGTCGGTGATCATCGCCGCCACCGTCACCTTCCTCATCACCGGTGTGATCCTGCGTGCCTCCCGCAAGCGAGATCTGGAGGCCGAGGGTGACGCCTTCGGTGACGCGATCGCCCAGACCGAGGCGAACAAGGGCAAGTCGTCGGCCGCGATGGACGCGCTGCGCACGTCGACCGCGACCTCGTCCCCCGAGGCCGCTGCCGCCGCGAGCACGACAGTGATCGCCGCCGCGCCGATCGAGCGCATCGTGTTCGCCTGCGACGCCGGCATGGGCTCGTCCGCCATGGGCGCCAGCGTGCTGCGCAACAAGCTCAAAAAGGCCGGCATCGAGGACATCACGGTCACCAACCAGGCGATCGCGAACCTCGACGGAACAGCCGACGTGGTGATCACGCAGCAGCAGCTCACCGAGCGCGCAGAGGCGAAGTCGCCGAACTCGGTCCATGTGTCGGTCGACAACTTCATGAACTCGCCCAAGTACGAAGAGGTCGTCGAGATGGTGCGTGAACAGCGAAAGGAAAACGAATGAGTGTTCTCAGCCCCGAACAGGTCCGCATCCACCCCGGAGGGGCGTCGCGCGACGAGGCCCTCCAGGAGGCGACCGACATCCTGGTCGCGGCCGGAGCCGTCACCCCGGCCTACGTCGACGCGATGCGGCAGCGCGAGGAGACCGTCTCGACCTTCATGGGGAACGGGCTGGCGATTCCGCATGGCACCAACGACGCGAAGGACACGATCCTCGCATCGGCCCTGTCGGTGGTCCGCTACGACGGCGGTGTCGACTGGTCCGGTGACCCGGCCACGTTCGTGATCGGCATCGCCGGCGTGGGTGACGAGCATCTGGAGATCCTCTCCCGGATCGCGATCCTGTTCTCCGAGGAGGACGACGTGGCCCGGCTCTCCGCTGCGCAGACCCCGGAGGAGCTCTACGCCCTCCTCTCGGAGGTGAACGAGGGATGAAGGCGGTCCACTTCGGGGCGGGCAACATCGGGCGCGGATTCGTCGGTCTGCTGCTGCGCGAGGGCGGGTACGAGGTCGTCTTCTCGGACGTCGCCGACGCGCTGGTCGACGCGATCAACGCGGTCGACTCGTACACCGTGCACGAGGCCGGCCCCGGAGGGACCGATCACGTCGTCACCGGATTCCGTGCCGTGAACAGCCGGACGGACCCCGCCGCAGTGGCGGAAGAGGTCGCGTCGGCCGACGTCGTCACCACCGCCGTCGGACCGACGGTGCTGCGGTTCGTGGCCCCGTCGATCGTCGCGGGACTGGCCCTGCGCTCCCCCGCCGCCGCACCGCTGCAGGTGATGGCATGCGAGAACGCGATCGGCGCCACCGACCTGCTGCGCCGCGAGATCGTCGCCGCAGCAGGAGCCGATGCCGAGACGCTGCTGACCAGAGCGGTCTTCGCGAACACCGCCGTGGATCGCATCGTGCCGGCGCAGCCGGAGGGATCGGGCGTCGACGTGACGGTCGAGCCCTACTTCGAATGGGCGATCGAGTCGGGACCGTTCGGCGGAGAGCTGCCGAGAATCCCCGGCGCGCACTTCGTCGACGACCTGGCGCCGTACATCGAGCGCAAGCTGTTCACCGTGAACACGGGGCATGCGGCAACGGCATACTTCGGGGCCCGTGCGGGCATCGAGCGCATCTCGGATGCCCTCGCCGATCCGACGATCGCCGCGAGCGTCTCGGCTGCCCTCGAAGAGACGTCGGCCGTGCTGGTCGCCGAGCACGGCTTGGACCCGGAGGATCTCGCCGCCTATCGCGCGAAGATCCTCGACCGGTTCCGCAACCCCGCACTCGTCGACACCGTGCAGCGGGTCGGACGTCAGCCGCTGCGCAAGATCTCGCGTCACGAGCGGTTCGTGGGCCCCGCAGCCATGGCCGCGGAGCGCGGACTGTCCACCGAGGCCCTGGTCGCCGCCGTCTCGGCAGCGCTCGAGTTCGACGACCCGGCCGACGAGCAGTCGGTCGAGCTGCAGCAGCTGCTGCGCGCGGAGGAGGCCGCAGGGTTCACCACGCGGACGACGGGCCTCGACCCCGAGCATCCGCTGTTCCCGCTGATCCGGGATGCCGTCGCCGCCCGCCAGCAGCACATCGAGAGGGCCTGAGCCGCGACCCGTCGACGCCCTCGCCTGCCGATACGATCGGTGGGCGGGGGCGTTTCGCGCACGACGAGGTGCGAGAACACACAGGTATCCGGGAGCCACATGAACAGATATGCCGTGATCGGCGCTGGTCCGTCCGGCCTCGCCGCAGCGCGCGCCCTGCAGAAGCGCGGGATCTCCGTGGACGGATACGAGGCCTCGCACGGCGTCGGCGGGCTGTGGGACATCAGCAATCCCCGCAGCACGATGTACGAGTCCGCGCATCTCATCTCCTCCCGCACGACGACCGAGTTCACCGAGTTCCCCATGCGGTCCCGGGTCGACTACCCCGGACACCGGGCACTCAGGGACTACTTCGACGACTATGCCCGTCACTTCGGGCTCACCGACCTCTTCCGCTTCGACACGCGGGTCGTGCGTCTCGAGCCGCGCGACGGCGGCTGGGATCTGACCAGTTCCGGCCCCAGGGGAGACGAGACGCACTGGTACGCGGGCGTCGTTCTCGCGAACGGGACGCTCGCCGAGCCGAACATCCCGGCATTCCCTGGTGAGTTCACAGGCGAGCTGCTGCATACGCACGCCTACAAGTCGCCCGAGCAGCTGAAGGACCGGCGCGTGCTGCTGATCGGCGCGGGCAACTCCGGCTGCGATATCGCGGTCGACGCCGTGCATCATGCGGTATCCGTCGACATGAGCGTCCGCCGCGGGTACTACTTCGTTCCGCGGTATCTGTTCGGCAGGCCGAGCGACACTCTCAACCAGGGGCGACCGCTCCCCGCGCGCATCAAGCAGGCCATCGACAGTCGTGTGCTGCGGGCCTTCACCGGCGACCCCGTGCGGTTCGGGTTCCCGAAGCCCGACTACCGCATCTACGAGTCGCACCCGATCGTGAACACCATGGTCCTGAACCACCTCGGGCAGGGCGATCTGCGCATCCGTCCCGACGTCTCGCGCTTCGACGGCGCGAGCGTGCACTTCCGTGACGGCAGCGCCGACGACTACGACCTCGTGCTGCTCGCCACCGGCTACACCCTCGACTATCCGTTCGTCGACCGCGAGCACCTGCACTGGCGCGGTGCCGCGCCGCGGCTGTTCCTGAACGTCTTCCCCGCCTCGTTCAACGGCCTCTACGTGATGGGCATGATCGAGGCCTCGGGCATCGGCTGGCAGGGCCGCTACGAGCAGGCGGAGCTGCTCGCGGCCTACCTGAACGCGGTCGAGCAGGATCCGGAGCGCGCGTCGCGATTCCGCGATCGTGTGACCGGAAGCCCCTGGCCCGATGTGACCGGCGGCTACCGCTACCTGGGCCTGGATCGGATGGCCTACTACGTCAACAAGGACGCCTACCGCGGTGCCGTCCGGAACGAGAAGCGCATTCTGGAGTCACGGGCGTAGCACCCCTCGGTGACGAGCGACCGTCGACCGGGCGGAGTAGCGTTGTCTCGTGCAGAAGAAGCCCCGCCGGATCCTGAAGCGCGTGCTGTGGAGCGTCGCGATCGTGCTGGTCGTCGCCGTCGGCGGGGTGCTCGCCTGGACCCAGATCGGCGTCATGGCCGCGGAGCCGGAGCCGCTCGCCTCGGTGCGGGAGAACCCGGCCATCACCGTGACCGATGCCGACCAGGGCATCGTGCTCGCCCCCGCCGACGGGAGATCGGACCTCGGCCTCGTCTTCATCCCCGGGGCCAAGGTGGATCCGTGGGCGTATGCCGCGATCCTGCAGGGGCTGGCCGAAGAGGGCGTCACGGTCGTGATCACACGCCCGTGGCTGAACCTGGCGTTCTTCGACCCGCGCGGACTCGACGCCTTCACCTCGGCGGCCCCCGACGTCGATGTCTGGGGCGTCGGCGGGCACTCCCTGGGCGGCGTGCGTGCATGCCAGCTCGCGGACGACGCCGATGCGCTCGTCCTGTTCGCCTCCTACTGCGCGAACGATCTCTCCGGCACTGGGCTTCCCGTCCTCAGCCTGTCCGGCAGCGAAGACGGGCTGTCCACCCCCGAGAAGATCGCCGATGCGCGCGATCAGCTGCCCGCCGATGCCGACATGGTCGAGATCGAAGGGGCGTCGCACGCGTCCTTCGGCGACTACGGACCGCAGGACGGCGACGGCACTCCGACGATCTCCCGCGACGAGATGCACGCGGAGGTCACGCGTCTGACCGACGAGTTCCTCGCACCGCTCTCGCCCTGAGCGTCACCTCCCCACGGCCCCGAGGACCGGGTCGAGCAGCGGATGGAGGTGCCGGGTGCGCAGGACCGCCGCCGCCGAACGCGCCCCCGCCTCGAGCGCAGTGGTGACGCCCGCCCCGTCGAGCCGCGCGTCGAGCACGCCCGCGAGGAACGCATCACCCGCGCCGTTCGTGTCGACGACCTCGACGGGCACCGCAGGAACCCGATGCACCACGCCGTGCTCGTCGACCGCCACGGCCCCCTCCGCTCCCAGGGTGCACACGGCCAGGCGCGCTCCCGCCGCGATGCGGGACTGCAGGAACACGACCGGGTCGTCCAGCCGGTCGGCGTTGCAGAACACCGCATCAGCGGCGTCGAGGAACGGCCGGTGGTAGTGCGCCCTGCCGTCGTAGTCGTGCACATCCACCCAGATCGGTGTGCCGGTCGATCGGGCGAGAGGCAGCAGGCGCAGGGGCTCCGCGGCGAGGTCGAGCACGACCGCATCGGCAGCGACCATCCGGTCGCGCATCCGGTCGTCGCGCGTGCCCTCGGCCGTGCTCGGGGTCGACAGGTACAGCGAGACGCGACCGCCTTCACGCGTCATCAGGTTCAGATGTCGTTCGGTGACCCCGTCGTCCCAGGAGGTCTGCACGCCGGCGGCGCGCAATGCGTCGCGCACGCGTCCGCCCTCCATATCCGTCCCAGAGATGGCATGCAGCCGTGTGGTCCGGCCCAGCGCGGTCAGGCTGAGCGCCTTGCCCGCGCTGGTCCCTCCGACCGTCTCCCAGGTGTCCTCGGCGAACTGCATGTGCGGCACCGGCTCGGGAAGCCGATCCAGCACGATGATCGTGTTCCACGATGCCGGCCCGACGATGACGACGGAGGCGGATTCCGCTGCGGACTCTGAGGAGGAGGGCATGGGACCATCCTGTCGTGCCTCGTCTCGGCCGTCTCGTTCAGCCGATGCGCGAGACCAGCGCGTCCAGCCCCATGCCGTAGTCGATGCGCACGACGGGAAGGGCGAGCTTGTCGGTGCCGATCTTCACATATCCGGGCTCGATGGTACGTCCCATCTCGTAGCCGGCCTGGGCGACGCCCTGCTTGGTGGTGTCGTTGTAGTGCCCGTACGGATACGCCACGACCTGACCCACGCCGAGGATCTGAGCCGACGTCGTCAGGTCTGCCGCGATCTGATCGGCCGTCCAGTTGACCATCCGGCCCTTGCCGTTGTCGCCTGCCTGGTGCATGTCATGCGTGTGCGAGCGGCGCTGCACATAGACGGACGGCGCCGGGTCCTGCCGAGCGGCCGTGATCATGAACGACGTGCTGAGCAGCTTGTACCTGTCCACGACCGGCACCGCGAGATCGAACCACGACTGGTCGGCATCGTCATCGGTGATGATCACGCTCTTCGCAGGAAGCGAGAGGCGCCCGTCGATGAAGGCGCTGAGCTCGTCCCAGGTGGGCAGGTAGAAGCCCGTCGTCGCGATGTGGTTCATCTGCGCATCGAAGTCGCCGATGTAGGCGTAGTTGCCGCGCAGCCAGCCCTTCTCCCCCTCGGGGTTCGCCGTGAACTGGTGATACATGAGGATGGGCACTCGCACGTTCTCCGCGGCGTTCTCCTCCGGCGTCTTCCAGGCGGCGAAGAGCTCGACCTGCTGGTCCGTGCACACCACGGGATCGGCGCCGTTCACGCGGGCCGCGACCGTCAACGCTCCGGCGTCCGCTGCCGTCGCGTACCAGCCGGCGAACACCCGACCCTCCAGCTGCGGGATCGGAAGGCCCTGGTACAGGGCGTCCTGGAACTGCAGCATCGGGTCGGCAGGAGCCCCGTCGCCCGAGAAGGTCACCGCACAGGCGCGCGGATCGTTCGCATCCGCCACGATCTGCTCCGCCGGCGTCAGCGGATGCTCGATCGTGGCGGACTGCGCCTTCGGAATCGTGTTCTCCTGCGCACGGTTCAGCCAGACGAAGGCGGCAGCGCCACCTCCGACGACGACGGCGGCCACGACGGCGGTGACGATGATCGCGGCGCGCGTGCGGCGCTTCTTCCCCCCGGAAGCCATGGTCAGGCGTCGAAGCCTTCGGCGATCATCTCCACGAGCTCCTCGCGCTCCTCGACGGGGAGGAACGCCGCGGCGGCGGCGTTGAACTGGAAGGTCTCGAGGTCGTCGAGATCGTACTCGAACGCCTCGACGAGCAGGGCGAGCTCACGCGTGAGAGACGTGGCGCTCATGGTGCGGTTGTCGACGTTCACGGTCACCGCGAACCCGAGCTGGTAGAGCAGGTCGAAGGGGTGGTCCACCATGGTGTTGCCCCACGCGGCGATGGCCCCGGTCTGCAGGTTCGACGAAGGCGAGAGCTCGAGCGGGATCTCGCGGTCGCGGACCCAGCGCGCGAGGTCGCCGAACTGCACCTGCACCTCGTCGCCCTCCTGGGTGATGACCTCGAGGTCTTCGGCGATGCGCACACCGTGGCCGAGCCGCAGCGCGCGTCCGTCCAGCAGAGCCGAGCGGATGGAGGCGGGACCCGCCGCCTCTCCCGCGTGCACGGTGACGGGGAAGAAGTTCTCGGCGAGGTAGTCGAACGCCTTGCGGTGGTTCGACGGCGGGAAGCCATCCTCAGGACCGGCGATGTCGAAGCCCACGGCACCGCGTCCGCGGAAGTCGACCGCGAGTTCGGCGATCTCGAGGGCGCGATCGGTGTGCCGCATCGCCGTGATCAGCTGCCCGACGCGGATGCTGCGTCCCGAGCGGTCCGCGGCGTCCTCACCCTCTTCGATGCCCTGCTGCACCGCCTCCACCGTCTGTTCGAGCGTGAGGCCGCGAGCCAGGTGCTGCTCGGGCGCCCAGCGCACCTCGCCGTAGATCACGCCGTCGGCGGCGAGGTCTTGGACGAACTCCCGTGCGACACGGGTGAGGCCCTCCTGCGTCTGCATCACGGCGGTCGTGAGGTCGAACGTCTTGAGGTACTCGACCAGCGAACCGGAATCGCTCTGCTTCGCGAACCACGATCCCAGCGCCTTCGGGTCGGACTCCGGAATCTCCAGGCCGATCGCGTCCGCGAGCTCGATGATCGTGGCGGGCCGCAGCGCGCCGTCGAGGTGGTCGTGCAGCGACACCTTGGGAAGGCTCCGCAGGGAGACCCCCTGAAGTGTGACGTCGCCGTTCGCATCGATCGACATGGTGATCCTCTCGGTCGCGGATGTGCTCAGTTCAGGCTAGCGGTCCGCCGTCACGCCGTGATGCGCTCACGGACGATGGGGCCGGTCACCGGCGCCTCATCCCCGATCTCCCACGAACCATCGAGGGCGTCGAGAGCCCTGCCGAACCGGGCATCGTCGGCGGCTGAGAGGGTGAAGAGCGGCTGGCCGGCGACGACGCGATCGCCCGGCTTCGCATGCAGATCGATGCCTGCCTCGAAGACCACCGGGTCCTGCGCCCTGGCGCGCCCCGCGCCGAGACGCCAGGCAGCGACCCCGAACGGGAGGGCATCCATGCGCGTGATGATTCCGTCGGTGGGGGCGAGCACCTGGTGGGTCTCGCGCGCCGTCGGGAGCGCGGCATCCGGATCTCCGTCCTGAGCGCGGATCATCGCCTTCCAGGTGTCCATGGCGCGGCCGTCGTCGAGAGCGGCCTCCACGTCGGCGTCCGGCTGTCCTGCGAGGGCGAGCATCTCGCGTGCCAGGGCGATCGTGAGCTCGCGCACATCGGAGGGTCCGCCACCGGCGAGGATCTCGACGGATTCACGGACCTCGTTCGCGTTGCCGATCGCAAGGCCGAGCGGGACGTTCATGTCGGTCAGCAGGGCGGTCGTCGCGACCCCGGAGTCGGTGCCGAGAGCGACCATGGTGCGGGCGAGCTCGCGGGCGCGATCGATGTCCTGCATGAACGCACCGGAGCCGAACTTCACATCGAGCACGAGAGCGTCCGTGCCCTCGGCGATCTTCTTCGACATGATGCTCGACGCGATCAGCGGGATCGCCTCGACGGTGCCGGTGACGTCGCGGAGCGCATACAGCTTCTTGTCCGCGGGGGCGAGGCCGGAGCCGGCGGCGCAGATGACCGCGCCCACGTCTCCCTGCATCTGCGCGAACATCTCCTCGTTGCTCAGAGCAGCGCGCCATCCGGGGATCGACTCGAGCTTGTCGAGCGTGCCGCCCGTGTGACCGAGCCCGCGACCGCTCAGCTGCGGCACGGCCACGCCGAACGAGGCGACCAGCGGGGCGAGCGGCAGCGTGATCTTGTCGCCGACGCCACCCGTGGAGTGCTTGTCGACCGTGCGCTTGCCGAGGGAGGCGAAGCTCATCCGCTCCCCCGACGCGATCATCGCGTCGGTCAGCACGCGGATCTCGTCGCGCTCCATGCCGCGCTGGAAGATCGCCATCGCGAACGACGCCATCTGCGCGTCCGAGACATAGCCGCGGGTGTAGGCATCGACCATCCACCGCAGCTCCGCCTCGGGCACGGCGCCCCCGTCGCGCTTGGCGCGGATCACATCGATCGCGTCGAACGGTTCGATGGCTCCCTGAGCCTGTCCAGCGGTCATCGTGCTTCCTCCAGGTCGCGCGGCCCGAACGCATCGGGCAGCACCTCGTCGATCGTGCGGATGCCGGAGACGGTCTCCAGGAGCATCCCGGGCATCGCATGCTCGAACAGCAGCTGGCGACAGCGTCCGCACGGCATGATCGTCTGCCCCTCGTTGTTGACGCACACGAACGCGACGAGCTGGCCGCCGCCGGACATGTGCAGGTCACCGACCAGGGCGCACTCCGCGCACAGCGTCACACCGTACGACGCGTTCTCCACGTTGCAGCCGGCCACGATGCGGCCGTCGCCGACGAGGGCGGCCGCACCCACGCGGTAGCGCGAGTACGGCGCGTACGCCTTCGTCATGGCATCCGTGGCGACCTGGCGCAGTTCATCCCAGTCGATGTCGGTCATTGCGATGTTTCTCTCTTCCGGCAGGGCTACGACTTGATGTAGGGCTTGCCGTCTGCGGCAGGGGCCTTGATCTGCCCGGCGAATCCGGCGACCGCGAGCAGCGTCACGACATACGGCAGCATCAGCATGAACTCGCCCGGGATGGGCGTCTTCAGGATCGACAGCAGGTTCTGCAGGTTGGTCGCGAAACCGAACAGCAGCGCCGCGAGGGTCGCACGGATGGGATCCCATCGGCCGAAGATCACAGCGGCGAGGGCGATGAAGCCGAGCCCGGCCGTCATGTCCTTGCCGAACTGCGGCACCGAGACGAGGGTGAAGTACGCGCCTCCCATGCCGGCGATCGCGCCGGCGAGCAGCACGTTCCAGAACCGGGTCGGGTTCACCTTGATGCCCACGGTGTCGGCCGCCTGCGGGTGCTCCCCGACGGCACGCAGCCGCAGACCCCACCGGGTGCGGTAGAGGCCCCAGGCCACCACGGCGACCGTGATGAACATCAGGTACCCGATGAAGGTCTGGTTGAACAGCACCGGCCCGATGATCGGGATGTCGCTGAGGACCGGGATCTCGACGCGCGGGAATCGCACGGGCGTGTTCAGGGTCGCCTCGTTCGGAGCGAGGAGTGCGCCGTAGAGGAAGCCGGTGAGACCGGTGACGAGCACGTTGAGGACGACACCGACGATGACCTGCTCGACCAGATACTTGATCGCGAACGCGGCGAGGACACTAGCCACCAGGACGCCGCCGATCATCGCCCCGACCAGGCCGACGAACGGGTTCCCGGTGATGCTCGACAGGAGCGCTGCCGAGAAGGCACCGAGAAGCAGCTGCCCCTCGATCGCGACGTTCACGACGCCGGCACGCTCGCCGATGACACCGCCCAGGGCACCGAACACCAGGGGCACCGAGAGCGAGACCGCGCCGAACAGCAGGCTCGTGACCGGCACGAGTCCGCCGGCGGAGGCCCAGACGAGGAACGCGAAGACGGCCAGCACGCTGAAGGCGATCACGAGCCACAGGGACGGCGGACGGTAGGTCCATGCCCGCAGGAACGCCCCCACCGTGAGCACCACGAGGATGCCGAACACGACCCAGAAGGTCGAGGCCGTCGGCAGCGCCACATCCGGCAGCGCGAGCGCCGAGGACTGGTCGGAAAGGCGGAACGTGCTGATGCCGTCGCGCGGCACGAGCAGGAACAGCAGGGCCAGGAGCACGGTCGCTCCGGCCAGCACGATCGGCGCCTTGAGGTGCCGCTCCTTCACGGTCGCGAGCTGCACCGTGCCGTCGGCGGCCTGGGTCTGCACGAGGGACATCATGCCGCCACCGCCTTCTTCGCGGCCTTGGCTCTGAGCCGTGCCGCCTTCTCGATATCGGTCTTGGGGAGGAAGAACACCGTGCGCAGCAGCGGCGGCGCGGCGATGAACAGCACGACGAGCGACTGCACGACGAGCACGATGTCGACCGGGATGTCCTGCGCCTGCATCGAGAACGACCCCGCCTTGAGCGCGCCGAACAGGATGCCGGCGGCGAACGTGCCCCAGGCACGACTGCGCCCGAGGAGGGCGACGGTGATGGCGTCGAAGCCGATGCCGGCGTCGATCGTCTCGGTGACACCCGTGGTCACCGCTCCCTGGATCTGATTCATGCCCGCGAGGCCCGCGAGGCCGCCCGCGAAGAGCATGGCGTACACGTAGATGCGCTGCACGCTGATGCCCGCGGCCCGCGCGGCGTGCGGGTTCTCGCCCACGGCGCGCATCCGCATGCCGAGCGACGAGCGCTCGATGAGCCACCAGACGAACAGTGTCGCCACGATCACGATCACGAAGCCGAGGTCGAGAAGGGGGAACTGCGGTCCGAGCAGCGTCGGGAACTGTGCGCTCTCCGGCGTCGCCGATCCGAGGGCCTGGTTGGTGCCCGGCTTCTGCAGCAGACCCGGGGTGCGGATCATCCAGAGCAGCAGGTAGTACGCGATGTAGTTGAGCATGATCGTGAGGATCACCTCATGCGCACCGGTGCGGGCCTTGATGAGTCCCGCGATCGCACCCCAGAGCGCACCGCCCGCGATACCGGCGATGAGCGTGACCGGGATGTGCAGCCAGATCGGCAGGTCGAGCGAGAACGTCAGCAGCGCGGCGACGGCGACGCCGATCAGCATCTGACCGCGAGCGCCGATGTTGAACAGCCCGACGCGGAACGCCAGCGCGACGCCGAGGCCGGCCGCGATGAGCGGTGCCGCGAAGCCGAGCGTGTTGGTGAGGGGTCGGATCTGCGCCGCGAAGTCCGCGCCACGGGCGTTGAAGATCGCCCCGCGGAACAGCGCCTCGTATCCGTTGTAGACGGCGTTCCAGGCGGCGACGAACGTGTCACCGGGCTGCGCGAAGAAGTAGACGGATGCCGCCTGGACGTCTTCGTTCGTCAGCGCGATGAGGATGCCGCCGACGATGAGCGCCAGCACGATCGCGAGGATCGTGGTCACGGCACTGCCGCGGAGGATCTCCTTGAGGATGACGTTGCCGCGCGGGGGCGGCGGCACGTCGGAAGGGTCGCGCGGGACCGTGCCGGTGCTCGTTGCGAGCTCCTGCGGCGGGATCCCCTTGGTCACATCTCCTGCGCCGGGCGTCGCTCCGCTCACGCGGCCACCTCCCCTTCGGCCGCTCCGGCCATCATGAGTCCGAGCGTCTCCCGAGGCGTGTCGCCGGGGACGATGCCGACGATCGTGCCGCGGTACATGACCGCGATCCGATCGGCGAGAGCTGCGACCTCGTCGAGCTCCGTGGAGACCACGATCACGGGCACACCCGCGTCACGCGTCTCGATGATCCGCTTGTGGATGAACTCGATCGAGCCGACGTCCACGCCGCGGGTGGGCTGCGCCGCGACGAGAAGGCGCAGATCGCGGCTCATCTCCCTGGCGATGACGACCTTCTGCTGGTTTCCGCCGGACAGCGTGCCGGCGGGGGTCTCGGGACCCTGCGTGCGGATGTCGTACTCCTTGATGCGCGCACGGGCGAACTCGTCGAGCGCTCCACGCCGCAGCGTGCCGGCGCGGCTGAACGCCGGGTCGTCCGAACGGTCGAGGATCAGGTTCTCCGCGACGGAGAACCCGGCCACCAGGCCGTCTTCCGTCCGGTCTTCCGGCACGAAGCCGACGCCGGCGTCGAGGATCGCCCGCACGCTCTTGCCTACGAGTTCGTTGCCGTCGAGTCGGATGCTGCCTTCGACACGGGCGGCGAGACCGACGATGGCCTCCACCAGCTCGGTCTGACCGTTGCCCTGGACGCCCGCGATCGCGAGCACCTCCCCCGGCCGGACGGCGAAATCGACCCCGTCGACGACGATGGCGCCGGTGGGCGTCAGAACGCGCAGACCCGTGACCTCGAAGCCGCCTTCACCCAGGCGCGGCGGCTCCTTGTGCACGGTGAGTTCGACCGCGCGGCCGACCATGAGCGATGCCAGCTCGGAGTTCGTCGCAGTGGGCGAAGCCTCACCCACGACCTTGCCGAGGCGCACGATCGTGATCTTGTCCGCGACCTCGCGGACCTCACGGAGCTTGTGCGTGATGAACACGATCGCCGTGCCCTCGTCACGCAGTTGACGCATGATGCCCATCAGCTCATCCGTCTCCTGCGGAGTGAGCACCGCGGTGGGCTCGTCGAACACGAGCACCTTCGCGTCACGCGACAGCGCCTTGATGATCTCGACGCGCTGCTGCACGCCGACGGGAAGATCTCCGACCAGCGCGTCGGGGTCGATGTCGAAGCCGAAGCGGGCCGCGACCGATCGCACGTGCTCTCGCGCCTTCGCGATGTCGAGCGTGCCGAGGGCCTTGGTCTGCTCATGTCCGAGCATGACGTTCTCGGCCACGGTGAACACCGGGACGAGCATGAAGTGCTGGTGGACCATGCCGATCCCCGCAGCCATCGCGTCACCGGGACCGCGGAAGCGCTGCACCTCGTCGTCGAGGAGGATCTCGCCCTCGTCGGCCTGATACAGGCCGTAGAGGACATTCATGAGGGTGGACTTGCCTGCGCCGTTCTCACCGAGCAGCGCGTGGATCTCACCCGGTTCGACCACCAGATCGATGTGGTCGTTGGCAACGAGGGTGCCGAATCGCTTGGTGATGCCGCGAAGTTCGAGCTTCATATCTGCACCTTATCCAGAAGAGTCATCCAGAAGAGCCATCCAGACGAGTCTTCCAGGGGGATCATCGTGCGTCCACGACACGGGGCGAGTGGCATCCTGCTCACCACTCGCCCCGTGCGGGAACTGCGACGGATTTACTTGGAGGTCGGGGAGTTCGGGGACTCCACCTTGATGTCGCCCGAGATGATCTGCTCCTGCAGAGTCTTGAGCTCGTCGGTCAGACCTTCCGGGAGCTTCGACTCGAAGTCACCGAAGCCGGAGAGCTTGACGCCCTCGTTCTCGAGCGTGCCCACGTACGGGGCCGGGTCGAACTCGCCCTGGGCCGCGGCCATGGTCGCGTCCTTCACGGCGACGTCGATCGCCTTCATGATCGAGACGAGCGTGATGCCGGCGACACTCGGGTCGGCGACGGCGAGGTCGCTGTCGACACCGAGCATCAGGGTGTCCTTGCCGCTGTCGGCGATCGCCGCAGCCGCGCTCTGGTAGACGGGGCCGCCGACCGGGAGGATGACGTCGACGCCCTGGTCGAGCACACCCTGTGCGGTCTGCTTGGCGGTGTCGTTCGCGTCGAAGCCGCCCGTGAACGAGCCCTTCTGCGTGGCCTCGTCCCAGCCGAAGACCTCGACCGCAGCGGACTTGTCCTCGTTGTACTTCTCGACACCGAGCTGGTAGCCGTCCATGAACACGGCGACCGACGGAATCTGCATTCCACCGAAGGTGCCGACCTTGTTCACGCCGCTCTGCGCGGACCAGGACGCGGCGGCGTAACCACCGAGGTATGCGGCCTGAGCCGTGTCGAAGACCAGGGGCTTGATGTTGGGAGCATCGACGTTGCCGTCGAAGTCGTTGTCGGCCCAGTCGTCGATGATCGCGTAGTCGATGTCGGGGTTCGCGAGAGCCGACTCGACCGTCGCGGCGGACAGCTTGAAGCCGACCGAGACGATGAGCGAGCAGCCCTCCGAGACCGCGGTCTCGAGGTTCGGCGCGTAGTCGTTGTCATTGGCCGACTCGAACTCGAGCGGCTTGATGTCCAGCTCCTTGGCGGCGCTGTCCATGCCCTCCTTGGCGGACTGGTTGAACGACTTGTCGTTCCATCCGCCGGCGTCGGAGACGAGGCAGGGAAGGAAGTCGGAGGCAACCGGCTCGCCGGAGCCGGCGGGCTTGTCTGTCGGAGCCTGGCCGCAACCGGCGAGTGCGAAGACGACGCCAGCGGCGACGGTGACGCCGAGCAGCTTCTTGGTGGTGGAGATGGTCAACTGATGCCTCCCTCAACGAAACCGCGGCCATCGCGGATCGATCAAAGTTACCTACTGTTTCGGCTTTTGTGCACGCCCGTGCCGCACGTGCTGGCCAATGGTTACCAAGCTGAAATCAAGACAGCCGATGAGCGTCTCCGCCTGCTCATCGGAGCAGACGTCAGAGCACGTCCCCGCGACCGGTGAGCTTGAGCGACTCGACGACGCTCTTCACCCGCTGCGCATTCTGCACCGTCGTGACCAGCAGCGCGTCGGGGGTGTCGACCACGACGATGTCCTGCACCCCCACCAGGCTGATGACGCGGGACGTCTGGCTGACGAGGATCCCACTCGCACCATCCGTGAGCACCCGCGCGTTCGGGCCGAGCACGGCGAGGTCGTTCTTGCGACCGTTGGTGATGAGCTTCGTCAGCGACGCGAAGTCCCCCACGTCGTCCCAGTCGAAGTGACCGGGGACCACGGCGAGGCGTCCCCGTCGGGCGGCGGGCTCGGCGACGGCGTAGTCGATGGCGATCTTCTTCAGTCGCGGCCAGATCCGATCGACCGCGGGGCCACGACGGTCGCGATCGTCCCAGGCCTCGGCGAGTTCGAGCAGTCCCGCGTGCAGCTCAGGCTCGTTCACGGCCAGCTCTTCCAGCAGCACACCGGCCTTGGCGATGAACATGCCCGCGTTCCAGAGGTAGCCGCGGTCGGCGATGTACGCCTTGGCGGTCTCGAGGTCGGGCTTCTCCACGAAGCTCGCCACCAGCGCGGCCTCACGCGCACCGTCGACGACGAGCTCGGGTCCCATCTTGATGTAGCCGAAGCCGATCGCCGGCTCGGTCGGCGTGATGCCGATCGTGCAGATGTAGCCCTCACGCGCCACCTCGACCGCATCGCGCACGGCGAACTCGAACACCCGGGTGCCGCGGATCACGTGGTCCGCGCTGAAGGAGCCGATGATCACGTCGGGATTGCGACGGTGCAGGATGGCCGCGGCGAGCCCGATCGCGGCCGCCGACTCGCGCGGCTCCGACTCGAGGAACACGTTCAGGTCGGGGATCCCCGGCAACTCCGCCTCGACGGCCGCCCGGTGAGCCCGGCCGGTGACCACGGCGATCCGATCCGCACCGGCGAGCGGCACGAGCCGATCCCAGGTGTCGCGCAGCAAGGAGTGTCCGGATCCCGTCAGGTCATGCAGGAACTTCGGTGCATCCGCACGAGAGAGCGGCCACAGCCTGCTGCCGATGCCGCCGGCGGGGATCACTGCGTAAAAGTCCTCGATGGGTGTGCTCACCCTGCCCAGGGTAGCCGCAGCGATCATCTCGACATCGAGACACTTAGGCTCCCCTTCGTCGCTCCCAGTGATCTGACAGGAATAGGATGGACAGCGATCGGGCGTGCCTGACACTTCGACAGGCTCACACTTGGACAAGCGCAGCGCACGCGACCGAGTCACATCGATCCAGGGAGGACGACCGTGTCCACAAGCGCCCGCTTGACACCGTCGATTTCGGAAACCACGTCCAAGACCCCCCGCGGCACCCTCTACCGGGGTCGCGAAGGCATGTGGTCGTGGGTGCTTCACCGCATCACCGGAGTCGCCATCTTCTTCTTCCTGTTGGTGCACGTGCTCGACACGGCGCTGATCAGGGTGTCACCGGAGGCGTACAACGCCGTCATCGGGACATACAAGAACCCGATCATGGCCCTCGGTGAGGTCGTGCTCGTCGCCGGCATCGTGTTCCACGCGATGAACGGCCTGCGCATCATCGCCGTCGACTTCTGGTCGAAGGGCGCCAAGTACCAGCGCCAGCTGTTCTGGGGCGTCCTGCTGGTGTGGGGCATCATCATGGCCGGCTTCGTGCCCCGCCACCTGATGCTCGCGTTCGCCGGATTCGGAGGGGGACACTGATGTCTGCACAGACCATCGCCGCCGCCCCGACTCGTCGCCGCCGCGGCGTCAACCTCGAGAAGTGGGGCTGGATCTTCATGCGCGTCTCGGGCGTCGTGCTCGTCGTGCTGATCTTCGGTCACCTGTTCGTCAACCTCATGGTCGGCGAAGGCATCCACGCCCTCGACTTCGCGTTCATCGCGGGCAAGTTCGCCACGCCGTTCTGGCAGTGGTGGGATGTGCTGATGCTGTGGCTCGCACTCATCCACGGCGCCAACGGCATGCGCACCATCGTGAACGACTACGTGACGAACAGCACGGCGCGCAAGGCGCTGGTCTGGGCGCTCGGGCTGGCCGCCGGCCTGCTCATCATCCTCGGCACACTCGTGGTCTTCACGTTCGACCCGTGCCTGGGTGTGACCGAGGACAGCGTCCTCTGGTCCGAATGCGCCGCGATCGTCGGGAACTAGAAGAAGGCATACGAGAAGTGACTACCGAGACGCAGGATTCCGTCGTCCGTGACGGCGTGCACTACCACCAGTTCGACATCGTGATCGTGGGAGCCGGTGGAGCGGGCATGCGTGCCGCCATCGAAGCGGGCCCTGGCGCGAAGACCGCGGTGATCTCCAAGCTGTACCCCACGCGCTCGCACACCGGTGCGGCGCAGGGCGGCATGGCGGCAGCCCTCGCGAACGTCGAAGAGGACTCCTGGGAGTGGCACACCTTCGACACCGTGAAGGGCGGCGACTACCTCGTCGACCAGGACGCTGCCGAGATCCTCGCGAAGGAGGCCATCGACGCGGTCATCGACCTCGAGAACATGGGCCTCCCGTTCAACCGCACGCCCGAGGGAAAGATCGACCAGCGTCGCTTCGGCGGTCACACGGCCGAGCACGGCAAGACCCCGGTCCGCCGGGCCTGCTACGCCGCCGACCGCACCGGCCACATGATCCTGCAGACGCTGTTCCAGAACTGCGTCAAGCTCGGCATCAACTTCTTCAACGAGTTCTACGTGCTCGACCTGCTCACGGTGAAGGACGCCGACGGCAAGACCCAGGTCTCCGGCGTCGTCGCATATGACCTGGCCACCGGCGAGCTGCACGTCTTCCAGGCCAAGGCCGTGATCTTCGCGACCGGCGGTTTCGGCAAGATCTTCAAGACCACCTCGAACGCGCACACCCTCACGGGTGACGGCGTCGGCATCGTGTGGCGCAAGGGACTCCCCCTCGAGGACCTGGAGTTCTTCCAGTTCCACCCGACCGGGCTCGCCGGTCTCGGCATCCTCCTCACCGAGGGCGCACGAGGCGAAGGCGCGATCCTGCGCAACGCCTCCGGTGAGCGCTTCATGGAGCGCTACGCCCCCACCATCAAGGACCTCGCCCCGCGTGACATCGTCGCGCGCTGCATGGTGCAGGAGGTCCTGGACGGGCGCGGCGCCGGCCCCCACAAGGACTACGTGCTGCTCGACTGCACGCACCTGGGCGCCGAGGTGCTCGAGACCAAGCTCCCCGACATCACCGAGTTCGCCCGCACGTACCTCGGTGTCGACCCGGTCGTCGAGCCCGTGCCCGTGATGCCCACCGCGCACTACGCGATGGGCGGCATCCCGACCAACAACGACGGCGAGGTCCTCGCGGACAACACCACCGTCGTCCCCGGCCTCTACGCCGCGGGCGAGTGCGCATGCGTCTCGGTGCACGGCGCCAACCGCCTCGGCACCAACTCGCTGCTCGACATCAACGTCTTCGGCAAGCGCGCCGGCCGCAACGCCGTCGAGTACGTCAAGACCGCCGAGTTCGTCCCCCTCCCCGAGAACCCCGCCGGCTTCGTGTCGGGCATGCTCGAGGACCTGCGCAACAACCAGGGCACCGAGCGCATCGCCGTCCTGCGCAAGACGCTGCAGGACGAGATGGACAAGGGCGCGCAGGTGTTCCGCACGCACGACTCCCTCCAGCACGTGCTCGGCGTCATCGCCGAGCTGCGTGAGCGCTACAAGAACGTGCACGTCGACGACAAGGGTCAGCGGTTCAACACCGACCTGCTCGAAGCCGTCGAGCTGGGCTTCCTCCTCGACATCGCCGAGGTCGTCGTCTACGCCGCGCAGAACCGCGAGGAGAGCCGCGGCGGCCACATGCGCGACGACTTCCCGAAGCGCAACGACGAGAAGTACATGAAGCACACCATGGCTTACCTGACCGGTGATCCGCACTCCTCCACGCCGAGCGACCACATCAAGCTCGACTGGAAACCGGTCGTCTTCACGAAGAACGATCAGGGCGAGTTCAACTACCCGCCGATGGAGAGGAAGTACTGAGCATGTCGACCGCCATCGCAGAGGCACCTGCCGACACGACCGAAGAGACCGGCATCCAGTCCTTCATCGTCACGTTCAACATCCGCCGGTTCAACCCGGAGGTCGACTCCGAGCCGCACTGGGTCGACTACGACGTGGAGCTCTACTCCACCGACCGCGTGCTCGACGCCCTGCACAAGATCAAGTGGGAGGTCGACGGCTCGCTCACCTTCCGGCGCTCGTGTGCCCACGGCATCTGCGGCTCCGACGCCATGCGCATCAACGGCCGCAACCGCCTGGCCTGCAAGACGCTGATCAAGGACCTCGACATCTCGAAGCCGATCTACGTCGAGGCGATCAAGGGTCTGCCGCTCGAGAAGGACCTCGTCGTCGACATGGAGCCGTTCTTCGCGTCGTACCGCGAGGTGCAGCCGTTCCTCGTCGCCAGCTCCGTTCCGGAGAAGGGCAAGGAGCGCGTCCAGTCCATCGCCGACCGCGAGATCTTCGACGACACCACCAAGTGCATCCTGTGCGCCGCGTGCACCTCGTCGTGCCCCGTGTTCTGGACCGACGGCCAGTACTTCGGGCCGGCGGCGATCGTCAACGCGCACCGCTTCATCTTCGACTCCCGTGACGACAACGCGGCTGTCCGCCTCGACATCCTCAACGACAAGGAAGGCGTGTGGCGCTGCCGCACCACCTTCAACTGCTCCGAGGCCTGCCCCCGTGGCATCGAGGTGACCAAGGCGATCGCCGAGGTCAAGCAGGCCGTGCTCCGCGGTCGCCCCTGACGCCGCGACAGGCAACAACGCGAGAACAGGCGGTCCCCTTCCGGGGCCGCCTGTTCTGCGTTCCTGCCCTGCTCACGCCCGTTCCGCTCTTGGATAGGGTGGGGAGGTGTCCGAACCCGATGGCTCTGCGACCGACCCCGGTCGCCTCGATGCGGCCGTCGAGCGCGCGACCGCGCTGACGCAGCGCACCCTCGGACTGTTCCCCGTGCGCGTCTGGCGCCACTTCCTGCAGCACAACGGATTCCTCCTCGCCGCGGGCGTGAGCTACCAGGCCCTCTTCGCGATCTTCGCCGCGATCTACCTGGCCTTCGCGATCGCCGGACTCTGGCTCGGAGGCAGCGATGAAGCCGTCGACGCCCTCATCGCGATGATCAACAGCTACATCCCCAATCTGATCCTTCCCGAGGGCGGTGTGGTCACGCCCGATCAGGTGAAGGACATCGCGGCGAGCACCACCGGAGTGCTGAGCGTCACCGGTCTGATCGCGCTCGGCACCGTGATCTGGACCGCGATCGGCTGGGTCACGTTCTCTCGTCGTGCGACCAGAGACATCTTCGGTCTGCCGCCCGATCGTCGCAGCTACGTGATCCTGAAGGCGCGCGACCTGCTCGCGGCGGTGATCTTCGGAGCTTCCCTGGTGGCTGGTTCGGTCCTCAGCTCGGCGAGCGCCGCGATCCTGAGCTGGCTCCTCGGTCTGCTCGGCTGGGACTCCAGCTCGAACGGGGTGATCCTCATCCGCATCGGTGCCGTCATCGTCTCCTTCGCGCTGATGTCGGGCGCCCTGGCGGCTATGGTCCGATTCCTCACCGGGACCTCCCTGCACTGGCAGACGATCTGGCCCGGCGCTCTCCTGGGCGGCGGCGCGATGACGATCCTGCAGTTCGGTGCGGGGTTCCTCCTCAGCTACACCCCGTCCAACCCGCTGCTCGCCACGTTCGCGATCTTCATCGGTCTGCTGCTCTGGTTCCGCATCAACGGCGTGGTGATGCTGGTGGCCTCCTCCTGGATCGCGGTCGCTGCGCAGGACCGCGACCTGCCCCTCCTCACGCTGACCGAGGCCGAGCGCCGCATGGCGGAGTATCAGGCCCTGCTGACGGCTGCGCGCATCCGCGTGCGCGAAGCCCATGCCGCACGTGAAGCCGCGCCCTGGTACCGCGCGTGGAGCGCGGCGAAGGCCGTGCGCGACGCGGAGCAGGAGCTCGCCGACCTCGAGGCCTCTCCTCCCCCGCCGCCCGATCCGAGCACGCCGCTCGCCCAGCGTCTGCTCTCCGAACTGCACCGACCGGGACGGGATGTCGGCAGCGCTCGTTAGGCTTGTGACCATGCCTCATCTGCGTATCGCCACGGTCAATGTCAACGGAATCCGAGCGGCGGCTCGCAACGGGATGAGCTCCTGGCTCGACGACGCCGGAGTCGACATCCTCACGCTGCAAGAGGTGCGCGGGCAGGACGAGCATCTCGAGGCCGCGCTCCCTGGCTGGTCGCTCGTCCATGACGAGGCCACCGCGAAGGGACGTGCCGGCGTCGCCATCGCCAGCCGCACGCCTGCGCTGGCCTCGCGCACCGCCTTCGGACCCGACGACTTCGACTCCAAGGGGCGATGGATCGAGGCCGACTACCTGATCGGCGACCGTCCGCTGACCGTGGTGAGCGCCTACGTGCACTCCGGCGAGGCCGACACCCCGAAGCAGGATGAGAAGTGGAAGTTCCTCGACGCGTTCGGCACGCGGCTCGCTGAACTCGGCGCCGACGGCGCCCTCGCCCTCGTGACCGGCGACCTGAACGTCGGACACCGCGAGCTCGACATCAAGAACTGGCGAGGCAACCGCAAGAAGGCCGGTTTCCTTCCCCGCGAGCGCGCGTACTTCGATCGGTTCCTCGGCGAGGCCGGCGCGGAGGTCTCCGGTGTCGACGGCACCGTGGGCACCGGCCTCGGCTGGATCGACGTGGGGCGGAAGTTCCACGGCGAGGTCGACGGACCCTACACCTGGTGGTCGATGCGCGGGCAGGCGTTCGACAACGACTCCGGGTGGCGCATCGACTACCACCTGGCGACGCCTGCACTCGCCGAGCGTGTGGAGACCTACCACGTCGCGCGCGCTGCGGCCTATGACCAGCGCTGGAGCGACCACGCGCCCGTCGTCGTCGACTACCGCTATTGAGCGGCGCCGGGGGTGGCATCCGCGTAGCGGTACCATCCCCGGTACTCCAGGACGGTCCCGAGCACGGGACTCGTCGCGCGCATCTCGATGGTGCGTCGGTCGTGAGTGTCGTCCCAGCCGTCCACGAGATCGACGTCGATGCGGAGAATCCCGCGTAGCGCGATCCGGCATCGGCCGAGACGCAGCGCGACGGCCCGAGTGCGCATACGCAGCGCACCGTCGTCGGTCACCGAGCACTCCTCGAGCATCTCGACCCGGCCCCTCGACCCCAGCGCATTCTGGACGAGGCCGGGATGTCCCGTGGCGAAGAGCCGGTCGACGACGTGCTGTGTCGTGTCGGCGAAACGGAACTCCCGGACCGTGTCGAGCGTCGGCCGCCCCGAGGGCGATCGACCGGACACGGTATCGATCCGGAAGGGCACGTCGCGGCCGAACCGCGTGACGAGCAGCCGCGGCCCGACGAGGGGCGACGCGAGGGCGGCGAGGCGCCCGAACCGGCTGCCGGCGACCGCGAAGACCCCCTCGGCTCCGTCGTTCCTCGCCTCGACGCGCATCTGCGCCAGGATCTCGGGATGAAGCCTCTCCGCCTCCTCCCCCAGCGCTTCGAGAAAGGCGGCTCCGCGCGCGGTCACTCGCGGATCTCCTCGCGGTACGGCTTGACGGTCTCCGGAGCCGGTCCGCCGACGAACTCGCAGGTGAAGGCACCGCGGTAGCCGAACAGGAACCCGAAGACATCGTTGTGGATCTCGAGGTCGATCAGATACCGCTCCTGCTCGTCGTCGTAGCGCTCGATGAGCCGAGCACGCCCGCTGAAGAGCATCGGGAAGCGGAAAGCGATGGGCCCCTCGTAGAAGCGCTGTGCGCCCGAGGTGAGCAGGAGCCCGCCGTCGTCGGTGACGGCCAGATCGAGGTCGACGGCCAGGTGCTGGTGCGTACCCAGATAGTCGACCACCCGTCGACGTGCGTCGCTGTAGATCATGGTCGCGTCGAATCGGCGGCGGCGGCCGGGGCGCACGTCCATCGTCCGCACGAAGGTCACGGTCTCGCGACCGAAGTCGTCGACGTAGGCCAGGTTGTCGATCCGGAACGGCACATCCCGCCCCCGCTCGGGGAACAGGATGTTGCGGAACGTGCCGATGAGCAGGAAAGGCAGGGTCCACCACGGGCCTCGCCGGACCTCGGACATCACCCCGCGTCCGATGCAGCCGTATCCGGCGTCCACGCCGACCCCGAAGCGGCGCTGCAGCTGCGGATGGAGGCGCGCGAAGTCGGCTCCCAGTGCGCGCTCGAAGATCCCGGTCCCGGTCGTCATGCGATCTCCTCGAGGGATACCGGTGCGTCCTCCATGATGGTCCGCCCGGTGCGCCGGGGGCGCGAGAGGCAGTTGCGTGCGCGTGGTCGGTACCCGCGCCGGAGCGACCGCCAGCCGCTGGTCTCCTCCGGAGGTATGCCCAGCTCGGCCCACAACCGGAGACGATCGAAGCTGCGGGCGGTGAGCCACCAGACGAACCGTCGGGTCACCAGCGGATCGAGAACGCGTCCCAGCCATCCCCATCCCGGTGCGTAGTCGTAGCCGGTGAGGAATCGCACGCCCTTCTCCGTCGGCACGTAGCGCCAGTAGCCGCGCCCGGTTCCGAGCGGCGAGAGCGCATCGTCGGTGTCGAAGAGCAGCGCGGAGGTGCGCTCTCCCGAGGGGCTCTCCTTCGTGGCGTACGATACGCCGGTCCCGCGGATCGTGTGCACCACGAGATCGAGCTCGTAGCGGAAGTCCTGCGCACCGTCTGCTCGGGTGCGCTGCGGCACGATGTCGCTGAAACGCGCATCCCAGCGCACGTGCGAGGCCGGATCCTGCGTCAGCCGCCACACCTCGTCCAGGGGCGCGACGATGAGGATCTCGACATAGAGGGCCCGATCCCCTCGCGACCGTGAACGCGGGGATACGGAGGCCATGCGCCCATCGTAGGGGCACGGCGTGCACCCCATAGGATTGACTCCGTGACGAAACCTCGCCTTTACTCCGGAATGCAGCCCTCCGCCGACTCCCTCCAGATCGGCAACTACATCGGCGCGCTGCTCCAGTGGCGGGACCTGCAGAGCTCCTACGACGCGTTCTTCTCCGTCGTCGACCTGCACGCGATCACGGTCGCCCAGGATCCGGCCGAGCTCCGCGAGAAGACGCGTCGCACGGCCGCCCAGTACATCGCGGCCGGCATCGAGCCGTCGCTGTCGACGCTGTACGTGCAGTCGCATGTGCGAGCACACGCCGAGCTCGCGTGGATCCTCAGCACCATCACGGGCTTCGGCGAGGCCGGCCGGATGACCCAGTTCAAGGACAAGTCCTCGCGGTACGGCGCGGACTCGACCAGCGTCGGACTGTTCACCTACCCGGTGCTGATGGCCGCCGACATTCTGCTGTACCAGACCGACGTGGTGCCGGTGGGTGACGACCAGAAGCAGCACGTCGAGCTCACGCGCGACCTCGCCGAGCGCTTCAACTCGCGCTTCGGCGAGACCTTCACCGTGCCGATGCCGGTCATCCAGAAGGAGACCGCGCGCATCTACGACCTGCAGAACCCGACGTCGAAGATGTCGAAGTCGGCCGAAAGCGATGCCGGCGTGCTGTGGATGCTCGACGACCCGGCGAAGTCGGCGAAGAAGATCATGCGTGCGGTGACCGACAACGAGGGATCGGTGCGGTTCGACCGCGAGAACAAGCCCGGCGTCTCGAACCTGCTCACGATCTACGCGGCCCTCACCGGGCGCCAGGTCGCCGCGATCGAGGACGAATACGCGGGTCGCGGTTACGGCGATTTCAAGAAGGGTCTTGCCGAGGTCATCGTGAACGAGTTCGAGCCGGTGCGTGCCAGGGCCCTCGAGCTGCTCGACGATCCTGCCGAGCTCGATCGCATCCTGGCGGAGAACGCCGCGCGCGCTGACGCCGTCGCCGACGCGACCCTCTCCGACGTGTACGACCGGGTGGGTCTGCTCCGGCGCGTCTGAGCCTCGCCTTAGGATGGGGGCGTGACTGATCCGCAGCTGCCTCCCCCGCCCGGTGCCGTGCCCTCCGACCCGTCTGCGTCCCCCGCGACCGGCGCGTTCCCGCCGCCGACCGCCCCCGGGTACCCTCCGGCAGCTCCCGCGTATCCCCCTGCAGCTCCCGCGTATCCCCCGGCGGGTGCCCCGTATCCTCCGGCAACGCCCTCCGGCTACCCGGCAGCGCCCGCGCCCGGGTATCCGGCAGCCCCTCCCGGGGCCTACCAGGTGCCTGTCGGCGGCTACGCCACCCCGGCCGGCGCCTATCAGGTGCCCGACGCCGCGACACCGTCCACCTCCGGACTCTTCGGAACACTTGCGCTGGTTCTCGCGCTCGTCGCGGCCGTGGTGCCGGCGATCGTCGTGGGCATCAGCGCGTTCGAGATCGGTCGGTTCCTCCCGAACGGCGCATCGGTCACCGCCGACGACCTCCGCGTGCTCACCCCGGTGCGGGATCAGGTGCTCTGGGCGGAGCTCTCCTTCTGGATCGGGACCGTCGTCGGCATCGCAGCGATCGTGCTCGGTATCGTCGCGATCGCCAAGAAGCGTGGCCGCGGCGCGGGAATCGCCGCTGTCGTGGTCGCCGTCCTGGCGTCGGTGATCTTCTTCATCGCCCTGGTCGTCGCGCTGACCGCGGGCGCTGCGACGGGCCTGTCGACCTATACGGCCTGACCGCGCCACGACCCCGCAGCGGCCGTCTCAGCGCGGCGCGTGGTGCTTCTGCTGTGCCGCGAGAAGGCCTTCGTCGACCAGCAGCTCGACCGCGTCGGCGGCGTCCGCGATGAGGATCGGCAGGTTCGGCCGCTCTTCCTTGCCGAACGGGGCGAGCACCCAGTCCGCGGGATCCTGACGCCCGACCGGACGGCCGATGCCCACCCGCACACGCGGAAAGTCGGCAGTGCTCAGCGCCCGTGCGACATCACGGACACCGTTGTGTCCGCCGTGTCCTCCCCCGGTCTTGAGCTTGACCGTGTCGAACGGGATGTCGAGTTCATCGTGTACCACGATCACCTGCTCTGGCGGCACCGAGTAGAACCGGGCCAGCGCCGCCACCGGGGTCCCCGAGACGTTCATGAAGGTGTTCGGCTTGGCCAGCACGAGCTTGTCCGCGCCGGGGCGCACCCACGTCTCGACGACGCGGGCTCCGCCCTTGTGCTCACGGAAGGCTTCGCCGCGCCGCGATGCCAGCTCATCGACCACCATCTGCCCGATGTTGTGTCGCGTGGCCTCGTATCGCGGGCCGGGGTTGCCGAGCCCCACCACGAGCCAGGTCGATGCCATGTCGTCGTCCTCTCCCCGCCGGGTGCGCAGCCCCGGTCAGGATACGACAGAGGGGACGCGATCGGATCGCGTCCCCTCTGTGATGAATCAGTCGGAGGTCACTCCGCGGCGGCCTCTTCGGCAGCCTCGGTGGCCTCGCCGGCCTCGGCGGCCTCTTCGTCATCCTCGGTGGGTGCAGCCGGGACCGAGATCGCCACGACGAGGACCTCGGGGTCGGAGAGCAGCGTGGAGCCCTTGGGGAGCTTCACGTCGGCGCCGGTGATGTGCGCGCCCTCTTCCAGGCCCTCGACGGAGACCTCGATGTTCTGCGGGATGTGCGTGGCCTCGGCCTCGATCGACAGCGTGGTCGCGTCGAGGTTGACGATGGTGCCGGCAGCGGACTCGCCCGTGACGACGATCGGGACGTCGATGGCGACCTTCTCGCCCTTCTTCACGACGAGCAGGTCGATGTGCTCGATGATCTGGTGCACCGGGTCGCGCTGGACGTCCTTGACGAGGGCGAGCTGGCCCTTGCCCTCGATGTCGAGCTCGAGAAGCGCGTTGGCGCGACGGATGATGAGCGAGACCTGGTGGCCCGGCAGCGCGACGTGCACCGGCTCGGTGCCGTGGCCGTAGATGACGGCGGGGATCTTGCCGGCGGCGCGGAGGCGGCGGGCGAAGCCCTTGCCGAAGCTCTCGCGGAGCTCGGCCTGGACCTTGGTGTCTTCAGACATGGGTTCTCCTTCGGGACACGCAGCGAAGGCGCCGCGCGGTGGTCTTGGAATTTTCGAACTCGCTGACGCAGGAGGAAAGCCACCGGGCTTGCTTCGCCGCGTCGATAACGGATGTTCGCGCACGCGCAGAAGCATCCCTCGCCGAGGTACAGCCTCAATGGTACCGGATGACCCGATAGGCTGAGGACACCGGTCCTTTTTCTGCAGAACACGGAGAACCCCATGCTCGACGGCGCCTTCCTCTCGCACGCACTCCTCTGGCTGATCGGCGCCATGACCGTGTGCGCAGCCGTCACCTCGTTCATCGCGCTGTTCGCGATGGGACGCTCGGGATACCGCAAGGACTGACCGCCGGCCGCAGAGCCGTTTCCGCACGCTCTGCCCCGAACTCTCAGCGCCGCTGTGCCGCTTCGGCGATGACGGCGGCCGCGGTCCGGACGTCCGCCGACTCGTCCACCCGGATTCCAGCCTCATCGGCCTCGAGCGATTCGAGCGTCTGGAGCTGCGAGTCCAGGAGCGCCGCCGGCATGAAGTGATCGGCCCGCAGCCGCATCCGCTCCTCGAGCACCGCGCGACCGATAGCGAGTTCGGCGAAGAACGTCTCGGGCGCTCCGGTCCGGATGACGTCGCGATAGACGCGCTTGAGCGCCGAGCACGCCACGACGACGCGGTCCTCACTCTGCAGCGTCTCGCCGACCAGACGGAGCCAGGGCAGCCGATCCGTGTCGTCCAGAGGCACCCCGGCCGCCATCTTGCGGACGTTCGCGGCCGGATGCAGATCATCGCCGTCGATGAAGCGCGCACCGAGGCTCTCGGCGAGGAACGCACCCACGGTCGACTTGCCCGAACCGCTCGGGCCCATCACGACGACGCGCACACTCATGCCTCCCGGCCGAGGTCGACGAGCACCTTGCAGGAACTCGCGGGGTCGGCGGCCAGTGCGAACGCGTCGAGCGCGTCGTCCACAGGCACCACCTGGCTGATGATACCGCGCACGTCGAGGCTGCCATCGGCGAGGGCGGCGATGACCTCGCCGAACTCCGCGCCGAAGCGGAAGGACCCCCGCAGCGTGAGCTCGCGAGTGATCGCCGTGGCCATCGGCGCGGAAACCGCGCCCCCGCGCTGGAGCCCCAGCATCACCACCGTGCCCCCGCGGACAGCAGCGGAGACGGCGGCGTCGAGCCCCGAAACCGTTCCGCTCGACTCGATCACGACATCGGCATACAGCTCGGAGATCTCGGTCGCGGCCCGCGCATCGATCGCTCGGATCCCGCGCGCCTCGGCGATCTCCCTCGGCCGCTGCTGCAGGTCGGTGACGGTCACGGAGGACGCGCCGGCACGCTGGGCGACGGCGGCGACGAGCTGACCGATGGGTCCGGCGCCGATCACGACCACTCGCCGGTCGCGCACATCCCCCGCCCTCTGCACCCCGTGCCAGGCGACGGCTGCGGGCTCTGCCAGCGCCGCCGTCTGCAGGTCGAGGCCGGAAGGAAGCGGATACAGCATGCGCGCAGGGAGCGCCACGCGCCGCGCGAAGGCTCCCTGCGTGTGCGGCAGGTGCATCGCCGACCCGAGATACGTCGAGGCCGGTGCGAGATTCGGATGCTCGGGGGGCCAGGGCGTGCGACCGTCGCCGTGCGCGGTGAGCGGATGGACGGCCACGGGGGTGCCGACGGCCGGTCCCGTGCCGTCGGCCGCAGCGACGGCCACGACCCCGGACACCTCGTGCCCGAGGATCATCGGCTCGCGCAGCACGGATGCACCGGCCGCGCCGTGCTGCCAGTAGTGGAGGTCGGATCCGCAGATGCCCCCGTAGGCGATGCCCACGACGGCCTCGTCCGATCGGGGCGCCGGGGCGCCGATGTCTTCGATCCGCAGGTCTTCGGCGGCGTGCGCCACCACGGCGAGGTTGTTCACCGCGCTCCTTCCTCGGTCACACGAAAGCCGTGACCAACTCGATCCCCGCCACTCTGACGGTCACGATCTGCCCCGGCCCCACGGGCGCCTGCGAGTGCGGAGCACCCGTCATGACGACATCGCCCGGGCCGAGCCGCGACCACGCGGCCACGTAGGCGAGGCAGTCGCGGATCGACATCGGCAACTGCCGGCTTCCGGTCTCGGCGACCGGGCGTCCGTCGACCTCCACCTGGAGGCGCACATCGTCGATCCCGGCTGCGGTGTCGATCCAGGGGCCGAGCGGCGTGTACCCCTCCCCCGACTTCGATTCGAAATTTCGCGGATCGAACGCCGCGCGCTCCGGACTCGAGAGGTCGTTTACCGCGGTGACCCCGAGCACGTACTCGTGCGCGGTCTGCGCGGTCAGCCCCCGGGTCGGGCGGCCGATCACGACCGCGATCTCCCCCTCGGCGACCTGGCCGCCCGCATCGCGGCGCAGGACGACGTCGACACCGCCGGCGGTCACCGTCCGCGGGCTCTTGAGCCACGCCTGCACGGGAGAGACGTGGGCGGGTCCGTTCTGGGCTATGCCGACGATCACCAGCGGATCCACCGGCGCGATGACCGTGCCTTCGATGCGCGGCCCGGCATCCTCCGGCTCCTGCCCCTCGGCGAAGGCGACGAACGGATCCGTCACCGGGATCAAGCCGTCGGCCGCCTGCCGCACCCACCGGGGGCCTCCCGTGGTGGCGACGCGTCCGAGGCGCATCAGACGACCGCCGTCATACCGCCGTCGACGAACAGCGTCTGTCCATTGACGAAGTCGCTCGCGCCGCTGGCGAGGAACAGCAGGGCCCCGACGAGGTCCGCGGTGTCACCCCAGCGCCCGGCGGGTGTGCGCGCGCGGACCCACTCGGAGAACTGCTCGTCTGCGACGAGAGCCTTCGTGAGCTCGGTGGCGAAGTATCCGGGCGCGATCGCATTGGCCTGGATACCGTGCGGGGCGAGATCGGCGCACAGCCCCTTCGTGAACATCACGATCGCGCCCTTGGTCGCCGCATACGCCGCGATCGACGGGCGGGCGAGCTGCGACTGCACGCTGCCGATCTGGATGATCTTGCCCGAGCCACGCGCGATCATCCCGGCGGAGACCCGTCGCGACAGGTGGAAGACGCTGGAGAGGTTGGTCTGCACGAGGGCATCCCAATCCTCGTCGGCGAACTCGGCGATCGGCGCACGGCGCTGGACACCGGCGTTGTTCACGAGGATGTCGGGAGTGCCGACCAGATGCTCCACCTCGCCCATGCCGGCATCCACCGCCGCCGCCTCGGTCACGTCGAAGACGACGCTGTGCACGACGGCTCCCGTGCCCTGTGCGATCACTCCCGCCGCCGCCTGCGCCTTCGCGGCATCCCGCCCGTGCACGACGACGGTCGCGCCCGCGCCTGCGAGCCCCTCGGCCAGAGTCCTGCCGATCCCCTGGCTCGACCCGGTGACGAGCGCCGTGCGCCCGGTCAGATCGAAAGCGGCGAGTCCCGCCGGCAGCGCCGTCATCGTCCGACGGCCTTGATCGACACCGTGGTGGCGAACACGTCGTCGCCGCCCTCCCCGCGCGAGACCTTGATCGCGTCGTCGACACGGGTGAGGTCACGGCGGAGCGTCTCGGGAGCGAGGAATGTCGACGCGGTGGTGATGAGGGCCAGCACAGCCATGTAGATGGCCAGGAGCACCCAGTTGCCGTCGCTCACCGCGATCAGGTAAGCACCGAGGACACCGGCGAGGCCACCGGCGAGCACGGCCGAGATCTCGCGGGCCATCGCCACGCCCAGGTAGCGGTGACGGTTTCCGAAGAGCTCGGGAAGCATGGCGCACTGCGGTCCGAGCATGCTGTTCACGGCGACGCCGATGCCGATCGCGATCACACCGATGGCCACGGCGTAGTTCCCGAGCGACAGCAGCCACCACGCGGGGAACGTGTAGATCAGCATGAAGACCGCTCCGAAGCGGTAGACGGTACGGCGCCCGAAGCGGTCGGAGAGGTGGCCGGTGAACGGCACGGAGAAGACGCCGATCAGCGACCCGAGGGTGACGCCCCAGGTGAGCAGACTCTTGTCGGCGTTGTCGCCGACGACCGTGACGAAGAAGGCGAGACCGAGCGTCTGGAACATGTACGAGCCGCCGTTCTCGGCCATCCGCAGCCCCACACCGACGATCACGCCGGGCAGGCCGTGGGTGAAGATCTCCTTGATGGGGCGGTCGGCGATCTGCTCGTGCTTCTCGAGCTCGATGAACGTCGGCGTCTCGCGCAGCCGCATCCGGATGAACAGCGCGAGCAGGATCAGTGCGAAAGAGGCGAGGAAGGGCACGCGCCATCCCCAGCTCAGCAGCTGGTCCTCGGGGAGCAGCGTGATCAGGCCGAACACCACCGCGGCGAGCAGTGTGCCCGCCTGGATGCCGACGAACGGGAGTGCCGAGAAGAAGCCCCGGCGCTTCACCGGCGCGTACTCGGCCATCAGCACCGTCGCCCCCGCCTGCTCGGCACCCGCTCCGAAACCCTGCAGCAGCCGCATCAGCACCAGCAGGATCGGTGCCCACACGCCGATCGCCGCGTAGGTGGGCAGCAGTCCGATCGCGGTGGAGGCGCCGCCCATCAGCACGATGGTCGCGACCAGGACCCACTTGCGCCCGAGCTTGTCACCCAGGACGCCGAAGAACAGGCCGCCGAACGGACGCGCGAGGAATCCGACGCCGAAGGTCGCGAACGCGGCGACCGTCGCCATCGCCGGGTCATCCTGCGGGAAGAACAGCACATTGAAGATCAGCGCCGTGGAGAGGCCGTAGAGCGCGAAATCGAAGTACTCCAGCGCGCTGCCGATGCTCGACGCGAGGGTCGCGCGGCGCAGGTTCGCCGCGTATTCCGGGTCATCGGACGCTGCTCGGGGTGAGGTGCGGGGGTCTGTCACGGCCATCTCCTTCGATCGGCTTCGCCTGCGGCGTTCCCCGACTGTACCAGCCCGTTGGATTGTGTTCAACCCTTTGGACCGACTTCGCGTCCCGATGCAGGCACGCAAAAAGACCACCGCGCCCTGCGAGCGCGATGGGGCACAGGAGGGCGTCAGTGCCGAACGGCTGAGCTGAAGGGGTTCGTCAGCGCGGCGGCGGCTTCCCGCAGCGCCTCACCCACCCGCTCGATGCGCTCGTAGTCGGCCTCGGCGGCACGGATCGCAACACCGAGCGCGAGCGGCGGGTCCGTCGGCGCCCAGCCTTCCAGAGGCACCGCGACGCCGACGATGCCGCGGAAGGACTCCTCGGCATCGAGCGCCCAGCCCCGTCGACGGGCGGTCGCCAGCACCTCCAGCAGCCCCGGCATGGTCGTCGCGCTCCGCTCGGTGAGCTGCGGGAAGACGGCATCCTCACCCAGGAGCTCGACTACTTCCGCGTCACTCATCGCCGCCAGGAGCGCGCGCCCCGTGGCCGACAGCGGCGCCGGAAGCCGCGAGCCGAGCGGGGTGCCCAGCCGGAGCGAGCGCGACCCCTCATGTCGCGCGAGATACAGCGCATCGGTGCCATCGAGCATCGCGACCTGGACCAGCTCGGAGGCGAGCTGCGGCGAGGCCTCGCACACGCTGTAGAACTCCCGCACCTGGTTGAACTGGGCAGCGAACGCACCACCGAGCTCGGCCGTGCGCACCCCGAGACGATAGCCCTGCGGGGTGCGATCGATCATGCCCCCGGCCTCGAGCGCCAGGCAGAGGTTCGCCGTCGACGACTTCGCCAGCCCGAGTTCCCCCGCGAGCTCGGTGAGCGTTCGTGGACCCCCGGACTCGGCGAGGATGCCGAGCAGGCGGATGCTGCGGGTCACGGCAGGTGCGGGGTCGCGCCCTTCGCGGGTGTCATCATCCATGGCCGCACCTTCCGACAGCGGGGAGCCACAGGCGCTCGATCACCTGTGGGCCGATCAGTAGAACTCGACCGTATCGACCACGGCGGTCAGCGGCTCGCCATCGAGCAGGCGCGCCGCGTTCTCCGCGAAGCGACGGGCGATCCGCTCCTCCTCCTTGGAGCTGAGGGCGGCGGTGTGCGGGCTCACGAGCACGTTCGGATGCGACCACAGCGGCGACGCACCGTCGAGGGGCTCCTGCTCGAAGACGTCGAGCGCGGCGAAGGCCACGCGGCCGTCGTCGAGCGCACCGAGCAGAGCGCTCTCGTCGATCACGGTGCCGCGGCCGACGTTGGTGATGATCGCACCGGGTTTGACCGCATCGAACACGTCGGCGCCGATCAGATGGTGCGTCTGCGCCGTGCCCGGAAGGGTGACGACGATCGCGTCGACGTGGGCCACCGCGTCGGTCAGCTCGTCCAGCGGCACCAGGCGATCCACTCCCGCCACCGGCTGCCCGGAGCGCGTCGTCCCCCACACCCGTGCGCCGAGCGCATGGAAGCGTCGCGCGCACTCCGTGCCGATGCCGCCCAGACCGACGACCAGCACCGTCATCTCGTCGAGCTGACGCATCTCCCAGCGGTCCGGCCAGGTACGCGTCCCCTGATCGGCGAGCAGGCGCGGGAGGTTCTTCGCGCCCGCCATCACACCGAACACCGCGAACTCCGCGAGCGGGCCCCCGTGCACACCGGCACTGGTGGTGAACACGACGCGGTCGAGCTGCGCCCGTTCGAGACCCGCGGCCTTGACCGAGGCCCCGCCACCGGCGGCAGTCGTCATGACCCAGCGCAGACGCGGGTTCGCGGCCACGGTGCGGGCCAGCGCCGCCGCGTCCACGTCGGGGATCCCGAACAGCACGTCGGCGGAGTCGATCATTTCATCGAACGCCTGCTGCGCGCTCGGCGTGCGTACGTACTCCGGGTCGCCGGACCAGTCGGCCGGTCCGCGCATCGGCGGCACGAGCGTGTGATCGCGGACCACCTCGAGGCGAGGCTCGAGTTCCTCGATCAGTCGACACAGGCGTTCCGGCAGCGGCACCGCCACGACGGCGCGCAGTTTCTTCTCGGTCCCCGTCATACTGGTCCCCTCCCTCGGGAAGTCTGGATCCCTCACCTTAGCCCAGTTCCATCCTGTTGGACACTGTTCTATCTGTTGGATTGTTGCTACCGTGTGCGCATGAGCATCTCACCCGTCACCGTCGGCGTCGTAGGCCTCGGCGCCATGGGCCGCCCCATGGCCGACCGCCTGCTCGCCGCCCACGGGGGGCTCGTCATCCATGCGCGCCGCCCGCAGCCGGAACTGCTGGCCGCCGGCGCCTCGTGGGCGCCGACACCACGCGAGCTCGCCTCCAGAGTAGACGTCCTGCTCATGATGCTGCCCGACCTCCCCCCGTTCGAAGCCATGCTCGACGGTCCCGACGGGCTGCTCGCCGACGCCGGAGACCTGCTCATCCTCATCGGGTCCACCTCGTCTGCTCCCGCCGTCCGTGCGCTCGCTGACCGCGTCGGAGCGCAGACGGGCGGCAGGGTCAGGATCGTGGACTGCCCGGTCTCGGGTGGGGAAGACGGAGCGGTCGCCGGGACCCTCTCGATCATGCTCGGCGGCGACCCGGACGATGCCGCCGTCGCCGCCGAGGTGCTCGCGCCCTGCGGAACCCCTGTGCTGCTCGGACCACTCGGGGCCGGCGAGGTCGCCAAGGCCTGCAACCAGCTCGTGGTGTCGGCGACGATCATGGCGCTCGGCGAGGCCACCGTGCTCGCCGAGCGCTCCGGACTCGACCTCGATGCGCTCTGGTCGCTGCTCTCGGGCGGCTACGCCGGCTCGCGCCTGCTCGACAGTCGTCGCGAGAAGCTCGTCACCGGCGACGACTCCCCCAGCGGCATCGCGCAGTACATGGTGAAGGACCTCGGCTTCGCGGCCGACATCGCCGAAGCCACCGGCACCTCGCCCGTCCTGCTGCCCACCCTGCGTGCGGCCTTCGACGAACTGGTCGCCGCCGGGCTCGGAGACCGCGACATCGCGGTGTCACGACGCTTCATCGCCTCTCGTGACACAGGTGGCCACTGACCTCCCGTACAGCGATACGCTGAAACCACCCCTTCTTCACGATCGAGGAGCCTTCTGTGCCCGAAGCATCAGCGAACATCGGAGTCGTCGGACTCGCCGTCATGGGATCGAACCTCGCCCGCAACCTCGCCAGCCGCGAGGGAAACACGGTGGCGATCTTCAACCGCAGCTACGAGAAGACCCAGACGCTCCTCGACGAGCACCCCGAGGCCGGATTCGTCCCAGCCCACACCTACCAGGAGTTCGCCGACTCGCTCCAGAAGCCGCGCACCGCGATCATCATGGTCAAGGCCGGCGGCCCGACCGATGCGGTGATCGACGCGCTGGTCGAGGTGTTCGAGCCGGGCGACATCATCGTCGACGGCGGCAACGCGTACTTCCCCGACACCATCCGTCGCGAGAAGGCGGTCCGCGAGACCGGCATCAACTTCGTCGGCGCCGGCATCTCCGGCGGCGAGGAGGGTGCCCTCACCGGCCCCTCTATCATGCCCGGCGGCTCTGACGAGTCGTGGGTCACGCTCGGACCGATCCTGAAGTCGATCGCCGCGATCGCCGAGGGCGAGCCGTGCGTCACGCACGTCGGCCACGACGGCGCCGGGCACTTCGTCAAGATGGTGCACAACGGCATCGAGTACGCCGACATGCAGCTCATCGCCGAGGCCTACGACCTCATCCGCCGCGGCACGGGCAAGTCGCCGGCCGAGATCGCCGAGATCTTCGCCGAGTGGAACAAGGGCGAGCTCGAGTCGTACCTGATCGAGATCACCGCAGAGGTGCTCCGCCAGGTCGACGCCGAGACCGGCAAGCCGCTCGTCGACGTGATCCTCGACCAGGCCGGCGCCAAGGGCACCGGAGCCTGGACCGTGCAGACCGCGCTCTCGCTCGGTGTCCCCGTCTCCGGCATCGCCGAGGCGACCTTCGCCCGCTCGCTCTCGTCGCACCCCGAGCAGCGCGCCGTCGCCGGCGGCCTCCCCGGCCCCGACGAGGAGTTCACGGTCTCGACCGAGGACACCGAGCAGTTCATCGAGGATGTGCGCCTGGCGCTCTACGCCTCCAAGATCGTGGCCTACTCGCAGGGCTTCGACGAGATCCGGGCGGGGGCGGCCGAGTACGGCTGGAACATCGACCTCGGCGCGATCTCGAAGATCTGGCGCGGCGGTTGCATCATCCGCGCCCAGTTCCTCAACCGGATCGCCGACGCCTACGCGGCGACCCCCGACCTGCCCGTGCTGATGACCGCACCGTACTTCGCCGAGGCGCTCACGCGTGGCCAGGCATCGTGGCGTCGCGTCGTCGTGACCGCGGCCCAGGCGGGCATCCCGGCTCCGGCGTTCTCGTCGTCGCTGTCGTACTACGACGGCATCCGCGCCGACCGCCTCCCCGCCGCGCTCGTGCAGGGACAGCGCGACTTCTTCGGTGCGCACACCTACAAGCGCATCGACAAGCCGGGCACGTTCCACACGCTGTGGTCGGGCGACCGCACCGAGATCGAGGCGGAAGACACGCACTGACGTCCCGTCGTCGAAGGGCCGGATACCGCGAGGTACCCGGCCCTTCGTGCACCATGGTGGTGCCATCCCACCGCCTACCTCGTGATGTCCTGGACGACACCCTTCGTGAGGCGCAGACGCCGTGTCGCGCGTCGCGCCACCGCCGAGTCGTGCGTCACCACGATGATCGTGATCCCCTCGGCGCACAGCGATTCGAGAAGCGTCAGGATCTCGTCGCGCATGCTCTCATCGAGGTTGCCCGTCGGCTCGTCGGCCAGGAGCACCCGCGGCCTCTTGACGAGGGCGCGCGCGATCGCGACGCGTTGCTGCTGACCTCCGGAGAGCTCAGCGGGCCGATGGTCGCCTCTGTCGTCGAGACCGACGTGGGCGAGAGCCTCAGCGACCCTCATGCGCCGCTCTCCCTTGTCGAGATCGAGGGGCTCGAGCGCCATGTCGACGTTCTCCGTGGCCGTGAGCGTGGGGATCAGATTGAACCCCTGGAACACGAATCCGAGCTCCTCCGCCCTGAGGCGTCCGAGTTCCTTCGCCGAGGCCGACGCGAGTTCGCGGCCGTCGAGCAGGAGGGAACCCGTCGTCGGCGTGTCGAGCGCACCGAGCAGTTGCAGGAGCGTGGACTTGCCGCCGCCGGTGGGGCCCTGGATCGTGACGAACTCGCCGGGCATGATGTCGAGGTCCACACCGGTCAGCGCTTTCACGATGCGCCCCTTCTGCGTGTACGTCCGGGTCACGCCCGTGACGCGGTAGATCGGCTGCTCGTGCCCGCCTCGGGGCGCCGTCTGATCGAGGTCTGCGATGGTCATGTGCGTCTCCTGCTCGTGGGTCGTCGGCTTCCGGGTTGTTCGGATCGGGGGTGGCGGGTCGTGCCGGACGTCGCCCGCGCGTGCGGTGATCATGCGACCGACCGCAGGGCTTCCGCCGGGCTGAGACGCGCGGCGCGCCAGCCGCCGAACGCTCCGGCGACGAGTCCGCCGAGCACCGCGAGACCGACGGCGGCGACCAGCACCCCGGGGGTGAACGGCGCCTGGAGCACGACATCCGCCGCGGCGGTCTGGAGCATCCCTCCACCTCCGGTCGGTCCCCCGCCCATGCCCCCGCCGATGGCACCGGGACCCGCGCCCTGGCTCGCACCGCTCGCAGCGACCGTGGGCCTCAGGACGTTGATCAGCACGATGCCGGCGATACCCAGGACGAGGCCGACCGCTCCCCCGATCAGCCCCTGCACCATGGACTCTCCGGCGACCTGACGGACGACCCTGCCGTTCGACCAGCCGATCGCCTTGAGCGTTCCGAACTCCCTGGTGCGACGCCCGACGCCCGACAGGGTGAGCAGCACCGAGAGCAGCACGGCGACGGCGAGCACGATGATCGAGAGCCAGGTGCCGAGGTTCGTGATCAGTGCGGTCGCGCTGGAGAGCGAACCGGAGACGGTCGCGGCGAGCTCGGACTGCGAGGTGACGGTCGCATCGGGGAGCGCGTCGGCCAACGCGGACTGCACGGCCTCGATCGAATCGGCCGAATCCGCCTGCACGTAGACGGTGGAGATGACGTCGTCCACTCCGGCGAGCGTCTGCGCGGTGCGCAGCGGCAGATAGACGTTCGCGGCGGTATCCGCGCTGTCCGAGGTCGAACCGAGGATGCCGACGACCTCCACATCGGAGCCGGCGACATCGATCGTGTCTCCCACCGCGATCTCGTCGGTACCCGCGTAGGTGCTGTCGACGAGGGCGACGAGCGCCTCGGCATCATCGGCGTCGAACCCGCGTCCGTCCGTCACCTCGGCCGACGCGAGCGGACCGACCGAGGTCGCTGCGGGGTCGATGCCGAGCACGGAGAAGGAGTCGACTCCGAAGGATCCTCCTCCGCCGCCCTGTCCGGCGTCCGGTGCGGTCTGCCCCTCCTCGGGCGCGGCCGGCTGCTCGCCGTCCTGCGGAGCGAATCCACCGCTGGGCACCTCACCGGAGAAGGTGGCGTTCGTGAGGCTGAGCGCCCCGGATGCCGCGGCGACCCCGTCCGTGGCGGTGACGGTGTCGAGTACCGATGAGTCGAGCGTGCCGCGCAGGAAATCGGTCCGCAGTGTGGACTGCGCGAGCGTGGTGGTCTCGCCGTCGCTCTGACCTGCATCCGCGTCGAAGTCGAAGCGCGGCCCTTCGCCTTGGCCGGGTTCGGCGGGCTCGCCCGTCACGGTGAGATCGGTGCCGACGCCGTAGACGGAGGCGAGGGCCTGCGCCTGCGCGTCCCGCACTCCCGCCGTGAGGGCGTTGACGACGATCACGAGGGCGATCGCGATCGCCAGCCCGATCGCGACGATCATCGTCTGCTTCTTGCGGCCGGCGAGTTCGCGCCGCAGATACGTTCCGTACATCTCTCTCCTTCCGCCGCGGCCATCGCGGGGCGAGATCGACGTTAGGAATCGCGCATATGCGAGATCGAGGGGCCGATGATGAGGAACCTATGGAGTGCGCCGGTCACCCCGCGCGCACGGCCTGCATGAATGCCCCGGCGCGGACGGCGAGCGCGTCGAGATCGCCGCCGGGACTCGCCGCATCGCCGACGAGAGGCCCGCCCACCCCGATGCCGAACGCCCCGGCGGCGAGGTACTCGGCGACAGTGTCGACGCGCACCCCTCCCACGGGGATGATCCGCGCCTGCGGGAAAGGATCGCGGACGGCGCGGATGAAACTGGACCCGAGCGCCGATGCGGGGAACAGCTTCACCGCTGCGCTGCCGAGGTCGTGGCCGCGCTGGATCTCGGTGGGCGTGTAGACGCCCGGGAGCACGCCGATGCCCAGGCTGACCGCATGGGCGACAGAAGCGCTGAGCGTGGGCGTCACCATGAACTGCGCGCCGGCGGCGAGGGCCCTCTCCACGTCGGCCTCGTCGAGGACGGTACCGGCGCCGATCAGAGCCTCGGCCGGGGCATCATGCACGACCTGGGCGATCGCCTCCTCCGCGTCAGGCAGGGTGAGTGCGATCTCGAGGGTGAGCACGCCCGCCGCGAGCAGCGTCCGCGCCGCGCCGACCGTGGCGTCGACATCCGTCCCCCGCAGGATCGCGACGAGTCGGGTGCGGCGCAGGCGTTCCTGCAGCTGCGCGTTGTCCACGGTGCTCACGAGGCCCCCTCCTCGATCGAACCGGCCGCCGTCGTCGCCGGCACCGCGCCTCGCCATGGGAACGCGGGTGCGCCGCCGACCTCCACCTCCACGCCGAGCAGTGCCCCGTCGGCGTCGGCGGGATCGGTCAGTCCGATGCTCGCGGTGGTGATCACCAGCAGCCGGTCGACCAGAGCCACGGCTGTCGGCCGCTTCGCCGGAAGGACGATCGTCTCCAGGAGCTCCCCGGCCGGCGAGTAGCGGCGCACCTCGGACGCGTCCCAGACCGCGACCCAGAGCATGCCGTCGAGGTCGATCGTCATGCCGTCGGGGTTGCCTCCTTCGACCCGGCACACCGTGCGGCGGTTCGAGAGCTCTCCGTCCGGCGCCACATCGAACGCCTCGATGCGGCGATGCGGGAGCGTGTCGATGTAGTAGAGCGTGGCACCGGTGCGGTCGAAGGCGAGGCCGTTCGACACGGTGATGCCGCCGAGGCGCGCGACGGGCTCCCCGTCGGGACCGAGGCTCCACAGTGTGCAGTGCGGGTCGCGGGGCATGGCCTGGCTCCCCACCCAGAAGCGCCCGGACGGATCGCCCCCGCCATCGTTCATGTAGTCGCCGGGTCCCGCGATGTCGTCGGTGATCGGCGAGACGACGCCATCGTCGCTCACGTGGACGACGCGGCGGTCGACGCCGACCAGCCACCCCGTGCCCGGCTGCGCGAGCGGGATCGGGGCACCGATCTGCGCGCCGACGACGACCGCGGCCTCGGGAACGACCGTGATGCCCTCGATGCGTCCGCGGTGCAGCGAACCCGTCGCCATGTCGATCCAGAGGAGGCTGCCGTCACGGGCATCCCAGCGTGGAGATTCGGCCTGGACGTAGCGGGCGTCGGAGAGGATCTCGACGGTGCGGGCGGCCTGAGGGTGCGACATCAGGGTCATCCTTCTCTGGTAGGTCATAACCGTTATGTGGCAGACTATCTCACAATATGCATAACACTTGCGAGAAATGTGGATACACGATGATGAAGCGGGGAAACAGCTGATGGCTCCGACACTCCACGGCTTGATGCCCATCCTGGCGACGCCTTTCGACGAGTCGGGTGCCCTCGACCGCGAGAGCCTGCGCCGACTGGTCGAGTTCCAGCTCGCGTCCGGAGTCGACGGCGTCGCCGTCTTCGGAATGGCGAGCGAGGGCTTCGCGCTCACCACCGAGGAGCGCCGCACGATCCTGGACGATGTCGTCCGTGTGGTCGAGGGCCGGGTGCCCGTGATCGCCGGCGTCAACGGCACGTCCACGGCGACCTCGATCGAGCAGGCCCTCCTCGCGGAGGAAGGGGGCGCTGATGCCCTCATGGTGCTTCCTCCGTTCATGGTGAAGCCGCCCGCCGGGACGCTCGTCGACTTCTACGGAGATGTCGCCGACGCCACCTCCCTCTCGGTCATGGTGCAGGATGCCCCCGGCGTCACCGGCGTCGTGATGGCCCCTGCGCTGATCGCCGAGATCGCCCGCCTCGAGGGCGTCGACTCCGTCAAGGTCGAAGCCCCGCCGACCGCGCCCAAGGTGGGCGCGGTCGTCTCGGCGATCGACGATCCGGACTTCGCGGTGCTCGGTGGACAGAATGCGCAATTCTGCCTGGAGGAGTATGCCAGGGGCGCCGTCGGCACGATGCCGGCCTGCGAGTTCCCCGACCTCCTCGGTCCGGTGCTCGCGCAGTTCACGGAGGGGCGCGTCGACGAAGCCCGTGCCGAGTTCCGTCGTATGCTCCCTCTCGTGCTGATCGGTCTGCAGGGCGGCATCGCGTGGGCGGTGCACAAGGAGGTCCTCGTCGCGCGCGGCGCGATCGACCACGCGACGGTGCGCTATCCGGCTTCGCGCCTGGATGCCGGCAGCCGTGCATCGGTCAAGCTGGTCATCGACGAGCTCGCCCTTCCGCCCATCCCCACCACGGTGCGCGTGTGACCCGCCGCGGCGTGCTGCTGATCGGCGGCAGTTCCGACATCGGTCTCGCGATCGCCCGCGCCTTCGTCGACGGTGGAGACGCCGTCGTCGGGGTGGGGCTCGAAGACTCCGACGATCCCGTCTTCGAGCGGTACCTCGTCGCGGACTGCAGCCGACCGGAGGCCGCCGACCGCGCCGTCGCGGACGCGGAGCAGGCGCTCGGCCGACTCGACGTCGTCGTGCTCGCGGCCGGCCGCATGCCGATCGCCCGCGCGGAGGCGACGAGCGACGAAGACTGGCGCGGCGCGCTCGGCGCCACGCTCGACTCGGCGTTCTTCGTGGCACGAGCCGCTCTCCCCCGCCTCGCATCGGGGTCGTCGGTCGTCGCGGTGACCTCGGTCAACTCGTCCCTCGCCGCTCCTGCCCTCCCGGCCTACGCGGCCGCGAAGGCCGGTGTGGACGGCCTCATCCGCCAGCTCGCTCTCGACTACGGCCCCCGCGGCATCCGCGTCAACGCCGTGCAGCCTGGCAGCATCTCGGCCGTCGACACCGGAGAGAGCGAGGGCTACCCGCTCGGGCGCATCGGGCGCCCGGAGGAGGTGGCTTCGGTCGTGGCGTTCCTCGCCTCCGACGCCGCATCCTTCGTCACCGGCACCTCGATCGCCGTCGACGGCGGTCTGTCGATCTCCTCGCCCGCCGCCTGGCTGAAGCCGGTGCTGCGGGAACGCTGGCTCTGAGCCGCTCGTTCCCACGAAGAAGGCCGCGTCCCCATCGGGACGCGGCCTTCTGACTCTGCGATCCGCTCAGGCGTTCGCGTCGAGCAGACCCTGCACTTCCTTCTTCAGCGCGTTGAGGCCGGCCTGCACCTCGACCTGACCGGCGAGGATCGTCGCGACCCCCGCTCCGATGGCCGCATCGATCTGCGCGGTGACCGCGACGCGGTCCCAGGCGGCGCCACGGGCGTGCTCGGAGACCTCGGTGCGGAACGCGCCCTGGAACTTGTCTGCCGCGAGGGCCGGGATCTTGTCGGCGACGCTCTTGGCGGCAGGTGCCACCGCGGAGTTCTCATACAGCGCGGTCGCCGCTTCGACATTGGTCGCGGCGTAGAGGATGAAGTCACGGCTCGTGAGCTCTCCCTCGCCCGCCGTCGCGAAGACACCGCTGCCCCAGGCCCGGTTGAACGAATCCTTGCCCCCGGCGGTCGGACGCGAGATCGCGCCGATGTTGTCGATGATGTTCTGGGCGGCACCGTTCGTCTTGACGAAGGTCGATGCGAGCGGGGCGTCGTCGTACAGGGCCGCCCGTCCGCTCGCGAACAGGATGCGGGCATCGCTGCGCGCCACGTTCGTCTGCGTCAGCCCTGCGTCCTGCAGGGACTTGTACCAGGTGACGGCCTTGACGCTCTCGGCGTCGCCCAGGGTGCACTTCAGATCGTCGGTGACGACGTCGCTGCCGAAGCCCCACATCCACGGGACGGCGTCCTTGAGGTCGGGGTTCTTGGTGACGGCGGCGTACGGGATCAGCGAGGAGTCCTGCTTCTTGATCTTCTCGAGCGCCGTGGCGAACTGCTCCACGGTCATGCCCGACTTGATGCCGACGCTCTTCGCGATCTCTCCGTTGGTGATGATGCCGATGCCGGCGGCCGTCAGGGGCAGCACGAGCAGCTTGCCGTCCATCGTGTACGAGTCGAGCACACCCTGCGGGATGCCGAGCCCCTTCGCGAGGTCGGAGAGGTCGGCGAGCACGTTCATGGGGGTGAGCACCTGCCACCCGCCCGACTGTCCGACGCCCATGAGGTTGCCGGAGCGTCCGGTCAGCGCCAGCTGGGTGGCCGCCTGATCGTACGGGTAGATCACGGGGGCGACCTTGACGCCCTCCTGCTTCGAGAATCCGTCGAGGATGCCCTGCCATGCCGACTTCAGGGCCTCCTCGCCGAGCGAGTTGCCGTAGAAGTTGATGGTCTTGGCCTTCGTGGCCCCGGCGGCCGTGGCTCCGGCACCGGTGCCGGGGGCGGCGGGAGTGGCACAGCCGGCGAGCGCGAGAGCGCCGAACGCGGCGAGGACCGTGCCGCCTCCGAGGAAGGCTCGGCGGCTCAGCTGCGAGTTCGAGATGTTCATGAGACTGCTCCTTCGGGATGAGGGGGACGAGCTGTTCTGCGGTGCATCGCTAGCCCTTGACCGCTCCGGCGGCGAGGCCGGAGACGAAGTAGCGCTGCAGGAGGATGAAGATGATGACGAGCGGGAGGGAGGTGATGAGGGACGCCGCCATGAGTGCCGGCCAGTCGGCCGTGCCCTCGCGGATGAACGCCTGGGTGAGTCCGGCGGGCAGAGTCTGCTTGTCGGGGCCGGCGAGCGTGAGGGCGAAGAGCAGATCGCTCCAGCCGCGCATGAACGCGAACATGCCCGCGGTGATGAGACCGGGGACCACGAGCGGGAACACGATGCGGAACATCGTGCCCGTGCGCGACAGGCCATCGACCTTCGCCGCCTCGATGATGTCGTCGGGGAGGGCGTCGATGATGCCCTTCAACAGGAACACCGCGAGCGGCAGTGTGAACGTCGTGAACGAGATGATCAGCGCAGTGTAGGTGTACAGCAGCCCGGCCGAGCTCAGCATCAGGTACAGCGAGATGAGCAGAAGGGCGCCGGGGATCAGCTGGCCGATGAGGAACATGAACATGACGGCGTTCCGGCCGCGGTAGCGGAATTTCGACAGCGAGTACGCCATCAGGCCGCCGACCAGGACCGCGAGCAGGGCGGTTCCGGTGGAGACGATGATGCTGTTCATGAGGTTCTTCAGCAGCAGGTCGTTCTGGAAGAAGCCGACGAAGTTCTCGAAAGTCGGGTCGACCGGGAAGAACGGACGGTCCAGGGAGAAGACGTCCTCCTTCTTCGTGAAGGCAGTCGCCGTGAGCCAGTACACCGGCAGCAGGCCGAACAGAGCGAGGAGCAGGAGCAGCACGCGCCCCGGGATGGACAGGTGGGGGCGGATGATCGACTCCCCCACATCGCGACTACGGCGCATCACTTCTCCAGCCGTCGGTTGAGGAACAGGTATCCGGTCGTGATGATCGCGAGCAGGACGAGCCAGAGCGTGCCCATGGCCGAGGCCTTGCCGAGCTCGTAGCTGCCGAAGGCCAGGTCGTAGAGGCTGACCGCGAGCGTCGTGGTCGAATTGCCGGGCCCGCCGCCGGTCATGACGAAGATCGTGTCGAAGTTGCCGAAGTTGTAGATGAACTCGAGCACCGCGACGAGGGTGACCGGGCCGGCGATGTGCGGCAGCGAGATGTGGCGGAACCGCTGCGCACGCGTCGCACCGTCGATCGTGGCCGCCTCGATCTGCTCGCTCGGGAGGGTCTGGAGCACCGCGAGGGCGACGACCATGATCCACGGGAACGAGTGCCAGGTCTTGGCGATGACCACGGCGGCCATCGCGCCGGTCGGGGTGCCGAGCATGCTGACCTCCGGCAGGCCGAAGACCGAGAGCACGTGGTTGACGACGCCGTAGCTGTCGTTGAAGATCCAGGCCCAGAGGAAGGAGACGACCACGCCGGGGAGCAGCCAGGGCAGCATGAGAGCGCCGCGCAGGATGTTGCGTCCGCGCATGCGGGCGTTCAGCAACAGGGCGAGGGCCACACCGAGCACGAGGGGGAAGACCGTGGAGAGCGACGCGAACACGAGGGTCGTGCCGAGCCGGGCGAAGAACTCCTCCCACACGGCCGCATAGTTGTCCAGACCCACGAAGGTGCGCTCGGGACGCAGGAGCGATTGATCGAACAGGCTCGTGAAGATGCTCGACACGAGGGGGAAGATCGCGATCACGAGGAACAGAAGGACCGCAGGAAGTGCGATCATGAAACCGAAGGTGCGATCCTTCGCGCCCAGCGTGGAGCGTCGCCCGGAGCGTGGCTCGACGGCCTTCTGCTCGCTCTCCGCGGGCCGCTCGAGTATGGCTTGTTGCATTGCAGTCACTTTCCAGTAGAGACGACCCCCGGGGGCCCTGCGCGTCGTCGTCACAGTCGTCAACGTCGACGTGCGGCCAGTTAACCACAATGCGGATGCGAAATCCACAAAATGCATAAGACACCCACATTTGTGTTGCTCGAAGCCATTTCACTGCATAAGATGACTGGCAGCGGCGACCAGCCGCAGCGTCGCATCCGCGGCGGCAGTACTGAGGAGGAGTGACCATGGCATCGGAATCGGTGGGCGGCACCCAGACCGTCGAACGGGCGATGTCGTTGCTCGCATGCTTCACCGAGGAGTCCGGCGAGCTGAGGGTCTCCGAGCTGTGCACCCTCACCGGGCTCGGCCAGTCCACCGTCTCGCGCATGATGTCGGCACTCGACCGCATGAAGTTCGTGGTGCAGGACGCCCGCACCGGCCTCTACCGCCTGGGACCGGCAGCCGTGGCGCTCGGCACGATCGCCCTCAACGGCTCCCCGATCTTCCGCGCGTCGCGGCAGATCGCCCAGAATCTCGCCCGCAAGATCGAGATCGGCGTGAACGTCGCCGAGCTCAGCGGCTTCACCTTCACCTACCTCTGCAACTTCGAAGGCGCGCTCGCGCCCAAGTCCTTCGCGATGGCCGGACGCACCGGCCCTCTGCACGCCACCGGCCTCGGCAAGGCCCTGCTCTCCGGCATGACCGATGAGCAGGTGGACGAGTACTTCGCCCAGACGCCTCAGCGCTTCACCCCTCATACGATCGTCGACCGTGCAGCCATGCAGCTCGCCCTCGACGAGACCCGCAGCCGGGGCTATGCGACCGAGATCGAGGAGCTCGCCTTCGGACGCGCGTGCATCGCCGCCCCCATCCGCAACCGCGCGGGTGAGATCGTCGCCGGGCTCTCCGCGAGCGGTCCCCTCTCGGTGCTCGACCTGCACGCCCCGCACCAGGAACTCGCGCTGCAGCTGATCGAAGCCGCCGACGAGATCTCCGTGGCTCTCGGCTACAGCCCGTCCCGCACCGCGTCGGCCTTCGCCGCGCTCTGACTCCTCCGCCGCGACGCGGCCCCCTGATCCGATCCTGATCCCTGACCGCGGCACCAGCCGCCGGCCGCTCGCCCCTCGATGTCTTTGGAGACCCCTGTGAGAATCACGCGCGTCCAGACCTTCCCCCTCTACCTGTCGAAGGAGGAGGCGAACAACTCCTACGCCGGCGACACCGCAGTCGACCACCGCGGCTACGTGATCCGCCCGCCGTGGCGGAGCCTCTACTCCCCCGGCTACGAGACCCTGCTGGTGAAGATCGAGACCGACGAGGGTCTCGTGGGTTGGGGCGAGGCGCTGGCACCGGTCGCTCCCGTCGTCGCCGCGGCGATCGTCGACAACCTGCTCACCCCCCTCATCCTCGGTGAGGACCCACGCTCGGTGCGCACGCTCTGGCACCGCATGACCGAGTCGATGCGCGAGCGCGGGCACCTCACCGGCCACCAGGCCGACGCCATGGCAGCCGTCGACATCGCCCTGTGGGATCTCTGGGGCCATGCGACCGGCCTCTCGGTCTCCGAGCTCGCCGGGGGACGCTTCCACGAAGTGCTGCCGACTTATGTCTCCGGGATCCGCGGTGTCGACGACGTCGAGCGGGCGGAGAAGGCGGCCGAGCTCGTCGAGGGCGGCGTGCGCCGCATCAAGCTGCACCTCGGCGTCGACATCCGCACCGACCTCGCCACCTACGACGCGGTCCGGGGTGTGCACCCCGACCTCGACGTCGCGCTCGACGCGCACTGGACCTACCGGCTCGGCGAGGCGCGGGCCCTCGGTCGGGAGCTCGACGACCGGAGGGCGTGGTTCTTCGAAGCACCGTTGGCTCCCGAAGACGTGGAGGGGCACCGCGACCTCGCGACCGCGCTCGCCACGCCGATCGCGGTCGGCGAGGCGATGCGCAGCCGCTTCGAGTTCACCGACTGGCTCACCCGCCGCGCTGTCGGCCTCACGCAGCCCGACATCGGCCGCACGGGCATCACCGAGGGCCTCGCGATCGCGGCTGTCGCCGATGCGTTCCACGTGCAGGTCGCGCCTCACCACTCCGCGGCCTTCGGCATCGCGATGGCCGCCGGTGTGCACGTCGCGGCGAGCGCCGCCTCGCTCCTCGCGTTCGAGTACCAGCCGTTCACGCTCCCGGTCGCCAACCGCCTGCTCACGACACCGCTCGAGGTGCGTGCCGACGGCGGGTTCCTGGTCCCGACCGGTCCCGGCCTCGGCGTGACCGTCGACGAGGACGCGATCAAGGAGTACGTGCGGCACTGACGCCCCTCCGCACCCACC
>NZ_ATAO01000182.1 GCF_000455825.1 Microbacterium maritypicum MF109
GGCAACTTCTCTATCTTACCCACTCTCTCTTGCTTGTCAAATCGGCGCGCCGCGCGGATCGAAGATCCGCAGCGCAGCTGATGACAGCCGCAGAAGAGGTGGAGTCCCTATCCTAGACGCAAGCGCCTGATCTCTCAAGTGAGAGTGGATCGGGAGTGGTTCTCCGCTTGAGGGGGGTGGAGCTCTTGGCTCCTCCGCGTCCCTGTGGGGCGAACAAGTAATAAGTTACGTGGATCTCGGGGTTCTGGCAAATCGGGCCACACCACCCGGGCGTGTCGCTGGTGCTCTCTCCCATGTTTCCGCCGGATCAGGAGTAGTTTCCGCCCTCTGTGGGGGTCGGGAGTACGATCGCGCCATGCCTGCATCTGCGGATTTCCGCCCGGTCGTTCCCCCGCACGATGAAGCCTCGGGGAATGGTGACGCGGGCGCCGCGCTGCTCGATGGCGTGCGGCGTGAACTCGGGATCGACCGTGGCTCGACGGTGCTCCCGCCTCCCCCGACTGTCCCGCTTCCCTCCCGACTGGCCACCGGCGCGCTGGCGTGGGCGAGCGTCAGCGCGGCGGTGCTCGCGGCTGGCTGTTCCCCCGTCTCGCTGGATCCGGCCCGCGTCGCCATCGCCTACCGGAGCGACCGCGTGCTCACGATCGATGGCGACGCTCCCCCGGTCTGGTCCCCGTACTCCGGGTTCTGGGAGACCACCGACGGATGGGTCCGTACGCACGGGAACTACCCGCATCACGCTGCCGCGCTGCGTGCGGGACTCCACCTGCGAGAAGACGCCGATCCGGCTGCCGTTCGTGTTGCACTCGCGGAGCGGAGGACAGCGAGTGCCGTCTCCGACATCACATCCGCCGGCGGTCTGGCTGTTCCTGTCGCCGTCGAGAGGCCCGCCGTCGATCGGGCACTGCGCGAACGACCACTCCTCGAGGTCAGCCGGGTGGATGAGGAATCCGCCTCGCACCCCCGTCGATCGGAGCTCACGGCGACGTCACCCGGTTCCCTCCCCCTGAGCGGCATGCGCGTGCTCGATCTGACGCGCGTCATTGCGGGGCCGGTCTGCACGCGGACCCTCGCTCTTCTCGGCGCCGACGTCTTGCGCATCGATCCCCCGCATCTGCCAGAACCGGCGTGGCAGCATCTCGATACCGGCCACGGCAAACGATCCGCCATACTCGACGCACGCAGTGCCCGACTCCAGGTGTTGCTGGCCGAAGCCGATGCCGTGGTCCTCGGCTACCGACCGGCCGCTCTCGACAGACTCGGGCTGCATCCTGAGCTGCTCGCGCGCCGACACCCTGGGCTCATCGTCGCGCAACTCAGCGCCTGGGGTACGGAGAGTCCGGACCTCGCCGGCTTCGACAGCCTCGTGCAGGCCGAATCCGGCATCTCGCGCATCGAGTCCGCGGAAGGCGGGCGTCCAGGAGCACTCCCGGCGCAGGCCCTCGATCACAGCGCCGGGTATCTTCTCGCCGCCGCGGTGACCACGCTGCTCAGGCGGCGGTCACGGGAGGGAGGGTCACGGATCGTGCGCACGTCACTGCGTCGCGTCGCCGCGGAGCTGCTCGGGATGCCGCGCCGAGGAGACCCCGCAGCCGAGGTCGATTTCGACGTTCGGCCGCACCTCGCGCGATTCGATGTCGACGGGAGCGCCCTCGTGACGGCGCGACCCGCCCTGCCGGGTTTCGAGTTCCGGGCCCCGCATCCCTGGGGATCGGATCAGCCCGTCTGGTGACGGCCGCGCACCGACAGCGCGACGCAGAGAACGAACGTGATCGCGCCCCACAGCGCACATGCCGGAGGAAGAACCCGGTACGCGAGGTGCTGGACGGTGAACTCCGCGTCGAGCGGACCGAAGACGACGAGTCCACCGACCCAGGCGGCGGGCAGGATCACGGGAAGCGACACCCACCATGACACACGCAGCCAGGTGGGTACCGACTGCGTGACTGTGCGACGCGGAGCCTGCCGACGCAGCCACAGGAGCACCCAGACACCGATGATCGCGAGGCCGACCAGGCTCGACCCGTGCTGAAGCCACTTGAAACCGGGGAGCGGACCCCACATCTCATCGAGCCCGGGAATCAGACCGACGCCCCATCGTCCATCGTGCGTGAAGAGGTCCCACACGATGTGCGAGAGCACCCCGATCACGAGCGACGCGGCGAGCAGGAACGGATACGCGCGCTTCTGACCGATGCCGACCGCCGCTCCTGCTGCCGTGGCCCCGCGATCGGTCCAGTCCTCGGGCAGCCGCCGCGCCACCCACAGCGGACCGAGTTCGGGAACCGCCGGACGCAAGACGACCCGCCAGATCAGGAACAGTGCGAACGCGAGCAGCGCGGTCCACACGACGTTGCCGAACGTATGCGTGAACGAGTAGTTCAGTCCGACACCCCGCACGAACAGTGGCAGGTCAGGCGCCATCGCGCCGATCGCGATCGCCGCCGGCACCAGCGGCGTGCGGACGAACGGCAGCGCGACCAAAGCGTGACTGGCGGTGAACGGCATCCGACCCTGCTACCCGAAGACCTCTGCTGCCGACAGCCGGGGACTCAGTCGAGGAAGACGCCGGCGAGGGTCTTCTTGCCGCGGCGGAGCACGGAGACTCCTCCGGGAAGGGTGCCCTGGACCGCGGCTGTCTCGTCTTCGACCCGTTCGCCGTCGAGAGTGACGCCACCCTGCGTGATCGCACGCCTGGCCTCGGACAGGCTCGCCACCAGACCGGTCGACACCAAGACCTCGACCACCGGTGCACCGAGAGCGACCGTCGCGTTCGGAAGCTCCTCCAGAGCGGTGCGCAGCGTGCCGGCATCGAGCGCGGTCAGATCACCCTGCCCGAACAGTGCCTCGGACGCGGCGATCACGGCCGCAGTCGCCTCGACACCATGCACCGTCGCGACGACCTCGAGGGCGAGCCGCTTCTGCGCAGCCCGACGGAACGGCTCGGTCGCCACGAGTTCGGCATACTCCTCGATCTCGGCTCTGCCGAGGAAGGTGAACACCTTCAGGCGATCGATCACGTCGGCGTCGGTCGTGCTCAGCCAGAACTGGTACATCCGGTACGGGCTGCACATGTCGGCATCGAGCCAGATGGCATTGCCCTCGCTCTTGCCGAACTTGGTGCCGTCGCTGTTCGTGATGAGCGGCGTGCCGATGGCATGCACCGACGCTCCCTCGGCACGACGGATGAGGTCGGTACCACTGGTGAGATTGCCCCACTGATCCGAGCCGCCGGTCTGCAGCACGCAGTCGTACTGCCGGTACAGCTCGAGGAAGTCCATGCCCTGCAGGATCTGGTAGCTGAACTCGGTGTAGCTGATGCCCTCGTCGGAGTTCAGGCGCGCGGCGACCGCATCCTTCTTGAGCATCGTGCCGACACGGAAGTACTTGCCGATCTCGCGCAGGAAGTCGATCGCGCTCAGCGGGGCCGTCCAGTCGAGGTTGTTCACGATGCGGGCGGCGTTGTCGCCCTCGAAGCTGAGGTAGCGCTCGACCTGCGTGCGCAGGCGACCGACCCAGTCCTCGACCGTCTCCCGAGTGTTCAGCGTGCGCTCGGCCGTGGGGCGCGGATCTCCGATGAGTCCGGTCGAGCCGCCGACGAGGCCGAGGGGCTTGTGGCCGGCGAGCTGGATGCGGCGCAGCGTCAACAGCTGCACGAGGTTGCCCAGGTGCAGGCTGGGAGCCGTCGGATCGAACCCGCAGTAATACGTGATGGGGTCTCCCGCGAGCAGGGCGCGCAGCGCCTCCTGGTCGGTGGACACATGGACCAGACCACGCCACACGAGTTCGTCCCACACGTTCTCGAACGTGGGGTCGATCGCCTGGGGTGCGGTCGTCAGAGCGGGAGTTGACACGCGCTCCAGGCTATCAGCGCAGCGCACCGGCGAAACGACTCACACCGGCCCGTCGAGAAGAGTGATCTCGTCCGCAGACAGAGAGATCGACGCGGCATCCATCGCGACGTCGAGCTGATCGACCCTGCTGCCGCCGAGGATCGGGCGGATGCCGCGGGCCAGCTGCCAGGCCAGCACGATCTGCCCCCGTCCGAGCCCTCGCGCCGCCGCGACCTCACCCAGCACCGCGAGCCGACCTGCGGTTCCGGGATGGTCGTACACCGGGGGCACGGGCTTCGCGGGATTGTCATAGGCACCCGAGAGCAGGGGCGTGTACGCCCAGATCTCGAGCCCGTTCGCCAGGGCGAAGTCGCGCTGCTCATCGCTCAACACACCGAAAGGATGGGCGACCCCGGGGGGAAGCGTTCCCGGTCGCGTGCGCAGGTACGTGCTGTTCAACTGGAACGCGTCGATGGGAACGCTGCCGATGGACCTGGCGTGCGCACGGGCGCGCTCGATGCGCCAGGCCGGGTGGTTCGAGGCACCGACGCGGCTCACGGTGCCATCTGCGGTGAGCGCCGCGAGAGCGTCCACGGTCTCCTCGATCGCGACGGCCCGATCCTCCTGGTGCAGCCACAGCAGGTCGATCCTGTCGACGCCCAGACGCGCGAGGCTCCCGTCGACAGCAGCGCGGATGGCTCGCGGGGAGAGCCCTGTCCGATGTTGGGGCCAGGACCCGGGCCACAGGGGTTCGGCACCGACCTTCGTCGAGATGCGGACCTGTGCTCGCGCCTGCGGCCGCGCCGCGAGCCAGCGTCCGAGAACCTCCTCGGAGGCTCCCCCCTGCCCCGTGTCGCTCACCCAGAAGCTGTAGCAGTCGGCGGTGTCGATCCAGATGCCGCCGCGCTCGACGAAGCGGTCGAGCAGCGCGAATGAGGTCTCCTCGTCGACGAGCGTGCCGAAGGACATCGCTCCGAGGACGAGCGGGGATGCAGAGGCGTTCCGGTTGGTCATGACCTCACTGTGCAACCTGGAGTGCGCTCCAGGTCAAGTCCTATGCTCGGGTCATGACCACGTACACCCCGGCGGAGGCTGCGGCACGCTCCGGATTCAGCATCGACACGCTCCGGTACTACGAGCGCGAGGGCATCCTGCCCGCCGTGTCCCGCACTGCGGGCGGACATCGGGCGTACACCGACACCGAGCTCGGACTTCTGGAGTTCCTCAAGTGCCTTCGCGAGACGGGCATGCCCGTGGAACGCCTGCGTCGCTACGGCCGGCTCTGCCAACGCGAGGACACCGTCCCCGAGCGGATAGCGCTCCTCGAGGAGCACGCCGCGACGGTCGAGAAGCAACTCGCCGACGTTCTCGCGCAGCAGCGGCGTCTGGCGGAGAAGCTGGACTGGTACCGGTCGAGAGGCTGAACTGCCTGCCGTCAGCTGTGCGCGGCCCACCACACGAGGAACGCGGCGCCGAGGGCGATCACCCAGCTCACCAGGCTGCCGACGAGGAAGTACTCCGCGCGGGCCCCGGTCTCGCCGTCGCGCGAGATCTCCGGGAATCGGACGATGCCCTTCGCCGCGAGCATCGCGCCCAGGATCGGATAGGCCGCAGCGAGAGTGAGGATCAGGACGAGGATGCGCTCCAGCGGTCCGATCAGTCGTCCGCCCTTGAATCCGCTGCGCGGATCTCGGGGCGCTGCCACCGGGAGCGTCGCCGACATCGCGACAGCATCCTCCGTGGCGTCGTCGGAGACACCATCGACCGTCTCGGAGGCCACCGGGGTCTCGGCGGCCGCGACAGTCTCCCTCGACGCGCTCGCTGCCGGGTCTGCCGGGTCCGCCGGGAGCCAGGTGTGCTCCCCGTCGAGCGCCGCACGCACCACGAGATTCGAAGACTCGAGGAGGAAGACCCCGGCTCCCAGCGCCAGCAGCGCGAGGTCGAAGGGCACCTCACCGAACGGCGATCGGAGGTGCCAGATCGCGCCGATCAGACCGGCGTCAGCACGGGCACCGAGCCCGACGACGGCGCCGACGCTCACGACCGCGAGCAGCACGGCGGGCCAGAACCCCAGCGGGGCGGGGCGCCCGGTGGGCATGCACCACACCCAGAGGGCACCGACGACGATCGCGAGCACCATGGGAAGGAGCGCGTCGCTGACGCTGCCGAGCAGGAGCAGGATGACAGCGACGGAGAGATACCCGATCCAACGGCGCGGTGCGAACTGACGCACCAGGTCGGCGGCGCCGACCGCCAGCAGGATGAATCCGGCGACGATCATGCGCGCTCGCCTCGGAGCGCGGCGACGCCCTCGATGAGTGCGGCCGTACCCGCTGTGCGCAGCGACTTCGAGACGCTGGGCTGTGTGATCCCCTCGTCGGTCGCGAGCTCCTGCTGCGATCGACCGAGCAGACGACCGTAGGTGAGCCGTCGTTCCCGCTCGCTCATCGCGCCGACCACCTCGTCGCGGACGAGGAGATAGGCGTTCGATGCGGCGATCGTGCTCTCCATGACCTCATCCTGCCCCGGGGCTCCGACAATCCAGGATCTCGTGCTCGGCACGGCGCGACCCTCACGGGCGTGCACGGTCTCGATCGCCGCGCGGGCCGCATACCACCCCGGTCCGTCAGCGAGCTCGCGATGGACCGACTCGACAGGACGCACCTCCCCCACACCGATGCCGAAGCGGAAGGCGATGCCGTCGGGCAATCGCAGCTGGATCATCAGCAGCGACACCATCGCGTCGCTCAGATCGCGGTAGACACCCTGCTGCTCGTCTCCTACGGTGGGCGTGAGCGGCTGCGTCGCCAGCGGGAGGTCGACCTCCACCGCGGCTATGGTGTCGTCGAGGACGCGTTGCGCGGCGGTGCGATCGTCGAGTCGGCGAGACCCCACGATGTCAGCGAGTACCGCGATGACCATGACATAACCATAACACGAATAATGCTCGACTTATGCGCTTATCGGCTATATCTTGAGAACATGCCTGAATCGCACATGATCCCCTGGTCTCAGGGAACCTGGACCAACGCCCCCGCCTCCCCGTCCACCCTCCCCGACGGTTCGGCTCCGCTCGACATCACCGCCGTGGAAGGCAGCGATGCCTGGCGGCACACCGCCTATGGCTTCGTGCACGATAACGAGCACGCTCTCCTCGCCCCGCTCGCGGTGGGCGAGGCCATGGAGGTCGCTTTCCGGGCCCCGTGGGACGGGCAGTTCGACCAGGCGGGCGTGTTCGTGCGCATCGACGACGAGCACTGGGTCAAGACCGGCCTGGAATACGCCGATGATCACCTCGGGCTCGGCGCCGTGGTCACCGCGGGAGGCTCCGACTGGTCGGTCGGCCACGTCGACGAATGGTTCGAGAGCGAGATCACGGTGCGTGTCAGCCGCTGGGCGGACTCCGTGATCGTGCGTGCCCGCGCCGACGACGGACCGTGGCGACTGGTGCGGGTCGCGCCGTTCGACGGGCAGTCCGCAGCCGCAGCCGGCCCCTTCCTCGCTGCACCCACCCGTGCCGGACTCACCGTCCGCTTCACCCGCTGGGAGCGGTCGGCGGCCGACGCCGAGCTGCACTGAACCGCCGCGGACCGGCCGCCGATGCCTTCGGCTAGAGGCCGAGGGCGTGGGCGGCGGCCTGCGCGCGCGAGACCAGCTCGGCACGCTGCTCCGCGACCCGCACAGGGGCGGTCCCCCCGGCGCCGGTGCGCGATGCGACCGAACCCTCGATCGTCAGGACTTCGCGCACCTCGGGCACGAGATGCGGCGACACCGACAGCAGCAGCTCGTCGGAGGCATCCTCCAGCCCGATCCCCTGCTCCTCGCACGCACGCACGAGCGCACCCGAGATCTCATGGGCATCACGGAAGGGCACCCGGCGCTTCACGAGCCATTCCGCGACATCCGTCGCGAGAGAGAAGCCCTGCGGAGCCAGAGCTGCCATCCGTTCGGTGTCGAAACGCAGCGTCGCGATCATGCCCGCGAAGGCGGGGAGCACCACCTCGAGGGTCTGAACCGAGTCGAACACCGGCTCCTTGTCCTCCTGCAGATCGCGGTTGTACGCGAGCGGAAGGCCCTTGAGCGTGGCCAGCAGACCGGAGAGGTTGCCGATGAGGCGACCCGACTTGCCGCGAGCGAGCTCGGCGATGTCGGGATTCTTCTTCTGCGGCATGATGCTCGAACCCGTGGAGTAGCCATCGTCGAGCGTGACGAAACCGAACTCGCGGGTGTTCCAGAGGATGATCTCCTCGGAGAGGCGCGAGATGTCGACCCCGGTCATCGCCGTGATGAACGCGAACTCCGCCACGACGTCGCGGGCCGCGGTGCCGTCGAGGGAGTTCTCGGCCGGGCGGTCCAGACCCAGCTCCGTCGCCACGAGCGTCGGATCGAGACCGAGCGTGGAACCGGCCAGCGCTCCCCCGCCGTACGGTGAGACGCCGGCACGACGCCGCCAGTCCACGAGGCGTTCGAGTTCGCGCACCAGCGGCCAACCGTGGGCCTGCAGGTGATGGGCGAGCAGCACCGGCTGCGCATGCTGCAGGTGCGTGCGTCCGGGCAGGATCGCGGCGGGATGCGCTTCGGCCTGGGCCACCAGCGCGTCGATCACCCGCAGGATGTCACGGGCGATCACCCGCGCATGATCGATCAGGTACATGCGCACGAGGGTGGCGATCTGGTCGTTGCGGCTGCGACCGGCGCGCAGGCGCCCGCCCAGTTCCGGCCCGAGCTCGGCGATCAACGCCTGCTCGAGCGCGCCGTGCACGTCCTCGTCGGTCGGCACCGGTCGCAGCGTGCCGTCGGCGACCTTGCGCGCCACGGCATCCAGCCCCTCGTGCATCCGTCGTGCCTCGTCGGGTTCGAGGTATCCGGCAGCTTCGAGCGCCGTGGCATGTGCATGCGAGCCGGCGATGTCGTACGGCGCGAGGATCCAGTCGAAGTGCGTGGAACGGCTCAGCTCGACCAGTTCCGGCGACGGGCCCGTGGCGAAGCGGGCGCCCCAGAGCGCGCCCTCGTTGGTGCCTTCGCGTGTCGGTTCGCTCATCACGCGTCCTTCTTGCCGAGGAGCCAGACCAGGAGGGCCTTCTGCGCGTGCAGACGGTTCTCCGCCTCATCCCAGACCACGCTCTGCGGCCCGTCGATCACGCTGGAGTCGACCTCATAGCCGCGATCGGCAGGGAGGCAGTGGATGAAGATCGCCTCGGGGTCGGCGAGCGTCATCGTCTCGGGGGTGACCTTGTAGCCGCCGAGATCGCGGATGCGTGCGAGCTTCTCCTCCTCCTTGCCCATCGAGACCCATGTATCGGTCACCACGACGTCGGCACCGGCGGCAGCCTCGACCGGGTCGGTGTAGAGCGTGATCGAGCCACCGGTCTCGGCAGCGCGGCGATCGGCGGCCTCGATGACATCCGCGCGGGGCGCATAGTCCTCCGGCGACGCGATGCGCACGTGCATGCCCGCCGTCACACCGGCGAGCGCGTACGAGTGCGCCATGTTGCTCTGTCCGTCGCCGAGGAACGTGAGCGTGAGCCCCTTCAGATCTCCCTTGTGCTCGCGGATCGTCAGCAGATCGGCGAGCAGCTGGCACGGGTGGAAGTCGTCGGAGAGCGCGTTGATGACGGGCACCCTCGTGCCTTCGGCCATCTCTTCGAGCCCGGACTGCGCATAGGTGCGCCACACGATGGCCGCGACCTGGCGCTCGAGGACGCGCGCGGTGTCGGACGGCGTCTCTTTGCCGCCGAGCTGGCTGCTCGCGGTCGAGATGATCAGCGGCGAGCCGCCGAGGTCGGCGATGCCCACCGCGAACGAGACACGGGTGCGCGTGGAGGACTTGTCGAAGATGACCGCGACCGTCTGAGGACCGGCCAGGCTCTTGTCGGCCCAGCGGTCCTTCTTCAGCTCGATGGCGAGGTCGAGGATCTCCGCCTGCTCGGCGGGGGTCAGGTCATCGTCACGCAGCAGGTGGCGGGTCATGCGGATACCTTTCCGGCTACAGAGGCCTGGACGTCGGCGAGAGCGGCCGTGAACAGCTCACGGAACTCGGCGAGTTCGGCGTCGCCGATGGTGAGAGCGGGCGCGATGCGCACCGTCTCGGGGTTGGCGGCGTTGACGATGAGCCCGCGCTCCTGTGCGGCCGCGACGACGGCACCGGCCACCGGAGCGGTGAGCGCGACGCCCACGAGCAGACCACGTCCGCGCACGCCCTCGACCAGTGGGGAGTCGATCCCGAGGAGGATCTCGCGCAGCTCCGCGCCGCGACGGGCCGCGTTCTCCACCAGGCCGGCGCTCTCGATCTCGGCGAGCACGGCGTCGGCGACAGCAGTCGCCAGGGGGTTGCCCCCGAACGTCGAGCCGTGCGACCCCGGGGTGAACAGTGCGCTCGCGCTGCCGTAGGTGACCAGCGCGCCGATCGGGAAACCGCCGCCGATCCCCTTCGCGAGCGTGATCGCATCGGGAATGATGCCCTCGTGGCTGAACCCGAACCACTCACCGGTGCGGCCGGCTCCGGTCTGGATCTCGTCGACGATCAGGAGCGCGCCGTGCGCGAGGGTCAGCGAGCGGGCGGCGGCGAGGTAGCCCTCCGGCAGCTCGACCACTCCGGCCTCGCCCTGGATCGGCTCGACGATGATCGCGGCGACGCGGTCGTCCATCGCCGCTTCCAACGCCTCGATCGTGGCGGGGATGTGCTCGACGCCCGCGGGCATCGGCTCGAACGGCGCGCGCATCGATGCCTTCGCGGTGAGAGCGAGCGAGCCCATGGTGCGTCCGTGGAAGCCGTTCTCGAGCGCGAGGATGCGCGGCCGCTCGGTGCCCCCGTGCAGCCGGGCGAGCTTGAAAGCGGCCTCGTTGGCCTCGGCGCCCGAGTTCGAGAAGAACACCCGCCCGTCGATACCGGCACCCGCGAGACGCTTGATGCGTGCGGCGAGTGCGAGCTGGGGCGGGGTGGCGAAGTAGTTCGACACGTGCGCGAGTGTGGCCGCCTGCGTCGAGACGGCCTCGACGAAGGCCGGGTGCGCGTGCCCGAGGGAGGTCACCGCGATGCCGGCGAGGAAGTCGAGGTGGCGTCGACCGTCGGCATCCCACAGGTACGAGCCCTCACCGCGGACCAGCAGCGCGAGCCGCTCCCCCGCATTGAGCACGAGATCGCGTGCCGCGTCGTCCTGCCAGACGGTCATCCCGTCACCTCCGACTTTCCCAGGACCACTTCGGTCCCGATTCCCTTGCTGGTGAACAGTTCGACGAGCACCGAATGCGGCACCCGTCCGTCGATGATCGCGGCCGCGTCCACGCCGCCTTCGACCGCGTCGAGGCAGGCGCGCATCTTGGGGATCATCCCCGACTCGAGCTTCGGCAGCATCTCGATGAGGGCCTCCGAGGTCAGGTGCGAGACGAGGGAGTCGCGGTTCGGCCAGTCGGCGTAGAGCCCCGGCACATCCGTGAGGATCACGAGTTTGCGCGCATGCAAGGACACGGCGAGAGCCGCGGCGGCGGCATCGGCGTTGACGTTGAGCGACTGGCCGGGATGATCGAGATCAGGCGCGATGCTCGACACCACCGGGATGCGCCCGGCGGCGAGATGGTCGAGCACGGGAGTCGGATCGACTTCGACGACATCGCCGACGCGACCGAGGTCGACCTCTTCGCCGTCGATCACGACACCGCGACGGCGCCCGCCGAAGAGTCCGGCGTCCTCCCCGCTGAGGCCGGTCGCGATCGGCCCGTGCGAGTTGATCTTGGACACCAGCTGCGGATTGACCTGACCGGTGAGCACCATGCGCACGACGCTGATCGCCTCGGTGTTGGTGACCCGGTAGCCGCCCTTGAACTCGCTGGGGATCTCGAGCCGCTGCAGCATGTTCGAGATCTGCGGGCCGCCGCCGTGCACGACGACCGGCAGTACGCCGACGTAACGGAGGTAGGCGATGTCCTGCGCGAAGGCGTCCTGCAGCTCCTCCGACACCATCGCGTTCCCGCCGTACTTGATGACGACGATCTGGTCGCGGAACTTCTTCAGCCACGGCAGCGACTCGATGAGGGTCGTGGCCTTCTGTGCGGCGACTTCGGCCGGGGTGTCCTGGATGTCGGTCATGAGGCGTAGGCGCTGTTCTCGTGCACGTAGTCGTGGGTGAGGTCGTTCGTGAGCACGGTCGCCGTCGACTCGCCGACCTTGAGGTCGATCACGAGGTGCGTGGCGCGCGGCATGAGGTCGACCTCTTCACGGGGACGGTCGGGGCCGCCCGCCGTGCAGACGCGGACGCCGTTCATCCAGACGTCGACGTCGTAGGGATCGAACTGCGCGTTCGTGGTGCCGATCGCGGCGAGCACACGGCCCCAGTTCGGGTCGTTGCCGAAGATGGCGGCCTTGAAGAGGTTGTTGCGGGCGACCGACCGGCCGACCTCGACGGCGTCCTGCTCGGAGACCGCGTGCTGCACCTCGATCGTGATGTCGTGACTCGCGCCCTCGGCATCGCCCTGCAGCTTGACCGCGAGCTCTCGGCACAGCTCGATCAGCGCGGCGGCGAAGTCGTCGAGATCGGGCACGACCTCGGAGGCGCCGTTGGCGAGGAGGGTGACCTGATCGTTCGTCGACATGCAGCCGTCGGAGTCGAGCCGGTCGAAGGTCCGCCCGGTCGCACGGCGCAGCACGTCATCGGCCTGGAGCGGCTCGAGGACGGCGTCGGTCGTGATCACGACCAGCATCGTGGCGAGGCCCGGCGCGAGCATTCCTGCTCCCTTCGCCATCCCACCGATCGTCCAGCCGTCGCGGCTGACCACGGCGGTCTTCGCGACGGTGTCGGTGGTCATGATGGCGTGCGCCGCGCTCTCTCCGCCATCAGCGCTGAGCTCGGCGATCGCCTGCTCCGTGCCGGCGAGCACACGCGCACGGAACGTCTCGTCTCCTGTGCCGATGAGACCGGTGGAGCAGATCAGCACGTCGCCGGCGCTGACACCGAGGAGCTCGGCCGCCTTCTCAGCCGTCTGATGCGTCGTCTGGAATCCGAAAGCGCCGGTGAAGCAGTTCGCCCCGCCGGAGTTGAGCACGACGGCCTCGACCACCCGGTCGGCGACGGCCTGCTGCGACCAGATGATCGGGTTGGCCTTGGCGCGGTTGCTCGTGAAGACGGCGGCGCCGACCTTGCGCGGTCCGCGGTTGACGACGACGGCGACATCGGGCTTGCCGGTGGACTTGAGTCCTGCGGCCACACCGGCCGCCTCGAAACCTGCGGGGGCGGTGACGCTCACGGCGCGACTCCGTTCACTGAGAGGGCGCGGGCCTCGGGAAGCCCCAGCGCGATGTTCATGGATTGGATGGCAGCGCCGGCGGTGCCCTTGACGAGGTTGTCGACCGCGGTGACCACGGTCACCCGGTTCGCGGCGCGATCGATCGCGAGCCCGATCAGCGCGGTGTTGGCGCCGAGCACGTCGGCCGTGCGCGGGAAGCGTCCCTCCGGCAGCAGCTGCACGAAGGTCTCGTCGCCGTAGGCGCTCTGCCAGGCGTCGCGGATCTGCGCATCGGTCACGCCGTCGGCGATCCGTGCGGTCGACGTGGCGAGGATTCCGCGCGACATGGGCACCAGCACCGGAGTGAAGGAGATACGGATGCCGTCGGCGTCGATACCCGATGCCGCGGCGAGCGCCTGACGGATCTCCGGTATGTGCCGGTGGGATCCCCCGACCGCATACGGGTTCGCGGTGCCGAGGATCTCGCTGCCGAGAAGGTTCGTCTTGAGGCTCTTCCCGGCACCGGACGGACCGACCGCCAGCACCGAGACGATGTCCGCGGGGTCGATCACGCCGGCGGCGACGCCCGGCGCGAGGCTGAGACTCACGGTCGAGGCGTTGCAGCCGGGAGCCGCGATGCGCGTCGCGCCGCGGAGGTGCTCTCTTTGCTTGACCCCGTCGATCAGGAGCTCGGGGACGCCGTATGTCCAGGGCTCGTGGAACGCCCCGCCGTAGAACGCCTCCCACGCGGACGCCGACGTGAGCCGATGGTCGGCTCCGGCATCGATCACGAGCGGAGCCGCACCGAGCGCATCGGTGTACTGCCCCGACTGCCCGTGCGGGAGTGCGAGGAACACGATGTCGTGGCCGGAGAGGATCTCGGGCGTCGTGTCCTGCAGGGTGAGGTGTGCCAGAGAACGCAGATGCGGCTGGTGGTCGACGAGAGGCTGCCCGGCGTTCGAGTGCGCCGTGACGGTGCGGATCTCCATGTCGGGATGATCGGCCAGGAGACGGAGGATCTCGCCGCCTGCGTAGCCGGATGCGCCGGAGACGGCGACGGAATACGTCATGCTTCTACCTTAACGGTCGGGTCCTTCCTCGAAGGGAGGACCGGGGACGGGGCCGGAGGCGGCGACACCGGCTCTCGACCGCTGCGCGTGCGCAGGCAGGAGGGCGGGGTCGCCTACAGTCGGCGGCCGCGGCGTCGGCGCACAGCGATGACGCTCGGAGCGAGCGTCGGAGAAGCGGTGGCGGCCGAAGGCATGTCGCGACAGTAGCGCGGCCCCGGCGGCCACCGCAAATCCACCCCGTCATCTGAGCGGCTGCAGCCCCATCGGCGCGGCGAAGAAGGCGAGCTCGTGTGCGCTCGATACCGCGAACACCCGGCGCATGCGCGCACGGGTCGGGGCATCGGCCTGCGCCGCAGCCCCGGAAGCGTAGGCGATCGCCTTCTCCGTCGCCGCCTCGAATGCCGGATCCGCGTACGTCGTGAGCCAGGACGCGTAGGGATGCTGCGGATCCCGCGCGTACTCCCCGAACTCTCCGGCATGCAGGCGTCGGCCGAGGTCGGTGTAGAGCCAGAAGCAGGGAAGGACGGCCGCGACGATCTCGCCGTAGTCGCCGCCGAACGCGACGGAGCGCAGGTGGTCGAGGTACGCGGTGGTCGCCGGCCCCGGCTCGGCGGCGAACGTCGCCGCGCTCACTCCCTGAGCCGGGGTCAGGTACGACGCGTGCAGCTCGAGTTCACCCACGATCGAGCCGTGCGCGGAATCGGCCCAGAAGGCCTGTTCCTCCGACGTCGGCGCGAGCCGGGCGGCTTCGGCGAGGACACGGGCGTACTCGCGCAGATACAGCGCGTCCTGCGCGAGATAGATCAGGAAGGGGCCGCGCTCCAGCGTCCCGTCGGCGAGCGCTCGGATGAACGGGAGTTCGTCGATCCCCGCGCGGATCTCCGCGATGTCCTGCCACCAGTCCGCGGCGATGTCGTCAGCCGCCGGTCGGGTCTGCGCCGCCGCACGCTCCCGGAGTCCGGCGAAATGGTCGATCGGCCCGTGACCCCGCCCCACGCTCAGCGCGTCCCCCGCGCGCAGGGATTCGCGGAGCCAGGCGCGCGCGGCGCTGACCGCATCGACCGGCCGCTCCCCGCGCGCGAGGAGCGTCGCGAGCGCGGACGACAGCGAACAGCCGGTGCCGTGCGTGTTCCTGGTCGGGATCCGGGTGCCGGCGAACTCCTGGCGCGTCCCGCGATGCGTATCGACCAGCGCATCCGGAGCCGAATCGCCGTCGAGGTGTCCCCCCTTGACCAGGACAGCCGCCCCGACCGCGGCCGACAGCTGCTCCGCCGCGGAGAGCGCGTCCTCCCAGTCGAGGACGTCGCGGCCGGACAGCACTGCGAGCTCGGCGAGGTTCGGTGTCACCAGAGTCGCCCGCGCGAGGAGATCGTGCAGCGCTCGCTCGGCATCCGGATCCAGCAGCCGATCGCCGGAGGTCGCCACCATCACGGGGTCGAGCACGACGACCGGCGGACGAACGCGGTCGAGCCACGCACCCACCACGCGGATGACGTCGGCGTCGGCGAGCATCCCGATCTTCACGGCGTCGATCACGATGTCGTCCGACACCGCATCCAGCTGCGCGCGGAGGAAGTGCGCGGGGGGCACGTGCACGGCACGCACTCCCTGCGTGTTCTGCGCCGTCAGCGCAGTGAGGACCGCCATCCCGTATCCGCCGTTCGCGGCGATGGACTTGAGGTCGGCCTGGATGCCCGCGCCCCCGGACGGATCGCTGCCGGCGATGCTGAGCACCCTCGGCACGGCGCCGGCGAGCCAGCGCCGGCGGAACTCCGCTGCCGTGGCCTCGGGATCGTCGGCGGCGCACAGCACCGAGACGACGGCGAGGCCGGCCGCACCGGCGTCGCGGAGGGGTTCCGTGTCATCGATGCCGACGCCGCCGATCGCCACGCACGGCAGAGAGCTGGCAGCCACGAGATCACGGAAGCCGTCGACGCCGAGAGGAGCGGGGTGATCGGGTTTGGTGGCGGTCGGACGGATCACACCGACACCCAGATAGTCGACGGTGCCGGCGGGCAGAGCATCGACCGCGTCGAGATGCGCACGGGTGTTCGCGGTGAGGCCGACCAGCGCGTCGGGTCCGAGCGCCTCACGCGCACGCAGCACGGAGGCATCGCCCTGTCCCAGATGCACGCCGTCGACCCGAGCGCCCCGTTCCCGGGCAGCGACCACGGCGTCCAGCCGGTCGTTCACGACGAGCAGCGCCCGCCCGTCGATCACCCGCGACAACGCGATCAGCTGATCGACCGTCTCGGCGTCGGTCGCGTCCTTGTCGCGCAATTGGACGATCCGCACCCCACCGTCGACCGCTCGGCGCACCGTCTCGACGACGCCTCTGTCCCCGCAGAGCGCCGCGTCCGTGACGAGGTAGAGCGAGAGATCGGCGTTCACCGGACGCCGCCTTCGACGCGTGCATCGGCTCTGATGTCGTCGGGGCCCACCGCGGCGAGCGCATCCAGCAGGGCGACGGCGAAGCTGCCCGGCCCCGCGGATGTCGCCGCTGCCCGCTCGGCGGCGATCGTGTAGACGAGGCTCGCGGAAGCCACAGCGGTCAGCGCATCGTGATCCGTCGCCTCGGCCGCACCGAGGAAGGCCGCCATCACCGCACCGAGCGCGCATCCTCCTCCGGTCACACGGGTCAGCAGCTCGTGGCCGTTGGCGAGGCGGAGCATCCGCACCCCGTCGGTGATGAGATCGATCGGCCCCGACACTGCGACCACCGCGCCCGTGGTCCGCGCGAGCGTTGCGGCGGCATCGGCTGCGGAGTCCGTGGTGTCGGTGGCATCCACCCCACGTCCGCCCGTGCTGAGCCCGGCGAGGGCGAGGATCTCGGAGGCGTTGCCGCGGATAGCGGTCGGTCGGTGCTGCGCGAGCTGGTGGGCGAGGGCGGTGCGCACCGGAAGCGCACCGATAGCTACCGGGTCGAGAACCCAAGGCGTACCGTTCGCCGCGGCTCCGGCGACCGCCTCCAGACTCGCCGCCCGCTGCTCGGGCGTGGGAGTCCCCAGGTTGATCAGCACCCCGGAGGCGACCCCGGCGAACATCCCCGCCTCGTCGACGATGTCGACCATCGCGGGTGCGGCCCCCAGTGCCAGCAGCACGTTGGCGGTGAATCCCGTCACGACCGCATTGGTGATGCAGTGCGTCAACGGCGGAGCCTCGCGCAGCACCTCCAGGAGGGTCGCGGCGGAACCGGCGAGGTCGTGGGTGGATTCAGGACGCAGAAGATCGCTCATCGCGACATCCCTTCGCTAGTACGAACTAGATCAGGTTCGACGGGTCTGTTCTCAGCCGCGGATCGCGGCACCCCGTGTCACTGCTCGCAGTCTAGCGATCGCTCAGCAGAGCCCTCTCCTCTGCCCGTGTGAGGCCGGCATGGCGCTCCCGGTCGACGCCTCGTGACCGTTCGTCGGCGACGACGCGCTCGATCGTGTCCGTGAGCGGACGAAGCCGGCCGCCGCTCGCGTGGAATGCGCGATTCGAGCGGGTCATGAAGCCACTCATTTCGGTCGGCAGCCACAGCGGCAGGGACCGCGGCCCCGCCCAGTACTCGACGTCGTGCGCACGGAGCCATCCCTCGTCCGCGACGAACACGGAGCCGGTGTGACCGGCCGCGAGGCGCACCGCACCCAGCACATCGGCGAGGGGGTGCTCATCGCCCACGCCGTTGACCACGCCGCTGCGTGTGGCCGTGACGATGTACGCCGCGAGATCGTCGACATCGATGACCTGCGCGCTGCTTCCCTCGAGCGGCGGCAGCAGCACGGGTTCCGAGCTCGCGCGCGCGAACGCCGCGGCCCAGTACCCGAACCGGTCGCTGGGGTCGCCGTCGCCCACGATGAGCCCGGGGCGCACGATGAAGCCGCGCTCCCCCAGGCGCATGACAGCATCTTCGGCTGCTGCCTTCTGCGCACCGTAGTCGTACGCATCAGCCGGGCTCGCAGCCGGATGTCGCGGCGTCGACTCATCTGCTCCGACCGTCTCGTCATCGGAGTACACCGACACGGACGATACGTAGGTCCAGCGCCCCGCCCGATCGCCGAGCGCATCGACCGCCCTCTCGACCCGCACCGCGTGGGACGAGACGTCCACGACGTGATCCCAGTCCCGCCGCGAGAGATCGGCATAGACGTCGGCATCCTCACGATCGCCGCGCACGAGCACGGCACCCTCGGGGGCCGGACGAGAACCGCGGCCGAGACACGTGACCGCGGCGCCTTCGTCGACCCACCTCCGGGCGATGCGCCCGGAGAGCCAGCCCGTACCGCCGAGGATCAGAACATCCGTCATGATTCCATGTCATCAGGTGGCGGATCTCTGCGGAACCTCTTCCGCCCACAGCAGATCCGTTCAGAGCAGATCGGTGGGCGTGCTCAGACGATCCAGGCCCGCGAGCACCGGGATGCTCCACGCGGGATCGGGCTGCCAACGTGTCCACGCGGCGTCGAACGGCCAGCCACCGGATTCGAACGAGGCGATGGCCGCGTCCGCGTGCCGCTCGATCTGCGCCGCCTGCTCGGGGCTGAGACGCCCCTGCTGGATCGCGGCGACGAGCTCGTCCTCGTCTTTGAGGTGGATGCCGCCCTCCGGATCGATCTCGACGTCGAGGATGTGGTCGGACGAGTAGGTGTCGTGATCGGTCCGCAGATGTGCGTTCTCGAGGTTCACGTACCAGCCGGCGAAGGACCAGTCCGGGCCTGTGGTGTCGCTCCAGAACAACCAGACCGACCATGGCAGCCCGGCGGGGGCGATGCACAGCACGCCGTTCCCGCGCCAGGGCTCGACGATGCGCGTCCGCGGCTCGAGCCAGCGACGCGAGAGCGGTACTTCACGCACTCGCTGTCCGCCGAGAGCTCCCGGAGCCTCCTGCAGCGTTCCGGGCGCGAGCCATGCGACGAGCCCCCGTTCGTCGTCGCGCACCACCCGCATCGGAGCGATCCTGGAGGGCTCCCCCGGCTGCCATCCCGGCTTCCGATAGTGCCAGTCGATCTGCATGCCCGACTCGAGGAACGGTCCTTCTCCGAGCGGCCGCGCGTCATCCGGGACGGCGGCCGGAGTGCCCTGGGGGAGGATTCTCATCCCGCCACGGTACTCCGGCGCCGACCGGAATCGTCTGACCGACGACACGGTACGTCCCACGGCGCGGTGCGTCGCGCTCCCGTGCTCAGTCGCGCAGTGCGGCTCCGAAGCGCTGTGCGGCGACCTCGACACCGGCGAGCTTGGCCTCGGTGGCCTCGGCCGCCGTGAGCGTGCGATCGTCGGCACGGAAGCGCAGGGCGAACGTCAGGCTCTTCGAGCCGTCCGGCACGCCCTCCCCGCGATAGTCGTCGACGAGACGCACCGATTCCAGCAGCGTACCGGCACCCTCGGCGAGAGCCGCCTGCACATCCGCGGCCGGAACGTCTGCCGGCAGCGTGAGCGAGACGTCCTGCGTGGCAGCGGGGAACGTCGATAGCGAGGCCGCGACGACCCGACCACCGGCGAGCGACAGGATGCGGTCGAGGTCGACCTCGAACACGGTCGCGCGCCCCGGAAGGTCGGCGCCCTCCGCCACAGCGGGATGCAGCTCACCGACGTAGCCGACCTCTTCCCCGGCGACCCGGAGCGATCCGGTGCGTCCGGGGTGCAGGGCCGCACGCTCGGCCTGGACCACGTCGATGTCGACGCCGGCCGCCGCCGCGATGACGCGGACCGCGTCCAGTGCCTCGACGAGACCTGCGGCTTCGGCGGGACGACCGGGCTGACGCGGGGAGACAAGGCCGGTGAGCAGCGCGGAGATGAACCGGTGCTGCGGCGGGATCGACGCGTTCAGGGCGGCGAGCGTCTCATCGGACGGGCGCTCGCCCAGCGGCGGCACCTCGTCCGTGCCGTACTCCACGCCCGGCTCGGGCAGGAAGACCACGCCGGTCTCGAAGATCGCCAGGTCGGTGAGTCCGCGCGAGATGTTGCGGTGCGCGGTCTGCAGCAGACCGGGAATGAGCGAACGACGCAGATACGGCGCCTGCCCGTCGAGTGGATTCGCCAGGCGGATGCTCGGGAGGTGTTCACCCGATGCGGAGCCGTGGAGGTCGTTCTGCGCCTCGGTGGTGAACGGGAACGACGGCGTCTCGACGAGACCGGCAGCAGCCAGGGCATCGGCTACGCGTCGACGACCCTGCTGGTCGGCGGTGAGGCCGCGACCGGACGGAGGCGTCGGCAGCACCGAGGGGATGCGGTCGAGCCCGTGGATGCGGGCGACCTCCTCCGCGAGCGTCCACTTGTCGGTGAGGTCGGGCCGCCAGGTCGGCGGGATCACGGTCCAGCCGGAACCCGCATCCGACGCCGTGACATCGGCACCGATGGTGGTCAGCGCACCGGTGATCTCGTCGTCGGAGTAGTCGACGCCGATGAGCCCCTGCACGAATCCGGCGGGGAGCTCGATCTCGCCGACGAAGACCTCGGCGAACAGCGCGCCACCCTCCTCCGTGAGCGTGCCGCCGGCGAGCTCGACCATGAGGTCGGCAGCGCGGCGGGCGGCCACGAACGGGATCAGCGGGTCGACACCGCGTTCGAAGCGCTTGGACGCCTCACTGGGCAGCTTGTGTCGACGTGCCGAGCGGGCGATGGTCGTGGGGTCGAAGTTCGCCGCCTCGATCAGCACGTTCCGCGTGGTGTCGCTCATCTCGGTCGTGCCACCGCCCATGACGCCGGCAAGGCCGATCGGGCCGGACTCGTCGGTGATGAGGAGGTCTTCCGCGTGCAGAGCGCGCTCGACGCCGTCGAGCGTGGTCATCTTCTCGCCGGGAGTGGCGCGGCGCACCGTGATGCCGCCCGTGAGCTTGTCGAGGTCGTAGCCGTGCAGCGGCTGGCCGAGCTCGAGCATCACGTAGTTGGTGATGTCGATCAGCACGCCGAGCGAGCGCATGCCCGCAAGACTCAGCCGGGCGACCATCCACGGCGGCGTCGGACGTGAGGGGTCGACACCGCGGACGACGCGGGTCACGAACTCGCTCGCACCCACGTTCCCGCGCACGGGTGCGACGTCATCGACCACGGTCGTGTGCCCGGACCCGGGCTGGAGCTCGGCGAAGTCGCGCTCGGCCGGGTCGCGGAAGGTCGCACCGGTGGCATGCGCGTACTCACGGGCCACGCCGCGGAGCGAGAAGGCATATCCACGGTCGGGAGTGACGTTGATCTCCACCGCGACGTCATCGAGGCCGAGCAGAGCGATCGCGTCGGTGCCGACGGGCGCGTCGATGCTGAGATCGGACAGCACCACGATGCCGTTGTGCTCATCGCCCAGGCCGAGCTCGCGCGCCGACGCGATCATGCCGTCCGACACGTGACCGTAGGTCTTGCGGGCGGCGATCGGGAACGGACCGGGAAGCACGGCACCGGGCAGCGTCACGACGACCTTGTCACCGGCGACGAAGTTGTGCGCACCGCAGACGATCCCACGGATGCCGCCGTTCGCCTCGCCGACGTCGACCTGGCACCAGTTGATGGTCTTGCCGTTCGACTGCGGCTCGGCCTCGAGCGAAACGACCTGTCCGACGACCACGGGACCGGTGATGTCGAAGCGGTGCACATCCTCTTCTTCGAATCCGACGGTCACCAGTGCCGCGAGGACGTCCTCGGGCGTGGCATCCGCTGCCAGATCGACGTACTCACGCAACCACGAAAGCGGGACGCGCATCACACCACCATCCCGTACTGCTCGCTGAATCGGACATCGCCCTCGGCCATGTCGCGCATGTCCTGGACGTCGCTGCGGAACATCAGTCCCCGCTCGATGCCCATGCCGAACGCGAAGCCGCTGTACACCTCGGGGTCGATCCCGGCGGCGCGCAGCACGTTCGGGTTGACCATGCCGCAGCCGCCCCATTCGATCCAGCGCGCGCCGCCCTTGAAGGTCGGGTGCCACAGGTCGAGTTCGGCGGAGGGCTCGGTGAAGGGGAAGTAGTTGGTGCGGAAGCGCGTCTTGGCCTCGGGCCCGAAGAGCTGCTTCGCGAAGTGATCGAGTGTGCCCTTGAGGTGCGCCATCGTGATGCCCTTGTCGATCACGAGTCCCTCGAACTGGGTGAACACCGGCAGGTGCGTGGCGTCGAACTCGTCGGTGCGGTACACGCGGCCGGGGCACAGCACGTAGATCGGCACCTCGCGGTCGAGCATCGAGCGCACCTGCACCGGGCTCGTGTGCGTGCGCATCACGAGGTGGCGGGAGGTGGGGTCGACGTAGAACGTATCCTGCTCCTGACGGGCGGGGTGGTCGACATCGAAGTTCAGGGCGTCGAAGTTGAACCACTCGTGCTCGAGCTCCGGCCCCTCCGCGATCTCCCATCCCATGCCGACGAAGATGTCGCAGACCTGGTCCTGGAGCAGGGTGAGCGGGTGCCGGGCACCGACGCGGGTGCGCGACGGCACGGCGGTGATGTCGACCCGCTCGGCCTCGAGCCGCGCAGCGACCTCGGCCTCCGCCAGTTCGGCTTCCTTCGCCGCCAGCGCCTGCGTCACCCGCCCGCGTCCCTGACCCACGAGCTTGCCGAAAGCGGCCTTGTTCTCGGGGGCGACCTGTCGCATCGAGGCATTCAGGACCGCGAGCGGCGATCCGTCGGCGACGTGTGCGGCACGAGCCGCTTTCAGCTCGGCGGTGTCGGTGGCTGCGGCGATCGCCGCGAGGGCGTCGGCGACAGCGGCTTCGACCGCTTCCGGGGTGATTTCAGGAGACTCTGACACGAGAATCGAGTCTACCGGGGGCGCGTGGGTCGCTTTCGCGGATCAGCGCGACGCCTCGGACCCGTCGCCCTGAAGGACGATGAGCGAGGTGTTCGTCTCGCCCCCGTGCTGACGGGGATCCGGTACCGCTGGCCCGGCCTTCGGCGAGCGCTTGGCACGGCGCTGCAGGCGGTAGGCGATGTAGGAGAGCAGGAGGCACACGGCCACGTACATCGATCCGCCGACGATCGCCGCGGGGATCAGCGGGGACCCGTAAGGCGCCTGGTTGCCGATCTGGTTGATGACGTAGAGGAGCTCCTGGTACGTGATGATGAACCCGAGCGCGGTGTCCTTGAGCGCCACGACGAGCTGCGCGATGATCACCGGCATCATGGCCCGCACGGCTTGCGGGATCAGGATGAAGTACATCACCCCGGTCTTCCGGAGTCCGATCGCGTAGCCGGCTTCTTTCTGCCCGCGCGGCAGCGATTCGATGCCGGCACGCAGCACCTCGGCGAGCACGGAGCCGTTGTACACGATCAGAGCGATCACGACGGCCCAATACGGCGGCATCTTCACGCCGATCACGGGAAGGCCGTAGTACAGCAGCATCATCAGGATGAGCACGGGCACCGCTCGCAGCACCTCGATGATCCACCGGACGGGCTCACGCACCCAGGCGTGCTCCGACAGGCGGCCGATGCCGAGCAGGAAGCCGAGGGCGATGGACCCGACGCCGGCGACCGCGAAGGCGGCCAGCGTGGCCAGCAGCCCTTCGCCGAAGCGGACCCAGACGGCGGAGAACGTGAAGATGTTCCACTTCTCGGCGGAGAACTGTCCGGTGGCGAACAGCCTCCACACGACCCAGCCGAGCACGGCGAGGACGACGAGGACCGTGGCGGCTCCGATGAGCCGGTTGCGGGCGATGGCACGGGGGCCGGGGACGTCGAAAAGAACGGAACTCATCGCGCGATCCTCCACTTGTTCTCGAGAACGCGCTGCACCCAGGCGAGCAGCAGCACCAGGACCACGAAGACGACCATGACCCAGAGCAGCACGGCCAGAGCGTTCTCCCCCTGTTCGCTCAATGCCGCACGGATGGTCCCCAGGTTGGCGACGGAGAAGCCCGCAGCCACCGTGGTGTTCTTCATGAGGGCGATGAGGACGCTCATCATGGGCGGGACGACGGAGCGCGTCGCCTGCGGCAGCACGACATAGCGCATGACCTGTCCGAAGTTCAGGCCGATCGCTCGCGCCGCCTCGGCCTGACCGACCGGCACGGTGTTGATGCCGGCTCGCAGCGCCTCGGCGACGTACGTCGCGGTGTAGATGCCGAGAGCGGCCACTGCCAGAGGCAGGGGGTTCACCCGCTCCCCCAGCAGGATCGGGAGGCAGAACGCGAAGAAGAACATGACGAGCGTCAGCGGGGTGTTGCGGATCCAGTTGACGTACACGCCGCCGACGGCGCGGGCGATCGGAACCGGAGACACACGCGCGGCTCCGACGATCAGCCCGAGGACCAGCGCGATGATGCCGCCACCCAGGAACAGCACGATGGTTCCCCACAGTGCCTCTCCCCAGAGGTCGAGGTGGTCGGTGATGACTCCCACTGCTGCTCCTGTCGATTCGGGTTCTCGGGTGGTTCGTGCCGATGAGCGGGGCGGTCGACCGGGTCGACCGCCCCGCCGGGATCAACCGATCGGGTCGACCTCGGGCTGGGTCGCCTTGACGCCGGACGCGCCGAGGTTGTTGTCGAAGATCTGCTGCCAGATCTTGCCGCCGTCGGTCAGCTGCGTGTTGAAGTACTCGGCCAGAGCGTCGTCGCCCTTGGCGAGTCCGATGCCGTAGCGCTCCTCGCTGAAGGGCTCTCCGACGACCTTCAGCTTGTCCGGGTCCTGGGCCGCGTAGCCGATGAGGATCGCCTCGTCGGTCGTGACGGCGTCGACCTGACCGTTCTTGAGGTCCTCGACGCACTTCGAGTACGTGTCGTACTCCTTGGTGGGCACGTCGGGGTAGTTCGTCTTGATGTTCTGGATCGGCGTCGAGCCGGTCGCCGAGCAGACGGTCGTCTCCGCGCTCAGGTCATCGACGCTCTTGATGTCGCTGTCGGCACCGACGAGGAGGCCCTGACCCGTGACGAAGTAGGGACCGGCGAAGGAGATCTGCTCCTTGCGCTTGTCGGTGATCGAGTACGTGCCGACGTAGTAGTCGATGTCGCCGTTCACGATGGCCTGCTCGCGGTTCGCGGAGGCGATCGCCTGGAACTCGATCTTCTCCGGGTCGACGCCGAGCGATGCCGCCATCCAGCGGGCGATGTCGACGTCGAATCCGGTGCGGTCGCCGGTCACCGGGTCGAGGTACCCCAGACCCGGCTGGTCCTCCTTGACGCCGACCTTGACCGTGCCTGCCGACTCGATCCGGTCGAACGTCGGGCTTCCCTCGATGCTGACGTCGGTCAGCACGGTCCACGGCGTGCTGCTGGACGTGTCGCCCTCGTCGCCGCCCTCCGGGGCTCCTGTGCTGGACGGCGTGCCGCTGTTGCAGGCCGTGAGCGCCAGCAGCGCGGCCGCTGCGATTCCGATACCTGCCAGTGTCCGTGTGCGTCGCATGTGCGTCTCCTTCGTGTGCTGTGTGTGCAGGGTCTGTGTGGTCGGTGCGGGGGCGTCAGTGCGTGAGGAGCTTCGAGAGGAAGTCCTTGGCGCGGTCGCTCTTCGGGTGCGTGAAGAACTCCTCGGGAGTCGCCTCCTCCACGATCCGTCCGTCGGCCATGAAGACGACGCGGTCGGCGGCCTTGCGGGCGAAGCCCATCTCATGGGTGACGACGATCATCGTCATGCCGTCCTGGGCCAACTCGACCATGACGTCGAGGACCTCGTTGATCATCTCGGGGTCGAGGGCGCTGGTCGGCTCGTCGAACAGCATCACCTTGGGCTGCATCGCGAGGGCGCGGGCGATCGCCACGCGCTGCTGCTGCCCGCCGGACAGCTGGGCCGGGAGCTTCGATGCCTGCTGCGCCACGCCCACGCGTTCGAGCAGCACCATCGCCTCCTTCTCGGCATCCGCCTTCTTGAGGCCGCGGACCTTGATCGGGCCGAGGGTCACGTTCTCGAGGATCGTGAGGTGGGCGAAGAGGTTGAAGGACTGGAAGACCATGCCGACGTCCGCACGCAGGTGGGCGAGTCCCTTCCCCTCCGCCGGCAGCTCCTTGCCGTCGATGCGGATGGTGCCGCTCGTGATCGTCTCGAGGCGGTTGATCGTGCGGCACAGGGTCGACTTGCCGGAGCCGGACGGGCCGATCACGACGACGACCTCTCCCGAGTTGACGGTCAGGTCGATGTCGGTGAGCGCCTGGAAGTCGCCGTAGTGCTTCTGGACGTTCTCGACCACGACAAGCGGGGTATCAGAGGTCATCATTTCTCCAAACTAGCCACGTCGGACGCGGGTCTCCAGGCACCTCGGTGAGATTTACACGTTCGTAATCACCTGATCGCGGCACCAATGCTGCTGTGCATGGGTACCCCGCGGCCCGCCCCCACGGGCCGCGGAATCGTCCTGCTGCAGCTCCCCAACGACAGTTGAGCAACAGGCGACGATCGTGCGCGATCGACCTCACAATGGCAGAGCGCCACCCACGGTGTCAGACTTCTTGAGGATTTCTTGAGCAGTCAGCCGCGCTGATCCCGGTAGTAGTCGGCTGCCCCGGGGTGCAGCGGGACGGGGCCGGTGAAGATCGCCGAACGCCGGTCCAGCAGGGCGGCGGTCGGCACCTCCCCCGCGATGCGAAGACGTGCATCGAACAATCCGGCGAGCACGTCACGAGCGACGGCGTCCGGGGTGGAGGCTGCGGTGACGAGATAGTTGGGAACGGCCATCGTGGGCGCGGAATCCTGCAGGCCGTAGGTGCCGGCCGGGACGTCGGCCGGTCGGTACGCGTGCGAGTACCGTTCGTTCACCTCGTTGACCCACTCCTGCTCGATCGGGAGCAGGCGGACCGATGACCTCTCCGAGAGCTCGGCCACCCCCGGGGTGGGCAGCCCGCCGACCCAGAAGAAGCCGTCGATGTCGCCACGCTCCATCGCCTCGATCGACTCGCTGAGGTCGAGCTGGGGATTGCGCACGGAGCCGAGATCGACACCTGCCGCATCCAGCACCCGAGCGGCGATCACGTTCACCCCGGAGTTCTCCGCACCGAGGGAGATGGTGCGGCCGGCCAGATCCCCGATACCCGAGATCTCCGACTCTCCGCGTACGACGACCTGCACGTACTCGTCGTACAGGCGGGCGAGGGCCTGCACCTCCAGCGGATGGTCGAAGGCGCCGGAGCCCGCCACCGCGTCTGCCGCGGCGTCTCCCTGCGCGAACCCGATCAGCGCCTCCCCCGAACTCACCCGGAGCAGGTTGTCGACGGAACCCGCCGTCTCCTGCGCGACCATCCTGATATCCAACGAGTCCGACAGGTCTTCGGCCAGGTGGCTGCCGTAGTCGTAGTAGACGCCGGTGGACCCGCCGCTGGCGATGGCGTACTCCTCGTCCGTCCACTCGCTCGCACGCGGACTGCACGCGGTCACGCCGACCGCCAGCAGGAGAGCGCTCGCGCCGGCGAGCAACCGTCGCACGCCGGCCGTCACGGGGTCGTCCCATCGTGGAGCACGAGTGTGACAGCGAGACCGCCGCCCTCCGCCGCAGCGACGGCCAATTCGCCGCCGACCGTGGCGAGCAGGTCACTCGCGATGGCGAGGCCGAGTCCGGACCCCGGGGTATCCCCGCTGTCGGCACTGCGCCAGAACCGGTCGGTCGCCGCCGCGGCCTGCTCCTCCGTCAGCCCCGGACCGTGATCGCGGACGGTGATCCGGCAGACCTGGCCCTCGCGTTCCGCACCGATCTCGATCGGCGCGCCCTCGGGAGAGAACTTCACGGCATTGTCGATCACCGCATCCAGCGCGCTCTCCACGATCGTCCGGTCGGTCACGCTCATCACCGGCGAAACCCCCGTGGCACGCAAGACGACCCCGCGCTGGGCGGCGACGTCGCGCCACGCGTCCCGTCGGCGAGCGGCGAGCGTCGCGAGGTCGACCGCCGAGATGGTCGAGTCGCCTCGTCCCCCACGAGCCAGCCCGAGGAGCGTTTCGAGGATGCGGGTCATCCGTCGCCCCTCTTCCCGCGTCTCCTCGACATCACCCTGCCACTCCTTCCCCAGTCCCGTCGCCAGATGCTCGACGCGCAGGAGCAGGGCGTTGAGGGGGTTGCGCAGCTCGTGGGAGGCATTCAGCGCGAACTCCTGCTGCCGCGTCATCACACGCTCGATCTCGTCGGCCATGCCGTTGAAGACCTGCGCCATGCGGCGCAGCTCCGGCGGACCGTCGTCGGCGGCGACACGCGCGTCCATCTCGCCCCGCTCGATCGCCACCATCGCCTCGTCGAGCCGTCGCACCGGCGACAGCACCCACCGGGCGAGCCGGAACACGAGCAGCACCCCGAGGGCGACCAGCACCAGCGCGATCGCCGAGATGAGCAGGATCTGCTGAAGGATCGCCGCGCGCGGCGCCTCCACATCTCCGGCCACCAGCACGGCACCGATCACGTCCCCGTCGTCGAACACCGGCTCGGCCAGGGCGGCGTCCGCGACGGTCCACGGGAACAGGACCGTCGGCTGCTCGGCACGCCGCCCGGAAAGCGCGAGTCTGACCCGCTCGGCGTCCTCGTCCGGGAGCGCGGCCGGGTCCTGCTCCCCCGCCGCCCAGACATTGCCGCCGAGATCGAAGACCGTGACCTCGATTCCGTACACCTCGCGGAAGCGCGCCACCTCGGCGTCGATCACGGCGGCGCTGCCGGACCGCAGGGCCTGACGCGCACTCGTGACGAAATACCCGAGGTCGCCGAGCTGCTGCGTGTAGAACGCCTGCTGGACGCTGTGCGCCGCACTCCATCCGGCTGCGCCGCCGAGCGCGGCCAGGATCGCGACGAGCGGCACGAGGAAGACGATGATCAGACGGCGCCGCATGGCTCAGGACCCCGCAAGACGATAGCCGACTCCGCGCACGGTCTCGATGACCCCACGGACTCCGGTCTTCTTCCTGATCGCTCCGACGTGCACCTCGAGCGAGTGCCCGAACCCGCGCCAGTCGGTGTTCCATACCTCACGGATCAGGCGCTCCTTCGGCACCGCCACCCCTGGGTATCGGGCGAGGACGGCGACGATGTCGAACTCCTTGCGTGTGAGGTCGATCGCCGTGCCGTCGACGAGCACCTGACGGGCGACGAGGTCGATGTCGACATGGCCGTCGTGCAGCAGCACCCGGGCGTCGGCCTCCGGTCTCATCGGCCTCGACCTCCGGGTGACCGCCTCGATCCTGGCGAGGAGCTCGTGCACGTCATAGGGCTTCACGACGAAGTCGTCCGCGCCCGCGCGCAGTCCCTTGATGCGTTCGGCGACCTGGTTGCGGGCGGTCACGATCACGATCGGAACCTCCGAGCGCCCCCGGATGCGACGGCACAGGTCGACGCCGTCGATGTCGGGGAGACCGAGGTCGAGGAGGACCACCTCGGTGTCGGCTCCCAGCATGCCCAGCGCGGCAGCGCCGTCCGCCGCGCGCACAGTCGCGTATCCCGACCGTCCGAGGAAGGCCTCGAGCGCCCCGGCGACCCGGTCGTCGTCCTCGACGATCAGAATCCTCATCGACTCCGCTTCCTGCTTCCCTCGGCGCCCGAGAACTCAGTCGCCAGCGGACGCACGCTGTGCAAATGCACTCTCGTAGAGGCACACGCTGGCGGCCGTCGCCAGGTTGAGGGATTCGGCACGACCGAAGATGGGCAGCTTGAGCACCTGGTCGGCGAGGGCCAGCGCATCGTCTTCGAGCCCCCGCGCCTCGTTCCCGAAGAGCCATCCGGTGGGCTCGGCGAGCACGCCCTCGGCGCGCGCCGCCAAGAGATCGTCACCCTTCACATCGGCTGCGAGGATGCGGAGACCTGCATCGTGTGCGCGCTTGACGACATCGGCGAGGTCTCCCCCGACCGACACCGGGAGGTGGAACAGCGAACCCGTCGTGGCACGCACCACCTTCGGGTTGTAGGGATCGACGGTTCGTCCCGTGAGCACGACGGCATCGGCGCCCGCCGCATCCGCCGCCCGGATGATCGTGCCGAGATTGCCGGGATCGCGCACCTCTTCGCAGATCGCCACCAGTCGCGGCGCGGCGTCGAAGATGTCGCGCACGGAGGTCGGTGTCTGCTGCACCACCGCCACGAGTCCCTGCGGGGTGACGGTGTCGGCCATCGCGTTGAGGACGTACTCGGTAACGTACTCGACGTCGATGTCGGCATCGGCGGCCTTCGCGCGGATGTCGGGGTGCCGCTCCCACCCGTTGGGCGTCGCGAACAGCTCGACGATCGCCTCGGGACGATAGGTGAGCGCTTCGCGCACGGACTGCGGGCCTTCCAGAAGGAACAGGCCCGTCTCGGTCCTCGCGCTTCGTTTGGTCAGCTTCGCGACGGCTCGGACTCGGGGCGAACGGGGGTTCTCCAGCACGATCACAGTCTAGGGAACGCCGGGCTGGTTCCCGCACCATCGGGATAAGGTGCCGGGATGACCCACAGCGCTGCTGCGAACACCTCTCGTCGGCGGGTCGCCCTCGCCGTTCTCGCCGTCGCGACGGTCGGGATCGGTCTGGTCGTCCATCGCGGCATGAGCGGTGCGGTCGGCGACATCGCGGCCGACGCGCTGTACGCCGTGCTCATCTACCTGCTCGTGGCCCTCGTCGCTCCGCGATGGCCTCGTCCCGCTGTGGCGTTCCTGTCCTTCGTGGTCTGCGCCGGCGTCGAGCTGCTCCAGCTCACCGGCCTTCCGCGCGAATGGGGAGCGATGTTCCCGCCGATCCGACTCGTCCTCGGCTCGGGCTTCGACCTGCGGGACCTCGCCGTGTACGCGATCGCGGTCGCCGCGACCTCCCTGATCGACATGGGAGTCACGCGCGTCGTGGGCGGCAGTGCATCCAGAAACGCCACAGGGCGCCCTCCCGAAGGAGAGCGCCCTGTGTGAAGAGGTGCTTACGCAGCCGACTTCGGTGCGTTGACGTCAGAGGGCAGAGCCTTCTTCGCCGTCTCGACCAGCGTCGTGAACGTCGCCGCGTCGTTGACCGCGAGGTCGGCGAGCATGCGACGGTCCACCGTGACACCGGCGATGCCGAGGCCCTGGATGAAGCGGTTGTAGGTCATGCCGTTCTGGCGAGCCGCAGCGTTGATGCGCTGGATCCACAGGCGACGGAAGTCACCCTTGCGCTTGCGACGGTCACGGTACGAGTAGACCAGCGAGTGGATGACCTGCTCTTTGGCCTTCCGGTACAGGCGCGAACGCTGTCCGCGGTAACCGGAGGCGCGCTCGAGGATGACCCGGCGCTTCTTGTGGGCGTTTACTGCCCGCTTGACTCTTGCCATTTTCGTGTGTTCCTATTCGTGCGTTCGGCGCGCGTCAGCGACCGAGAAGCTTCTTCGCGACCTTGGTGTCAGCCTTCGACAGCACCTGGTCCTGGTTCAGACGACGGGTGCGACGGCTCGACTTGTGCTCGAGGTTGTGGCGCATCCCGGCCTGCTGCTTCTTCAGCTTTCCGCTTCCGGTGATCTTGAAGCGCTTCTTAGCACCCGAGTGGGTCTTCTGCTTCGGCATCTTCTCTTCCTTCGTATGGCGCCTTCTCAGGCGACGGTGTCAACCCGCGGTGCGGGAGTTCTGGGGGCGGGAGTCACTCCGCCGGAGCTGCGGCCGGTGCGTCCGACTCGTTCTTCGCGTCGCGCGAAGCCTGCTTGTTCGCCGCGCGCTGCGCGTCGCGAACCGCATTCTGTTCCTGCTTGGCCTCGGACTTGCTCTTGAGCGGCGCCACGATCATGACCATGTTGCGACCGTCGATGGTCGGGTTCGACTCGACCGTGCCGAGCTCGGCAACGTCTTCGGCGAACTTGCGCAGCAGACGAACACCCTGCTCGGGACGCGACTGCTCACGACCACGGAAAAGGATCATGGCCTTGACCTTGTCGCCGGCCTTGAGGAACCCCTCGGCGCGCTTGAGCTTGGTCGTGTAGTCGTGGGCCTCGATCTTCAGACGGAAACGGACTTCCTTGAGGATCGTGTTCGCCTGGTTGCGGCGAGCTTCCTTTTCCTTCTGGGCGGCCTCGTACTTGAACTTGCCGTAGTCCATGATCTTGACGACGGGCGGCTTCGAGTTGGGGGCGACCTCGACGAGGTCGAGATCGGCTTCCTGCGCGAGGCGCAGCGCTGCCTCGATGCGGACGACGCCGATCTGCTCACCCGCGGGGCCGACGAGGCGGACCTCGGGGACGCGGATGCGCTCATTGGTACGGGGATCGCTGATGCGGAACTCCTTAGACGATGTGATTCGGCCACCGCGATGCTGTCTGCATCACGGGCGAAATCGGAATCGTCCCCGCCCACCGGCATTCAGACGCCGGCTCCGCACCCTACCTGCCGGGTCCGTCTTGCGAACGGAGCCGGTGGAGTGCAAGACCCGGTAGCCTTGAACGGCAAGCGCGGGTGGGAAGTGAATCCTCTTTCGATCCGGAGCATGACGCTCCGGAGCCCGCCAAAGTCTAACAGAAAGCAAGGCGAAGTGACGAACCAGGCACCGGACGAGGCTGCACGCGAGCGCGAAGAGCGCTGGGCACGTCAGGAGGAGGCCGCATCGTCGGCCACACGAGACATCGCCGATGTACCCGCCGTCGAGGTGATCACCACCGCCGCCGTGCACCTCATGAGCGCGGCAGCCGTCAAGCTCGGGCTCGCCGACGATCCGGACGCCGCGGCGCAGATCGACCTCGACGAAGCGCGCAAGCTCATCAACGCCCTCGCCGGACTCATCACCGCCGGCGCTCCGGAGATCAGCGACATGCACGCGCGCTCCCTGCGCGACGGCCTTCGTTCACTGCAGCTCGCCTTCCGCGAGGCCTCCACGATCCCCGACCCGATCGGCAAGGGCCCGGGCGAGAAGTGGACCGGACCGGTCAACTAGCTTCGGCGCAGGTGTGAGACCTGCGTAACCAACGGGCTCGAAGCCGCGCATTCTCCGCCGCCGACAGAGCCGAGATGGCGGGCGAAGAAGCGCGCGGCATCCTCGCCGGCGAACTGCGGGACGCCCGTGTGGCCGCCCATGTTGGCGTAGAGCGTCTTCTCGGTCGATCCGAAGGCGTCGAACAGGTCGAGCGCCATCCGGCGGTCGTTGCCCTCGTCATCCCATTGCAGGAGGACATGCAGCGGGATCGTGACCCGACGCGCCTCCTCCATCGTCGTACGGGGCACATAGCTTCCGGCGAAGAGGCCTGCCGCGACGATGCGTGAGTCGATCGCGGCGAGACGTACTCCGATTGCGATCACCCCACCGGAGAATGCCGTCCGCTCGCCGATCTCGGGAAGGGCAAGAGCCTCGTCGAGCGTGGTCTGCCATTCCGGCACCGCCTGATCGACGAGAGGAAGTATCAGCCGGTCGATGACCTCCTCGCCCGGCTCTTCGCCGACAGAGATCGCACGAACGAGGTCGGCCCGCGCCGCCGCCGCGCCAGGCAGCGGCGTTCGGCCGCCCGCTCCGGGCGCCTCGATCGAGATCGCAGCGAAGCCTTGCGCCGCCGCGCTGCGCGCTCGCGCCGCCAGGCGGGAGTACATTCGTCGCATGCCGATTCCGCCGGGTTGGCCCATCAGGATGAGGGGAACCGGCGCGGAGGAGGAAGCGGCTGGCGGCGTCCACATGATGCCGGAGATGTCACCGATGGTGAATTCGCGCTCGGTGAGGCCGCCGTCGAGGTTCTGTTCAGACGTGAAGTGCATGGTCATGCCTTTCGGGAGTGCTGCTGATATGCGGCGCTCCCGGACGACCTATCGCCCGACCGTGACTCCCCGGAGGAGCACCGACGTCACTTCGTTCACGGATACCACCTCCTCACTTCCTGCACGGATCTCCGACGCTATCAGCACCGGCAGCAGCGATCGGACCGCGCACCTCCCTGCGGAGACGCGTTCCCGTTCCCGCCCGCGGTCCGACGTAGAGAGCGTCATCTCCGGCGATGAAGGATCAGGGCTCCAGGATCAGGGGGTCCGCGGTGGAGGGGCCGCCGCACGGGCCATCAGCGTGGGTCCAGGCGATCGGTTCCTCGGATTCGTGGATGACGGTGCCCTGCGCGTCGAACAGGCGGATGTCGACGTCCTCGGGTGTCGACATGTCGAACATGAGCCGCCAGGTCCCGTCGTCCTCACGGGACGCCGCGAACAGGTTGGTCGAGACGGTCTCGTCCTCCCCCGGCGCCGGTGAGCACTCCGCGTCCACGCAGAACTGGACGGCCGCTGTCTCCGGGAATACGCTCACGTCGACGACCACCCCGTTGACATAGCCGATCGCCGGGCACGCGGTGTAGCAACCCGTGATGCCGGTCGCGGCACCACCCAGGAGCGCGACCACGGCGAGGACTCGCATCAGACCTCGGGACATGCCCCGATCGTAGCGAACGCGATCAGACGCCGCGGCGGAGCTTCACGGTCAGCGAGTCGGCGAGCACAGCGATGCGATCATCGGACGCCCAGCGCTGAGCGAGACGCGAGAGCACGGCATCGAGCACCTCACGCTCCAGACCGTCGACGAGCTCGAGGACCACGATCAGCTCGGGGCCCCGGAGCCGCGCGTCGGGATCGCCCGCGGCCACCGCCACATCGATCACCGCCAGTTCGTGAGCCACGCTCTCCTGGAGAGCCGTGAACACTTCTGTCGACAGGAAGCTGGGCTCCCAGCGCTGCTCCTGAGCGATCGCCCAGACCGCGGGACGCCGGATCACGAACTCCGTCTCTGACGTCGGGTCGAGAACGATGAGATCGGTGTCCTCCGCCGACGCCGCCAACGCGGCTCGAACGGCCTCGACGGGGATCGGTCGCGCGGTCGGATCCCATGCCTGCATCGCCTGCACGGACGAGAAGACCGGCTGCACGCGCCGGCCGTCAGGCGCCGCGACCGTCACGATGGACAGTTCCTGCGTCTTGTCGACGGTGAGACCGCTCGGCGCCACACCCTCCTCACCCTTCTCGGCGATAAGCGGAATCAGCACGCGCGCGGTACGGAAGGCGTCGACCACGTCGACCTGACTGCCTTCACCCGCACGGAACCGCAGCAGCGCGGCCAGCAGAGCGGGATCGGCGGAACCGTCGTCCGCCGCGTGCGGATTCGACTCGAAGCTGCGCCCCTCCCAGGGGACGCCCGCCGAATCGCCGTGGTTGTGCGATTCCGGCCCGCAGGCGTGCGCGTCAGTCTCCTGCGACATCCAGAGCCTCAGCCAGCGTGAACGCGCCGGCGTAGAGTGCTTTGCCGACGATCGCACCTTCGACGCCCAGCGGCACGAGCTCGCGGAGCGCGGCGATATCGTCGAGGCTCGAGATCCCGCCGGATGCGACGACCGGTTTCGGGGTACGTGAGGTGACCTCGCGGAGAAGTTCGATGTTGGGGCCGCGAAGAGTGCCGTCCTTCGTGACGTCGGTGACGACATAACGGCTGCAGCCGGCGTCCTCGAGGCGGTCGAGCACCTCCCAGAGGTCACCGCCCTCCTTGGTCCATCCGCGGGCGGCGAGCGTCGTCCCCCGCACGTCGAGGCCGACCGCGATCGCCTCGCCGTAACGGCCGATCACATCGGCCGCCCACTCCGGGTTCTCCAGCGCGGCCGTGCCCAGGTTGATCCGGGTGGCGCCGCTCTCCAGAGCCGCCTCCAACGTCGCATCGTCGCGGATGCCTCCGGAGAGCTCGATGCTCACACCCTTGAATTGCTTGATGACCTTGCGCAGGATCGGTGCGTTGCTGCCACGGCCGAATGCGGCGTCGAGGTCGACGAGGTGGATCCACTTCGCTCCCTGCGCCACCCACTCCCCTGCGGCATCCAACGGGTCGCCGTAGCTGGTCTCGGTTCCGGCCTCACCCTGGGTCAGACGGACGGCCTTGCCCCCGGCGACATCGACCGCGGGAAGGAGCGTGAGCGAGGGGGACTGCGCGAAGTCGTTCATGGGGTCCTTGTATCGGGAAGCTCTACGGCCCGGTGCGGGCACGAGAACCGAGGGTAGTCCGCCGGACGGCGGGGAACAAAACGGGTGACGCCTGCCGAAGACGTCAGAGGCTTCCGACCCAGTTGCGCAGCAGCTGGATGCCGGCTTCCCCGGACTTCTCCGGGTGGAACTGCGTCGCCGAGAGCGGCCCGTTCTCGACGGCGGCGAGGAACGGGTCGCCGTACGTCGTCCAGGTCAAAACGGGCTCGGGGAACGGCGGGATGACGTCGAGTTCCCAGGACTGCGCGGCGTAGGAGTGCACGAAGTAGAAGCGCTCCTGTTCGATGCCTCGGAAGAGCACGCTGTCAGCACCGGGCTCGACCGTGTTCCAGCCCATGTGCGGCAGCACCGGGGCATTGAGCTCGGTGACCGCGCCGGGCCACTCGCCGAGCCCTTCGGTGTCGTGCCCGCGCTCGACGCCGTGCTCGAAGAGGACCTGCATCCCGACGCAGATCCCGAGGACCGGACGGCCGCCGGCGAGACGGCGATCGATGATCTCGTCCCCTCCGTGGGCGCGCAGGGCATCGCGGACGGCCTGGAATGCACCGACACCGGGGACGACGAGTCCATCCGCCTCGAGAGCGGTGGCGCGGTCGCGCGTCAGCACGGCATCCGCGCCGGCGGCGACGAGCGCCTTCACCGCCGAGTGGACGTTGCCCGACTCGTAGTCGAACACCGCGACCCGGGGCGCTGCGCTCACAGCGCGCCCTTCGTGGACGGGATGCCGTCGACGAGCGGGTCCAGAGCCTTGGCTTCGCGGAATGCGCGAGCGAAAGCCTTGTACTCCGCCTCGGCGATGTGGTGCGGATCACGCCCGCCGAGCACACGCACGTGCACGGTCAGACCGGCATTGAAACTGATGGCCTCGAATGAGTGACGCACCAGCGAACCGGTGAAGTGCCCGCCGATGAGGTGGTGTTCGAAGCCTTCAGGCTCTCCCGTGTGCACGAGATACGGACGACCGGAGATGTCGACGACCGCCTGCGCCAGTGCCTCGTCGAGGGGAACGAGCGCGTCGCCGTAACGGGAGATCCCGGACTTGTCCCCGAGAGCTTCGAGAATGGCTTGGCCGAGCACGATCGAGACGTCTTCCACCGTGTGGTGCGCGTCGATGTGCGTGTCGCCGGAAGCCCGCACCGTGAGGTCGGTCAGCGAATGCTTCGCGAAGGCGGTGAGCATGTGGTCGAAGAACGGCACGGACGTGTCGATACGGCTCGCCCCGGTGCCGTCGAGGTTCAGCTCGAGCTCGACGGTGGACTCCGACGTGCTGCGCACACGGTTCGCGGTGCGCGGGGTCAGTGCGGGGGTGCTCATGAAGCCGATCCTATCGAGGCCAGCGCCTCGAGGAACGCGGTGGTCTCGGCCTCCGTGCCCGCGCTGACCCTGAGGTGTCCGGGGATGCCGACATCGCGCACGAGCACGCCGCGGTCGTACAGCTGCTGCCAGGTGGCCCGCGGGTCGGCGACGCCGCCGAACAGGACGAAGTTCGACCACGATTCGTGCGGCTGGTATCCGAGCGCTTCGAGAGTCGCCGTGATCCGATCGCGCTGCTCGACGATCTCCTCCACCATCGCGAGCATCACGTCGGCGTTGCGCAGGGCCGCTATCGCCGCCGCCTGGGTGAGAGCGCTCAGGTGATAGGGCAGACGCACCAGACGCAACGCGTCGATGAAGGCGGGGTCAGCAGCGAGGTACCCGACCCGGGCCCCGGCGAAGGCGAAGGCCTTGCTCATGGTGCGCGAGACGGCGAGACGCGGGCGTCCGTCGAGCAGGGTCAGGGCAGAGATCGCATCGCGCGGCGCGAACTCCTGGTACGCCTCATCCACGATCACGATGCCACGGGCCGCGTCGTACACGGCTTCGATCACGTCCAGCCCGAGCGGCGTGCCGGTGGGGTTGTTGGGAGAACAGAGGATGACCACATCGGGATCGGCGGCCCGCACCTGCTCGGCAGCCTCGTCCGGGGTGATCGTGTAGTCGGGCTGACGCGTGCCGGCGATCCAGCGTGCTCCCGTCCCCTGAGCGATGAGCGGGTACATCGAATACGTCGGCGCGAAGCCGAACGCCGTGCGCCCGGGACCTCCGAATGCCTGGAGGATGTGCTGGAGAACCTCGTTCGAGCCATTGCCGGCCCAGATCTGCTCCGGTGTGAGCCCATGCCCCAGGTACTCCGCGAACGACTCGCGGAGCGTCGTGAACTCCCGGTCCGGATAGCGGTTGACGTCGCGGATCGCGACGGCGATGTCGTCGAGGATGTCGCTCGCCACCGCGTCGGGGATCGGATGCGTGTTCTCGTTCACGTTGAGCGCGATCGGGAGCGGCGCTTGCGGAGCGCCGTATGGCGTCAATCCGCGAAGATCGTCACGTAGCGGGAGATCGTTGAGGGAGAGGGTCACCCTTCCCATGTTAAGCGGCGCCTCGCCTCGATGACGCAAAGTTGCTGCTGTGCTGCCGCCGCCGGATCAGTTCACGTACTGGGCCGGGATGGCGAGCGTCTGGCCGATCTGGAGTTCTCCACCGCGCAGCAGGTTCATCCGGCTGATCTCACCGATGACGTCGCGCGGGTCGGCATCGGGAGCGACGCTGGTGGCGATCGACCAGAGGGTGTCTCCCGGCATGACGGTCACCGTCTCGACGCTGACGGCGGCCGAATCTGCTCCCGAAGCGATCGCGCTGCCACCGCTGAGCGCCGCGAAGGCGATACCGATCGCGAGCGGAACCGAGGCGAAGGCCAGCAGCACGGCGCGGCCACGCGTCGTCAGTCGGAGTCGCGTCGTGGGACGGGTCGACGCCGGAATGACTGCTGCGGTGCTGAAGCTGATGCTGCTCATGTGTTGCTCCTTAGCCTGTCCCGGAGCGGTGAGGCCGCCGGGGAAGTTGGCGTAGCGTTCGCATTCCCGTCTCGGCCGGGAGCCGTGAATGCGAAGCTACGTACCGAAGATATCTTCGAGTTCGAACATCTGTCAAGTATTCTTCGAAACCGAATCCGGAAATGAGCCGACACGCTCGAACAGATCTTCCAGATCGGCCCGTTTCTCGGATACGGTTTCGATAAGGACACCCCACCACGGGCCTCCGACATTCGAAGAGGGACGTCGGATCACGCACTGAAGGAGCACCATGAGCGAGAACTCTGCCCCCGAGTCGGAGGCACCGCGCACGCGCCGCCGGAAGAGCCTCAGCCCGAAGCAGATGGCGATCCTCGAGGTCATCCAGAACTCGATCGCGCACCACGGTTACCCGCCGAGCATGCGCGAGATCGGCGACGCCGTCGGTCTCAAGTCCCTCTCCAGCGTCACCCACCAGCTCGGGCAGTTGGAGCTCAGCGGCTATCTGCGTCGCGACCCCGGGAAGACCCGCGCCATGGAAGTGCTCATCGACCTGCCGGGGGCCAGCACCGAGAACCCCGCCGACGTGGCGACCCCGGTCGGCGATGCGGCACTCGTCCCCCTGGTCGGACGCATCGCCGCGGGTGTGCCGATCACCGCCGACCAACAGGTCGAGGAGATCTTCCCGCTCCCCCGCCAACTGGTGGGCAAGGGCGACCTGTTCATGCTCAAGGTCTCCGGCGAGTCGATGATCGACGCCGCCATCTGCGACGGCGACTGGGTCGTCGTCCGTTCGCAGAACAGCGCCGAGAACGGCGAGATCGTCGCGGCGATGCTCGACGGCGAGGCCACCGTCAAGGTGCTGCGCCGTCGCGACGGCCACACGTGGCTGCTCCCGCGCAACTCGGCGTTCGAGCCCATCCTGGGCGATGAAGCCGTGATCCTCGGCAAGATCGTGGCGGTGCTCCGCGCGGTCTGAGACGAGAGCACGACGAAGGCCCTCCCGGTTCCCTGGAGGGCCTTCGTGTGCGCCCCGCGTGACGCTCGTGCCAGCGCCCCATAGGCTCGAAGCATGACGTCGTCCCCCTACGGTTCCTGGCCTTCGCCTTTCTCCGCGGCATCAGTCGCGGCGTCCTCTCCTCGCATCGACGGCGCCCGCTTCGTCGGCACGGAGATCTGGTGGGGTGAGTCGGTGCCGTCCGAGAAGGGACGGGTGACGGTACGGAGTTCCACGGGCGCCGAGGTCCTCCCCGCGCCCTGGAACGCCCGCTCCCGCGTGCACGAATACGGTGGCGGCGCCTGGACGGCGGACGATCGGGGGACGCTCTACTTCGTCGACGCCTCAGACCAGCGGGTGCGCCGCCTGACCCCCGACGGGGATCTCGTCACGCTCACCGCTGCCGGTCCCGCGCACGGAGGTCTGCGCGTGCAGGACGGACGTCTGCTCGCCGTGCGCGAAGACCTCTCGACCACACCGCACCTCCGCGCGATCGTCGAGATCCCGCTCGACGGCTCCGCCGCAGAAGACGAGTCCGCGGTCAGCGTGATCGTGCAGGGCGAGGGGTTCTTCGCCCACCCCGCATTCTCCCCTGACGGGACCCGCGCCGCGTGGGTCGCCTGGGAAAGGGGGAAGATGCCGTGGGAGAGCGCGCGCGTGCAGGTCGCCGAGGTCGACGGAGGCCTCCCGCGGACGATCCCCTCGCGAGCGGCGCTGCAGCCCGAGTGGCTCAGCGACACGGAACTGGTCTTCGCCGACATCGCCGATGACCGCTGGACACTCCACCGCATCGCCATCGACGGGGTGACGCCTTCCGGATCCCCGCGGCCGCTGGCCCCGTCCGATGCCGACACGGGCTACGGGCTCTGGGTGCTCGGCAACCGCTGGTATCAGCCGTTGGAGGACGGCCGCATCCTCGCCGTCCGCACGAACGGGCGCGACGACGTCGTCGTGATCGACACCGGAGGGGGCGAGAGCATCATCGAGTTCCCCGGCGACGGTCATGTGAGCGTCGATGCGGTCCGCGGCACCCGGGTGCTGCTCTCCGGCAACGGTTCCCGGGTGGCGGCGGGGCTCTGGTGCGTCGATATCGAGTCGGGAGAGGTCGTCGCCGTGCGCGGCGGGGAGCCCGTCGATCCGCGCTGGATGCCGGCGTCGATGTCGATCGAGATCGACGGTCCGCACGGCGCCGTGCACGCATTCGCCTATCCGCCGGCGAACCCCGACGAGGAGGCCCCCGACGACGAGCTCCCGCCCTACGTCGTGCTGGTCCACGGCGGACCGACGGCGCATGTGACCGGGGCAGCCTCGGCAGCGATCGCCTTCTACACGAGCCGCGGGATCGGCGTGCTCGACGTGAACTACGGGGGCTCCACCGGCTATGGTCGTGCCTATCGCGAACGCTTGGACGGCCAGTGGGGTGTCGTCGACGTCGACGACGTGATCGCGGCGGCGCGCGGCCTGGCTGCCACCGGGCTCGCCGACCCCGACCGTCTGGCCATCCGCGGCGGATCGGCAGGCGGCTGGACCGTGCTGTCGGCACTGGTGCGAGGCGGAGCCTTCGCCGCGGGGATCAGCCGCTACGGCGTCGCCGACCTGCGCATGCTGGCCGCGGAGACTCATGACTTCGAGGCATCGTACATCGACGGTCTGGTGGGCCCGCTGCCCGAGTACGAGCATCTGTACGTCGAGCGTTCACCGCTCACGCACACAGATCGCATCACTGTCCCGGTCCTGCTCCTGCAGGGCGGCGAGGACCGCGTCGTCCCTCCATCCCAGTCCGAGGCGATCCGCGATGCTCTGGCAGAGCGCGGCATCGAGCACGAGTACGTCCTCTATCCCACCGAGGGACATGGTTTCCGGAGCGCGGAGACCATCGTCGACTCCCTCGACCGCGAGCTGGCGTTCCTCGGCCGCGTCTTCGGCTTCCACCCGCGCCCGTGACGGGCTGTCGACTCGTCACGGCAGTGCCGGAGAGTCGGGGCCTGAGAGCCCGGGGCTACTCTCCCACGCGATTGCGCAGACGCATGGCACGGTCGGCCTCACGGGTGTCCTGACGCTCGCGCAGGGTCTGCCGCTTGTCGTATTCGCGCTTGCCCTTCGCCAGGGCGATCTCGACCTTGGCACGACCGTCGGAGAAGTACAGCTTCAGCGGGATGAGGGTGTATCCCCCGGCCGAGACGGCGTGCGCGATCTTGGCGATCTCCTCGCGATGGAGGAGCAGCTTGCGGATGCGTTTGGCCGAGTGGTTCGTCCAGTGCCCCTGCGAGTACTCGGGGATGTGCACGGAATCGAGGAAGACCTCGTTCCCCTTCACGAACGCATAGCCGTCACTGAGGTTGGCGCGACCCTGACGCAGCGACTTGACCTCGGTGCCGGTGAGCACCATCCCCGCTTCGTACGACTTCTCGATCGTGTAGTCGTGACGTGCGCGACGATTGGTCGCGACGACCTTCTCTCCGCGTTCCCTGGGCATGATGCTCTCCTGTTGCCGTGATGAGCTCGATCGATCGTTCCGACCGAGCAGCCTTTCAGGCTATCAGGTACGCAGCCAGCGTCGGATCGCGAAGCCGGCGGAGAGCGCGGCGAGGATCACGCCGATCCCGATCAGCACGGGAACCACGAGAGCCGCGTCCTGCATCGTGACCCATGTGGTGATGAACGGCACCCTCCCCCGCAGGTAGCCGTTGACCCCGAAGTGCATACCGGCGACGACGGCGACGCTGGCCAGAGCCGAGCCGAGGAAGGCGGCGAACACGCCCTCGAGGACGAACGGCGTCTGGATGAAGCGGTTCGAGGCTCCGACCAAGCGCATGATGCCGATCTCCTTGCGCCTCGCATACGCGGACAATCGGATGGTCGTGCCGATCAACAGGGTCGCCGCGATGAGCATGAGCACGGCGATTCCCACCGCGATGTAGGTCGCGACCGTCAACGCGGAGAACAACGGCTCGAGATACTGCAGCTGGTCCTTGACCTGCTCGACCCCGGCCTGTCCACTGAACGCCTCGGCGAGCACCTGCGACTGACCAGGGTCCTTCATCGTGACGAAGAACACCTCGAACGCCTGGTCGGGCGAGAGCACGCTCGCCTGGTCCGCGCCGAGCTGGTCGACGAGCTTGGCGTACGTCTCTTCCTTCGTATCGAAGGTCATGGAGCTGATGAGCGGCTTGAGCGCGTCACCCTCGAGCTGAGCCCGGACGGAGGCGACCTGCTCCTCGCTCGCCGCGCCGTCGAGGCACGTCTCGGATTCCGAGACCGCCGAACACATGTACACCGCCACCTGGGCACGTTCGGCCCAGTACCCGCGCATGACCCCGATCTGCCCCTGCATGAGGATCGCGGCGCCCACGAACGTCAAGGAGACGAAGGTGACGAGCACGACGGAGATCACCATCGAGATGTTCCGCCGCAGGCCGCCCAGGGCTTCGGTCAGGATGAGTCCGATTCTCATGAGGTCGGGCCCACTTCCTCGTCGTCTTCATCGGAGAGTCCGAGGCGATCGGCGACGCCGAGCTCGGCGACGTCCACCGTCGGCAGAGCGATCGGATGGGTACGCGGCCGGATCACCGTCGGAGGTTCCACGACAGCACGAGGCTCCGCGACAGCAGGGGTCTCCGCGACAGCAGGAGGCTCCACGACTCCGGCCGCGGCGCCGGTCTCCGGGGAATGCACCGGCTCCGGAGGTTCGACCGTGCGCGGGGCCGGGGGAACCACGGTCTCTCCCTCGCGGTCGACGGAGGACGCGGCCGCCTTGCGCTGAGTGCTGAGCTCCTCGGCCAGCGCGGCACGCACCACCGAGAGATCGGCTGTCTGACGCTGCACCTCCTGGACCGCGGTGAGAGCAGCCGCCGCCGCCGCTCCGCGCACCTCCTCCGGGACGAGGCGCGGGATGTTGGAGGTGTCGCCGTATCCGCCGTGCACCTCGTCGCGCACCATCTCCCCATCACGCAGCTCGATCACTCGGCGCTGCATCTGGTCGACGAATCCGGCTTCGTGCGTGGCCATCAGCACAGTGGTGCCGCCGGCGTTGATGCGAGCGAGCAGCTGCATGATGTCGACCGACGTCGCGGGGTCGAGGTTTCCGGTCGGCTCGTCGGCGAGCAGAACCTGGGGACGGTTGACGAGGGCTCGCGCGATGGCGACCCGCTGCTGCTCTCCACCCGAGAGCTCGTGGGGCATCCGCTTCTGTTTGCCGTCGAGCCCCACGAGGGCGAGAGCCTCCGGAACCGCCTGCTGGATGAAGCCGCGCGACGAACCGGTCACCTGAAGCGTGAACGCGACGTTCTGGTAGACGGTCTTCGAAGGCAGCAACCGGAAGTCCTGGAAGACCGACCCGATGTGGCGGCGGAAGTACGGCACCTTCCGGTTCGCGAGCGCGCGCAGGTCTCTGCCGAGCACCGCGACCCGCCCCGACGTCGGGACGTCTTCGCGCAGAATAAGGCGCAGACAGGAGGACTTGCCGGAACCCGAGGCTCCGACGAGGAAGACGAACTCCCCGCGTTGCACCTCGAAGTCGACTCCGGAAAGGGCGGGCTTCGACGTCCCGCGGTAGCGTTTCGTGACGTTCTCGAACCGAATCATGGCGCTACGAGCCTACGTGCGGGCTGTCGCCTGGCCGCGAGCGACACCCCGCACGGCGCTTCCGCCCTCAGGGCCGGATGGGGAGAGCTCCCCATCCGCGACCCGGTGGCGCGTCGCCTCCCACTGCTATACATGAAGATGTCGGCTGCAGGAAGCAGCTGCCGAGTTCTTTCAAGGGGGAGCCATGACAACGCCCGCAGGATGGTACGACGACGGATCGGGTCGACAGCGCTGGTGGGACGGCCAGCAGTGGACCGAGCACTTCGCCCCGGAGGCCGCGGACGCCGCGGTCGATCCCGACGCGCACGCCGGGTCCTCGGAACAGGCCGGGTCCTCGGCATCGTCGATCGACGACACCGTGATCCGTGCATCCGACGACACCGCGACCACACCCTCGTCGCCGGACGCGACCGCACCGACGACTCCCCTGAGCGACGACCTCGGCGCCTACTCCGCACCAGCCGCTCCGGCCGCTCCAGCCGCCCCGGCGGAGGTTCCGACGCCGTCGGCCGACGTCTACCCCGGCACCGCCCCGGCGTACTCCGGCAGCACGACGGGGTATCCGGCTGCAGCCCCGTACGGGCAGCCTGCCGTCGAGGAACCGAAGAAGCTCTCGATTCTCGGACTCGTCGGGCTCGGGCTCGGGGTGCTCGGCACCATCCTGGTCTTCATCCCGGTGATCGGATTCTTCGGCTTCATCCTGCTCGGCGCGGGATTCATCGTGTCGCTCATCTCGCTGTTCCTCAAGGGGAAGAAGTGGCCGGGCATCGCCGGACTCATCCTGGCGGTCGTCGGGACGATCATCGGCATCGTGATGTCGTTCGTCTACCTCTTCGCCTTCGCGCAGGGAGTGAGCGAGGAGATCGACAAGCTGCCCACCTCTTCTCCGTCGATCGAGGCCACCGCGCCGAGCGATACCGACGGCTCCGAAGGAACGGATGTCGGAGTTCGTCCGACCGCTCCTGAGGTCGCGCAAGGTCTGACGGCGATTCTCGCCTCGTCGGGTGCAGAGGGGTACACCGAGGCTCAGATCACCTGCCTCGCCGACCTCTTCGTCGCCTCCGACCTCGACAATGCGACGCTGCGCACGATCGCCGACAGCGACGGCACCCTCACCGACACCGATGCCCTGTACGGTGTCGCCGAGGTGCTCGGCGACACCGATGCGATCACCGGGTGCTTGGTGCCCTGACCCGTCCCCAATGGGCCAAGAAGGCCTCGGGAGCACCGTGCTCCCGAGGCCTTCTTCACGTGATCGTCTTCTCATTCGACACAGACCCCGCAGCGCCGCTACCGTCGTCACTGACGGCCGAGCCCCTGTGGAGAGGCCTGCGTAGCGAGACGACCTCACCACGCATCCGCCGACCGAGAAAGACGCACGGAACGCCTGATGACAACACCTGCCGGTTGGTACGACGACGGCTCCGGAAACCGACGGTGGTGGGACGGACTGCAGTGGACGGAGCACGTCGTCACCGGGCAACACGCACCCGCCACCGAGACGACCGCAGCCGAGACGACCGCAGCCGAGACGACCGCAGCCGCGTCGACCCCCGCCGGGTCGACTCCGGAACCGGCCGCACCTGTCGTTCCCTCCGCCGACGCCGAGCAGACGCCCTTCGTCCCGCCATACACGCTCGCCGGCCAGACGTTCTCTCCATCGGCTGCCGCAGCACCCCAGACCAGCACGACCTCCGCGCCCTATGGCGGGTATCCGGCGGCCACGTGGCCGGTGACTCCTTCTCCGCAGCCTGCGGCCGGAGTGCCGGTGGTGGGCATCTTCGGCCTGGTCGCCGTCATCGTCGGCGTCGTCAGTGCCTGCATTCCCGCGATCGCGATCGCCGGATGGGCCCTTCTCGCGGTCGGGTTCGTGATGTCGCTCATCTCCCTGTTCCTCCGCGGAAGGAAGTGGCCGGGGATCACCGGTCTCGTCATCGCCGTGGTCGGTGCGATCCTCGCTGCCGCTGTGTCCTTCCTGGTGGTCGCGACGACCTCGTCGCCGGATACCGACGGCACGTCGTTCGGCACTCCCAGCGAACGGCCGACGGATGGCGGCACCGCCACCGAGAGCCAGGACCCCTCGTCGATCGAGGGTGCCGAGATGGTGCCCTTCGCCGACCTCGAAGTGGGCGACTGCCTGCCATTGGTCGAGTACGGCGAAGACGAACTGGTGTTCGAGCTGCCCGTGGTTCCCTGTGAGCAACCGCATACCGACGAGGTCTTCTTCATCTACGACGTCGAGGACGGCGAATTCCCCGGCGACGACGTGCTGAACGAAAGTGCGTGGAACGGCTGTTATGAGGCGTTCGAGGCGTATGTCGGCAGATCCTACGAGGCTTCCGAACTCGACTTCTACAACTACCAGCCGACGAAGGCGACCTGGATCCGGGAGAACGACCGCACCGTGCAGTGCATCCTCTTCAGCTACGAGGATGTGACCGGGACCCTCCGCGACTCCGGGCGCTGAACGCGCGCGCGCAGCAAGAAGGCCCCGGATCGCTCCGGGGCCTTCTTCGTGGACTCAGTCCTCGATCTTGCGCTTACGCCAACGGATGCCCGCGGAGATGAAGTCGTCGAGATCGCCGTCGAAGACGGCCGCAGGGTTGCCGGACTCCTGACCCGTGCGGAGATCTTTCACCAGCTGCTGGCCGTAGAGGAAGTAGGAGCGCATCTGGTCGCCCCAGCTCGCGGTGATGTTGCCCGCGAGCTCCTTCTTCTTCGCCGCCTCCTGCTCCTTCTGCAACAGCAGCAATCGGGTCTGCAGCACGCGCATCGCTGCGGCGCGGTTCTGGATCTGCGACTTCTCGTTCTGCATGGAGACGACGATGCCGGTCGGGAGGTGGGTGAGGCGCACGGCCGAGTCGGTCGTGTTGACCGACTGCCCACCGGGACCGGAGGAGCGGAAGACGTCGACGCGGATATCGCTCTCCGGGATGTCGACCTCGGTGGCCTCCTCCATCAGCGGGATGACCTCGACGGCGGCGAACGACGTCTGGCGCTTGTCGGCCGAGCCGAACGGGCTGATGCGCGCGAGGCGATGCGTTCCGGCCTCGACCGATATGGTGCCGAAGGCGTAGGGCGCGTCGATCTCGAAGGTCGCCGACTTGATGCCCGCGCCCTCTGCGTAGGACGTGTCCATGACCTTGACCGGGTACTTGTGCCGTTCCGCCCAGCGCAGGTACATGCGCATCAGCATCTCGGCGAAATCGGTGGCGTCGTCGCCGCCCGCGCCGGAGCGGATCGTGATGATCGCGGATCGCTCGTCGTATTCGCCGTCGAGCAGCGTCTGCACCTCGAGCTGGTTGATCAGTTCGGTGAGGGCGGCGAGTTCGGCACGAGCCTCCTGTGCGGAGTCCTCATCGCCCATCTCGTTCGCGAGCCCGACGAGCACCTCGAGGTCGTCGAGACGCTGAGCGATGCCGGTGATGCGGGCGAGCTCGGACTGACGGTGGCTGAGTGCGCTGGTCACCTTCTGCGCGTTCTCGGTGTCGTCCCAGAGGTCGGGGGCGCCGGCCTCCTCGCTGAGACGCGCGATGTCGTCGCGGAGACGGGAGACATCGACGACCTCGCTGATGTCGCCGAAGGTGTGCCTGAGCGCCTGGATTTCGGCGGAGAGATCTAGTTCGAGCATGACACCTCAGCCTAACGTGCCGCCTGCCCGCGCGGGGACCCCGTCGTCCGAGATCCCTGGTCGAGCGGAGTAGCGTGAAGCTGTGAGCAGTGCATCGACGGTCCTTCGGCAGTTCGGACCCATGGTGTACCTGCCGACGATCCTCTTCGCACTCGGCGAGGGAGCCGTGATCCCGCTGATCCCGGTGCTCGCCGCATCCATGGGCGCAGACGTGGCGTTCGCGGCACTCGTGGCCTCCGCGCTCGTCATCGGGCAGCTGTGCGGGAATCTCCCCGCCGGATGGGCAGTGGGCAAGATCGGCGAGAGATACACGATGGTGATCGCCGGCGTGATCGCGATCGTCGCCGGGATCGGGATGGTGTTCGCGCCGTCGCTGGGCGTGCTGGCGGCATCCGTGTTCCTCCTCGGGATCTGCGCGGCGGCCTTCGGTCTCGCCCGGCACGCCTTCATGACCACTCGGGTGCCGGTCGCCTTCCGCGCGCGCTCCCTCTCCCTTCTCGGCGGCAGCTTCCGCCTCGGCATCTTCATCGGACCGTTCGTGGCCGCAGGACTCCTGCAGCTGTTCGGGAGTGAGAGCGCAGCGATCTGGTTCTTCCTCGCCTGTCTCGTGGTCATGGTGGTGCTGGTGCTCTTCGGGCCCGACCCGGAGAAGATGATCCCTCCTGTTCCGGCGAGCGCCCACGAGCGCTATCTGGAAGACTCCGGCGAGGCGGTGAGCGGGTCGATCCCGACAGTCGAACGCCTGGGCATCTTCCAGACGATGTGGCGCCAGCGGGCGGTGCTCGGACGCCTCGGACTCGCCGCCGCGTCGCTCTCCGCCGTGCGCTCGGCTCGTCAGGTCGTGCTGCCGCTCTGGGGACTGTCGCTGGGATTGGACGCCTCGACCATCGCCCTCGTCGTCGGTGTCTCCGGGGCCATCGACTTCGCCCTGTTCTACGCGAGCGGGCAGGTGATGGATCGCTTCGGTCGACTGTGGGCGGCGATGCCCGCGATGGTGCTGATGGGAGCCGGCTTCCTCGCGCTGTCCTTCACGCACGACGTCGATGCGGCGGTGCTGTGGTTCGGCATGTTCGCCGCGGTCCTCGGTGTCGGCAACGGCCTGTCGAGCGGGATCCTGCTGACCCTGGGCGCCGACGTCGCGCCGAAGCGCGAACCCGCGGCCTTCCTCGGTTCCTGGCGCACGCTCACCGACGCGGGCGGGGCGATCGCTCCGCTACTGGTCTCGGCCATCACCGCTGTCGCCGCCCTGCCGTTCGCGGCGGCCGCGATGGGTGTGGTCGGTCTGGTCGGCGCCCTCGGCTTCCTGCGCTGGATCCCGCAGTTCGTCCCTCGCGAGCGACCGGAAGCCGACGACGACTCCTCCGAAGGAGAGCAGGAATGATCTCGATTCTGGAAGCGGACGCCCACCGCCTGATCTCGGCCTTCGCTCCCCGATCGGAGCGCGACCGCGCCGCGCAGGCCGACTTCGCCTCGTTCTTCGGGGCCGACGGAGGCCCGGTGCATCGTGAGTCGGGCCCGGACCACCTCACCGCGTCATGTGTCGTGTTCGATGTGTCGCTCGAGCACACGCTGCTCGTCTTCCATCGCAAGGGGCAGTTCTGGGTGCAGCCGGGAGGTCACGTCGAGGACGGAGACGATTCGGTCCTGAGCGGTGCATTGCGCGAACTGCGCGAGGAGACGGGTATCGCGGTGGACCCGGCGGCCGCACCTCTCGCCTACGATCTCGACCATCACGGACTTTCCTCCCGCTTCGGCTCCTGCGCCTCGCACCTCGACGTCGGGATCGCCGTGGTCGTCGACCGCGACGCTGCCCTCACGGTGAGCGAGGAATCGGAAGCCCTGCGCTGGTGGCCGGTCGACGCGCTGCCGGCCGAGGTGCCGCCGCAGCTCGTTCCTCGACTCGACGGACTGCTCGCGCAGCTGCGCTCCCCACGCTGATCCCCAGGGGCCGGTCACCGCAGGGGCCGGTCACCGCAGGGGCCGGTCACCGCAGGGGCCGGTCACCGCAGGGGCCGGTCACCGCAGGGCGGTGCGACTCGTGGCGGTCGACTCCAGCGGGACGCCGTCGGGCACGAACACGGACACCAAGGGCGGTCGCCACTCCGCCGTGACGGTGACTCGTGCGGTGACGCCGTCAGGCGTGCCTGCGGCGGTGATCGACGCCTCCCCCGGCAAGGCGGACACCATCGCCTCGGCTTGCTGCTCGACGCCGTCATCCGTGAGTTCGGCACGCACGCTGCCGTCGCGCACCGCCAGGGTGAAGCCGTCCGCTCCGGCGAGCGCGGCGGAATCGGCGAGCGCATCCAACCGCTTCTGGGCGATGTAGAGATCGGTCGCGCAGACGCACACGAAGATCACAGCCAGAGCCAGAAGCACGTAGCCGAGGGTGAGGAGCAGCACACTCCCCTCTTCGTGGTCGCCGACGGCGCCCGTCCCTGTCCGGGACAGGTCTCTCATTCTGCGCCCCACAGTCGCGACACCTTCTGCACCGCTTCGGCTTGCACGGGGACAGCGGTCGAGCGATCGAGTCCGAGCATCTCCGGCACCAATGGAAGCCGCACCGACGTCGTGACGGTGACGACGATGGTCGCCCCGGCTGACGGGCACTCGACCGCGCGTGGGGTGCAGGCGATCGTCAGATTCACCGCTTCCTCATCCAGACCGTACTCGTCCACGATCCCCGCCAGCACCGCATCGCTCCTCTCCGCCGCCGTCGTCGCATCGGGTGCGCGCGCGACGACACGGGCGACGTGCCGTGCTGCTGCCTCGGCTCCGAGCGTCTGTTCCTGGATCGCACCGAGCGCGATCACGAGATAGATGAGCGGCACGAGAAGGATCACCCCCACCGCGATGAACTCGAGCGCGGCCGATCCCTCGTCATTCTTCTCCGAAAGTCTCGGCAGGTGCACGAGCCTCCACCTCCATCGCGAGGGGGAGGCCGATCAGTCCGAGCAGCGGAAACGTCGTGCGGACCCGGACGTCGACCGTCTCGTACGGCGGGGCGCCGGAGAAGCCGATTCGGATGTCCTCGGCGTAGTCCGCCCCCACCGCTCGCGAGATCACGTCTCTGGTGCGTGCGATGCCCTCCTCCGGGGTCGTATCGGCGAGAGCCGCGTGGTAGGCGCCTTCGACGGCAGCGTCGTGCACCACGTTGCGCACGTACACCGCGAAGGCGAGCTGCAGCACAGCGAGTGTGAGGGCGGTGAGGAGCGTTCCGACCAGCACGAACTCCACCGGGCTGGAGCCGCGATCATCCACGCAACCACTCCGGTCCCCCATGTCAGAGCCCCGAGACCCTCTGGATCGCCTGCTCGAACAGCGAGGTCAGAGCAGGACCGGCGACGGCCCAGATGAGCACCACCAATCCCGCGGTCATCAATGTGACAGGTGCTAGAT
>NZ_ATAO01000183.1 GCF_000455825.1 Microbacterium maritypicum MF109
GGGTCGGAGCCAGCGCCTGGTAGGCCTCGCCGCGCTCGATGTTGCGCAGGAAAGCGAGCTGGCTCTGTCGGATGGTGTCGTCGGAGATGGTGCGGTAGGTCTGCGTCCAGTCCACGCTCAGTCCGAGCTGGCGGAACAGCGCCTCGAACTGCTTCTCGTCCTCGATGGTGAGGCGCTCGCAGAGCTCGATGAAGTTGCGGCGGCTGATGGGCTGCTGGTCGGCCGCGCGGCTCGACTTGTTGTCGCCGCCCTCGAAGGGAGGAGTGAA
>NZ_ATAO01000184.1 GCF_000455825.1 Microbacterium maritypicum MF109
CTCAGACCTTCGAGGGTGGGATGGTGTCGTCTTCTGGGGCGGGTGCGTTCGGTGTGTCGGGCCCGGTCTATGCGGCGTATGCCGCTGCAGGCGGGATCTCCGGTTCGTGGGGGGTGCCGGTTTCTGCGGTGGCCGCTCTGCCGGGAGGGACCGGTCAGGCGTTCGGGAGTGGTTCCGCGTATGCGGTGACGAATGGGACGGCGTTCTTCGTGTCGGGTCCCATCCGTGATCAGTACTTCACGCTTGGTGGGGCCACGGGTCGGCTCGGTTTCCCCGTGGGGGCGCAGACGTGCACGTCCACGTTGTGCTCGCAGGAGTTCCAGTACGGGTGGATCAGTTGGTCGGCGGCTGCCGGAGCGCGGGTGGGTGCGCCTGCGATCGATGCCGTGGCGTCGGCTCAGGCCGCGACGCTGGGGGCGAGGATTCCTTCGTCGTTCGTCTATTACTCGTTCAACGGCGGGGGGATGGCCGAGGGATTCGCGAATGGCGCCGTCTTCTTCAAGCGCACCCTGGGTGCGTTCGCGGTCACCGGAAAGGTTCGCGATGCGTACTTCGCCGCGGGAGGTGCCTCGGGTTCGTACGGATGGCCTACCAGCGCACAGGTGTGTGCGGGTGGGGTGTGTTCTCAGACCTTCGAGGGTGGGACGATCCGCTTCTGAGGGGGCGTGAGGCCTTGGGCACCGGTCCGTTCATCGGCCGGCGCCCAAGGAGTCCTCAACCAGCGTTCAAGTAGGCGTTCAGCGTCTCGCGGAACGGAGCCGGCTCGAATCCGGATTCCACGATCTTATCGAGCGCGAGCACACTGTTCGCCGGGCGCGGGGCGACCGGCGTCGAGGCAGAAGCGAAGTACTCGGAGGTCGAGACACCGCTCACGCGCTCGGGCGCATTCCCGGTCAGAGCGAAGACTTCGGCAGCGATCTCCGCCCAAGTTGCGGGTTCGCCCGTACCGGACAGGTTGTAGGTGCCGTAGGCGGCGTCGGTGTGAAGAAGGTGCACGATCGCCGCAGAGATGTCGCTCGTGAACGTCAGCCGTCCCGTTTGATCGTCGACCACTTGCGGATCGATGCCGCGCTCCGCAAGCGACACCATGGTGCGGACGAAGTTCTTGCCTTCGCCGATCACCCATGACGTGCGGACGATGTAGTGCCTCGGCACAGTGCTGACGATCGCGTCGCCCGCAGCTTTGGTCTGGCCATAAACTCCGAGCGGGCGGAAACAGTCGTCTTCGGTGTAGGCATCTTCCTTTGTGCCGTCGAAGACATAGTCGCTCGAGACGTGCACGAGGGTGATGCGGTTCTCCGTTGCCACTTGAGCCAGCGCAGCGACTCCGGCGACGTTTGCCGCCCACGCGGCGGCGCGCCCTTCCGGTGTCTCCGCGAGGTCGACCGCGGTGAACGCGGCGGCGTTGATGATCGTCTCGTAGTCACGCCAGCGCCGTGCGGAGGCGAAGCCGGGGTCAGTGAGATCCAACTCGCTGCGTCCGGCGTACTCGTACTGCGCCGAATCGCCGAGGAGTCTGCGCAGAGCGACACCGAGCTGACCGTTGGCCCCGATCACCAGGGTCTTCTTTGCCGGAATCGGGGCGATGTCCGCGAGGCGCGGATGTGCGAGGTCCTTGGCCGAGATCTCGACCTCGGACAGCGGGATGGGCCACTGGACGGACGCGGTCTCGTCAGCCAGATTCAGGAACGAGTACTCCGCATCCGCCGACCAGTGGTCGTTGACGAGATAGACATAGGCGGTGTCCGGCTCGAGTGTCTGATACGAGTTCCCGACCCCACGCGGGACGAAGATCGCGCGTGACGGATCGATCTCAGCGGTGAACACCGCGCCGAAAGTCGGGCCCTCGCGGAGGTCGACCCACGCGCCGAAGATGCGCCCGGTCGCCACCGATACCCACTTGTCCCACGGCTCCGCGTGGATGCCACGTGTGGTCCCGACCTCGTCGTTAAAGGAGATGTTGTTCTGCACAGGACCGAAGTCCGGAAGACCTGCGGCGATCATCTTCTCGCGCTGCCAGTTCTCCTTGAACCAGCCACGGGAGTCCCCGTGAACGGGAAGGTCGGCGATCAGGAGTCCGGGGATGCCCGTCTCCGACACTGTCAGCGACTTTCCGAACTCCGTCATCACTGTCCCTTGGATGCGTAGAACGTCTCGGTCGCGTCTTTGGAGGGAGCCCACCACGCCTCGTTGTCGCGGTACCACGCGATCGTCGAGGCGAGACCGGATTCGAAGTCCCCGTATGTGGGCGTCCAACCGAGCTCGTTCCGGAGCTTGGTCGAGTCGATCGCGTACCGCAGGTCGTGGCCCGCGCGATCCGTGACGTGATCGTACGCGTCCGCAGGCTGACCCATCTCGGTGAGGATGAGTTCCACGACCGACTTGTTGTCCTTCTCGCCATCGGCGCCGATCAGGTAGGTCTCGCCGATCTCGCCCTTGTCGAGGATCGTGAGAACGGCTGACGAATGATCGTCGGCGTGGATCCAGTCGCGCACATTCTGTCCGGCGCCGTAGAGCTTCGGACGGATACCGCGCAGCACATTCGTTATCTGACGCGGGATGAACTTCTCGACGTGCTGGTACGGACCGTAGTTGTTCGAGCAGTTCGAGATCGTGGCGCGCACACCGAAGGAGCGCACCCAGGCGCGGACGAGGAGATCGCTGCCTGCCTTGGTGGAGGAGTACGGAGAGGAGGGGTTGTAGGGGGTCTGTTCGGTGAACCTCTCGGGATCGTCGAGCTCGAGATCACCGTAGACCTCGTCTGTCGAGATGTGGTGGAAGCGGCGGTCATGACGGCGCGCTGCCTCGAGAAGGGTGTAGGTGCCGATGATGTTGGTGTCGAGGAACGGACGCGGATCGTGCAAGGAGTTGTCGTTGTGCGACTCCGCCGCGTAATGCACGACGGCGTCCACCTCGGAGAAGAGGTCGTCGACAAGCTCGGGGTCCGCGATATCGCCTTCCACGAACCGGAGACGATTCGCCGGGAGGCCCTCCAGCGAGGCCCGATTGCCCGCGTAGGTGAGCTTGTCGAGCACGGTGACATGGGCATCGGTCTTCTCGATGACGTGGTGCACGAAGTTGGAACCGATGAAGCCGGCGCCGCCGGTGACGAGCAGTCTCTGCATGACGACCAGCGTACCGGGTAGGGTCTGCCCGATTCGGGGCGTTTGTTCAGGCGAGCGCGATCAGGGAGACTAGTGATCATGCGTGGCATCATTCTCGCCGGCGGCACAGGCTCCCGGTTGCACCCGATCACCCTCGGCGTCTCCAAGCAGCTGGTCCCGGTGTACGACAAGCCGATGATCTACTACCCGCTGTCGACGCTGATCCTCGCCGGCATCCGCGACATCTTGATGATCACGACGCCCCACGACGCAGAGTCCTTCCAGCGTCTGCTCGGGGACGGGTCGAAGTTCGGTGTCTCCATCACGTACAAGACCCAGCCGTCCCCGGATGGCCTTGCGCAGGCATTCATCTTGGGGGAGGAGCACATCGGCGACGACTCGGTGGCCCTCGTCCTTGGTGACAACATCTTCTACGGCCAGGGCATGGGCACGCAGCTTCGTCAGTACACAGAACTCGACGGTGGCGTCGTCTTCGGCTATTGGGTCGACGACGCCGCGGCATACGGGGTGGTGGAGTTCGACCGCGAAGGCAAGGTGGTCTCCCTCGAGGAGAAGCCCGCCCACCCGAAGAGCAACTACGCCGTTCCCGGGCTCTACTTCTACGACAACGACGTGATCGAGATCGCGAAGGCTCTCAAGCCCTCACCTCGTGGAGAGCTCGAGATCACCGACATCAATCGCGAGTACCTCGACAGGGGAAAGCTCAAAGTGCAGCTGCTCACCCGTGGTACCGCTTGGCTCGACACGGGGACATTCGATTCACTCGCCGAAGCGACGGACTTCATCCGCACGGTGGAGAAGCGCCAGGGACTCTCGATCGGTTGCCCGGAAGAGGTCGCGTGGCGGATGGGGTTCCTCACGGATGACGAGCTGCGAGAGCGCGCGGAGCCGTTGCGCAAGAGCGGGTACGGCGAGTACCTCCTCAAGGCGCTCGCACAGGGACGCTGACTAGGCTCGTCCGAGTTCAGTGACATTCCGCGCTTGGCGCGGGCATGAGTTGTGCCCTCCCACCGAGGGTCTGGAGGGATCAGATGACGACGCCGGGGCAGAAATCAGCGACATTTCCTGATGGCGGGAAGCGGCTGGTCATCTACGTCGTCTACGACCGTCGTGGGACGGTCGAGGAGTTCGTCCGGTTCGCGTTGGAAGGCATGCGAGACGACGCCGCGCACATTCTCGCGGTGGTGAACGGGCCTCTGGACGATGCCGGTCGAGCCACGCTCGAGAGCGTGACCGACGACATTCTGGTGCGCACCAACACCGGTTTCGATATCTGGGCGCACAAGGAGGGACTGGCGCATATCGGCGATCGAATCGCCGAGTTCGACGAGGTGCTGCTGACGAACGACACCTGGTTCGGCCCGGTTCGTCCGTACGGTCCGGTCTTCGAGCGGATGAATGCTCGTGAGGTGCATTTCTGGGGCATGACCGATCACGAGTGGGAGCCGCTCAACAAGTTCACGAACGAGGGTGAGCTTCCGTATCACCTCCAGTCCTTCTGGATCGCCGTCCGCAAGGAGATGTTCTTGTCTCCCGACTGGCAGGAGTACTGGCGGGATCTGCCGGAGATGCCGTCCTACTTCGATGCGGTGCTCAAGCACGAGACACAGTTCACGAAGCATTTCCAAGAGCGCGGCTACTCTGCTTCGGTCGCTTTCGCGTCGCACGACTATCCGACCGAGCACCCCTCGCTGTTCAACGCCGATCTTCTTCTTGCCGACGGCTGCCCTCTGGTCAAGCGTCGTCCCTTCTTCCACTATCCCCCCTTCCTCGACCGGCATGCCGTCATCGGACGGCGGACGGCTGCGGCGATCGCCGGATACGGCTATCCGATCGAGTTGATGTGGAGCAACCTCGCGAAGAACGTGCAGCCGAAGACGCTGAACACCGATGCGGGAATGCTCGAAGTGCTCGACGAGAGCGCTCATGCCCCGGCACCGAGCAGACGCATCGCGGTCCTTGCTCACTGCGCGGATCCGCGGACGATCGACCATATTCTCAATCGGCTCGAGCAGATCCCCGTCGATTTCGATCTGGTGGTGACGACACTCGACGACGACAGCGCGACCCGTATCCGGACGGCGATCGATGATCGGCGACTCACGAAGGCGACCGGCTTCGACATCCGTGTCGTGCCGTCGAAGCACGGACGCGACATGAGCGCGTTCTTCATCGGATGTCGGGACATCCTCGTGTCCGACCGGTACGACCTCGTCGTCAAGATCCACTCCCGCGCCCCGCGGAAGCGCGGGGCGAACATCGCACGGTACTTCCGCCGCTACCAGCTCGAGAATCTCATCTCGAGTCCCGGGCAGTTCTCGAACCTTCTCGCCCTGTTCGAGCGTGAACCAGGACTCGGAGCGGTCTTCCCGCCGATGATGCATATCGGATACGCCCTCGCCGGGCGAGGATGGTCGCAGTACCGGGAGCCCGCGCTCGAGATCAGCGAGCGTCTCGGCATCAACGTGCCGTTCGACGGCGCCTCGCCCCTGGCCCCGATGGGCGGCATGTGGGTTGGACGTCCGAAGGCTCTCCGCCTGCTGCTGGATGACCAGCTCCGTTATGAAGACTATGTCGCCGCGAAGCGTGGCGGGGCCGACCTCGCCCGCGTGCAAGAGCGTCTTCTGCCGCTTGCACTGGGCGAGATCGGCTACCACTGCCGCACGGTGCTCAATCAGGAGCACGCGGGGATTGCCTACGCGAATCTTGCGTACAAGCTCGATCAGCTCTCGATCACGCCCCCGGGCTACCCTCTGGAGCAGATCCAGTGGCTGCATCGCGCAGGATGGGCCGGCGCCGGCGGAATCGTCGCGATGACCCGCATGTATATGCGTTTGAACCATCCGACGACTTCCGCGCGTCTCGCGCCGGTCATGCGCCCGTTCGTCGCCGTGGCCCGCATCGGGATGCATACGCTCCGCAAGGTGCTCCGACGAGGACGTCCGATCGAGGGAGAGCTGCTGTGATTGTCAACGATCAGCCATCGCGACTCACGTCGGAGAGCAGACGCGCGGTCATCTACGTCGTGTTCGACCGCCGCGGCGCGGTCGAGGACTATGTGCTGTATGCGCTGGAGCAGATGCGCGCAGACGCGGACCACATCCTCGCGGTCGTCAACGGCGCCCTGAGTCCGGAGGGACGCGAGCGTCTCGAGGCAGTGACGGACGACATCCTCGTGCGTCCGAACGAGGGGTTCGACATCTGGGGCCACAAGGCAGGTATCGATCACCTGGGCGACGGCATCGAGAAATTCGACGAGGTCGTGCTCACCAACGACACCTGGTTCGGTCCGGTGCGACCGTACGGGCCGGTGCTGGACAGGATGGCGTCGCAGGATCTGGACTTCTGGGGCATGACGGACAACGTCCGAATGAAGAATCCTGCGACAGGTGAGGGGCGGGTGCCTGACCACCTGCAATCGTTCTGGATCGCGGTGCGCAAGCGCATGTTCATGTCCGGCATCTGGCGCGACTACTGGCGCGATCTGCCGGCTATGGATGATTACTATGCGGCTGTCCTCAGTCACGAAGTGACGTTCACACAGCGGTTCCATGACGCGGGTTTCGTCTCTGCAGCGGCTTTTTCCGCCGAGAACTATCCGACGGATCATCCCGCGCTCTTCAACGCCGATCTGCTCATCGCCGACGGATGCCCGCTCGTCAAGCGTCGTCCGTTCTTCCACTGGCCGCCGTACCTGGACCGTCACGGCGTGATCGGCAGGTGGATCGCCGAGGACATGGCATCGCACGGATATCCCGTCGAGTACATGTTCTCGAACCTCGCCCGCAATGTGCCGCCGAAGGATCTCAACGTCGATCTCGGGTTGAACGATGTTCTGGGCGACATCGACCACGGGTTCGACCCCTTGCGCGCCCCGCGGGTCGTCGCCATCCTCCACATCTTCTACGTCGACATGACGGACGAGATGCTGGACCGCGTCGACATGCTCCCCACCACCTACGACCTCGTCATCACGACCCAGGATGAGAGGCGTGCTGCGGACATTCGTGAGATCGTCGATGCGCGGCCGCGTGACGGTCGCGCGGTCGACGTGCGCGTGGTCGCGTCGAACGATGGTCGTGATCAGAGCGCGTTCCTCGTGGGCTGCAAGGATGTGCTCCTCGACGGCGGCTACGATCTCGTCGTCAAGCTTCACTCGAAGAAGACCCCGCAGGATGGTTTCAACGTCGGGCGCGCCTTCAAGGAGCAGCAGTTCACGAATCTGCTCGCAAGTCCGGGATATGCCGCGAACGTGCTCGCCCTGTTCCAGCGCGAGCCGGGACTCGGGATCGTCTATCCGCCCATGGTGCACATCGGCTACCCGACCATGGGGCGCGCCTGGTGGGCGAACAAGCCGGGATTCGAGAAGCTTGCTGCCCAGATGGGGATCATGGTGCCTCTCGACGACATCTCACCGCTTGCGCCGTACGGTTCGATGTTCATCGCGCGACCGGAGGCGCTTCGTCTCCTGGTAGAGCAGCCGTGGGAGTACTCGGACTTCGGAGGTGCTGAGGCCTACCAGGACGGCGGCCTCGCCCACGTCCTGGAGCGGGTACCGAGCTATGCGGCCGCGGAGCTCGGGTTCCACACGCGCACGATCACGAACGCCGAGTACTTCGCCGTGAGCTACACGACGCTCGACTTCAACTTCGACGAGATGTCCTCGACCGTTCCCGGACGCACCTACGAGCAGATCACCTTCCTGCGCGGTATCGGACATGTGGGGGAGGGGAAGCTGCGCGATTTCGCGCGGATGTACATGCGTCGCAACCACCCTGGCGCCGGAGCCCGAATCCGTGCCGCGCGCGAGCGTATCGTCGGCGGCATCCGCCGGCGCCTCCCCGGGCATCGGTGAGGCGCGCCGCGCCGAGGCACAGGTTCTGCTGAGGATAGGCTCAGGGACGACCCGAACACCCGAAAAGGAAACCCCCGTGGACAGATTCACTCGGCTCGCCGCCGAGCCGTTCACCACGATCGACGCGCGCGGACTCCGCGACGGTGGTCGTGGCGGCAAGGTCGGCGAACTGTACCGACGGCGCGAACTTCTGATACTGCTCATCCGTCGCGACCTCCAAGCACGCTATCGCGACAGCTTCCTCGGGTTCCTGTGGACCGTGATCCGCCCGCTGGTACAGTTCCTGGTCTATTTCATCGTGCTCGGACAGATCCTCGGCGCTTCACGGGGGATCGACAACTTCGCGATCTACCTTTTCGCCGGTTTCACTCTCTACACGTTCTTCGCCGACGTGATCTTCGGCTCGACGGGGTCGATCATCTCCAACGCCGGACTCGTGAAGAAGATCTATCTCCCGCGTGAGATCTTCCCGCTGGGAAGCATCGGTGCGGCCAGCTTCATGTTCCTGGTGCAGCTGGGTGTGCTGCTGGTCGCGGCGCTGCTCCTCAACGGACTCCCAGAGCCGGTGCACATGCTGTGGTTCTTCCCGTCGCTCGGGATGGTGCTGCTGTGGGGAATTGCGACCGGGCTGCTGCTGTCCGCCCTCAACGTCTACCTTCGGGATATCCAGTACCTCACCGAGGTCGTCATGATGCTCGCGATGTGGGCCTCGCCGATCGTCTACTCGTGGACCATGGTCAAGACGGTGGTGGCGCAGTACGACCTTCCCGCGTGGCTTCTCGAGGTGTACCTCGCGAACCCGCTCACCGTGGGGGTATTCGGATTTCACCGGGCGTTCTGGGGCTCCGGCACCGTCGCCGACTACCCCCCGAACCTCGGGCTGAGGATGGCGATCATGAGTGTCATCGGGCTCGTGTTCCTCTGGATCTCGCATCGCGTCTTCACGCGCATGCAGGGCAATTTCGCGCAGGAGCTGTAGGCCATGATCGATAACACCGACCTCTCATCCCGCCCGGACATCATCCGTCTCAAGGGCGTGAGCAAGAAGTTCCGCGTGCGCAAGGACAACAACCTCAAGGACCGCATCGTCCACTTCGGAAGGCACGGCAAAGCCTTCCGAGAGGAGTTCACCGCTGTCGACGAGATCTCGCTCGACATCAAGGCGGGCACGACCGTCGGGCTGCTGGGCCAGAACGGCTCGGGAAAGAGCACGTTGCTGAAGCTCATCGGCGGTATCGTGGCGCCGACGACCGGTACCGTGGAGGCTCGGGGGCGCATGGCCGCGCTTCTGGAGCTGGGCGCAGGGTTCCACCCCGATCTCTCCGGCAGGGAGAACGTCTATCTCAATGCCGCGATCCTCGGGCTCAGTCGCGCTCAGATCGACGAACGGTTCGACGACATCCTCGAGTTCAGTGGAATCGGCGAGTTCATCGAAACCGCCGTGAAGTTCTACTCGTCCGGAATGTATGTGCGACTGGCTTTCGCTGTTGCGGTGCACACCGATCCGGACGTGCTTCTCGTCGACGAGGTTCTCGCCGTCGGCGATGAGGCTTTCCAGCGCAAGTGCATGGACCGCATCCACCAGTTCCGTGAGGAGGGCCGGACGATCATCCTCGTGAGCCACTCCGCGCAGCAGGTTCAGGAGCTCTGCGACCGCGGCATCCTGCTCCATCACGGGAAGCTGGTGTTCGACGGGGACATCAATCGCGCGGTGGACGGACTGCGTGACGTGCTCGCCGACCGCGAGGTGGGCGAGGCGCCTCCGGAGGAGACCATCCATCCGATCCAGGTGAAGCGCATCGAGCTGGTGGACGACGATGGCGCAACCATCAAGGAGCTCCAGACGGGCGATCCGTTCACGGTCCGTGTGCATGTCGATACGCTGCGGCCGATCGAGCGATGGGAGATCGGCTTCAGCATGGACACCCCGCTCGGGCAGATGGTGATGGCCTCGAACACCGAGGTGCTCGGCGTGGTGCTCGATCCGATCGCAGGCAAGACTGTCGTGGATCTCCGCATCGCCCAGGCCGGATTCGGTCCGGGGGACTACTTCGTGAATGCGAACGCCGCCGGCGTGAGCGAACCGAGCAGCCACGGCCTCATGCGCGGCGCCACGTTGCGGGTGCGGACCGACGACACCACGATGGGTACCGTGGCGGCGAAGATCACCGTGGACTCCTCGGTGGGACGATGACGCCACCGCCGAAGGTCGCCGCTGTTGTCCTGGCCTACCGTCCGTCATCGAGCATCCGCGACAACCTTGCGAAGCTCGCCGTCCAGGCAGACCACATCTACCTGGTGAACAACTCGCCGGACGACGAAGTCACTGAGAAGCTCCTCGCCCCGTTACGCGACGGTGACGCCCTGACCGTCCTGGACCAGACGAAGAATGTCGGCGTCGCCGCAGGATTCAACGCGGGGATGAGGCAGGCTCTCGGCGCAGGATTCGACTATGTGTGGGTCTTCGACCAGGACAGCACTGTGGCAGACGGGATGCTTGAGGCGCTCATCGGTGCCTTCTCGCCTGCCGGCCGTCCCGTCGCCATCGCCGGGCCGGCGCTGCGTGCCGAGGAGACCGGCCACTTGTACGACGGCGAGAACCGGGTGGGTGTCGAGGAGCAGGTGGCAGTGATCTCCTCGGGTGCGCTCTTCTCCCGGGCGGCGCTGGAGAAGATCGGGCTTCACGATGAACGCCTCTTCATCGACTACGTCGATCACGACATTTCGCTCCGAGCACGCCGAGCGGGTTACCGCGTGGTCAAGGTGTACGACACGGTACTCGACCATCGGTTCGGCGACTCGGTGCCGTCTACTTTCCTCGGCAGACGGATCTACCTCTCGAACTACTCGCCCATGCGTCAGTACTACATGACGCGTAACCGCATGATCATGATCCGACGGTACGGCTTCGGCCGTTGGTTCTGGGACGACGCTGCATACGCGACGAAGGCCTGGATCAAGATGCTGCTCTGCGAGCGCGAACGGGGCCCGAAGATTCGCGCTGGCATACGCGGGTTCATCGACGGAGCGCGGTTTCGTCAGGTGAGATCAACCGTCGGCTGAGTGCGTGCCTTGGGCGGGCCGGCCTGCGAACGGGGGAGCACCGCGTTCTCAGGCTTGATCAGATCCTGTCGATAGGATGTGACCTGCTGTTCGGCTCGACGGGCAGTTCCCTCTTCCCGCCATCATGGCAGTGATCTAGTGAGGCATGAGTTGTTGTCATCGTCAACGCCCCCGAACGAGGCAGGGTCCAGGCCGTCCCGCTGGGCGGCGGTCCGAGATTCCTACCGCAGTTTCGTCATGCCGAGGGAGGACGGGCTGCCCAATCGTCGAGTCCTGCTCGCCCCTCTGAGCCTGCTGGCAGCGGTGTTCGTGCTACTGGTCATCCTCGGCATCACCGGTTCGTCCACGGGAGTGATGCACGGCCTCGTGAGCAACGACGCCGATTCGGATCTGATCGCAGGCATGCCCGAGCCGATCCGGAGCGACGAGTGGTTCGTGCAGACGACATGGACGATCTCGCAGGTCGAGCAGGGGCTGCCTACCCGCAACGAGACCTTCCCGGGCGGCATGGACGCGACGGTCCAGCATGACCTGCCGACGCGCGACTGGTCGACAGCCCTCCGCCCGCACCTCGTCGGCTTTCTCTTCCTTCCACTCGACCAGGCGATGGCCGTGAAATGGTGGCTCCCGGCATTCGCATTGGTCGCCGCCGCGTTCCTGTTCGCCGTGACGCTCCTCCCTCGACGCCCGATCACCGCCTTGCTCCTGTCTTGCGGCTTCTTCCTCGCGCCATTCTTCCAATGGTGGTTCTTGTCGATCACGCTTTATGCGCCCGCGTGGGCGCTTCTGGTGATGGCGGCGATCGTCTGGTGCGTGAGGTCTCGGCACCGGACGGGGAAATGGGTGCTGGCGGCGCTCGTGGCCTACCTCACCGCGACGATGGGAACGGGAATCTACGTGCCGTTCATCGTCCCCGTCGTGTGGGTGGTCGCTGCCTTCGGCGTCGGATTCGTCCTCATGCCCTCTGTCGACAGACCGCGATTCGTGGACCGTCTGAAGGCGGTGGTCCCGGTCTTCATCGCCGGTGCGGCCGGTGTGGCACTCCTCTGCATCTGGCTGGTGACCCGTTGGGACACGATCGTGGGCTTCACGAGCACGGTCTATCCCGGGGAAAGACTCCAGCCGGTCGGTGGGGGTGGCGGGTACGAGCTCGCGGCTTTGTTCAGTGGTCCCTTCTCGCCGATCATCGGACCGTCCGGCGGCGTGCCATGGGGCATGAACAGCTCCGAATCGGCGACATTCGTACTTCCCGGTCTCTTCCTGCTCGTGCCGCTCATCTGGATCGCTCTTCGCCGCTTCCGAAGAGGCGAGGGGGTCGATTGGCTCACCGTATGCCTCTCCGTCGTCGCCGTGGTGTTCCTGGCATACATGTTCCTGCCCGGGTGGGACCCGGTCTCGCACCTGCTCCTGCTGGATCGAACAACCTATGGCCGGGTGAGGCTCGGATTCGGACTTCTCAGCCTCGTCCTCGTCGTGGTCGCCGGCACCCGACTCGCCGATGAGCGCGGTCGGGGCGGCGGTCTTCGGCTGCCTGCCGCGGTCGCGACGATACTCGCCGCCGCGAGCGTCGGGGTCGCCGCTCTCATCGGCGCTTCCGGCGACTTCAGCTTCCGGGACTTCGCCGCGGCGAATCCATTGGTCGCGGGGGCCACGGTCCTGTGCGTCGCTCTGTTCGTCGCGAGCGTGTGGCTGTTCGCGACCAACCGGATCGCTGTCGGGGCGGGGCTCGTGCTCGTGCTGTCGCTGCTGTCCACGGCGGGTGTCAATCCGCTCTACCGTGGTGTGCTCGACCTCCGCGAGACGCATGCGGTGGATGCCATCGAGAAGATCGACGCGACGGAACCGGGGGATTGGGTGGGCATAGCCGACTCTCCGCTGCCGACGATGATGCTCGTTCAAGCCGGGGTCGCCTCCTACAACGGTTTCCAGAGCGCACCGTCGCCGGAGATGTGGGAGGAGATCGATCCGACGAACAGCAGTGAGAAGAATTGGAACAGGCTGGCGAACGTCTCGTGGGTGGTAGGCGACGGAGATCCCGATCCCCGCAACCCGGCACCGGATCAGATCCAGCTGACCTTCGATTCCTGCAGTGCGTTCGCGCAGGCGAACGTGGAGTACGTGATCGCCGAGAGCGACATCTCGCAGGACTGCGTCCGTCTGGTGACCACGACGACGGACGGACCGACCAAGATGCGCATCTACGAAGTCGTTCCCGTGTCCTGACGGCGATTCGGACGTCGGCGGAGGAGCCGGCGTCCGAATCCGCTCAGTCCAGGAAGCCGGCCCTCCGGCAGATATCCTCCGCGATGACCAGGGCACTCGTGGCCGCCGGTGAAGGTGCATTCAGCACGTGCACCTGCTGAGGGGCGATCTCGAACAGGAAGTCATCGACGAGTTTGCCGTCCTTCGTGATCGCCTGCGCGCGGATACCGGCGGGGGACGAGGTCAGGTCACGGGCTTCGATACCGGGGACGAGGACCGACAGACTCTGCGCGAACATCCGTCGGGAGAACGAGCGCAGGACCTCTTTCACGCCGACCGGGATGTTGTGAGAGGCCATGCGGAGGAACCCGGGGTAGGTGATGTCGCCGATCGCCTCGGGAATGTTCAGTTTCGCCCAGCTGTAGCTCTCTCGTCCGAGTGCGGTGACCGCGTTCGGACCCGCATGGCGACTGCCGTCGATCATCTTCGTCAGGTGGACGCCGAGGAACGGGAGGTCGGGGTCCGGAACCGGGTAGATCAGTCCCCGAACGAGGTGTTCCTTCTCGGCCGAGAGGTGGAAGTACTCACCGCGGAAGGGCACGATGCGTGCCGAGGGGCGCAGCCCCGCGAGTCGCGCGACCTTGTCGCTGTGCAGACCGGCGCAGTTGATCAGGAAGTCTGCACGTGTCGTGCCCTTAGTGTGCTCGACGACGACGTGCCCGTTCTCATTGCGGATCGCTGTGGCCTGGGCTCCGAGGATCATCTCTGCGCCGTGCTCGGCCGCCATCTCCGCGAGACGTCGGCTCACGGCGGCGTAGTCGATGATTCCCGTCGTCTCGACGCGAAGTGCGGCCACACAGGCGACGTGCGGCTCGTACTCGTGCGCCTCCGCGGCCGTGAGCCAGCGGGTGGGGACGCCGTTCGCCTGGGCGCGCCGCTCCAGCTCCTTGAGGTTCGGCAACTCGGACTCATTCGTCGCGACGATGAGCTTGCCCGTGAACTCGTGTGGGATACCGTGCTCGACCGCGAACCTCCGCATGCTCGCGTTGCCCTGGACGCACATCTTCGCCTTCAGGGAACCCGGCTTGTAGTACGGTCCCGCATGAATGACGCCGGAATTGCGGCCCGTCTGGTGCAAGGCCCACGCCTCTTCCTTCTCGAGGACCACGACGCGCTGTCCCGAGCGTGCCGCGCGCTCCGCAACGGCGAGGCCGACGATGCCGCCGCCGATGATGACGACACTGGTTCCTGGCACGGTAAATCTCCTTGACGACAACAAGCGGGTAGGATGGCGGTGGCGATTCTGGTGCCCGCACCACGTTTCGATCCTACGGCTCCGAGTGCCGTGAACTCTCCGAACCCCACTTCAAGCGAAAGGTGAACGATGGCGCACACCGTCGCTCTCGGCGAACCGACTGTCGGACCAGAAGAGCTCGCGGCGGTTCAGCGCGTGTTCGATTCGGGATGGCTTTCCGGAGCAGGACCGACGTGCCGTGAGTTCGAAGGGCGCTTCGCGGAAGCGGTCGGCACCGCGCACGCACTCGCCACGAGCAACTGCGGATCTGCGCTCCACCTCGGGCTCGATGCCCTCGGCGTCAAGCCGGGGGATGAGGTCATCGTCGGCGACTACACCTTCCCTGCCACCGGACACTCCGTCATGTGGACGGGGGCGAAGCCGGTGTTCGCGGACATCCGTCCTGACATCTGGTCGGTGGATCCGGCGGCAGTCGAGGCGTCGATCACCGAGCGCACCGTGGGCATCCTCGCCGTCGACGTGTTCGGTCAGCCTGCGGATTACGACGAACTTCGCGCCATCGCCGACAAGCACGGCTTGTTCCTCATGGAGGACGCGGCCTGTTCTGCCGGAGCCTCCTACAAGGGGCGGCCCGCGGGAAGCCTTGCGGACGTGGCGACCTTCAGCTTCCACGGGCGAAAGGGCATCACCGCCGGCGAAGGCGGAGCCCTCGTCACCGACCGTTCAGACCTCGCCGAGCGCGCACGAAAGCTCCACACCTACGGCATCGCGCCCGCCCTGTCGCGCGAGGGGAGCTCGGACCTCCCGATCCCGTCCTTCGACGAAGCGGGCTACAACTACCGTCTCTCCGACATCTCCGCGGGGATCATGCTCGCGCAGCTCGATCGGCTTCCTGGGCTCGTGGCTCGCCGCGGCGAGATCGCCGCCGCCTACGCGGAGCGTCTTCGTGGCCTCGAGGGAGTCACCGCTCCGGTCGCCCTGGACGACCGCACTCACCCGTGGCAGTCGTACGTGGTGACGCTCGATGCTGATATCGATCGTGGGCTCGTCGCCGCGCATCTCCGCAACAGCGGTGTGCAGTGCAACTTCGGAACCTACGCATCGCACATCCAGCCTGTGTACGGGTTCGAGGGTTCACTGCCGGTGTCTGCAGACCTTTTCACGCGTCATCTCGCGATCCCGATGCACGCGAATCTGACGTTCGACGACGTGGATCGTGTCGTTGAGGTCCTTGCCGAAGCCATCCCGCTCGCGCGTTGACGCGGGCTGTTTCCACTTACCAAAGGAGTATCGATTCAATGAGTGACAAGAAGGTCTTCGTCGTCGGAGGCGCCGGGTTCATCGGGCTTCACGTGGTCCAGCGACTGCTCGACGAGGGATGGACCGTTCGCATCTTCGACAACATGTGGCGCGGTGACCGCGACGCAGCGAACGAACTCACGAAGACGGGCCGTGTTGACGTCATCGATCAGGACATCCGCAACGGCGCAGCCGTTCGGAACGCCATGGAGGGATATGACTACGTCATCAACCTCGCCGCGGACTCCATCAACAAGTCTGTCGCTGATCCGTACGCTTCGTTCGACACCAACGTCGTCGGCATGCACAACGTGATCGCCTCCGCATCCGAGCTCGGCGCGAAGCGCATCGTGATCGCGTCCAGCGCATCGGTGTACGGCGACCCGGAGAAGCTCCCGATGCACGAGGATGACCGCCTCAACCCCCTCACGCCGTACTGCATCGGTAAGCGCACTGCCGAGGACATGCTCGGTTACTACCAGCGTCAGACGAATCTCCCGTGGATCGCGCTGCGCTTCTTCAACGTGTACGGCGAGGGACAGAAGACGACGGCCTACTACACGTCGGTCATCAACCACTTCGTCAACCGCCTCAAGAACGGTGAGGCGCCGGTCATCGACGGCGAAGGCAAGCAGTCCATGGACTTCATCCATGTCAAGGACATCGCCCGTGCTGTGGTGCTCGCCCTCACCTCGGAGAAGGCCAACGTTCCGGTCAATGTCGGAACCGGAATCGATACGACGGTCGCCGACCTCGCGCGCATCCTGATCGCCGCGGTCGGAGCTGACGTGGAGCCGCAGTTCAATCCGCGTCCGGTGCTCGTCTCGCGTCGTGCGGCAGACACGACGCGCGCGAAGGACGTGCTCGGGTTCGAAGCCGAGATCGACGTCGTGTCGGGCATGACCCGACTCGTGCAGAACTCCTGACGCGGGTTCACCCTACGAGATGGGGGCGCGATGGCCACGCCGTCGCGCCCCCAGTTCGTTCATTCGGCGCAGAGGAGCGACCATGACCAGCCTTCCGGACAACCCCTACAATCCAAATGCCTGGATCATCGGCGAGCCGCGCATCGGTGCGGGCACCTGGATCGGCGCATTCACGCTCATCGACGGGTCGGGCGGACTGTCGATCGGCGAAGGATGCGATATCTCCTCCGGAGTGCACATCTACACCCATTCGAGCGCGAAGCGCTGCGTTTCGGGTCGCGCGTACGATCAGGTCGACCGGCAGCCCGTGGCCATTGGCGACCGCGTGTTCATCGGCGCGAACGCCGTGATCAACATGGGCGTCACGATCGGTGATGAGGCGGTGATCGGTGCCGGTGCAGTGGTCACGGGGCCCGTCGCTGCGCGGAGCATCGTCGCGGGCGTACCTGCGCGGGTGATCGGTACTGTCGACTTGTCCGAGCCTGCAGATCCGAGCTTCGAGCCTGTCACGAAATCCCGTTCAGATCGCGCCTGACACCGTACCGAGACCGGTGAGCACGGCGATGACGGCGAGTAGCATCGCGAACCAGCGGTTGCGTATCATCAGCAGTGCGAGCATCGCGAGCAGCGGTGTGAACGCGCTGGAGTAGCGATCGACGATCGGGAAGTCGAACCCGAAGTTCATCCAGTTCATGATCCGCAATGCCGGCGGATACACGATGATGGTCGCGAGGGTCCCGAGGGCGACGAGATTCACCGAGGCGTCGAAGGCGGTCGGTGCCCAGCCCCGGGCACCAGTGACCTGCGCGCGCGGCAGGAGAGCGTCGACGGTGCTGAACTTGTACCATCGCTGGAGCAGCAGTGCGACGACGATGCCACCGAAGATGAGCGTTCCGATCCAGATGGGCGCTCCTTCGGAGAAGGCGTGCGCGAGCCGCCCGATGAAGCTCTCAGGCTGGCTCTTTATCCCGTGAGTCTCTCGCCAGGGCGTGTGCAGCAGAGAGAGCTCCAGAGTCGCCCCGACCAGAATGTCCTTCTTGCCGCTGGGGGGGAGGAAGCCATACAGCGCTTCGTTCGACACCGTTGCTCTCGCAGCGATGAATCGACCCCAGGCGATGATCGGCAGCAGGACCAGCGCTGAGAGGGTTCCCAGTTGCCACCATCGTGGGTGCCACTCCAGCTCGCGGAAGAACGCGGCTCGCTTCCAGATGAGTGCGACGAGCATTGCGAGGCCGAAGCCACCAGCCGGCAGCACGACGGTGACTGCGATGGACGACGCGAACGCCACGGAGAGCGCGAACCAGACGAAGCCCCTGCCTCGCCGCATCCATAGCAGCCCGGTACCCCCGATCAGTGCCCCTGCGAGTACGGATGTCGACGTCGGGTTCACGATCGTGCCGGCGAAGACGACCATCGAGGTCGCGATCGGCACAGCGGTGACGGCGATCAACCGGGCACCCCGCAAGCCGAGCAGCCAGCCGAAGACGGCGGTCGCCACGACACCGAGGAAAAGCGTGAGGGCGCTGAAGACGCGAAAGCCCTGGAGGAGATCCTCGGAGCCGGTGATTGCGCCGAAGATCTTCTGGAACCCCGCCGCTGCGAAGAAGTAGGTGGGATAGTGCCCGTAGCCTGTGCTGTACTTACCCGATGGAATAGCGTCGGGCGTGACTCTGGGGTCGCCGCACGGGTAGGGGATGTCTCCTCCTTCGTGCCCGACGCCGCAAGCCCACTCATCCAGGAGTTCCTGGCCGAGAAGCATGCCCCGGTAGGGCAACTCGCCCTGCCCCGCCTTGACCGCCGTGTCGAAGTGGATGTGCTCGTCGATGACGGAGAGCGGATGTCCGTCCTGCGCGATGGTGAACAGCCCCGCCCCGAAAAGCGAGATGAACAACGAGAGAACTACGAGGGGGATCGCCCTCCGCGCCGCCACGACGCCTCTTCTCGGGAGATCCTTACCCACGGCCTGCGAGAAGGGCAGCGATCACCATGTGCGCGGGAGCGATCGAGCTTCGCTCGGCGTCGGCGTCGGCGTCTCCGTTCACGAGGTCGACGAAGTGGTCGAACTGCGCCGCGAGCGGCTCTCGCGAGGTCACGAGTTCGGGAATGTCGATCGTTGTCTGCTGGCGGTAACCCCGTCCGTCCACGTCTACGGCATCTGCTGAGACATGCCGGTAGACGGTGACGTCGCGACGAAGGAGGTCGATCTCCACCAGACGATCGAGTTCGTGGATCAGCAGGCTCCGTTCCTTGCGCTGGCCGATACGGCTTGCTGACAACTGTGCGACCTGACCTCCGCTGAACCCGAGCGTAGCCGTCGCGACATCCTCCGCGCCGGACTCGGAGTCCGGGTGGAAGTAGCCGAGGCTTCCCTCGATCTTGGTGGGTTCTCCACCCAGCAGGCTGATCGCCAGGTCGGCGTCGTGGATGAGGAGATCCCATGCGACACCGGTTCGAATGCGCGGGGCGTAGGGGGAGTGGCGCACGGAGGTGACGTGCAACGGTTCGTTGATCAGGTGGCGAGCGGTGAGAACAGCGGGATTGAACCGCTCGAGCAGACCGCACAAGATCGGCACGCCGGCGGCTTCCGAGAGAGCGAGGATTTCCTGCGTGCGCTCGTAGCCGTTGACGACCGGTTTCTCGACGAGGAGGGGCTTGCCTGCAGCCAGGACCTGTCGGGCGAGGGCGTCGTGCGACTCGGTGGACGCGGCGACGATCACAGCATCAATGTCGTCGAGGTCGCCCAGCTCGGGTGCCCACTCGGAGTCGTACTTCGTTGCGACTGCCTCGCCGACGGAGCGTCGGCCGTCGATCACTCGCGCCAACGAGGCCCGATCGGAGGAGGCGACGACGCGGGCGTGATACGACCCCATCGTGCCGGCTCCGACGAGTGCAATACGAGGCTGGCTCATGACTCTCCTTCAGCGACGGTGCGGACTGTTGCGATGATGGTGTCGAGCTGCTCGCGTGTCAGGTGATTGTGCACGGGGAGTGAGACGACCTGGGCCGCGAGCATCTCCGCGACCGGCGTCGGCTCGATCACCACATCGGGGCGGTTGCGGTATGCGTCGTAGTCGAACACGAGTCTCGGGTAGTACACGCCCGCGCCGATTCCCGCGTCGTTCATTCGCTCGACGAACTCGTCTCGCGTCACCGCAGCGTCGGGAGTGACACGAATCGTGTACTGGTGCCACACGTGTCGGCGACCGGGAAGCTCTCCAGGGGTGATGACCCCCTTGACGTCGGCGAGACCGGCGCTGAGGTACGCGGCATTGTCGCTGCGCGTCTCGACGATGCCGTCGTAGCGATCGAGCTGCGGCAGCACCAGAGCCGCCTGGAGGTCGGTCAGACGATAGTTCTGGCCGAGCATGGCGTAGTCGTAGCGGGCGCGCATCCCCTGGTTGCGGAGGATGCGCAGGCGGTCGGCGAGTTCGTCATCGTTCGTGGTGACCATCCCGCCTTCGCCGGTGGTCAGGTTCTTCGTCGCGTAGAAGGAGAACGAGCCGATGTCGTAGCTGCCGGCCGCCTGGTCGCCGAGCTTGCTTCCGTGGGCCTGTGCTGCGTCCTCGAGGATTCGGAGGCCGCGGTCTCTCGCGATGCCGGAGATGGCTTCCATCTCGGCGATCTGGCCGAAGATGTGGACGGGCATGATCACCTTGGTGCGGTCGCTCAGGCGCGACTCGATCGAGGCAGCCGTGATGTTGAAGTCTTCCTCGGAGATGTCCGCGAAGCGTGCGGTCGCGCCGGCCTCAAGGATCGCGTTCAGTGTCGCCGCGAAGGTGAAGGGGCTCGTGATGACCTCGTCGCCGGGCTCGAGGTCGAGGCACTGCAGGGATGCGATGAGCGAAGTAGTGCCGTTGTTCACCGCGATCGCGTGTCGAACGCCCGTGAGTTCGGCGAAGCGCTTCTCGAACTCCGCGACGAGCGGACCCTGGGCGACTCGACCGGAGCGGAGGACCTCGAGCACGAGACGCTCTTCCTCGGCTCCGAACTCGACGACGGTGATTGGTATCATGAGACCTACTCATCTGGATGAACGTGAACCAGACCAGCATAACGTCGAGTGACCGTGCCCCCAGTTCACACGGCGGAAGCCCATATGTCCGGCGTCACCGCCTTGCTTGCAAAGAAAGAGGGAATCCTCATCGCTGAATCCCGCAGCGCCCGCTCCTGGGTGCTTCTGATCCTGCGCTATGTGCTGCTGGCACTGGTCCTCGGGTTTGCTGCGTACTATCTCATCTCGCAGTGGGACGAGGTCTCGGCCGCCATCAAGCTGATCGCCTGGCAGTCTGCTGTTCTGTCGTTCCTGCTCGTGCTCGCAGGCCTCGCGCTCGGCACGATCAGTTGGATCGCCATCCTGAACGGTCTCGGTGAGGACAGGGTGCCATTTCTTCGAGCGGCCCAGATCCTCCTGGTCGGACAACTCGGGAAGTACGTGCCGGGATCGGTGTGGTCGTACGTCATGCAGATGGAACTCGGGCGCCAGTACAACGTCTCGAGGCCGCGCGTGCTCATCACCGCTCTCTACTCTGCGGGCGTCGGCGTGGTGGCCTCCCTCATCCTCGGCGCGCTGGCCGTTCCGCTGCTCTCCCAGGAGCAGCCCGAGTTGCTGTGGTTGTTCGCACTGCTTCCGGTCGGGCTGATCTGCCTGCATCCCGCAGTGATGACCTGGTTAGCTTCCCTCGTTCTGAAACTGTTCCGGCGACCGCCGCTCGATCATCGGGTCAAGGTGTCGACGGTGCTCATCGCCCTCAGCACCTCCATCGGGTCGTACATCTGCTACGGCTTGCATCTGACATTGCTGGTCAACTCCCTGGCGGATCCCGACCCGCAGACCGTGGTGTTGTTGACGGGTGCGATGGCGATCGGGTTCTCGCTCAGCCTGTTCGCCTTCATCCTTCCGTCGGGGATCGGGGTGCGCGAGGCCGTGCTCGTCGCAGCGATGGCGACGATCGTCACCGTCCCGCAGGCGGCCGCCGTGAGCGCCGTGTCGCGGATGATGTTCACCGTCGGCGACGTGGCAGCGGCCGGGGTCGCGGTGCTCTTCGTCATCATCATGCGCCGTCGACTACGTGACGAAGGGTCGATCAGCACCCTCGACCTGAGCGGGGAGCACGAAGCTCCCTCACATGAGCACCCTGCAGCGCCTGTGCGCGGCGAGGATGACGCAGCCGTGAAGAAGGATTCCTCCTCGTGAACACGATCCATCCGAGCGCACATGTTTCCCGCGGGGTCGAACTCGGCAGCGGAAACGTCGTCGGGCCCGGGGTCGTCATCCATCCCGGGGTGCGCCTCGGCGACGACAACTGGATCGGTGCGGGTGTCGTCCTCGGCGCACCGCCGGAGGTCAGATCGTTCGCCCATCCTCGCGACGAGGAGGATTCGTATGGAGCTGGCCTTCTGATCGGGTCGCAGAACGTCATCCGCGAGGCGGCGCAGGTCCATCAGGGTTCCCAGCGACCGACCGAGATCGGCGACGGCGCCTTCATCATGAACCAGGTGTACGTCGCGCATGACGGCAACATCGGGAACGGCGTGACGCTCGCGTCCAGCGTGTTGCTCGCAGGTCACGTCACGGTCGGCGAGCGGGCGAACCTCGGTCTGGGCGTGGCGGTTCATCAGTTCCGCACCGTGGGCGTGGGAGCGATGGTGGGAATGGGTTCGGTCGTGACCGCCGATGTTCCCGCCTTCGCCAAGGTCTACGGCGTGCCCGCGCGGGTCGTGGGTGCGAACGTGGTCGGCATGCAACGTTCCGGCATCGCGAACGCTGATGCCGAGGATCTCGATCGCCGCTATCGGGACGGCACAGCATTCGACGATGTCCTGTCCCGGCTGCTCGGCTGACGCGGCGCTCGCTGTCTGACCCTCACACTTCGATCAAGACTGGGAAACTGACGTGTCTACATTGGATCTCCTCGTAGTCGGTTCGGGCTTCTTCGGCCTCACCGTCGCGGAACGCGCTGCCGAGGCCGGCCGTCAGGTGACGGTCATCGACAGACGTCCTCACATCGGTGGCAACGCCTACAGCGAGGCAGAGCCCGAGACAGGGATCGAGGTCCACCGCTACGGAGCGCACCTCTTCCACACGTCGAATCCGACGGTGTGGGAGTACGTCAACCGCTTCACCTCATTCACGAACTACGTGCATCGCGTCTACAGCACGCACAAGGGCACGGTCTTCCCGATGCCGGTGAACCTCGGCACGATCAATCAATTCTTCCAATCCGCGTACACACCCGATCAGGCTCGTGCATTGATAAGGGAGCAGGCAGGCGAATTCGATGTGAAGACGGCTGCCAATTTCGAAGAGAAGGGCATCGCGCTCGTCGGGCGCCCGCTGTTCGAGGCGTTCTTCCGCGACTACACCGCGAAGCAGTGGCAGACCGATCCTCAGAAGCTCTCCGGCGACATCGTCAGCCGCCTCCCCGTGCGCTACACCTACGACAACCGCTACTTCAACGACACTTGGGAGGGGCTGCCTACGAACGGCTACACGGCGTGGCTCGAGCGGATGGCCGATCACCCGAACATCGACGTGCAGTTGGAGGTCGACTTCTTCGACGAGTCGCAGCCGTTCAACAAGAAGGCCACGGTCGGACAGGTGCCCATCGTGTACACGGGGCCCGTCGACCGCTACTTCGGTTATGCGGAGGGTGCTCTGAGCTGGCGGACCCTCGACTTCGAGCAGGAAGTCCTCGACGTCGGCGACTTCCAGGGCACCAGTGTGATGAACTACCCCGATATGGATGTGCCGTATACCCGAATCCACGAGTTCAAGCACTTCCATCCGGAGCGCAAGGACGTCTACGACTCCGACCGAACGGTGATCATGCGCGAGTTCTCGCGCTTCGCGAGCCGTGACGACGAGCCGTACTACCCGGTGAACACGGCGGCTGACAGGGGCGGCCTCCTCGCGTACCGTGAGCTCGCCAAGGGCGAGACGGGTGTCCACTTCGGCGGACGCCTCGGCACCTACCAGTACCTCGACATGCACATGGCCATCGGCTCGGCGCTGTCGATGTGGAACAACAGTCTCTCGTAGACTCGACATCGTGAGTCACGCTGCTGTCGGGGCGCCCGGGACGCCCCGGCGATATCTGCATTCGTTGTGGCTGCTGTCGTCCCGTGACCTGAAGGTCCGCTACTCGACCAGCCTCCTCGGGTATCTGTGGTCGGTGCTGGATCCGCTCGTGATGAGTGCGATCTACTGGTTCGTGTTCACACAGGTGTTCAACCGCGACGTCGGCGAAGAGCCCTACATCATCTTCCTGATCAGCGCGCTGCTCCCGTGGGTGTGGTTCAACGCTTCGGTGTCCGACTTCACCCGTGCGTTCAAGAAGGACGCCCGGCTGGTGCGCTCCACCGCCATCCCGCGCTCGATCTGGGTGAATCGGATCGTGCTCAGCAAGGGCATCGAGTACTTGTTCTCGCTGCCGGTACTGGTGCTCTTCATCGTCGTGAACCTGTTCGTCGAGCTGGATCCGGGGCGAACCGTGCACGTCGGCTGGGGCATCCTGTGGATGCCGGTGGCGATGATTCTGCAGACCGTTCTCCTCGTCGGGTTGGGCCTGCTCATTGCCCCGCTCTGCGTGCTCTTCGTCGACCTCGAACGCACGACGGCACTGGTTCTGCGCGCGATGTTCTATGCGACACCGATCATCTACAACGTCACCGATCTTCCCGGCATCTTCCAGACGCTCGGGGCATTCAACCCTCTTGCGGGAATCATGATGCTCTATCGCATGCCTTTCTTCCCTGATCAATGGAACCCGTTCACCCTGACCATCAGCGTCGTCATGAGTCTGTTGATCCTCGGACTGGGCATCTGGACATTCCGGAGCCTGGAACGACCCGTCCTGAAGGAGCTGTGATGGGCGCGGCCATCGAAGTGCGGGGGCTCGGCGTCCACTTCCGTCGCAACAGGCGCGGCAGCCGCAGCTTCAAGGATCTCTTCGCCGGTGCTTCTCGGCGTTCGCGCCCGGGTGAGTTCTGGGCACTCCGCGACGTGACGTTCTCGGTCGAACCGGGGGAGTCGATCGGTGTCGTCGGGCGCAACGGTCAGGGGAAGTCCACTCTCCTCCGTCTGGTCGCGAAGGTGCTTCTGCCGGACGAGGGCACGGTCGAGGTGAACGGCGGAGTGGCTCCGCTCATCGAGATCACCGGGGGGTTCGTCGGAGATCTCACGGTTCGGGAGAACGTGCGTCTGACCTCGGGTCTGCACGGGATGTCACGCGAAGAGGTGAGTCGACGCTATGACGGCATCATCGAGTTCGCCGAGCTCGCTGGATTCGAGGACACGCCTTACAAGCATCTCTCCAACGGGATGAAGGTCCGACTCGCCTTCGCCGTCGTCTCGCAGCTCGACGAGCCCATCCTGCTCGTCGACGAGGTGCTGGCGGTGGGCGACAAGGCTTTCCGTGAGAAGTGCTACACGCGCATAGACGAGTTGCTGGCAGACGGGCGCACGCTTTTCTTCGTGAGCCACAACGAGCGCGACCTTCGGAGGTTCTGCACTCGGGGACTCTACCTCGACAAGGGTGCGCTCGTCCTCGACGCCTCGATCGGCGAAGTCCTCGACATGTACAACGCGGACCACTCGGGGTGAGATGTCCCCAGCCGGAGTCTTGTTAGGCTGGTCAGCTGTGCGCGGATTCCCGCGGTCGCACGTATCGAAATGGACTGGGCATGAGAATTGCAGTCGTAAACAACTTCTTCCCGCCTCGCCCTGGTGGCTCGGCGCATCTCGCTCAGCACCTTGCGAAGAAGTATGCAGCAGCCGGGCACGAGGTCCTCGTGCTCACCGCGACATACGGCGAGGCGCCGCGGGAAGAGACGAAGGACGGGATAAGGATCGTGCGGATTCCCGCCTGGACCCTGCCCAAGACGCGGTTCGCCGCGAACTTCGACATCGGGTTCGTCTCTTCCCCGAGCGCGAAGCGTCGTGTGTTCGAACTGCTCGATGCGTTCGCGCCCGACGTCGTCCACCAGCACGGGCAGTTCTTCGACCTCACCTGGCTCAGTGGATGGTGGGCGAGAAAGCGACGTGTGCCCACCCTCCTGAGCATTCACACCCGGCTGGAAAGCCCGTTGAGCAAGTTCAACTCGTTCGTCTACGGGGCCGCCGACCGGATGCTCGTCGCTCCTCTCATGCGGGTCCATCGGCCGAAGCTCGTGGTGATGGACATCCTGATGGATCGCTACATCGACAAGCGGTACGCGCGCTGTATCAGTGGAAAGGTGAACATTCCGGTGGGTATCGATCCCGCCGTCATGCGAGGCGGGGATGCCTCCGTCGCGATCGCGAAGCTGGGGCAGCCGGGCAAACGCATCATCGTCTCGATCGGACACGTGATTCCGCAACGGAGCCGCATCGCGCTCGTTCGCGCTCTGCCGCAGATCCTCGTCGAGCACCCCGACACCCTGGTCGTGGTCGTCGGCGGGGTCTACCACGATGAGTTCCTGAAGATCGCGGCTGAGCTCGATGTCGAGCACGCCGTCGTCGCGCTGGGCGCTCTGCCTCAGGCAGAGGTGCCCGACTATCTCGCTGCGGCGGAGATCGAAGTCCACGAACTCGAAGGTGGTGGGTTCGGGACAGCGAGCCTCGAAGCGCTCGCATCCGGTATCCCCGTGATCGCGGCGATCGAGCCGGACAACTTCCTCGATCTCGTCGTGGAGAGCGGGCGAGAACTGTTCATCGTTCCGCCCGTGAGTTCGAAGGATCCCGGAGCCGATCCCGTGGCGCTGGCCGCTCTGATCAATCAGATTCTCGACAACCCCGAAGCGACGCGCGAGGCCGTGTCGATGAATGCTCAGGCGTTCATCGACCAGAACTTCACCATCGATGCCGTCGCCGGGCGCCACCTCGAGGTCTTGAAGGAGCTCGCGGAGGAACCGATTCAGACGGGTTCACGCTCGAACCGCGCCGGGTAGGCCGGACAGCCGGCGTGAACGTGGTTGCCGTGCCGACAGCAACCACGTCTGCCCGCTAAGAGCGGGCGACCACCCGCGCGGGGTTGCCGAGGACCTGGTCGCCGGCAGATACCTCGCGAAAGACCACGCTCCCGATTCCGATACGTGCACCCGCGCCGACCCGGACCCGGTCGATGAGCGTCGCGTTGGGGCCGACCCAGACGTCATCTCCGACTGCTGTGCTTCCTGCCAGGACCGCACCCGCGGCAACGAACACGCGTTCCCCGAGCTGGCTGCCGTGGGCGATCATCACGTTGCAATCGATGCGACAGTCTGCGCCGAGGCGAGTGTGGCGACGAGAGAAGCCACGTCCCACAACCGTGAGCGACCCGATCTCGGACCCTTCGCCGATGACCGTCTCCCCGTCGTGGACGACGCTCAACACGCCGCGGCTCGTTCGCTTGTGCTCGAATCCGCTGGTGCCGATCACTGCGCCCGCCCTGATCACGGCGTTGGCGCCGATCCGGGCCGACCGCAGAACGGTCGCGTTGGCCTCGATGATCACGTTCGCGCCGATCTCGACGCCGATGGGGTCGACGAACGCTGTCGGATGGATCGAGGCGCTGTCCGCGATGACACTGGGTTCCGTCTCGAGCGTCGAGGTCAGCGCGACCTGATTGTGCAGTGAGTAGAACGCCCACCGGGGATCGTCGGTGACGACGATCACCACGTCGTGAAGAACCGCCCGTGCATCCGTCTCCAGCGGCGTCGCGACCAGGAGGACGCGGAGGGCAGGGTTGGCTGCGGCCTCCGGCAGGAAGCGGGCGTCGTCGATGAAGCTGAGAATCGACCGACCGGGATCCGTGCCTGCCATATCCAGCCCGGCAACTTCGAATGGCTCTGCGGCTTCTATGTCGGTAGCGCGGCGGAGGTCGTCGTGAGTGATCATCTAAGTGATTCTATTCGGCCCTCGACGCCTCTCTGAGAGTCCCGAGGGATATACTTTGTGTCGTGCGTCGAGAAGTTCGATGCCTGAGAGGAGTCAGCCGTCGTGATGTCATCTGCGGAACTTAAGTCGCTCATCGATGAGGCGCTCGGCGGTGTGCAGCCCGACGGTGCTCCCAGCGATCGTCTCTGGGACTCCCTCGACCAGCTCGAGATCACCACGCACCTCCACGACCACCTCGGCGACGGCGTGAGCGACATCGACGCGCTCGCCTCGTTCAAGGATTTCGACGAGCTCGCGGGCATCCTCAGGACAGAGGGCTTCATTGAGTAAGCTCTGGGTCTACGGGCCTTCGACCGCGCTTGGTTCCGAGAGGATCGATGTCGCCGAGCTTCTCGAACAGTACGGCCCGGTGCGCCCTGACTTCATGGACAAGACCGGGTTCCACACGTTGTACGCCACACCGGACGACGTCTCGGCCATGGATCTTGCCGTCGAGTCGATCGAGAAGATCGACGATGGTTGGTGGCGGGACGCGGTCGACGGACTCGTGCATGTCTCGTCGACGAGTGTCTTGACGGCCCCGGGCAACGCACATCTCCTTCAGGCGCGGCTCGATCTCAAGAAGGAGACGTTCGTCCTCGACATCAATGACGCGTGCACCGGATTCGTCCGCGCACTGGCCGTCGTCGACGCGATTATCGCCGCGGGGCTCGCGCGTACCGTGCTTCTTGTCGCCGCTGACACCTACACGAAGCTCTACGACCCGTCGGAGCTCAAAGTCTCGCCGTTGTTCTCGGACGGAGCAAGCGTGCTCATCGTGAGCGGCGCGCCTCTGTCCAACGTTCCGGACGGTGTCGTCGCACACGAGTGGGAGATCATCGCTTCGACCTTCCGATCCGAGGGAGGCCACGCAGCGGACCTCTGCATCACACCTGATGCGCTCCGCGAGTCGGGGCATCTCACGATGAATGGTGGAGCGGTCTACACGTTCGTGCTGCGCAACATCGCCGAGGTCGTCCAGGACCTGACCGACCAGGCCGGTTCGCTCGATGATGTCTCGTGGTATGTGCATCAGGGATCGAGAACTGTGGTCACCGCCGTCGAGAAGGTCCTGAACGCAGAGCAAGGCAGTCTCTTCCGCTCCGCAGGCTACGGCAACGTGGTTCAGAGCTCCATCCCGTTCCAGCTTGCGGACGCTTCGGGTGATGAGTCGACGATCGGATTCCTCGGGTTCGGAGTTGGGCTGACCATTGCGGGTGCCGTCGTCAGGCAGCGCCGCATCTGAGGTTCCTGCGCGACCCACGCGCACGATTCATCGAACCGGGGATCGGCCCGCGTTCGACGAACCGTGCGCGTGGGTCTCTTCGTTCACCTCAGCGTGCGTCTGTGAGTCGTTTCGACTCGGCCAGGCTCCACAGCGTCGTGAACTCGGCATCGAGCGTGTTCTTGGCCTCCAGCATCGACTGGATGAAAGTGCGCGCCCCAGGGGCCGTGCCTCTGAACTCGGCGGCGTCAGCTTCCGTCACGTTGCGCATGTTGCCCAGGGCGGCTTTGAGGCGCTCATACGGGCCGACGCTCGCGCTGTTGAGAGCGAAGTGGATCGGGTGGACATCGATGATCGTAATCTCATCCGACGTACCGCGATCCGTGATGAAGCGGGGCCCGTCCCAGCGGGGTTGCTCAGCGAAGAACTCGAGGTCGTCCTCCCAGACGTAAGCGAATCGAGTCAGGCTGCGTCCATGGTCCAGAGGCAGCGTCGAAGGAGAAACCCCGCTGAGGTCTCGCAGGTAGACGCTTGCGTCGACACTGATGGGGCTCGCGTCCACGACCGTCTGCAGGATCGGGGTCGATTGCACGAGGCAATGGGTCCTCATCGTGCGCGCTTCGGGGGCGAAGCGAAGACACTCGCTGATGACCTCCTCGGGGCTCTCGCCGTGGCTGGAGCCCGGGAGGAAGTTTGGGTGAACGCCGATCTCGACGAGTGTCGGGTGCTCACGCAGAACGTCGAGCATCGGAGATTCATGCGTGACGAACCACGTCGACGGTGTCTCAGCCTCCACGAGTACATCCAGTAACTGTTTCATCGCCCAATCGGGTGCCCAATCGACATCGACGGTGAGTACGACGTTGTGCATTATTGCCCTTCCGTATTGTTCTTCCGCTCACAGACCCAGGAGGGACTGAAGTTCGTGGGCGGAGGCTCGGGCTGCGGCGACAGCCGCCTTCGTCTCGTTTCCGGCAGAGGCGGCCGTGCGCAGATCTGACAGCGTCTGACCGTAGGCGGTGACGCCATCGCGCCACATCTGGTCGATCGAGGCCGGCGGTCGCGCATCCGACAAGCGCTGCGCATCCATCTGGAGGCTGTCGATCACCGACACCGCATCCTGCGCATCTGAGCTGGAAACGATATCGAGACCGCGATCGGCGGCGCCCAGCCATCCGCCCACCTGAGCACGGAAATTCTCAAGGCTCGGGTCGGTCGGCGCGGGGGGAGTGATCTCCGGCGTGCGCGTGGGAGAGCTCGACGGTGTGGTCGTCGATGACGGGTCCGGCGATGCCGTCGCCGCTGGGCTGGGAGATCCGCTGACTCCAGGCGTCGGGCTCTCGCCGCGCGGGAGAAGGAGGATCAGCAGAATGGCGAGGACCGCCAGCCCGGCGATCGCGAGGCCGACGATCAGCCAGATTCGGCCCCTGTTCCTCGGCTTCGGTTCGATCGGTGCCCACCGGAGCTCGGGGGACGGCTCACTCATGAGGCGTCTTCCAGCGCGGGCATGGGCTTCCAGGAGCGGTCGCGGCTGATCTTGCGGCCTTCCTTGAGCCCGCGGAACAGGTTGCTCGTGCCGCGGACGGTGCGCTCGACGAAGAAGAGGCGGATGAGTTCCTTCGCGAAGGTCATCCCGGTGCCGAGTCCGAACAGCACGGGGTTGTAGTTGTCGTGCGCGCGGTAGTAGTGCTTGATGTAGGCGCGATTGCGCATGATGTAGAAGCGGTAGGCGTTGCTCGAGGCGTTCATGTGGCGGATGCCCATGTCCCACTGCTTGATCTCGCGTGTGCGGCGCAGCACGAACTCGTCGACGATGACGGCCGTGGTCTTTCGCGAGGCCAGCCACCCGTACATCTGGTCATCCCAGTAGATGAAGAAGCGGTGGTCGGGCAGGCCGATCTGCTTCACGATCGATCGGTGGATGAACATGCCTTCGAAGCAACCGCTGTTCATCTCCTTGAAGCCGGAGTCGTCGAAGCCCGAGGGAGCGAAGGGGATCGGGATGCCCATGCGCTCCGCGATGCGGTACTGCCAGTAGAACTCGCTGCCGTCGTAGTCGTAGCGGCGACCCTGGATGCTCTTGAAACGAGGGGCCCACTTGCCCATCTTCGCGAGACCGTCCGGAACGACCTCGACATCGTCGTCCATCATCCAGATCCACTCGGAGCCGAGCTCATACGCGGTGCGCATGCCTTCGCTGAACCCGCCGGAGCCTCCCGTGTTGGTCTCCAAGCGGCGATACACCACCTCGGTGCCGATGGTGTCGCGGAAGGATTCGACCACGTCGGTCGTGTCGTCGGAGGAGGCATTGTCGATGATCACGACGCGCCCGGGTTTCGGGTCCATCGCCGTGATGCTGGTGAGAAGTCCGGTGAGCAGATGCGATCTGTTGAAGGTGACGACGACGATCGTCGCCGCTTTCGGATCGAATGCAGCGGGCGCCGCGGTCATACCTTCTCCTCGAAGATCGATGGCAGTTCAGGGGGCTGAGGGCTCCGTCACCACGTGTCACCGTCGGGGACGATGCGGGACATGACGAGCAGTGAGTAGCCTACCGTCCGCTCCCTCGGGATCAGCGGAGAGGCTCACCTCGGCCGCAGAGAGACGATGGTTAGACTGGCTGCGATGAAGGTACTGATCACCGGCGGCGCCGGATACATCGGATCCACTGTCGCCACCGCGTGCATCGAGGCGGGGATGCAAGTGGTCATCCTCGACGACCTGTCCACGGGCCTTCGAGCGTTCTGTGAGGGGCGCGATCTCTATGAGGGCGACATCGCCGAACCGGAGATCCTGACCCGTCTCCTTTCGGATCACCCCGACATCGATGCTGTCGTCCACTGCGCGGCCCGCATCGTGGTGGCCGAATCGGTAACCGACCCCCTCGGCTACTACGACACCAACGTGGGCAGGACCATCGTGCTGCTCCAGCGACTCCGTGACGCGGGTATCTCCCGCATCGTGTTCAGCTCGTCGGCGGCGGTGTACGCGGGGGAGAGCGGTCAGGGCGCCGACGAGAACAGCCCCCTCGCACCGTCCAGCCCCTACGCCACGACAAAGGCCATGGTCGAGCAGATCTTGAAGGACGCGGCGACGAACGACGACTTCCGCGCGATCGCTCTCCGCTACTTCAATCCGATCGGAGCCGATCCGCAGATGCGTACCGGCCTGCAGAACCCCCTGCCCTCGCACGCGCTGGGGAAGATCATGCGGGCCCGCGCGACCGGCGAGCCGTTCTCGATCACGGGCACCGACTGGCCCACCCGCGACGGCTCAGGGCTGCGCGACTACATCCATGTCTGGGACCTCGCGCTCGCGCACGTGGCCGCTGTCCAGAGGTTCGACGACGTCTCCACACCCGATGAGCCCTACCAGGTGATCAATATCGGTACAGGGGAGGGCGTGACCGTCCGCGAGCTCGTGGCGGCGTTCGAGCGCGTCACCGGTGAGCCCCTTCCCACGATCGACACCGATCGCCGCCCCGGAGACCAGGCGGGCGCCTTCGCGATCGTCGATCGCGCGGCGGATGTCCTGGACTGGCGTGCGGAGCGCTCTGTGGACGACGGCGTGCGCGACGCGATCACCTGGGCGGCGAAGCTTCCCTCGGTGCGCTGACGACGCTCTCCGGCTACTCCTGCGGACGCAGCGTCGGGATGGCGCCCGTATGCGCCGCATCGATGTTCTCGCGCCACGACCGCGATTGCCCGGCACGTAGGGCGCACAGCACGAGCATGAACCACCCGGCGCCGACGAGCGTGAAGCTCTCGAACATCGAGTCGACCGCCAGGGTCACGAGCATGATCGGGGTCCACGCGTAGACGACCGATCGTCGTGTGCTCGCCACGAGCCAGGAGCGGATCAGGGCGACACCGCCCAGGAGCAGGAACACCACCAGGCCCGCGGCGCCGAGTTGCAGGAGCACGTCGAAGAACGCGTTGAGCGCGCTCTGGTGGCGATCGTCGAGCTGGAAGTTGATGTAGGTGAACGGGTATTCGCCGCGAGCCCAGTCACCGAACCAGCCCCAGCCCTGGATCGGCTTCACCGCGACGAAGTCCAGGATGGTGTTCCACAGCGAGGCGCGGAGCGAGAAGTCGGATCCGGCGTCGAGCAGGGCGATGATCTGGTGGCGCAGCGCGAAGCCGGCAGCGAGAGCGAGGGTGACCACGACCCCGAGCATCCATTGCACGATCGTCCGTCGTTCCGGAGGCGCATGCCGGACGATCGTGAGCGCCACCGTGACGACGCCCACGGCGCCGGCGAGCACCAGGACGGTCGGAGAGGAGGAGAGCACCGCCAGGAACCCCGCCAGCCCTATCGAGATCACGGCGAGTGGTGCGTTCACCGATTGCGTCCGCCACTCGATCACGAACGTGATCAGTGCGATCACCGCGATGAACCCGAGCATGTTGCGACTGCCGAACAGCCCCTGGATCGGGCCGCCCGCCGCGAGGTCGCCCTGCACGCCGAGGAATGTGAACGGCAGGTCGAGAAGCACGCCCGACAGGATCTCCACGGCGAGCGAGGCGGCGAGGAGCACCCGCAGCGTGTCTCCGATCGCCCGCACGGTCTGGAGGGTGTCCCGGATGTGTCCGATCGTGATCGCCAGGAACGCATAGCCGAACAGGGACATCCAGCCGAAGATCGTGTCGGACTTGTCCGTGCTCCAGAAGACGCTCACGAGGGCCCACGCGAGGAATGCGAGCAGCGACGACGGCGCGATGCGCAGAAGGGAGAGCTCGTCCCTGCGCACCCACAGGATCGCCGCGCCGAGCAGGCACAGCGCCGCGATGATCGTCGCCAGCGTGACGGCTGAAGTCATCTGCCGGATCGCGTACGATCCGAACACCGCGGTCAGGGCAGCGAGCGTGAACGCACGAGCCAGCTCCACCGATCCGAGCAGGCGGACCATCGGGCGCGCCGGCGTCACGGCACCCGCCGCTGCCGAGCGCCGCGTTCGAACAGGAGGTCGCGCTCGCCGACGCCGACCAGCGGCACCGACTTGAGCTTGAACGACAGGAGCACCAGGAGCATCCACCCCCACAGCATGATAGGGGTGGACTCGGAGAAGCCCTGCACCAGCAGCACCACCGTGAACAGGCTGGGAAGCAGGGTCAGCGGGGAGAACGGTCGTGCGCCGTCGAGATCCCAGCGGGGACGGTCGACGGCGAAGAACCAGGAGCGCCACAGCAGCGTGCCGTACGCGACCGCCATGAGCACAACGCCGACGACACCGAGCTGGAGCAGGACGTCCAACCACATGTTGTGCGCGTGGAACACGGTGATGCCGTGGTCGGTGATCCACTCGTCGAAAGCGGGGTCCGTCGGGATCCAGGGGCTCGAGAAGCCGTTGCCGAAGATCGGGTGCTCGCCGGCGCGCTGCAGCACCTTGGTCCAGATCTTGTCCGAACGGCCGGTCAGATCGGCGCTGCGGCCGAGGAGACCGAGCAGCGGCTCGCGCAGCAGCCAGACGCCCAGGGCCGCGATCGCCGCGCCGCCGATGGCCACGATGTAGATGCGCGTGCGTGCGCCGGGGGTGCGGGCGCGGCGCATCAGGAGTGCGACGACGAGGACCACCGCGACGGCGGCTGCGCACACCATCGCGGTGGCCGATGCCGTACGGAACAGGAAGTACGCCGCGAGGAGCATCCACAGGGCGAGCGTCGTGCGCCACCGCGCTCTGGCGGCGAACAGCACTCCGAATGTGATGATCGCGAAGAGCGAGATGATCGCCAGGAGATTCGCGTTTCCGACGATGCCCTGGATCCTGCCCCCGTCGAACAGGTTGTCGCGCACCCAGTACCACTGCGGATCGATCTTTCCGTCCGGGAGTTCGAGGAAGTTCGGCAGCAGCGGTCCATGAAGCACCAGAGAGACCCAGAGCTCGATCGCCAGGGAGAGGCCGAGGATCCACTTGAACGCGGAGGAGAGAGCGCGGACGATCTCATGCCAGGTGAGCACGTGGGCGATGAAGAGAGCGTTGACCGTGACGGACGCGAGCAGGACCCAGGTGATGAGCGTCGGCCCGCGCCACTGCGACCAGGCCACGGATACGAGCGCGAGGGTCGTGTAGCCGAGCGCGGTCCAGGGCAGGCGACGCCAGCGGAAAGGCTGCGGGCGATTGCGGGCGAGCATCGGGACGCCGATGCCGAGCGTCGCCAGCGTGAAGACGGCGAGCGTGATCGCGGCGCCCTCCGGCCCGAGCAGGTTGTAGACGGCAGAGTGGGCGAAGGTGACGAATAGCACGATGATCGCATACCCGCGCAGCAGGAGATGCCCCGTCGACTCGCGCTCCGGCGCGGTGGGCGGGGCAGACACCGGATGCTTCGTGTACTGGGCCATCGCGTTCAGGCTACCGCCCCGCGCTCCCGACGTCGCTGAACGCGGCGACGCGGCTCTACGCTGGTGGCATGCTGCTGAGCCTCACCAACACGCCCCGTGATTACGCCTGGGGATCGGACTCCCTCCTCGCCGGACTCGAGGGACGCACACCGACCGGCGCTCCGGAGGCGGAGGTCTGGTTCGGCGATCACCCCGGTGACCCCGCCGACGTCGCCGGTGGTGGCACACTCGATCAGGTCACGGGAGGCACGCTTCCCTACCTCCTCAAGCTGCTCGCGGCGGGACGCCCGCTCTCGATCCAGGTGCATCCGACGATCGAGCAGGCGCGCGCGGGGTGGGCGCGGGAGAGCGGTCTCGACGCCGACGACCCGCAGCGCAACTATCGGGATGACAACCACAAACCCGAACTCCTGGTGGCGCTCAGCGATCGGTTCGAGTCGCTGAGCGGACTGCGTCCCGTCCCCGACACGCTCTCTCTGCTCGAGGCGCTCGATGACAGCCGTGGGGTCCGACAGCTGCGCGCACGTCTGCGCGCCGAGGGCGACGCCCTCCGCGACGTGATCGCCTGGCTGCTCGGCGGTGAGGCGGACGACGAGGTCGACGAGATCATCGGCGCGATCGTCACGGCCGCGGCTCGGGGCGAGGCGGGGGAGTGGAGCACGACGCTCCGCGCTATCGCCGACGTCGCGGAGACGTACCCGGGGGACCCGGGGGTCGTCGTGGCGCTGCTCATGAACCATGTGGTGCTCGCGCGTGGAGAAGGCGTGTTCCTGCGCGCCGGTCTGCTGCACGCCTATCTCTCCGGGCTCGGCGTCGAGATCATGGCCGCGAGCGACAACGTGCTCCGCGGGGGCCTCACGCCGAAGCGCATCGATGTGCCCGAGCTCCTGGCCATCCTCGACACCACTCCCGGGGAGGTGCCGGTGCTGCGCGCAGAGAGCGCGGGGCCGGTCACGCCGTATCCCGTTCCGGTATCCGACTTCGCCCTCGAGCGCGTCGTGGTCGACGGAGCCGTCCTCACCCTCGACGTCTCCGGGCCGACGATGGTGCTCGCCACCGCGGGCGAGGTCACCGTCTCTTCGGCCTCCGGGGACGAACTCGTGCTCGCGGTCGGCACGGTCGCCTTCGCCGACGCGGACGAGGCGACCGTCACGCTCTCGGGCGTGGGCGAGGTCTTCATCGCTGGTCCAGGGCGATGATCCCCGCGGCCGATCACCGCATCCCGACACGCCGGTGATGGTCCATGAACCTTCAAGAGTCGCTTGAGGGTTTACGATCCGCGACTTGACCGGAGCGAATGACACGGGTGTAATTAGTCATGCGCACGGCCCGCCGGGGGGCGGAGACAGGGTTGGAGATCGAGATGACGGGTTACCGTTCAGACGTACCGGAGAACTGGTTCGTCGATCCGATCAACCTCGGTGTTCCCGGGGTTCGACGCACCGATGCCGGCGATGACGACAACGCTCTCGCCTGGCAGAGCGACGCTCTCTGCTCGCAGACCGACCCGGAGGCGTTCTTCCCCGAGAAGGGTGGATCGACGAGGGACGCCAAGCGGATCTGCACGTCGTGCGACGTCCGCGGGGAGTGCCTGGAATACGCTCTCAACAACGATGAGCGGTTCGGCATCTGGGGTGGCCTGTCCGAGCGCGAGCGCCGGAAGCTCAAGCGCCGCGCGAGCTGAACGGACCCGCATCGGCGCGAGAGCGACGATGCCACCGGCTTCGCGGGCGCGCCGTATCCGGTGCGTCGACGTCGCCCCTCGCGCGCATAGGCTGACGACGTCATGCCAGCCCGAGTTCACGCCATCATCGTCGCGCGCACTGGATCCTCTTCCCGAGCGCAACTCCTCCGCACTCTCGACGCCCTTCGCGCGCAGACCACCCCCGCGGCGGCGGTGACCCTCGTCGTATGCGGCGATGCGTCGTCCGTGCGCGAGAGCGAGGTCGTGGCGGGCACCGTCGAAGGGATCATCGAGGCGCGTGCGTCGACGTCCTTCGCCGAGGCGGTGGAGCTCGCCCGACCTCGAGTGCCCGAGGGGTCTGCGGTCTGGCTGCTGGCACAGGACACGACGCCGCACCCTCGGGCGCTGGAGCGTCTGAGCGGCACGCTGGAGCGCTCGCCGTCCGCCGCCATCGTCGCCCCCAAGCTCGTCGCCACGGACAACGAGCGCGAGATCGTCTCGCTCGGCGTCAGCATGACCGCGTGGGGCCGCTCCGTCGAACTCGCGGCGGGAGAGCTCGATCAGGGTCAGCACGACCGTTCCGACGATGCTCTCGGCGCCGATGTGCGGGGGATGCTCATCCGTGGCGAGGTGCGCGATGCCCTGCGACCCGATCCGGCCCTCGCGGGGGCCGATGAGGGACTTGACCTCGGGGTCCGTGCACGCCTCGGCGGTGGCCGTGTCGTCCTCGCGCCGAGTGCGCGGGTCTCAGCATCATCGGGCGGTCCTGCTGCGCTTCCGCCGGGTCGATCGCGCCGCGCCTACGTGACCCGCCTGGCCCAGCTGCACCGACGGCTGGCGTACGCGCCGGCCGCGGCCGTGCCGCTGCACTGGCTCAGCCTGCTTCCTCTCGCGCTGTGGCGCTCCATCACCGACCTCGTCGGCAAGCGGCCCGAGGCTGTTTTCCCCGAATGGGGGGCTGCCCTCACGGCCATGTTCCGATTCGGTGCGGTCGCACGTTCCCGCGCCGGCATCCGCGCCTTCCGCACTTCCGCCTGGGCCGGCATCGCTCCGTTGCGCGTGACGTCCTCCGAGCTGCGACGGCGTCTGGATGACGGGCACGGAAGCGAGGGAGGTGCGGTCAGCGAACTGCGTTTCTTCTCCGGTGGTGGGGCCTGGGCTGTACTCGCGGCCCTGGTCGTCAGCATCGCGTCCTTCACGAGCCTGCTCGCCTGGCCGACGCTCGGGGGCGGGGGACTGCTGCCGCTCCGTCAGACCATCGCCGCGCTCTGGAGCGATGCGGCGTGGGGAACCCGCGACGTCGCCCTCGGCCTCGTCGGCCCTGCCGACCCCTTCGCCTCCGTGGTCGCGGTACTCGGGACGCTCTGGCCTGCCGGTCCTTCCTTCGCCATGGTGCTGTTGTGGATCCTCGCCCTCCCGCTCGCAGTTCTGGGAGGGTGGTTCGCCGCCACGCGAGTGACCGATCGCGGAGGGCTCCGGATCTTCGCCGGCATCGCGTGGGCGCTCGCGCCCACGTTCCTCACCGCCCTGGTCGACGGACGTCCGGCCGCGGTGCTCGTCCATCTCCTGCTTCCCTGGCTCTTCCACAGCGCTGTGGTCGCCCATCGGTCATGGGGCGCCGCCGGGAGCGCGTCGCTGCTCCTCGCCGCCGTGCTCGCCTGCGCACCGTCGCTGGCACCTGCCCTTGCGCTGCTCTGGATCGTCGCCCTGGGCATCGTGCTGGGAACGGCGCAGTTCCGTGGCGCGGGGCGACTGCTCTGGCTGCCGGTGCCGACGATCGCCCTGTTCGCACCACTGGTGATCTGGCAGCTCGCTCACGGCACGCCTCTGGGGATCCTCGGCGACCCCGGACTCATCTGGGCGGGCCCCCAGGCCGCCGCTGACGCCGCCGGACGCCTCGCGATCGCCGGTGGCTTCCCGACATCGGAGCTGGGCGGCTGGATGGCGCTTCTGCCCGCACCCATCGCCGTGTGGGCGCCACTCCTGTGCGCACCTCTCGCCGTGCTGGCGCTCGGTGCGGCGGTCGCTCCACGCTGGCGCGCGGGGATCACCCTGCTCGTGGTCGCCCTGTCCGGGCTCGCCACGGCGTTCCTCGCGGTCGGGGTCACGGTGAGCTTCGCGCAGGGGACGCCGGTGGCGATCTGGCCGGGTACCGGACTCAGCTTGGCGTGGATCGGTGTCGTAGGGGCTGCCCTCGTGACGCTCGACACCGCGCTCACGCTTCCGCGTCTGCGGATCTTCGCGGCCGTCGCCGCGGCGGTGACACTGGCGGTCTGCGCGATCCCGGCGCTCAGCGCGCTGCACATGGGGCGCTCGGTGCTCACGAACGGTCCTGAGTCGACGCTGCCCTCGTATGTGGCCGCACAGGCCGCAGGGGATCGGCCGATCGCGACCCTCGTGCTCACCCCGCAGAACGACGGAGGACTGGCCGCAGAAGTGGCCTGGGGAGCCAGCGAGACGCTGGGGTCGCAGTCGACGATGATCTCCACCGCGGTCGAGCCGCAGGGAGCCGACATCTCCGCCCTGGCCGTGGATCTCCTCTCGGCCCGCGACTTCGATGCGCCCGGAGCATTGGCCGCCGAAGGGATCAGCTACGTCCTGGTCGCTGAGGTTCCTGGTGAAGGGGACAAGGCGCGGGCGCTTCGTACCGCGGCGGTCGCCTCGATCGATCAGCGTGCCGGCCTCGTGCACGCGGGCACCACCGATCGCGGCGTGCTCTGGCGTCTCGATGCCGACGCCGCCGAACAGCCACCGCTGACATCCGCCCAGCAGGGCACTGCTCGCCTCGTGATCACCGTGCAGCTGCTCGCAGTCTTCGCGGCCCTCCTGCTGTCCATCCCGACCCGTGCGTCGCGTCGTGCGGCTCGCGCCCAGTCGCGCATCGTCGGTCGCGTGCCTGAGGAGCCGATCGTGCTGCCTCGGCACGCGGAGGACAGGGATTCCCTCGATGAAGCGCCCGTCGGGGTGATCGAGGACCCCCAGGACGCGCCCGCCCTGAATGACGAGGCACTGGCGCCGATCGCTGATCCGGTGATCGATGACGCCGCTGGGCCGGTGGACGAGGTGACAGTGGGCGACGCGACAGCGGGCGACGCGACGGTGGGCGACGCGACGGTGAGCGAGGCGACAGCGGACGGTGGGTCGGCGGACGGCGCTTCGGCGAGCCCCCACGACGAACACGCGAAGCCGATGGAGGAGGACCGATGAGCAACGGGAACCGCGCCTTCCGGGTCGCCGCGACCAGCGCCCGTGTCATCACGGGCGTGGCCGTGATCGCCGCCTGCGTCGTCGGTGTCGCCACGGCGATCCATGCGCCGTGGCCGACCGTCGCGCACGACCCCGCGCAGGTCGAGGTCACACCCGTGCCCGGCGACAGCGTGCTGGTCTGCAACGGCGATCTCCGTGCTCTCGGTCGTGACGCGTCGGCCCCCCTGGACATGCTCTCCGCGGCACCGACGAGCCTCACGTCCGGAGGCACGGCCGGAAGACCGTCGTCCGAGACGCTTGAGGTACCCGATCTGCCCGATGCGGGTGGACCGCAGGTGCTCACCGGCCCGGTCGATGGGCGTTCGGCACCGCTGATCGCCGGTGCCGAGTCCGTCACGATCGCCGCGGACGACCTCGCGGGGTACGCCGCCCTGCCCTGCGGCGTGCCGAGGCTGGAGTCGTGGCTCGTGGGCGGGAGCATCGACACCGGCACCGAAGACATCATCACCCTCACCAACGCGACCGAGGTCCCGTCGACGGTGACCCTCGCCGTGTACGGAGCCGCCCGCAGCACCCGGACGGTCATCGTCCCTCCGCGCTCGCAGACGGCGCTCCCTCTGACCTCGTTCGCCACCGGCAACGATCTGCCGGTGGTCAAGGTGAGCGCGGTGGGAGCCCCGGTGAGAGCGGCCCTCCAGTCCTCGCTCGTGCGCGTCCTCGATCCTGCCGGCATCGATCTCCAGGACTCGGTCGCGGGACCCCAGCAGAGACTCGTCTTCACCGGAGTGCAGGCGTTCCCGGCCAACGGCGATGACGCGGAGATGGCCGTTCTCCGGGTGCTGGCCCCCGGCGTCGACGCTCGGGTCCAGGTGAAGGTGCAGGCCGAGGGCGCCACGGTGCCTGTAGACGAGTTCACCGTGCCCGTCGAGGCGGATCTTCCCGCTCAGGTCTCGCTCTCCGGCCTCGAGCCCGGTCGGTACACCGTCGAGGTCGAATCCGACGTGCCGCTCCTCGCCGGGGTCAGGCAGCAGGACGGCTTCGGTCTCGATTCGGACTTCGCGTGGGTCACTCCCGCGCCGGAGATCGACGCCGAGGTGGTCTTCGCCGTGCCCTCCGGTCCCGATGCACGACTGCAGGTGTCGAACACCTCGGACCGGGACGCGACCGTCACACTCGAGCCGGTCGACGGCGGTCAGGCCCAGGAGGTCGTCATCCCCGCGGGGGAGACCGGCGGGATCGCGGTGGAGGGGCGGACGACGTACCGGATGCGGACGACGGCGCCCATGCACGCGGCCGTGACCCTCACGGCACCCGGGGCGCTCGCAGTGCTCCCGGTGCAGGCGAGCAGCGGCGGAGAGAAGCCGATCACGGTCTATCCCTGACGGAACGCGGGTGCCCCGGCCGCCGGAGTGTCAGTGCTCGTGACCGAGATCCCACGGTTCACGGCCGACGTACTCCGCGGCGGCCCGGAACACCGCGCTCTCGATGGCCATGCGTCTGTGGGCGGCATCGTCGTGCCCCGGAGGCAGGAGCCGCTCGATGGGAAGTCGGAACAGGACGATACGTCGATTGTCGCGATCGAGGTACCAGCGCGGCACCTCTTCGCCGGCGTCGAAACCCGGGATCGCGCCGATCTCGAACCGGACGTTCTGCAACTCTGGCCATGTCCCGCGGAGGAACTCCACGGCCGTTCCGACGGTGAGGTCGAATCTGTCGAGGCGGCCGTCGAGCGGAGCCAGCGGTGGTCGTACGACCTCGCTGCGGCCGAGACGCCCGTGTCGTCCGTGCCGTGCACCGCGCCGCGGGGCAGCGGAGGCATGAGCGGTGCGGCGGCGGGGCATGACGAAAGTCTAGGCGGTGCCAGGATCACTCGGCGCGGCATCCGGCGCTCACCCGGGGCGCGCCGTACGCTGGCGGAGATGGACGGACGACTGTGCTCGAAGGTCGGCTGCGCGCGCGAAGCCGTAGCCACCCTCACCTACGACTACGGCGATCAGATGGCGGCGCTCGGCCCGCTCGGCGCCGCGAACGACCCGCAGGCACATGATCTGTGCTCACCGCATGCGGACCGGCTCTCGGTTCCCGCGGGCTGGCTGGTGGTCCGTCACGAGGCCCTCCGCGCCTGACGGCGTTGCGTCGACACGCGGACGCAGCCGTCGGCGAGGATCCGAAGTCTGGATACGCTGACCGCAGGCGTGCCAGGGCGGCACGGCTGGAAAGGCACTCGTGATCGTCTGGCGCCGCTGGATCTTCCCCCTGCTTCTCGTGGTGGTCTTCGGAGCGTGTGCCGCGGCACTCGTCAAGATCGCGTTCTTCCCCGACCGCGCGGAGAGCGTCGTCAGCCCTGAGGCGGGGATCACGGATCCGGTGGTGGTGGTGGAACGCGGTTCGGTGGTCAACGCGCTGAGCCTGAGTGGGAACGTGGCCCGCGACGACGCCTACGTCGTCCGCGGCGAGCTCAACGGCACCGTCCTCGCCGTGCACGTGGGTGAAGGAGCAGCGGTGGCCGCCGGCCAGAAGCTCTACACCGTGCGCCAGGAAGAGCCGCGCAAGGACATCGACGTCGTCGCGCCGGAAGCGGGCGACGTGTCGGAGTTCGCCATGGTCAAAGGCCAGGCCACCACGGTCGGGACAGAGGCGTACAAGCTCACCCCGGCCAAGTACCACCTGCTCGCGACGGTCGACCCTGTGCAGCTGTACCGCCTCGTCAACGCGCCCACGGAGGCGACGGTCACCATCACCGGCGGTCCCGCGCCGTTCGCGTGCACCGGAGTCGGGGTGCAGGTCACCGCGGAGGGCACGGCGAGTGTGCGCTGCGCCATCCCCGTCGATCAGACCGTCTTCGCCGGACTCCCCGCGAAGATGGACCTCGCTCTCGGCCAGGTCGACGATGCTCTGGTGATCCCGGTCACCGCCGTCCAGGGCGGCGCGGGATCCGGCAAGGTCTGGGTGGACGCGGGCGACGGATCCGACCCCGAGGAGCGCGCCGTGACGCTCGGCGTCAACGACGGCGTCACGGTCGAGGTGACGGAGGGGCTGGCCGAGGGGGACAGCATCCGTCAGTTCGTCCCCGGCTTCGTGGCTCCCGTCGAGGAGTTCTGCTACGAGGTCTCCCCGGGAGTGGAGCAGTGCGACAGCGGGATGAACTGGTGAGTCTCGTCGCGCTCGACGACGTCTCCAAGAGCGTGCTCCTGGCGGACGACTCCCGGCTGGAGATCCTCCGCGGGATCACCCTCGAGGTGGGAGCCGGTGACCACGTCTCGATCGTGGGTCGGTCGGGATCCGGGAAATCCACCCTGCTCAACATCCTGGGCATGCTGGACGCACCGACATCGGGCTCCGTCGCATTCGAAGGACGCGAGGTGCGCAGGATGCGCTCCGGTCGGCTCGACCGCCTGCGCGGGGACAACGTCGGCTTCGTCTTCCAGCAGTTCAATCTTCTTCCCGGGCGCACGGCGATCGACAACGTGATGATGCCGCTGGGCCACGCCAAGGGGAAGATGTTCTGGAACCGTCGTCAGATCGCCGCCGACATGCTGGAGCGGGTCGGCCTCGGGCATCGTGTCGAGCAGATCGCGGACAAGCTCTCCGGCGGCGAACAGCAGCGCGTCGCGATCGCCAGGGCGCTGGTACGCCGACCCGTCCTGATCCTCGCCGACGAGCCGACGGGCGCGCTCGACATCGACACCGGCGCATCCGTGATGTCGCTCCTCGACGAGGTGGCCACCGAGACGGACGCTGCACTGGTCACGATCACCCATGACCTCCATGTCGCGGCACGGGCACGTCGGCACTACCGCCTCGATGCGGGCCGCCTGGAAGCCGCCGACCTCAGCCGCGCCTTCGAAGCGTCGACCCTCGTGGCGTCGGTGCCTTCGGCGCCGCCGGAGGTGATCGCATGACCGGCTTCCTCGGTGCTCTCTCTGACGCCTGGGCCGAGATCCGGGTGCACAAGCTGCGTGTGCTGCTCAGCCTGATCGGCATCGCGGTGTCGGTGGGCGCTCTGACCGCGGTCGTCGCGTTCTCCGAGTATCAGCGCCAGTTCCAGTCCGAGCAGTCCGACCGGTGGGGCGGGCGCGCCGCGACCGTCGTCGTCTCCGTCAACAGCGATGACGGCTCGCCCGTCGACGCCGACGGCTTCGATGCCCGCTTCAGCCGTGTGTCCGAGCGGTTCGGCTTCAGCCACACCGCGCGCATCTCCCAGGGGCTGACGGTCGACCTGCAGCTTCCCGACGGCATAGCGCCGGTTCCGGCGCGCATCATGGATCCTGCGTTCTCGCAGATCCATCGCGAGCGACTTCTGGACGGGCGCTGGTTCCTCGACTCGGACATCGAGGCGATGGCACCCCCCGTCGTGATCACCGAGCCCCTCTGGGACCGTCTGGGGCGTGTGCCGCTGTCGCAGCACCCGACGGTGACCCTGAGCGGTCCGGCCGGTGGCACGTATCAGGTGATCGGAGTCACACCTCGCAAGGGCTTCGGCGACGAGGAGCTTCGCGTCGATCTGCTCTACGACGCATACCGGGCCCGCGTGGACGCGTTGCCCACGGAGGCGTGGACCCAGTACGAGATCTGGATGGGCACGGGGCAGGTCGACCAGATCGCCCCGGTGCTCGCGATGGACCTCCGGGCGGGCCTGCCTGCCGGACAGACGGTCACGGTGAACAGATCGGACTGGGCGGCGCAGCCCGGCGCGATGGACGCCCAGGCGACCTTCGAGATGATCACCGGAGGAATCGCCGCGCTGATCCTCGCCCTCGGAGCGCTGAGCCTCATCAACATCCAGCTCGTGGCGATGCGCCAGCGCGTGCGCGAGATCGGTGTGCGACGCGCGTTCGGGGCGAGCTCGGGCCGGGTCTTCTTCGCGGTGTTCCTGGAGAGTCTGGTGGCGACGACGGTGGCCGGCGTGATCGGGATCGCGATCGTCGTCGCGGTGCTGCGGTCGGAATGGGTCATCACATCGCTGTTCTACGGCATCCAGGACATCCCGCCGTTCCCGATGCGGGCGGCGCTCATCGGGCTTCTCGCCTCCGTCATCGTCGGCGCGGTGTCGGGCTTCATACCCGCTCTCGTCGCCCTGCGGGTGAAGGTGATCGACGCGATCCGTTTCTGACGCACCGGCGGGCTCGATCGGGTCGCCCGGTGCTGGTGGGAGGGTTCCTGCGGACGTCCGCTAGACGCCGACCCGACGGCCGGTGAGCCGTTCGGCACGACGATCGGAGTTCTCCAGCGCGCGCCGCTCGCGCTCGCGACGCAGAACGGTGATGCCGATCAGAACCTGCTCGGGCGGCGCCGAGGGCAGCGGGGAGACGAACGGGCTCGCCTCGGTGAGCAGATCCTGGGCGACGCGTGCCCGCGCCGCCGGGATCATGCGCGGGGCACTCTGCAGGAACTGGGAGATCCGGCGTGCGAGACGGTCGGGCAACCGGGCGACGTCGGCGATCTGCGCCCAGCCGGCCAGCGGTGAGGGAAGGACGGGGACGTGCGAGCTCAGAGCGGGTGTGCGCTCGCGCTGGCTGTAGGTCCCGGCGACGAGGTCGCCCAGACGCTGCGATCGCGCGGTGAACGCGCCCGTGAGCACGGCGATCCCGCCGAAGGTCATGTAGATCTCGAGGACGCCGAGCAGCCCGCGGATGAACGCGTGACGGAAACCCGCGGCGCCGCCGTCCATGCGCACGATCCGTCCACCGACCGCGAGCTTGCCGAGGCTGCGTCCCTTCAACGCGACCTCCATCGTGATCGGGAGCACGACGAAGCTCACCACGAACGCCGAGACCACGGCGATGCGATCCGTCGTCTCATCGAGCACGCCCGCGTCCAGCAGCCAGATGCGCAGGAAGATCCACAGGATGAAGACGGCGTAGCCGAGGAGCATGTCGATCGCGGCGCCGAGCGCTCGCAGCAGGAACCCGACGGGCTGCACGTCGAGCGCGACGGCCTCGCCGGACAGGACCTCGTCGGAGACGTCGATCGGGACGGACATGAGTACAGTAAATCAGGTGGATGCCGATGCGCTGACAGATGCACGCCGCGCCGAATGGGAGCGGCTCGACCAGCTCAGTCGCGCCCGTCTCGACGGCGACGGGGTCGATGAGCTCATCGTCCGGTATCGGGCGGCCTCCGCCGATCTCGCCGAACTGAAGACGTCCGTCGGCGACTCGCCGCAGGGCGCGTACCTGTCGACGATCCTGGTCCGCGCCCGGCTGCGGCTCACCGGCGCATCCGACAGCATCCTCACCCAGACGAGCCGCTTCTTCCGGTGGCAGCTGCCCGCGGCCCTGTACCGCTTGCGTTGGACGACGCTGGTCATCGCGATCTCGTTCATCGCGGTCGCCGTCGGCACCGCCGCATGGATCGCGAGCGACCCCGCGATCGTGGCCACGCTGGGGCCGCCTGCGGCCCTCGCGCAGTATGCGGAGGAGAGTTTCACGGGCTACTACACGGAGAACCCGGCAGCGGCGTTCATGGGCATGGTCTGGACGAACAACGCCTGGATCGCCATGCAGTGCGTGCTCTTCGGCGTCACGGGGATCTGGCCGGTGTACGTGCTGGTGCAGAACGCGATGGGTCTCGGCACGACCGGGGCGATCATGGCCGTCCACGACAAGGCCGACCTCATGGTGCTGTACATCCTTCCGCACGGGATGCTCGAGATGACCTGCATCTTCGTCGCGGCCGCCGCCGGGCTGCACGTCTTCTGGGCCTGGGTCGCCCCGGGGCACCGTACGCGTGGGCAGGCGCTCGCCGAGCAGGGAAGGGCGCTGGCGACCGTCGCGATGGGTCTGGTCTTCGCGCTGTTCCTCGCCGGGCTCGTCGAGGGATTCGTGACGGGCTGGGCACTGCCCTGGCCGGTGAAGATCGGGATCGGTGCGGCCGCGCTCGCCGTGTTCCTCATCTACATGCTGGTGATCGGCGGGAGGGCGCATCGCGCGGGTGAGACCGGCGACCTCGTCGAATACGAAGCGGGCACCCCGCGCCTGGTCGTCGGCTGACGCGATCGGTTGGGCGTCAGAGTCGACCGGCGGCCTTCAGCTCGAGGTAGCGGTCGGCGATCCGCGGTGGGAGGTCTTCCGGATCGGCGGCGATCGCTTCGCCCCCGGCCCTGCGGATCGCGTCGGCGACGTTCTCCGCGTCGCGGAGAGTTCGCTCGGCGGCCGCGGCGAGATACACGTCCTCGCGGGAATCACGACGGCGCGCGAGAGCGGAGATGCCGTCGTCGGTCACGGATCCGACGAGGACCGTGGTCGCACGTGAGGCGTTCGGGAAGGCACCGAGGAAGCCACGGGCCGACTCGGCCGCGTCCTGCGCCGTCAGGGCCACGATCAGCGAGGGCCGCGTCGTGAGCGAGCGCACGGCGGCGAATGCGCCGTGCCAGTCCGTGTCGACGAGCCGCGCGTGCACGGGAGCCATGGCGTCGGTCAGAGCCGGAAGCAACGCGGCGCCGTCGACCCCGGTGACCCGACCGCGGACGACCCTGTCGTACATCAGCAGGTGCACGTGATCACCGGCACGCGAGGCGAGCGCCGCCAGCAGCAGTGCCGCCTCGAGCGCGGCATCAACGCGCGTACCGTCGCCGACACGAGCTGCCGCTGTACGTCCGGTGTCGATGATGATCACCACATGACGGTCCCGTTCCGGTCGCCAGGTGCGCAGCATCGTCGTTCCTGCGCGGGCGGTCGCCCGCCAGTCGATCGAGCGCACGTCGTCCCCGCGCACGTACTCACGCAATGAATCGAACTCGGTACCCTGACCGCGCACCTGGATGCTCGTGTTGCCATCCAGCTCGCGCAGCCGAGCGAGGCGGGACGGAAGGTGCTTGCGCGAGGAGAAGGCAGGGAGCACGCGGATCGCTCCGCGGACGGAATGCCGTGCCTGCCGGCCCGCGATGCCGAGTGGTCCGCGGGAGCGGATCATCACGAACTCGCTGGCCAGTTCCCCGCGACGGCGGGGGAGGAGCGGAATGGCGACACGGCCGCGCTCACCCGGCGGGACGACCAGGTGCTGCCGGTCCGACGGCGCCCCCGCCGTCGGCTGCCATGCGTCGCGAAGCAGGGCGTGCAGTGGCTTGGTGCCGTGGTTGTGCACGGCCACGCTCACCGGGACCGGCTCCCCGATGCGCACACGCGCGGGCACTCTGCGACTCACCGTCACCGATCGGGGGCTCGCCGCGAGCGCGACGTCGACGGCGACGAGCAGCGCGCACAGGCCGATCCAGGCGCCGAGGACCGCGTACGCCGGATAGCCCGCGAGTCCAGCGATGACGAGCGGGAAGACGCCCACGGCGAGGGCGACGGCGAGGCGGCCGGTGACGAACACCTAGATCGGCACCCGGGTCTGCTGCACCACGGAGGTGAGCACCGCGTCGGCGGACACGCCTTCCATCTGCGCGTCGGGTCGCAACTGGAGGCGGTGACGCCACACGGGCACCAGCATCGTCTGCACGTGGTCGGGGGTCACCGCGGAGGAGGCGTTGAGCCACGCCCACGCCTTCGCCGCCGCGAGCAGACCGGTCGATGCGCGCGGGCTGGCACCGAGTTCGACCGACGGAGACTGACGGGTCGCCCGAGCGAGGTCGACGACGTAGCCGAGCACGTCGTCCGTGACCTCGACGGCGGCGGCCGCCTGCTGGGCTGCGCGGATCTCGTCGGCGGTGACCACCGCCTCCACACCGGTCAGCTCGCGCGGCGAGAAGCCCTCCGCGTGCCGACGCAGCACCGAGACCTCCGCGTCGCGTTCGGGCATGCCGACGACGAGCTTCATCAGGAAGCGGTCCAGCTGCGCCTCGGGCAGTGAGTAGGTGCCCTCGTGTTCGATCGGGTTCTGCGTCGCGGCGACGAGGAACGGGTCGGGCAGGGGGCGACTGACACCGTCAGCCGACACCTGGCGCTCCTCCATGGCTTCCAGGAGCGCGGCCTGGGTCTTCGGCGGCGTGCGGTTGATCTCGTCCGCGAGCAGGATGTTCGTGAACACCGGGCCGGCGCGGAAGTCGAACTCGCCGGTGCGCGCGTCGTACACGAGCGAGCCGGTGACATCGCCCGGCATCAGGTCGGGAGTGAACTGGACGCGTTTGGTGTCGAGGCCGAGCGCTCGTGCGAAGGAGCGGACGACCAGCGTCTTCGCGACGCCCGGCACACCCTCGAGGAGCACATGGCCTCGGGCGAGCAGCGACACGAGCAGCCCGGTGACGGTGCCGGCCTGGCCGACCACCGCCTTGTCGACCTCGGTGCGCACCCGGTGCATGGCCTGGCGCAGTGCGGCGTCGTCGGTGGGATGGTTCTCAACGGTCACGTGTTTCCCTCTGCTTCTCGGGGATGGGTGGTCGGTTCTGATCGGTCGACGTGCGTGCTGTCGTCCACTGCGGTCTCGAGCTCGTCGAGGCGTCTGGCGAGGTCGACCAGAGCGGCGTCGTTCTCGGGGAGCGGCCCGGCGAGCAGCGCCTGGAGCGTGCCCCGGGGAATCCGCAGACGATCAGAGGCCGCATCCGCGACCTCGTCTGCGCCTGCGTGGACGGCGAGTCCGAGCCGTCGAGCCAGTCGTCGCTGGGTTCCGTCGCGGAGCGCCTGCCCGGCGTGCGGTGCATCTGCGGCTCTGGCCGTGAGACGCGCACGTCCGTGCATCGTCTCCGACGCCCGCACGGTGACCGGCAGCGTCTCGGCGACCAGGGGACCGAACCGCTGACCACGCCAGATCGCCGTGGCGATCCCCGCGATGATCAGCAGCAGGATCGCAGGTGTGACCCAGGGAGGCGTGAGACTGCCGAGGGTGTCGACCGGCTCGGCCTCGATGTCCGAGTCCGCGAAGCTGGGGACGTACCAGACGACGCGATCGGTCTGACCCAGCAGCGCCAACCCGAGGGCGGCGTTGCCGTTCTCGGCGAGATAGGCGTTGCCGAAGAGCCTGGTGCCCTCCACCACCACTCGTTCGGGCGTGGAACGGCGGTCCACGAGGACGGCGGCGCCCTCGGCATCGCCGAAGCAGGCCTGCACGCCGTCCGCCGGGGTGAACAGGCGGTCGGCACGGATGGTCCCGACCCTCGCGAACTCGGCGACGTCGCAGTCGGGGGCCGCCGCCGGCAGTGTTCCCGTGGCGTTCTCTCCGATGCCGAGCTCGTTCAGCAGGTGCGTGCCGGTCGAGAGGAACACGACGCGCCCCGCCGGAGCGGTGAGCGTCTCCAGGGCTTCGTCGGTCAGGGTGTACGGGTTGGCCATCACGAGTGTCGTGTCTTCGTCGATCGCTGTGAGCGCCTCGGCCCGCGAGCGGCGGACGTCGACCTCGACGCCCTGATCGCGCAGGATGTCCGCGAGCGCGAGGGCGCCGCCGTCGTCTCGGGCTTCGGGGTCGAGGGCACCGCGCGCGCCGGGGGCGGTCACGGCGACACGCAGTCCGACCGCAGCGACGATCAGGACCAGGGCGGCGACGATCGTCCATCCGATGATCGTCTTGGCCCGGCTCGGGCGGTGTTCCGCCGTGGAAGGGGCAGCCGGAGAGGAGGCGGCGTGGTCAGGCTCGATCACGGTCATGCCGGCACCGCCTCGGGGCGGCGTGCGCGGATCCGATCATCGATGTCGACGAGATCCCGATAGGTCTCGGCGCTCGCGGTGTGCCCGAGGTAGCGGACGTCGTCGAAGGAGGAGGCTGCTCGACGCATGGCGGCTGCCTCGTCGACGAACACCGTGCTCGCCTCGCGGGCGATCGACTGCGCCGTCGCGCCCGGCGCCGGATCGATCAGATCGCGCTCCCGCAGGCTGCGCGCGATCGCCCGGTACCGGAGGATCGTCGCGGCGTCCCAGTCTCGTTCGCGGGCGGCCCGCTCGGCATCCGATCTCAGCTGCGCCGCACTGCGATCGTCGGCCGCTCCGAGGAGGTCCCCCTGTGCCCGCCTGACGGCGCGAGAGCTGCGCGGTCTGCCCCAGATGATGAGAGCGGCGACCAGCGCGGCCGCGATGATGACGATGACGATGATGAGGGCGGACGGCCCGATGCCCGCCCCGTTGCCGGAGCTGAACAGGTCGGCGAGGAAACGGCCGATGTCACGCGCCAGGAGATCGAACCACGTGGGCTTCGCGTCGGCGTAGCGAGGGTTGGAGAGCTCTTCCTCCGCCCAGCGTCGGGCTTCGTCCCCGTCGGGGACGAACAGGTCGTCGAACGGTCGGATCATGCGGTGCCGTCTGCGCCGGGCGCGGCCCACCCGCCGTCATCGGGTGCTGCTTCCGCTGAGGGCACGCTCGGCATGGTGGATGTTCCCGATGCGGCGGTCGGCGCGGGAGGCGGCGGTGGCGGGAACGCGACGGCAGGCGGTGTCACGGGCGCCGCCGCCGGATACGGCATCGAAGGCTGCGCCGGCTGGCCCTGCGCCGGCTGGCCCTGCGCGGGGTACGGCTGTGCGGGGTACGGCTGTGCGGGGTACGGCTGCGCGGGGTACGGCTGCGCGGGATACGGCTGCGCGGGGTACGGCTGTGCGGGATATGCCTGAGGCGCTCCCGGCTCTCCGAACGTCGGCTGTGCGCCGTAGGGCGGATACCCGTAGCCCTGCGACATCATGACGTGCTCCGGCACCTGGCGGGGCGGCGGTGCAGAGGTGACGGCCCGTGACGGATCGACGCGGAACGGATCGTCCTGCTGCTCGTCGGTCCAGCCGAGGTCACGGCGCTCCACGTATGCGATCAAGGTCTGGTCCAGACCCTCGTAGCGCATCCGGCAGTCGAGGTAGACGAGCGCCGATCCGGTGCTCTGGACCACGAGGGTGATCGCCTGGATGACGAGGAGCAGGATCTGCGGGGCGATCAAGGTCACGACGAAGGCGACCACCGCACTCGGGTCCTCTGCTCCTGTGGGCGCGACGACCGAGCCGAGGAGAGAGCCGAGCAGCGTGGCGGGGACGCTGACGACCTGGGCCGCGATGCCCATGATCGCGCTGATGAGGAAGGTCACACCGAACGCGACCCAGAAGCGCCCGCGGGTGAGCCTCCAGGAGCGGACGAAAGCGTCTCGGAAACGTGCACGCTCGAGGACCAAGATCGACGGTACGAGCAGCAGCTTCGTGGTGAGCCACACCGCCAGCGGGATGCAGGCGAGGACGATGACGATCACCACGAGCACGACGACGCCGACCATCTCGGCGCTCCCGCCCATGCCGCCGGCGATGAAGGCCGCGATGATGACGGCAGCGATGATGAAGATGCCGAACACGGCCGCGACGGAGAGGGAGGCGAAGCCGGCGAGTCGCCAGAACGCCGGGGCCATCCGGCGCCACAGCATCCGCAGCGTCGCCTTCACTCCGATCGCGGCATAGCCGATCTCCGCGGCGACGACGCCTTGCATCATCGCCGTGAAGGCGATCGAGGCGACACCCACGGCGAGCCCGGCGATCAGGTTCACCGCGATGGTCCCCGCCATCACCGCTTCGAAGTCCGGAGAAGAGGGAGAGACGGTCTCCAGGCGGCTGAACGTCGTGAAGAAGACGACGCCCATGACCACGGCCGTGACGACCACCACGACGAGCTGGATGACCACGGCGAAGCCGAAGAGCACCTTCGGGTTGTGCCGAAGCGCGGCGAAGGCCTTTCCCAGCAGCATTCCGAACGAGAGCGGATGAAGGGGGATGATGCCCTTCTTCGGGGCAGGCGTCCACGTCTGTCCGGTCACAGGCACTCCCTCTCCATCGTGCGTTCCCATCGTGTCATATCCCTCGCGCGGCGCGTCATATCCCGCACACGGTGCGCAGACCTGGGATCGCTGGGACTCGGTGCCATAAGGTAACTCTTATGACCTCACGTATTCTCGTGGTCGACGACGACACCGCGCTCGCCGAGATGATCGGGATCGTGCTGCGGACCGAAGGCTTCGAGCCGGTCTTCTGCGCGGACGGTGCGCGCGCCGTCGACGAGTGGCGAGCGCAGCGACCCGACCTCGTGCTGCTCGACCTCATGCTCCCCGGCATGGACGGGATCGAGATCTGCACCCGCATCCGTGCCGAGTCCGGCGTGCCGATCATCATGCTCACCGCGCGCAGCGACACCGCCGATGTCGTCCGCGGGCTCGAGGTGGGCGCCGACGACTACATGGTCAAGCCTTTCAACCCGAAGGAACTGGTCGCCCGCATCCGCACCCGGCTTCGTCCCACGCCGCAGGCCACGAGCGAGCAGCTCCGCGTCGGCGACCTCACCGTCGACGTCGATGCGCACGAGGTCCGTCGGGGGACGGCTCCGATCGCGCTCACGCCGTTGGAGTTCCAGCTTCTCGTCGCACTCGCGTCGAAGCCCCAGCAGGTGTTCTCCCGGGAGATGCTCCTGGAGCAGGTGTGGGGCTACCACTACAAGGCCGACACCCGACTGGTGAACGTGCATGTGCAGCGCCTGCGCGCGAAGGTGGAGCTCGACCCCGACAACCCGAAGATCGTCATGACGGTGCGCGGCGTGGGCTACCGCGCCGGGAGCGTCGGCTAGGAGCACGATGGCCGCGACGACAGCGACCACCGCGACGGTCGCTGTCCTGCGCGACTGGCGAGGTTGGCCGACGATGCTCGGCATCCTGTGGCGCCGCTCCTTGCGGTTCCGCACGCTCTCGATCACCCTGCTCGCGACCTCCCTGGCGATCTTCATCACGTGCGTGACGATGGCTCTCGTCATCCAGAACGATCTCTTCATCTCCCGCAAGGACGTCGCCCTCGAAGACTCCCGCCGCGCGGTCGATCAGGCGCAGGGGATCCTGGACGTGGCCGAGGTGGGGGATGACTCCGCGGCCCTCACCGAACTGTGGAACAGCGTCCAGTCGAATCTCACCCGCACGTCCAGCACCGATCAGCTCGCCGGCTTCAAGATCGACAATGCGAACGGGGTCCGACTGAACGGCTTCGAGGCCGGGCTGAGCAGGAGCCTGCTGAGCCCGGAGCTCCAGGCGCGCGTCGTGGAGTTCGACGACCGCCAGGCCTGGCAGTCGGTGGCTCTGCCCTCCCCGGACGGGGGAGAGGTTCCCGGAATCATCGTCGGGCAGCAGCTCCAAGTGCCGGAAGCCGGGGCGTTCGCGATCTACTTCGCCTACGACCTCGGCGACGCGGACCAGACCCTGGTGTTCGTGCAGCGGACGCTGTGGATCGCGGGGATCGGTCTCGTGGCGATCGTCGCCGCGATCTCATGGATCGTCCTCCGCGCCGTCTCGACCCCGATCGTGCAGGCTGCGGAGACCAGCGCGCGGCTGGCGGCGGGGGATCTCGGCGTGCGCCTCGAAGTACACGGAGAAGACGAACTCGCCACTCTCGGACGGTCGTTCAACGCGATGGCCGACAGCATCGAGTCGCAGATCAAGGAACTCGGCGAGCTGTCGATGGTGCAGCAGCGGTTCGTGTCGGACGTGTCGCACGAGCTGCGGACTCCGCTGACCACCATCCGTCTCGCCGCGGACATGCTCAACGATCAGCGTGAGGAGTTCGACCCCACCACCGCCCGCACGGCCGAGTTGCTGCACGCCCAGGTGCAGCGCTTCGAGACCTTGCTGTCGGATCTGCTCGAGATCAGCCGTTATGACGCGGGATCGGTGCAGCTCGAGTTGGAGGCGACGAGTCTCACCCACCTGGCCGAGGACATCATCGAGCAGATGCGTCCGCTGGCCGAGGGGCACGGCACCGAGCTGCGGCTGGTGGCACCGGGCGGCTACTCGCCCGTCGACATGGATCCGCGTCGGGTGCGCCGGGTGCTGCGCAACCTGATCGGCAACGCGATCGAGCACGGCGAGGGACGCCCGGTCGTCGTCACGGTCGACAGCAACCAGCACGCGGTCGCCGCCGGGGTGCGGGATTTCGGCCTGGGCATGGAGCCGGCCGATGCGGAGCGTGTCTTCGATCGCTTCTGGCGCGCCGACCCTTCGCGTCAGCGCACGATCGGGGGGACGGGACTCGGGCTCTCGATCGCCCTGGGAGATGCGACCCTGCACGGCGGTACCCTCGACGTCTGGTCCGAACTCGGCGTCGGGACGAACTTCGTGCTCACGATTCCCCGACACGGTGGAGTGCTGGACGGTCCGAGCCCGATCCCGATCGAACCCCAGGAGCCCTTCGCGGAGCTCGGCGACGCGACCCAGCCGATCTCGCTGACGGACGCGCCCGCCGGCATGTTCGATGAGGAGGACTGGTCGTGACCGAGCGGAGACCGAATCGGCGGCTGCGAGGCCTCGCGCTGATACTCGTCGCAGCGCTGCTTCCCGCATGCGCGGGGTTGCCGACGAGTGGTGACGTCGCGGTCGGCCTCAAGCTGGGGGAGTCCCCGCAGGACGTCGACATCCTCCCCGTGGCCTCCGGCCCGATCACCGGTGCGGGACCCGAGGAGATCGTCGAGGGCTTCCTCGAGGCCGGTATCACGACGACCGACAACTGGGACACCGCACGCGACTTCCTCGCGCCTTCGTTGCAGCGCAGCTGGAGCCCGTCGGCAGGGGTGTCGATCGACATCGGCACGGACACCAGGACCGTCACCTCTTCGGTCCCCGACGATGAGGTGGAGAGTGCGGACACCGCAGAGGTCCAGGTCACGCTCGACCTGGTCGCGAGTGTCGATGACGCCGGAGAGTACTCCGAGGCCCTCGGATCGTCCAACGTGGCATTCACGCTGCAGCGGATGGAGAACGGCGAATGGCGCATCACGCAGGCGCCGGACGGCGTGGTGATCGATGAGACGCGATTCACCAAGGTGTTCGAAGGGTATCCGTTGCAGTACTTCGACCTCGGCTGGTCGAGGCTGGTGCCCGACATGCGCTGGTTCCCGCGGCGCCAGAGCCCCGCGACGACGGTGGCACGGGCGCTCATCGGCGGCGAGCCCAGCGAGTGGTTGGACCCCGCAGTGCAGAACGCGTTCCCCGCCGACGTGCAGTTGGCGCAGGACGCGGTTCCCATCGTCGGCCAGGTGGCGGATGTCGCGCTCACCCGCCCCGCCTCGGGCCTCGATGCCGCCACGCTCTCCCGGATGCGCACCCAGCTCCAGGCGACCCTCCGCGCTGCCGGCGTCGCGGTGACCGAGGTCCGGTTCACGGTGGACGGCCGCAACCTCGAGGCCGGGGTGGCGGATGTCGTCCCCCCGTCGGCCACGACGGGCACTCTCGTGCTGCAGAACGGCGCGTTCGGGCGGATCGTCGGCGATGAGATCTCGCCCATCCCCGGTATCAGCTCGGAGATCAGCGCCGTCACGCAGCCGATCGTCTCCATCGACGTCGCCGCCGATGACTCCCGCGCCGCCGTGCAGCTCGCCGATCAGCACGTGTATCTGATCGGCGAAGGCAGCCTCGACGAGCTGGACGCCCGTCCTGGTCTCATCAAGCCCTCACTCGATCCGTACGGCTACACCTGGTCGGTCCCCGCGGGAGCACCGGCGGCGGTGCAGGCGGCGGGAAGCGATGCCGTCGGGCATCAGATCGCGAAGGCATGGCCGAGCGCATCGACGATCTCTCATCTGCGGGTATCGGCAGACGGCGCCAGGGTGGCGGCCGTGGTGACCGTCGGCAAGCAGATGTGGGTGGTCGTCGCGGCGGTCGTCCGTGACGCCGCCGGCATCCCGATCGAGCTCGGCGAGTTCACGCAGCTGACCCAGCTCTCCGAGCCGGCGATGGGTTTGGTGTGGCTGGGGGCCGATCGTGTGGGTGTGCTCGCCGACCAGAGCAGCCCGCGTCTCCTCACCCAGGTGGTCGGCGGTCCGGGGTCTGCGGAGGCCGCACCGAGCAACGCCCTCTCGATCGCCGGCGCACGCACCGCGTCCGGGGTGAGGATCCTCGGCTCCAACGGCGAGCTGTTCGCGCACGCGGGGTCGGCCTGGCGCGAGGTCGCCTCCGACGTCTCCGTGCTCGCGACACGCGTGGGTGAATGACCTTCCCTGCACGGAGGGGACCTGCCTTCAGCTCATTCGCGCAACGGGGATGATCGGCAACTCCGGCGGAGGTCGAGGGCGCAGGATCTTCGAATGTGGAAGACAAGGGGTCCCCGCGGCGTCGGTGCCGAGATCGCCGCATTCCTCCTCGCTGCCACGTGTGCCGGATGCGATGAGCCGGCCACGCTCCTGTGCGGGCGGTGTGAAGCGGCGCTCCGGCCCGCCCTGCAGCTCGGGCAGACCCCTCGAGGCATTCCGGTCCGAACCGCCCTCGTGTTCGATGGGGTGGCCGCGCGCTGCATCCGCCGTCTGAAGGGAGAGGGGGAGACGCTTCTCGCCCGCCCCCTCGGCGCCGCCCTGGCGGCGGTGCTCGAGCCTGTGGTCACGCCGAGCACGTGGATCGTGCCGGTCCCGACCAGGAGAAGCGCGTTTCGGCGTCGCGGATACCGCGTGCCCGAGCTCTTGATCCGTCGCGCGCACGCAGAGCCTCAGCGATTGCTCTCGTTTGCGGACCGTACCGCCGATCAGCGCGGCCTCGGTGCACGCGCACGAGAGTCCAACGTGCATGGTGCGATGCAAGCACGCCGGTCAGGTGGGGGCACAGAGGCGGTCATCGTCGACGACGTCGTCACGACGGGGGCGACCCTCGACGAAGCGGCACGAGCACTGGCATCGACCGGCTTCCGCGTCGTGGCGGCGGTCGCGCTCGCCGCCACGCCGCGTCGTGGCGGATTCTGATGAAGCTCATCGGGAATGCACCGGCGACACAGCGGAATGATCCCGTGACATCCGTCGGCGGGCGGACTACGGTGGGGGGACACAAGGCGACCACGGTCCGCCCTTGGCCGGGAGGACCGGGACAAGGAGGCAGCAATGGAAACAAGCATCGTTGGCGTCGGAGTGGGTATCACCGATCGCTTCCGAACCGTTGTCGAAGAGAAGATCGCCAAGATCCAGATGCTCGCGTCTCGCGCGCAACGGCTGGACGTGAAAGTCACCCATCGCGTATATCGCAACGGTCATGTCCCGGATGAGACCGTCGAGCTGACCTTGATCGGCAAGGGTCCGGTCGTCCGCGCAGAGGCGACGGATGGAGACAAGTTCGTGGCCCTCGACCTCGCGGTCGACAAGATGTCCGAGCAGCTGCGTCGCGCGAAGGAGAAGCGAGTCGACGGACGACAGCATCCGCGCGGCGCGCATTTCGAGAAGGAGAGTGGAGCGCTCGAGGGCATCGACGTCCAGCCGGCATCGGCCGACATCCTCCATGCGGTCGCGACCGGCAGCGTGCCGGTGCAGCAGACCGAAGAAGACGACTATTCGCCCGTGGTCATCCGCACGAAGAGCTTCGATGCCGAATGGATGACCGTCGAAGAGGCGGTCGACAGGATGGAGCTGGTCGGACACGACTTCTTCCTCTTCGTCGACGTCCGCACCGACCACCCGAGCGTCGTCTATCGACGCAAGGGCTGGGACTACGGTGTCATCGCGTTGAGCACTCAGGCTCCGCCGTCCGAGGCGCTCGCCTCCTGATCTGAATCGCAGAACGGCCCGATCCCGTGAGGGGCCGGGCCGTTTCTGTGTCGAGGGATGCGGCGGAGACTGAATGTCAGTCGAAGATGCCGTCCAGCAGACTGCCGATCACGAGGCCACCGAGGATGCCCGAGGCGAGATCGCCGCCGCCACCGCCGCGCCGTCCGCCGCCGCCGCTCCAGCCGCCACCGCCGCCCCAGTTCTGATCCTGGGGACGCGAGGAATCGATGTCGCGCTGCGCGAGCTGCAGCGCTTCGGAGGCCAGGTGCGCGACGCGACGCGCCTGGACGAGCGCCGCTTCGCGAGTGTCCTCGGCGGGGAGGAGGTCGGACAGATCGACGCGAAGGCGCTCCGCCTCGGCGAGGCGGGTGCGGGCGTCGGCACCGATCCAGCCGCGGTGTCCGGAGATGAGGCCGCGCGCCACCCCCAGCTGCCGGTCGGCATCGTCGATCGCGTGCTGCACCTGAGCGATGCTCGGGAGAGGGTTCTCGGCGCGGTGACGGGCCTGAGCGATCGCCTGGTCGAGGGCCGAGTTCGCGTCGCGCAGCTGGGACAGCTCGGCAAACGGATCGTTGGGCTGTCCGGAGGGCGTCAGCGCGCCCAGCGCGGCCTGGAGTGCGGCGACCGCCTGGGCGACGGCAGGCACGTTCGGGGCTGTCCGCGCCGCGATGAGATCGCCGCGGGAGTCGGCGACCACCTCGGCCAGGGTGGATTCGGCGCGCAGGGCCTCGATCTCGAAGTCCTCCACCGCATCGAGCAGGGCAGACGCACGGCGGGTGGCTTCCGTCGCCGTCTCGAGGGCGACGTTGGCCTCCTCGTTCTGCTTCGCCGCGCGACGGCGTTCCGACACGTCGGCGCTGTGCGTAGCGAAGCTGATGAGCTGCTCCGCCTCCGCCGCGCTGGCGGTGATCTGGTGCATGGCGGAATCGGCGTACCGGGCCGAGAGGCGGGAGACGGCTTCGTTGGTCTGGGGGATGCGGGCGCTGAGCGCGGCTGCCTCGGCCCGCACCTGCGCGATGATCTCCGGGGCGCGTCGCACCTTGGCGACCGACTCGGCGAGGACGGAGGTCTTCTCGTCGAGCAGGTCCTGCGCCCAGTCGCAGAGCTGGAGGATGCGCGCGTTGCGCGTACGCAGCTCCTCGTCGGTGTCCGGGATCTCGTCGTGGTTCAGCTGGTGGAGCTGGAACGCTTCGCGCAAGTGGGTGCGCACCGCAGCGAGTGCCGTGCGCAGATCAGCGGTGAGCGACTCGCCGAGCTCGGCTTCCGCGAAGGAGAGCTCGTCGGAGGTCGTGCGGATCCGCTCGTCGGCGCTGACCAGGGCCTGCTCAGCACGTCGAGCCAGATCGGCATCCTGTGCGGCGAGTTCTTCCTGTTCGCGTTTGCGTCTGCCCCAAAATCCAGCCATGACCCGATCCTAGTTTCCCCGGGCACAGGGATGGCTGAGCATCCGCTCGGGGCGAACGGCGATCCCGTGTCCGTCCTGGCGTGCGGAGCGCGCCTGTGACGTGGGTCAGAGTGCCGGGAGGGCGTCGGACATCGCCGACACGGTCTTCGCGGGTCGCCCGCGCTTGGGGCGATCGGCGGTGAGCTCGAGCGCCATCGCATGGCGGGGATGCCCGCTGAGGCGCTGAGCGGTGTGATCGAGCCAGCGCACCTCGGCCTCCGCGGCGAAGATCATGGAGTCGGTCAGGAGGGCCCACGCGAGTCCTTCGGGATCGTCGGCGTCGCCCCGCGCTCGGCGCTCCTGCCGAAGAGCTTCCAGCTGTCGCAGGGAGGCCGATCGCTGGGCGAGGATGGCTGCGGTCGCATCGACGCCCGGAAGAGTCGCCGCGACCGCGAGCTTGATCGCGAGTTCGTCCCGGGTGCCCTGGGGGCGCACGACGGGGGAGGAGAGCCACTCGTCGACGTCGGCGATCCCGGCGTCCGTGATCCGCCAGTACACGTGTCCGCGATCGTCGGCCTCGCCGCGCGACACCAGGCCGTCGCGTTCGAGGCGCTCGAGGGTGTTGTAGATCTGCCCGACGTTCAACGGCCAGACCGATCCGGTGCGGCGATCGAATTCGTGGCGGAGCTGGTATCCGTAGCAGGGCCCCTGCGCGAGGATGGCGAGCAGGCTCTGGCGTACTGACATCGTTCGTCCCCCGTGACCGTTCTTTGGAATGCGATACCGAGTATATGGTTACCGGGCAACCCGACGATCCGACGCGCGGGACCGCCATGCAGGCGACGTGCAGGTCACAGCCCGGTAACATGGCGAAGTATGCCTGGCGTCGGGTTCACCGATGACCGGCGATTTACCCACTGACAGGGAGATGACATCCGTGGCCAATCCTCTTGAGAAGCTGCTGCGTGCGGGCGAAGGGCGGGTCATCCGCCGCCTGAATCAGGTCGTCAAGGCAGTGGGGGCGCTGGAAGAGGACATCTCCAAGCTCACCGACGACGAGCTGCGCAACGAGACCACGGAGCTGCGTGCTCGCTTCGAGAAGGGCGAGACGCTCGACCAGCTGATGCCCGAGGCGTTCGCCGCGGTGCGCGAGGCCGCCAAGCGCACGCTCGGAATGCGCGCGTACGACGTGCAGATCATGGGCGGCGCCGCACTCCATCTCGGCAACATCGCCGAGATGAAGACCGGTGAGGGCAAGACGCTGGTCGCCACGCTCCCGGCCTACCTGAACGCGATCGCCGGCAAGGGCGTCCACGTCATCACGGTCAACGACTTCCTCGCCAGCTATCAGGCCGAGCTCATGGGACGCGTGTTCCGCGCGCTCGGGATGACCACCGGCATCATCGTCTCCGGTCAGACTCCCGCGGTGCGCCGCGAGCAGTACGCTGCCGACATCACCTACGGCACGAACAACGAGTTCGGCTTCGACTACCTGCGCGACAACATGGCGTGGCGCAAGGAAGACCTCGTGCAGCGCGAGCACTTCTTCGCCATCGTCGACGAGGTCGACTCGATCCTCATCGACGAGGCGCGCACGCCGCTGATCATCTCGGGTCCGTCGTCGGGCGAGGCCAACCGCTGGTTCGCCGAGTTCGCGAAGATCGCCCGCACGCTCGAAGTCGGCGAGGACTACGAGGTCGACGAGAAGAAGCGCACCGTCGGCGTGCTCGAGCCCGGTATCGAGAAGGTCGAGGACTACCTCGGCATCGACAACCTCTACGAGTCCGCGAACACCCCGCTGATCTCCTTCCTCAACAACTCGATCAAGGCGCTGGCCCTGTTCAAGAAGGACACCGACTACGTCGTCATGAACGACGAGGTCATGATCGTCGACGAGCACACCGGCCGAATCCTGGTCGGTCGTCGCTACAACGAGGGCATCCACCAGGCCATCGAAGCCAAGGAGGGCGTGCCGGTCAAGGCCGAGAACCAGACCCTCGCCACCGTCACCCTGCAGAACTACTTCCGCCTGTACGACAAGCTCGCCGGCATGACCGGTACGGCCGAGACCGAGGCCGCCGAGTTCATGTCCACGTACAAGCTCGGTGTCATCCCGATCCCGACGAACCGTCCGATGATCCGCAAGGACCAGTCCGACCTCGTCTACAAGAACGAGACGGCGAAGTTCGCACAGGTCGTCGAGGACATCGCCGAGCGTCACGCATCCGGTCAGCCGGTGCTGGTGGGAACGGTGAGCGTCGAGAAGAGCGAATACCTGTCGCGCCTGCTCGCGAAGAAGGGCGTCAAGCACGAGGTCCTCAACGCGAAGAACCACGCACGCGAGGCCGAGATCGTCGCTCGGGCCGGTCGCCTGGGAGCCGTCACCGTCGCCACGAACATGGCCGGACGAGGAACCGACATCATGCTCGGTGGTAACGCCGAGTTCCTCGCCGTCCAGGAGCTCAAGGCCAAGGGCCTCGACCCCGTGGAGACGCCCGAGGAGTACGAGGTCGCGTGGGATGAGACCTACGAGGCGATGAAGGCCGTCGTCGCGGAGGAGGCCGAGAAGGTCATCGAGGCCGGCGGCCTCTACGTGCTCGGCACCGAGCGTCACGAGTCCCGCCGCATCGACAACCAGCTCCGTGGCCGTTCCGGACGTCAGGGCGACCCCGGTGAGAGCCGCTTCTACCTGAGCCTCACCGACGACCTGATGCGTCTGTTCCAGTCGGGGGCGGCCGAGGCGATCCTCGCCCGCACGAACTTCCCGGACGACGTGCCGATCGAGTCGGGGCTCGTGTCCCGTGCGATCCGCAGCGCGCAGTCGCAGGTCGAATCCCGCAACGCGGAGATGCGCAAGAACGTCCTCAAGTACGACGACGTCCTGAACCGCCAGCGCGAGGCCATCTACGCCGACCGCCGACACATCCTCCAGGGCGATGACATCGCCGACCGGGTGCAGCACTTCATCGAGGACGCCATCAGTGGCGTCGTGAAGGATCACACCGGGGAAGGTCACAACGAGAGCTGGGACTTCGATGCTCTCTGGACCGAGCTCAAGACCCTTTACCCCGTCGGCGTGACGATCGATGAGGTGGTGGCCGAGGCCGCCGACCGCAAGGGCGGAATCGATGCCGATGGACTCACCCGTGAGCTGCTCTCCGACGCCAAGATCGCGTATGAGGCGCGCGAGGAGTCGCTCGGCGAAGCCGCCACACGTGAACTCGAGCGTCGTGTCGTGCTCCAGGTGCTCGACCGCCGCTGGCGCGACCACCTCTACGAGATGGACTACCTCAAGGACGGCATCGGCCTGCGTGCGATGGCTCAGCGCGACCCGCTCATCGAGTACCAGCGCGAGGGCTACGCGATGTTCCAGTCGATGATGGGGCAGATCAAGGAGGAGTCGGTCGGCTACCTCTACAACCTCGAGGTCGAGGTGCGTCGTGCCGGTGACTCGCAGACCGCAGAGGTCGAGGCGAAGGGCCTCGCCACGGACGGCGGCGAGCAGCGACTCGAGTACTCCGCCGCGAACGATGCGGGAGAGGTCGAGGTGCGCAACGACCGCGGTCAGGTCCAGCAGGCGGCCACCGATCGCGTACGCCAGGCGGCGGCTCGCGCGCAGGCTCCGCAGACCGAGCCGGAGGAAGCGCCGCGCGGGGCTTTCGGTCAGCGCACCGATGCAGAGGCGCCCGCTGCCGGGAACCGCGAGCAGCGTCGCGCCCAGGGCAAGAAGAAGAAGTAGCGTCAGCGCAGGGAGGGCCAGTCCGCGTGGATTGGCCCTCCTTTCGTCGCTGTAGGCTTGGCCGATGACCCCAACGCGCAACTTCGACCAGTCGTCGAAGCTCAAGAACGTCCTGTACGAGATTCGCGGAAACGCCCTCGTCGAGGCGGCGCGGTTGGAAGCCGAGGGACACAAGATCCTCAAGCTGAACACGGGCAATCCGGCGATCTTCGGTTTCGACGCTCCGCACCAGATCGTGCGCGACATGCTCGCGGCGCTGCCGACGGCGCACGGCTACAGCGACAGCAAGGGCATCATCTCCGCACGGCGTGCTGTCGTGAGCCGCTATGAGGAGATCGAGGGCTTCCCTCGATTCGACCCCGATGACGTGTATCTCGGCAACGGTGTCTCCGAGCTCATCACGATGACCATGCAGGCGCTGCTGGATGAGGGCGACGAAGTGCTCATTCCGGCGCCGGACTACCCGCTCTGGACGGCGATGACCAGCCTCGCCGGCGGGACGCCCGTGCACTACCTCTGCGACGAGGATGACGAGTGGCAGCCGGACCTCGAGGACATCCGCTCGAAGATCACACCACGCACCAAGGCGCTCGTCATCATCAACCCGAACAACCCCACGGGCGTCGTGTACTCCCGTCAGATCCTCGAGGGGCTGGTGCAGATCGCCCGCGAGCACCAGCTGCTGCTGTTGTCGGACGAGATCTATGACCGCATCCTGTTCGACGGCGCCGTGCACATCCCGACAGCGACCCTTGCTCCCGATCTGCTGTGCCTGACCTTCAACGGCCTGTCCAAGACGTATCGGGTGGCGGGATACCGGTCGGGTTGGATGGTCATCACGGGACCACAGGACCACGCCAAGGGCTTCCTGGAGGGCATCACGCTCTTGGCGTCCACGCGACTCTGCCCGAACGTCCCGGCACAGCATGCCGTGCAGGCGGCGCTCTCCGGAGTGCAGTCGATCGAGGCGCTGATCGCTCCGACCGGTCGCCTGCACGAGCAGCGCGACATCGCATGGGAGGGGCTCGAGTCGATCCCCGGCGTCTCCTGCGTCAAGCCGCAGGGCGCCCTGTACGCATTCCCGCGGCTCGACCCGAATGTGCACGAGATCCGGGATGACGCACGGCTGGTGTACGACCTGCTGGTCTCGGAGCACATCCTGCTCGTTCAGGGCACCGGCTTCAACTGGGCGACCCCGGACCACCTCCGGCTCGTCACGCTCCCCGAACCCCGAGTGCTGAGCGAAGCCGTCGAACGACTGGGGAACTTCCTCTCGAGCTACCGGCAGTAGCGGTCTCCGCCTCGGCGGGACAGAGCGTCGTCGCCAGTCGTCTCACGGCGGCAGCGAAGGGCGAGCGGGGAGCCACATCGGTCATGGGGCGCGCATGCAGCAGCGCCGCGTCGGCCGCGCGCTGGTCGAACGGCAGGAAGACGACGTCGGTGATGCCCGCGAACCTCTCGAGCGTGCGCCGCACCTGCCCTCGCGCATCGATCCCGAGGGGCCCCGATCGCACCCGATTGACCACGACGACCACGGGAGTGCGTGCGGCGATGCGTCGCAGCTCGGCATGGTCGCGCACGAATCTGCTGATTCCGAGCGGATCGGCCGAGGCGACCGCGATGATCAGATCAGCCTCTTCCAATGTCGCCGAGGTCGCCGCGTGACGACGCGGCCCCGCGAGATCGTGCGTGACCTCGTCGTCGGCATCGAAGGCGTCGGACACATCGACGACGGTGTCCTCGATCCACTCGCGGCAGGCGGCGAACGTGGCTCTGAGGCGCGTCGCAGAGAGCTCCGGCCAACGGCTGGGACGGTTGATGCCGGGCAGCACCTCGATGTCCCCTCCGCCCGTGGAGACCGTGGTGGCGAGTCTGGTCAGTTCGGCGGAGTCGAGAGCCCCGCGCTCCGCCCGCCGGCACGCGGCGGCCACACCCGGTGAGTCGTCGCCGAGCCCGAGCAGGAGAGCGAGAGCCGGAGCGACGGTATCGGCGTCGACCAGAGCGGTCCTGCGTCCGGTGCGGGCGAGCTCGGCCGCCAGCTGGATAGCCAGCGTGGATCGCCCCGGGGCGCCATGCGGACCCCAGACGGCGATGACGCGGTGGGGGAGGATGGACGGCGGCCGCGGCGCCGCATCCGCCTCTGTCGCCAACGTCGCTGCGACCTCCCATCCCGCGGCGTCGGCGCGCAGGGCCGCGGACAGTCCGAGACGGCCCAGCAAACGGCTGTCCGCTCCGCCGAGAGCCAGGATGCGCACGCCGGCCCGATCGCACGTGGAGATCAGTTCTGGGGTCAGCACCGCGCGCGTGGCGGGGACGATGACGGCTTCGGTGCCGGGAGGGATCTCGACGCCCGGGGCGGGCACGACGATCGAGACCACCTCGATGCCTTCCAGTCCGAGTTCCGCGGCCAGCACGCTCGCGCGGGGCTCGGGAACCGCCACGACGACAGCCGTCACGATCCGGACCCGACCGGCACGACCGAGAGGGCGGCCCCACCGGTGATCGCGGCGAGCACGTCGGCCACATCGGCGCGGTCGATCACGACTTCGAGCTGGCTTCCGGTATCGGCGAGCACGCCCTCCTGGTCGAGCACGTCGTGCACGATCACGTCGGCGACGAGGATGCGCGGGACATCGTAGGACCTGCCCTCGTCGAGGGGCGGCGCCTGCCAGATCTCCACAACCGTGCCCGCCTCGACTCCTTCCGGGATCCCGGTGCTGCTCTGGATCACGACGGTCGTGGAACGGCTGCTGTCGGCGTCGGTCAGGGCTGACGTCGGAACGAGCTCGCCGCTCTGCAGAGTGCGCGCCGCCACGCTGCCAGGACGGACGTCTTCGGGCCCGAGATAGTCATCGGCCAACGAGCCCAGACCGACGTCGACGACCTGGAAGTCGGAGGAGGTCAGCTCCTCTCCCTGCGTGATCGTCCGCGTGGCCTGGAGGGCCGGTACCGCATGGTCTGACGCCGACACGATCAGCCAGACGCCTGCGATGGAGAGCGCTACCAGTGCGATGCCCACGAGGAAGCGGACGTCGCCCCAGAACGCACGCCGAGGAGGAGGGAGGGATGCCATGGCGATATCGTCACAGAAACGGCATCGATGGTCCGTGAGTTATCCACAGGAGGCGATCGGACCGGAATTCTGGCTCTCCGCGGGAGAGAATGAGGACATGTCCGCCTCTCCTGTTCGCGCCTCGCGTTATCTCGCGCCGGCACAGGTGGCCGAGCTGCTGAGCATCGAGGTGGATGAGGTCATCGCCCTCGTGCATGAGGGACGACTTCGGGGCGCACAACTCGGATCGCCGCCTCGGTGGCGGGTGGAGGAGACCAGTCTCGAGGGGTATCTGGCCGAGGAGTCCGAGAACTCCCGACGGATGGCGCTGTGGCATCAGTCCCAGACCGCGAGCTTCCCCGAGGTCTGGGGCACATCATCGGCTCATCGCAACTGATCGCCGGGGGCGCGTACCGCGACGAGCGCTGAGAACGGGATGATGCGGAACCCGTGCACGGCCCCGGCGAGCCGAGCCTGTCCCGCGTCGTGCACGGCCAGATCGAGGTGATCGGCAGCGGCGCGGTCGATCGTGCCATGGAGGTCGTCGCCCACCCGTGTGCTGATGTGCACCGGGACGCGTCGCCGCGCGAGGTCACGCAGCACGAAACCGAGAGTCATCCGCTCTCGTAGCGGTATGTCAGCAGAAGGCGGTGCGTCGAGACTCGCCAGGAGCATGCCGTGATCCGTCGCGACACCGCTGACGGCCGCGAGCGGAAGGAAGAGGGCGGTGGAGTCGCCGTGTGCCGCGCCAGTGCCGCGCGAGGAAACCGCGACCCAATCCGCACCGAGGCACTGCAGCGAGACGGGAATCCGTCTCCCGTTCGTGAGGTCGATCGTGGCGTCCGCACCGGTGCGGCACAGCGCGCGCAGCCGAGAGCGCAGATCCAATCGCGCGATGCGAAGCCGTTCCGACTCGGCATCCAGCACCGCGCGCTCGGCCTCCCATTCCGATGCCAGCTGGCCTTCGAGGTCTTCGAACAGTCGGTCCCAGTGCATTCGACAGAGCGTAGGCGACACCATTCCCCGGCTGTACGAGTTATCCACATTCCTCCAGCTTTTCCGCCCTCGTCCGGGCATCGCGGTGCTGTACTTGCTCACTCGCAGACCTCCCCGATCGAGAGTTCGACATGATGCCGCACGAGTACTTCGCACCCCAGCCGACACCGACCATCGAGCTGCCTGACCCTGTTCCGCTTCTGCGCAGCCTCACGCACGGCGTGCTCGAGGTCCTTGCGGGTGTCAGAGAAATCGATCAGCTCGCCCGATGGTTCAGCGAAGAGGCGTTCCGCAGCCTGGTCACCCGATCGAACCTCTCCGCGCGAGCACGCAGTGCACGCGGAGTGCCTCCTGCACGTCCGACCTTCGAGATCCGCGCGCTACGAGTCACCGAGCCCCTCGACGGTGTCATCGAAGCCGTGGTGGTGGTCGCGGGTCCCGGTCGAACCCGGGCGGTCGCGGTGCGCCTGGAAGGGACGGATCGTCGCTGGCGCGCGACTTCGCTGGCGATTCTCTGAGGCATGTGACCGTAGGCTGGTCAGGTGTCAACCCTCAGCGATCTCGCCCATGCCCAGGGACTCCTGAACGACAGCGATGTCGAATGGCTCCACCGTCTCGCCGGCGACGGACAGCTCCTCGCGGACCTGGCCTCGGCCGACATCGTGATCTGGATCCAGACCGACGACGGCTCCTTCATCGCGGTCGCGCACGCGCGACCGAGCGGCGCCGCGACCCTCTTCTATCGCGACATCGTCGGTGAACGGGTGCGGCCGCAGTGGCGCACGCAGGTCCAGGGCGCCTTCGAGTCCGCCGAGATCGTCGATTCCTCTTCGCCTGACTGGTTCGAAGAGACGCCGACCAGAGTGCGAGCCGTGCCGATCGTGAGTGTCCGCCGCGGCGCCGACGCCCAGCCCACCGTGATCGGAGTGGTCACCCGGCACACCAACCTCGGCGAGGTGCGCACGCCCTCCCGTCAGCAGATCACCTTCGACGAGTGCGCGAACGATCTTTTCCGCATGATCGCCGACGGAAGCTTCCCCGACCTCACCGCACCGACGTCACCGCGTCGCGGCGCCCCGCGAGCCTCCGACGGACTCATCCGCATCGACGTCGACGGGATCACCACATTCGCCAGCCCGAATGCGCTCTCCGCCTTCAACCGGATGGGTTTCGACGACGAGCTCGAGGGGGAGTCGCTCGCCGAGGTCACCACTCGGCTGGTGCCGCCTTCCCGACAGGTAGACGAGTCTCTGCCCGTCGTCGTCACCGGACGCGCGCCGTGGCGCACCGATATCGAGGCCCGCGGGGTGACGGTGTCGCTGCGCGCCATTCCGCTGAAGGACCACGGCACCCGGATCGGGGCGATCGTCCTCTGTCGCGATGTGTCGGAGCTGCGTCATCAGGAGCAGGAGCTCATCACCAAGGATGCGACGATCCGGGAGATCCACCACCGGGTGAAGAACAATCTGCAGACGGTGGCCTCCCTGCTGCGGATCCAGGCACGTCGCACGCATTCCGACGAGGCACGGGACGCGCTCACGCAGGCCATGCGCCGCGTGGATGCCATCGCCGTCGTGCATGACACGCTCGCTCAGGGCCTCACGCAGAAGGTCGATTTCGATGAGGTCTTCCACCGCGTGCTCAAGCTCGTCGCCGAGGTCGCCTCCGCGCCCAACACGCGCGCACGCACGCAGTCGACCGGACGCTTCGGTGTGCTGCCGAGCGAGTATGCGACTCCGCTCGCGCTGGCGCTGACGGAGGTCGTGACCAACGCGGTGGAGCATGGTCTCGCCGGGCAGGAGGGCGTCGTGACGATCGACGCCAAGCGCACCGAGGAGAATCTCCGCGTGACGGTGCGGGACACCGGACTCGGCCTGCCGGAGGGGCGGATCGGCCAGGGGCTCGGCACTCAGATCATCCGCACCCTCATCCAGGGCGAACTCGGTGGAACGATCGAATGGCACGGGAGCGACGGAGAAGGCACCGAGGTGGTCATCGACATCCCGCTGCGCTGGCTCGAGAGGTGAGCACGCCCTCTCCCGAACAGACGGAAGCGGCCTGAGAGTCGATCTCAGGCCGCTTCCGGACGATCAGGAGGCGCGGCGGGCGCGGGCGGCGCGACGCTTCAGAGCGCGGCGCTCGTCTTCGGAGAGACCGCCCCACACGCCCGAGTCCTGGCTGGTCTCCAGGGCGTACTGCAGGCAGATCTCGGTGACGGTGCAGGTGGCGCACACAGTCTTCGCCTTCTCGATCTGATCGACGGCCGGGCCGGTGTTCCCCACGGGGAAGAAAAGCTCGGGGTCGACAGTCAGGCAGGCGGCCTTATCGCGCCAGTCCATGGGGGCTCCTCGGTGTGGATTTCAAGAGATGTCGCGATGCGACCTCTCGGATTCGGGTAGTAGTTCGGGTTCCGCTACCCTGTTGAGATGCGGACGGAATGCCCGCGAATTGTGATGCGAGCGTGAACGCTCGCCCCACGCCGCTGTGGGAGCACATGACTTTCTCTATTCTGTTACATGAAAACCGTGAAATCAAGGGTTTTCTCCTCTTTCGATCCTTGGGAGACACCGTGCGCGCACCCGGAATCGCCCTCGCAGCTGCGGCGGTCCTCGGCCTCGAGGCGGTGGCACTCCTGGTCTTCGCCGTGATCGAGCTCGCCGGCCTCGGTGCGGGCGACGCGGCCTCGCTGCCGACGGCGCTGGCACTCATCGTGCTCACGCTGATCGGTGCCGCAGCCCTCGTCGCGTTCGCCGTCGGCACACGTGTGGGCAAGTCGTGGGCGCGGTCCGGGGGAGTGGTCTTCCAGGTGCTCGCCGTGGCTCTCGCGCTGGCGTCTCTCACGCTGCAGCCGATCGCGTGGACATTCACCCTCGGCGTCGGGCTTCCCGGGCTGCTCGGATTCATCCTGCTGATCTCGAGCGCGCGTCTGGAAGGCCCGCAGCGCGCTGCCGAGTGACCTCAGCGCCGTGCGGGCCGCGGGGCCCATCGGCCTCGGATCGAAAGTCGCGGCTCAGGCGTCGATGCCGAGCTGCTTGCGCAGTCGTGCGACGTGGCCGGTGGCCTTGACGTTGTACTGCGCGAGAGCGATCTTGCCCTCTTCGTCGAGCACGAAGGTCGAGCGGATAACGCCCTCGATGCGCTTGCCGTAATTCATCTTCTCGCCCCACGCGCCGTACGCCGTGTGCACCGCGTGGTCGGGATCGCTCAGGAGCGGGAAGGTCAGCCCGTCGCGCTCGCGGAACTTCGTCAGCGTGGCGGGTTCGTCGCGCGAGATGCCGATCACCCGATAGCCGGCGCCCTGGAGTGAGGAGATGCTGTCGCGGAAGTCGCAGGCCTCGGTGGTGCATCCGGGGGTCATCGCAGCCGGATAGAAGTACAGCACGGTCTTCTGGCCGCGCAGGTCGTCCAGACGGACGGTGTTCCCGTCCTGGTCGAGGAGGGAGAAGTCGGGGGCGGCGGTTCCGGGTTCGAGGCGCTGAGTCACGTGTCCAGCCTAACGGCCGGGCGCCTGCTCCGCCTTGTCCGCGAAGGTCTGCAGGAGCCGCTGCAGGGAGTCGAGCCGCGCTCGACCGGTCTCGCCCAGTTCGCCGCTCTCCGCGGCCTCGATGAGGGCGCAGTCGGGGGCGTCGGCGAGATGGGTGCAGCCGCGTGGGCAGTTCTCGGCGATCGCGGCGAGCTCGGTGAACGCCGCAAGGATGTTCGCGGGATCGACGTGTCCGAGACCGAACGAGCGCACGCCGGGGGTGTCGATGACCCAGCCGGTCCCGCGGGGGCCTTCGTAGCGCAGCGACACCGTCGACGACGAGGTGTGCCGCCCGCGTCCGGTGACCTGATTCACGTGGCCGGTGGCGCGCAGCGCCGTCGGGACGAGCGCGTTGACGAGCGTGGACTTGCCCACTCCGGAGTGGCCGACGAAGACGGTGGAGTGTCCTACGAGGGATGCGCCGATCTCGTCAACGGGCATCTGATCCTGCGCACTGGTGAACACCCGCAGGTCGAGCCCGTCGAAGTGCGTGAGGAACTCGGTGGGATCCGCGATGTCGGTCTTGGTGACGACGAGGAGTGGGCGGATGCCGGCATCCAGCGCGGCCACGAGATAGCGGTCGACGAGTCGGGCGCGGGGCTCGGGGTCGGCAGCCGCGACCACGACGAGCATCTGATCGGCGTTGGCGACGATCACGCGCTCCACCTGGTCGGTGTCGTCGGCACTGCGTCGCAGCAACGAGGTGCGGTCGATGATGCCGACGATGCGGGCGAGGGTGCCTTCGTCTCCCGATGTGTCGCCGACGACTCGTGCCTGATCGCCGGTGACGATCGGCATACGTCGCAGCTCCCTGGCGCGCGTGGTGGTGATCATGCGCTCCTCGGCGGTGTCCTCGCCGAGGAGGACGGAGTACCTGCCGCGGTCGACGCCGAGCACTCGACCCACCTGCGCATCCTCGTGCGCTGGGCGACGTTTGGTGCGCGGGCGGTTCGCCTTCGGGTTGGGGCGCGTCCGGATGCTGCTCTCGTCGAAGTCCTCGAAGTCGTCTTCGAGGTCGTCGGCGTCGTCGAGCCAGCTCATCCTCAGCCCCGCAGCATCCGCTCCCAGAGCATCGTGAACTCCGGGAGGGTCTTGGCGGTCGTACCGATGTCGTCGATCTCGACGGCGGGGATGCGCAGGCCGATGAGCGCTCCGGTGGTGGCCATCCGGTGATCGTGATGTGCGGCCCATCCGCCGCCCTGCAGTGGGCGGGGGATGATGCGGAGGCCGTCGGGAAGTTCTTCGGCTTCGCCGCCGAGCTTTCGGAGGTTGCCGATCAGTGCGGCGATCCGGTCGGTCTCGTGCAGACGGATGTGCCCGATGCCGCGGATCGTGGTCGGAGACTCCGCGAAGGCGGCGAGGCCGACCAGGGTCGGCGTCAATTCGCTGGCCGCGGAGAGGTCGAGATCGAGGCCGCGGATTCCGGAGCCGGCGCGCACGGTGAGCGTGCCGCCGTGACGGCCGACGTGCGCTCCCATGGCCTGGAGGATCTCGGGCAGCAGCGCACCGGGCTGGGTGGAGTGGGCGGGCCAGCCCGTGATCGACACCGATCCGCCGGTGACGAGTGCCGCGGCGAGGAACGGTGCGGCGTTGGAGAGATCGGGTTCGATCGCGATCTCCTTGGCGCGCGGCACGCCCGCTTCGACCAGCCATTCGCCGACAGCGGGGCGCTCGATGCGGATGCCGCGTCGGCTGAGGGCCTCGATCGTCATGTCGATGTGCGGGAGGCTCGGCAGGTGCTCGCCGGTGTGGACGAGGTGCAGGCCGACGTCGAACCGAGGAGCGGCGAGCAGAAGCCCGGAGACGAACTGGCTGGATGCCGAGGCGTCGATCTCGACCCGTCCACCGCGGATCCGACCGTGACCGCGGATCGTGAAGGGGAGGGCCCAGGTGCCCTCGTCGTCGATGTCGACGCCGAGATCGCGCAGCGCGCTGATCAGGCCGCCCATCGGACGGTGGAGGGCGGTCTCATGGGCGGTGAGATGCACGTCATGTTCCGCGAGTCCGGCGAGCGGGGCGATGAATCGCATCACGGTTCCGGCCTGCCCGCAATCGATCGTGGTGCCGCCACGGAGCTTCGCGGGGGTGACGACCAGATCGGGTCCGAACTCGTGTCCGGCGTCCACCTCCTCGATACCGACCCCGAGAGCGCGGAGAGCGTCGACCATGCGCGCGGAGTCGTCGGAGTGCAGCGGCGAGATCAGGCGGCCGGGACCGTCGGCGATCGCGGCGATCATCAGCTCGCGGTTCGTCAGCGATTTGGAACCGGGGATCGTGAGCTCGGCGTGCACCGGCACGTCGATCGTGGGCGCGGCATAGGCGCCCTGCACACGGGAAGGGGAATACCTGTTGGCGCTCATCGGTTCTCACCTTAGTAAACACAGGGAGCTTCGTCGCGAAAGACAGGCATCCCGACGCGAAGGAGAGAGTATGCCGGCGACGTTGGAGCGCGAGGTGTTCGACCTCAGCGGCCTAGACTGGCCGATGATGGATGACACCGCAACCGCAGACACCGTCAGCGACCCTCGGCGCGAGTTCGAGGAGCAGGCGATCCCTTTCATGGATCAGCTCTACGCCGCGGCGATGCGCATGACGCGCAACCCGGCCGACGCCGCCGACCTCGTGCAGGAGACCTTCGTCAAGGCCTACGGGTCCTGGGCGACGTTCTCGCAGGGCACGAACCTCAAGGCGTGGTTGTACCGGATTCTCACGAACACCTACATCAACATCTACCGCAAGCGCCAGCGGGAGCCGTTCCAGGGAACGATCGACGAGCTCGAGGACTGGCAGCTGGGCGGAGCAGAGTCGACCACGGCGTCGCACAGCCGGTCGGCCGAAGCCGAAGCCATCGACCGGATGCCCGCGTCGGTCGTCAAGGACGCGCTGCAGGCCGTTCCGGAGGATTTCCGGCTGGCGGTGTATCTCGCCGACGTCGAGGGCTTCGCGTACCAGGAGATCGCCGACATCATGAAGACCCCCATCGGCACCGTCATGAGCCGTCTGCACCGTGGCAGGCGGATGCTGCGGGAGCTGTTGGCAGATTACGCCGCTGAGCGGGGCATCGCCGCGGCTGAGACGAGGAGCAAGAAATGAGCGACTGCGGCTGCGACAAAGCCCGTCAGGATCTGGAGGAGTACCTCCGCAACGAGGTGTGCAAGACCGAGCACACCGAGATCCGCGAGCATCTCGAGAACTGCCCGTCGTGCCGGGACGAGGCGCTCGTCGCCACCACCCTCACCGATGTGATCGCCCGTGCCTGCAAGGAGACGGCTCCGGAGGAGCTGCGCGACCAGGTGTTCGCGCGTCTGCGGGCCGTTCAGGCGACACAGCACTGACACACGCGTCTGAGGCCGTCGCTAGTGTGGATGGATGACCTCCATCGATGCGCGCGACGTTCCCGCTGACAACACCTCGACGGAAAGACTGGCCGGATCCGGGCTCGAGTACCGAGTCGTCGATCTGAGCGACGAGGCGAGCGCTTCCGCCTTCGCCCGCGCTGTCGACCGAGGGTTCCTCGGGTCCGACCCGAACGCCGAGATGCGGGCTCAGGTGCGGAAGACGTTCGCCGAGCGACGGAACATCGGCGTCTTCGAGAAGACACCGCCGGCGACCGCTCTGCCGGTGGCGACGATCAACAGCTGGGTGACTCCGCTCACCGTCCCCGGCGGCGAGATCCCCATGTGGGCCATCAGCGTGGTCACGGTCTCGGCGACGCACCGGCGTCGCGGGATCGCCCGGGCACTGCTCGAGGGCGAACTGCGCGCGGCAGCATCCGCAGGGGTGCCGATCGCGGGGCTCACCGTGTCTGAGGCGACGATCTACGGTCGGTACGGGTTCGGATCGGCGATCCCGGTCGCGCGTCACACGGTCGACACCCGACGCGCAGGCTGGAGCGGTCCGACGCCGACCGGCCGGCTCGAGTACATCGACGGCGAGACCCTCGCCGCCGATCTCGGCACGGTGCACGAGCGCGCCCGGGGCCGGGCGTCGGGCCAGATCCCCGGCTGGCAGGGTCGATGGGAGGGGTACGCGGGCGTCGCGCCCACCCCGGATCGCGACCAGGCGCGCGGGGTGCGCTACCTCGACGAGGAGGGTGCGCTGCGCGGTGTGATGGCGTACACGGTGGGGGAGGCCGGCGGAACCTTCCGCTTCCGGATGGACGTGCGCCTGCTGGTCGCCGAGACCGACGATGCGCGCACCGCGCTGTGGCGTTTCGCGCTGCAGCACGATCTCGTCGACGAGGTGGTCGCCGACCTCCGCCCGATCGACGACCCGCTGCCGTGGCTGGTCCACGACACCCGCGGGGTGAAGCAGGAGGTGCACGATCACGGGTGGCTGCGCATCCTGGATCTGCCGACCGCCCTGACCGCGCGCCGCTATTCCGCACCGATCGACACGGTCCTTCGCGTGGAGGACTCCCTGGGCTTCGCGAGCGGCGACTGGCGTCTGCGCGTCGATGACGCCGGGGTCGCGACGATGGACGCGGCCGCGGGAGGCTCCGCGGTCGACGTCACACTCGACGTCTCGACGCTCTCCGCGCTCTACGCGGGGGGTGTCCGTGCGTCCACACTGCACGGTGCCGGACGGATCTCCGCCGAATCCGAGGCGGTCGAGGCGCTCGATCGGGCGCTCGTCGCCTTCCCGGCACCGTCGCTCGACATCTGGTACTGATTCCGGAGGGGAAACGAAAGGGGCGCCACGACCGAAGTCGCGGCGCCCCTTCTCGTCTGACGATCAGCCGAGGGTGACCGCCGCGCGGATCAGCGCGGCCTGCTCAGCCGCGTGGACCTTCGAGGATCCGGTCGCCGGCGATGCCGAGGCCGGGCGCGACACCGGGCGGAACGAGCGGTCTCCGGGAACGTCGGCGAAGGCGAGCGCCAGGAACGGCCAGGCGCCCTGGTTCTCCGGTTCTTCCTGCACCCACACCAGTTCGGCGTTCGGGTAGGAGTCGGTGATGGCCTTGAGCTCGTCGATCGGCGTCGGGTACAGCTGCTCGAGCCGGACGAGGGCGACCTCGGGGTTCGGGTTCTTCTCGAGCTCGGCACGCAGATCCCAGTGCACCTTGCCCGAGTGCACGAGCACCCGCTTGACGGCGGTGCGGTCGAGCCCGCGGTCGTCATCGATGACCGGCTCGAAACGACCCTGCGTGAACGCCTCGACCGGGCTCGTCGCGCCGCGCAGACGCAGCATCGCCTTCGGTGTGAAGACGATGAGCGGCTTGCGCGGTCGGGCGTAGGCCTGGCGGCGCAGCAGGTGGAAGTACGACGCGGGGGTCGACGGACGCGACACGATCATGTTGTCCTGCGCGCACATCTGCAGGAAGCGCTCGATGCGTGCCGACGAGTGGTCCGGCCCCTGGCCTTCGTAGCCGTGGGGGAGGAGCAGGGTCACGCTGGACTGCTGTCCCCACTTCTGCTCGGCGGCCGAGATGTACTCGTCGATGACCGACTGGGCACCGTTGACGAAGTCGCCGAACTGGGCCTCCCAGAGCACGAGCGCCTCGGGAGCCTCCACCGAATAGCCGTACTCGAAGCCGAGGGCGGCGTACTCGCTGAGCAGCGAGTCGTAGACGAAGAAGCGCCCTTGAGCGTCGGAGAGGTTCGACAGCGGCAGCCATTCCTGGCCGTTCGCACGGTCGTGCAGGGTCGCGTGCCGCTGCACGAACGTGCCGCGGCGAGCGTCCTGGCCGGCGAGCCGGACGGGCGTTCCCTCCACCAGCAGCGAACCGAATGCGAGCAGTTCGCCGAAGCCCCAATCGATGTTGCCGTTTCGGCTCATGTCGAGGCGCTTGTCCAGCAGCTGCTGGATCTTCGGGTGCACCGTGAAGCCCTCGGGCTTGTTCACGAAGGCGTCGCCGATCATCTGGATGACCTCGCTCGGCACACCGGTGATCTCGGGGGCACCGACCTGGTCGTCGACGGGGGCCTGCTCCGGAGCGATCGGCAGAGCGCCGGTCTCGGCGGCGTGCGTCTCGGCGAACGCGATCTCCAGGCGGTTCTGGAAATCGGCCTTGGCCTCGTCGTACTCCTGCTCGGTGATGTCACCACGGCCGACGAGCGACTCGGTGTACAGGCGGCGGACGGAACGCTTCGCCTGGATGAGGTCGGTCATCAACGGCTGCGTCATCGAGGGGTCGTCGCCCTCGTTGTGACCACGTCGGCGGTAGCAGACGAGGTCGATCACGACGTCACGGTGGAAGCGCTCGCGGTACTCGAACGCGAGCTGCGCGACGTGGATGACGGCCTCGGGGTCGTCGCCGTTCACGTGGAACACCGGCGCCTGGATCGTCTTGGCGACGTCGGTCGAGTAGATCGACGTGCGGCCGTCGTTCGGCGTCGTGGTGAATCCGACCTGGTTGTTCACGACCACGTGGATCGTGCCACCGGTGCGGTAGCCGCGCAGCTGCGACATCTGCAGCGTCTCGACCACGACACCCTGACCGGCGAAGGCCGCGTCGCCGTGCACGAGGATCGGCAGCCAGGCGAAGGTGCCGATCGGCTTGCGGTCCTGTTTGGCGCGGACGATGCCTTCCAGCACGCCATCGACGGTCTCGAGGTGCGAGGGATTGGCGGCCAGGTAGACCGGAAGCTCGGAGTCGTCGTCGGCGACGAAGGTGCCCTCGGTGCCGAGGTGGTACTTGACGTCGCCGGAACCGCGCTGGTTGCCCGGGGTCTGCGTGCCCTCGAACTCACGGAACACCTGGCCGTAGGTCTTGCCGGCGATGTTGGTGAGCACGTTCAGACGGCCGCGGTGCGCCATGCCGATCGCGGCGCCCTCGAGGCCGGCGGTCGCGGCGCCCTGAAGGATCTCGTCGAGCAGCGGGATGAGCGATTCGCCGCCCTCGAGCGAGAAGCGCTTCTGACCGACGAACTTGGTCTGCAGGAAGGTCTCGAAGGCCTCGGCCTCGTTGAGCTTGCGGAGAACCCGCAGCTGCTCGTCGTGGCCGGGCTTCTGGTACTTGACCTCCACCTTCTCCTGGAACCAGCGACGCTGCTCCGGGTCCTGGATGTGCATGTACTCGATACCGAGCGTGCGGCAGTACGAGTCGCGGAGCACCCCGAGGATGTCGCGGAGCTTCGCGATGCGCCGACCGCCGAACCCGCCGGTGACGAACTCGCGGTCCAGGTCCCAGAAGGTGAGGCCGTGGCTCTCGATCTCGAGGTCGGGGTGCGAGCGCTGCACGTACTCGAGCGGGTCGATGTCGGCCATCAGGTGTCCGCGCACACGGAACGAGTTGATGAGCTCCTGCACACGGGACTGCTTGTCGACGCGCTCGGCGAGGTCGACGGCGATGTCGGGGTTCCAGCGGATCGGCGCGTAGGGGATGCGCAGGGCCGCGAAGATGTCGTCGTAGAAGCCGCGCTGGCCGATGAGCAGCTCGTGCACCTTCTTCAGGAACTCGCCGGAGCCGGCGCCCTGGATGACGCGGTGGTCGTAGGTGCTCGTGAGCGTGATCGTCTTGCCGATCGCCAGCTCGTTGAGCGTCTTCTCGCTCGCGCCCTGGAACTCGGCGGGGTACTCGAGGGCACCGGCTCCGATGATGCAGCCCTGGCCCTTCATCAGACGCGGCACCGAGTGCACGGTTCCGATGCCACCCGGGTTCGTCAGCGACACCGTGGTGCCCTGGAAGTCGCCGGCCGTCAGCTTGTTGCCGCGGGCGCGGGTGACCAGGTCTTCGTAGGCGGAGAGGTACTCGGTGAAGGTGAGGGTGTCGGCGCGCTTGATGCTGGGCACCATGAGGGCGCGTGTGCCGTCGGGCTTGGGCAGGTCGATCGCGATGCCGAGGTTGACGTGCGCCGGCGCGACCACGGAGGGCTTTCCGTCGACCTCCGCGTAGAACACGTTCTGGCTGCGGAACTCGTCGAGTGTCCGGATGAGCGCCCAACCGATGAGGTGGGTGAAGCTCACCTTGCCGCCGCGGGTGCGTGCCATGTGGTTGTTGATGACGATGCGGTTGTCGATCATCAGCTTGGCCGGCACGGTACGCACGCTGGTGGCGGTCGGGACGGTGAGCGACTCGTCCATGTTCGCCGCGAGGGTCTTGGGCAGACCGCGCAGCGGCGTGACCTTGTCCTCTTCGGCGGGCGCCGGAGCGTCCTTCGACTCGGATTTCGCCGGCTTCGGGGCCTGGGCGGGGATCGGCGCGGCAGCGGCGGGCTTGGCCGTCGTGCGCGCCACCGGCTGCGAACCGATCACCGGGATCGGTGCGGTGACGGGATGAGCCGCCGCCGGCGCATCGGGTGTTGCCGCGGGAGCTGCGGAAGCCGTCTCGGAGTGGTACTTCTCCAGGATGGGCCACCACTCCTTGTCGACGGAGTCGCGGTTCACCTTGAACTGCTCGTAGAGCTCTTCAACGAGCCAGGAATTGGCTCCGAACCCCCCGTCGCCGTTGACGCCGGTCACCTGGTTCGACACTCTCGATCGCCCTCTTTCATCGCTGAAGCTCTCTGGTGCGGACGTCGACGCAGGATGCGTTCGGGCCCGCACACTCTCGACCAACAAGCCTAACGTGTTTCGCTATGGGAATCGTCGAAGCTGAGCGCCCACCGCGTCGCGATCTGGGTACCGTGGAAGCATGAAGTTCTCTGGAGAGCAGCCGGCCGTCGATCTGACCTACTCCGACGTCTTCCTGGTACCGCGCAGATCCGCGGTCACCAGCCGTCTCCAGGTCGACCTCGCCCCGCAGGACGGCACCCCGGCGACCCTGCCACTCGTCGCCGCGAACATGAACTCCGTGACCGGCCCGCGCATCGCAGCCGTGCTCGCGCGGCGTGGCGCGCTCGGCGTGCTGCCCCAGGACCTGCCGCTGCAGGATCTCGATGCGGCGATCCGCGAGGTGAAGTCGCAGCCCGTGCTCTGGGACACGCCCATCGTGCTGCCTCCCGAAGCATCGGCGGCCGATGCGCTCCGTCTGCTCCCGGCGACCAGCGGTCACGGGATCGTCGTCGCCCGCGGCACGGCGCCGATCGACGTCGAGCACATCCTCGGGATCCTCCCGGCGACCCGCCTGGCCACGGCGCTCCCTGATGCGCAGCTCGGCGACCTCGTGCACCACGGCACGCCGGCGATCGACGCGGACGACATCGGCTCGGAGCGGCACGCGTTCGATGTGATCACCGACGCAGGCGTCGAGATGGTGACCGTCGTGCACCACGGACACCTCGTCGGAACGCTGAGCGCCCGGAGTGCGCTGCGCTCGACGCTCTACCGCCCTGCGGTCGATTCCGATGGGCGCCTCGCGGTCGCCGCGGCCATCGGGATCAACGGCGACGTCGCGGCCAAGGCCAAGGCACTCGCAGCGGCAGGCGTCGACGTTCTGGTCGTCGACACCGCCCACGGCCACCAGGAGGGGATGCTGCGGGCTCTGCGCGCGGTGGCGGAGCTCGACCTCGGCCTCCCCGTCGTCGCAGGCAACATCGTCACCGCCGACGGCGTAGCCGATCTGGTCGACGCGGGGGCCTCGATCCTCAAAGTCGGCGTCGGCCCCGGCGCCATGTGCACCACCCGCATGATGACCGCGGTCGGCCGCCCGCAGTTCTCCGCCGTGCTCGAGACCGCGCAGGCGGCACGCGAGCTCGGTGCGCACGTCTGGGCCGACGGTGGCGTGCGCTATCCGCGCGATGTCGCTCTGGCCCTCGCCGCCGGCGCGGCCTCCGTCATGGTGGGATCCTGGTTCGCCGGCACCATCGAGGCGCCGGGGGAGTTGCAGCGCGACGCAGAGGGGCGTCTGTTCAAGGAGTCCTGGGGCATGGCGTCGACCAAGGCCGTCCAGGCGCGCTTCGGTCGCCTCGACGCCTACGAGCGTGCTCGCAAGGAGCTCTTCGCCGAGGGCATCTCCTCATCGAAGATCTATCTCGACCCGCTCCGTCCCGGGATCGAGGACCTTCTCGACATGATCACCTCCGGTGTCCGCTCATCCTTCACCTACGCCGGCTCCTCGTCTGTACCGGAGTTCCATGAGCGCGCAGTGGTGGGCCTGCAGTCGGCGGCCGGCTACGAAGAGGGCAAGGCGCTGCCGGTCAGCTGGTGACCGCGAGCGCACTCCCCGTCGTCTTCGGTACAATCGTCGGCATAATGGACGACCCTCCCAGTTGTAGAACATCGCCCCACTGTCCGCCTCTCTCACAGGAGAGGAACCTCTGATGGACTACATCATGTTGGGCGTGGGGCTCCTGCTCACGGTCGGCACCGGCCTCTTCGTGGCGAGCGAGTTCGCATTGGTGAACCTCGATCGCGCCGAACTCGAGGCCAGGCAGGCACGCGGTGAATCGCGGCTCTCGCTCACGATCAGCGCCCTCAGGCACACATCGACGCATCTCTCGGCGGCCCAGCTCGGCATCACGCTCACGACGCTTCTGACCGGTTACACGATGGAGCCGGCGCTGTCGAACCTCCTGCGCCCGACCCTCATCGCCTGGAACCTCCCTGAAGCGGCCGTCGCGCCGATCGCGACCATCGTGGCGATGCTGGTGGCGACGGTGCTCTCGATGATCCTCGGCGAACTCGTGCCCAAGAACTTCGCCCTCGCTCTGCCGCTGGCCACGGCGAAGCTCGTGATCCCTTTCCAGATCGCGTTCACGACCGTGTTCAAACCGGCCGTCGTGGTGCTCAACGGCAGTGCGAACGGCGTACTGCGCGGCATGGGGATCGAGCCGAAGGAAGAGCTCTCAGGCGCCCGCAGCGCGGAGGAGCTGTCATCGCTCGTGCGGCGGTCCGCCAACGCGGGCCTGCTGGAGGCCGACACCGCCTCGCTGCTCGACCGCACCCTCATGTTCTCGCGCCTCACGGCCGCCGACGTGATGACGGCCAGACCGAGCATGCACGCGATCGCTGCAGGCGACTCGGTGGACGACGTCATCCAGCTCGCGCGACGCACGGGCCACAGCCGCTTCCCCGTGTACGACGACGACCTCGACGACATCACGGGCGTCGTGCACCTGAAAGCCGCCATCTCGGTTCCGCGCGAGCGGCGCACGGAGGTGCCGGTGGGCGCTCTCGCGACGGAACCGCTCCGCGTTCCGGAGACCGTGCACGTCGACGCCCTGATCGCGGAACTCCGTGCGCGCGGTTATCAACTCGCGATCGTCGTGGACGAGTACGGCGGGACCGCGGGGCTGGTGACCTTGGAAGACCTCGTCGAAGAACTCGTCGGAGAAGTCGCCGATGAGCACGATCGCACCCGCGCGGGAGTCATCCGCAACCGGGAGGGCGTCACGTTCCCCGGAGAGCTGCGCCCGGACGAGCTGCGTCGCCGTGCCGGTGTGGAAGTACCCGAGGGCGATGTGTACGACACCGTCGGCGGCTACGTCATGAGCGTGCTCGAGCGCGTGCCCGCGGTGGGCGACGAGGTCTCTCTCGACAGCGGCGTGCTGCAGGTGGTCCGCATGGATGGCAGACGGGTGGATCGGGTGCGCTACGTGCCGAATCCGCTCGATGGCGATGAGGAGGTGACCCGATGAGCGATTGGGCAGGACTCGCCTGGCTCGTCGTGCTCCTGGTCGCGAATGCGTTCTTCGTCGGTGCCGAGTTCGCGGTGATCTCGGCCAGGCGATCGCAGATCGAGCCTCGAGCCGACCAGGGCTCACGCGCCGCGAAGACCGCGCTTTACGCGATGGAACACGCGACGCTGATGCTCGCGACGTCGCAGCTGGGCATCACGATCTGCTCGCTTCTCATCCTCAATGTGTCCGAACCGGCGATCCACCATCTGCTCTCCGTGCCGTTGCACGCGCTCGGGTGGCCGGACGGTGCGGTCGACGCCGTGTCGTTCACGATCGCATTGGTGATCGTGTCCTTCCTGCACGTGGTGTTCGGCGAGATGGTGCCGAAGAACCTGGCGTTCTCGGTGCCGGACCGTGCCGTGCTGATCCTCGCCCCACCGCTGGTGTGGGTGTCGAAGGTGTTCATGCCCGTGATCTGGGTGCTCAACGCGGCAGCCAACGGCGTCCTGCGCCTGTTCCGGGTCGAGCCCAAGAACGAGGCCGCATCGACGTTCACGCTCGATGAGGTCGCGACCATCGTCAGCCAGTCGCGTCGCGAAGGCGTGCTCATGGACACGGCGGGAACAGTCGCCGCAGCGGTCGAGTTCACCGACAAGAAGGCGCGGGACGTCGCGGTGCCGCTGAGCGATCTGGTCACGCTGCCCCAGTCGACGACGCCCGACGACATCGAGAAGGCGGTCGCACGATACGGGTTCTCGCGCTACGTGATCGTCGACGATGCATCCGTACCGATCGGCTATGTGCACCTGAAGGACATCCTCCGCGCGTCCGAAGGCCCCGACGCCGAGGCCAAGATGGTCGAGCCGGTTCCGGCCAAGCGCATCCACCACATGGTGCCGGTGCAGGAGGACACGGATCTCGAGGACGCCCTCGCGGTCATGCGTCGCGCGGGTCGGCATCTGGCGAAGGTGCGTGACGCGCAGGGCAACACCACCGCCGTGCTGTTCCTCGAGGACATCCTCGAGGAGCTGGTCGGGGAGGTGCAGGACGCGACCCGCCGCTTCCGCGGACGCTGATCGTCGCTCGGACGACGAAG
>NZ_ATAO01000185.1 GCF_000455825.1 Microbacterium maritypicum MF109
ATCGTCGCAGAACCAGATTCCCGACAAGCCCGCACTCGAAGGCCTCGAAGCGAAGTGGGACGCCGCCTGGGCCGAGCAGGGCACGTACCTGTTCGACCGTCTTCGCGCGGCGCAGTCCGGCCGCGAGGGCGTGTACTCGATCGACACCCCGCCTCCGACGGCATCGGGCAGCCTGCACATCGGACACGTGTTCTCCTACACGCACACCGATGTGAAGGCTCGGTTCGAGCGCATGCGCGGAAAGACCGTCTTCTACCCGATGGGTTGGGACGACAACGGCCTGCCGACCGAGCGACGGGTGCAGAACTACTACGGCGT
>NZ_ATAO01000186.1 GCF_000455825.1 Microbacterium maritypicum MF109
CACGTCGCGCAGTTGGCCGCCGCCAAGGACGCCACGGCCGGCCAGATCGCGCTGGCCTGGCTGCTCGCCCAGCAGCCGTGGATCGTGCCGATCCCCGGCACCCGGCGCACCACCCGCATCGCGGAGAACGCCGCGAGCACGGCCGTCGCACTCTCGGCCGACGAGGTCGCCGACCTCACTGCCCTCGCGACACGCATCGGCGTGAGCGGTGACCGCTACAACCCGCAGCAGATGGCGTTCGTCGATCGTTGAGCCTCCCGCGGCATCGGTATCGTGAGGCGGGTGACCGCCGCCCGCAGCTACCCCGCGACCATCGCGTCTGCCGTCGAGCATGAGACCGTCATCCGCAAGTCACGCTTCCTCACGCGGATCGAGCCCGTCACCTCGGTCGAGCAGGCCGAGGCCGTGATCGCCGGCATCCGCAAGAAGGCGTGGGATGCCAACCACAACTGCACGGCGATGGTGACCGGTCTGCTCGGCGATCAGGCGCGGTCGTCGGATGACGGCGAACCGTCCGGCACCGCGGGCATCCCGATGCTCGAGGTGCTGCGTCGGCGCGGACTGACCGACGTGGTCGCGGTCGTGACACGGTACTTCGGCG
>NZ_ATAO01000187.1 GCF_000455825.1 Microbacterium maritypicum MF109
GTGGCTGTCGCCGTGTAGGTCGGCTCGCCGAGCGTCGCGCCGTGATGCGCCGCCCATTCGCGAAGCAGGTTGTCGTAGCGACCGGCGTCGGCGTGCGGCACCTCGAACGTCACCTGGCGCAACGCCGCTCGCCGTACGAGCGCGGCCAGGTCGAGTGCCTCCGACACCGCTGACGAGTAGGCACGCACCAGGCCACCCGCTCCGAGCTTCACCCCGCCGAAGTACCG
>NZ_ATAO01000188.1 GCF_000455825.1 Microbacterium maritypicum MF109
TCCGGTCCCGGTCCCACTCCCGGTTCTGGTTCCGGTTCCGGGAGCGTCGATGCGTATCTCCCACCCGTTGTCGTGGATGCGATGGTGACAGGTCTCACACAGCAGCACCCCGTTGGAGAGATCGGTCGGCCCGCGATCGCGTGTCCACCAGCGGATGTGATGCGCCCTCGTCATCTCCGGCGGCAATCCGCACATCGCGCATCCCCCGTCACGCTCCACCAACGCCAGCCGTTGCGCCCGGGTGAACAACCGTTTCTCCCGCCCCCAATCGAGCACCTCACTGTCCCCACCGAGAACACACGGGATCACGCCGCCCCCGGCCGCCATCCGCCGCGCCGCCCCGACACTGACCGGCTGATCCACACCATCCACGGTCGCCGACCCGGTCCCGGCCTCCAGATCATCCAGACCCACCCGCACGATCACCGTCGCACCCGCCACCGGAACCCGCCGCTCACACCCGAGCACATGCGCGCAGAACACCGAAAGAGCATCCGCCTGAATCATCGGCACCGTCCGCCGATCCCCATCAGGAGCGCCCGCATCGGGCGCGCCCTTCCGCGCCGCGAACACCGCCGTCACGAACCCCCGGATCGCCGTCACCACCGGCGCCGCGGTCTCCACATCGAGAACCGCGTTCAGATGCACCATCCCGTCCCGCTCGAACAGCGACAACGCCCGCCTGCCACGGCGCTCTTCCTCACGCGGCTCCACCCCATCCGGGTCAAGCCACGCCTCCACCCGCACCACGAGCGTGCGCACACCATCGAGCGCGAGCCCTGCCGCCTTCTCCACCAGCAGCCGCTCCCCCTCAGCGACGCGCTCCACCCCCGCCACAACCCGGCACCGATCCAGCGCCGCGATGATCACCGCCGCCGCCGGAGCCCCCAGCACCCCCGCATCCAACGCCGCACTCACCAACGGATACCTCGCCGGCAGACGCGCCCCCAGAAGATCACTCCGCGGCGCCGTCGCCTCACCCACCCTGACAAGACGCGACGCCTCACCCGTCGACACCCCCGTCGCGGCCGCGATCAACGTCGCCGGACTACGGAAACCCTGCTGCTTCGCCAGACTCCCCGCACCCAACTCCGCACGCGACTCCCGAGCAATACACGCCGCCACCGACACATGCACCGCATCCAACCGACGCCGCAACACCCCGATCGACGCACTCACCACGACCAACTGCTCCCGCGACAACTCCCCCGAATCCCCCACACCCGCCCACACCTCATCCAAGCGAGACATCGCCTCATGCAACGCGGTCAAATTCGACATACTCGATTTTACCGCGACCACCACCGACATTCGAAGCTATATTCGAAGCAATGCCGGCATATCAGCGGCGCATAATCCCTCTCCTGTCCGACGTCGACAGCTCGCTCCCGTCCCGCTCTCGACCGCCATCGATTCCACACGCGCCGGGAATCCTGCACGCCGCCCTCGCGTTCTCCCCCTCGGACCCTCCACGAAAGGCCCCCGATGACAGATCGTCCTCGCCGTTCGGCATGGCCGCCCCTGCTGCTCGCGATCGGGCTGGAGGTCACCGCGACCCTCTCGCTGCGTGCGGCCGAGGGATTCACGCATCCGCTCTGGCTGATCGTCGTGGTTCTGGGCTACTCCGGCTCACTGTGGCTGCTGTCGGTGGTGCTCGATCGCGGCATGGCCGTCGGGGTCGCGTACGGCATCTGGTCGGCGATCGGAGTCGTGCTGACCGCTGTGCTCGGCACCGTGCTGTTCGGCGAACTGCTGGGGCCGGTGCAGATCATCGGCGTCGGCGTGATCGTGGTCGGCGTGCTGCTCGTCGAACTCGGTTCTCACACGCGCGAGACGACGGAGATCACCCCATGACCTGGCTGCTCCTCTCCCTCGCGATCGTCAGCGAGGTCACCGCGACGTTGAGCCTGCGCGCATCCGAGGGTCTGCGCCGTCGCCGTTGGATCCCCGTGATCGTCGTCGGCTACGTCGCGGCGTTCACGCTGCTCGGCACGATCCTGGCGCTGGGGATGCCGGTGGGCGTCGCCTACGGAATCTGGGCCGCCGCCGGCGTCGCGTTGACCGCCGTGCTGGGACGGGTCATCTTCAAGGACCACTTCTCGGCGATGATGGCCGTCGGCGTCGCACTCATCGCCGTCGGGGTCGGGATGATCGAGTTCGGCGGCGGGCACTGACGATCGCCAGCGCCCGCGACTGATCGAGCGCCCGGTACCCCTCAGTACTGCGCCGAGAACGCGCCGTCGGACTTCAGCAGTTGCCCGGAGATCCAGCGCCCCTCGTCCGACACGAGGAACTCCACCACCGCAGCCACGTCCGCCGGCTGCCCGAGGCGCCCGAGGGGCGTCATCCCGGCCAGACCCGTGCGCGTCTCGTCGTCCATCCAGCCGGTGTCGATGGGGCCGGGGTTCAGCACGTTCGCCGAGATCCCGCGCGGACCGAGCTCGCGCGCCGCAGAGATCACGAGGCGGTCGAGGGCACCCTTGGATGCGCCGTACGGGAGGTTGCCGGTGACGTGGTCGCTGGTGAGCGCGAGGATCACTCCCCCATCGTCGCCGATCTGCCGCGCGAACGCGGCGATCAGCAGCAGAGTCGCCCGCGCGTTCACGGCGACGTGCAGGTCGAAGCTCTCGGCGGTCGTGTCGAGGATGCCCGACTCCACGTCGTGCGCATGGCTCAGGATGAGGGCGGTGATCGGTCCGTGCGCGGCGGTGACCTCGGCGATCAGCGCCTCCGGTCCCTCGTGCGTCGAGAGGTCGGCCGGGTGGTCGGCATCGTGCAGGTCGCTGGTGACGACGGTCCATCCGGCGGCGCGCAGTCGAGGGACGATGCCGGCGGCGATGCTGTCGGCACGGGCGGCACCGGTGATCAGAGCGAGAGGCATGTCGCCACGCTATCGGAACCCGGAACTCCCCTCACGTCGCCAGGCACATCAGGGCGACCCCGGCGGCCAGCGCCCACGATTCGGTCGCGACCATTCGCGCGGTGCGCCCGTGATGGACGGGCTCGACGAACCAGTCCGCCACGACGGTCCACAGCACCACGCCGATCACTCCGGCGACGATCACGACCGACAGCAGCCCCGAGAGACCTCCGTGACCTCCGTGCGCCCCCGCACCGGCCTCTGGAGCCTCGCCTGTCACCGCACTCTCGAACGAGCAGACGGCGAGGAGCAGGGCGATGAGCGCACGGCGGAAGCACTCGCCGGCAGCCGAGGTTCCGCGCACCCCCACCGTGCCGAGCATGGCGGAGAGCAGAAGCACGGCCCCGAGCCCCAGACCGACCATCGGGGCATCTCCGGCGAGCGCGGCCACGAGCATCGCGGCCGCCATGACCAGCACGGCCTGTCGACCCTGCCACGGCACGGCGCGCCCCGCGATCAGCGAGGCCACCGCCGCGACGACGGCCGCACCGACGAGCAACCAGGGCGCCGCCGGAACGAGATCATCCACACCCGAATCCTATTGACGCAGGAGCACCCCAGGACCACGTCCGGCGTCCGGAATCAGCACCGCGCCCAGCGCCCGAGACGCAGGTGCGTGCCGAGATCAGGTGCGTATGAAGATCAGGCGAGTGCCGCGATCGCGTCGCGAAGGATGCCGTCGGCCTCGTCGAGGGCGGATGCCGCATCCTCGGGCGTCGCGTCGGCGGCGAGCATGAGGAGTGCGAGCTTGACCGAGCCGTCCGCCGCCTGCAGCGCCCCAGCCGCCTGATCGGTGTCGACGCCGGCGAGCTGCGACACCGTGCGAATGGAGCGGGCGTGGAGCTTCTCGTTCGTGGCCAGCAGGTCGACCATCACCCCTCGATATGTCTTGCCGAGGTTGATCATCGACAGCGTGGTGAGCATGTTGACGACGAGCTTCTGCGCGGTGCCCGACTTGAGCCGAGTGGATCCGGAGATGAACTCGGGACCGGTGACGACCTCGATCGCGATCTCGGCGGCCGCACCGATCTCGGAGTCGGCGTTCGAGGCGATCGCGACCGTGAAGGCGCCGACGCTGCGCGCGTAGGTCAGCCCTCCCACGACATAGGGGGTGCGGCCGGATGCCGAGATGCCGACCACCGTGTCGCTCTCCGAGAGTGCGAGCCTCCGCAGCGAAGCCTCCGCGGCGGTGTCGTCGTCTTCGGCGTTCTCCACGGCCGAGCGGATCGCGGTCTCTCCGCCGGCGATCAGACCGACCACCATCGAGGGATCGGTGCCGAAGGTCGGCGGGCACTCGCTCGCATCGAGCACGCCGATACGGCCTGCCGTGCCGGCGCCGATGTAGATGAGGCGCCCCCCGCGCCGGAACCGCGCGGTGATGCCGTCGACGGCGGTCGCGATCTCCTCGGCGTGCTCGGCGACGGCCTCGGGCACCCGCCGGTCCTCGGCATTCATGCGCCGGACGAGCTCAGCAGTGCCGAGCAGGTCGAGGTCGCCGCGCTCGGTCGTCGAGGCCTCGGTGTCGAGGCGGTCGAGCACGGAGAGGAGGGCGGCGAGACGGGAATCGTCATTCGGCACGGTGGACGAACCTTTCGTGGGGGAGGTCGGTGCGGCGTGCGAGCAGCAGCGCACCGTCGAGGGCGTCACCGCGCGCGGGGACGACCCGACGCCCGGCAGCCTGCAGGGAGGAGGTGAGGCACTCGCGGAACCACGAATGCGCGGTGAGTCCGCCATGGAGCACGACGTCGGCCGTGAGCGCGGACGCGGCGGACGCCGTCGCCGTGAGCAGTCGGATCCCCTCGGTGACGATCGCGCCGGCGACGACGTCGCCCGACTGCGCGGCGTCGAGGACGAGCGGGGCGAGCGTCGCGAGGCGCCGAGGGAGCGGACCGCCGCCCGCGAGCCAGGACTGGATGTCGGTGACCGCGCCGACGGGCTCGGCGATGGCCTCGGTGAGCACTGTGCCCGGCGCCAACCCGTCGTCGGCGCGCAGCACCGCACGCAGCGCTTCGCGCCCGAGCCACGAACCGCTGCCGAAGTCGCCGAGTTCCGGCCCCCAGCCGTCGATGAGCCGTGCGTCGTCGGCGTCGATGCCGAGCGCCGCCGCTCCGGTGCCCGCGATGAGGAGCACTCCCCCGGCCCCGTCGAGCGCACCTGCGTGGGCGGTGACCACGTCGGAGGCGACAGCGACTGCGGCACCGGTCTCGGCGGCGAGCCGAGAGGACAGCCCCTGCGCCGCATCCGGTGCCATCCAGGCTCCCGCGGCACCGACGCCGATCCGGTCGAGTCGCTCCCCCGCCAGGAGCGGGAGGATGGCGTCGAACGCGCTGGCCACCCCGCCTGCTGCGGCCAGGCCGGGAGCGCCGACACCGTCACGTTCGATCCGGCCCTCGGCGTCGGAGACCAGGACACGACACCGCGACTTGCCGAGATCGACGGAGGCGCTCTTCTGCACGCTCATCGGCTCTCCTCGGATCGGCGGAAAAAGGCTATGAAAAGAGACTACATGCGAAGTAGACTCTGCAAAAAGAATTTTCACCGCACCGGCGGCACCGCACGATGGAGGACCGATGAGCATCCAGTCGACGATCGAAGCCGCGGCCTCCACCCTCACGCCGTCGCTCGCCCGCATCGCGCTGGTCGTCCGGGAGAACCCCTCGGTCGTGATCGACAACACGATCAACGAGCTGGCCGCGGAATGCGAGACCTCGGTCGCGTCGGTCGTGCGCTTCTGCCGCGCCATCGGCTTCAGCGGCTACGCGCCGCTGCGCATGGCCCTGGCCGCCGAGCTCGGCAAGGAGGCGGCGCAGTTCTCGGCACGCGGAGCCTACGGGTCGGAGATCTCCGACGACGACACCCTGCAGGAGGCGGTGTCGAAGGTCGCGGCTCTCGAACTGCTGGCGATCGAGGAGACCGTCGCCCGTCTCGACTTCGCCGTGCTCGAAGCCGCGGTCGATGCGCTCGACCGCGCCGACCGCATCCTCCTCTACGGGCTCGGCGCCAGTCGGTTCGTGGCCGAAGACCTCACCCACAAACTCCTGCGCGTCGGTCGGAACGCGCACATGCCGGCAGACCCGCACGAAGCCGTGGCCGTCTCGGTGCTGCCCACCGCTCTGACCGTCGCGATCGGCTTCTCCCATTCGGGGTCCACGCTCGAGACGGTGCGCTTCCTGGAGACCGCACGCGCCAGCGGTGCCGCCACGATCGCGGTGACGTCGGCCAAGGATTCTGCCCTCGCGCGTGCGGCCGATCACCCGCTCTTCACCGAGGTGCGCGAATCGACCTTCCGCGCCGGTGCCATGGTGAGCCGCATCGCCCAGCTCACGCTCGTGGACTGCCTGTTCATCGGCGTCGCGAAGCGTCGATACACCGAGACCGTCGATGCTCTGCAGCGCACGGGCCAGGCCACCCGCGCCCTCCGCGGCTGAGGAAGGCGGCGGACGGACCACGCCGGTGCCGAACGCGAGCGAGCCGCCCCGACCCGAAGGTCAGGACGGCTCGCCGTTCCACGACGGTGAGCGTCGTGAAGAGGGTGCGTCTTACTGGTACGACTTCACGATCTCGAGGAGGCTCGGGACGTTGGCGTAGGCCTCTGCCGCGTTCTCCTTCGTGACGATGATCGGGTCGAGCAGGTAGGCCGGAACGACCTTCACGCCGTTGTCGTACTGCTCGGTGTCGTTGACGTCGACCTTCTCACCCTTCTGCAGCTGGCCGACCATCTTGATCGACTGCTCGACGAGGAGCGTGGTGTCCTTGTTGATCGTGGAGTACTGCACACCCTCCATGATCGACTTGACCGACTCGACCTCGGAGTCCTGACCCGTGACCACCGGGACCGGCTTGCCCGCACCCTGCACCGAGGTGATGATGGCGCGAGCGAGGGTGTCGTTCGGGGACAGGACGCCGTCCAGCGTCTCGGAGCTGTACGTCGACGTCAGGATCGAGTCCATGCGGCGCTGTGCGTTCTCCGCCTTCCAGCCCTCGGTCGCCGTCTGGGCGATCTCGGTCTGACCGGACACGACCTTCAGCGTGCCGTCGTCGATCTTCGGCTGGAGCACGTCCATCGCACCGTTGAAGAACACGGCCGAGTTCGCGTCATCGGGCGAGCCCGAGAACAGCTCGATGTTGTACGGAGCTTCATGACCCGCGCGCTCGGCGAGCCCGTCGAGCAGAGCCTGACCCTGCAGCTGACCGACCTTGAAGTTGTCGAACGCGACGTAGTAGTCGACGGCTTCGGTGTTCTCGATCAGACGGTCGTAGGCGATGACGGTGACGCCGGCGTCACGGGCGGCCTCGACCTGGGTGGCGAGCTGCTTGCCGTCCTTCGCACCGATGATGATGACCTTGGCGCCACCGGTGACCATCGCCTGGATCTGGTTCTGCTGCTCGGCGACCGTGTTGCTGGCCGGCGCGTACTGCACGTCAGCCTTGAACCCGGCCTTCTCCAGGCCGTCCGTGAACAGCTGACCGGCGAGGACCCAGTTCTCCGAGGTCTTGTCCGGAAGGGCGACGCCGATTGTGGCATCGGCGGCGAAGCCCTTGGCCTCGTCCCCCGATCCGGAACCGGTGTCACCGCCGCGCTCCGAGGAGCAGCCGGTGAGGGCGAAGGCGCCCGCGACGACAAGCGCTGTCGCCGACAGAAGAATCTTCTTCATGTGATCTCTTTCTCTGGTGTGTGAAGGTCCAGGTGCGCGTGCGGTACGCGCCTGGGCCCCTACTATCCGCGCGTCTCTTCGACGGCGGGGGCTTCGTACTTCTGGCTCGTGGGGTAGTTCGTCTTGGTCGGATCGAACGTGTCGGTCGCCGGGTCCTGCTTGCGGCCGAAGCGACGCGTGAGGAATCCGATGATCGACGGGCGGCCCTGCTGCTTGTTCCAGACGTCGACCCCGACGGCGAACAGGAGCACGAGGCCCTTGATCATGGAGACCACGTCGGCTCCGGCGCCCAGGAGGGCGAGGCCGTTGTTGAGGAACGCCATCACGAGACCACCGATGATCGACCCGATCACGGTTCCGATTCCACCGGAGACGGCTGCGCCACCGATGAAGACGGCGGCGATGGCATCCAGCTCCCAGCCGTTGCCGTCCTGCGGGCCGGAGGCCGTCGCCCTGGCGACGTAGATCATGCCGGCCAACGAGGCGAGCACGGACATGTTCATCATCACGAAGAAGTCGACCCAGCGGTCCTTCACACCCGACAGTCGCGCGGCCTGCCGGTTGCCGCCGACCGCGTAGATGTGGCGACCGAAGACGGTGTTGTTCGTGATGAACGAGTAGAGGATGACCAGGGCCAGCAGGATGATGCCCGAGATCGGGAAGCTGGTGCCCTCGCGCCCGGTGGCGAACAGCCAACCGGCGACGAGGATCACGACCGAGATGAGCACGACCTTGGTGACGCTCACCCAGAGCGGCGCCATGTCGGCGCCCATCTTGTGCTGGATGCGACGGGTGCGGATCTCCCAGAACACGATCCACGCGACGCCGGCGAGAGCGAGGAGCATCGTGAAGACGTTGAAGGGCACCGGGATGAACGACAGCTCGGGAAGGTATCCCGCGCCGATGACCTTGAAGCCCTGCGGCACCGGAATCGACAGCGAGTCGCCCACCGCCTGGTTCGCCCCTCGGAAGAACAGCATGCCGGCCAGCGTCACGATGAACGCCGGCACCCCGACGTAGGCGACCCAGAATCCCTGCCAGGCACCGACCAGCACGCCGACACCGAGACCGAGGAGGATGCCCAACGGCCAGGGGAGGTTCCAGTCCTGCATGGCCTTGGCCACGACGATGCCCGTGAACGCGGCGACGGATCCGACGGAGAGGTCGATGTGACCCATGATGATGACCATCACCATGCCGATGGCCAGGATCAGGATGTACGAGTACTGGTTGACGACGTTGATCAGGTTGCCGGAGGACAGCGTCAGTCCGGTGCCCTTGAAGATCCACGTCAGCACCTGGAAGACGACCAGGATCACGACCAGGCTGCCGAGGATGCCGAACTGACGGAGGGTCGACTGCCCTCCCCCGAACATCTTCGTGATGTCCTTGAAGTGGAAGCCGCGCTTCGTTGCGGTGGTGTCGGTGGTCATGCGGATGCTTTCTGGGTCGCGGAGGTCATGCTGCGCATGAGGTCCTCAGGTGTCGCCTGGTCGGCCGGGATGCAGTCGGTGACCCGACCTTCGAAGACGGTGTAGATGCGGTCGGAGATGCCGAGGAGTTCGGGGAGCTCGCTGGAGATGACGATGACGCCCTTGCCCTGAGCCGCGAGTTCGTTGATGATCGCGTAGATCTCGTACTTCGCACCGACGTCGATGCCACGCGTGGGCTCGTCGAGGATGAGCAGGTCGGGGTCGGTGAACATCCACTTCGCCAGCACGACCTTCTGCTGGTTCCCACCGGACAGCTTGCCGACACCCTCTTCGACGGAGGGCGTCTTGATGCGCAGCGCCTTGCGATAGCGCTCAGCCACCGAGAACTCCTCACGGGAGTCGACGACGCCGTTGTGCGCGATCTTCGAGAGCTTCGCCGCGACGATGGACCGCTTGATCGTGTCGAGCAGGTTGAGTCCGAGCACCTTGCGGTCCTCGCTGACGTACGCGAGCCCGTGCTTGATCGCCGAGGCGACGTCGTGCAGGGCGACCTCCTGGCCGTCCTTGATCAGGGTGCCGGAGAGGAAGGTGCCGTAGGAGCGCCCGAAGATGCTCATCGCGAACTCGGTGCGCCCCGCACCCATGAGACCGGCGATGCCGACGACCTCGCCGCGGCGCACGTTGATGTTCGAGCCCTTCACGACCATGCGCTCCGGCACGGTCGGGTGCTGCACCCACCAGTCCTTGACCTCGAAGAACACCTCGCCGATCTCGGGGGTGCGATCCGGGTAGCGGCTCTCGAGCGAACGACCGACCATGCCGCGGATGATGCGATCCTCGTTGATCTCCCCGCGTGAGATGTCGAGCGTCTCGACCGTGCGGCCGTCTCGGATGATCGTGATCTCGTCGGCGATCTGCTCGATCTCGTTGAGCTTGTGGCTGATCATGATCGACGCGATGCCCTTGGCCTTCAGCCCCAGGATCAGGTCGAGCAGGTGCTGCGAGTCGTTCTCGTTGAGGGCAGCGGTCGGCTCGTCGAGGATGAGCAGCTTGACGTCCTTGTTCAGCGCCTTGGCGATCTCGATGAGCTGCTGCTTGCCGACGCCGAGGGTCTTGATCGGCACGTCGGGGTCTTCGCTCAGCCCGACGCGGGCGAGGAGCTCGATGGCCCGCTCCTTCTGAGCCGTCCAGTCGATGCGTCCGCCGCGCTGGATCTCGTTACCGAGGAAGATGTTCTCGGTGACCGAGAGTTCGGGGATGAGCGCGAGCTCCTGGTGGATGATCGCGATACCCGCCTGCTCGCTGGCCGCGATGTCCCTGAACCGCTGCTCCTCACCGTAGAGCAGGATCTCGCCGTCGTAGGTTCCGTAGGGGTAGACCCCGGACAGAACCTTCATCAGGGTCGACTTCCCGGCGCCGTTCTCCCCGCAGATCGCGTGGATCTCGCCGGCGCGGACGGTGATGGAGACGTCGGCCAACGCCTTGACCCCCGGGAACTCCTTGGTGATGCTGCGCATCTCCAGGATGGGGCCTGACACGGTAGGCAACGTTGCTGTGGTGCTCACGGATCTTCCTCGCGACGTGCGGTCACCTTCGATGTGACCGTTCACATCGGTATATCGTCGTCTTCCGTGGGACCGGTGTCAAGTCGGCACCGGCAATTCGAATCCGGACCGTGACACTGTTGCTGCCGGCGCCATCTCGATCCACCACGCGACGGCACGGATCGAAAGGATTCGATGAATTCGAGCGGCGCGCCAGCGCTGCACGGAACGCGTCAGCGGATCGCGGCGGACTCGCGCGCGCGCAGGATCGTCTGCAGCGGCCCGAACGTCGGCGGCTGCTCCCCCCGGATCTGCGCGAGCAGGATGCGCACTGCTCGACGACCGAGCTCGGGGAAGTCCTGGTGCACGGTGCTGAGCGTGGGAGCAACGTGCGCCGCGACCGGGATGTCGTCGAAGCCGATGACGCTCACATCGTGCGGCACCCGCACACCGGAATCACGGAAACCGTGCATCAGCCCGATCGCCATCAGATCGTTCGCGGCGAACACCGCAGTGAAGTCACGCCGGAGCGACAGCTCCTTGCCGGCGAAGTAACCGAAGTCGGCCGTCCAGTCGCCGCGGATCGGCGGGAACGTCGGCAGATCGGCCTCGCGCAGACCGTCGAGATAGCCGCGCATGCGCGACTCCGCCTCGATCCAGTCCTGGGGACCGGCCAGGTGCAGGATGTCGCTGTGACCGAGCGAGATCAGGTGCTCGGTCGCCGCTTTGGCACCCGCGACCTGATCGGCGGACAGGCTCACGCCATCGGAACCCGAAGCCGTCTGCAGGGTCACGAACGGCATGTCGACCGACATGCCGCGCAGCACATGGAACACCCGCACCTGCGGGGCGAGCACCACGATGCCGTCGGCCTGCTCACGCGACAGCTGCCGCACCGCATGGCCGATGGCCTCCGGCGTCGTGTCGGCGAGGTTCAGGGTCGAGACCGAATAGCCCTCCTCCCGCGCCGCATCCTCGATGCCGGCGATGGACGAGGTGGGTCCGAACTCCCCGATCGTGGCCGACAGGATGCCCAGCATGTTCGACTTGCTGGTGACCAGGGCGCGCGCGGCGAGGTTCGGCCGGTAGTCGAGGACCGAGATGGCGTCGAGCACCTTGGCCTTCGTCTCGGGCCGGATGCTCGGATGATCGTTGAGCACGCGGGACACGGTCTGATGCGAGACACCGGCGAGGCGGGCGACGTCGCGAATGCTCGGCAGGCGGGCGCGCTCGGAGGCGGTGGACATCACTTGCCTCCTTGCGTGTGCACGGTCACATCCCCACTACATTATGTCGGTCGACGCCGGCGCGTGCACCTCTCGACGGCGGGACCGTCGCCGAACGGCTTGTGCCCGGGCACCGGAACGACCCCCCGGTTTCGTCGGGCGGCACCGGATCCGCTCCGGCCCGCATGGCATGGTGACGACGTGGACACTCTGCTGCGCGGCGGGCGCGTGATCGACCCGAAGACGGAGACCGACCGGATCACCGATCTGCTGATCGCGGGCGGGCGGGTGGCGGCGGTCGGCGACGGGCTCATGGCGCCACCCGATGGCGAGGTCGTCGATGCCGCCGGCCTCATCATCGGGCCGGGTTTCGTCGACCTGCACAGCCACGTGCACTCGATCGCGGGGCACCGGCTGCAGGCGATGGACGGTGTCACCACCGCCCTCGACCTCGAAGCAGGGCTCATGCCGATCGCCGAGGCCCTCGCGCGCGCCGCGGCCGACGGGCGCCCCCTGAACTACGGGTTCTCGGCCTCCTGGTCGCAGGCACGGGCATACGCGCACCTCGACCGGGTGCCCGTCGCCGACTTCACCGCGTCGATGGATCTGCTCGGCACGCCCGAGTGGCAGCGCTCCTCCTCCCCCGCGGAACGCCGCCGCTGGCTCGGTCTGCTCGAAGACGAGCTGGGAGCGGGGGCTCTCGGCATCGGCGTTCTCATGGGATACGCACCACGGTCCGATCCCGACGAATATCTCGACCTCGCACGTCTGGCCGCCGCAGCGCACGCCCCGACCTTCACGCACGTGCGGGAGCTGATCGAAGCCGACCCCCGCACGCCGATCGACGGCTCGGAAGAGCTCGTGCGCGCCGCTGCCGAGACCGGGGCCGCGATGCACCACTGCCATGTGAACAGCACCTCGCTGCGCCACGTCGACCGCGTGCTGGGCCTGCTCGACCGCAGCCGCGCCGCCGGATCCCGCGTCACCGTCGAGGCATACCCCTACGGGGCCGGCAGCACGGCGATCGGCGCCTTCTTCCTGGCGCCGGAGAAGCTCCCAGGCCTCGGCATCACTCCACGGTCTCTCGTGCTCGTCGACACCGGCGAGCGCATCGCCGATGAGGCCCGCCTGCGCGAGGTACGCGCGACGGACCCCGGTGCCACCTGCATCGTCACGTTCCTCGACGAGGGCGACCCGTTCGACCGCGCACACCTGCACCGTGCCCTGGCCTACCCGGATTCGATCGTGGCGAGCGATGCGATGCCGATCTCGTGGAACGCGAGCGGCGGACGCACCGTCTACGAACAGCGCGACTGGCCGCTTCCCGCCGGCGGCCACACTCATCCGCGCACCGCGGGCACCTTCGCGAAGTCGTTGCGGCTCATGGTTCTCGAGAGCGGCACGTGGAGCTGGCTCGAAGCCTTCCGCCGCTGCTCGTTCCTCCCCGCGCGGGTCCTGGACGAGGTCTCGTCCGGCATGCGGGGCAAGGGACATGTGGCGGTCGGGGCGGATGCCGACATCGTGGTGATCGACCCGACGACGTTGACCGACAGGGCGAGCTACGCCGACCCGATCCGACCGTCGCGGGGCGTCCGGGAGCTCTACGTCCACGGCACTCGCGTCGTGCACGAAGGAGAGATCGTGACCGCAGCCCTGCCGGGCCGCGCCGTACGAGGGGATGCCGCGTGAACGACGACCTGCAGGAGTTCTTGGACGCCACCGCCGCAGACCTGGGCGTACCCGGCGCGGTGGTCGGTGTGATCGACGGGGATCGGGAGCTCATCGCGACGACCGGCGTCGCCGCGGTCGACACCGGCGCCGCGGTGACGGAGAGCACCCTGTTCCAGGTCGGCTCGACCTCGAAGACCTTCACGGGAACCGTCGCGATGCACCTGGTCGAGAACGGCGCGCTCGACCTGGACACACGCGTGGTCGACGTGCTCCCCGACCTTCGTCTCGCCGACGGGGAGGCCCTCGCGGCGCTGCGCATCCGGCACCTCCTCACGCATTCCGGAGGGTTCCTGGGTGACGCGGATGATCGGCCAGGGTGGGATGACGACGCCCTCGCCCGCAACGTGGCCACCTTCTCCGATCTTCCGCAGTTCTTCGCGCCCGGTACCATCGCCTCGTACAGCAACGCCGGCATCCGGCTGCTGGGTCGCGTGATCGAGACGATCACGGGTGAGACGTTCGAGCAGGCGGTGCAGCGCGTCGTCCTCGATCCGCTGGGCATGACGGAGACGTTCTTCTTCCCGTGGGACGTGATCGCTCGCCCCCATGCGGTGGGGCACGTCCCCGGCGAGAACGGAGCGATGGCGACCTTCCCGCACTGGCCCCTGACTCGCGACATCGCGGCCGAGGGCGGCATCGTGTCGTCGGTGCGCGATCAGCTCGCCTACGCCCGTTTCCAGATGCGCGGCGAGTCCGAGGGCACGCCACCCGTGGGCGACGCGACCCGGCTCCTGATGCAGCAGCCCCACCTCGCCGCCGGTCCGCCCATCGACGCGATCGGTCTGCCCTGGCTGCTCAGCCGACACGGTTCGGCTCGCGTCGTGATGCATGGGGGGAACATCTCCGACACGCAGCTGAGCGAGTTCGTGATGGCTCCGGAGGAAGACCTGGCCGTCACCGTGCTGACCAACAGCGGCAGCGGCAAGGCACTCGGGGCGCAGCTCGTCGACTGGTGCTTCGCACGGCTTCGCGGCATCGAGAAGCCCCCCGAGACGGCGGAGCTGCACGCGGTGGAGCTGCTCGAGGAGATGGTCGGCACCTACGACGCCGGGCAGTGGCGCTACGACGTCACCCGTGTCGGCGATGCGCTCGAGTTCGCGATGGTGCTGCGTGAGGACATCGCCGCCCTCGGTATCCCGGCCCGCCCGCCGCTGCGGCTACGCGTGCGCGCCGACGGCGCCCTCATCACCGACGCCGATCAGCCCGTAGGGCGCGTGCTCGACGCGGCTGAGGGTGGTCCCGAGCTGCTCCACGTGGGCATGCGCGCCGTGCGACGCCGCTGACCGCCGATCCTTCGTCCGGGCGCACCAAGGTCTGGAGAAGTCTCGTCGCCGGGCACCAACGAGGCGATGGAGCACGCGAATAGTCTCGGCCCCATCGCCGTCGCCCGAAGACGACGGCCCCACTCGACGAAGAGGAGCGCACGTGTCCGACCTGAACGAAATCGGCAGCTGGGTGCGGGAGAACCTTCCCACGATGCTGGCCGACGCGCACATCCCCGCGGCATCCGTCGCGATCCTGGCCGGTGGCGAGATCTTCACCACCGCTTCCGGGATCCTCAACCGCAACACCGGCGTCGAAGCCGACGAGGACTCGGTCTTCCAGATCGGCTCGATCACGAAGACGTGGACCGCGACGCTCATCATGCAGCTCGTCGACGAGGGTCTGCTCGACCTCGATGCCCCGGTGCGCGACACCGTGCCCGCGTTCGCGATCGGCGATGACGCGGCGGCGAGCGCGATCACCCCCCGCCAGCTGCTGAGCCACGTGAGCGGGTTCGAGGGCGACCTCTTCAACGACACGGGTGTCGGCGATGACGCGGTCGAGAAGTATCTCGCGACGATCGCCGACGCTCCGCAGCTCTTCGCCCCCGGCGAGCGCTTCTCGTACAACAACGCCGCATTCGTGGTGCTCGGCCGCATCGTCGAGGTGCTGCGCGGCACGTCGTACGACCAGGCACTGCGCACGCACCTCGCCGCCCCGCTGGGCCTCACGCACGTGGCCACGACGGCCGCCGAGGCGATCATGTTCCGTGCAGCGCTCGGGCACATCCCCGCCGAGAGCGGCGATGAGCCGGTCCCCGCGCCGGTGTGGAGCCTGGTGCGCTCGAACGCCCCGGCCGGATCGATGCTCGCCATGACGGCACGCGACCTCGTGACCTACGCCCGCATGCACCTCGACGGCGGGGTCTCCGCCGACGGCACGCGGGTGCTCTCGGAGCAGAGCGTGCGAGCGATGCAGGAGCGGCAGGTCGATCTGCCGGAGCTCGGCCTGATGGGCGATGCCTGGGGCCTCGGCTGGGAGATCTTCGACTGGGACGGCGGACCCGTGATCGGGCACGACGGCGGCACGATCGGACAGAACGCGTTCCTGCGGATGGTCCCTGGCGCGGGGGTCGCGGTGGCCGTGCTCACGAACGGCGGGCGCACGGTCGACGCCTATCACGCGATCACATCGAAGGTGCTGGCGGCTCTCGCCGGGGTCACCGTACCCACGCTCCCCTCGGTTCCGGAGTCACCGGTGCCGATCGACCTCGAACGGGTGCTGGGCACCTACTCGTCGTCGGTCTCCGACTCGACGGTGCGTGTCGACGACCAGGGTCGCATCTGGCTGGAGCGCACCATGAAGGGCATCTTCGCCGAGCTGGGTCCGGCTCCCGAACCGGTGGAGCTCGTCGGCTGGGCCGGCGACACCCTGCTCCCGCGCGAACCGCAGAACGGCATGCACATGCCGCATGCGTTCGTCGGCGACGACGGCAGCGGCCGCGCGCTGTACCTGCACACCGGACGCGCCGATCGCCGGGTGGACGCGTGACCATCACGACGACCCCGGCATCCGAGACGTCCGCGCAGATCGCCGAGATCTTCGCCGGCGCGGGAGCCACGGGCTTCCTGCACGCGCGGGAGATCGGCGTGGCCGACGGTCCCGAGGTGACCGTCGGCGCCGACGAACCGGTGGTGCTCGCCTCGGTCTTCAAGATCCTGGTGCTCACCGCCTACGTGCGGGCGGTCGCCGCGGGCGAGCTCGACCCGACGGCCCGCACGACCGTGACGGCGCGCTACCGGATCGGCGGCGTGGGCACCGCCGGCTTCGCGGACGACGTCGAGGCCAGTTGGCGCGACCTGGCGCTGAACATGATGTCGATGAGCGACAACGCGGCGACCGACGTGATCTACCACCGCCTCGGAACCGAGGCGGTGGACCGGGTCATCGCCGACCTGGGGTTGGCGGACACCCGACTCATCGGATGCTGCGAAGACCTGTTCGCCTCGGTGATCGCCGACCTCGGCGGTACCCCGGACAGCCACCTGGACGAGCTGTTCACCGGCGCGACCGCAGAGCAGATCCTCGCGCTCGACGCCGTGCAGCCGCTGCGGACCTCGCACTCCACGCCGCGGGATGTCACCACACTGCTGAACGCCCTGTGGACCGACACCGCAGCCCCGGCCGAGGCCTGCCGTCAGGCGCGCGACATCATGGCGCTGCAGATCTGGCCGCATCGGCTGACCGCCGGATTCCCCGGCGAGGTGCGCATCGCCGCGAAGACCGGCACGCTGCCCACCTGGCGCAACGAGGCCGGCGTCGTGACCTATCCCGACGGCCGTCGGTACGCGGTGGCCGTGTTCACCCGGGCCGCCTCGCTCGCCGACCGGCAGCCGCTCGTCGACGCCTCGATCGGCCGTGCCGCCTTCGCCGCCGTCGAGGCCCTGCGCACACAGACCGTCTGATCCGCACTCCCCCCTGCACCACCGCACTCCCCCTGCACGACCCACCTGCACCATCCCGAACACTGCTGGAGGCTTCTGATGCGTTCTCGTACCCCGCTGATCGCGCTGCTCGGCGCTGCGGCGCTCGCCCTGACATCCTGCGCCGCAGGCGCCCCACAGAGCGGAGGCGACGGCGCCGACGGCGTGCTCGCCGACGGCAAGACCTTCACCTCGGTGATCTCCACCGATCCGGGCAGTCTCGATCCGTTCGTCACCGTGATGTCGGTGGCGCGATCCATCGACCGTTTCCTCTACGCACGGCTCGTGGAAGTGCTGGAGGACGGCAGCATCGCCTCAGGCCTCGCCGACTCCTGGGAGGCGGACACGATCACGGCGACCTTCACGCTGCGCGACGGCATCACCTGTGAAGACGGCACCCCGCTGACGGCGACCGATGTGGCGGCGAACATCACCCACATCGGCGACCCCGCCAACGGCTCTCCTCTGGTCGGGCTGCAGGTGCAGCCGGGCACCAGTGCCGTGGGTGACGACGCCACCGGCACCGTGACGGTCACCAGCGGACGACCGGACTCGTTCCTGATCGAGAACATCGGGAGCATCTCCATCGTCTGCGGCTCGGTGATCGACGACCCGGATGCGCTCGCGAAGGGCGCCGGCGCGACCGGGATGTTCACCATGACCGAGGTCGTGCCGAACAGCCAGTACACGCTGACCCGCCGCGACGACTTCACCTGGGGACCCGACGACTGGGACCCGAAGCAGAAGGGTCTCCCCGACGCGGTGGTGTTCCGGGTGGTCCCGAACGAGACGACCGCCACCAACCTGCTGCTCTCCGGTGAGGTCAACGCCGCTCTCGTGATCGGCCCCGACAACCAGCGCCTGAAGGACGCGGGCCTGTTCCACACCGAGATCCCGACCCCGGCGGGGCAGTTCATCTTCAATCAGGCGGAGGGACGCCCCACGGCTGATCAGGCCGTGCGCGAAGCGCTGATCGAAGCCCTCGACCTCGACCAGATGCGCCAGGTGCTCGGCAGCGGCGCCGGCACCGTTCCGACGGGTCTCGTGACCGTGTCGCCGAACCCCTGCCGCGCCGACGTGCTCACGGGCTTCATGCCGGAGTTCGATGCGAAGGCCGCCGCCGCCGCCCTCGACAGCGCCGGGTGGAAGGCCGGCAGCGACGGGGTGCGCACCAAGGACGGCGAGACGCTGACGCTGCGCATGATCTACTCCTCGCAGCTCGGCGACGCCGGCAACGCGTCGGCGGAGCTCGCCCAGGCCGCGTGGAAGGATCTCGGAGTCGACATCACCGTCGCCGCCGTGGACTCCCCGACGCTGAGCGAGACCCTGTTCTCCACCGGCGACTGGGACATCTCGGCCGCACCGCTCACGGTCTCGCTGCCCAGCATGCTCGTGCCGTTCTACTCCGGTCCGACATCGCCCAACGGCACCAACTTCGCCTCCATCGACAACCCGGAGTACACCGACGCCGTCACCGCGGCATCCGCCAAGGCCGGCAGCGAAGGATGCGACGACTGGGGCGCCGCGGAACAGGCCCTGTACGCGACGACCAGCGTCGTGCCGTACGCGAACATCAACCGCTCGACCTTCGCGACCAAATCGACGTTCACCGAGGGCGACGGCATCGACCCCACGTCGATCCGCATGTACGAGTAGACCGAAGACCGGAGACAGCCGATGGCCAGCACCACCGCCACGCAGGCGATACTGATCAGATCCGCACGGTCGGACAACCCGTGGGTGTCCTTCCTGGTCCGGCGCGGAGGGCAGTTCGTGCTCTCGGTGTGGGTGCTGGTCACGGCTGCCTTCCTCATGATCCACCTCGTGCCGGGCGACCCGGTGCGCGCTGCCCTCGGGCTGAACGCCCCGGCCGAGCTGGTCGAGGCCCGGCGCGCGGCGCTCGGCCTCGACCAGCCGCTCATCGTGCAGTATTTCCGCTACATCGGGGGCCTGTTCACGGGCGACATGGGCTCCTCGATGATCACCAGTCAGCCGGTCTCCGAGATCATCGCCACCCGGCTCCCCGCCACGCTGCAGCTCGCCGTGCTCGCTGTCGTGCTCGTGCTCCTGGTCTCGGTCCCCCTCGGGGTGACGATGGCCGTCGCCACCCGCGGCGGGCGGCGACGTGGCCTCGAACTCGCCTTCGCGACCGGATCGGTCATCCTGGCCGCGATTCCCGAGTTCCTGCTCGCCGTCGGTCTCGTCTACGTGTTCGCGGTGTCGCTGGGCTGGTTCCCGGTGGCGGGCAACACCGCGCCGTTCTCGCTCGTGCTGCCCGTGGTGGCGCTCGCGGTCGGACCGATCGCCGTGTTCTCCCGCATCATCCGGGTCGAGGTGCTCTCGGTGCTCGGTCAAGACTTCATCCGCACCGCACGGGCGAAACGTCTGGCCCCGCACCGCATCTACTCGCGCCACGCGCTGCCGAACGCCATGACCGCGACCCTCACTCTCACCGGCCTGCTCCTGACCGGCATGGTCGCCGGCACCGTGCTGGTGGAGAACGTCTTCGCCTGGCCGGGCCTTGGCACCATGATCGTGCAGTCGATCCTCAGCAAGGATTACTCCGTCGTGCAGGGCATCGTGCTCGTCTACGGGGTCGGGGTGCTCGTCGTGAACCTCGTGATCGACGTGATCCTCGCGCTCCTCGATCCTCGCTCCACCATCAAGGAGGCATGATGTCGGCACGCACCGCCTGGTCGGGCATCGTCCGTTCACCCCTCGGGATCACGGCTCTCAGCCTGATGCTCCTCGTCACCCTCGGCGCGATCTTCGCCCCGATCATCTGGGGTGCGCAGGCCGAGCAGGTGAATCCGGCCGCCATCACCCAGGGCCCCAGCGCCGAGCACCTGCTGGGCACCGACACCCTCGGACGCGACGTGCTCGCCCGTGTCCTGGTCGCGACCCGGCTCTCCGTGGTGCTCGCGGTGATCGCCGTGATCATCGGGGTGGTCGCCGGCACCCTCCTCGGCACGGCGCCGTCGGTGCTCCCCCGGTGGCTCGGACGCCCGATCGTCGGGTTCGTCAACATCGCGGTCGCCTTTCCCGGCCTCCTGCTCGCCCTGTTCTTCGCGGTCATCTTCGGCGTCGGCTCCACGGGCGCCGTGCTTGCGATCGGATTCGCGATGGCTCCGCAGTTCGCCCGACTCACGCAGACCCTGTCGGCCGCGATCGCGGGCCGCGACTTCATCTCCGCCGCCCAGGTCGCCGGCGTCTCGCGCTTCCGCATCCTGATCCGCCACGTCCTGCCGAACATCGGCGAACCGCTCATCGTGAACGCGACAGTGGCGGCCGGCTCGGCGCTGCTCGCCTTCGCCGGGCTGTCGTTCCTCGGCCTCGGCGTGCAGGTGCCCGAATACGACTGGGGCCGGCTGCTCGGCGAGGGCCTGAACCGCATCTACCTGAACCCGGCGGCCGCCCTCGGCCCCGCCGTGGCGGTCGTCATCGCGGGACTCGCGTTCAATCTCCTGGGCGAGACCGCGGCCGCAGCCCTCGGCGGACGATCCGCCAGGCGCCGGCACCGTCTCCCCGCCGTCGCGCTCCCCGGCGCGAGCACGCCCGGCGCCGCCCAGCCCGCGCAGGTCGACGGTGAAGAAGTGGTGCTCCTCGTCGACGACCTGCGCGTCTCCTTCCCGACGCCGGCCGGCTGGGTCACCCCGGTGCGCGGCGTCTCGTTCACGATCTCGCGCGGTGAGGCGATCGGTGTCGTCGGCGAATCCGGCTCGGGCAAGAGCCTCACCGCGCTCGCGGCCGCCCGCCTCATCGAACGCCCGGGTCATGTCGCCGCCGCCCGCCTCGACTTCTGCGGCACGCCGTTGATGACCACATCGGACCGCGCGGTGCGGAGCCTGCTCGGCACCTCGCTCTCGATGGTGTTCCAGGACCCGATGACCTCGTTCAATCCGACCAGGCGCATCGGATCGCAGCTCGCCGAAGCCGCCTCCGAGCACCAGGACATCACCCGGAAGCAGGCCATGGATCGGGCGATCGAACGCCTGCAGTCGGTCCGGGTGCCCGCGGCCACCCGACGCGCCCACCAGTACCCCCACGAGTTCTCCGGCGGCATGCGACAGCGCGCCATGATCGCCATGGGACTCATGAACCACCCGCGTCTGATCATCGCGGATGAGCCGACGACGGCGCTCGACGTGACCGTGCAGCGGCAGGTGCTCCAGCTGTTGGCGGGCGTGCGCCGCGACACCGATGCGGCCATCCTGCTGATCAGCCACGACATCGCCGTGGTCGCCCAGACCTGCGACCGCGTGCTGGTCATGTACGCCGGCCGCATCGTCGAGGACCTGCCTGCGGCCACGCTGCACACCGACGCCCGGCACCCGTACACGCGAGCCCTGCTCGAGGTCGTTCCCGAGCTCGACGCCGACCGCAGCGAGCCGCTCAAGATGATCCCCGGCCGTCCCCCGGCTCCCGGGGCATTCCCGGTCGGCTGCGCGTTCGCCGCCCGCTGTCCTCTCGCGACCGATCTCTGCCGCGAGAGCGATCCCGAGCTGGTGGCGGATGCCGATGGACACCGCGTCGCGTGCTGGCACCCGGTGGACGGCGAGGCCCCGGTCCCGGTGGCGATCGCCACGGTCGCCGACGAGACGACCGCAGAAGAGGAAGAGACGGTCCTGCGATGAGCGAGCTGCGTTTCGATCAGGTCAGCGTGCGCTACGGCACGCATCGTTCCGGCCTCACCGCCGTCGACGACGTCTCGCTCGTGGTCCCATCCGGATCCGTCGTCGGACTCGTCGGCGAGTCGGGATCCGGAAAGTCGACCCTGGCCCGCGCGGCGATCGGGCTGGCCCCGATCAGCGAGGGGACCATCACGCTCGACGGCGTGGACGTGCGGACCTTCCGTCGTCGTCGCCCGATCCAGATGGTGTTCCAGGATCCGTTCTCCTCACTCGATCCGCGCATGACGATCGGCGAGTCGATCGCCGAGGCGCTGCCGCGTGACATCCGCGGTGCGAACGCCCGGCGCACCGAGGTCGCCCGTCTGCTCGACCTCGTGAGCCTCGACGCCGACCGCGCGCAGTCGCTCCCGGCCGCGCTCTCGGGCGGACAGCGTCAGCGCATCGCCCTGGCCAGGGCGCTCGCCGCCCGGCCCGAGGTCGTGATCGCCGACGAGATCACCTCAGCACTCGACGTGTCGGTGCAGGGCTCCGTGCTCAACCTCGTGCGGGAGCTGCGTGGCGAGCTCGACCTCACGATGCTGTTCATCTCGCACAATCTGTCTGTCGTGCGCTACCTGAGCGACCACATCGCGGTGATGTACCTCGGGCGCATCGTCGAGTTCGGGCCCACCGAGCAGGTGCTCGCCGACCCGCAGCACCCGTACACGCGGGATCTGCTGCAGGCGGCGCCCACCCGGCACGGGAACCTGCTCGCGGTCGATCCGCTCGCACCGATCGATGTCGAGCCGGCCGATCCGCACGCGCCGCCCAGCGGATGCCGCTTCCACCCGCGGTGTCCGATCGGCCCGGCCGCACGACCCGACCGTCAGATCTGCGTCATCGCGGAGCCTCCGCTGCCCGCGGGCACGGCGGGCGCTGCCTGTCATTTCGCGGGGACGCCTGCCGACGCCGCGCTCGGGACTGTGCCCACCTCCCAAAGCATCCCCCTGGTTTCGGCCGCGACCACAACACGGTCCCCGCTCTCAGCGGACACAGTGGACTGACCATCGATTGGAGCTCTCATGAACCGCGTCACCGTCGACGACCTGCTCTCCGTCCGCACGCCCGAGCAGCCCGCGCTGTCTCCGGACGGCACCCGCATCGCCTTCGTGCTGCGGACCACCGACCGCGACGGCGACCGCGACGCACGGGCGCTGTGGCAGGTTCCGGCCGCGGGCGGAACCCCCTCCGCGCTGACCTACGCGACGGCGGACTCGACGCCGGTATGGAGCCCGGACGGCTCGCAGCTGGCGTTCCTGCGCGCGCAGGACGGCCCCGCGCAGCTCTGGCTCCTCCCGGCTGCCGGTGGCGAGGCGCGCAACCTCACGACTCTCCCTCTCGGCGCCGGCGCCCCCGCCTGGAGCCCCGACGGACAGCGCATCGCCTTCACGGCGCCGGTCGACGGCGCCGCGCTCCCCGGCGAGGGCGCGGAGACCATCCTCGCCCGGCGTTCGGCACCGACGGCCACCGACCGTCTCGGCTACAAGGCGGACGGCGCGGGGAACCTCGGCACCCTCGTGCAGCAGGTGCACGTGCTCGACGTCGACTCGGGCGCCGTCACGGTCCTCACCCGCGGATCCTCCCACGCCTCCGAGCCGTTCTGGTCGCCCGACGGCACGCGGATCGCCTACTCGTCGAGTGTCGAGGACGATGCGGACCTGACGATGCGGATCCCCGTGTTCGTGCGCTCCTCCACCGACCCGAACAGCGAGGCCGTGCAGATCAGTGCCGCCGACGTGCAGGCCACAGCGGTCGGCTGGACTCCGGACGGTCGCCACGTGCTGGCGGCCGGACGTCTCGACACCGAGGTCGGCAACGCGGATCTGCTGCTGTTCCCGGTCGACGGCGGAGAGCCGCAGAACATCACGGGAAGCCTCGACCGCAACGTGATGCCGGGTGGCCCCGGCTACCCCGGTGGGATGCCGCGGTTCACCGACGGCGGGGACATCGTGTTCTGCCTGCGTGACAACGGCTACTCGCACGTGTACCGCGTGGCCCCCGACGGGTCGGGCGCTGTGACGCTCGTCGGCGGCACCGCGAACGTGTCCGGGCTGTCGGTCGCCGGAGCATCCGCGGCGATCGTGCTCGCCACACCGGAGTCGTTCGGCGACGTCGCACTCCTGGACCTCGCCGACGGGACGACGAGCGTGCTCACCGGATACGGCACCCCCGACTTCGACCTCGTCCGCGCCGAGGAGCGCCGCTTCACGATCTCGGACGGCACGGTCGTCACCGGATGGCTGCGTCGAGACCCCGACGCCGCAGGGCCTCTCCCGCTGCTGCTCGACATCCACGGCGGCCCGCACAACGCGTGGAACGGCGCGGCCGACGTCATCCACCCGTATCACCAGGTGCTCGCACGACGCGGCTGGGCCGTCCTCACCCTCAATCCGCGCGGCAGCGACGGCTACGGCGACGCCTTCTTCTCCGCAGTCTCCGGAGGGTGGGGCGTCAGCGACGCGAACGACTTCCTCCAGCCGATCGACCAACTCGTGGCCGAGGGCATCGCGGATCCGGCTCGCCTCGCCGTCACCGGCTACAGCTACGGCGGCTTCATGACCTGCTTCCTCACCTCGCGCGACGACCGCTTCGCCGCTGCCGTCGCCGGAGGTGTGGTCACCGACCTGTTCTCGATGGGAGGCACGTCCGACTTCGGCCACTACCTGTCGTCGAAGGAGAACGGCGGACTGCCCTGGCGCGACGAGGAGCGCATCTCGGCGCAGTCCCCGTTCACGCAGGTCGATCGGGTCACCACGCCCACCCTCATCCTGCACGGAGCGGCCGACGACCGCTGCCCCGTCGGTCAGGCGGAGCAGTGGTTCACCGCCCTGCGCGAACGCGGTGTCCCCACGCGTCTCGTGCTCTACCCCGGCGGTTCTCACCTGTTCGTCCTCTCCGGCGCACCCTCGCACCGGGCGGACTTCTCACAGCGCGTGATCGACTGGGTCGAGCAGTACGCCCCTGCCGCGGGGAAGCCCGTGCGCGCACGGCTCGACGCCCGGCACTGGCAGCAGCGGCTGAGCGCCCTGGCCGTAGCGCACAAGGTTCCTGGGGCGACCCTCGGCATCCTCCGCGTCGGCGAAGAGCCGGTATATGCGCATCACGGCATACTCAATGTGCGCACCGGCATCGAGACCACCGACGACTCCGTCTTCCAGATCGGCTCGATGACGAAGGTGTGGACCGCCTCCGTCGTGATGCGGCTCGTCGACGAGGGCAGGCTCGACCTCGATGCCCCGATCGTCGACTACCTGCCAGAGTTCTCCTCCTCGGATCCCGAGATCACCGGTCGTGTCACGATGCGCCACCTGCTCAGCCACACCAGCGGGATCGACGGCGACGTCTTCACCGACACCGGGCGGGGTGACGACACGCTCGAGAAGTACGTCTCGCTCCTGGACGGGGTCGCCCAGAACCACCCGCTGGGGGCGACCATGTCGTACTGCAATTCGGGGTTCGTGCTCGCGGGCCGCGTGATCGAGAAGATCACCGGCACCAGCTGGGACCAGGCCATGCGCGACCTGCTCATCTCGCCGCTCGGCCTCTCCCATTCCTCCACGCTCCCGGAGGAGGCCATCATGTTCCGGGCGGCCAGCGGCCACACCGAGACCGGCGACGACGGTCCCGTGCTCGCCCCCGCCTGGATGCTCCCGCGCGCGATGGGTCCGGCGGGACTGGTGAACTCCACGACCGCCGACGTGCTCGCCTTCGCCCGCATGCACCTCACGGGGGGACTCGCCGCCGACGGCACGCGGGTGCTGTCTGAGGAGAGCGTGCGACGGATGCAGCAGCGGGAGGTCGACATGCCCGATCCGTACTCGCTCGGAGACGCCTGGGGCGTGGGGTGGATCCTGTTCGACTGGGACGGGCGCCGACTCTACGGTCACGACGGGAACACCATCGGCCAAGCCGCGTTCCTGCGCATCCTGCCGGACGAGCAGCTCGCGGTGACGATGCTCACCAACGGCGGCAACACGCATGACCTGTATGCCGAGCTGTTCGACGAGATCTTCTCCGAGCTCGCGGATGTGCACGTGCCGGCGGGCCTCACCCCTCCGGAGGAGCCGTTCGCCGACGACTTCTCCGAGTTCGAGGGCATCTACGACCGCTCCGGGGTCCGCACCGAGATCTTCCGCGGTGACGAAGGTCTCCGCATGCGCACCACGCTCAACGGCCCCCTCGCCGCGCTGCTCCCCGACCCGGTGCAGGAGCACCCGCTGGTCCCGGTGCGTCACGGCGAGTTCGTGATGCGGCCGGAGGGCGAGCAGGGGTGGCATGCCGTGGTCTTCTACTCCCTGCCCACCGGCGAGCACTACCTGCACCACGGCGTCCGCGCGGCGCCGAAGGTGTCGTGATGAGCGTGCAGGCGGACGTGGACCTCGACCAGGTCCTGGCCGACATCGAGACCCTCGTCTCCTGCGAGTCCCCCTCCGACGACCTCGACGCCGTCTCCCGCAGCGCCGATGTCGTCGCATCCCTCGGCGAGCGGCTGCTGGGCGTGGCCCCCGAGCGCATCGTGATCGAAGGGCGCACACATCTGCGATGGCGGTTCGGCGAACCGGTGGTGCTGGTCCTCGGTCATCACGACACGGTCTGGCCGCTCGGCTCGCTGCGGAGACTTCCGTTCCGCCTCCACGACGGCGTGCTGCGGGGGCCGGGATGCTTCGACATGAAGACCGGCGTGGCGATGGCATTGCATGCCGTGGCGGCGCTGCCCGACCGCACCGGCGTCAGCATCCTGATCACGGGTGACGAGGAACTCGGTTCGCCGAGCTCACGCGCACTGATCGAGCAGGAGGCGCTCGGCTGTGCCGCGGCCCTCGTGCTGGAGGCCGCGGCCGAGGGCGGCGCCGTGAAGATCGCGCGCAAGGGCGTCTCGCTCTACCGGGTGCACGTCACCGGCCGGGCGGTTCACGCCGGGCTGGAACCGGAGCGCGGGGTGAACGCCGCCGTCGAGGCCGCGCATCTGCTGCTCGCGATCGCCGACCTGGGCGACCGCGCGGCGGGGACCAGTGTGACCCCTACGCTCGTGCGCGCCGGCAGCACCACGAACACGGTGCCGGCTGCGGCGGAGTTCGCGGTCGACGTACGGGTGCGCACGGTGGCGGAGCAGGACAGGGTGGATGCGGCGCTCCGCGACCTCCCTCCGACGATTCCGGGTGCATCCGTCCGTATCGAGGGCGGTGCGAACCGACGTCCGTTGGAGCCGGAGTCGTCGGCGCACCTGTTCGCGCAGGCGGTCGCGATCGCCGCGCGCACCGGACTCACTCCGTTCCAGGGCATCGCGGTCGGCGGGGCCTCCGACGGCAACTTCACCGCAGCGCTCGGCGTGCCGACGCTCGACGGCCTCGGTGCCGTCGGCGGTGGCGCGCACGCCGATGACGAGCACGTGGTGATCGCGATGATCCCCGAACGCACCCTGCTGCTGCAGGAGCTGATCGCCACCGTCCTGGCCGAGCGGGAGACACCGCTCGATCGGGATGCACGGGCCGGAGGAAGGGCATGAGCATGACGGATGCCGCCGCGTTCCGCGCTTCGCCGGAGGAGGCGGCCGATGCCGCGAGCGCCGCAGCCAGGAGAGCGGGAGTGGATATCCGCCTGCTTTCGGAGGTGGACGACTTCGCCCGGGTCGCCGAGCTGTTCCAGGGCATCTGGACGAAGCAGGGCGAGGCCTCTCCCGTCAACGTCGAGACCCTGCGGGCGCTGTCGAAGGCCGGCAGCTACGTGGGCGGCGCCTTCGAGCACGACGAGCTGGTGGGAGCGTGCTTCGGGTTCTTCGCCGCCCCCGGCCAGCGCGCCCTGCACAGCCACATCGCCGGTGTCTCCTCGCGCATGCGGGGCCGCAGCGTCGGCTTCGCCCTCAAGGTGCATCAGCGGGCATGGGCGCTCGACGAGGGGCTGGACGAGATCTCCTGGACGTTCGATCCGCTCATCAGCCGGAACGCGCATTTCAACCTCGTGAAGCTCGCGGCGAGCCCGACGTCGTATCACCGCAACTTCTACGGACACATGGCCGACGCCCTCAACGGCGCGGACGACACCGATCGGATGCTGGTGACCTGGTATGTGCGCGACCCCCGGGTCGTGGCCGCCTGCCACGGCGATCCCGCCGTCTCCGCCGACCGACCCGACGAGGAATTGACCGACGGATCCGCCGACGGATTCGCGCGCGTCGAGCCCCTGCTCAGCGTGGGCGAGGACCTCGGGCCGCTCCGTCATCGCACCGACGCGCGCCTGGTGCGCGTGGCGTTGCCGCGCGACATCGAGACCCTGCGTCTGACCGAACCCGCCCGCGCGACCGCGTGGCGTCTGGCGCTGCGGGAGACGCTCGGATCATCGCTGGAAGGTGGAGGGCGCGTGCTCGCGTTCGACCGCTCCGGCGCCTACACCATCGACAGAGGAGAACAGGGATGAAGCTCACCGGATTCGAACTGCGCGTGATCGAGATGCCCCTGGTGTCGCCGTTCCGGACATCGTTCGGGGTGCAGACCGTGCGCGAGGCGCTGCTGGTCCGCGCGGTCACCGACGAGGCGGAGGGCTGGGGCGAGGGGGTCGCGATGAACGACCCGTTGTACTCCTCCGAGTACGTGGAGGCGAGCGTGGATGTGATCACGCGATTCCTGCTTCCGGCGCTCGCGCAGGTGAAGGATCTGGACGCGGGTGGCGTCGCGCCAGCGCTGGCGAAGTTCAAGGGGCACCGCATGTCGAAGGCCGCGGTCGAGCTGGCGATCCTCGATGCGCAGCTGCGCGCGGCCGGAGTGCCGCTCTCCCGCGAGCTCGGTGCCGTGCGCGACCGGGTCGACTGCGGTGTCTCGGTCGGCATCATGGACTCCATTCCCGAGTTGCTCGACGCCGTCGGCGGATACCTCGACGAGGGGTACGTGCGCATCAAGCTGAAGATCGAACCGGGATGGGACATCGACCCCGTGCGCGCGGTGCGGGAGCGCTTCGGCGACGACGTGCTGCTGCAGGTCGACGCGAACACCGCGTACCACCGCGGCGACGCCCGGCATCTTGCCAAGCTCGACCCGTTCGACCTGCTCCTGATCGAACAGCCCCTCGACGAGGAGGATCTGCTCGGCCACGCGCAGCTCGCCCGGGCCATCACGACTCCGGTGTGCCTCGACGAGTCGATCGTGTCGGCCCGCGCGGCGGCGGATGCGATCGCCCTCGGCGCGTGCTCGATCGTGAACATCAAGCCCGGCCGCGTCGGCGGATACCTCGAAGCGCGTCGCATCCACGACGTGTGCGTGGCCAACGACATCCCGGTGTGGTGCGGCGGGATGCTCGAGACCGGGATCGGCCGTGCGGCGAACGTCGCTCTCGCGGCGCTGCCGGGCTTCACGCTCCCCGGCGACACCTCGGGTTCGGGCCGCTACTACTCCCGCGACATCACCGAGCCGTTCGTCGTCGAAGACGGCACGCTCACGGTTCCGACGGGCCCGGGGATCGGTGTCACCCCGGACCAGGCTGCGCTGGACGCCGTGACGGTCCGCACCGAGTGGATCGCCGTCTGAGCACAGGATGACCGCCCGAGCGGGGCACGACGATCCTGTCGAGATCGACCAAGAGTCGATACGATTTCGTCGTGCCCCACAGCTCCGCGACCGGCGGTCTCCCCCTACCCTGGGCCCTGTGCTCATGTCCGTGACGACCAGGCCCCGCGCCAGCCTCGGCCGGGTCATCGAAGACCTCGGCAACACCCTGCTCGAGGTCGTGAGCGGTGCGGCCGACGACGACGCCGAGATCGAGACGGTCGTCATCCACGACGTCCTCGACGATGCCATGCCGATGCGCGGTGCCCTCGTCCTCGGCGTCGGGCTGAGCGACCCCGAGGAGATCGCCGCACTGCTGCAGACCCTCGCCGCCCAGCACGCCTCCGCCCTCGTGCTACGCGCCCCGGTGCGCGCCGAGCAGCCGGTGCGCGATGCGTCCGAGGCCACCGGCATCCCTGTCCTCGCCCTCACCCGCGGGGCGTCGTGGGCACAGTTGGCCGCGATGCTGCGCTCGCTCATCGCCGAGGGCGACGTCGGCGATCAGGGAGCCACCACGCTCGGCGGGATGCCTTCCGGCGATCTCTTCGCCCTCGCCAACGCGATCGCCACCCTGTTGAACGCCCCGGTCACGATCGAGGACCGCAACTCCCGGGTCGTCGCGTTCTCGGGGCGCCAGCACGAAGCCGATCCGGCACGCATCGAGACGGTTCTCGGACGACAGGTCCCCGAGCGGTTCGCACGCCAGCTCGAAGAGCGCGGGGTCTTCCAGGAGCTGTATCGCAGCGAGGATCCGATCGACGTCGGTCCGGTGCTCAACACCGAGGGCCTTCCGTCCTTCCCCCGCGTGGCCCTGGCCGTGCGCGCGGGCGACGAGATCCTCGGATCGATCTGGGCCGCGGTGCAGGAGCCGCTCTCCCCCGACCGTGTGCGTGCGCTGAAGGACTCCGCCGGCTTGGTGGCCCTGCATATGCTGCGCCTGCGGGCCGGTGCCGATGTCGAGCGCCGGCTGCGCGCCGACCTGCTCGCCACCATCCTCGAAGGGGGTCCGGGTGCGGCGGATGCCACGGCGCGGCTGCGGCTGAACGACCACCGATGCGTGGTCCTCGCGCTGTCCGCGGCGGAAGAGGCCGACGACGAACCATCGGCCGGCGCCCGGGGTGTCGCGGAGAGACAGCACATCGCCGACGCCTTCGCCGTGCACCTGGGCGCGGTCTACCTCCGTTCCGCCGTCGCCGTGATCGGCGATGTCGTGTACGCCGTGGTCGGCACCCGCCCGGAGCAGGGCGATGCCGAATCCGGAGCCGAGCGCAGCGACGCGGACAACCGCGCTGCGCGTGTGGCCACCGACTTCCTCGGTCGGCTCGGAGCGACCAGCGAGATCCGCATCGGCGTCGGTACGGTGGCGGACGAGACCGCCGGCATCCCCTCATCCCGCGCGAACGCCGACCGCGCCCTCCGCGTGGTCCGACAGGCCCCGTCGCATGAACCGGTGGCACGCTTCACCGCTGTGCAGATGGAGGCACTGCTGGTCGAGCTCGGCGACCTCGTGCGTGCACGGGGTGACCAGCCCACCGGCCCCGTCGCCCAGCTCCTCGCCCAGGATCGGGAGAAGGGCACGCACCTGGTCGAGACGCTGCGGGCCTGGCTCGATGCCTTCGGCGATGTCGCGGTGGCCGCGGCACGGGTCTACACGCACCCGAACACGTTCCGGTATCGGCTGCGCCGACTGTCGGAGATCAGCGGACTCGATCTGACCGATCCGGAAGCCCGGTTCTCGGCCATGGTGCAGCTGCGTCTGCTCGTTCCCCGCGACTGACGCACCCCTCGCACCATCAGCGGACAGCGCCACCTCAGGGACAGCGCCTGCCCCGCCCCTCCCGGGGACGGGGCCGGCCGAGGCTCGTGGCCCGTCGCCGTCGACACCCGGCAGGGGCGGCTCGTGGCCTCTCCGTCGAGTGCGCGTGATGCCCGCTCGTGGCCGACATCCTGCGTATCTGACACTCATCTCAACACGTATAGGGCATTCAGACCATAGAGTGAGTTTCGATTGATCGATCCGATCAATCCACGCGACCCGAAGAAGGCGACGGTGATCGAAATGGCCAACCTCGACGAGACCGACCGACGGATCCTCACGGTGCTCGACACCGACCCACGGCGCCCGGTGGCCCTGATCGCCCAGGACCTCGGCCTCGCACGCGGCACCGTGCACGCACGTCTCGACCGTCTCGAGTCGGGTGGCTATCTGCGTGCGCACAGCTCGCGCATCCTCCCGCAGGCACTGGGCCGCGGCGTCGCCGCCTCGATCCTCGTCGAGCTCGACCAGCACAAGATCACCGCCGCGATCGAGGCGCTCAGCCGTGTTCCCGAGGTGCTGGAGTGCTTCGCGCCGGCCGGTGACACCGACCTGCTGCTGCGCGTCGTCGCCAAGGACCCGGACGACCTCTACCGCGTCGCCGAGGTGGTGCGGCTGTGCCCCGGCATCCTCCGCACCTCGACGAGCCTGTTCCTGCGCGAGGTCATCCCCTACCGGGTGAGCGCACTGCTGCAGGCGGAGTGAGCGTCTCGCCCGTCAGCCGATGATGCGCGCGCCCGGAACGGGACCGTGCACATGCAGGGGGTCGAGCCCTCCCTCCCGCAGCGAGGACTGCACGTCCTGTGCGGTCTCGGGATCGGGGCACAGCAGGGCCACGGTGGGTCCGGAACCGGAGACGATGCCCTGCAACGCGCCGGCAGCGACCCCCTGACGGATCGTGTCAGCGAGGTCGGGTCGCTCGTAGAGGGCCGCAGCCTGCAGATCGTTGAACAGCGTCTCGGCGAGCCTCACCGGGTCGCCCGACCGAAGCGCCTGCAGCACCGGGATCGGCACGTCGAGCGACAGCGGCGGATCGTCGGCGAGAGCCCCCTCCTCCTCGCGCAGCAGGTCGAGGCGCTCGTAGACCACGGGCGTCGAGAGCCCTTGCTCGCTGGGCACCAGGATCCAGTCGAAGCGTCCGCGCGCGAGTGCCGGGTTGAGCTGATCGCCGCGACCGGTGCCGACCGCCGTGCCGCCGTGCAGCGCGAAGGGCACATCCGCGCCGAGACGCGCGGCGAGGTCGTGCAGGCGCGTCTGCGACAGCCCGGTGCCCCACAGCGCATCGCAGGCGACCAGGGCGGCCGCAGCATCCGCAGATCCTCCCCCCATGCCCCCCGCGACGGGCACACTCTTGCGGATCTCCAGGGCGACTCCGCCGCGATGATCCACGGCCGCGGCGAGCAGCTTGGCCGCACGCATCGCGAGGTTGCGGTCGTCGAGAGGAACCGAGCCGATGTCTTCCACACCCGAGACCGTGACCGAGAAGTCGTCGGCCGGGCGCGCGATCACGTCTTCGTAGAGGGAGACCGCCTGGAACACCGTCGCCAGCGCGTGGTAGCCGTCGTCATGCCGCCCGCCGACCCCGAGGAAGACGTTGATCTTCCCCGGGGCGCGCACGTGCACGGAATCGGTGAACGCGGCATGGCTCATGATCGGGTCACAGCTCCGAGGACTTCGCCCACAGGTTGACGTCGATGGCGCCGGCGAGCTCGTCGATGCGGGCGAGCTCCTCCGTCGTGAAGGCGGGTCCGTTCACCGCCGCGATGTTCTCGTCCAGCTGTTCGGGACGGGAAGCGCCGATCAGTGCGGAGGCCACGACGGGGGTGCGCAGCGTCCACTGCAGGGCGAGCTGCGCGAGCGACTGGCCGCGTCCCTGCGCGACCTCGTTGAGTGAACGCAGCGTCTGCACCGCGTCGTCGGTGAGCCGCCCCTCCGGCAGCGAGCCGCGCTTCTGCGCGCGCTCGGCCGTACCGTCACCGAGGTACTTGTCGGTGAGCAGCCCCTGCGCCAGCGGCGTGAAGGCGATCGCCCCCAGGCCCGACTGCTCGAGGGTGTCGGTCAGGCCGTCCTCGACCCAGCGGTTGAGGATCGAATATGCGGGCTGATGGATGACCAGCGGCGTGCCGAGGTCCTTCGCGACCGCGACGGCCTCGGCCGTGCGCTCGGCGCTGTAGGACGAGATCCCGACGTACAGGGCCTTGCCCTGCCGCACCAGGGTGTCGAGCGCGCCGACCGTCTCGGCGATCGGGGTGACCGGGTCGACGCGGTGCGAGTAGAAGATGTCGACGTAGTCGAGACCCATGCGGGTCAAGGACTGCTCTGCACTGGCGAGGATGTACTTGCGGCTCGCGAAGTCGCCGTAGGGGCCGGGCCACATGTCCCACCCGGCCTTCGACGAGATGATCAGCTCGTCGCGGTACGGGCGGAGGTCTTCGGCGAAGATGCGCCCGAAGTTCTTCTCGGCCGAGCCGTAGGGCGGGCCGTAGTTGTTCGCCAGATCGAAGTGCGTGATGCCGCGGTCGAACGCGTGGCGCAGCAGTGCGCGCTGGTTGTCGAGCGGGATGTTGTCGCCGAAGTTCCACCACAGCCCGAGCGAGATCGGGGGCAGGTAGAGGCCGGACGTGCCGACCTGGCGGTAGGCGAACTGCTGGTAGCGGTTCTCGTCCGCCGCATACGGACGGTGCAGCTCGGGGACATCGGGGCGGAAGCGGGGGGAGTCGGTCACGGTGCCAGATTACTGGGTGGGAGCGACGTCGTCGGTGACGATCTCCGCAGCGGCGTCCGCCGCCGGGGCGTGCTGCGCGATGCGCTGGTAGTCCTCGACCGTGAGGTCTTCTCCGCGTGCAGTCGGGGCGACACCGGCGGCGATCAGCACCTCCGACGCCGCGGCCGAGCTGCCGAAGATCCCGGAGAGGGCCTGGCGGAGCATCTTGCGGCGCTGGTTGAACGCCGCGTCCACGATCTGGAACGTGCGGCGACGCTCCTCCTCGGTGCCGCGCTCGCCCTCGGAGCGGTCGAAGCCGACGAGCAGGCTGTCGACGTTCGGCACCGGCCAGAACACCTGGCGGGAGACGTTTCCGGACAGCTTCCACTCCCCGTACCAGGCGGCCTTGACGCTGGGCGAGCCGTAGATCTTCGAGCCGGGCTTCGCGGCCAGGCGCTCGGCGACCTCGGCCTGGACCATCACGACGCCGCGCTGGAGGTAGGCGAAGTTCTCGAGGAAGTGCAGCAGCACCGGCACCGAGACGTTGTAGGGCAGGTTGGCCACCAGCACGGTGGGCTCCCCCGGCAGCGCGGTGATGCGCAGCGCATCCGCATCGACGACCGTGAGCCGATCGGCCTCGACGCCGTGCTCGGCCGCGGTCTGCGCGAGGCGGGCGGCCAGTCGGTGATCGATCTCGACGGCTGTGACGGAGGCGCCGGTCTCGAGGATCGCGAGCGTCAGGGAGCCGAGCCCCGGTCCGACCTCGACCACACGCTCGTGCGGCTGCACGCGGGCCGCCTGCACGATCTTGCGGACGGTGTTCGCATCGGTGACGAAGTTCTGGCCGAGCTTCTTCGTCGGGGTGACGTCGAGCTCGGCGGCGAGGCGGCGGATCTCGGTGGCGCCGAGCAGGGTGACGGTCATCCCCCCATTCTCCCCCACTCCTTCGATGTCCCCCGCCGTCAGTAGTCTTCTCTGGTGCCTTCTCTCGGTGAACTCGTCGCGCCCCGCCGCATGGGCCGAGACTTCCGCTGGCTGCTCGCGTCGTCGTGGACGAGCAACGTCGGCGACGGCGTCGCGCTCGCGGCCGCTCCGCTGCTCATCGCGTCGATGACCTCGTCGCCGATCCTGGTGGCGGCCGGCGCGATCCTGCAGTTCCTCCCCTGGCTGCTCTTCGGCCTGCACGCCGGCGCGATCGCCGACCGCTTCGACCGTCGTCGCCTGGTCATGTTCGCCAACGCGGCCAGAGCCCTCGTGCTCGCAGCTCTCTGCGTGTTCCTCCTCACCGGGGTCGCGAACATCTGGATCGTGCTCGCGGTCGCGTTCCTCTACGGCACCGCCGAGGTCTTCGTCGACACGGCGGGAAGCACGCTGCTGCCCATGCTCGTGAAACCCGCAGACCTCGGCGTCGGCAACGCGCGCCTGCAGGCCGGATACCTGGTCGCGAACCAGTTCGCCGGTCCCCCGCTGGGAGCATTCCTGTTCGCGGCCGGCACGGCGTGGCCCTTCCTGCTCGAGGTCGTGTGCGTGAGCTTCGCCGTGGTGCTCATCTCGCGCATGGCGACGACGCCCGTCCCGCCCCGGGAGACCGACACCCACCCGCCCGTGCACACCGACATCGCCGAAGGCCTGCGGTGGCTGTGGCGCAACCCGCCGGTACGGATGCTGGTGCTCATCATCCTGGTCTTCAACATCACCTGGGCGGCCCCCTGGGGCGTCCTCGTGCTGTACGCCACCGAGCACCTGCACATGGGCGCGGTCGGCTACGGTGCACTCACGACGGCATCCGCGGCCGGGGGGATCCTCGCGACCCTCAGCTTCGGCTGGTTGGAACGGCACGTGTCGTTCGCGACGCTGATGCGCGTCGTGCTCTCGCTCGAGGTGCTCATGCACCTGTCGTTCGCCCTCACCACCACCGGGTGGGTCGCCCTGGTCATCATGTTCTTCTTCGGCGCCTACGCGTTCGTGTGGGGCACGATCTCCACGACCGTGCGACAGCGGCTCGTCCCCGCCGAGCTCCAGGGCCGGGTGGCATCCGTGAACATGGTCGGCGTCTTCGGCGGCATGGTCGTCGGTCAGGCGCTCGGCGGCGTGATCGCCCAGGTCTGGGGGCTCACCGCCCCGTGGTGGTTCGCCTTCGTCGGCGCAGCCCTCACCCTGCTGCTGGTGTGGAAGCCCATCTCGCAGATCGTGTCGGCGAAGCCCATCGCCGACACCGGTCCCGACGACGCGGAACCCGCGAGTCCGTCGGCGAACGAGCCTCAGGAGTCGAAGGAGCCGTAGACCCGCAGGGTGTTCTCGGCGAGCTGGGCGCACAGCTCATCGACGTCGAGGTCGAGTTCGGCGGCCATGAAGCGCACCGTGATCGGCACCAGGTAGGGCGCGTTCGGGCGTCCGCGCAGCGGCACCGGGGTGAGGAACGGCGCATCCGTCTCGACCAGGAGGCGATCGAGCGGGGTGACCTTCAACGCATCGCGCAGGTTCTGGGCGTTCTTGAACGTGACGTTGCCGGCGAACGACAGGTGGTACCCGGCATCGGCGCAGATGCGCGCCATCGCGTCGTCGCCCGAGAAGCAGTGGAACACCGTGCGCTCCGGGGCGCCGAGGCGGGAGAGCGTCTCCAGCACGGCGTCGTGTGCGTCGCGGTCGTGGATCTGCATCGCGATGCCGTGCTTCTTCGCGAGCGCGATGTGCGCCTCGAACGACTCGAACTGCGGCGCCCGCCGTTCGGGCTCCGTGCGGAAGAAGTCCAGCCCCGTCTCGCCGATCGCCCGGGTGCGCGAGTGTGCGGCGAGCTCGTCGATCACCGCGATCGCCTCATCCAGACGCCCCTCCTCTGCGTACGTCGGCGCATCGTTCGGGTGGATCGCGACGGCGGCCAGCACACGAGGGTCGGATGCCGCGGCCTCGACCGCCCACCGCGACGACTCGATGTCGCCCGAAGCCTGAACGACCCCGGCGATGCCCACGGCCGCCGCCCGGTCGAGCTGCTCGCTCAGCGAGAGCGGATCGTCTCCGTCGAGGATCTCGAGGTGCGCATGGTTGTCGTACACCGGAACCGTCAGCGGTTCGGGGGCGGACGGATACTTCAGATCCTTGCGTCCGTCCCCCGAACGCTCACGCACGTAGGTCTCGGCCATCTCTTCGCGCTCTGTGTTCCGGGCCGCGGCTCAGCCCGCTGACTCCACCCGCGGGAACAGCGGCGAGAGGCCGTTGACACTGGTGCCGGGGCGCAGCACGCCCCAGGCGCCCGCCTCGCGGATCGGCTGGTCCTGCAGGCGGCCCAGGGTCTCGGCGGCGCCGAGGGCGACCCAGAGCTTCTCGGTCGATTCCGGCATCACCGGCGACAGCAGCACCGCGAGGGCGCGCAGCCCCTCGGCGCAGGTGTACAGCACGGTGCCGAGGCGTGCGCGCTGGTCCTCGTCTCCGCTGTTCGCCTGCTTGGCCAGTGCCCACGGCTCGTTCGCGGTGATGTAGCCGTTGAGCGCGTCGACGATCGTCCAGATCGCCGAGATCGCCTCATCGATGCGGAACTGCGCGATGGACGCATCCGCATTCGTCGCCGCATCCGCCACGATCTTCTGGATCGCGAGGTCCTTCTCGGTGTACTCGGCCGCGGGCGGCACGACGCCATCGAAGTACTTCTCGATCATCGCGGTCGTGCGCGAGGCGAGGTTGCCGAAACCGTTCGCGAGCTCGGCCTGGTAGCGGGCCGACAGGTCTTCCCACGAGAAGGATCCGTCCTGGCCGAACGCGATCGCCGAGAGGAAGTAGAAGCGGTACGCGTCCGAGCCGAAGACGTCGGTGATCTCGGTCGGCGCGATACCGGTGAGCTTCGACTTCGACATCTTCTCGCCGCCGACGAGCAGCCAGCCGTGCGCGAACACGCCCTTGGGCACGTCGAGGCCGGCCGCCATCAGCAGCGCGGGCCAGATCACGGCGTGGAAGCGCAGGATGTCCTTGCCGACCACGTGGTAGGCGGGCCAGCGGCGTGCGAAGGTCTCCTCATCGGAGCCGTAGCCCACGGCCGTGGCGTAGTTCAGCAGGGCGTCGACCCACACGTAGATGACGTGCGACTCGTCCCAGGGCAGCGGGATGCCCCAATCGAAGGTCGAACGCGAGATCGACAGGTCCTTCAGACCCTGGCTCACGAAGGAGACGACCTCGTTGCGCGCGGAGTCGGGGCGCACGAAATCGGGCTGGGTCTTGTAGAGCTCGAGCAGGCGGTCCTGGAACTCGCTGAGCTTGAAGAAGTAGTTCTTCTCCTGCAGCAGTTCGAGAGGCTTGGAGTGGATCGCGCAGACCTTGAGTCCCTCGAAAGGACCGGTGCCGTCGACGATCTCCGACTCGGGCTTGAACTCCTCGCAGCCCACACAGTAGAGCGCCTCGTACTCGCCCGCGTAGATGTACCCGCGGTCGTACAGGCGTTGGAAGAACGTCTGCACGTTCGTCTCGTGCCGCTCCTGCGTCGTGCGGATGAAGTCGTCGTTGGCGACGTCGAGCGTCGTCAGCAGCGGGAACCAGCTCTCGCTGACGAGCTTGTCGACCCATTCCTGCGGGGTGACGTTGTTCGCCGCCGCCGCGCGCAGCATCTTCTGACCGTGCTCGTCGGTGCCCGTGAGCATCCAGGTGTCATCCCCCGCCTGGCGGTGCCACCGTGCGAGCGTGTCGACGGCCACCGTCGTGTACCCGTGACCGATGTGAGGCACGTCGGACGGGTAGTAGATGGGCGTGGTGATGTAGAAGGATTCGCCTGCGGGCATGGAGCAATTCTAGGTGCGATGCCGCGGGTGGTTACGCGCTCAGCCGACGGAGACGTCGATGCGGTGCCATCCCTGAGCGCCGTCGGGTGCCGGAGCAGCCGGATCCGAGGTCTGCGTCTCGCCGTCGGCGCTCAGCGCCCGGCATTCGATGGTGTGCGCACCGCTCTCGGCGGTCCAGTCGAGACTCCACTGCACCCAGGTGTCGGCGGAGATCGCGGTCGCGAGCTCGGCGGCGCGCCACGGGCCGTCGTCGATGCGCACCTCCACCCCGGCGATGCCGACGTGCTGCTGCCAGGCCATCCCGGCGATCACCGCGGCCCCCGCCGGGACCGACTGCCCACGGCGCGGGACGTCGATGCGGGACTGCAGCTTGATGGGCCCGCGATCCGACCACCCTCGCGTCGTCCAGTAGGCCGTGGCACGGTCGAACCGCGTCACCTCCAGCTGTGTGACCCACTTCGTGGCCGACACATAGCCGTAGAGACCCGGCACCACCATCCGCACCGGGAATCCGTGCTCGATCGGCAGCGGCTCTCCGTTCATGCCGATCGCGAGCAGAGCGTCGCGGTCATCCGTGAGCGCCTCGATCGGGGTCGATGCCGTGAAGCCGTCGGCCGAGGTCGAGAGCACCATGTCGGCGTCGCGATCCACACCCGCGCGCGCGAGCAGCTCCCGCACCGGAAGACCCAGCCAACGGGCGTTGCCGATCAGTGATCCCCCGACCTCGTTCGACACGCAGGCGAGCGTCACGTCGGACTCCTGCATCGGCATGGCCAGCAGCTCGTCCCAGGTGATCTCGATCTCGCGGTCGACCATCCCGTGGATGCGCAACGACCAGTCGGCCGGGTCGACCTGCGGCACGATGAGCGCGGTGTCGATCCGGTAGAAGTCCGCGTTCGGTGTCACGACGGAAGCCAGACCGCGGATCCCCAGCTCCGCGCCGGCAGGAACCGCGGCCGCTGCGCGTGCCGCGCTCGGCAGCCGCAGGGCATCGCGGACGGCTTCGATCGAACGGCTCGCGCCGCGCGCGACGTTCCCGACGATGAGAGCCACGGCGCCGGCCGCGGCGACCCCGGAGGTCCACAGCAGGAACCGTCTCCGGTCCTCGCCGTCGGGCTGCAGGCCCGCGACCGGTCGCAGTCGCGCCACGAGGAGACGCAGAGTGATCACCGCCACGAGCCCGGCGATGAGACCGGGGAGCCAGGCGAAGGGTCCCGCGCCGGGTCGGATCATCGCCGCGACGACGGCGAGAACGCCGAGGGCGCCCAGGATCACCGCCCCGAGACCGGATCGTCTGCGCTCCAGGATCCCGGCGACGGCGGCGACGACGACGAGCACGACGGCGATCCCCGTGATCAGGGCCGCCTTGTCCCCGGTGCCGAACAGCGCGATGGCGGTGTCCTTCGCCCAGCTCGGTGCGAGATCGATGAGCCCGCTCCCGATCACGGCGAACGGGCTCGCGCTCGGCTCCACCACCGCGGCGACGAGCTCCGCCAGGCCGACGGCGAGGAACGACGCGCTCAGGCCGGCGGCGGCTGCCCGGAGGGTGTCCCGCCGCGCCTCTTCCCCCCGCGTCGCGTGCATCGCGTTCGTCATGACCCGAGGGTAACCCCGCCGCGGATGCCGGGGCGCATCCGCGGCGGGGTCGGCGGCGCCTCTCAGAGGCCGTTGCGGCGCGCGACCTCTCCGAGCCAGGCGAGCGACGGCTTCGGCGAGCGCTCGAACGTCTCGTGGTCGAAGCCGATCAGGCCGAACGTGGGCCGGAAGCCGCTGGCCCATTCGTAGTTGTCGAGGGCGCTCCAGTGCTGGTAGGCGCGCACGTCGATGCCGTCGGAGATGGCGCGGTGCAGTCCCTCGAGCGCACCCTGCGTGTAGGCGATGCGCCGCGTGTCGTCAGCGGTCGCGATGCCGTTCTCGGTCACGAGCACGGGCACTCCGCCGCTCCGCTCCCAGGCGCTGCGCACTCCCATCTCGAGCGCCTCGGGGAAGAACTCCCAGCCGGTCAGCGTGGTCTCCACATCGTCCGCCACCGGGCGCGGGCCCTCGGGACCGATGAAGGTGCGGGTGTAGGCCTGCACGCCGACGAAGTCGTCGCCGGCCGACTGGTCGAGGTACCAGTGGTCGCGGGGGTCGCCGTACGCGGCGAGCATCTCGTCGGCGCCAGGCTCTCCCGTGGAGTGGAACGCTTGCGTGGCGATGGTCCATCCGGCCTTGACACCGGGCACCGAGTGCAGGATCTCCGATGCGCGGTGGTGCGCCTCGAGCAGCGTGTCGGCGACGGCGAGGTCGGGGTTCGGGAGGCCGTAGGCGACGAGGTTCGCCGCGTCCTCTCCTCCGGCCAGCATCGCCGCGATGTTCGGCTCGTTGATCGTGCACACGTAGTCGATGCCGTCGAGGATCGGCAGCACGGTCTCGACGTAGCGGGCGAACAGGTCGACCGCGTCGTCGGCACGCCAGAAGCCGTCCTTCTGGAACCACTGCGGCACCGTGAAGTGCATGAGCGTGACCGTGGGGTCGAGCCCGTTCTCGCGGGCGGTGTCGATCATGCGACGGTAGTGGTCGAGCATCGCCCGGGAGACGAAGCCGCGCTCGGGCTCGATCCGCGCCCACTCCACCGAGAACCGGTAGGAGTTCAGCCCGGCGGCGGCGAGCAGCCGCATGTCCTCCGGGTAGCGGTGGAAGTGGTCGGCGGCGTCACCGGAGGGCTCCACCATGGGCGAGCCGGGCGCGTGTTCCATCGCCCACCAGTTGCTCGTGGTGTTGTTGCCCTCCACCTGGTGGGCCGCTGTCGCGGCACCCCACAGGAAGCCGTCGGGGAATGCGAGCACGAGTGCTCTCCTCTCTCTTGTGTTGAAGTCGTGACGGTCAGCGCAGGCGCGCGGGATTGGGCACCGCGTCCAGCAGCTGGATCGTGTACGGATCCTCCGGATGCTGCAGCACCTCCGAGGTCTCGCCGCGCTCGACCACCCGGCCGCCGTTGAGCACCAGGATGTTCTGGGTCACCAGGCGCGCGCTCAGCAGGTCGTGCGTGATGTAGAGCATGCTGATGCCCCACCTCTCGCGCAGGTCCTCCAGCAGCGCCAGCACCCCGGCACGCAGCGAGACGTCGAGCATCGAGACGGGTTCATCGGCGATCAGCACCTGCGGGTCGCTCGCGAGCGCCCTGGCGATCACGACGCGCTGCCGCTGCCCGCCGGAGAGCTGGTGCGGCAGCTTGGCGGCGAACTGCTCGACGGGCGTGAGGCCCACCGTCTCGAGCAGCTCGAGCACTCGCGCCCTCGCCTCGGGCCCCCGCAGCGTCGTGTAGTTCATGACCGGACGGGTGAGGGCGTACTCGACCGTGTGCAGCGGGTTGAGCGCCGCATACGGATCCTGGAACACCATCTGCACGTCCTTGCGGAGGTCGCGCAGTCCACGGCGTTTGAGCGTCGCGACGTCGACATCGCCGAAGTGCACCGTACCGGAGGTCGGCTTCTCGACCCCCGTCAGCATCTTGGCGATGGTCGACTTGCCCGAGCCCGAGGCGCCCACGAGTGCCAGGGCCTCCCCCGGTTCGAGACGGAACGACACGTCGTCGACCGCGGTCACGGCGTCCTGCCCACGGCGAGGGGCCGGGTAGTGCTTCGAGACGCCCTCCACCACGATCGCCGCATCCGCACGACGGGTGTCGCGCGACGACACGGTCGGCAGCGTCTCGGTGACGTCGGTCCGCGCACGTCCTTCACGACGGCGGGTACCGGCGTCGAGGAAGCCGGGGATCTCGATCTTCTCCGCGCGGGGGTCCGCGTAGTGGCTGAGGAGCATCCGGGTGTACTCGTCCTGCGGGCGCTCGAGGATGTCGATGCTCCTCGCGTCTTCGACGATGTGCCCTTCGTGCATCACCATCACCCGGTCGGTCGCCTCCAGCACGATGCCGAGGTCGTGACTGATGAGGATGGCGGTGAAGTGCTCGGCCCGCTGCAGCTCCTTGATCGTGTCCATCACCGCGTGCTGCACGAGCACGTCGAGCGCCGTGGTGGGCTCGTCGAACACCATCAGCTGTGGTTCGAGAGACAGCGCGAGCGCGATCGAGGCACGCTGGCGCATACCGCCGGAGAGCTCGCCCGGGTAACGGGCGAGCACCGACGCGTCGAGACCGACCTTGCCGATGAGCTCACGGGCACGCGCATCGCGGGCGTCCTTGGGCACGTGTCCGTGCGCCGCGAAGATGTCGCGGAAGTGGTTGCCGATGGTGCGCACGGGGTTGAGGGCGTTCATGCCCGACTGCAGCACCATGGCGAATCCGCCCTGACGCTGACGACGCAGCTCCTCGGCATCCAGCTCGCGGATGTCGCGCCCGCCGAAGAGGATGCGCCCCGCGCTGATGCGCGCCGGGGGCTTCTGCAGTCGCGTGAGGGCGAAGCCGAGGGTCGACTTGCCCGACCCCGACTCGCCGACCAGACCGACGAACTCGCCGCGGCGGAGCGAGAACGACACGTTCTCGACCGCGGTGACGGGCTTCGTGCCCGGCGAGGCGTATTCGACGGACAGCCCCTGCACCTCGAGCAGGATGTCGTTCTCCGTGGTGGTGGTCGCGGGTGCCATGGCGGTCATCGACCCTTCCCCTCTCGCAGGCGCGGATTGGAGATGCCGTCCACGCCGAAGTTGATCAGTGTCAGGCTCAACGCCAGCAGTGCGATGCACAGACCGGGGGCGAACAGCAGCAGCCACTGTCCGGTGAGCAGGGAGTTGGAGTTCTGCGCCCAGTAGAGCATGGTGCCCCAGCTGACGATGCTGGAGTCGCCGAGGCCGAGGAACTCCAGGCCTGCCTCCGCCAGGATCGCGGCCGTCGCCGCCCCGAAGAGCGTGCCGGCGATGATCGACGTCATGTTGGGCAGGATCTCGCGGAAGATGATGCGCGTCCTGCTGTCACCCGAGAACTGCGCCGAGGTGACGAAGTCGTTGCCGCGCAGCGACTGCGTCTGGCTGCGGAGCACACGGGCGCCCCAGGCCCAGCCGGTCACCACGATGACCGCGATGATCATCAGGATGCCGCCGTTCTGCAGGTACGCGGCGATCACGATCATGAGCGGGAGTCCGGGGATCACCAGGAAGAGGTTGACGATGAAGCCGACCACCTCGCCGGCGAAACCGCGCATGTAGCCCCAGCTGAGACCGATGAGCACCGCCACGATGGTCGACAGGATGCCGGCGGCGAAGCCGACGAGCAGGCTGACCTGTGCGCCGTAGATGAGCTGGCTGAGCACGTCCTCCCCCGCGGCCGTCGTGCCGAGCCAGTGCGCCCACGACGCATCGGCGTTGCGCTCGAAGGTGTTGTCCTTCGCGCCGTAGGGGGCGAGGACGGGGGCGAACACCGCCACGAGCACGAAGAAGGCGAGGATGCACAACCCGAGCCGTGCCTTGCCATTGCTCCAGAGGGTGGCGACCATGCGCCCGAAGGCGCGCCATGGGCTGGGCGCAGCGATGCGCTCGGCGGGGATCTTGACGTTCATGGTGGAAGTCATCGGCGGGTCCTTGGGTCGAGTACCCCGTACAGGATGTCAACGAGGAAGTTGGCGATGAGCACGCTCACGGTGATCATCAGGAAGAGCGCCTGCATGAGCGGGTAGTCCTGCCCGATCACGGCGTTGAAGAGCAGATAGCCGATGCCCGGATACCCGAACACCTGTTCCACCAGGATCGATCCGCCGACCACACCGCCGAGCGTGAGCCCGAAGCCGGTGAGGTTCGGCAGGATCGCGTTGCGCGCGGCGTAGCGGAGGGCGATCGTGCGGCCGTGCAGCCCGTTCGCCTCGCCGAACGTGATGTAGTCCTCGCCGAGCGTATTGATCATGGCGTTGCGCATGCCGATGATCCATCCGCCCAGGGAGGTGAGCAGGATCGTCAGGGCCGGCAGGAACGCGTGGCTGAGCAGGTCTCCGAGGAACTCCCAGGTGAACCCGGGTGTCGTGGTCGCCGAGTAGGCGCCGGTGGTCGGGAACCAGTGCAGCACGTAGCCGAAGAAGAACAGCAGCAGCAGCGCGGTCCAGAAGTACGGGAACGTGCTGAGGAACGAACCGGTCAGCGTCGGGAGGGTGTCGAGCCAGGTGCCGCGACGCCAGGCGGCGGCGACGCCGATCAGCGTGCCGATCACGAACGCGAGGATCGTGACGATGCCGACGAGCCCGATCGTGTACGGCAGCGCCGTGGACACCATGCTCGACACCGACTGCGGATAGAACGTGTACGAGACACCGAAGTCGAGCCGGACGACCTGGCCGAGATAGGCGATGTACTGGTCCCACAGCGATCCGGTCGGAACACCCAGCTGCGCCTCGATGGCGGCGCGCGTGGCGTCCGACACCGGCCCGTTCTGGGACAGCTTGGCGATGGCGGCATCCGCCGGGGAACCGGGCATCATGCGCGGGAGGAAGAAGTTCAGGGTGACCGCGGCCCACAGGGTGAGCACGAACAGGCCGAACTTCTGGAGCACGTACTTCACTTGTCGTCCTCCTTCACGCGCTCGAGCCGGGTGAAGATGCCCAGCGGCGCGGAGTCGTAGTTCTGCGGGATCATGTACGGGTCTTCCTCACTCGGCCAGCCGGTGAACTTGGCGTCGCTGAACAGGCCCCAGATGCCGCCGTAGTAGAGGCCGATCACAGGCATCTCGTCGTAGACGACGCCCTGCAGCTCCTTCACGATCTCGGCCTGGCGGGCGGCGTCGACGGTCTCGCGATACTCGGCGAGCAGTGCGTCGACCTTGTCCGACTTGTAGCGCTCGAAGTTGTTCGCGGTCGGCTTTCCCGACGGCACGTAGAACTCGCTGGAAAGCAGGTTGTTGTAGGCCTGGTACACGTCGCCGTTGCCCATGCCGCCGATCGCCATCTCGAAGTCGCCGTTGCTGATCGCGCTCTGATATCCCGCGGGCTGCGGAAGCTTGAGGGTGACCTTCACGCCGACGTCGGCGAGCTGGCTGCGCACGGTCTGCGCCGCCCTGGTCCAGTCGGAATACCCGTTCGCCGTGGTCAGCGCGAACTCGAGCTGCTCGCCGTTCGCGTCGACGAGACGGTCGCCGTCGAGGGTGTAGCCCGCGTCGGCGAAGGCGGCGAGAGCGGCATCCTCGTCCTGCGTGATCATGCCCTGATCGGGGATGCTCGGATCCAGGTACTGCTCCTGGTTCGGAAGGATGAGACCCGTCTGACCCGCCGGCTTCATGTATCCCTCGGAGGCGGTCTCTGCGATCTCCTCACGATCGAGGGAGAGCGCGATGCCGCGTCGCACGTTCACGTCGTCGAAGGGCGCGACCTCGAGGTTCGGCATCAACGCGATCACGCCGCCGGGCGGGAACCACCACGCGTTGTGCTCGCTCGCCGCGCCCCAGGTGCCCTCGACGTCGGAGATGAAGGAGTAGGCCCAGTCATAACCGCGGGTGACGGTGTCGAGCTGCGAGTTCGTGGCGGGGAGGATGATGTGCTCGATCTCGATCGAGTCGGCCTGCCAGTAGTCGGGGTTCTTGTCCATCGAGTACTGCTGGTCGTTGTAGTTGCCGAGCACGAACGGCCCGGTTCCGACCGGATCCTCGTTGCGATACGTGCCGGGGTCCTTCACATCGGACCAGAGGTGCTCGGGCACGATCATGGTCTGACCGAGGATCGCCAGCGATGGCGCGTCCTCGGTCTTGAGGTGCAGGATCACGTCGCTGCCCTCGGTCTCGACGCTGTCGAGGTGCTGCCATGCGCCCTTGATGTCGAGCGACGGGTTGTCCTTGAGCAGCTGGAACGTGAAGGCCACGTCCTCGGGCGTCAGGTCTTCGCCGTCGCTCCACTTCACGTCGTCGCGGATCGTCATGACGATCGTGCGCGCGTCGGGCTGACTCCATTCGGAGGCGAGCCACGGGTTCTGCGTGCCGTCGAGCGGATTGATCAGGATCAGCGGCTCGTAGATCCACCGCGACGCGGTGCGCGTGTTGGTGAGGTACGGGTTGAAGTTCTTCGTGAAGAACGGGTTGCCCTTGTCGGCATTGATCAGCATCGTGTCGGCGCCGATCGACGGATCGGGTTGGGATGTGATCTGGATGCTGCAGCCGCTGAGGGCGACCGCCACGGCCGCGAGGCCCACGATCGTCGCTCGGCGCCAGCGCTGCATCATGCGCCGTCCCGGTGTTCTGCCACCTGACATCTGCCACCTCATGTCGTCTCTGTCATGAAGGGCGCCCCTGCCGGACCACCGGAACTTCGGAACACCCGCACGGCCTGCGCCGTCTCAGGGCGGTGTGCACCGCCTCAGTGATTGTAAGCGCATACATTTTGCGATCGCAACCCCTTGACACGGGCGCGCCGACCATGGCCGCGCCGTTCAGACGGGGTGCTGAGAGCTCTCGCGCAGCAGGATCTGGAGGGGCAGCCGGGCGACCACCGGGTCGGCTTCCGCGTTCTCCAGCCGCCGGGCGAGCACCTGAACGGCCGCCCGGCCGAGGTCGATCATCGGCTGACGGATCGTGGTCAGCGGAGGCTGCGACAGCGCGGCGGCCTCGATCCCGTCGAAGCCCGTCACCAGGACGTCGTCCGGCACGCGGATACCGGCGCCTCGGAGCACGTCGAGCGCTCCGAGCGCCATCTGATCGTTCGCGGCGATCAGCGCGGCCGGCACCCCCGCGGCGAGAAGCTCCTCGGCCGCGCGGCGCCCCGATGCGCGGGTGAAGTCGCCGCGCAGCACGGTCACGTCGTCGAGCCCACCACCGGCAGCCGTCACGGCGGCCGCGAACCCCTCCCAGCGCTGCAGGCCGTCCGGCGAATCCGCGGGCCCCGCGAGGAACGCGAGCCGCCCGTCTCCCACCTGCGCCAGCACGTGCCTGGTCAGCTCACCCATCGCCTCGGCGTTGCTCACCGTGACGTGGTCGTAGTGATCGCCGCGGGGAGGACCCGAGAGCACCACCACGGGGATGCGCCGCGCCAGCCGGGCCAGCACGTCGTCCGGCACGCTGCTCGCGAGGACCATGAGCCCGTCCACACGGCCCGCCATGTCGCGCACGGTGGAGCGGTCAGGGTCGTCCCGCCCGACGCCGACCATCAGCACGAAACCCTGCTTCCAGGCCTCCAGCTCCGCACCGCGCAGCACCTCGTCGAGGAACAGCATCGAGGTGTGCCGGCCGTCGGATTCCACCTCGTCGCGGACGATCGCGAACGGCGGTGCGTCGGCGTCGGCGGCGGAGAGCGCGTCGAGGGGCGGAGCATCCTCGGCGGCGTCGAACCCCGGGAAGTACAGCCCGAGCACCCCGGTTCGACGCTCGGCGAGTCCGCGGGCGCTGCCGCTGGGCACGTACCCCAGCGCGGCGACGGCGTCGAGCACGCGCTCACGGGTGACCGGGCGCACCGCATCCGGCGAGCGCAGCACACGCGAGACCGTGGCGATCGAGACGCCGGCCCGATCGGCCACGTCGTACACGGTCGCCGCCTTGCTCACGGTCACGCTCCTCCGGAGCGGGCGGCGAGGGCGGCCTGATAGAGGTCGCGGGAGGAGAGACCCGTGAGGCCGGCGACCTCGGAGGCGGCGTCCTTCAACCGGATGCCGTCGGCGACGAGCTTCTGCACCTGCGCGAGAGCGTCTTCCGGGGAGGCATCGCGGTGCGCCGCCCCTTCGACCACGACGACGATCTCACCCTTCACGCCGTCCTCGGCCCAGGCGACGAGTTCCGATGCTGTGCCGCGGCGCACCTCCTCGTACAGTTTCGTCAGCTCTCGGCACACCGCGATCCGCCGGTCGTCGCCGAATGCCGCCCCCATGTCGGCGAGGGAGCTCGCGAGGCGGGCGGGCGATTCGAAGAAGACCATGGTGCGGGGTTCGGCCGCCAGCGCGCGCAGAGTCGAACGCCGCTCCCCCGGCTTGCGCGGCAGGAACCCCTCGAACGTGAAGCGGTCGGTGGGCAGGCCCGAGATCGCGAGTGCCATCAGCACCGCGCTCGGCCCGGGGATCGCGGTCACCGTGACGCCCTGAGCGACCGCTTCGGCGACCAGCCCGTAGCCGGGGTCGCTCACGGTGGGCATCCCGGCATCGCTCATCACCACGATGTCGGTCTCGGCCGCGAGAGCCGCCAGCTCGGCGGCCTTCTGCTTCTCGTTGTGGTCGTGCAGGGCGATCAGGCGCGGGCGATTCTCGATCTGCAGGGCCTTCAGCAGACGTTGCGTGGTGCGGGTGTCTTCGGCCACGATGACCTCGGCGTTCTCCAAGACCTCCACGAGACGGCGCGACGCGTCGCCGAGATTTCCGATCGGAGTGGCGGCGAGGATGATCACCCGCCCAGCTTAGGCGGGCCGGATGCAGCCGGCCGAGAAGGCCGGTTGTCTAGGCTGGAGCGGTGACCGCGCCCGTGCCCCTGCTTCCCGCTCCCGATGAGCGGTTGACGCGCTACGGGCGACTGCGTGACCGCCTGCTCAACGCCCCCGACTGGGGACGCGCGATCCGGTGGCTCGCACCCCTCGTCATCACCGCGATCGCTGCCCTCCTCCGGCTGATCAACGTCGCCCATCCGCATCAGCTCGCTTTCGACGAGACGTACTACGTCAAAGACGCCTGGTCGCTGTGGACGCTCGGCTACGAGGGCACCTGGGGCGAGAACGCCAACGACGCCTTCGTCACGCTGCAGCAGCTGCCGCTGTCCGAACAGGGCGCGTTCATCGTGCATCCGCCGCTCGGCAAGTGGCTCATCGCGCTCGGCATGGCGATCGGCGGGCCGGACAACAGCGCCGGCTGGCGACTCGCGACCGCGGTGCTCGGCAGCGCCTCGGTGCTCCTGGTCTACCTAATCGCGCGACGGCTCAGCGGTTCCGTGATCGTCGCGAGCGTGGCTGGGACGCTGCTCGCGATCGACGGTCTCAGCATCGTGATGAGTCGCATCGCCCTGCTCGACGGCATCCTGACCTTCTTCGTCCTGCTGGGTGCGCTCTTCGTGATCATCGACCGGCAGCGGACGATCCCCGTGCTCGAGAAGCGCGATCCCGACACCCCGGATCCGTTCTGGGGTCCGGTGCTCTGGCGTCGTCCGTGGCTGATCGCCGCGGGAGCCGCCCTCGGCGCGGCGTCGGCCGTGAAGTGGTCGGGGCTGTACGTGCTGGCGGGCTTCGGCCTGTACGTCGTCGTCACGGATGCTCTCGCCCGCCGTCGCGCGGGAGTGGTGCTGTGGCCGACTGCGGCCGCGTTCCGACAGGGGCCGGTCTCGTTCGTGCTGCTCGTCTTCCCCGCCCTGGCGGTGTACCTGATCAGCTGGACCGGCTGGCTGGTGACGGCAGGGGGCTATGACCGCCAGAGCGACCCGAACCCGCTGATCGCGCTGTGGAAGTACCACGAGTCGATGCTCGGCTTCCACGTCGGCCTCACTCGCGGCCACCCCTACGCGAGTCCCGCCTGGGAGTGGCCGTTCCTGCTGCGCCCCACGGCGGTCTGGGTCGACTCCGACCCTGCGGGCTGCGGGACGGATCACTGCATCGGCGTGATCTCGGCGATCCCGAATCCGCTCATCTGGTACGCGGGCGTGGCCGCAGCGATCTACCTGCTCTACCGCCTGGTGCGCGGCTGGATCACCCGGCAGCCCGTCGGCCCGGAACTGAGCATCCCCCTGGTCGGCCTCGCCGTCACCTACGTGCCGTGGCTGATGTTCCCCGACCGCACGATCTTCCAGTTCTACACCGTCGTGATGATGCCGTTCCTCGTGCTCGCGCTGGCGATGACGCTGCGGATCATCGCCGGGCGACGTGAGGATCCGCTGCACCGCCGGCAGTCCGGCGAGCGCACCGTGATGATCTTCCTCGCGTTCGTGGTGCTCGTGTCGGCGTTCTTCCTTCCCCTGTGGACGGGGATGAGCGTGCCGTACGAGTTCTGGCTGGTACACAACTGGCTGCCCGGCTGGGTGTGAGCCCGCCCGACGCACCACGGCGTCCCTCAGACCGCGAGTGACCCCACGATCTCGTCGAGCGTGCGCCCGAACGCGAAGCGGTACCAGTCCAGGGCGTCTTCGCCGGAGAGCTGAGCGACGTGACCGTCCTCGCCGGTGAACGACCATCGCGAGGTGCCTGGGGGCCAGGACGCCATGGTCTCCGGCTGCGGAACCTCCGTCGACGCGGATGGCGGCAACGGAGGAAGGCCGTGCGCCTGCCGTCCACGCGCCCCCACAGCCGTCGCGAGCCAGAGCTCGGCGAAGGCGCGGGGACGCAGCGACGCGATCGGTGCGGGGGTCTCCGCGCGGTAGACGACCGTCATGGAGTCGGAACGCACGACGACCCATCGCTCCCCCGCGGCGAGGAACCGACAGCGCACGTCGGAGTGCAGGTCGATCGTCGCGCCGAGCCGCGCGAGCGCGCCGACGGCCGCTGAGGAGAGCAGCTTCTCCGGAACCTCCCGCTCGCGGCGGCGCTGTTCCGCCTCCAGGCGCTCGGCCGCGAGCGGCGCGTACTCCACGCTCAGGGCATCCCGATTCGCCGCAGCGCCCGCCGCCAGTCGCCCGTGCAGCCACTGCGGATCGAGCTGCAGGAAGTAGCGGAAGACGACCGGGATCGGCGACGCCGACCCCCGCAGCCGGCGGTTCCTGACCAGCAGACACACGCCGTGGTCCACCGACCACACCGCCGACACGGTGCCGTCGACGACCGCGACCCACGACCATCCGCGGTTCTCGATCTCCGGATGCGTCGCCTCGAGCAGATCTGCCAGGCGCGTGCCGTCCGGAAACGACAGGCGACGCGCATGGGACGACATGTCGTCGCCCATCGCGACGCTGTCACGGTCGAGGTCCACGAGCACAGGAGCAGCGACCATGACGACGATGCTAGCGGGATCGCCTCGCCCTAGAGCACCTCGTCCGCGGCGACGTGCTCGACCAGCGGGAGCACACGGCCCGAGAGATGCGTGCGCATCGCGATCGACGAGGCGGTGCGCGCGACTCCCGGCACCAGGGCGACCCGATCGAGCACCTCCTGCAGCCGCGTGGCATCGCGCGCCACCAGCCGCAGCTGCATGTCGCTGGCCCCCGTGACGGTGTGCATGTCGACGATCTCGGGGACGGCATCCGCAAGAGCCGTGGCGACGTCGTCGTGCCCCACCTTCTGATCGATCTCGACCAGGCAGAACGCGACGACGCCGTAGCCGAAACCCGCCGGATCGATCCGCGGCACGATCGCCTCGATCACCCCGCCCTCGTGCAGGCGCGCGAGCCGGCTCGTCGCGGTGCCGCGCGCGATCCCGAGTCGCCGTGCGCACTCCAGGATCGGTAGCTGCGGCGACTCCGTGAGCAGGCGGATGAGCTGGGCGTCGAGGCGATCGATGCGCATCGCTACTCCCGTGGGACGCCGGGCCGGGCCACGCTCCTGGTCGCCCGGGCGACGAGGAGGAGGACGGCGGTGAGACCCAGCGTGAGCAGCAGCTGGATGCGCGCGGCCTCATCGATCATCGCGAGGGCGATCACCGCGGCGAGCAGCACCAGGCACAGCCACGACAGCCAGGGGAAGCCCCACATGCGCATCGGCATCGCCTCGCCGGCACGATCCGCGCGACGGCGGAGGATGATCTGCGCCACCGCGGTGGCGGTCCAGATCACGAGCAGCGTCGAGCCGACCACGTTGAGCAGGGCGGGCAGCACCACGTCAGGGAAGGCCCAGTTGAGCCCGACCGTGACGAACCCGAACGCCACGGAGGCCAGCACGGCGACGAACGGCACGCCCTTGAGGCTCGTGCGGGTCGCGGCCAGCGGGGCGAGCCCGCGCTCCCCCAGCGAATACGCCATGCGCGAGGCGCCGTAGATGTTGGCGTTCATGGCCGACAGCAGCGCGATGATCACGATGAGGTCCATCACCAGACCGACGCCGGGCACGTTCAGCGTCTCGAGCACCGCCGAGAAGGGCCCCGCCTTCACGGCGGGGTCGTTCCAGGGCAGCACAGCCACGATCACGAAGATCGATCCGACGTAGAAGACGAGGATGCGCACGAGCACCTCCCGCACGATGCGGCGGATGTTGTGCGCGGGATCGTTCGACTCCGCGGCGGCGATCGCGACGACCTCGGTACCTCCGAACGCGAAGACGACGATCAGCAGGGCGCCGGCGATCCCGGCGATGCCGTTCGGTGCGAAGCCGCCGTTGTCGACCAGGTTCGCGATGCCGGTCGCCGGCACACCGGGGATCAGCCCGACGATCGCGCACACCCCCACCACGAGGAAGGCGATGATCGCCGCGACCTTGATCGCCGCGAACCAGAACTCGAAGCGGCCGTAGTTGCGCACCCCGAACAGATTCACCGCGGTGAGCGCGACGACGAAGATCAGCACCCACACCCAGGCCGGGATGCCCGGTGTCCAGTTGGCCACGATCGCACCGGCACCGGTCGCCTCCGCGGCGATCACCACGACCAGCTGGATCCAGTAGAGCCAGCCGACCGCGCTGCCGGCGCTGCGTCCCATCGCCTTCTGGGCATATGAGCTGAAAGCCCCCGAGCTGGGCCGGGCGGCGACCATCTCGGCCAGCATCGCCATCACGAGCACGACGATGCCGCCCGCGACCAGGTACGACACCAGCACGGCGGGCCCCGCGATGCTGATCGCCTGACCTGATCCGACGAACAGCCCGGCGCCGATCGCACCGCCCAGCCCCATCATCGAGATCTGGCGGCGGGTCAGGCCCGGGTGCAGACCCTTGGTGGTCGTGGTGGTCGGGGGGATCTCGGTCATGCGGTCATCGGTCATGCGCCGACCTCCACACGCTCAGCGGCACCGCGTTCCCGGGCGGCGCCTGCGAGCGCGGCCTCCACCCGGTCGATGTCCTCCACAGAGCCCGAGGAGATGCGGATGCCCTCCCCGGCGAAGGCGCGCGCGATCACGCCGCCCGCCTGCAGCAGGTGCTCGAGCTCCGCGGTGCGGTCGGCGGACGGCACCCACACGAAGTTCGCCTGGGACCGGACGGCGGGCCATCCGGCCGCCACGAGCACGGCATGGAGCCGGTCGCGCTGCACGACGACCTCGTCGATGCGTGTCGCGAGCTCGTCCTCGGCGTCCAGCGAGGCGAGCGCCGCGGTCTGCGCGAGGTCGGTCACGCCGAACGGCACGGCGACCTTGCGCTGGTTCTCGGCGACGGCGGCCGGGGCGATCGCATAGCCGATGCGCAGGCCCGCGAGGCCGTAGGCCTTGGAGAACGTGTGCAGCACCGCCACATGCGGGTGCCGCCGGAACAGCTCGATGCCGGCACCTCGACTCTCGGTGCGATCGAAGTGCACATAGGCCTCGTCGATCACCACGAGCACGTCGTGCGGCACCGCGGCGACGAAGCGCTCGAGCTCGTCGGCGCCGACCACGGTGCCCGTCGGGTTGTTCGGGTTGCACACGAAGATCAGGCGGGTGCGCGGGGTGATCGCCGCGAGCATCGCGTCGAGGTCGTGTCCGTGGTCTGCGTCGAGCGGCACCGGGACGGGCGTGGCACCCGCGATGCGAACCAGGGACGGGTACGCCTCGAACGACCGCCACGCGAAGACCACCTCGTCACCATCGCCGGCGACCGCGTGGATGAGCTGAGCGGCGATCTCGACCGACCCCGCACCGACCGTGACCTCCGACGGATCGACGCCGTAGCGGTCGGCCAGCCGTTCGCGCAGGGCGGCAGCGCTCATGTCCGGGTAGCGGTGGATGCCGTCGAGGCGGTCGCGCACGGCCGCGACGACCGAGGGCAGCGGCGGATGCGGGGACTCGTTCGAGGAGAGCTTCGAAGCACCGGCCGGGGCGGAGCGCCCCTGACGGTACGCGGGAACGGCGTCGAGTCCGGCGCGGGTGGGGAGGGGCATCGTCAGAGCGTCCTTGCTGTGATCCATGGGCGGCCCCCGAGCGGCACCGCCTGCTGTCGCGCAACAGTAGAACGGATCGCATCCACTGGGCAATCGGCGCACCGGAAGCTGCGCATCTCGCGCAACCGACCGCCACTCCTGGGGCGACGGTTAGTCAGATTGCACAGTCACGCTGTCGCGATCGCGGACGCCGCAAGCCGGAGCCCGATGCCCACAGCGACGAGGTCCTCCTCGTACGCCCCGTGTCGGCGGGCGCAGCGGGCCAGATCCACGTCGTGGCGGAACGCTCCGCCGCGTGTGATGTGCGGGTCGGCCGCCCAGTCCTCGACGGCAGGGACGTCATCGGGCGCGCCCGGATACGGCGCGTACAGGGTCGAGGTCCACTCGTCGACGTTGCCCGCCATGTCGAGCACCCCGAACGGACTGGCGCCCTCGGGGAACGCACCGACGGGTGTGGTGGTGCCGAGTCCCAGATCGAACAGGTTCGCCCGGCCCGTGACGTACTCGTCACCCCACGGGAACTCGCGGGTGTCGTCGCCGCGCGCCGCCCGCTCCCACTCGTCTTCGGTCGGCAGGCGGGCGTCCACGCCGAGCTGCGAGCCGATCCATGCGGCGTAGGCGGTGGCCTCGTGCCACGAGACCCCGATCACCGGATGCTCGTCGATCCCGGAGATGGCGCGGGCGCCGGTCGCCTCCGCGTACGCCGCCCACTGCGCGACCGTCACCGGGGTGCGGGCGAGTCGGAACGCCGGGACGGCGACCGGCGTGCGCGGCGTCTCCTTCCGATACCAGGCGGGCGGAACACCGGTCGCGGCATACCGGACGGTGAGGGCATCGATCTGATCGAGCGGCGTTCCCCGCTGCAGTGTCCCCGCCGGGATGTCGACCCACTCGATGTGCTGCACGGTCATGCCCGTTCCTCCCTCGAAACCGGTTCGTTCCCAGCGTAGGAGCCCCCGGCGGGAGCGCGGGCCGACCGTCAGCGCCCGACCGACACCTCGGCGGGATCGCTCACCGGCAGTCGGCACACGAACGCCCGGCAGTCGTAGGCGCGTTCCGTCGTCGCATCCTTGCCCTGGAACAGGGCGAATCCCGCATCCGCGAACGATCGCGCCTGCTCGGCGCTGACCACGGCGACCACCTCGGCGTCCGCACCCCTCCCCGCCACGGCCAGGGCGCTGCCACGTGCCTCGGTGACCACGACGAGCTGGCGAGGTGGAACGGCGAGTCCTGCGGCCACCCGCAGCAGCGTGCCGTGGGCGAACGGCTGCTCCCGAGAGCGCTCGGCGAGCGCGCTCACCGTCGAGACGGCCGCTTCGCGATATCGCTCCCCCGCCCCCAGCCACCAGGCCGTCAGGGCTGCAGCGGCGACGGCCGCCGCGTCTGAGGGCAGGTCGCCATCGGTCTGATCAGGCGACGTCGCGATGCCCTGGGCCGACAGGAGCGGGTCGTCACCGGCCGCCCCCTCGAGAGCCTCGTCGAGGACGACGCGCGCCTCGACCGCCCACCCCGCGTCGCCCGTCGCCAGGGCGAGCGCGAACAGACCGTCGGCGAGCAGCCCGAGGTCGGCGGCGGTCGCGACCGCGGCGGATGCCCGCCCGTCGAGGGAAGCACGCACCAGGGCACCGTCGGCATCCCGGTTGATCCGCAGCACCTGTTCCGCCGCGGAGGTGGCCGCGTCGATCCAGCCCTGCTCCCCGAAGGCCGCCCCCGCCCGGGCGAGGGCGCCGATCGCGAGTCCGTTCCAACCGGTGATCACCTTCCCGTCGACCGCCGGCACCTCCAGACCCGCGCGGTCGGCGAGGGCGCGGAGGTAGTAGCCACCCTCGTTGCGCACGCCGTCGATCGTCGACTCTGAGTCCTGCGCCGCGCCGAATCCCCCGCCGTCGCGCTGGAGCACGTCGATCAGGAAGGAGGCGATGCCCCGCACGGTCTGCTCGTCTCCCGCGTCGCGCGCGATCTCGAGCAGCTGCGCGTTGTCGGTCAGCATCCGCTCGTAGTGCGGCACGGTCCAGTCACGCTGTGTCGCATAACGGAAGAATCCTCCATCGGCGTCGCGCAGGTCCGAACCCGCCATCGCAGCGAGCGCGCGTGCCGTCGCGGCAGCCGCCTCGGGAGCGCCTTCTCTCACGAGCGGATGCTGCAGGAATCGCAGTGTCGTGGCGACCGGGAACTTGGGCGCGCCGCCGAAGCCGCCGAACTGCCGATCCTCGCGCTGCGCGATGGACGCGGCCGCCGCGGCGATCGCGACCATGTCCGGCAGGTCGGATGGTGTGGATTCCGCCGCCCGGGCGAGCGCGTCGGTCACGGCATCCGCCGACTCCTCCGCCTGCGCACGACGCAGCGTCCACGCCTCCCGCACCGCCGCGAGCACGTCGCGGAATGCCGGCAGCGGCGGCCGGGCTTCCGGTGGCCAGTAGGTGCCGGCATAGAAGGTGCGCCCACGCGGTGTGGCGAACACGGTGAGCGGCCAGCCGAGGTTCTGCGTGAAGGCGGAGGCCGCGGCCATGTAGGCGCCGTCCACCTGCGGGTGCTCCTCACGGTCGACTTTGACGGCCACGAACCCGTCGTTGATGAGCGCGGCGGTGGCCGGGTCGGCGAACGACTCCCGAGCCATCACATGGCACCAGTGGCAGGTCGAGTAGCCGATCGAGATCAGGAGCGGCACATCCCGCCGCCGCGCCTCGTCGAATGCCTCCTCGCCCCACGGGTACCAGTCGACGGGGTTGTCGGCGTGCGCGCGGAGATACGGGCTGAGAGTGTCGGCGAGCCGATTGGTCATGCCTTCACGCTACGCCGCGCGGAGGGGGTGCGGTCAGCCGACGAGCAGCTCGATCGGACGCGATGCCGCGTACCCCACCAGCGGAAGGGCGCGCTCGGCAGCCAACGCGATGCGGGCCTCGAGCACCTCGGAGGCGATCTCGTAGCCGTCGAAGTCGGTGTTGCTCGCGTAGACGCCGAGCGGAAGGGTGAGCGCCTGGAAGAACGCGAACAGCGGACGCAGCTGGTGCTCGATGATCAGCGCGTGCTTCTCGCCGCCACCGGTCGCGGCGAGCAGCACCGGCTTGCCCACCAGGTCGTACTGGCCGACGAAATCGAACAGGTGCTTGAAGAGCCCCGTGAACGACGCCCGGTAGACGGGGCTGCCCACGATCAGCAGGTCGGCCGATTCGATCGCCTGCAACTGCGCCTCGACCTCCGGCGGCAGCTGATCGCGCTGCAGCGCGCCGGCCAGTCCCGGACCGATCTGCGTCAGTTCGATGAGCTGCGACTCGACCTCGGCGCGCTCGGCGATGGCGGCCGTGATCGCGCGGACGAGGGCGGTCGTCTTGCTGGGCTCGTGGAGGGATCCCGACACGGCGACGACACGGAACGGAGCTGTCATGCCTCGACGGTACTCACGACGACGCCCCGTGTCGCGCGATGCGACACGGGGCGTCATGTGAGCCCGAGGCTCCGTCCCACGGGAGCGGGGTCAGTTGACCTCGTCCGGGTGCGAGCCGACGCGGCCGGAGCCGTCGAGCGGGTCGAGGGCGTCGATCGCCGCGATCTCGGCGTCGGTCAGTTCGAAGCCGAAGACGTCGAGGTTCTCACGCAGCCGCTCGGCGCGCACCGACTTCGGGAACACGATGATGCCCTTCTGCAGGTGCCAGCGGAGCACCGCCTGTGCCGGGGTGACGCCGTGCGCTGCGGCGGCATCTGCCACCGCAGGGATGCCGAAGAGGTCGTACTTGCCCTGGCCGAGAGGACCCCACGCCTCGATGCGGACGCCGTTCGCGTCGGCCCAGGCGACCTCTTCGCGGCGCTGGTACGCCGGGTGCAGCTCGATCTGGTTCACGGCCGGGATGACGCCGGTCTCCTTGACCGTGCGCTCCAGGTGCGGGACTAGGAAGTTCGAGACGCCGATGCTGCGGGTGAGACCCGCCTCGCGGAGCTCGATGAGCTTCGCGAACGCGTGCACATAGTCGTCCTTGGCCGGGGTCGGCCAGTGCACGAGGTAGAGGTCGACCTCGTCGAGTCCGAGCTTCTCGAGGCTCTCGCCGATGGCGGCGCGCGGTTCGTCGTCGTGGTGACGGTCGTTCCAGAGCTTCGTCGTGACGAACAGCTCGTCGCGCGGGATGCCGGAGGCGGCGATGGCGGCGCCGACGCCCTCTTCGTTGCCGTAGATGGCGGCGGTGTCGATGTGGCGGTAGCCGATCTCGAGCGCCTCGCTCACCGCCCGCTCGGTCTCTGCCGGCGGCACCTTGAAGACGCCGTAGCCGAGCTGCGGGATGGAGTTGCCGTCGTTCAGTTCGAGTGCAGGAATCGTCATGCCTCCAGCCTATGACCTGTGATGACAGGTCGGACCGGCCGGTGACGAAAGAAGTCAGTCGAGCCCGTCGAGCCCCTGCGACATGGCCTGGAAGGCCTCGACAGCGCGCTCCGCGGGACGAGCACCGTCGGGATCCGCCGCCCACTGCTCGAGACCGACGCGGATGGAGGCCGTCGCGACAGCGGCGAGCAGAGCCGCATCCCACACCGCGATCCCCCGCTCCCGGAGGATCGCTCGCAGTCGACGCTCGGAGTCGTCGTTGACGCGCAGCCAGACATCGCGCATCGCCGTGTCGTCGTCGAGGCCCCGGAGCACGCCGAGCATCGTGTCGAGTTCGAGCCCGTCGGATGACCGCTCCCCTGACCCGTCCTCGGCGAGCTGGGCGTGGATCACGGCGGGGATCCGCTCCCGCAGCGAAAGCTCCCCCACCTGCGCGAATGCCTCCTGCCAGCGCTGGGCGCCGACGCTGAGGATGGGCGTGATCGCGTCTTCCTTCCGGGCGAAGTACCGGTAGAACGTACGCACCGAGACACCCGCGCGCGCCGCGATCTGCTCGGCGGTGACCCCCGCCACGCTCTGCTCGGCGAACAGCGCGGCGGCGGCGGCCGCGATGTCCCGCTCGGTCGCGGCCCGGCGGCGTTCGGTGAGGGTCGAGGTCTCCACCGTCACAGCGTACGGGAATAGGCGAACGCCGCGGCAGGTTGGGTCTATGTGGCACGTTCTGCCATACAGGCATAGTCTGCCTACAACGGAACGTCGCCTCGCGACACCATCACCGCATCCACCACGACATTCACCACGAAAGGGAAGATCATGAACCGCTACGAAGGACGTCGGGCGCTCGTCACCGGCGGAGGGTCGGGCATCGGTCAGGCCACCGTGCTGCGCATGCTCCGCGAAGGCGGCAGCGTCGTCGCCGCCGACGTCAGCACCGCGGGTCTCGAAGACACGGTCGCCCAGGCCGGCGCACTCGCCGAACGCCTCACGACCGTCACGATGAACATCGCCGACGAAGCCTCCGTGGCTGCCGGCGTCGCCGAGGCCGTCGCTGCTCTGGGCGGACTCGACGTGCTCGTGAACGCCGCCGGAATCCTGCGCTCCTCGCACACCCACGAGACGACGCTCGACCAGTTCGAGCAGGTCATCCGGATCAACCTGGTCGGCACGTTCCTCGTGATCCGCGCGGCGATCCCCGCACTGCTCGAAGGCTCGTCGTCCGCCGTGGTGAACTTCAGCTCGACCTCAGCCGGCTTCGCGCACCCCTACATGGCGGCCTACGCGGCCAGCAAGGGCGGCGTGCAGTCGATGACCCACGCACTCGCCGCCGAATACGCGAAGAGCGGGATCCGCTTCACCGCGGTGCAGCCCGGGTCGATCTCGTCCGGCATGACCGACGGATCCGGCCAGAGCAACCAGAGCAACGGTCCGGGCCTGCCCGCCGACGCCGACATGAGCCTGTTCATGAAGCTCGCGCCCGCGATCGGTCAGGGTTTCGCCGGACCGGAGTCGGTCGCCGGCGTCGTGGCGATGCTCGCGAGCGAGGACGGAGCGTTCATCACCGGCACCGAGGTGCGCATCGACGGCGGCACGCACTTCTGAGAGGACCCGGTGGGGGCACCCGATCCGGTGCCCCCACCCGCGCACTCGTTCCTGAGCTCACTCGCCCGAGCGGATGGCCTTGACCTCGTGCACCCGCACGATGTTCGTGCCGGTCGCGCTGCCGGCCCGATACGAGAACACCGACGGCGATCCCTCGCCCTGGAGCGTCGACGTCGCATCCGTCGCGGACACCTGCCACGCCGTCGGCTCGGGCTGGCCGTCGGCCCACACCTTGGCGCGGATGGTCGTCGACGGTGAACCCGACGTCTCCGTCGACAGGTGGAACATCGTCCCGGCACTCCAGGTCAGACCGGGGACCGCCGCGCTGGCGATCGCCGTCCCGTTGCGCTGGATCACCACCCAGACCGCCCCATCGGCGCGATGCCAGGCCAGGGCTCGGAACCCGCTGTCGCCGGCGCGACGAGAACCCGCACCGACGTACGCCGTGCCGGACTCCGGACCGGCCGAGAGCGTGTAGGACATCGTCGTGGCGGAATCCCGCACCGATGCATCGTCCAGCAGCATCTCGCGCGTCTGCCCTGCGGCGAGGTCGATCACCCCGGCACCCTCTGCCACGGAGAGCGCGGTCGACTTGCCCTGCATCGGCGTCCACAGACCACCGACATCAGCGGTGCCCCAGCCGGAATCGACCGCACGATCGAACCCGTCCGATGCCACGACGACATCGGCGACGACGGGGGCCGTGACCACGACCTGCTTCTCGCTCGATGCCGACAGTCCACGACTGTCCGTCACCGTCACGCGCACCGTGTAGGTCCCCGCTGCAGCGTATTCGTGCGTCGCGGTCGCGCCCGTGGCCGTCGAACCATCGCCGAAGTCCCAGGCGTAAGCACCAATCGATGCTCCGCCGTCCGCGGACGAGCCCGACGCGTCGACCGCCACGCTCAGATCGGTCGACTGCGCCGTGAATGCCGCCGTCGGAGCCTTCATGCCCTTCCCCAGCTGGAAGTGCGACCGCACCTGATCCGCGTTCAACGCGAACGGGTACACCGCGGCCTCGTCCAGCGCACCCTTGAAGTAGTTCGACGAGGGAGCCGACGGCCAGCCCGCGAGGGCATCGCCGCCGATGCGGAGGTAGGCGGAGTCGGTCCTGGACGTCGTCACCGCGGGATCCGAGGCGACGAGCTCACCGTCGACGTAGAGTTTCATCCCCTCCGCGTTCTGCGAGACGACCGCGTGATGCCACGTTCCGTCGTTCAGCGCCTTGTCCCCTGCCACCGTGGCGCGCGTCTGACCGGCGAAGACGCCGAAGGTCAGAGTGCCGCTGTTCGTCATGTAGAGCTGTCGGTCGACGGTCGCGGAGCTTCCCGTCTTGGCGGCTCCGGAGCCGATGAGCATGCCGCCGGTCTTCGTGGTCGTCTGGAACCAGATCTCCGAGGAGAAATCCTTCGACACCGCCGCCTTGGCGTCGGACGAGACCCGGCCGGTCGTGGTGCCGTTGAAGGCGGTCGACCCCGTGCCGCTGTTCTCGATGCCGGCCGACGAGACCGTGGCGCCCGACCCGTTCACCGGGGTGTTAGCGCCCGCCCAATCCTTCGAGATGTTTCCCATCGGGTAGTACAGCGAGGGACCGTCCGCGAGGACCTTGGCCGTGTATGCAGAGACGGTCCCCGCGTTCGCCTTCGCGTTCACACTCGCACTGGTGGCGGTGTTCCCGGCGGCGTCCTTCGCGACCACGGTGTAGCTCTGCGTTGCGCCCGACGTCGCCGTCGGGTCATCGAGCGTGACCGTCGCGCGCTTCCACCAGGTGCCGTCCGCAGTCGTGCTCGCCACAGGTTCAGCGGTTCCGGCTCGGTACAGCTCGTAGGTGAGGGTCAGGTCATCCCGATCCCAGTTCGTCTGGATCGTCACGCGAGCGCGCCCGGGGACGGGCGATGTGCCCGCCGTGGGCTTCCAGTCCGCAGCGGCGACACGGGGACCGTCCTTGGCGCCGCCAGGCGGGTTCGTGGAGAACCGGACCAGTCCCTCGAACTGACCGCCGTTGACGGATCGGAACTCGCCGCCGATCGAGATCATGTCGCCCGCGCCCGTGATGGACAGGCCCGCCTGGCCGAGTCCGGTGGTGGTGCCCACCGACCAGTCCGGTGCCCACTGGTAGGGCGACGGCGCAGGGGTTCCTGCCCAGTTGGCGTACCCCGAGTAGGTGTTCGCGGAGAGGGTGCCGCGCGCATCGGCCGTGTACGCCTCGGCGTACTGGTAGACCGCCGGGTTCTTCTGCGGCTGCAGGCCCATCGTGTTACAGGAGTGCATGTGGCTCGTCGTGTAGACGACCTTGCCGGTCGAGTACACGCCGTAGTGATCACCGTGGCAATCCGCGATCCAGCGCACCGCTCCTGTTCCCGCCTCTGCGGCGAACGTGCCCTCGAGGTTGCCCCCGCCGGCCCAGCTCCACCCGGTGCCGTAGACCGAGTTCGCGTCGGTGGCGAGGGCGAAGATACCGGAGTTGCTGCTGCTCCCGCTGTTCTTCACGACCTGGGAGATGCCCCAGGAGGTGTCCGCTGCACCGGTGGATTTGTCCACAGCGGCCGAGCCACGGAGACTGCTGCCGTTGACCGTCGAGAAGCGACCTCCGACGATGACGTTCGTGCCGGCCGGATCCATCACCAGGGCATCGACCTGGCGGTCGGCCTGGGGAGCCCAGCTCAGCAGCGCACCGTTCTTCTGGTCGAAGGCGGCGAGGTTCTTCCGGGCGACGCCGTTGGCCTGAGTGAACAGACCCCCGAGGTAGATGTTCGATCCGTCGGTGGTGATCGCGTACACGCCACTGCCACCGATCGACGGCGCGAACTGCGGGACCAGCTCGCCGGTCTTCGCATCGAGCGCCGCGAAGTTCCACCGGTCCTTGCCGTTCACACTGTTGAAGGATCCGCCGATGTAGATGCGCGTGCCGTCGGGCGATGCCGCGACGGCCTTGATCACGCCGTTGACCTTCGGGGCGAACGACGACAGCGCGCCGGAGACGATGTCGTACGCCAGCACATTCGAGCGTGCGGTGAGGGCCGTGCCGGGCGCGGCCTTCGGCTCACGCGCGTTGTCGAACTTGCCGACCGCGTACACGGTGGTACCGATCGTGGTCTGCGCCCACACGTATCCGTTGTCGATCTGGACGGTCGGAATCGGATCCGACGTCACCACGTTCTCATCGCGCTGCAGCTGCGGAGGCGTCGTCGGCGGCACGTCGGCTGCAGCAGCCGCCGTCGCTCCCACACCGGACAGACCCGCGATCAGCAGGCCGGCCGTCAGCATTGATGCGACGGCACCGCGTGCCCGTCGCCCGAAACTCGTGTTCCCCACCGTGACTCCCCAGTCGATGCCGTTCCGAACGCGCAGGCGTCATCCCCCGCGCACTCGACGACATCGAGACGGCGAATGGATCGCCGCAACGCGGTGGTGTGAACTCCCCAGTTCGAAACTCCCCAGTCCGACCCGAGATCGGGGTCGGTCGCGAACGCCAGAAAGCGTCGCCGTTCCACGCTAGCACATCGTCTTCTCGGCCCTCGTCGTGGTCGGCGACGTGGTCGGCCCTATGGTCGGCGACGTGGTCGGCATCGACGGAGTCAGCTCCGGGGCACCGACGCCATCGCCGTCGCTCTCCGACCGACCAGGCGTTCGAGCGGTCCGCGGCCGAAGAACATCGACCAGAGCGTGGTCAGCAGGAGCAGAGCGATCGCAGTCGCGGCCCAGAACGTGTTGCTGGTGAAGAACGACCCCGGTCCACCGACCAGCATGATCGAGAGCACATGCGCACTGTATGCCGAGAGCGGCATGGAACCGAGCGCACCCAGCGGGAGCAGCGCCCAGCGCAGAGGTGTGCTCAGCAGCAGGCACAGGGCGATGACGACGAGGGCGAACCCGCCGGACCCGAGGATCTCGGCCGTACCTCCACTGTGCGGGTCGACGGCGAAGACCGCCGTGAGCACGGCACGGAGCGGGTCGGTCTCGGCGAGCGCCTGCGGGTAGGCCTCCCACCCGGTGGGAGCCGTGCCCATGTCGACGAAGCCGGGGTCGACGATCGAGCTGCCCGATGAGACCTCCGTCCCCGATGAGCCGTTCCCGACGTCGCTGGCGAGACCGGCGGCGTGGCCGACCCCGCCCAGACCGTACCCGACCACCACGAGCGCGAATCCGACGCCGAGCGCGACCGCCGCGGTGCGCATCCGCTCGACGCGCAGGCGTCCGAGGGCCATGCCAGCCAGCACCAGTGACATCCAGACCGTGATGGGGTACGTGCCGTACAGCACGAACCCGATGCCGGAACCGTAGGGGTTCAGCATCACCGCGTTCAGGAACGCGAGCAGCGCCGGACCGAGGAGTGCGAGCACCGCCGCCCCCGTCAGCAGCTGCCAGGGCCTCCAGCGCAGGAACGGGATGACCGCGACGTAGAGCAGACCGTAGAGCGTGAGGATCACTGCGATCGGGGTGTTCAACATCTCGAGGGCCAGGCCGATCACGAAGATCACCGCGCCCCGGCCGATGAGGTTCAGGCGGATGCCGGGGATGCGCTCACGTTCGGGCAGCGCGCTGCGTCCCGTCATGAGGGCGATCGAGATGCCCGCGAGCACCGCGAACAGGATCGACGAGCGTCCATGCACCAGGTCGGTCCACGTCGACGGGTCGAACCAGTCGAACGGCTCGGTCTCGCCGATGTGCGCTCCGGCCATGCCGAGGATCGCCAGTCCTCGGGCGACGTCGAGCCCGAGGATGCGCGGAGGTCGTCCGAACTCGTGGAACCACCGGACGGGGTCGAGAGCAGTGATCACCCCCTGATCGTAGAGGCCGGCATCGGTGCGTGGATGACCGATCCCGGCATACGATGGAGGGCTATGTCTTCCCCCGTGATCTCCTATCCCCCGGAGCTGCCGGTCAGCGCCGCCAGGGCCGAGATCGCCGATGCCATCCGCGACCACCAGGTCGTGATCGTCGCGGGCGCGACCGGCTCGGGCAAGACCACCCAGCTGCCGAAGATCGCGCTCGAGCTCGGTCGGGAGCGCATCGCTCACACCCAGCCCCGTCGACTCGCCGCGCGCACGATCGCGGAGCGCGTCGCCGAAGAGCTCCAGGTCGAGCTGGGCACACTCGTCGGGTACAAGGTGCGCTTCACCGACAAGGTGTCCGACGCCACGCGCATCGCCCTGATGACCGACGGCATCCTGCTCAACGAGATCCACCGCGACCGGCTGCTCACGCGCTACGACACGATCATCATCGACGAGGCGCACGAGCGCTCCCTCAACGTCGACTTCCTGCTCGGCTACCTCGCCCGCATCCTCCCGGAGCGCCCCGACCTGAAGGTGATCATCACCTCGGCGACGATCGATCCGGAGAGCTTCGCGAAGCACTTCGCCGCGCCGGATGGCACCCCGGCGCCGATCATCGAGGTCTCCGGACGCACGTATCCGGTGGAGATCCGCTACCGCGGGCCGGTCGAGGATACGGACGAGCAGGACGCGCCGTCCGAGCCGGAGGACGAGGTCTCGGCGATCGTCACGGCCCTGCGCGAGCTCGACCGCGAAGCACCGGGCGATGTGCTCGTCTTCCTCCCCGGCGAGGCCGAGATCCGCGACGCCGCCGATGCCGTGCGCGGCGCCTACGCGAACGACCGCGCCCCCACCGAGGTGCTGCCCCTGTTCGGACGCCTCTCCGCCGCCGACCAGCATCGGGTGTTCGAGCGCAGCCGGGTGGCCGGTGTGCGCCGCCGGGTGATCCTCGCCACGAACGTCGCCGAGACCAGCCTCACGGTTCCCGGCATCAAGTACGTCATCGACACCGGCACCGCCCGCATCTCCCGGTACAGCAACCGCTCCAAGGTGCAGCGCCTGCCCATCGAGGCCGTCTCCCAGGCGTCGGCGAATCAGCGTTCCGGCCGTGCGGGCCGCACCAGCGACGGCATCGCGATCCGCCTCTACTCGGAGGAGGACTACGACAAGCGCCCGGAGTACACCGAGCCCGAGATCCTGCGCACCTCGCTGGCCTCGGTCATCCTGCAGATGCTGTCGCTCGGATTCGGCGACATCACGGCGTTCCCCTTCCTCACCCCGCCCGACTCGCGGGGCGTGAAGGCCGCGTTCGACCTGCTCACCGAGCTCGGCGCCGTCGAGGCATCGCGCCGCGACGGTACCCCGCACCTCACCCGCACGGGTCGCGACATCTCCCGCATGCCGATCGATCCGCGGTTCGCACGCATGCTGATCGAAGCAGGGAAGGCGGACTCCGGCGGCACCGTGACGCGTGACGTGCTCGCGATCGTCTCGGGCATGACCATCCAGGACGTGCGGGAGCGGCCGGAGGAGCGCCGGGACGAAGCCGACCGGATGCACGCGCGTTTCGTCGACCCGACCAGTGACTTCCTCACCCTGCTGAACCTCTGGAACCACCTGCGCGAGCAGCAGCGCGAGCTCGGCTCGAGCGCGTTCCGCCGCCTGTGCCGTTCCGAGCACCTCAACTACGTGCGGGTGCGCGAGTGGTTCGACGTGCATCGCCAGCTGCGCACGCTCGTGAAGACGCCCGACCGCCCCCGCGACGACCGGAGAGCGGGCGACGACGGCGGCACCAGCGATCCCGATGCCATCCACCGTGCACTGCTGTCGGGCCTGCTCTCGCAGATCGGCATCCTCGACGAGCGCACCGCCCCCGCAGGCAAGGCGCACTCCCCTGCGAAGGAACCGAAAGGCCGTCGCATCGCCGAGTACCGCGGGGCGCGCGGCATCCGCTTCTCGATCTTCCCCGGCTCCGGTCTGCGCAAGAAGAGTCCGCGTGCGGTGATCGCCGCCGAGATCGTCGAGACCTCCCGCACGTTCGCCCGCACGGTCGCCGCGATCGACCCCGCCTGGGCCGAGCCCCTCGCCGGCGACCTCGCCAAGCGTCAGGTCACCGAGCCGCACTGGTCGAAGGATGCCGGTGCTGCGGTCGCCTTCGAGAAGGTGACCCTGTTCGGCCTCGAGATCATCCCGCGTCGGCGCGTGCAGTTCGCCCGCATCGACCGCGCTGCCTCACGCGAGCTGTTCGTGCGGCACGCTCTCGTCGAGGGCGAGTGGGATCCGACACGGATCGACAAGCGGGTGAGCGCGTTCTGGCGCAGCAACGCCGAACTGCGCAAGCGCCTCGAGAAGCTCGAGGAGCGCGAGCGTCGCCGCGACATCCTCGCCGGCGACGAGGCCGTGTTCCGCTTCTACGACGAGCGCATCCCCGCCGAGGTGTTCGACGTGCGGTCGTTCGAGAGCTGGTGGCGAGAGGCCATGGCGACGACGCCGAAGCTGCTCGTGATGCGCGAGAGCGACCTGATCGACGACGAGGAGCGTGCGGATCAGCGCGAGTTCCCGACCCGGTGGACCCAGGGCGACCAGGTGCTCGGCCTCGCGTATCGGTTCGAGCCGGGCGCCGACGACGACGGCGTGAGCGTGGTCGTGCCGCTACCGCTCCTCGCGCAGATCGAGGACCGCGGCTTCGACTGGCAGGTTCCCGGCCTGCGTGCCGAACTGGTGACGGGCTTGCTGCGCGCGCTCCCCAAGGCGATCCGTCGCCACGTGGTCCCCGCCGCAGACTGGGCCGAGAAGTTCGGTGCCGAGCTCGTCGAGGAGGGGCCGGAGTCGCACGGCGGCCTGCCTCCGCGCACGCTCAAGGAGGCGCTCGCCCGCCGCATCCAGCCCCTCGCGAACCAGCTGGTCTCCGCCGCCGACTTCGACGACGAGCGCGTGCCCCCGCACCTGCGCATGAACTTCCGCGCCGTCGACGAACGCGGCAGGATCGTCGGCTCCGGACGCGACCTGCGGGCGCTGCAGACCCAGCTCTCGGACCGCGCCCGCAGCAGCGTCGCCCGCTCGATCGCAGCTCCTCCCCGCTCCGGGGGGACGGGAGCGAGACGCGGCACCGAACGCGGGGGGATCGAACGCATCGCGTCCGCGCCCCTCGAGCAGACCGGCCTCACGGCGTGGACGTTCGGAGAACTGCCCGAGGTGCTCGACACCCGCGTCGCCGGCGGCGTCGTGCGGGGGTACCCGGCCATCGTCGACCAGGGCAAGAGCGTGTCGGTGCGCGTCGAATCGACCCCGGATGCCGCGGCGGCCGCCACCCGCGACGGCGTGCTGCGCCTCGTTCTTCTGGGTGTGCCCTCGCCCTCCTCGTACGTGCAGGAGCACCTGACGAGCCAGGAGAAGCTCGCTCTCGCCGCCTCGCCCTATCCGTCGGCCGCCGCCCTCATCGAGGACTCGCGTGCGGCGGTCGCCCGCACAGTCATCGAAGGCATCGTGCCGGATGGCATCGTGCGCGACGAGGCGGGTTTCGCCCGCGTGCGCGACGCGGTCTCCGCCGTCCTCGTCGACGAACTGTTCGCCTGCGTCTCCCTGGTCGCACGCATCCTCACGAAGTCACGCGACGTGGAGCGCGGCATCAAGTCGCAGAACTCGCTCGCCCTCCTCGGCCCGCTGAACGACATCCGCACCCAGTTGAGCGGACTGCTGCACCCCGGGTTCGTCTCCACCGCCGGTGTCGACCGCCTCGCGCACTTCCCCCGGTACCTGGAGGGGATGCTCGACCGGTTGAAGACCCTGTCCAGCGAGCCCGGCAAGGACCGTGCACGCATGACCGAGTACGAGCGGATGGCGAAGGCCTTCGAAGACGCCGGTGGCACGATCCCGCTCGCGGCCGACGCCTCGCCGGCGCTCGTCGAGGCGCGCTGGCTGCTCGAGGAGTACCGCGTGAGCGTGTTCGCGCAGCGTCTGGGCACCGCGCAGCCGGTGTCGCCGCAGCGCATCATGAAGGTGCTGTCCGGGCGCTGATCCGTGACCGCTACTGTCGGCGCAGGTAGCCTGAATGCATGGCTCGCGCGATCGTGTACACCGAAATCGGCTCCCCCGCTGTCCTGCATCTGATCGAGATCCCCGACCCCGTGGCGGGCCGCGGCGAGGTCGTCGTCCGCATCGAGGCGGCGGGGGCGAACCCGATCGATGCGAAGCTGCGCGGCGGCAAGCGCCCGTCGCCGCCGATCACCGAACCGCGTCCGGTCGGCTTCGACGGTGCCGGTGTCGTCGAAGCGCTCGGCGAAGGCGTCGACGACTTCGCGGTCGGCGACCGGGTGGCGATCCGCGATGGGCACGGCACCTACGCGTCGGCGCTCGCCGTCCCGGCCGAGAACCTCGCAAAGCTCCCCGACTCCGTGACCACCGCAGAGGGCGCCGGCATCGGCATCCCCGCCGGAACCGCCTACCAGGCGCTGCGCTCGCTCGGGGTGACCGAGGGCGACGTGCTGCTCGTGCACGGCGGCTCCGGAGCCGTCGGGCAGGCAGCCGTGCAGTTCGCCGTCGCCTGGGGCGCGACCGTGATCGCGACCGGGAGCCCCGCCCGCCACGATCAGCTGCGCGAGCTGGGCGCGATCCCGGTGGCGTACGGCGACGGCCTGCTCGAGCGGGTCCGCGAGGCGGCTCCCTCCGCCGTCACAGTGGTACTCGACTGCGCGGGAACCGACGAGGCGATCGAGACCTCGCTCGCCCTGGTGTCCGACCGCGACCGCATCGCGACGATCGTGCGGGGGCCGGATGCCGCATCCTTCGGCATCCGTGCCTTCTCCGGTGGATCGCCGGTGCCGCTGACCGACCAGGAACTCGCCTGGCGTGCCGAGGCCCTCGCCGAGACGATCGCCCTCCTGGACACCGGCGACTTCACGATCGAGCTCGGACCGCAGCTGCCGCTCGCCGAAGCGGCGCAGGCCCATGAACTCATGGAATCCGGCGCCGCCTCGGGCAAGATCATCCTGCTCCCGTAGTCGCAGGGCTCCGGGTCAGGCCGGAGCCACCGGCCGTCCGATCGACAGCATCAGCCGGTTCGCCCAGTTGAAGAACGCGGCGCCGTGGATGACGTCCGCGACCTCCAGATCGTCGAGCCCTGCCGCGCGCAGCCGGGCGATCTCGTGCTCCCTGAATGCGCTGGGCGTGTCGGTGAGGGCGACGGATGCCGCGACGATCGCGTTCCATCGCTCGCCCAGGTCCGCGTCCACGCCCTCCTCGAGCAGCAAGTCGACGTCGTCCGTGCGCTTGCTGTGGTGCGCGGCGAAGCGCGAGTGCACCGAGGCGCAGAACACGCAGCCGTTGCGACGGGATGCCGCCGTGGCCGCGAGCTCGCGGTCCGCGCGCGGGAGGCCCTCTGCCGCGTTGTAGAAGATGTCCTTGTCGACGAGGGTCCGCGCCTTGAGCACCTCGGGGTCACGGGCGAGCAGGCGGAAGTAGTCGTTCTTCGCCCGCGCGGCGTCGACAAGACCGTCGTAGTGCCGCGCGGTCAGCTCGTCTTCCGCGAGGGGTTCCAGGTGCGGGACCCAGCCGACCTCCCCGCGGGTGAAGGCGTGCGGGTGCGGGGCGTCATCGTGCCGGAGCACGCTCTGTTCGGCGGTCATGCGGCTTCCTCTTCCTCGGAGCTGTCGGTCTCGGATGCGGTCGTCAGTCCTGCGGCGGCGAGCACGCGGAGCCCGGTGACGACGCGCTGCTGGAAGGCGAGGAACGACACCAGCTGCGACAGCGTCACGATCCCGTCGGTCGACCACCCGGCGTCGAGCAGGCGCCCGAGGTCGGCACCCGAAGCCTCGCGGGGCCGGAACACCAGCAGGTGCGTGTGTGCGAGGGCCGCGGCGAGGCGCTCACCGATGACCGCGACGACCGCGCCGGAGGGGACGTACCGCTTCCCCTCGGTGTTCTCCTCCTGCAGCCCCAGCTCGGTGTAGGCGCCGAAGGGTCCGCTGACGGCCGCGCCGGCGGCCTCGGCGAGCACGACGCTCGCGGTCTGCGGATCCGCGTCCTGTGCGCGGGCGGCATAGAACACCGCGGTCGCATCATCCGCTCCGGCGAGCCCCGTCGCGAAGGCGGCGACAAGCTCACGCTCCGCCTGCGAGACGTGCTCGACCGTGACCGGTCGGAAGAGTGCGTCGAAGCTCGCCTGCAGCTGCTCTCGGGTGACCGGCCGGCGACGGCGCAGCGCATCCAGCTCCGGCGTCACCTCCACGATGCGGTCCACGATGTCGTCGGTCATGCGTTCTCCTTGAGGGTGAGGGTGTCTGGGGCGGAAGGGCTGAGTGCGTAGCCGAGGGCCGGCGCGACCTCATCGGCGAAGAGGGCGATGGATCGCAGCACGTGCTCGTGCGGGGCGTCGACCGAGTGCACCTGGAAGGCCACTTCGGTCGCGCGGGCGAGGGTGGCGTCGGCGGCGAGCGACTCCGCCACCTCCTCCGGCGTGCCGAGGTGCGTGTCGAGAGCGGCGATCAACTCGTCAATGCTGTCTCCGGGGATGGTCTGCCCCTGTCGGCGGAAGCCCTCCGCCCCCCGGCGCAGCCCGACCTCGGCGAACCGCAGCGCTTCGGCGCGGTCGTCCGCGACGAACACGGTCCGCGACGCGGTGATCCTCGGCTCCACCCCGGCCGGAAGCGCCTCGAGGTACGCGTCGATGATCGGATCCTGCAGTTCGGAGAGCGGTGCGTGCTGTCGGTCGGCGCGGCGAGGCTGCGTGCGCGAGAGCAGCAGTCCGTGCCCGTGCACCCCGGCGCGGTGCCCACCGGGCGCCGAGAAGGTGGCCTGCCAGATGCGGTCGGCGAGATCTCCGGCATCCGGGTAGAGCGTGTTGCCCGCCCCGATGTCGCGACCCGCCAGCCCGTCGAGCAGCGTGCGCAGCTTGCGGTCGTAGGTCGGTGCCTTGTCGCGCACGTCCTCCCCGAAGGGCACGAACGACGACGGTGTCCCCCCGCTGCCGAGTCCCAGATCCACGCGCCCCCCGGAGAGCAGATCAGCGACCACGGCATCTTCGGCCACCCGCACCGGATCCTCCAGCGGCAGGGTGATGACCCCGGTTCCGAGCCGGATGCCGCGGGTCACGGCGGCCACGTGGGCGAGGAACACCAGAGGGGACGGCAGCCCGCCCTCGGCCGCGTGGAAGTGGTGTTGGGCGACCCAGGCCCGCCCGATCCCGTGCCGCTCGGCCTGCTGGATCTGCGCGGTCGCGAGCGCATACCTCTCGACAGGTGCAGCGTCGTCGAGCAGGCGGGTGAAGAAGGCGACGGTGGGTGCGGTGGTCATACGACGGTCTCCGTTCGTCCGGGGACAGCGGCGAGCAGCTCCCGGGTGTAGTCGTGCTGCGGGTCGCGGAAGAGTTCCTCCGTCTGCCCTTCCTCGACGATCCGGCCACGACGCATCACCGAGACCGTGTGGCTGATCCTGCGCACCACCGCGAGGTCGTGCGAGATGAACAGGTACGTGAGTCCGAGCTCGGACTGCAGCGAGGTGAGCAGCTCGAGGATGCGCGCCTGCACGGTCACGTCCAGCGCTGACACCGCCTCGTCGAGCACCACGACCTCCGGATCGATCGCGAGCGCCCTGGCGATCGCGACGCGCTGTCGCTGGCCGCCCGAGAGCTCGCGCGGAGTGCGCCTCGCGACGTCGGCCGGGAGCGAGACCCGGTCGAGGAGGGCCAGCGCCCGTTCTCGGCGCTCGGCGCTCGATCCGACGCGGAAGTTCTGCAGCGGCTCCGCCACGATGTCGATGATGTGCTGACGAGGATCCAACGAGGCGAACGGGTTCTGGTAGACGAGTTGCACGCGTCGGCGCAGCGCGCGCAGCTGTTCGCGCTTCGCGTGGGTCACGTCTTCGCCGTCGACCTCGATCGTGCCGGCGTCGGGCTGATGGAAGCGCGTGACCAGCCGCGCCGTGGTCGTCTTGCCTGACCCGGACTCCCCGACGAGAGCGTGAGTGGTGCCCCGACGCACGCGGAACGAGACGTCGTCGACCGCGCGGAAGCGCTCGCGCCCCGCGACGCGGAACTCCTTCACGAGCCCCTCGGCCACGATCGCATAGGGGTTCTCCGCGGCGACGGCCGCCGCGTCCCGCAGGAACGGCGGCGCCTCCGGGCGGCGGAATCCGGTCGTGAATGCAGGAGCATCGGCGAGCAGCTGCCGCGTGTACGGGTCGGACGGCGCAGCGAGCACCGCTGCGCTCGGGCCCTGCTCCACGATCCGGCCGTCTTTGAGCACGACCAGCCTTTCCGCGCGATCGGCGGCCACACCGAGGTCGTGGGTCACGAGCAGGATGCTGGTGCCCTCCTCACGTTGCAGCTCGTCGAGCAGGTCGAGCACCTTGCGCTGCACCGTGGCATCGAGGGCGCTGGTCGGTTCGTCCGCGATCAGCAGGCGCGGCTGCAGGGCGATCGCGGTCGCGATCAGCACGCGCTGCCGCATGCCGCCGGAGAGCTCGTGCGGGTACTGGCGCGCCCGCAGGTCCGGATCGTCGATGCCGACGCGGTCGAGCAGCTCGATCGCACGCGCGCGACGCGAACGCCGGTCCCGGTGTCCGTGCAGGCGCAGGATCTCCTCGACCTGCGCGCCGATCGGACGCACCGGATCGAGCGAGGTCGTGGGGTCCTGCGGCACGAGGCCGATCTCCGCGCCGCGGATGCCCCGCAGCGCGCGATCGGTCCATCCGGAGATGTCGAGGTCTCCGAGTGCCACGGTCCCGCCATCGACCTTCCCGCCGGCCGGAAGCAGACCGAGGAGCGCATGAGCGGTCGTGGACTTGCCCGATCCCGACTCGCCGACGAGCGCGAGGGTCTCGCCCTCCTCGATCTCGAACGAGATGCCGTGCACGACTTCGCGACCCCCGTAGGAGATCCGCAGATCCGTCGCAGCCAGAACGCTCATCGCGTCCCCCTTCCGATGCGGTGGCTGATGCGGTTGGCGCTGAGCACGACCGCGACGACGACGAGACCGGGAAGTGCCGTGAGCCACCAGGCGGTCCCCACGTAGTTGCGTCCTTCGGCGATCAGCAGCCCCCATTCCGGGGTGGGCGGCGGGGCGCCGTAGCCGAGGAAGCCGAGAGTCGAGATCGCCAGGATCGCGGTGCCGAACTGCAGCGCAGCGAGCGCCACGATGGGTGTGAGCGAATTGGGCAGCACATGCCGACGCAGCACCGCGAAGAAGGTGGCGCCGCTGCCGAAGGCCGCCTCGACGTATTCGGTGCGCCGCACGCGGGCGACCTCGGCGCGCATCAGCCGGGCGAAGGCGGCGACGCTGCCGAGACCGACCGCGATGGCGGCATTGACGGTGCCGAATCCGAGCAGGATGATGACCGACAGCGACAGCAGGAGCCCGGGGATCGCGAGGAGCACGTCGACGACGCGCATGAGCACGTCATCGACCGCACCGCCCACGGCCCCGGCGATCGCGCCCAGCACCGTGCCGAGCGCGAGGCCGACCGTGACCGCGATCAGCGCGCCGGAGAGCGAATGCACCGCGCCATGGACGACGCGTCCGAACAGGTCGCGTCCGAGGGTGTCGGTTCCGAACCAGTGGGCGGCGCTCGGCGGCAGCAGCTTGTCGGCCGGTACGCCGGTGAGCGGGTCGCCGGGGGCGAACACCCCGGGGATGACTGCCCAGAGCACGGCGAGCGCCACGACGGCGAGCGCCAGATACAGGCCCCAGGCGCGGCCGTGCAGACGACCACGCCGCCGAGGTGCCGGCGCTTGCTCCTGAGGGGTCGGTGCCGGCACGGCTCCGGGCTCGACGCTCGTCTCGGCGATCACGGGAGCGGTCATGCTGACACCTCCTGGGGTGCGGGCTTCGAGGGGGCGAACGCGGCGGATGGGCGGGAGCGCGTGAGCGTCCGCTGGCGCGGGTCGATGAGCGGGGTGACGAGGTCGACCGCGAAGCTGATGACCACGAAACCGAGAGCGGAGAGCAGCACGACGCCCTGCAGCACCGGGATGTCCTGGTTCGTGACGGCCTGCTCCGTGAGCCTGCCCACGCCCGTGCGACCGAACACGGTCTCGGTCACGACCGCTCCCCCGACGAGCTCTCCGAACAGCACGCCGGCGATGGTCAACGTCGGCACCGCGGCGTTGCGGGCGACCGAGCGCGTGAGCACCCAGAGCGGCGGCGCGCCCTTCGCGCGCACCACCGTGACGAACGGCTGCGCCTGCACCTGATCGATCGCCCTGACCAGCACCTGCGCCAAGGGCGCCGAGATCGGCACCGCGAGGGTCAGCACGGGGAGGATGAGGCCGCTCGCCGGGTCGGCCCCGACGATCGGCACCCAGCCGAGTCCGAAAGAGAACACCTGGATGAGCAGGATGCCCAGCCAGAACACCGGCACGGCGACGAAGAGGCCGGGGATCTGGCGCAGACCATCACGCAGCCAGGCGAACGGCGCGAGGGACGAGAGCCCCGCGATCAGGACCGCCAGCAGCAGCGCGACGAGGAGTCCGAGCGACGCGAGCAGCAGTGTCGCCGGCAGCGCCTCGGCGAGCATCGCCAGCACCGGCGTGCCGAACTGCGTCGAGAATCCGAAGTCCCCGGCGAGGAAGCCGAGCCCTGCGTGCACGTACTGCTGCCACCAGGGCAGGTCGGCACCGTACGTGGCGCGGATGCTGTCGAGCTGATCCGGCGACAGCCCGAGGCTGGGGTCGGAGAACTTGATCAGGATCGCATCGCCCGGCAACAGCTGCAGCAGGAAGAAGGTGGCCGTGAAGGCCGCGATCAGAACGATCGCGGCCTGCCCGGCTCGTCGGAGGACGAAATTCATCGACGCACCATGCCGATCAGTGCTCGGAGAGCCAGACGCCGGAGAACGTCGGGCGCCCCACCGACTCGAACGCGACGCCGTGCACATATGTCGCCGTGCCGTACACCTGCGGCTCCTCGAACAGCGGGATGACGTAGGCCTGCTCGGCGATGTAGTCCTGCACGGCCTGCGACGCAGCGACGCGCTTGTCGGCGTCGGGCTCGGAGGCCACCGCGAGGAGCAGCTCGTCGAGCTTCGCATCCTTCGAGATGAGCACGTCGCGGTTCTTCGTGAAGTACTGGCTCTTGATCACGTCGAGATCCGCCCGGCCGACCATCGAGTGGTAGAAGCCGGTCTTCAGCGGGTCACGGGTGTCTTCGGCGTAGCTGCCGGCGTCGCCGGGCTTGACCGAGAGCTCGACACCCACCTTCGCCAGCTGCTGCGCGACGAGTTCGAGGGTCTGCTTCGACAGGGGCTGCGGCTTGGCCTCGTAGACCGTGATCGCGAGACGCTCTCCGTCCTTCTCGCGGATGCCGTCGGCACCGGGCTTCCATCCGGCCTCGTCGAGCAGCTTCTCGGCCTTCTTCGGGTCGTACTCGTAGTGCTCTGATTCGTCCTTGTAGCCGAGGGCCTGAGAGGACAGCACCGAGGTCGCCACCGGGTAGTTCTCGGTGAAGAGCGTGTCCACGACCTCCTGCGCATCCACGGCGGAGATGATCGCCTGCCGGACGCGGATGTCGGAGAGCAGCGGGTTCTCGGGGCGGAGGGCGATCGAGTTGTTCACCCCGCGGGTCTGCGGGGCGTAGAGCGTGAAGCCGGCCGCCTCGACGCGGTCCTCGTCGAACGCCTGCACGTAGCGGACGTAGTCGGCCTGGCCGGCGAGCAGCGAGCCGATGCGCACCGAGTCCTCCGGCGTGATCAGCACGTGCACGGCATCCAGGTAGGGGCGGCCGTCGTTGTCGACGCTGTCGGGGCCCCAGTCGTAGTCGTCGCGGGCGGTGAGCGTGTACTCGGTGCCGAGCTTCTCTCCCGTGACGGTGAACGGCCCCGAGCCGATGATCTCGGCCGCGTTGCCCGCACCGAAGTCCTCGATCGTGCCGTCGAGGGTCGCAGGCGACAGGAGGCCCGAGTTGATCGTCGAGGTCGCCTGCAGGAACCCGGGCGACGGCGCCGAGAAATGGAATGTGACGGTGTCCTCGTCGGCCACCTCACTGCTGGCGTAGTTGTTGATCGCCTCGGAGACAGTGAGTCCCCGCTCGGCATCGCCCAGCCCGTAGGTATCGAAGTTCTTCTTCACGGCCGCGGCGTCGAGCACCGTGCCGTCCGAGAACGTGACGTCGGGGTTCAGGTTGAACGTGTACTCGGTGGCGTCGTCGTTCACGGTCCAGTCGGAGGCGATCCAGGGCTCGATCTCGAGCGTTTCCGGATTCTGCCAGGTGAGACGGGCCGCGATGTTGTTCACGATGCCGCCGTTCGGGTAGAAGCCGGCCTGCGGCGGGTAGAGGTTCGTGTACGCCTGGTGCTCGAGGTAGGTGAGCGTTCCTCCCGTGACGGGGTCGCCGCCTTCGGCAGGCGAGTTCGCCGGTGCGGGCGTCGACGCGCAGGCGGCGAGGCTGCCCGCGAGGACGAGCGGCAGCGCGATGGCAGCGGCGCGGATGAGACGACGGTTCATGGGTGGGCCTCCAGGATTCGGGTGCGGTGCTTCGGGTGCTGTGCGGTGCTTCGGGTGCTGTGGTGAGGTGACTTCACCGTAGGAATCGCGGTTCCTCCGGCGCGAGGTGGCCGACTCCGGATGTCGCGTGGCGACACGCGTGGTCACGCGTCGACATACGAGGAAATGCGCAGACGGTCGCGGAGGGTCGCTCGGGTGCTCTCCTGCGCGTCTCGCAGCAGGCCGCGACGACGCAGCTCGGGAGCCGCCTGTCGCGTGAAAGCCTCGAACTGCGCGGGCTGGAACGCCGACAGCACGTTGAACCCGTCCGCGGCGCCCTCCTCACGCCAGGTCTCGAAATGGTCGGCGATCGTCGCCGCGTCTCCCACGACGAACGCCGCCGGCACCGCATGCGCGGCGACCAGGTGCCGCCATGTGAGCGGATCGCCGTTCCCGATGCCCGATCCCGAGACCTTCGATGCGGAGACGCGCAGCCCGGCGATGATGCCGAGGCGCTCGATCAGCGCGGCGCCGCGCTCTCCCAGCCGCAGGGCCTCCGCAGAGGTCACGGGCGCGTCGAAGGTCGAGGTGCGCAGCGGGTCGTCGAGCGGGACGTCGAATGCATCGGCGAGCGCGGCGACGGTGCGATTCGACGGGAACGCCGTTCTGGCCGCCTGGTGCCCCTCGGCCAGCGGCACCAGGGCGAGCAGCCGCTCCACGATGCGTCGCGCGTCGGCATCCGTGTCCGCGACGACGGGAAGCACCGGGGCGATCACCTTCAGCGCATCCGGCGATCGTCCGGATTCCGCCGCGATGTCACGCAGCAGTCGACGGGTCGCGATCGCATCGGCCAGCGTGGGCGCGGCCGTGAGCGCGAGATCGGCTTCGGTGGCCGCGAGCGCCCTCGAGCGCGGCGACGTCCCCGCGTGCACGATCGGGATCTGTCCCTGCGGCGGGCGGGCGACGTTGAGCGGTCCCGTGACGCGCACCTGCGTTCCCCGCAGGTCGGCGGCGCGGAGTGCCTCCGGGTCGATCAGCACCCCGCGGTCGGCGTCGGCGATCCAGGCGTCCTCGCCCCACGAGTCCCACAGTCGGCGCAGTGCCTCGACGAACTCCTCCGCCCGGTCGTAGCGGGACTCGTTGTCGGCGTGCGCCTCGCGGCCGTGGTTGCCCGCTGCACGCGGCTCGGCGCCGGTGACGAGGTTGATCCCGGCACGGCCTCGGGTGAGCACGTCGAGGGACGCCAGCGAGCGTGCCGTCGTGTACGGGTCGGCGTACGTGGTGTTGACCGTGGCGATCAGGCCGATCCGCGAGGTCACCCCCGCGAGGAAGAGCACGGCGCTCACGGGATCGATGCGGGCCAGCAGGTACGGGTCGCGGAACTCCAGATCCGGGCCGGTGGCGAGCCAGTCCCCGAAGAAGAGGTAGTCGAGGCCGGCGTCCTCCCCCTCCCGCGCGATGTGCCGCAGGATGTCGGCGTCGGACGCGGGATCACGATGCGCGCCGGGCTGCCGCCAGCCCGAGGGGTACGCGCCCAGGGTGCGCACCATGGCGCCGATGATGAGGGGTTCGGTCATGGCGTCACGGTAGGAGCCGTCGAGCCTCCGCTGCCAGGGCGCCGATGCCGGGCGTCACGGGATGTAACAGTCCGTCACAGCCGGCACACCCCCTACGCTGAGACCATGACAGGTCTTCGGTGGGGAATCCTCGCGACCGGCGGTATCGCCGGCGCATTCGCGTCCGATCTGAGAACCGCGGGGCTCGACCTCGTGGCCGTCGGGTCCCGCTCGCAGGAGTCGGCGGACGCGTTCGCCGCCCGCTTCGACATCCCCCGCGCGCACCCCTCGTACGAGGCGCTGGTGTCCGATCCCGACGTCGACATCATCTACGTGTCGACGCCGCACCCCATGCATCACGAGAACGCCCGGCTCGCGCTCGAGAACGGCAAGCACGTGCTCGCCGAGAAGGCGTTCACGCTGAACCGCGCGGAGGCGGAGGATCTGCAGGCGCTTGCGGCCGAACGCGGCCTGCTCGTCATGGAGGCGATGTGGACCCGCTACCTGCCGCACATGGTCCGCATCCGCGAGCTCATCGCCGACGGCGTCCTCGGCGAGATCCGCGCAGTGAACGCCGACCACACGCAACTGCTGCCCTCCGACCCCACCCACCGCCTCAATGCCCTCGAGCTCGGCGGCGGCGCGCTCCTCGACCTCGGGATCTACCCGATCTCCTTCATCTGGGACATCCTCGGCGCACCGACCACGCTCCACGCCGTCGGCCGGCTCGTGGAGACCGGAGCCGACTCCGAGGTCGCGACCGTCATGACGCACGAGGGCGGAGCGATCTCGACCAGTCTGTCGTCGTCGCGCGCCGCCGGACCCAACGTCGCGAGCATCATCGGCACGGCCGCCCGCATCGACATCGATGCGGTCTGGTACAGCCCGACCACGTTCCGGGTCGTCCTCCCCGACGGCACCGTTCACGAGACCTACACGTCCGAGGTCGAGGGCCGCGGGATGCAGTACCAGGCACTCGCCGCCGAGCGGCTCGTCCGCGACGGCATCCTCGAGGGCGACATCCTGCCCATCGCCGAGAGCGTCGCCATCATGGGCGCTCTCGACGAGATCAGAGCGCAGATCGGCGTCCGCTATCCCCGTGAGGAGGTCTGATCATGGCCGAGACCACCGATGCCCGCGTGGCCGTCTACCTCGATTTCGACAACATCGTCATCTCCTGGTACGACCGCGTGCACGGACGCAACGCCTACGGCAAGGACCGTCAGCGGATCAGCGAGAACCCGAACGATCCCGAGGTCACCGACCGACTGAGTCGCGCGATGATCGAGGTCGGCGCCATCATCGACTACGCGGCCTCGTTCGGCACCCTGGTGCTCACGAGGGCCTACGCCGACTGGTCGTCTCCCGTGAACGCCGAGTACCGTTCGCAGCTCGTGGCGCGCGCCGTCGACCTCGTGCAGCTGTTCCCGGCAGCCGCCTACGCCAAGAACGGCGCCGACATCCGCCTCGCCGTCGATGCGGTCGAGGACATGTTCCGGTTGCCCGACCTCACGCACGTCGTGATCGTGGCGGGCGACAGCGACTACGTGCCGCTGGCTCAGCGGTGCAAGCGTCTCGGACGCTACGTGATCGGCGTCGGAGTGTCGGGCTCCACAGCCAAGTCGCTGGCCGCCGCGTGCGACGAGTTCGAATCCTACGACTCGCTTCCCGGTGTGGTCCGCCCCGTGAAGGCGGCGCCCGCCGTCGCCGCGAAGTCCGAGGCCGTCGCGGAGCCCGCGCCCGAGGCTGTGCCCGATGTCGCAGACGCGGTCAAGGCGAAGACCCCGCGCCGGGCGAAGTCGAAGGCGGCCGCACCCAAAGTCGAGGAGCCCAAGCTCGACGAGCAGGGCGAGGCGACCCAGTTGCTCGAGCGCGCGCTGCGTCTGGGCCACGACAAGGCCGACGCCGACGAGTGGCTGCACAGCTCAGCGGTCAAGACGCACATGCGCCGCATGGATCCGTCCTTCAGCGAGAAGGCCCTCGGCTACCGCTCGTTCTCCGATTTCCTGAAGTCGCGCGACGACATCGCCGAACTCGAGGAGACCGGGCACGAGCGACTCGTCCGTCTGCGCGAGCCCGCCGCCTGATCGACGCGCTGCCTGATCAGCACGCGCGAACCTGCCCCCTGATCCGGTCGGTGGCGACGAAGGCTCGGTGATCCGAACCTCCGCCACCGCCACCGGCTGCGATCAGAGCGTCGCTTCGAACGGATCGAAGTCAGAGGCGATCGAACCGACCTGATCGAGCGTGCTCTCGACGTCGACGAAGCTGCGAGATTCGGCGGCCTCCTCGATCGACAGGAGCGTGTCGAGCACGTGGTAGCCGAACTCCCCCGTCGCCACGTGCGGGCGACCGGCGGCGATCGAGCGTGCCATGTCGAGCAGCCCCACGCCGCGGCCGGAGAGCACACCCTCCTGCTCGACGTCGATGATGTCCTGCTGGACGGGCTCCGGTGGGATGAACAGACGCGTGAGCGGTCGGGTGATCGAGATCGCGCCGCCGAAGGTGTTCGGGTCGGGGATCACGATGGTGCCCTCGGTGCCGGTGATCTCGACGATCCCCTGCCGGATGACGGGCGAGTCGGTGCTGTAGACGCTCTGCCCCTGCCCTCCCTGCTCGAAGTCCATCAGCACGCTCAGGGTCGACGGGATCTCGACCGGGAACTCCTGGCCGGCCAACTCGCCGACCTGCACACGCCGCGTCGGCGTCCCCTGAAGCCCGAGGGCCGCGACCGAGGCGACCGGGCCGAAGACGTGCACGAGGGCCGATACATAGTAGGGGCCCATGTCGAGCAGCGGGCCCGCGCCCTTGGCGTACAGGAATGCGGGGTTCGGGTGGAAGATCTCCGGTCCCGACCACTGGAACGTGGTCTGCGCGAACAGCGGACGGCCGATGTCGCCGCGCGCGATCGCCCGCTTCGCCGTCTGCACACCCGGTCCGAGCACGGTATCGGGGGCGACTCCGATGCGGAGACCGGCCGCATCCGCCTTCTCCAGCAGTCGGCGGGACTCCTCACGGCTCACGCCGATCGGCTTCTCGGTCCAGACATGCTTGCCCGCCGCGATGATCGCCTCGGACACCTCGACGTGCACGGCAGGGATCGTGAGGTTCACGACGATGTCGATCTCCGGATCGGCGAGCACCGCGTCGACGCCTCCGGAGCGCGGGACGCCGTATTTCTCGGCTTGCGCCTGCGCGCGGTCCTCGAGCAGGTCGCCGATCGCGAGGACGCGCACATCCGGGAACGTCGTGAGGTTCGACAGGTACTGATCGCTGATGTTCCCGGCGCCGATGATGCCGACGCCGACGGGGCCGTCCCCGAACGAACGGGTGCCGACCGCCATCAGCCGGCGACCTTCTCGTCGAGGTACACCCGGCTGCGCTCGATGGCGTCGAACAGGTCGCCCTCGTAGTGGTCGAACTCCACGATCGCGAGCTCGAGGGCCGGAGCCGCGGCGATGGCCTCGACGAGCGGAACGGATCCTTCGCCCGCGGCCACCTGGTCGGCGGGCGGGTAGGCGCCGGCGAGCGCGGGGTCGAGCGTGCCGTCCTTGGCGTGCACGGCCACGACGCGGCTGCCCAGACGCTCGAGCAGCGCGACGGGGTCGACGCCGCCGCGGGCGACCCAGTACAGGTCGACCTCGAGCACGACGCGCTCGTCGAGGAGGCCCGCGAGGACCTCCAGTCCGGTGACGCCGTCGAACACGGCCTCCAGCTCGTGTGCGTGGTTGTGGTATCCGACGCGCACGCCCACGGTCGCACCGATCTCCGCCGCCTCGTTCAGCAGTCGCGCGGTCTGCTCGATCTGCTCGACCGACTCCCAGCGCGCGGGCTCGGTGTACGGATCGATGACCGTGTCCATGCCGAGCACCTTCGCTGCGGCGAAGACCTCTGCGGGCGACGGCACCGGCACCGTGGTGCCGCTGCCGTCGGGGTTCACGAACGACTCCGACGCCAGGAAGGCGTGGCCGGACGGGGCGACCAACCCGGCGGTGGACAGTGCGGCAGCGAGGGGCTCGGCGCGGCGGACGAAGTCATAGGGCTCCACGGCGGTGAATCCGCGGGCGGCGACCGCCGCCAGGGAGGATTCGAGGTCGGCCTCCAGCTCGTCCTTGATCGTGAACAGCTGCAGGGAAGTCCGAATCGTCATCGGTCGTGCTCCTTCGGTCATCGGTGACGTGGCGGGACCGCTGTCCCGTGCAGGCACGCTATCACCAAATACCTCCATGCGGAAGTTTTGATTGGCTAGACTCGCCACATGCCCCCCGACACGTCCGATCACGCCGATCCTCCCCGCCCACGCGGCGCGTACGCCAAGGGGATCGCTCGACGACAGGAGATCCTCGATCGCGCGATCGAGGTCTTCGCCGAGCGCGGCGCCGACCGCACGAGCCTGCGGGCGATCGCTCGCGAGGTCGGGGTCACCCATGCGGCGCTCACGCACTACTTCGGCTCGCTGGAAGAGCTCCTCGTCGCCGTCTACGAGGAGAGCACGGCCCCGTCCCGGCAGTCCGGCTCTCCCCCGGAGGATGCGACACCGGTCGAGATGATGATCGAATCCGCGCGGACCAACCGCGCGATCCCCGGCCTCGTCCAGCTCTACTCGACCCTCGTCGCCACCGCTCTCGAAGAGGGACACCCGGCGGCCCGCACGTTCGCCACCGGTCGCTTCAGCCGCCTCCGCGCCCGACTCGCCGACGTCGTCCGACGCCAGCAGGAGGACGGCCGGATCCGCGACGACATCGACCCGGATGCGGTCGCCGCCCTCGTCGTCGCGGCGTCCGACGGCTTGCAGACGCAGTGGCTGCTCGATGAGACCGCACCGCAGCACGAAGCGCTCGCGCTCCTCGATCGACTGCTGAGACCCGCATCCTGAACAGGACGGGGCGCGGATCGGGACCCCGACGACAGGGCTAGGCTCGAAACGTGACGCCCGTGCCGCAGTCTCCCTACGCCCGGGCGCTCGGCGAGCGCATCGATGAGCTGCATCCCCGGCTTCGCACGTACTTCGAGGCGATCCCCGACGGCGCCGTCGGCATCGGCGATGGGGTGTTCGGGCGCGTCGGCACCCCGCGGCGATGGCTGTGGCCGTTGCTCCGGCTGCTCGAGCGCCGCGGGGTGGTCGCCGCAGGGTGGGAGCGCGATGTGCCGTTCCGCGTGGAGAATCGGACCATCGCGTCGAGGGCCATCGGAGAGCGCACCTTCCAGTTTCGTCACGGCGCGTGGACCATGCGCGACGCGGCCGCACTCACGCGACACGGTCGCGTGGTCGACGAGCTCGGAGAGCCCGCCCTCCTCGCCGCCTGCTTCGATGTGGACGTCCACCACGGGGCCCTGCACCTCACCAGTCGCGCGGTCGGCCTGCGTCTCGGACGCCTTCGGGTGCGCCTCCCGCGTGCGGTCACCCCCGTGATCCGCCTCACCGAACGCTTCGACGACGCCCTCGACCGTCAGCGCATGTCGCTGACCGTCGACGCGCCGCTGCTGGGCCGCGTGTACGAGTATCGAGGCGACTTCACTTACCGCATCCACCATTCCGAGACGGAGCAGATGGCATGAGCGCAGGACGGGTCGTGGTCGGCGGGTCCACGGGTTTCATGGGCAGATTCCTGCTGCCGCGGTTCCGCGCCGAGGGCCGTGAAGTCGTCACGATCTCCCGTTCGGGCGCCGACATCCGCTGGGGCGACCAGGTCGAGATCGACCGCGCCGTCGATGGCGCGGCCCTCGTGGTCGGCCTGGCCGGCAAGAGCGTGAACTGTCGTTACACACCGGAGAATCGCGCGGAGATCTTCCGCTCACGCCTCGACACGACGGCATCCTTGAGCACCGCGATCGCCCGCGCCTCGACGCCGCCGGCGCTCTGGGTGAACTCCTCGACCGCGACCATCTACCGTCATGCGGAAGACCGTGCCATGACCGAGTCGACCGGCGAGATCGGCACCGGGTTCTCGGTCGAGGTCGCCAAGGCCTGGGAGAAGGCCCTGTTCGCCGACGACCTCCCCTCCACGCGACGCGTCGCGCTGCGCAGCGCCATCGTCCTCGGCCACGGCGGTGTCCTCGGTCCGGTGAAAGACCTCGCCCGGCTCGGGCTCGGCGGATCCCAGTACGACGGACGATGGCCGGTCAGCGCTGCGCGTCGGGCCGCAGGCACCGGCCACTTCCCCGGCGCCCGTCGCGGCCGCCAGCGCTTCAGCTGGGTGCACATCGAAGACGTGGCCCGCATCATCGAATTCCTCGAGCAGACGCCTTCCCTCGAAGGGCCCGTCAACGCCGCATCTCCGCACCCGGTCGACAACGTCGAATTCATGGCGACGGTGCGTCGGGTGCTGGGCGCGCGCATCGGTGTGCCGATGCCGCGGTGGATGCTGGAACTCGGAGCGATCGGCATGCGCACCGAGACCGAGCTGATCTTGAAGAGTCGGTGGGTGTTGCCGGAGAAGCTCACCACGGCCGGATTCGAGTTCCGATACCCGACCCTCGAAGAGGCGATCCGCGAGTCGTTCGACCGCGAACCCGCTGCTTAGCCGGCGTTCGCCGCCCCGGCGGGCCCCTCGCCGTCGGTGCCGCGCTTCTTCTCGATCTCCTGGCGCAATCGCCACTCCTCGATCTCACGGTCGAGGTCGGCGATCTGCTGCTCCGTCGTGCGGGTGTCCCTGGGTGGCGCCGGACGCACATCGGTCGGCGTCGCGGGTCGCTCGGCTCTCCGCATCCGCGGCATCTGGATGCCGGACTCGCCGTAGTCACGCCCGAGCCCGAACCACAGCAGGCCACCGATCAACGGCAGCAGGATCACGATGATGATCCACGCCAGCTTCGGCAGGAACTTCACCAGCGAGCTGTCCCGCGTGATGATGTCGATCAGTGCACCGATCATCAGCGCGATGACGAGGAGCGAGAACAGGAACGACATGAGTTCAGGGTAGACGACGCCGCGCCGTGCCGCTCGGGCTACGGCAGCAGATGCCCGCCGGCGCGGAACAGTTCGTACCACTCGGGCCGCGTGAGCGTGATGTCGGCTCCGGCCGCCGCGTCCTGCACCCGCTGGGGTGTGGTGGTACCGAGCACGACCTGCATACCGGCGGGGTGGCGAGTGATCCACGCGGTCGCGATGGCGATCGGCGCGACGTCGTACGCCGCTGCGAGGCGATCGATCACGGCGTTCAGTTCCGCGTATTCGGGGTTGCCGAGGAACACCCCGTGGGAGAACCCATCCTGGAACGGCGACCAGGCCTGGATCGTGATGTCGTTGATGCGGCAGTACTCCACGATGCCACCGCCGTCGCGCACCACGCTCTGCTCCTGCCCGGCCATGTTGGCTGCGACCGGCTGCGCGATGATCGGCGCGTGCGTGATCGACAGCTGCAGCTGATTCGCGACCAGCGGCTGCCGGACCGCCGTGCGGAGGAGGTCGATCTGGCGAGGCGTGTGGTTCGAGACGCCGAACGCCCTGACCTTGCCCGCGCGCTCCAGGTCGTCGAACGCGCGCGCCACCTCGTCGGGCTCGACGAGCGCGTCGGGGCGGTGGAGCAGGAGCACGTCGAGGCGGTCCGTGCGCAGCGCCGCGAGCGAGCCCTCCACCTGCGCCAGGATGTGCGCGTACGAGAAGTCGAACATCCCCTGCGAGGGCACGATGCCGCACTTGGTCTGCAGCACGATCTCGTCACGCTCGGACGGGGTGAGCTGCAACGCGTCGGCGAATCGCGCCTCGCAATGGTGCATGCTGCCGCCGTAGATGTCGGCGTGGTCGAAGAAGTCGATGCCCGCCGTCCGCGCGGTGCCGTACAGCGTGCGGATGTGAGAGTCGTCCTTGTCGTCGATGCGCATCATGCCGGCGATCACGGCGGGGGCGGTGGCTGATCCGAACGGCACTGTCTTCATGCGCATCACGCTACCGCCCCGCACCGACGTCGTCAGGAATCTTCGGTCGCGGCGCCGGGAATCAGCGCCGTGACCGGAACGCCGAGGACTCCGGCGATGCGCGCGAGGTCGACCACCGTGAAGTCCTCCATGCCGTCGAGCAGATTCCCCAGGGCATCGGGGTCGATGCCCGAGCGCGCGGAGAGCTCGGAGAAGGACACTCCGGCGTGGAACCGGGCCCCGTCGACTTCGGATGCCAGCAAATGACGCAATTCTGTCCCCATACGCCTACACTACCGCCACGAACGAACCCGCATGGCGGTCGAATGGACCAGAATGGCAGCATTTTGGCGTCGTCTCGCTGCTATGGTGAGCCGGGTGAAGACACCTGCCGAGGATTTCAACGACGCTGTCGGGCGCCAGATGCGTGCCGAGATCGCCGCGTCGCGCAGCAGCATCGCCGCCATGGCGCGCACCATCGGGATCGCGCGCAGCGCACTGGACAACTACGTGACGGGCAAGCGTGCGATCCCGGTCCCCGTCGTCTACGCGGTGTGCGCCGATCTCGGTGTCGAACCCCACGTGCTGCTGGCACGCGCGGAAGAACGTCTCCGCGCCGACGGAGAGGCCGTCGCGCGCATCACGCCGATCCGACGCGCGCCCGATGTCGCCGGCCCGCGCGAAGATACCCGAGAGGTCGCCTTCGAATCCGGTGTCCGCCACGACGCCGACACCGACGACCTCTACGAATAGGCCGGACACCGCTCCCGGCGCGAGATCGGCACGGGAGGAGTGACCATGCACCACCTTCTCCGGCTCGCCGATGAACAGCGGGTTCGCGTCGTCGAGCGGACCGGTCGAACGCGCGGGGGCTACGACCCCGCGACTCGCACGATCCGCCTCAGCCCCGGCATGAGCGTCCGCACCACTCGCAGCGTGCTCGCGCACGAGCTCGGACACGCCGCTCTCGGCCACGTTCCCGCCCCGACCCCCGCCATCCGCGCCCAGCAGGAGCGCCAGGCGGATGAATGGGCGGCGTCGCAGCTCATCACGCCGCGCGCCTACGCGGAAGCAGAAGCGGTTCGAGGTCCGCATCTCGCGAGCTTGGCCTTCGAGCTGGAGGTCACGATCGAGCTCGTCACGGCCTACCAGCGGCTGCTGCGTCAGACGATCCTCGTCGCTGGTTGAATATCGTCATGCCCTTCCTCGTCACGCCCTCCCCTGTCACCCTGACCGGCGAACTCGTCGAACTCCGTCCCCTCGAACGCGCCCACGTCGATGGACTGATCGAGGCCGTGGAGGAGGGCGACCTGTGGAAGACGGCCTGGTACACCTCGGTACCCGCACCCGATGGTGTCGCCGCGGAGGTCGAGCGCCGGCTCGGGCTCGTCGAGAAGGGCGAGATGGTCCCTTTCACGACGTTCGACGCCACTGGTCGCATCCTGGGACTCACGTCGTACTACGACATCGTCGCCGACGTTCCCCGGCTGCACATCGGCTTCACGTGGAACCGACCGTCGGCACACGGCACGGGCACGAATGCCGAGTCCAAGCTGCTGCTGCTCCGGCACGCGTTCGAGACGCTGGGAGCCTTCCGCGTGGGCCTGACCACGCAATGGGTGAACTTCCAGTCGCGCACGGCGATCGAGCGGCTCGGCGCCAAGCAGGACGGCGTCATGCGGGCCATGAGCCGCTACCGCAACGGCGCGTTGCGCGACAGCGTGGAGTATTCCATCATCGAGCCGGAGTGGCCCGCTGTCAGGGCGAACCTCGAAGCGAGGCTCGCCAGACGACGGTGAACCGTCGACCGTCGGCGGTCAGCCGCCACGCCTGACGACCCGCGGACCGCGGGGAGTCACTCGGTGGCGTTGCCCGACCAGTTGTTCGACCGGCGGGTGGCCGAGCCGCCCTGGCGGAAGAGGAAGGCCATGGCCAGGGTCACCAGCAGGAGCCCACCGCAGAAGGCGAGAGCCTGGAACGCCGGCAGCCCGAACGAGATGCCCATCAGCAGGATCCCTCCGATGAAGAGGATCATGAAGAAGAGGAAGCTGAGGATCACGGGATCTCCTGTCGTCGGTGCCGTCTACCAGGATAGCCCGGACTCGGAAACCCCCTGTGCATGTTCTTCCTCGTCTGGTCTGCTCGGAGCATGAAGACACCACTGACCGCCGTCGCCATCTCCTGCACACTCAAGCCGTCGCCCGCGCCCTCCAGCTCCGATCTCCTCGCGACGCAGCTGCTCGACGGCCTCGCCGACCACGGCGTCACCGGTGACGTGGTCCGCGCCGTCGACCTCTCCCTCAGCCCCGGTGTCGAGAAGGACATGGGTGGCGACGACGAATGGCCCCAGATCCGTCGGCGAGTGCTGGACGCCGACATCCTCGTCCTCGTCACCCCCACGTGGATGGGGCAGCATTCGAGCGTCGCACAGCGCGTGCTCGAACGCCTCGATGCGGAGCTCGGCGAGACGGACGCCCGCGGCCGCCCCACCCTGTTCGACAAGGTGGCCATCGCGGGCGTCGTCGGGAATGAAGACGGCGCGCACCACATCGCGGCGATCCTCTTCCAGTCGCTGAACGACGTGGGATACACGGTCGCCGCACAGGGCTCGGTCTATTGGAACGGCGAGGCGATGCACACCGTCGACTACAAGGATCTCGATGAGACACCCGAGAAGGTCGCGTCGGCCATCGGGACGGCGACGAGGAACGCCGCACACCTGGCCCGACTGCTCAAGGCCCAGGAGTATCCCGCGGAGTGATCTCGGTCACTCCGTGAGGTCGAGTGCCCATTCGTTCACAGTCAGCTCGGCACCGCGGAACTCCTCTGTGAAGCTCCCCGCCAGGGTGAATCCGTTGCGGCGGCACACCCCGTTCGATGCCGAGTTCTCGACCCCGGGAAATGCGGTCAGGAAACGTCGGCCCTCGCGATGCGCACGGGCGTCGTCGATGAGAAGAGCGAGGGCAGCCGATGCCGCGCCGCGCCCCTGCGCCTCGGGCAGGACGAACCATCCGGTCTCGAGGGCCGGCTCCTCACGCCATTCGACGTGCCAGTACCCGATCGATCCGAGTGCTCGCGCTCCCTCGTCTTCGATGACGAACATCCGTGCTTCCCCGGAGGCGACCAGCCGCAGGTAACGGGCGTGCCGCTCGATGATCTGGTCGACGCTCTCCGGGCCGTTGATGTGCGCCGTCATCTCCGGGGTGTTGGCCGCGTGCAGCAGTCCGAGGTCGTTCTCGGACCAGATCCGGAGTCTCAGGTCTTCCATGTTCGGATGCTGCCACAGGCCTCCGACACCGCGTTCAATGTGAAGGTGGGCTCCGCGTCGTGTGTGCTCAGCGTCGGGTGCGCTCAGTGTGCGGGTGCGCGTGACGCCGGCTCCGACGCACTCCGGAACGTGACGACCTCGTCCCGCCGAGCCTTCTCGAGGATGAGTCCCGCCAGCTCGAGTCGTCGAAAAACCCGCCGAGGCACTGCGGGAAGCTCGGCGGAGAAGCCGCGCGGCGGCGTGGCGAGCCCGGCGAAGAGCGACAGGTCGACACCGGCGCCACGGACCTCGATCCGCGCGTAGTCGCTGCGGCACCGCCAGCGCAGGAATTCGAGCCTCCGGAACGGGATCGTGTGGAGCTGATCGCCTACCCGTACACGCAACTCGTCGTTCCCGAAGGCGACCGCGCACTGCGCTGTGCGTCGGCGCAGGATCGCCATGAACAGGAGGTACACGGGAAGCCCCAGCACGATTCCCATGAGGACGATCGCGATCCGCGGCCCCATCCGCATCACGATGTCGTCGAGTCCGATCAGCAGCGCGACGCCGAGGAGTCCGACGACCACGACGATCCCGACGATCGCCTGCGTGAGCGTGCGCATCCGCAGCTCGATGGCGGGGAAGCGCACGATCGACCCGTCGCCGCCTTCCTCCCGTTCCCAGTCCGGCGTCACCGGCAGCGGCTTCTTCTTCGCGTCCCGGCGGGCGAAGAGATCGGTGACGCGACTGAGGAGTCCGAGCCAGATCCACCCGGTCGCCGGTATCCCCGCGAGCTGCAGGACGACGGCGACCCCGCGCACCGCCTCGGGGAAGCGGTCGAGCAGGTCTCCCCCGAACTCCACCATGAGGACCAGGACGGCCCCGAGCACGATTGCGACACCGAGGTGCAGGATCGCCCCGTTGCGGGCCGGCACCATGCCCAGGGTGACGTTCACGAACGCGAAGCCGAAGCACCAGCCCCCGACCAGCATGAGCAGGAACGGGAAGAAACTGAGGTCATCACCCGCGAGCGTGAACCCGATGGCTGCGATCAGCAGCACCGTGCCCACGGCGATCGGCACGCGCACGAACGTCCGGTTCACCTTCGCGCGCACGCGCGTCTCGGTGGCGGTCTCGTCGATCATCGGGTCGATTCTAGGTCCGGGCGCGTGTCGACGCGCTCCGGAGCACGCGCGCTCGCCTACGTCTGCGCGTGCTCGTCTTCTTCGTGGGTCCCGTGGGCATTCTTCTGCTCCTCGGTGCGCATGTCCCAGGCGGGCTTGCGAACCGCGTAGAAGATGAGCGGCGGAGCGCCGAGCACGACGATCACCGCCGCCACGATCCAGGGATACAGGGCCGGCGGGAACGCCGTGAACCCTTCCGGCGGGATGAAGGCGAACACGAAGGCCGCGAGGCTCGCCAGGAATCCGATGCCCGCCACGAGGTTGATCGCAGGAACACGGTAGGCCCTCTTCACGCTCGCCTGCGTCCGCCGCAGGACCATCGCCGAGGCGAACATCATCATGTACATGATGAGGTACAGGGCTGCGGCCATGTCGATCAGGGCGACGAACGCCGCACTGACGTTGGGGACGATGATGAAGATCGCCGCCAGGGCGGTGACGATCGTGCCCTGCAGCATCAGGATTCCGGACTGCACACCGGCCTTGTTCTTCTTCTGCAGCAGTGGGGGCAGCAGCCCCGTCTCCGCCGCGGCGAGAACACCTTTGGACGGTCCGACGATCCAGGTGATCACGGACGCCAGTGCGCCGGCGGCGATCAGCGCGGACACCGCCGCCGTCGCCCACTGACCCACACCCCAGTGCGAGAAGTACTCCTGGAACGCGAGCATGATGCCGTTGGTCAGGCCCAGCTCCTTCTGCGGGACCGCAACGGCGATGGCGATCGTCGGCAGGATGAACACGATGAGGATGAGGACCGCGGAGATGAAGATGGAGCGAGGAAAGCCCCGGCCCGGGTCCTTCATCTGGTTCACGTGGACGGCGTTGACCTCCATGCCGGCGTAGGCGAGGAAGTTCGACACGATCAGCACGATCGATGCGATGCCGGTGAAGGGGGGAATCACCGCTTCGGGCGTGAGGGGTACCTCGCTCTTCTCTCCGCTGAACACCCAGATCGCTCCGAACACGATGAGGAGGGCTGCGGGGAGCAGGGTGCCGAGGATGCCGCCCCAGGAGCCGAGCTTGGCGAAGAGGTTGCCGCCTCGCAACGCGATGAGAGTGGATCCCCAGTAGAGGACCAGGATGACCACGGCCGTGAAGAAGCCGGAACTCGACAGGGAGGGGTCGAAGAAGACGAACGCGAGCGCTCCGGCGATGAAGGCGAGCTGGGTGGGGTACCAGACCACGTTCTGGATCCACTGCAACCACACGGCGGTGAACCCCCAGCGGTTGCCCATCGCCTCCCTGATCCAGATGTACACGCCTCCCTTCCACCCGGTCGCGAGCTCGGCGGCGACCAGCGCTGTCGGCACGAGGAACAGGATCGCGGGGATGATGTAGAGCGTGATGCTGCCGAGGCCGAACACGGCCATCGCCGGGAGCGATCGCAGGCTCGCGACCACGACCAGGGTGAGGAGGGCGAGCTGCCCCACTCCCAGGAAGGAGGTCACCGCGGAACGGGGTGCGAGCGGATGGTTCGATGCGGTCGGGGACGACTCGGCCGGTGCCGGCGACGGAGCGGAACTCTGAGGCGAGGACATGGCGGCTTCTCTCAGTGGTGGAAGGCCGACTGCGGCTTCTCGATCGGCATCGGCGACTCGAGCGCGTCGAGGTACGCGACCTCGGTCTCGATCGCCTGCAGCAGTTCGATCGCGAGGTCCATGCTCAGCCCGTTGCGGACGACGATGCGCTGCACCGTGATCTGCTCGAGGTCGGCGGGCATCGGATAGGCGGGGATCAACCAGCCCTTCATCCGCAACCGGTCCTGCAGATGGTAGAGAGTCCAGTTCTTCGTGTGCCCGTCCTTGAGGCGCCAGGCGAACACCGGGATGTCGCTGCCGTCGTTCCAGAGTTCGAACGCGTCGAGCTTCGCGATCCCCGCGGAGAGGTACTTCGCGACGTCCTGCGAGGCCTGCTGCACGGCCCGGTATCCCTCGAATCCCAAGCGCAGGAACAGGTAGTACTGCAACACCACCTGGGCGCCGGGCCTCGAGAAGTTCAGCGCGAAGGTCGGCATCTCCCCACCGAGGTAACTGACCTGGAACACCAGGTCCTCCGGCAGCCACTGGGCGTCACGCCAGACCACCCACCCGAGCCCCGGGTACACGAGACCGTACTTGTGACCCGAGGTGCTGATCGAGTGCACGCGCTCGAGACGGAAGTCCCAGACCAGATCCGGCTGCAGGAACGGCGCGATCATCGCGCCGGAGGCACCGTCGACATGGATCGGGATGTCGAGGCCGGTGTTCTTCTGGATCTCGTCCAACGCCGCGGCGATCTCGGCGACGGGTTCGTACATGCCGGTGTAGGTGACACCCATGATGGCGACGACGCCGATCGTGTTCTCATCGACGTACTTCGCCAGGTCATGCCCGTCGAGCGTCTTGTGCTCCGCACTGATCGGCACGTAGCGGGGCTCGACGTCGAAGTAGTTGCAGAACTTCTCCCAGCACACCTGCACGGCGGAGGACATCACGAGGTTCGGCGTCGAGGTGTCCTTGCCCGCTGCACGCCTGGCCTGCTGCCACCGCCGCTTGAAGGCGAGACCGCCCAGCATGCACGCCTCGGACGAGCCGATCGTCGAGGTGCCGATGCTCTTCTCCGCATCGGGCGCGTTCCACAGGTTCGCCAGCATGTGCCAGCAGTTGTCCTCGATCGCCGCCGTCTGCGGATATTCGTCCTTGTCGATCATGTTCTTGTCGAACGACGCCGCGTACACCTGCTTCGCATCGTCATCCATCCAGGTGCTCACGAACGTCGCGAGGTTCAGCCGCGCGTTCCCGTCGAGGATCGTCTCGTCCTCCACGATCTGCTTCGCCGTGTCGGGGAGCGACTCACCGGCAGGGATGACATGACGTGCGGCGCCGGTAGCTTCAGCCGGCCTCGCGAACATCGGTGTTGCCGGGCTGGAGGTCTCGTGATCAGTCATGTCGTCTCCTTGCTTGCGTGCATCGCAGCGGCACATGGAACCGACGTGCAAAATCGGTTAACCGCCACCTGGGTCGATGGAAACAAGGTAAGACGTCCTCAGGGGATCACGCAAGCCTGTACGACGAAGGCGAGGCGGAAACCGCCACCGAAGGCAGCTCGAGAAGGAGGTCAGCAGGGGTCTCGCCGCTTACGAGCTCGGCCATGGCCTTCACCGCGAGGGAGCCGTTCCGGAACGGATCGGTGGCGAAATAGTCCACGCCATGCTGCGCAGCGAGCCCGCCGGGATCACCGACCGTCGTCACACGCAACTGACCGGGCACATCGAGCCCAGCCCGTTCGGCCGCTCGGAGGATGGCTGCGCTGAATGACTCGTTCATGCAGTGCACCACCGTGGGCGGCAGTGCGCCCGGGAGCATCCTCGTGGCAGCGTCGTCCAGCGACTCCCCCGGCTCCAACGCCCCTCCCCGCGGCGTGATCCCCCGCCGCGCACACCAGCGCTGAAACCCGGCGATGGCATCGTTGGTGAAGTGATCCAGTCGCGCCCCGACGAAGATCGCAGGCCGGACTTCTTCGTCACCATCTGCGATTGTGTCGAGGTAGGCCGGAAGCGCATCCCGTATGCCCAGCCGAATCTGCTGGATGCGAGCCGTCGGACGCTCGTCGTATCCGCCGACGGCGACGACCGGTCGACCGAGACTCAGCGCGCGCTCCACCACGGGGTCGCTGGGCATGGGGTCGACCACGATGATCCCGTCATACGAGAGCGTGGTCGTGATCTGACCGTCGACCCCCGCGCGGCCTGCCGTGACCGCCAAACCCATCGCGCCGGCCTCCAACGCCGCCCCCGCGAGGATGTTCCGGAAGCACGGCATGAACGAGGCTTCCGTGACGCGCGGATCGCGGAAGCTCGCCACGACCGCGATCACGTTCGTCCGCCCGAGTCGCAGTGCCTGACCCGTCTGATTCGGCTGGTAGCCGAGCCGGTCGCCGATCGCCTTCACACGGGCGCGCGTGCGCTCGGACACTCTCCCTCGCCCGTTGTAGACGTGCGAGACGGTGGCCGCCGAGACACCTGCGGCGAGAGCGACGTCCCTGATGCGAACGCGTTGTGCGGAAGGTTCGGGCATCCCCTCAGCATAATCGTTTAATCACGGTCTGGAGCCGCTTCTGTCACGCATTGACGCAGCCCGGCGCCGCCGCGCCACGCGCGTGCCGAGCACACGAACGAAGGGCGATGACCGCGCCCGGCCTCGTGGGCGCAGTGGGCCACGATCCCGCACCCGTGCATGGATGAGCGAAGGGATTCGACGATGCAGAGAGGGCCTCGGGATCGAATGATCCCGAGGCCCTCTCACCCGCTGGTGATCCGGATGCGCCCGAAGCTCGAGCGTCCTCCCTGACTTCTCAGAAGTCCCAGTCGTCGTCTTCCGTGGCCTCGGCCTTGCCGATGACGTACGACGAGCCCGACCCCGAGAAGAAGTCGTGGTTCTCGTCGGCGTTCGGCGAGAGTGCCGACAGGATCGCCGGGTTCACGTTCGTGACGCTGGAGGGGAACATCGCCTCGTAGCCCAGGTTCATGAGGGCCTTGTTGGCGTTGTAGTGCAGGAACTTCTTCACGTCTTCGGTCAGACCGACACCGTCGTAGAGGTCCTGCGTGTACTGCACCTCGTTGTCGTAGAGCTCGTACATGAGCGAGAACGTGTAGTCCTTGAGCTCATCGCGGCGCTCCTGGGTCTCGTTCTCGAGGCCCTTCTGGAACTTGTAGCCGATGTAGTACCCGTGCACGGCCTCGTCGCGGATGATGAGGCGGATCAGGTCGGCCGTGTTCGTCAGCTTCGCCTTCGAGGACCAATAGATCGGCAGGTAGAAGCCCGAGTAGAAGAGGAACGACTCCAGAAGGGTGGAGGCCACCTTGCGCTTGAGCGGGTCGTCGCCCTGGTAGTAGTCCATGATGATCTGAGCCTTCTTCTGAAGGTTCGGGTTCTCGGTGGACCAGCGGAACGCCTCGTCGATCTCCTTCGTCGACGCGAGGGTCGAGAAGATCGAGGAGTAGCTCTTCGCGTGCACCGACTCCATGAACGCGATGTTCGTGTACACGGCCTCTTCGTGAGGGGTGATCGCGTCGGGGATCAGCGACACCGCGCCCACGGTGCCCTGGATCGTGTCGAGCAACGTGAGACCGGTGAACACCCGCATGGTGAGCAGCTGCTCGTCGGGGGTGAGCGTGTTCCACGACTGCACGTCGTTCGACAGCGGCACCTTCTCGGGCAGCCAGAAGTTGTTCACCAGACGGTTCCAGACCTCGAGGTCCTTGTCGTCCTGGATGCGGTTCCAGTTGATCGCCTGCACGCTGGAGACCAGCTTGAGTCTTTCAGGAGTCATTTCTTCGTCGTTTCTCGGGTTTCAGCCGCGTTCTCGGGTCGACAGGTTGTCAGGTCAGAGCATGCACGAGACGCACTCGGCCATGTCGGTGCCCTCGAGCGCCAGCTGACGCAGACGGATGTAGTAGATCGTCTTGATGCCCTTGCGCCATGCGTAGATCTGCGCCTTGTTGATGTCACGCGTGGTGGCGGTGTCCTTGAAGAACAGGGTCAGAGACAGACCCTGGTCGACGTGCTGCGTGGCGGCCGCATAGGTGTCGATGACCTTCTCGTAGCCGATCTCGTACGCGTCCTGGTAGTACTCCAGGTTGTCGTTCGTCATGAACGCCGCCGGGTAGTAGACGCGACCGAGCTTGCCTTCCTTGCGGATCTCGATCTTCGACGCGATCGGGTGGATCGACGACGTGGAGTTGTTGATGTACGAGATCGAGCCGGTCGGCGGGACGGCCTGAAGGTTCTGGTTGTAGATGCCGTGCTTCTGGATCGACGCCTTCAGCTCGGCCCAGTCGTCCTGGGTCGGGATGTGCTTGCCGGCGAAGAGCTCCTTGACCTTCTCGGTCGCGGGAACCCACGCCTGGTCGATGTACTTGTCGAAGAACTCCCCCGACGCATACTTCGAGTCCTCGAACCCGTCGAACGTCGTGCCGCGCTCGATCGCGAGGTTGTTGGACGCCCGCAGGGCGTGGAACAGCACCGTGTAGAAGTAGATGTTCGTGAAGTCGATGCCCTCTTCGGAGCCGTAGTACACATGCTCGCGGGCAAGGTATCCGTGCAGGTTCATCTGGCCGAGGCCGATCGCGTGCGAGCGGTCGTTGCCGTCCTCGATCGACCGCACCGAGCCGATGTGGCTCTGGTCGCTCACCGCGGTGAGGGCGCGGATCGCCGTCTCGACGGTCTGCCCCAGGTCATCGGCATCCATCGACAGCGCGATGTTCATCGAGCCGAGGTTGCAGGAGATGTCCTTGCCGATGTTGTCGTACGACAGGTCGTCGTTGTACGTGGTCGGCGTGTTCACCTGCAGGATCTCGCTGCAGAGGTTGGACATGTTGATCCGACCCTTGATCGGGTTGGCCTTGTTCACCGTGTCTTCGAACATGACGTACGGGTAGCCGGACTCGAACTGGATCTCGGCGACGGTCTGGAAGAACTCGCGCGCGTTGATCTTGGTCTTCTTGATGCGCGGGTCGTCGACCATCTCGCGGTACTTCTCGGTGACCGAGATGTCGCCGAACGGAACGCCGTAGACCTTCTCGACGTCGTACGGCGAGAACAGGTACATGTCCTCGTCGTTCTTGGCGAGTTCGAACGTGATGTCCGGAACCACGACGCCCAGCGACAGCGTCTTGATGCGGATCTTCTCATCGGCGTTCTCGCGCTTGGTGTCGAGGAAGCGCATGATGTCGGGGTGGTGGGCGTTGAGGTACACCGCACCGGCGCCCTGACGCGCACCGAGCTGGTTGGCGTAGCTGAAGCTGTCTTCGAGGAGCTTCATCACGGGGATGATGCCGGAGGACTGGTTCTCGATCTGCTTGATCGGCGCACCCGACTCGCGGATGTTCGACAGCAGCAGGGCGACGCCGCCGCCGCGCTTGGAGAGCTGCAGGGCCGAGTTGATGCCGCGGGCGATCGACTCCATGTTGTCTTCGATGCGCAGCAGGAAGCAGCTGACGAGTTCGCCGCGCTGCGCCTTGCCGGCGTTGAGGAATGTCGGGGTGGCCGGCTGGAAGCGACCGGAGATGATCTCCTCGACGAGCGCGACCGCGAGCTTCTCATCGCCGTCGGCGAGGCCGAGGGCGGTCATCACGACGCGGTCCTCGAAGCGCTCGAGGTAGCGCTTGCCGTCGAACGTCTTCAGCGTGTAGCTCGTGTAGTACTTGAACGCGCCGAGGAACGTCTCGAAACGGAACTTCTTGCCGTACGCGAGGTCGTTGAGCTTCTGGATGAACTCCATCGAGTACTTCTCGATGACGGCGCCTTCGTAGTACTCCTTCTCCACGAGGTAGTCCAGACGCTCCTTGAGCGAGTGGAAGAACACCGTGTTCTGGTTCACGTGCTGCAGGAAGTACTCCCGCGCGGCGCGCTTGTCGGCGTCGAACTGGATCTTCCCGTTCGCGTCGTACAGGTTGAGCATCGCGTTGAGGGCGTGATAGTCGAGACCCTCGTAAGAGGGGTTCGCCTTGAATGCCACTGTCTCGGTCACTGAAGCTGCCACCGTCGTTCCAATCCGTCGCTCACGCGATCCACATCGTCTTGTGTGCCGAAGATCTCGAGCCGATACAAGTGAGGCACGTTGCACTTGCGGCTGATGATGTCACCGGCGAGGCAGAAGGCGTCGCCGAAGTTGGTGTTGCCCGCGGAGATCACGCCGCGGATGTGGCGCCGGTTGCGCTCATCGTTGAGGAACCGGATCACCTGTTTCGGAACTGCGCCTTTCTCGACGCCGCGCCCCGCTCCCCCGCCGTAGGTGGGGGTGACCAGCACGAAGGGCTCGTCGATGACGAGGTCTTCTTCGTGTCGGTGGAGGGGGATGCGTCGGGACGGGAGTCCGAGCTTCTCGATGAACCGCGCGGTGTTACCCGAGACGCTCGAGAAGTAGATCAGGAGCGGCGCTGCGGTCGCGACGGCGCTCATGCGGCGTCACGCCAGACGGGAGGCGAGTTCGTCGATCTTGTCGGGACGGAAACCCGACCAGTGACCCTCGTCGGTGACGACGACGGGTGCCTGCATGTAACCGAGCGCCTTGACCTGCTCGAGCGCCGTCGGGTCTTCCGACAGGTCGAGGATCTCGTACTCGATGCCCTTGGCATCGAGGGCACGGTAGGTGGCGTTGCACTGAACGCAGGAAGGCTTTGTGTAGACCGTGATCGACATCTTTTTCGTAACCCCTCAAATCTCTGGCCCGCTTCTCATCAGGCTGTTTCCCGGTAGACCCCCTGCCGGGACTTCAATACTACATATGGGGACCGACATTGGGGGCGACCACAAGGGGTAGTAGTTACATCCGTGTAGTTATCCACCGTTCTCTACAGATACAACACAGGTTCTCCACCGTTTCTTCCACAGGCCGAGCCCTCGTCCGGAGGCACTCGAACCGCGTGAAATCGCGGCTGGGAAGCCCCTGTGAGCGATCCATCCACAGGGGGGACGTTACGACGCCCCACCGACATTCGGATTCCTGTGGAAATCGACCTTCGGCGTGTCGCGGGCGTGTCGCGGATCGACCTCTTCGGCGGCCGACCCCGCGGCCCGGTACCGTGGTCTGGTGGCGGGATATCGGGATCTTCTTCGCACGCCGGGAGTGGCGCGCATGATCGCTGCTCAGCTGACCGCGCGCTTCCCCAACGGAATGATGTCGCTGGCGATCCTGCTGCACGTCGAGCAGCAGACCGGGTCGTACGGATCGGCAGGCCTGGTCCTCGCCGCGACCAGTGTGGGCCAGGCGATCGCCGGTCCCATCACGAGCCGTTGGATGGGCGTCTGGGGCATGCGACGTGTGCTCACGCTCACGCTGTCGGTGTGCGTCGTGGCGGTGCTGTGCCTCGCACTGCTGCCGCTCGAGGTACCGGGCTACATGGCTCTCGGCATGGTCGCCGGACTCTCCACCCCGCCCGTCCAGGCCGCGGTGCGCACCATCTATCCGAAGCTCGTCAACTCCTCGAACCTCACGCCGCTGTTCTCCCTCGACGCGTCGCTGCAGGAGATCATCTGGGTGCTGGCCCCCGTCGTGATCACGCTCGTCTCGACCCAGATCGGCACGCCGGAGGGCCTGCTGCTGGTGGCGATCATCCTCGTCGGCGGCGGCGCCTGGTTCATCCTCTCCCCAGAGGTCGGACGGGTCCGCATCCCCCGGAGCCGCAACGCTCTGGGCACGGTCGTGCTCAAGCCGCCCGTACTGCTGGCGACCGTGATCGGCTTCCTCCTGATCGGAGCCTGTGCGGCTGTGGAGGTGGGAGTCGTCGCGACGTTCGAGCACGGAAGCCTCGCGGCCGGTCTCGTGCTCGCCGTGTTCTCGGCGGGAAGCCTCGCCGGCGGTCTGGCCTTCGGTCACATCCCCATCGGGCCGTGGGCCATGGCGCGCCGTCTGCTGATCGTCACGATCGGCCTCGGCCTGACGATGGTCATGCTCAACGTGTTCTGGCTCGGCGGCACCCTGATCCTCGCCGGCATCGGCATCGCTCCGGCTCTCGCCGTGCTCTTCGCGATCACCTCGGCCAGTGTGAAGTTCAGCGAGACCGCTGAGGCCTTCGGCTGGGCCGGCACCGGCCAGCTCATCGGCGCCGCCGCCGGATCCGCGGTCGCCGGCTTCCTCGTCGATGTCGGCGACTGGCGCGGCGCCTACCTCGCCGCCACGATCTTCGCCGCGGTGGGACTGCTCGTGGCCGTCGTCTTCGTCCGTTCCTTCCCTGATCTGCGTCACCGCGACGCGAGCCCGCATCCCGACACCGAACCCCTGGCGGTCACCCCCTCATGAGCTCCCCCATTTCTTCGACCTCTGCCCCCGAGATCGTCTGCATCGGCGAGACCATGGCGCTGATCACTCCGACGGATGCCCCGCTCGCCGACGCCGCGCAGGCGTCGATCGGCCTGGCCGGCGCCGAGTCCAACGTGGCCGCCGGCGTCGCCTCCTCCGGACACCGGGTCGCCTGGGCGTCGCGGCTGGGCGCCGACCCGCTCGGCGACAGGGTCGCCTTCGAGCTCGAGCGGCGGGGTGTGGAGTTGTGGGTCGAGCGCGACGATGCCGCGCCCACCGGAGTGATGTTCAAGGACCCGGGCGCCGAATCCTCCTCCGTCTACTACTACCGTCGGGGATCCGCTGCCTCCCGCATGGAACCGGGGTTCCTGACCGCGCGGCGTCTCGACGGGGTGCGGATCGTGCACACCACCGGGATCACCCCCGCGCTGTCCGCGTCGTGCCGCGAGACGGTCGACCAGCTCTTCTCCGACGCCCGCACCGCGGGAGCCCTCGTGTCGTTCGACGTGAACGACCGGCGTCCGCTGTGGAGCAGGGAGGATGCCGCAGAGACGCTCGCCCGCCTGGCCGACACCGCGGACATCTCCTTCGTCGGCCGAGACGAGGCTGAACGCATCTGGGGTACCGCGACACCCGCCGAGATCCGCGCCTTCCTCCCGAACTGCGCGCTGCTGGTCGTCAAGGACGGCGATGTCGGCGCCACTGCCTTCCATGGCGACGACGAGCCGATCTTCGTGCCCGCTCCCGTGGTCGACGTCGTCGAGCCGGTCGGCGCGGGAGATGCGTTCGCATCCGGCTTCCTGGCGGCGACCCTCGACGGAGCCGACCTCGCCGCGCGCCTCTCCGCCGGCCACGCGGCCGCGGAGCGCGTGCTGACGATCGCCGCCGACCTCCCACCGCTGGTGCCGCTCGCCTGATGCGGCTCGGGTGATCCCGGCCGCCTGAACACCACCGGTCGTAGGCTGGTGCCATGCCCGCCCCGCTCACCCTGCCCCGTATCTCGTGGGGCTCCCCGTCGGCATCCCGTCGCGCTCTCCTCGTCCACGGTCTCGGTTCCTCCGGAGCACTGATGTGGCGTCTCGGAGACGCTCTCGCCGCAGCGGGATGGCACGCGACCGCCGTCGACCTGCGGGGTCACGGCGATGCACCGCGCGCTCTCGACTACTCGGTGGCCGCGTACGGTGCCGATCTCGCCGCCACCCTCCCGGACGGCGGCGGCGCGTGGGACGCGGTCATCGGCCATTCGCTCGGCGGCGCATCCAGCACGGTCGCGGCGGCATCGACCCCGGAATGGACTCGACGGCTGGTGCTGATCGACCCCGCGATCCATGTGGGCGGGCGCGATGCGGCGATCGTGCGACGGAGCCAGGAGCGCGCATTCGCCGACACCCGCCTCGAAGTGGTGCAGGCGGAGCATCCGCACTGGCATCCGCAGGATCAGGAGCTCAAGGTCGACGCGGTGCTGCGTGCGAGCGCGTGGGCGGTGGAGCAGACCAGTACCCAGAATCAGCCCTGGGACGTACGGGCAGAGGCTGCGCGTCTGACCGTGCCCACGCATGTGATCGGCGCCGACCCCGCGGTCTACAGCATCTTCACGGGAGAACTCGCCGACGAGGTCCTCGCGGCGAACCCCCTGATCACCCTCTCCGTCGTCGAGGGTGCAGGACACTCCCTGCACCGCGACCGCCCGGAGGAATCCGTCCGTCAGCTTCTGGAGGCTCTGGCATGACATTCGACCCTGCGACGCTCCTGCCCGACGACCTTCTCGAGCGCATCCGCGAGCGCGCACCGATCCACGACCGCGAGAACACCTTCCCCCAGCAGGACCTCGACGAGTTGCGCGCGGCCGGCTACCTGTCGATCCTGGTGCCGAAGGAGCGCGGAGGGGCGGGGCTCGGACTCGCCGAGGCCGCGATCCTGCAGCAGCGTCTCGCCGGTGCCGCGCCGGCGACGGCGCTGGCCATCAACATGCATCTCGTGTGGACCGGCGTGGCGAAGGTCTTCTCCGACAGAGGCGTCCCCGGCCTCGAGTTCGTGCAGGACGGCGCTGCGGCAGGCGAGGTCTTCGCCTTCGGCATCAGCGAGGGCGGCAACGACCTGGTGCTGTTCGGCAGCGACACCGCGGCCGTGCCCGACGGCGACGGCGGCTACGCGTTCACCGGGACCAAGATCTTCACCTCCCTCGCTCCGGTCTGGACGCGGCTGGGGCTGCACGGCCTCGACACCACCAGCCCCGATGGGCCGAAGCTCGTGTTCGCCTTCGTGGAGCGGACGCACGCCGTCACGACGTCCGACGACTGGGACACCCTCGGCATGCGGGGCACGCAGAGCCGCACCACCCGGCTGAACGGCGCCGTGGCCGATGCCGCGCACGTGGTGCGGCGCATCGACCCCGGGCCCAGCCCCGATCCGATCGTGTTCGGCATCTTCTCGGTGTTCGAGATCCTGCTCGCCTCCGTCTACACCGGCATCGCCCGGAGAGCGCTCGAGCTGGCCGTGACGACGGCGCAGAAGCGGCACTCGAAGAAGACCGGCCTCGCCTACAGCCAGGACCCCGACATCCGCTGGCGCATCGCCGACATGGCCATCGCCTACGACGCCCTGCCGCCGCAGATCGCCTCCCTCGCCCGTGATGTGGACGACGGCGTCGATCACGGCGCGCGCTGGTTCCCGCAGCTCTCCGGCGTCAAGCACCGGGCGATCACGATGGCCAAGCACGTGGTCGACGAGGCGATGCTCGTGGCCGGCGGCGGGTCGTACTTCTCCGCCAACGAGCTCTCGCGTCTCTACCGTGACGTGCTGGCCGGGGCGTTCCACCCCTCCGACCCCGAATCCGCGCATTCGACGGCGGCGAACGCCTGGCTGGGTCCGCTCGAGAGCTGAATTTCCTGCCGATTCCGCTGGACGAATCGCCAGATTCTGCGAAATCGGTTGCCGAGCGCATTGCGGAGTGCGAAGATCGCACCATGAGTCCGGCGAAGAAGCACCCTTCCCTCGATGCGGTCTCGAAGACGATCGTCGAGCTGCTCCAAGAGGACGGCCGTCGTTCGTATTCGGAGATCGGCCGCACCGTCGGGATGAGCGAAGCCGCGGTGCGCCAGAGGGTGCAGCGGCTCACCGAGTCGGGTGTGATGCAGATCGTCGCCGTCACCGACCCGATGCAGCTGGGCTTCCACCGCCAGGCCATGATCGGCGTCCGCGTGTCCGGCGACGCGCGCCGTGTCGCCGAGGCCATCGCCGCGATCGAGTCCGTCGACTACGTGGTCATCACGGTCGGCTCGTTCGACGTCCTCGCCGAGGTCGTCTGCGAGGACGACGACGACCTGCTCGCGCTGATCAACGACGTCATCCGCCCGATCGATGGCGTCCTCTCCACCGAAACCTTCATCTACGCCAAGCTGCAGAAGCAGCTCTACAACTGGGGGACCAGATGAGCACCGCACGCACCATCCCTTCCGAGTCCGCACTGCAGACGATGGCGAAGGACCATCTCTGGATGCACTTCACCCGGCAGTCGACGATGGCGGAGTCGGGTGTGCCCATCATCGTCAAGGGAGACGGGCATCGGATCTGGGATGCCAAGGGCAAGGAATACTTCGACGGCCTGGCCGGACTCTTCGTCGTGAACGCCGGCCACGGTCGGCGTCGGCTGGCCGAGGCCGCGGCGGCGCAGGCCTCCGAGCTGGCCTTCTTCCCCCTCTGGTCGTATGCGCACCCGGCAGCGATCGAGCTGGCCGACCGTCTCGCCGACGAGGCGCCGGGCGACCTCAACAAGGTCTTCTTCTCCACCGGGGGCGGCGAGGCGGTCGAGACCGCGTTCAAGCTCGCGAAGCACTACTGGAAGCTGCAGGGCAAGCCCGCCAAGCACAAGGTGATCTCTCGCGCCGTCGCGTATCACGGCACCCCGCAGGGCGCGCTGGCGATCACGGGCATCCCGGCGATGAAGTCGATGTTCGAGCCCGTCACCCCCGGCGGCTTCCGCGTGCCCAACACCAACTTCTACCGCGCGGCCGAGATGGGTGGACCCGCCGACGACCTCGAGGCATTCGGACGCTGGGCGGCCGACCGCATCGAGGAGATGATCCTCTTCGAAGGCGCTGACACCGTGGCCGCCGTGTTCCTCGAGCCGGTGCAGAACTCCGGCGGATGCTTCCCGCCCCCTCCCGGCTACTTCGCCCGCGTCCGCGAGATCTGCGACCGCCACGACGTGCTGCTCGTCTCGGACGAGGTCATCTGCGCCTTCGGCCGCCTCGGTCACACCTTCGCCTGCACGGGCCTGGGCTACGTGCCCGACATGATCACGTGCGCCAAGGGCATGACGAGCGGCTACTCCCCCATCGGCGCGACCATCGTCAGCGACCGTATCTACGAGCCCTTCTCGAAGGGCGATCTGTCCTTCCCGCACGGCTACACGTTCGGCGGACACCCGGTGTCGGCCGCTGTCGCTCTGGAGAACCTGGCGATCTTCGACGAGGAGGGGCTGAACGCGCACGTGCGCGAGAATTCCCCGCTGTTCCGCACCGAGCTCGAGAAGCTGCTCGACCTGCCGCTGGTGGGCGACGTGCGGGGCGACGGCTACTTCTTCGGCATCGAGCTCGTGAAGGACAAGTCGACCAAGGAGACCTTCGACGACGACGAGTCCGAGCGGCTGCTGCGCGGCTTCCTCTCCCCCGCCCTGTTCGAGGCCGGTCTGTATTGCCGCGCCGACGACCGCGGCGACCCCGTGATCCAGCTCGCGCCGCCGCTCACCGTCGGGCCTTCGGAATTCCGCGAGATCGAGCAGATCCTGCGCGACGTGCTGACACGCGCGCAGTCGGTGCTCTGACCCTCGCGCGCACCGATCGGGCGGATACGGGTCAGGCCACCGGCACCGCGCTCCGCTTCGCCAGCAGCGCGAGGTGGAGCGCGGCGAGCGTCTCCCCGTCGTCGAGGTCGACGTCGAGCAGATCACCGATCAGGGTGAGCCGCTGGTAGAAGACGGATCTCGAGAGGTGGCTCGCGGCCGCCGCCGCGGAGCGATTTCCGGGGTGGGTGACGAGCGCCGCGAGCACGTCGAGCAGGTCTCCGCGCCGGTCGCGGTCGTACGCCACGACCGGGGCGAGCATCCGCTCGCTGTGCGCGAGCAGGCGCTGATCGTCACGCAACGAGGCGACGAAGCGCTCGAGCGGACGGTCGTCGACGCGTCGCACGCGCGGGCCGGATTCGGAGCGGTCGCTCGCCGCGAGGTCTCTCGCCGCGCGCAATGAGGCGAGCAGCCCCAGGACATCTTCGGCGGGAGGGCCGACGAAGACCGTGCGCGCGGGCCCGGCGATGCGCACGGCGAGAGCATCGGTGAGCAGCGCGGACTCAGGGAGCGACAGCAGGGCGACGTCGTCCTCTCCCACGCGTGCGGCGACCACGGCGGCCCCGGCCTGCCGAGCCCGGTAGGCGAGCTCGGCCGCCGACTCCGCCCCGCGGGCGACGATGCCGTGGCAATGCCGACCCGAAAGAGCGAACCCGCCCGAAGCCAGACGGGCGGCGATGTCGGCCGGGTTCGCGAACCGCGCGCCGAGCAGATCGTCGATGATGCCCCGCTGCGCGAGCAGCGACCACTCGGTGTCGCCCCCGTCCGCCAGGCAGCCGAAGGCCAGTGCCGTCGCCCCCTGTTCGAGCACCGTGTGCCGGCCCGCCGGGTGCACGGGGCCCGGAAGGGCGAGCAGGGTTCCCCACCGCACCCCCCGCGCCTGCACCGGGATGCGATCGGCCGCGTCGAGCTGTCCGAGCGCCTGCGCGACCGGCATCCGCAGGGTCTCGAGCGCGATCACCTCGTGCGCGAGGTTCTCCAACACGACGGGCGCGCCGAGCGCTCTCGCGGTCTCGGCGACGACGACGTCGGCCGGAGCGCCCTGCAGGCTCAGCGCAGTGAAGAGCTCGTGCAGGCGCTGGCGTTCGTGCAGCGCATCCGTCTGAGCGGCGATGAGCGATCTGTGCACCGACTCCGTCACCGCGACGAACTTGATCTCGCTGGTCAGGGCGATCAGGGCGAGACCGACGTCCCGGCACACCTCGGTCACGGCATCGGGGATCTGCGATTGGCCGGACCCGAGCTCCACGACGATGCCCGCGATCCCCGCACGGTGCAGGGCTCTCGCGAAGTCGCGCAGCTCGTCCGGAGCCGTCGGCCATCCCGCCCCGGTGCTGAGCAGCAGCTCGCCGCCGTCGAGCAGTCGGGCGACTCCTGCGCTGTCGGAGACATGCACCCAGCGCACGTCGGCATCGAGAGCGGCGCCGCCCACGACCACGTCCGGTGCGCCCGCCTGCAGCACCGGATCGGCGAGAACGTCGGCCACCGTGAGCACACCCCCTGCCCGACTCGGACGATCTGTCCGATGCGGGCTCAAGTCCTGACGTTCTGACACCACTCGACGCTCTTCCGCTCTGTGATCATTGAGGAACATCAGCGTATCGAACGTTCAGTCAGAGTGTTCGAATCCGTATTCTTCAGCCTCGGAGGAACATCGTGGACATCGTCCGTCACGTCATCAACGGAGTGGAGGCCGCAGAAGCGGCCCGCACCGGCCAGGTCTTCGACCCCGCCACCGGCCAGGTGTCGAAGCAGGTCGCATTCGCCTCGACCGCCGAGGTCGACTCCGCCATCGCCGCGGCGGCGGCCGCGCTCCCCGCCTGGCGCGAGACGAGCCTGATCAAGCGCGCCGACGTCTTCTTCCGCTTGCGGCAGCTGCTCAAGGAGCGCACACCCGAACTCGCCGCGATCGTCACCTCCGAGCACGGCAAGGTGCTCTCGGACGCTGCCGGCGAGGTGTCGCGCGGCATCGAGAACGTCGAGTTCGCGGCGGGACTCGTGCATCTGCTCAAGGGTGAACGCAGCGAGCAGGTGTCACGCGGTGTCGACGTGCACTCGGTCAAGCAGCCGGTCGGCGTCGTCGCGGCGATCACACCGTTCAACTTCCCGGTCATGGTGCCGTTGTGGATGGTCGCCTCGGCGATCGCTTGCGGCAACACGGTCGTGCTCAAGCCGAGCGAGAAGGATCCGTCGGCTTCCGTGTGGCTCGCGAAGCTCTTCGCCGAGGCCGGGCTGCCCGACGGCGTGCTCAACGTGGTCCACGGCGACAAGGAGGCCGTCGACGCGATCCTGGAGTCGCCCCGGGTCGATGCCGTGAGCTTCGTCGGCTCGACCCCCATCGCCCGCTCGATCTACCAGCGCGCCTCGGCCGCCGGCAAGCGGGTGCAGGCGCTCGGCGGCGCGAAGAACCACATGGTCGTCATGCCCGATGCCGACATCGACGCGGCTGCCGACGCAGCGGTCTCCGCCGCCTACGGCTCCGCCGGCGAGCGCTGCATGGCCGTCTCGGTGCTGGTCGCCGTCGGCGACATCGCCGATGACCTCGTCACCGCGATCGCCGATCGCATCGGCGGCCTCACGATCGGTGCCGGCACGGATGCCGCGAGCGAGATGGGTCCGCTCATCACCCGCGAGCACCGCGACAAGGTCGCCTCGTACGTGACGGGCGCCGAGGGCGAGGGCGCGAAGGTCGTCGTCGACGGCACGCAGAAGCAGTTCGACTCGGAGGGCTTCTTCCTGGGCGTCAGCTTGATCGACGAGGTCGCGCCCGGCATGAAGGTCTACGACGACGAGATCTTCGGCCCGGTGCTGTCGGTCGTGCGCGTCGAGACCTACGCCGAGGCGGTCGAGCTGGTCAACGCCAACGCCTACGGCAACGGCACCGCGATCTTCACGCGCGACGGCGGCACCGCCCGGCAGTACGAGTTCGACATCGAGGTCGGCATGGTCGGCGTCAACGTGCCGATCCCGGTGCCGATCGGCGCCTACTCGTTCGGCGGATGGAAGGACTCGCTGTTCGGAGACTCCCACATCTACGGTCCCGAGTCGGTGCACTTCTACACACGCTCCAAGGTCGTCACCACCCGGTGGCCCGACCACACGCCCTCCCAGGTCGACCTGGGCTTCCCGAGCAACCACTGACGAGGAGCGACCACGATGACGAACTTCACCGACCGCCACGGCGTCTCGCACCCGCTCCCCGCGCCCGAGGCCGAAGCGCAGGTGCGTGCGGACGACCGCGGCCACGTGTTCCATTCCTGGAGCGCGCAGGGCCTGATCGATCCGCATCCCGTCGCCGCGGGCGAGGGCTCGACGTTCTGGGACTACCAGGGCAATGCGTACCTCGACTTCTCGAGCCAACTCGTGAACCTGAACCTGGGGCACCAGCATCCCGACCTGGTCGCGGCGATCCAAGAGCAGGCCGGGCGTCTCGCGACGATCCAGCCCGCGATCGCCAACGACGTGCGCGGGGAACTCGCGCGACTGATCGCCGAGGTCGCGCCGGAGGGCCTGGAGAAGGTGTTCTTCACCAACGGCGGCGCCGAGGCCAACGAGTACGCGGTGCGCATGGCCCGCCAGTTCACCGGCCGTCGCAAGGTGCTGTCGATGTACCGCAGCTACCACGGCTCCACATCGACCGCGATCTCGCTCACCGGCGACCCGCGGCGTTGGGCGAACGACACCGTCGACTCCGGCGCCGTGCGCTTCTTCGGACCGTACCTGTACCGCTCGCCGTTCCACGCCGAGACCCCGGAGCAGGAGTCCGAACGAGCACTCGCGCATCTCGAGCAGACGATCCAGCTCGAAGGGCCGCAGACGATCGCGGCGATCATCATCGAGACGGTCGTCGGCACCAACGGCGTGCTCGTGCCGCCGCCCGGATACCTGCAGGGCGTGCGCGCGCTGTGCGACCGCTACGGCATCGTCTACATCGCCGACGAGGTCATGGTGGGATTCGGGCGACTGGGCGAATGGTTCGGCATCGACGCGTTCGACGCCAGCCCCGACCTGATCACCTTCGCGAAGGGCGTGAACTCGGGCTACGTGCCCCTCGGCGGCGTGGTGATCTCCGACCGCATCGCGAGCGCCTTCGACACGATGCCCTTCGCCGGCGGGCTGACCTACTCGGGGCACCCGCTGGCCTGTGCGGCGGGTGTCGCGACGTTCGAGGTGTTCCGTCGCGACGGCATCCTCGAGCGCGTGCGCGACCTCGGCGAACGCGTGGTCGGTCCGACCGTGCGCTCCTGGGCCGAGAAGCACCCGAGCGTCGGCGATGTGCGCGGCCTCGGACTGTTCTGGGCGGTCGAGCTGGTCCGTGACCAGGAGACGCGCGAGCCCCTCGTGCCGTTCAACGCCTCCGGCGCGGATGCCGCTCCGATGGGCGCCTTCGCCGCTGCCGCCAAGAAGGCCGGCGTCTGGCCGTTCACGCATTTCAACCGCATGCACGTGGCCCCGCCGCTGGTGATCAGCGAAGAAGACCTGGTGCGCGGACTCACCGTGCTCGACGAAGCGCTCTCCGTGGCCGACGAGGCCGCCGCAGGCTGACGCGAGAACACGGGTTTTCAGATGACGACCTTCGACCCTCGTACTACGAGCCCGACTACAGCCCTCGCTACGACCCACGCGAACCTCAACGAGGGCACTAGCCGCTAGTCCGGAACAGCGGAGGGGTGAGCGCAGCCGCTCTCACCCCTTCTCGTTCGTCACTTCATGTTTGTTGACGCCTCAGAGCCGCGATAAGGGCTCTGGAGAATCTTCTTTCTACAAGATAGAGCGCCGTCATCATGAGCAGCAAGATCGCTGCAGCGATCGCGCTCAGCATTGGAGGGTCATTCCAGAAAACGATGGCTGCGACCAGCGCGAGGACAGGCGCCACCCAGCTGATGATGAGAAGACTGCGCTTCCGTTTCGCCATAGGGCCAAGTTCATTGAGAGAGACCATGGTTGAAGCTCCTTATCTCCTTACGGTCCTGTACACCAGATGTGACCCGCCCAGGTCCAGTACACCCAGATGCCCTTACCGGCCTGGTTGCATAGCCCCAGCCCCACGTTGTAGAGAGCTACCGGGCCAACAAATCCTGGAATCAGTGCGTACAGGATGGACGCAGTTTGACTGATCGAGACCTTGTTCGCGGGGATCCACGTTTTCCCTCCCCACCAATAGGTCGGATCGGCGACGACCGGATAGGCCACATCGCGGGCAGTGTGTTCAACGACCTGCACGAGCTGAGTGCCATCAACTTCGTATCGAGTCGGAACTGCAGCGCCGTTCGCATCGACCGCCCATGGCACATTCGTTGTGATCACCGTGATGCCATCTCGATCCGCAACCACCGCTGATCCGTCCTCGACCAACATCACCGAACCGCCGACAGGAACGTCGATTCCGTAGGCGAAGCGCTCGGGAGCTTTCGATGAAGCGATCGTGGTGAGCATCTGCACACCATCTGAAAATGGCACGACCGTGTTAGCCACACCGTTATCCGAGGGGTATGCGACAGCCCCCGATTCCAATGAGACGCCCGCTTCACCCCCTTCCGAAGCAGGAAGGCTGATGCCCACCACAGCATCCCCGACGGCGAGCTTCACTCCCTCGGACGCATCCCGCGGCACGGTAACCGTGCTTCCTCCGACATCGAGCACCGCCACCGCATCATCTGTACGCGAAGACGCCGCCGCATCCTCAACCAAACCTGCCCTCACTCCGGCAAGAGCCCGCTCAACGTCTGCCACCGAAACCGTGTCAACATCCTCGGACGCATATGCCGGACCCACCCACGTACAGATCAGAGCCAGGGAGGCCACCACCGCCCCAGCCGAAACCTTTGTTCGATATCTCACTGTGTTTCTCCGATCACTCGACCCGCCGCGCGCACAAGCATCCCGCACTCCAGCAGAACCTGTCTGTCCACCATTCGGGGGACGGACCAGCGAAACCCGCACCACATCGCGAAGAGCGACCGATATACGATTAGGCGGCAAACTCCACTCTCACGTCGATGTGTTCGACTGGTGGCTTCCCGAGGTCTACGCCGGCCCCACCTTTCGCACGCAGATCGTTGTGCGTCCGGCGGCCGCCGAGGAGATCGCAACGCACCAGGTCTGGGGGCGGTTAGCGACCGAGGGGCCCTGAGCTACTCCCCCCGATTTCCCTCGGCGTAATTGTCGGTGTGGTGTCACTCAGTCGCCCACGGAGTCGAACACCCGCTCTCCCCCGACCCAGGTGCCGCGCACCTCGGTCAGACCGATCTCCTCCGCCGGATGCTCGAACGGATCCCGGTCGAGCAGGGCGAGGTCGGCCCGCATCCCCACCGCGATCGTCCCGGTGTCGTCGAGGTGGTTCACCCGCGCCGATCCCGCCGTGTAGGCGACGAGGGCCGTGGCGAGGTCGATCGCCTGCTCCGGGAGGAACGGTTCGTAGTCGCCCTCCCACTCGGTCGGCGCGGAACGGCGGTTGACGGCCACGTGGATCGCCGCCATCGGGTTCGGCGTGCTGACCGACCAGTCGCTGCCCGCCGCGAGCGCGGCACCGGAACGCAACAGGTCGCCGAACGGGTACTGCCACGCGCTGCGCTGCGCTCCGAGGAACGGGATGGTGAGGTCGACCATCTGCGGCTCGAGCGTCGCCCACAGCATCTGCATGTTGGCGGTGACGTCGAGCGCCCGGAACCGCGGGATGTCGTCGGGGTGCACGACCTGGATGTGGGAGATGTGATGCCTGTTGCCGCGTGGCCCATTGCGCACGAGGGCGGCCTCGACCGCATCGAGGCACTCCCGCACGGCGCGGTCGCCGATCGCGTGGAAGTGCAGCGTGAAGCCCAGGGCATCGAGTCGGGTCGCGGCCTCTTTGAGCAGCTCCGGATCGACGAAGGAGATCCCCGAATCCTCGCGCGGGTGCCCGTGGCCGTCGCAGTACGGTTCCAGCATCGCGGCCGTGAAGTTCTCGGCGACGCCGTCCTGCATGATCTTCACGCTGCGCGCCCGGAAGCGCCCGACCGTGCTCTCGTCCCGACGGCGCACGATGTCATCGATCTGCTCCAGGCCCCGTGATCGATCCCACCACAGGGAGCCGACGACGCGACCGGTGAGCGCCCCGGATGCGGCGGCGGTCCGATAGGCCGGGAGCGGATCGCCCGCATCGCCGTACTCGGTGCCGACGATCGCGTCCTGCCAGGCCGTCACCCCGTAGGAGTGCAGGTGGCGCTGCCCCTGCAGGAGCGCCTCCACGAGTCGCTCGGGCGCCTCGGTCGGCAGGAGCCGGTTGACCAGGCCCATCGCGCCCTCGTGCAGCGTGCCGCTGGGGGCACCGGTCTCATCGCGCTCGATCCGCCCGTCCGCGGGGTCGGCCGTCTCGCGGGTGATGCCGGCGAGCGCGAGCGCACGGGAGTTGACCCAGGCACCGTGTCCGTCACGGTTCGGCAGGAACGCCGGGCGATCGGGCACGACGGAGTCGAGGTCTTCTGCCGTCGGTGTGCCTCCGGGGAACGCCGACATCTGCCATCCGCCCCCGAGGATCCACTCGTCGTCCGGGTGCGCGGCCGCATACCGGGCGATCCGGTCGAGGTACTCCTCGCGGGTGGCCAGAGCGGACAGATCGCAGCGGAGCATGTCCAACCCGCCCCACACCGGGTGCACGTGCGCGTCCTGGAATCCGGGCACCAGCAGTCCGCCGGCGAGGTCGATCACCTCGGTCTCCGGCCCGATCAGCGCCGCGACGTCGTGCCCCACCGCGCTGATGAACCCGTCCGTCACGGCGACCGCGTGCGCCGTGGTGCGCGCGGCATCGGCAAGGAACACCCGCCCTCCGCGCACGCCACCCGTGAAGACCAGATCTGCGTATCCCACGCTCAACCCCCTGCCATCGTGCGGGCGATCTCGGTCGCCGAGTCCCCCGCCCTCTTCAGAACCACGGCCACCAGCGCGAGCGCCAACAGCGTGAGTACGAGCATGATCGTCGACACCGCGGCGATCTCCGGACGCAAGCCGCTGCGCAGCGCGCTGAGCACGTAGACGGGCCACGGCGTCGTTCCCGACACCTGCACGAACGCCGACACGACCGTGTTGTCGAGGCTCAGCGTGAACGAGAGCAGGAACCCGGCGAGCACGGCCGGCATCGCGAGCGGCAGCGTGATCTTGAGGAACGTGCGCACGGGCGGCGCGTAGAGGTCGGCCGATGCCTCCTCCAGGCGGGCGTCGAGCCCGACCAGCCGCGCCCGCACGATGTACGACACGATGGCGATCGAGAACAGCGACTGCCCCACCACGAGTCTCATCGTGCCGTCGTTGAAGATGCCTATCCCGGCATCCTGCCCGAGGAACACCAGCCACGGCAGCAGCGCGACCGCGTCGACGATCTCGGGCGTGACCGACACGAGCAGCAGAAGCCCGAGGAACCACCACACCCACCTGCCGGGATTGCGTGCCATCGCGATGCCCGCCAGCGTGCCCAGCGCGGTGGCGAGCAGAGCCGCGAGCAGACCGGTGCGCACCGACACGAGCACGGCATCGCGGATCGCGGGCTTGTTCACGATCGCGAGGAACGAGTCGAAGCCGAAGTGGTCCCAGGACACCAGCAGGCGCCCGACGTTGAACGAGTACGCGATGATCACGAGAATCGGCAGGAACAGGAACAGGAACACCAGCGCCGCCCAGATCGGCAGCACGAAGCGTCCTGCGCCGCGGCGCACGCGCGGTGCCGTCATGGCGGTCTTCGTATCGGTCATGATCCCTCCCCCAGGACGAGTCGGTTGCGTTGTCTGAGCGGCAGGGTCAGGAGCCAGAGGAGTCCGGCCGCGACCGCGATCGAGAGCATGATGACGATGATCAGCAGCACGGCCATCGCCGAGCCCAATGCCCAGTTCTGCGCGGTCTGGAACTGGCTCGCCACCACCTGCCCGATCATGTTGCCCTTCGCTCCGCCCAGCACGGTGGCGGTGATGTAGTCGCCCATCAGCGGGATGTACACCAGGAGCACGCCGGCGATGATGCCGGGTCGGGCCAGCGGCACCGTCACCCGCAGGAAGGTCGTGATGCTGTTCGCGCCCAGGTCCTTGCTCGCCTCGCGCAGCGGTCCCGACACCCGGTCGAAGGCGACGAACAGCGGCAGGATCATCAGCGGCAGGTAGTTGTAGACGACGCCGAGGAGCACGGCGCCGCGCGAGTACAGCAGGTCGAGCGGACCGGGGATGACCCCGATCCCCTGCAGCAGCTGCGAGAGCCAGCCCTCGGGCGCGAGGATCACCTGCCAGCCGATGGTACGCACCAGGAAGTTGGTCCAGAACGGCACCATCACCAGCGCGAGAAGCAACCCCCGCTTCGAGGGCGGTGCCTTCACCGCGATCCAGTACGCGACCGGCCCGCCGATCACGAGGCACAGGGCCGTGCCCAGGATGCCGATCCACAGCGTGTTCAGGAACGTGCTGAAGAAGGTCGGCGAGAGCGCCTCGAGGTAGCGGTCGAACGAGAGGTGGTCGAGCGCATGCGTGGCGAAGATGCTCGGCTTGTATCCGAAGCTGAACACGATCACCATGAAGATCGGGGCGACGAAGAAGACGAGCAACCACACCCAGGCCGGGATGGCGAGACCGAACTTGAGCTTAGGCACCAGCAGCCGCCTTCATCGAGTTCCAGATCGAGACGACGCGGTCCTGTGCGTCCGTCAGCTTGCCCTCGTGCATCGTGGCCACCTGCTCCTCGTCGAAGAACACCATGTCGAGCCGTTCCAGCCCCGCGGCCTCCGCCTCCTCCCGGATCCCCGAGATGCCGGTGTCGTAGCCGATGTAGTCGACCTGTGCGAGCTGCACGTCGGGCTGCAGCACGAAGTCGATGAACGCGTGCGCCGCCTCGGGGTGCGGGGCACCGGCGGCGATCGCCCAGTTGTCCATCCACAGCTCGGTCGCGGGGCTCCCCAGCACCCACTGCCACCGATCGGGGTCGTCGGACTCGAAGATGCCGAGCCTCGCGTCGCCGTTGTAGGACTGCAGCAGCGCGTGCGAGGCCTGCGGGATCGACGAACCTCCCGGGTACGAGTCGAACGCCGAGATGTGCGGCGCGAGGTCCTTCACCAGGAACTTCTCGACGGCGTCGAGGTCGTCCGGGTCCGTGGTGGTCCAGTCGATACCGTTCGCCCAGAAGTAGATGCCGAGCAGCGGCGCCGGATCGTCGAGCACCGAGGTCGAACCGGAGGCCTCGTTCTGTGCGGCGTCGATGAAGTCGTTCCAGGTCGTGAGCTCTCGGGAGATCACCCTCTTGTCGTACACGAAACCGGTCGTCCCCCATGCCTTACACACGGAGTACTCGTTGCCCGGATCCCACGAGCGCCCGCGGAACTCCGGCGCCACGTGCTTCATGTTCGGCAACAGGTCGAGGTTGAACTTCTGCAGGAGGCCGTTCTCGGCCATCGGTCCGACGAAGACGCCGGTCGGCACCACGATGTCGTAGCCCGAGGTGCCCCGCGCCGCGACGAGCTTGGCGATCAGCTCTTCGTTCGAGTTGAAGGCGTCGAGCACGATGCGCGGGCCGCTCTCGGCTGTGAACTGCTCGAGCACTTCCGGCGCGTCGTAGTCGCCCCAGCTGTAGATCGAGAGCTTGTCCTCGAGCGGTCCCCCCTTGGCGTGCACGGCCGCGGCGTTCTGGCCCGGTGCGCACGCGCTGAGCACGACCGCGCCGCCCGCCATGATGGCGGTGGCGAGAAAGCCGCGCCTGGTCAGCTCGGTGCGGATCACCCGCGCGGCGCTCCGGTGCGCGAGCACCCGCACCGGAGGCGTACCGGTCACCGGCCGCCGTCCTTGGGCAGGGTGATCACGTGCGTCGCCGTCGTGGGGATGCCGTCCGCGGCGAACAGCCGTGCATCCGCGGGATTCCAGACGCAACGGACCTCGTCGTCGACTCCGACCTCCGGCGCGGTGGGCGCCGGCATGCGCGAGAGGAACGTGGCATCCTCGCCGATGCGCACCGCGACCTGCAGTGTCTCGCCGAGATGCGAGACCCCGAGCACACGACCGCGGACCCCTGCACCCTCGCCCTGTTCCAGGCGGACGTACTCGGGCCGGATCGCAGCGACCGCCGGCTGACCGGCGGCGACCCGCTCGCCACCCCAGCGACCGGCGATCACGCCGATCGCCGTGTCGACGGCCTCACCGTCGGCACGCACCGTGCCATGCACGAAGTTCTGCTGCCCGATGAACGAGGCGACGTAGGCCGACGCGGGCTCCGCATAGATGGCCGCGGGCGCATCGAGCTGCTCGATCCGTCCCGCGCGCATCACCGCGATCCGATCGCTCATCGACAGCGCCTCGGCCTGATCGTGCGTGACGAACACGAAAGTCGTACCGAGGCGGGCCTGCAGAAGCTTGAGCTCGAGCTGCATCTCCTCGCGCAGCTGACGGTCCAGCGCCGCGAGCGGCTCATCCAGCAGGAGCACGCTCGGCCGGTTGATGAGCGCCCGCGACAGCGCGATCCGCTGCTGCTGGCCGCCGGAGAGCTGCGTCGGCTTGCGATCGGCGAACGCCCGCAGCTGCACCATGTCGAGCGCTTCACTCACCCGCTCCCGCTGCTCGGCTTTGGGAACGCGCCGTTGCTGCAGACCGTAGGCGACGTTCTCGGCGACCGTGAGGTGCGGGAACAGGGCGTAGGCCTGGAAGACGGTGTTGACCTCGCGCCGATAGGGCGGCAGGTTCAGGACACTGCGGCCGGAGATGAGGATGTCCCCGGCATCCGGATACTCGAAGCCCGCGATCATACGCAGCGTGGTCGTCTTCCCACAGCCCGACGGACCGAGGAGCGAGAGGAACTCGCCCGGTTGCACGTCGAGACTCAGGTCGTCGACCGCGATGGCCGTGCCGTACCGCTTGGTCACGCCATCGATGCGGACCGCACCGGTGACGGTGGGTGCGTCGAGTGTCGCCGTCGACGTTCGGGTGGTGTCGGGCATGGAGCCTCCCCATTGAGATTCGCTTGCCGCGAGTCTGGCACAGGAAAGTCGCCAGGTATAGCGAAATCGGAAGTCTCTTGATCAATTCGCAACGATATCCGTTGCGAATCGTCGAAGTCGCGACCGATTAGCGCTGATCAGATGAGGAACCCGCGCAGCAACGCCTCGGATCCGGCGAGGTGATCGCGCATCGCGGCCTCGGCCGCATCCGGGCGTCCGGCGAGGATCGCCGAGACGATGCCCTCGTGCTGCGCGCCCGAGTGCTGGATATTGCGCGGCATCAGCGGGAACGTGTCGAGCCAGGCGTTCACATCCGCCCTGTTCTCGGCGACCAGCGCGACGAGCGAGGGGATGCCCGCGGCCTCGGCGATCGCCAGGTGCAGCAAAGTGTCCAGGCGCCGGTATTCATCCGGCCCGGCCGGCAGAGCCGCCTCGTGCCGCGCCCAGAGGTCGGCGCGCGTCGCGGCGTCGAGCGATCGGCTCGCCGCGGCACGCACGGCACCGGTCTCGAGCACCAGGCGCAGCCCGAGCACATCGTCGATCTCCTCCGCGGTCACGGTGCCCGACACGGTCGGGTGCGGCAGCGGATCGGCGACGAACGTCCCTCCGTACCGGCCGCGCCGCGGGAGCAGGTAGCCGGTGTCCGCGAGTTCGCGGATCGCCTCGCGCACGGTGTCGCGACTGACCCCGAACGATGCCGCGAGCTCGCGCTCGGGCGGCAGGGATTCCCCCGGAGCGACGACGCCGAGACGGATCGTCTGCACGAGCCGGGCGACCGTGTCCTCCAGGGCGTTGCCGCGCCGCAACGGCCGGTAGACCGCTCTGCGCACCTCGACGAGGTCGCCGTCGTGGGGGTGCTCGCTCATGCCTTCACCCTGTCACAGCGAGGTGAGGGTCGCTCACAGCGGGGTGACGTAGGCGTTCGTGATCCCGCCGTCGACGACGAAGGCGCTCGCCGTGATGAACGACGAGTCGTCCGAGGCGAGGAAGGCGACCGCCGCTGCGAGTTCCGTCGGCTCGGCGAAGCGTCCCATCGGCACATGCACGAGGCGCCGCTGCGCCCGCTCCGGATCCTTCGCGAACAGCTCCTGCAGCAGCGGGGTGTTCACCGGTCCGGGGCACAGCGCGTTCACCCGCACTCCCTGGCGCGCGAACTGCACCCCCAGCTCGCGGGACATCGCCAGCACGCCGCCCTTCGACGCGGTGTAGCTGATCTGCGAGGTCGCGGAACCGAGCAGCGCGACGAAGGAGGCGGTGTTGATGATCGACCCGCGTCCCGCCGGCACCATGTGACGCAGCGCGGCGCGGCTGCACAGGTACACGCTCTTGAGGTTCACGTCCTGCACCCGATCCCACGCCGGGAGCTCGGTCGTCTCGATCGAATCGTCGTCCGCCGGTGAGATGCCCGCGTTGTTGAAGGCGATGTCGATACGTCCGAACTCCTCGGCGACGCCGTCGAACAGCGCATTTACCAGGTCTTCGTCGGCGACGTCGACCCGGCGGAACACCCCACCCACCTCGGCAGCCGCCGTCTCGCCCGTGGCCGGATCGACGTCGGCGATCACGACGAACGCACCCTCCGCTGCGAAGCGCTGCGCGGTGGCGAACCCGATTCCGCTCGCGCCACCGGTGATGATGGCGACGCGGTCCTTCAGTCGCTGGGTCAGATCGATGCTCATGTGGGTTCTCCGTTCCGGATGGGGTGGGTTGCGCGACGATCAGGATTCATCGGTCGCGAAGAAGACGTTCTTGGTCTCGGTGAAGTGCTCCGCGGCGTCCGGCCCGAGCTCGCGCCCCAGCCCCGACGCCTTCATGCCGCCGAAGGGCGTGGAGTACCGCACCGAGGAGTGAGAGTTCACCGACAGCACGCCGCTGCGCACACCACGCGCGACACGCACCCCGCGCCCGAGGCTCTCGGTCCACACCGAGCCGGCGAGACCATAGGCCGTGTCGTTCGCCAGGCGGATCGCGTCGGCCTCGTCTTCGAAGGGCATCACCGCGAGGACGGGACCGAACACCTCCTGCTGGGCGATGCGGTCGGCGGGAGCCGCGAGCACGACGGCCGGCGCGAACCAGAAGCCGTCTCCCTCGGGCGCGCTCCCGCGGAACGCGATGTCGGCGCCGTCGAGGAACGAGGCGACGGTGTCGCGGTGCCCCGCCGAGATGAGCGGCCCCATGTCGGTGTCCTCACGCGCGGGGTCGCCCACGCGCCACGCGGTCACGGCCGGTTCGAGCAGCTCGAGGAAGCGGTCGTACACCGAGCGCTGCACCAGGAGCCGACTGCGTGCGCAGCAGTCCTGGCCGGCGTTGTCGAACACCGAGCCCGGGACTCCCGCCGCCGCGCGTTCGAGGTCGGCATCGGCGAAGACGATGTTCGCGCTCTTGCCGCCGAGCTCGAGCGTCACGGGCTTGAGCGCCCTGGCGCATCCGGCGGCGACCTCGATCCCGACCTCGGTCGAGCCCGTGAAGACCACCTTGCGCACATCCGGATGCTCGACCAGGCGCTGACCGACGACCGAGCCCGAGCCCGTGACGACCTGGAACAGCCCCTCGGGGAGCCCCGCCTCGAGCGCGAGCTCGCCCAGGCGGATCGCGGTGAGCGGTGTGAGCTCGGCCGGCTTCAGCACCACGGCATTGCCCGCGGCGAGCGCCGGCGCGAACGCCCAGGACGCGATCGTCATGGGGAAGTTCCACGGCACGATGACGCCGATCACGCCGTAGGGGTCGTGGAAGGTGACGTCGAGACCGCCGGCCACCGGGATCTGACGCCCGGACAGCCGCTCCGGGTCGGCGGAGTAGTAGTTGAGCACCTGGGCCACGTGGCCGGCTTCCCACCGGGCCGAGCCGATCGGATGCCCCGAGTTGAGCACCTCCAGCTGTGCCAGCTCCTCGACCGCGCCCTCGACCGCACGGGCGAACGACCGGAGGACATCGGCTCGCGCGACCGGGGCGAGCGCCGCCCATCGGCGCTGAGCAGCGACGGCGCGGGCGATCGCGGCATCGGTCTCGGCGGCATCGGCACGGGCGACGTCGCGGATCGCTTTCCCGGTCGACGGGTTGATGACTGTGAACGCGCTCATCGGGCGCCCTCCTTCCGCCGCGCGGCGAGCGCACGAGCCTGTGAGACGAGATCGGCGAAGAGGCGCCGGTCGTCGGCGTTCTCCTCCGGATGCCATTGGATGCCGACGATGTGGCCGGCCGAGGTGTCGACGAACGCCTGCACGAGTCCGTCGTCGGAGTGCGCAGCCGCGACCAGCCCTTCCCCGAGGCGATCGATGCCCTGGTGGTGGTAGCTGTGCACGCGCACGTCGCCCGCACCGAGCACCTCGGCGAGCGCGGTGTTGTCCGAGACCTCGATGTCGTTCTCGGCGAAGATGCCGCCGCCGAGGCGGTACCGCTCGGTGCCGAGCGATTCGGGTAGATGCTGCTGGAGTGTGCCTCCCCGTGCCACGTTGACGAGCTGCAGCCCTCGGCAGATCGCGAGCACCGGGATGCGTCGTCGCTCGGCCGCACGGAACAGCGCCAGCTCCCACGCGTCGCGGTCCACGCGTGCGGGATCGGTGAGCGGATGCCGCTCCTCGCCGTAGAGCTCGGGGGCGACATCCGCACCTCCGGAGAGGATCAGGCCGTCCATGCCGGCGATGGCGGCCTCCGCCGACGCCGGGTCCTGCGGCGGCAGCAGCAGCGCAATGCCGCCGGCATCCGTCACCCCGGTCAGATACTGCTCGGGCAGGAACGCCGCCCGCACATCCCACACCCCCTGCTGCGCCCGCTCGAGATAGGTCGTGACACCGATCAGCGGGGCCAGGTCAGAGCCGCTCGAAACCACGGATGCGCTCCCAGTCGGTGACGGCGGCGTCGTAGGCCTCGACCTCGATGCGCGCCTGGTTCAGGTAGTGGTCCACGACGTCGTCGCCGAACGCCGCGCGGGCGATGGATGATTCGCTGAACAGCTGCGCCGCCTCCCGGAGGGTGGTGGGCAGGTGCTCGACGCCGGATTCGTAGGCGTTGCCTGTGAAGCGCTCGGGCAGGGGCAGCTCGTTCTCGATGCCGTACAGGCCCCCGGCGATGATCGCCGAGATGCCGAGGTAGGGGTTCACGTCGCCGCCCGGCACCCGGTTCTCGACCCGGAGGCCGGAGCCGGAACCGATCACGCGCAGCGCGCAGGTGCGATTGTCGATGCCCCAGGCGACGCCGGTCGGGGCGAAGCTGCCCTTCGCGAACCGCTTGTACGAGTTGATGTTGGGCGCGTAGAGCAGGGTGAACTCGCGCAGGGTCGCGAGGATGCCGGCGATCCAGTGCTCCATGATCGGGCTGAACCCATGCTCGCCGCCCCCCGCCATCACCGGGGTGCCGTCGGCGGCACGCAGGGAGAGATGGATGTGGCAGCTGTTGCCCTCGCGCTCGTTGAACTTGGCCATGAAGGTGAGCGCCTGTCCGTGCTGCTCCGCGATCTCCTTCGCGCCGTTCTTGTAGAGCGCATGCTGGTCGGCGGTCTCGCGCACCTCGGCGTAGCGGAACGCGATCTCCTGCTGCCCCAGGTTGCACTCCCCCTTCACGCCCTCGCAGTACAGACCCGCGCCGTCCATGCTGTTGCGGATGTCGCGCAGCAGGGGTTCGAGGCGCGTGGAGGCGAGCAGGTTGTAGTCGACGTTGTAATCGGTCGACGGTGTGAGCCCCTCGTACTTGCGGGCCCAGGCTTCGCGATAGGTGTCGTCGAAGACGATGAACTCGAGCTCGGTGCCCGAGAACGCGGTCCAGCCCCGCTCGGCGAGACGGTCGCGCTGGCGATCGAGGATGGCTCGCGGCGAGGGCCCCACCGGTTCACCGTTCCCCCACACCAGGTCGGCGATCACGAGCGCGGTTCCATCGAGCCACGGGATGCGGCGGAGGGTCGCGACGTCGGGCCGCAGCACCATGTCGCCGTACCCGCGATCCCATCCCGACATCGCGTAGCCGTCGACCGTGTTCATGTCGACATCGACCGACAGGAGGTAGTCGCAGGCTTCGGCGCCGTGATGCAGGATGTCCTCCTGGAACAGCCTCGCGGAGACCCGTTTGCCGACCAGCCGTCCCTGCGCATCGGCGAAGGCGACGATCACCGTGTCGATCTCGCCGGCGGCGATGCCGGCATCCAGCTGCTCGATGCTCAGGTTTCCCGACATCTTCTCGCTCCCGTCGTCGTGGTGAAGCGATCGGCCGACCGGCTTCGCCCTCAGAGTAGATCACCTCGGCGTCTAAAGGTAGACGAAACCACCATTGACTGCCACAATCATCCGCAAGGTGCACCCGGCGCCTGTGTGCATGCGAACGGAGAGCGGATGTCTGAGCAGAGCAGTGAGTCCCGCAAGGTCGCTGGGGCGACCTATACACGTGCCGGAAGCGAGTACTTCGAGAAACGGACGCTGAAGAGATCCGCCGGCGTCTGGGGACTGTGGGGGCTCGCGGTCGCAGCCGTCATCTCCGGCGACTTCTCCGGATGGAACTTCGGTATCGACTTCGCGGGCTTCGGCGGGATGCTGATCGCCTTCGTGATCCTCGTCCTCATGTACTACGGCATGATCTTCGCGATCGGCGAGATGGCCGCGATGATGCCGCACACCGGCGGCGCCTACTCGTTCGCCCGTTCCGCGATGGGCCCGTGGGGCGGCCTGGTGACCGGCGCCGCCGAGACCATCGAATACGTGGCGACCACGGCGGTGATCGTCTACTTCTCGGCGTCGTATGCGAACGGCATCACGAGCGAGCTGCTGGGGCTGGAACTGCCGGGGTGGCTCTGGTACCTGATCCTCTACGTCGTCTTCATCGCGCTGAACTCCGCGGGCGCGGCGATCTCCTTCCGCTTCGCGATCGTCGTGTCGATCATCTCGATCGGCATCATCCTGGTCTTCTCCCTGATGGCGATCTTCTCCGGCGCTTTCAGCTGGGACGCTCTCTGGAACATCGCGCCCGATCCGGGCCAGACCGAGTTCCTGCCACACGGGGTGCTGCCGATCCTGTTCGCCCTCCCGTTCGCGATGTGGTTCTTCCTCGGCATCGAAGAGCTGCCCCTGGCCGCGGAGGAATCGCACAATCCCACCCGCGACATCCCCAAGGCCGGATTCTGGGCTCGCGGCACCCTCATCGTCACGGGTCTGCTCGTGCTGTTCCTGAACACGGGCGTGATCGGGGCCGAGGCCACGGGCACCGCCGGCGAGCCCCTGCTCGACGGCTTCCGCGCGATCGTCGGCGACCAGCTCGCCGCGGTGCTCGCCCTCTTCGCCCTGATCGGACTGCTCGCGTCCCTGCAGGGCATCATGTTCGCCTACGGCCGCAACATGTACTCGCTGTCCCGTGCGGGCTACTACCCGCGGTTCCTGTCCCTCACCGGCAAGCGACAGACCCCCTGGGTGGCTCTCGTCGTGGGTGCGGCGATCGGCTTCGTCGCCCTCATCGTGCTCGATGTGCTCGCGGCCGTCGACGCCGAGGGCGCGGGTTCGGTCGCCGGTGCGATCGTGCTGAACATCGCGGTCTGGGGTGCTGTGCTCGCCTACGGCCTGCAGCTGGTGTCGTTCATGATCCTGCGGAAGAAGTATCCGAACGTCGACCGCCCGTACCGCAGCCCGTGGGGCATCCCCGGTGCGGCCGTCGCGCTGGTGATCGCCGCACTCATCTTCGTCGGATTCCTGCTGAACCCGACGTTCGGCCCGGCGATCATCGCCATCGCGATCGTGTACGTCGTGATCCTGCTCGGATTCGGGCTGTTCTTCCGCCACCGCCTGGTGCTCTCCCCGGAGGAGGAGTACGCGATCTCGGGCGGCTCGCACGGCGATCCGCAGACCGAGGGCTATGACGCCATGGAGGGTGAGGTGTTCGACGACAGCGGCCGGTGAGTCCGCGCACAGCGCCTCGACGAGTCGGTCGGGGCGCTGTGTCGTGCCCGACCCCGGAGCGCTCTACTTGCGGTCGAAGTCGAAGGCCTTGAGCAGCTCGACGACGGCCTTGTCGCGCTCCTCGCCGCCCTCGTCGAACATGTGCGTCACGTGCGTACGGAGGTGGTTCTCCAGCAGCAGCCGGTTCAGCGACTCCAACGAGCGCTGGATCGCACGGGACTGCGTGATGATGTCCATGCAGTAGTCCTCGTTCTCGATCATCCGCGCGACGCCGCGCATCTGCCCCTCGAGGATGCTGGTGCGGTGCAGCGCACGCTTCTTGATGTCTTCGATCACCCCTTGAGGGTACTCGTCTCTCCGGGTGCGCGGCTGTCTGCGCACCGAGACACCGCACCGTCGCCGGTCGGGACCGTCGGGGCAGCACCGTGAAAAGATGACGTCATGCCGCGAACACCGATGACGCAGCTCTCGCCCGCCGACCAGGAGCGCCTTCGCGCGCTCCGACGCATGAAGGCCGTCGCCCTCGGGGCTCTGGTGTTCATGGCCGTCGTGTTCGTGTTCGCCTTCGCGTTCCAGCAGCGGTTCGACGGGCTCGCCTATGTACGCGCCGCCGCGGAGGGCGGCATGGTGGGTGCCCTCGCAGACTGGTTCGCGGTGACCGCGCTCTTCCGCCGTCCGCTCGGGCTGCCCATCCCCCACACCGCGATCATCCCGAACCGCAAGGACGAGATCGGCCGCTCCCTCGGGGAGTTCGTGGAGACGAACTTCCTCGCAGCCGACGTGGTGCGCACCAAGCTGTCGAGCACGCGGATCGCGCTCCGCGCCGGTGAATGGCTGCGCGAGGCCCCGCACGCCGAGCGGGTGGGCACCGAGGGGGCGACGATCGCCACGGCCGTGCTCAATGCGCTGAGCGACGACGACGTACGCGACCTGATCACCGATCTCGCCCGCGAGCACCTCGTCGATCCCGAGTGGGGTCCGCCCGCCGGAGCGTGGCTGGAGAAGATCGTCGAGGCGGATGCCCATCATGGCGCTGTCGACCTCGCCGCCGACAGCATCGCCCGCTGGCTCGATGCGAATGCCGATTCGTTCACCGGCCTCGTCTCGCGACGGCTTCCCGGGTGGGTGCCGAAGCTCGCGCACCGGTTCGTCGACGACACCGTCTATCACGAGGCCGTCAAGTTCGTGCACGCCGTGCAGGCCGACCCGCGCCATCCGGCTCGTCTCGCCGTCGACGGCTACCTGGCGCGTCTGGCGGACAGCCTGCAGAACGATCCGGCCACGCGCGCGAAGCTCGAGAACGCCAAGGCCTCGCTGTTCGACAGCCCCCGTGTCGGCGCCCTGGCCGCCGAGGCCTGGAACACCGCGAAGAACGGCCTGCTCACGGCCCTCGCCGATCCGCAGAGCGGTCTGCGCCGCCGCGCCGTGCAGGCACTGCAGGAGGTCGGCGAGCGCCTCACGACCGATACCGCGCTGCAGAATCGGGTCGACACGTGGGTATCCGACGCCGCGGTCTTCCTCGTCGACCGCTACCGGCACGACATCGCCTCGATCATCACCGACACCGTCGAGCGCTGGGATCCGGCCGAGACCACCGAGAAGATCGAGCTCATGGTCGGCCGCGACCTGCAGTACATCCGCCTGAACGGCACGTTCGTCGGCGCCCTGGCCGGTCTCGCCATCTTCTCCATCGCCCACGCCCTGATCCCCGGAGTCTGACCATGTCCCCCTCCTCCCGACAGTTGAGTCACGACCCGCTCTGGCCGCGTGCCGGAAACTGGCCCGCCTTCGACACCGCCGCCGACGCCGTGCTGCTCGGAGTACCCACCTGGCGCACCTCGCTCTCACCGACCGGAGCCCACGCGACTCCGGCCGCCATCCGCGACGCCCTCCCCCGCTACGGGACGACTGTGATGGGGCCTCCCATGGTCGAGCTCGATGACGTGCTGCGCATCGCCGACGCCGGTGACGTCGCCGACCCGGACGGTTCCGCCGGCGAAGCGAGGGTCATCTCCCGCGTGCGCGATCTCGCCGCGGCCACGAGACTCGTGATCGCACTCGGCGGCGACAACTCGCTCACATATCCCGTGGCACTCGGCGCCGAGGCGACGGGACTGATCACCTTCGACGCGCACTTCGACCTGCGCGACGGCGTCTCCAACGGCACGCCCGTGCGGCGTCTGGTGGAGGACGTCCCCGGCTCATCCTCGCTGCACACGTCTCGGATCGACCCGACGAGGATCGTGCAGATCGGGATCGCCGACTTCGCGAACTCGGCCGCCTACGCCCGGCGCGCCGCCGACTGGGGCATCCGCGTCATCACACTCGACGAACTGCGCCGCCGCGGCATCGACGACGTGGTCGCGGAGGCGGTGGAGGTCGCCGGCGCCGGAGCCGATCCGCGCGTCCATCTCGACATCGATGTGGACGTGTGCGACCGCTCCGTCGCGCCCGGGTGCCCCGCGAGCGTTCCCGGCGGCCTGCAGGCATGGGAGCTTCGGGCCCTCACACGTGCCGTGGCTGCGGACGCCCGCGTCGTGAGTGCCGACCTCGCGGAGGTCGATGCGACCGCCGACGCCGACGATGCCCGCACCGTGCGGCTCGCGGCGCTGTGCGTGCTGGAACTGCTCACCGGGCTCGCCGCTCGCGGCTGAGACCACCGTGCGCCCACCCCCGTGTCGGAGGCGGGCGCACGCGGATCAGACTCCGGCGATCAGCCTCTCGGCGAACCAGAACAGCCCGATCGCGGCGACCACAGCCGCGATCCAGAAGCCCGCCGACGGCAGCCGACGGCGCAGCAGCACAAACAGCGGGAACACCACCGCGATCACCAGGAGCTGCGCCAGCTCGATACCCACGTTGAAGACGAGGAGCGCCCCGAGCAGATCCCACGAGAACGGTTCGTCGATTCCCAACGCTCCGGCGAAGCCCACGCCGTGCATCAGCCCGAAGGCGAAGACCACGCCGATGCGCAGCAGATCCCCTCGGGTGAAGCCGTCGACCGCCGGTGCGGATGCCGGCGCCGCGAGGATCTGCTCCCGCACGGCGACAGCGCTCCCGCCGCCTCCGACGAGCGGCTGCTCGTCGAGAGGACCCTGGGCCTTCCCGGACAAGGGCCGAAGCGTCCCGCCCACCCCTATCGCATCCGCCTGTCCGGCACGCCGGAACCGCCGCATCTCCCAGAGCGCGACGACGGCGATCGACAGGGCGATGGCCGGCTCGACGATCCAGGCGGGGATGCTCACCACCCCGAGGGCGGCGAGGATGAAGGTCGCCGAGTGCGCGACCGTGAACGCCGTCGCCGCCAGCACGATATCCCGGAGCCGTCGAGATCCGATGATCAGCGCCAGCAGGAACAGCAGGTGGTCGGGGCCGAGCAGCAGATGCTCCGCCCCCAGCACGAGGAACTCACCCATCCGAGAGCCCCAGTCGGTCGTGGTGACCATCGAGGGGTTCGTGTCGGTGTCGAGGCTGGCCACACCCGCCCCCGAACGCACGTCGTAGTCGACGATCGTCGTCGTCATGCCCCCGGGAGCCGTTCCGGGAAACAGCTCGGTCGTGATCCGATACGGCACGGGCATCGCCTCTACCTGCGCCGTGCAGTCGGCTTCGATCACCAGGCGCGCATGCGGTACGCCGTCCCGGATGACGATCTCGTAGGGCGCCACCACGGCGTTGGGGCACGCCTGCGACGGTTCCCCGTCCTGCGCCACGCTCACCGAGAACCGAGGCAGCACGTATCCCTCGACGGAGTCGGCATGATCGTCGAGCACCGCGGGCGTGAGCTTCTCCGGATCCCGGCCGCTCGCCTGCACGTCGGCGTAGGCCTCCTGCTCCAAGGCCGTGTCGCCCATCGCCCGCGCTCCGTCGGTCGCGAGCAGGACGTACTCGATGTCGAGCACGGTGCGCACGACGCCGCGCTCGGGTTCGGACACATCGGCGAAGACCGTCGCCGCATAGCTGTGCGCCGCGGCCGGGGTCGCCGTCAGCATCACGCTGACGGCGACCCCGGTGAGGGCGACGACTCCGGCGACCAGGGTGCGGATCGCCGGTCGGGGGCGCTGACGCGCACCCGGATGCCGACGCCGGTTCCTCATTCCTGTCCCTCCGGGTGGCGCAGCATCCGTCGGCGGAGCAGAACGCCGCCTCCGGCGAGCAGCAGCAGTCCGGCGAAGGCGAGCATCGTCGGGGCCGGGCCACCGGTCGCCGCCAGTGGATCGGACTGTCCGCCGGCGGAACCGCCGCCCTGGTTCGCGCCGCCACCGGGGGTGCCACCGGGGGTGCCGCCGGGGGTGCCGCCGGGGTTGCCGCCGGGGTTGCCGCCGTCGGAGCCGGCTGTCGAGGTCACGGTGAACGTGACCTGGTTCTGCCGGGCGGCCGCGTCGGTCGCGATGTACTTCAGGGTGTAGGTGCCGGTCGCGGTCGGGGTGAACGTGTATCCGTCTCCGGCAGCCGCGGCGAGCGCCCGCAGGCCGGACGCCGGGTCGTCGACCGCCACGGGGGCACCCGACGGGTCGGTCACCTCGAGCATCGTGCTCACGCGTCCCGAGTTGTCCACGGCCTCGGCGCGCGGGGCGGTGTAGGCGGTTCCGACCGTGGCCTCACCCGCGGGTTCCGGGGCGACGCGCACGAGCGGCGGCATGGTGTCGAGTGCGGTGAGCTCCCGCGTCGCCACCCGGTACACGTCCTTGTCGGAGAGCGGAGCGCTGTAGACCTCGACTCCGGCGATCCGTCCGTCCATGGTGGCGTCGTCGAGCGCGCCCGACGTGTTCGCGTCGCCGCCGATCACCATGTAGCGCGCGTCGGCCGCGCTGGGCTTGACGGAGAACGACACTCCTTCGGACTCGGCCTTTCGGACGCCGTCGACGTACAGCCGTGCATCCTGGCCGTCATACCAGGCGGTCACGTGGTACCACTGGCCGTACTTCAGGCTGACCGCCGGACGAGGTGAGGCGTACCAGAACTGCAGCTCGTACGTCGTCGCGCTGGTGCCGACGGCCTCGAGACCGATGCCCCCGCTCTGCATGCCGCCGAACACGTCGACGTATCCGCCGGCGATCGCGTCGAGACGGAAGGTCGCATCGAGGGTGAAACCATCCTGCAGCGCTGCATACTCCGCGTCCGTCCACTTCGGAGTGCGGATGCCGGTGGCAGCCCCCTCCGCGCCGATCACGACATCGGATCCCACGCCGGGATCGTTCTCGATCCGGGCATCGGCGCCTGCGGTGAGCAGACGCGCGGCCGGAGAGGAGTCGCTCGCCGTGCCGCCCGCGAAGCCGACATCCAGGAGATCAGCCGTGGGCAGGGCGGCGCGGAGGTCGTCGAAGGTCAGACTGCTGGGGTCGAAGGGCCCCTCACCGCCGCTGCCTTCGGTGCTGGTGAACCGCGTCGTCAGCGCGGCACCCTCCTTGCCCCAGGCGTTGATCGGGGTGACCCGCACCTCGTACTCCTTCCCGGGGAGCAGGTTCCACACCTCGTGGCTGCGGTCGGCAGGCATCGGCAGGTTGTAGAAGCCCGACCACTGCAGGAACGAGTTCACCTCCTCGCCTGTGGCGACGTCGACCGTGGAGTAACGGTACTTGTGCACGATGTCGCCGACGGAGTTCGGCGCGGGCACGGCCTGCGGGAAGGAGGCCATCGCCTTCGTGCTCGCGATGTCGCCGACGGTCACGGCCGCACCCTCCGGCCAGATCGGGCCGGCGGACTGCGCGGCGCGGTGAGAGTTGTTGAACGGGAAACGCTCGTCATAGGACTTGGTCTCATCGACCGAGTCGGCCACGTCCCAGGTCCAGGTCTGGTCGATCCACTGATCGGCGAGCAGGTCGTAGTTCTTGATCGTGACGGTGGTGCCGGTGATCTCGACGATGGCCGTCTGGCGGTTGTTGCCCGCGTCATCCGGCGTGGTGTCGTTGCCGCGGCTGGTCGGGCTCGAGTTCACGACACCCGACTCGAACTCGTAGTACGCCAGCGGCGGCGCGTTCACGGTGGTGAATCCCTGAGTCGACCGCTCGCCGCTCCGGTTCTCCTGGCCCTGCCAGATCGAGGTCGGGATGTTCTGCGGTGTGTGGATGTGACCGCCCCAGACGACAGCCTGCGGGAAGTCGTCGAACACGGACTGGAAGCCGTCGCCGCAGCCGCTGGAGAGACCGGTGCCGTACCACTCGTTCGAGACGTAATGGGTGCACTGGAGCGGGTGGTGCACCAGCACCATGACGGGCTTGTTCGGGTCTTCAGCCGTGGCGGCTGCCAGCCTCTGCTGCAACCAGGACTGGGCGTAGGCGTAGTTGCCGCCGCTCGCTCCCGAGGGCTTGCCCGTGTCGGGGTCGATGGTGCCACTGCCCGGCGACACCGTGATGACGTGGTAGCCGTTCACGGTGTAGTCGGCGTTCGGCTTCTGGCCGCCCGTCGCCTGCGTGAACAGGTCGTACGAGGAGATACCCGAGACGTCGTGGTTTCCGAGCGACGCGATCGCCGGGATACCGAGGCCTGCCTTGGAATCCATCGTCTGCTTGAGTCCGGCGAATTCGCCCGGCGTCGCACTGTTGGTGAGGTCGCCGACGAACAGGGCGGTCTGGACGTTTTCCTGTGCCCAGAAGTCGTAGGCCTCGGCGAGCTCGTCCCAGTTGACGTGGATGTCACCGATCGCCGCGAAGCGCACGTCCGGTCCTCCGGCCTCGACCGCCGGCGCCGCTGCGACGCTCGGAGCCGCAGCCACGGCCGCATCCGGCGCACCGGCCACGGTGATCGTGCGGGTCTCCTCGCTCATGCCGCCTGCGGCATCGCTGATCGAGTAGGCGACGACGTACTCGCCGGGGATGGTCGGGGTGAATCGATATCCGCCCGATTCCTCCGGCATCACCATCGTGACGACACCGGAAGGGTCTTCCACCGTGACGACGAGCTCGCTCGCGGAGCCGTCGACATCGGCCGCGGAGGCCGAAGGAAGCAGCACAGCACTCCCGACCCGACCGCTGGTCGGTGCCTCGCGCTCGAGGCGGATGATGGTGCCGCCCGTCTCGGTGGCGGGCGACACGTCTTCGGGATCGGTCACGGCGAGGGTCGCGTTCGACGTGGTGACGACCGGTGCGGCCACGGACGCAGCAGCCGGGAACGCGGGTCCCGCGATACAGGCAGCGACGGCGACGAGCGATGCGGGGCGGAGGAGCCGCGCGAATCCGCGGCGGGAAAGGAACGGATCGGGGGCGGGCGGTTTACGACGAGACACGGAGCATCCTCTGTGAGACGAGAAGAAATCGGACTTCCCCAATCGACCGCCGCAAGATGACGCCGGGGTGAACACCGGCCGACGCAGACGTGTCATCGGCCGCCCGCGCGGCGATCCGGGCGACCCGGTGCGCACAGTGGGCGCAGTCGCGCGACCCGTTCAGTCTTCGCCGGGGAGCGCGGCCGCTCCGAAGGCCTGCGCTTCGAAGGAGATCGTGTGCGGAACGTAGCGATCCTCGGCGCATTCGACGGGTCGGCCGTTCGAGGCGAAAGTCTCGCGTCGCACCTGCAGGAGCGGACTGGATCTGCGCACTCCGAGCAGACGCGCATCCTCGGTCGCCGCAGCCACCGCTTCGATCCGATGGTTTCCCGACGAGACCACGATCCCGGCGTCGGCGAGCACCCGCGTCGTGGAGACCACGTCATCCGGAAGACCTGCGACGTGCGGAACCACCCAGGGCGCCCATGTCGAGCGCTCCACCATCACGGGGCGCTGGTCGAGTGTCCGCACACGGGTGAAGGTCAGGACGTCTGCGTCCGTGCGGATCCCGAGCAGTCGCGCTTCTCGCGCCGTGGCCTTCCGCGTCGTGCGGGCCACGATGCGTCCACCGGGGGTGCGCCCGCGGCCACGCGCCCACTGGGTGAACGAGCGCATCCGGTCGAACCCCTGCGGCTGGCTGGGCTGCACGAACCATCCTGAGCCCCGGTGCGACTCGACCAGCCCCTGCCGCGCCAGGGTGGCGAGCACGGTGCGGATCGTGCGTCGAGAGACGCCGTGGAGGGCGGCCAGCTCCATCTCGCTGGGAAGCCCTGCTCCCCCAGCGTAGGTTCCGTCGAGGATCTGCCCGCGCAGACGGGCCAGCACCTCACTCATCGGAACGCATGCGAGCGCATCACGGCGTTGTGGAGCGGAACGCTCCCGGGTTGCGACGGCACAGCTCACTCTAACGCCCATGCGCGGGCACCCCGGAGATGACTGAAGCCCCCGGGCATGTGCCTGGGGGCTTCAGTGTCCGGTGGACCTAAGGGGATTCGAACCCCTGACCTCCTCGATGCGAACGAGGCGCGCTACCAACTGCGCCATAGGCCCGTGAACGACATCTACGCTATCACGACGGAGAAGCTGTTCGCGCCGCGGACGGTCATCCGGCGGCGCGGCGCGAGAGCATCTCGCGCACGTGCGCTTCGATCTCGGCGTCGTCGACGAAGCCCATCCGCGCATACGGCGATGAGGCCGCGGGCAGCGCCACCGGCGCCTCGGGGGCCATCTGCTCCGCACGCTCGCGCAGGGCGGCGACGCGCGCGGCCTTGCGACGCTGTTCCTGTGCCTCCATCTGGGCCTGCGCAGCCTGCGCACGAGACCCGGGCACCGACACGAGCGGCTCCGGCAGCGGACGCGGTGTCCACGTCGCCCGCCCCTGGTCGTGCAGCTCGGGGGCGACGCGCGGGGCGGCCGGCGTGGCCACCACGTGCGTGGCGCGTGCGACACGGCCGGCGACCGCGGCCATGCGCTGCAGGGCGATGCCGGCGACGACGACGGCGGCGCCACCGATCCACAGCAGCGCCGAGCTCCCGGCAGCCAGGAGCTGCCAGACGCCGAGCCCGGCGATGACGAGTCCGACGAGGAGGGTGCTGGTCGCGGCGACACGGACACGTCGACGTGCCCGTGCCCGTCGGATCACGGGATCGGCCCTGGTCGCCGCGAGTTGCTCACGAAGGGACTCGAGTTCGGCAGCCTCACGTTCGGACTGCACCCGCTTGGCCAGCTTCTGCTGGGCCAGCGCGGTGCGCGCGTTCAACTCGAAGCGCACTTCACCGGGAGTCTCGCTCGTCTCGGCGAGCACACGCAGGGCCTGGTTCAGCCGCACCGCGTTGCGTTCAGCGGCGTTGTATTGGAATCGCCCCCGCCAGGATGGCAGCAGATAGAGCATCCAGAGCAGCACGGCGACGAGCACGATCACTCCCCCGCTCAGCACCGGCCCGTCCATACCGACAACGCTAAGGGCTGGAAGCTGGCTGGGCCGTACAGTAAGGCGCGTGTCGCGGCGTGTCCGTCCGGATCAGGACCAGATGACCCTTTTCACTGCGAAATGCGGTCGGAGGGGGGCACCGTTGCGGCGTCGGGCGGCACCTGACCGCTGAGCCAGCGTGCGAGCACCCCTTGCGGCACATCTTCCTTCGTCAGGGCGAACGCATAGTGGTCGCGCCAGTCGCCGTCGATATGGATGTAACGACGACGCAGCCCCTCGTACCGGAACCCCAGCTTCTGCACGATGCGCAGACTCGCCGCGTTCTCCGGCCGGATGCAGATCTCCATGCGGTGCAGTCCGTACTCCGTGAAGCACGCGTCCGTGGCCATCGCCACGGCAGTCGGAGTGATCCCCCGGCCGGCGAACCGCTCGCTCACCCAGTACCCGATCGTGGCCGAGCACAGCGAGCCGCGGGACACTCCCCACACGTTGAGCTGTCCCGCGACCTCGCCGTCGTACTCCATGACGAACGGATAGCCCGAGCCGTCACGATACTGCTGGAGCAGGCGTCGGATGCTGAGCCTCATGTCGAACGACACCGAGCCGTAGGGGACGGTCGCCTCCCACGGCTGGAGCCACGACCTGTTGGCGAGCAGTTCATGCTGCAGCGGTCGCGCATCCTTCGCACGGACGAGCCGCAGTTCTATGGGTCCGTGTCGCATTCCCGTCGCCAGATCCATGCCGCACCGACGCCCGCAGAGTCGCCTAGAGGCGTTCCGCGAACTCCTTGAGCCAGGGACGCAGCTCGGGCCCGAGGTCATCGCGGTCCGCGGCGAGCTGCACGATCGCCTTGATGTAGTCGACGCGGTCGCCGGTGTCGTAACGGCGTCCACCGAAGACGACGCCGACCACGCCGGGGCCGTCGGGATCGGTCGCGAGCACCTGTAGCGCGTCGGTGAGCTGGATCTCTCCGCCCTTGCCCGGCTCGGTGTGCTCGAGGATGTCGAAAACCGACGCCGGGAGCACGTAGCGGCCGATGATGGCCAGGTTGGACGGCGCGTCTTCCTGCGCGGGCTTCTCGACGAGACCGGTCACCTGGACGGCGTCGGACCCCTCGAGCGGCTCGACGGCGGCCGCACCGTACATGTGGATGTTCGCGGGGTCGACCTCCATAAGCGCGATCACGGCCGCGCCCGAACGCTCGTGCTCGGCGATCATGTCGGTGAGGAGCGGGTCGCGCTCGTCGATGAGGTCGTCTCCGAGGAGCACGGCGAAAGAGCTGTCGCCGACGTGGGTGCGCGCACGCAGGACCGCGTGACCGAGCCCCTTCGGCTCGCCCTGGCGGACGAAGTGGATGTCGGCGAGATCGCTCGACTTCATCACGCGCTCGAGACGACCGGTATCGCCCTTCTCCATGAGCTTCACCTCGAGCTCCGGCACGGAGTCGAAGTGGTTGGAGATGGCGTTCTTGTTGCGGCCGATGATGACGAGGATGTCGTCGATGCCGGCGTTCGCCGCCTCTTCGACGACGTATTGGATCGCCGGCTTGTCGACGACGGGCAGCATCTCTTTGGGCATCGCCTTCGTCGCAGGGAGGAATCGCGTCCCCAGGCCTGCGGCGGGAATGACGGCTTTGATCTTGTGGTCAGCCATCTTGCCAGCCTAGTGGTGAGCGCCGACGTAGACTCGGAGCCATGTCGAACGACGTCGAACATGCGAAGCGTGCACTCCGCGCCGAACTCCGCGAACGACGCCAGCTCCTCTCCGACACGCAGCGCGACGCCGCGGCCACGGCCATCGGCGAACGCCTCGACGCCCTGATCGACGAGCTCGGCGCCCGCTCCATCTCGTGCTTCCTGTCCACCACCACCGAGCCGGGCACCCGTGAATTCGTGACCAGGGCCGTGCGGCGCGGCATCCGCGTGCTCCTCCCCGTCACTCGCGCCGATGGGCTGCTGGACTGGGCCGTGGCGACCGACGACGACGAGGTCAGCGAGGGGCTGTTCGGTCTGCCCGAGCCCACAGGCGAGGTGCTGGGCCCGATCGCCGTCAACGACGTCGATCTCATGATCGTCCCCGCTGCCGCGGTCGATCGCACCGGGATGCGCATGGGCTGGGGACGCGGCTACTTCGACAAGACCATCGGCTCGATGGAGAAGTGCCCGCCCGTCTATGCCGTGATCTATGATTCCGAGGTACTCGACGAACTTCCGCGCGAGGTGCACGACCAGCCCGTGGATGGCGTCGTGACCCCGTCGCAGACCCTCACCCTGTCGCCGCGGCGACGCTGATCGCAAGGACCCCCATGCCCACCTACGCCTATGCCTGCACCTCGTGCGGACACAAGTTCGACGCCGTGCAGAGCTTCGCCGACGACGCTCTCACCGTGTGCCCCGAATGCGGTGGCGCGTTGCGCAAGCAGTACGGCTCGATCGGCGTGACCTTCAACGGCTCCGGCTTCTATCGCACGGACTCGCGCGCCAAATCCGGTGGATCGAAGGATGGTTCGGCATCATCGAAGACGGAATCGACGACGAGCGCCAAACCGGCGGCTGCGTCGACTCCGGCCTCTTCCTGAGGCCCCGATCTGTTGGGGGATCCCATGCTCAAAGGTTTCAAGGACTTCCTGCTCCGCGGCAACGTCATCGACCTGGCCGTCGCTGTCGTCATCGGTACGGCTTTCACCGCGATCGTCACGGCCGTCGTGAACAGCATCATCAACCCGCTCATCGCGCTCTTCCTGAAGGCGGATGCCGCCGGTCAGTTCGGCATCCCCGTGACGAACATCTACGGCGAGACGGTCACGTTCCCCATCGGCGAGCTGATCTCGGCGATCATCAGCTTCCTCGCCGTCGCCGCCGTCGTCTACTTCGTCTTCGTGCTGCCGATGAACACGTTCAAGGCCCGCGTCGAGGCCCGCAAGGGCACTCCGGCCGAGGAGCCCGAGGAGGAGCCGGCCGCCTCGACCGAGTCCGAGCTGCTCGTCGAGATCCGCGACCTGCTCAAGGCACAACGCGGAGCCTGACCGCCTCCGCTCGCACCCGAGACGCACGGTCCTCTTCGGAGGGCCGTGCGTTTCTGGTTCCGTTGCCCGGACGACCGGACACGGCGTTCAGCGACAGCACTGCCCCGTCATCCGGCGACTCCGTTCTTCCGGCGCCTCAGTAGTGCGGCGGCACATCCTGGATCAGCTGGTCGTCGTTCGGCCCCTTGGCGCCCTTCGGCCGCGACCGCGGAGGCACTTCGGCGGGGCCGGACTCCGGTGCCGGGTCGCTCCCCGGCACCGGGGTCAGGCGGGCACGCCGTGAACCGGTGACCCGCACCACGCGCTGGCGCGGCGTCGGGGTGTCGGACTGGTCAGTCATCGCGGGTGTCGACGATGTCGATCGGCTGCGTGTCGTTCTCCGCGCGCGGCGTCGACTCCGAGATGCCGAGAACCGCGGCGATCCGCGTCGCGGCGGTCACGGGGTCGCTGTAGAGATCGAAGGCGTGCACGCGCACATAGTGCCAGCCCAGACGACGCAGCACGTGCGGTCGCAGCCGCAGCGTCTCCCGCAGAGACTCGCCCCGCGTCTCCGGATCGGACTCGATCACGACCGCCTTGCCGCCGTGCTGGGCCACCAGGGGCAGCAATCCGCGATAGTCGACGTCCACCGAGGCGCCCAGACGCCGCAACTCCCGCGCGAGGGCGAGGGTGAGAGGATCGGCAAGGTCTTCCAGGCGCGCGTCTCGGCTGCGGGCGGCCAGTCCGCCGAGGATCGACATCAGCGTCGCCGCTCCATGCTCCAGGCGTCCGTCGTCGAAGGAGGAGGGACGGATCGAGGAGACGAGCACCATCGAGCGGCGCGCGCGCGTCATCCCGACAGTGAGGAGTCGCTCTCCGTCGGGAGTGGAGAGATCGCCGAAGTCGCTCAGCACCCGACCGTGCTTGGTGAGTCCGAAGCCGAGCGAGAAGATGACGCGGTCACGGCTCTCGGCGACCGACTCCTCGAGCGTCAGCACCGCGAACGGCTCGACCGTGTCGCGTCCGACGAAGTCCGCGACGTCGGAGCGCCCGGCGAACGCCGAGGTGACGGCGGCGCGTACGCGCTCGGCATGGCGCGCGCTCGCGGTCACGACCATGAGCGATTCGGCAGGACGATGCACGGCGTGCTCGACCACGAGCGTCACGACCCTCGCCACTTCGGCGTCCGGACTCTCGACGGCGCCGGAGATCGGATCCGGTGTTCCCGTGCCGCCCTCCACGTAGTCGACCGTGAGGCTGCCGCGACCGAGATACGAGCCCGCCCAGGGAAGCGACACGATCTCGCCGCCGTAGAACGCGTCGTTGATGAGCTCCGCGAGGTCTTCGCCGCCCGCACGGTAGCTGCGGGTGAGCGTCATCACCGGCAGGAGCTCGGAGAGCCGCTCGAAGGCCGAGACGTCGTCGAACGGTACCTCGGCCTCCCACGACTCCTCCGGGTCCACCGCGATGCGGAACGGCGTAGGACGCTGCGTCACCGGGTCGCCGAACGCGACGATCTGGCGCGCGCGCCGGATCGCCGGGGCGGCCTCTGCGAGGTTGATCGCTGCGGCATCGACCAGGATCACCGTGTCGAACTCCACCGAGTCGGGAATCTCCGGCACCAGGTACGGCGACGAGATCCAGACCGGGGCGAGCACGTCGACGAGGGTGGGCGCGGCGCTGACGACCTGCGCGGTCGTGGTCGCCGACTGCGTCAGCGCACGGCGCAGGTGCTGCGACTGCTGCGGCTCGTCGACGATCGCGATCCGCCACTGGTTGGCCAGCTGCCAGGCGAGCAGCGGTCCGGCCATGGCGGCATGCGCCTCATCGACCAGCCGGAAGTCGCGTTCGAGCCGATCGACGACTGCGGTGTTCGCGCCGAGGAGGGCGCGGTTGTCCTGCAACGCGCGCTCGAGGAGGGACTGCCACCACGCGAACTCGAGTTCTTCCCCCACCTGGGACTCGGAGACATGGCGCACGGAGAGCTCGGCGAGCAGCGGCTCCAGCCCGAGCAGAGCGAGTCGGTCGCGCAACTGGGCGCGTTCGACGAGGTTCTCGAAGACATCGGACTTGGCGGCCAGCCCCGCGAGCGTGCGCACGAGTCGCGCCACCGGGAGCGACGCCAATGGCTCGCGTCGTCCGAGTGCGGCGTCGAGCTCGGCGAGCTCGGCCTCCACCCGCTGCCAGGCCACGTACACGTCGGCGAGACCGAGGGGGATCTCGGGCGCGACACCCGCCTCGACGCACCGCTGCCACTGCGTGCGCTGCGCCTGGATGCGCAGCAGCGCCTCGTGCATCTCGGTGACGTGCACGCCCGGACGGACGTACTCCTTCGCGAGACGCCGCAGCCGACGTCTGTTCGCCCCGGACAACCCGGGAGCGTCGCGGCGTGAACCGTGGGCCTGGATGAGCTCGCCCAGCGGACGCTCGAACACCGTCGGGCTGAACCGGTCCAGCGAGTCGCGGATCCCCTGCAGCAGACGCAGGTACTCACCCAGTTCGTCGATGGTCGAGAACGGCCGCATGTGGGTCTGAGCGATCAGCTCGTAGCCGCGCTCGAGAAGGGCGGGAACACTGTTCGCGTGCAGTCGACCGGCGAGCTCATGGGCGGCACGAGCGGCCTCGGTGCTGGAGAAGGTGACGCCGTACCACGGCGAGTCGTTCGGGCCGAAGCGGAACTCCCCGAGACGGGCCGCCTGGGCGAGCGCCTCGGCGGCCTCGGTGCGATCGGCGGCGAGTCGACGCAGGGCATCGGGGCCGAGTCGAGCAGTGGTCGACGGCGGCACGGGAAGCGACGCCAGCCGTGTCAGCTGACGGGTGGCGTCGAGCACCGAGGCGTCCAGGCCGGCGACGGGTGCGCTGAGCGCCTGACGGTAGTCGCGCAGGACGGTCCGCAGACGCACGAGTGCATCGTCGACCTCGCTGACCTTGGGCGCCGTGGCCTTCTCATTGCGTCCGATGGCCCTGACCAGATCGCGCCGCACGCTCGCCGGCGAGATCGCCAGGCTGTCGAGGCCGATCCCGGCGAGTCGGTGACGCACCCCGTCCAAGGTGGAGCGCCGCGCGGAGACGACGAGCACGCGCTTGCCGCCGCGCACCAGTTCACCCAGCGCGTTGATCACGGTCTGGGTCCCCCCGGTTCCGGGAAGGGTCGCGACGGTGAGGGAATGCCCTGCCGCGATACGGGCCAGCACTGCTTCCTGCTCCGCGTCCGCATCCAGGAGGAGGTTGTCCGAGGCCGGTGCGCGATCATCCGGGCCGATGTGATGCGGGATGGCTCGCGGAGCGGTGACGCGCTCGCGGTCTCCCACGTGACCGGCCAGGGCGTTCAGCACCGGATGATCGAGGCTGCCCCCGTCGCGGGACATCAGTCCTGACACATCGGCGAACGTCGAGACCACCAGACGCGGTTCGACCGAGAACGTGTCGATCGAACGCGTCATCGCGCGCAGACTGTCGATCACGGGTTGCGGCTTGAAGATGCCGCCGTCGTAGGCCAACGAGGCGAGCGCGGTGGCATCGATCGTGAGGCCGAAGTGGTCGCGAGCGATCCGCACGAGTTCGGGATTCACCTCGAAGGTGCCCTGCAGCTTCAACTCGAAATCGGAGTGGTGGCGGCGGATCGCCAGCGGACGCAGCAGCACGGGGGCCGCGAAACCCGCTCCCCCGATGCGCCACCGGGCGACTCCGACGGCGAGGTGCACGGCTTCGATGCCGCGGACGGTACGGAGCTCGGTGTTCTTCGCGGTGATGCGCTCCGCGGCGAGCCGAGCTGTCCGCAGCCCGACCTCGTCGCGGAAGAGATTCGAGAGGAGAGTCGACTTGCCGGTGATGAACTGCGGCAAGCTCCCCGGGTGCGCCTTGGAGATATCGATGCCCGACTCCGGGCTGTCACGGAAGCTCACGAGCGGCGAAGGGCCACCGAGATCGGCTGCCTCGGCCCTCAGACGCGTCCGCTCGGCCTCTGCGGCGTGTGCGATGTCGAGGCCTGTCGTGGTTCCGTGCAGATCGCTGATCGACACAGCAGCATCCACCGCTGTGTCGTCCGCAGACTTGTCTTCACGTCGCCACACACTGACACCCTAGGCGTGCGACCTGCGGAGACGGGGTATCCCAGGCGGGTTTCCGCCGAATTTCCGGCGATTCTGCGCTGCGTAGGGGGTGGCGCACTTCTCCTGCCCGATGTGAACCCGGGTCGCGTTCTCCACTCGGAACGTCAAGCATGCGATTCCGCGTCGAGCCGAGCGGACAGGATGGGGGCATGACGTTCCGCTACGATTTCGCCCCGACGCCGTTCGGGGATGCTCTCGCGGTGTTCTCCGACGAGGGCATCGTGCGATTCGACCTCTCCGAGTCCGAGGACCCGCGCGTGCCCTGGCTGCTCGAAGGCGTGTCCCATCAGTTGAGAGCAGTGCCAGAGCCCGACCCCGGAGCCGCCGACGAACTCGCTCATCTCCTGTCCGACTACTTCGACGGCGAGCCGGTGCGTTTCGACAGGCACATCCGCCTCGACTGGCGGCTCGTCGACGGGTTCGCCCTCGCCGCGCTGCAGACCATCTGCAGCATCGAGTGGGGCCAGACCATGAGCTACGGGGAGGTGGCGATCCTCGCGGGTCACCCCGGGGCTGCGCGCGCCGTCGGCACCGCGTGCCGCATCACCCCCTTCTCGATCATCGTGCCGGTGCATCGGGTGGTGCGCTCCGACGGCAGCGCAGGGCAGTACGGAGCGCACCCCGAACGCAAGCGGTTCCTGCTCGACCTCGAGGCGCACTGAGGTCGACAGGCCACGTCGTGGACCCGGCGAGTAGGCCGCCGGGTCCACACGCTTCCCCTGGGAGCCGATGGATCCGACGCCGTCCGCGACGACGACGGTGACGATGACACGGGTGATATCGTCGACGCTACGAAACGGGGAACAGCGTCACCCCGGAAGTAGGTAGTCGTGTCCTCACCCGTCACCCGCGAATCCGAGGCGGATCTCGTCGCGAACGCCGTGCGCGAGCTCGCCAGGCGGACGCGCTTCCCCGTCGCGTTCGGCGGTCTCATCGAAGAAGGCGTCGTGAGCGTCACGAGCATCGTCGGTGCGCGCACGCGGTCGCTGGACGGGCTCCGGGTGCGACCCGAGCGCGGGCTCGGCGGGCGGGCCATGATGGAGCTCCGCCCCCGGATGACGAGCGACTACGGGTCGTCACAGCAGATCACGCACGACTACGACGTGTTCGTCCTCGGCGAGGGCCTGCGCACCCTTCTCGCGCTGCCGATCGTGGTCCACGGCCGTTCCCGCGGAGTGCTGTACGCCGGCGGATGGGATGAGGAGCGGGTGGGCGGTGTGACCACGGCACCCGCCATGCAGGTCGCGCAGGCCGTCGCCGATGAGCTGCGCATCCGCGACGAGGTGCAGCGCCGTCTGCAGGAGACCACGCGCGGCGACGAGGTCGTGGCGCCGGCACAGCGCGAGGAGCTGAGGCAGAGCTTCGCAGAGCTGCGGAGTATCGCCGCCTCCGTGGAAGACGCGGATGTCCGCGACCGGATCGCGCAGGTCGAACGACGCCTCATGACCCTCGCCGGCGACATCGCATCACCCGCGACGAGCCCCATCCCCACCGTCCACCTGTCTCCGCGAGAGACCGATGTGCTCGCATGCGCGGCTCTCGGTTCGACGAATGCCGAGATCGCCGCGCAGCTCGGTCTGCGCGAGGGGACCGTCAAGGCCTACCTCGGCACGGCGATGTCGAAACTCGACGCCTCGACTCGTCATGCCGCCGTGGCGAGGGCTCGCCGCGCCGGACTTCTCCCCTGACCACACAGAATTGATTTATTGCGTATTGCGCGTCACATTACCGCGGCTCGCTATTCGCAACTTGTCGCATTTCCTCGGAGCGAGTAAGGTCGCGATCATGGCGAGAAGAATTGTGCATCAGCTGGTCGACGACATCGATGGCAGCGTCCTGGAAGTGGGCGAAGGCGAGACGGTGCATTTCTCGCTCAACGGCGCGGCATACGAGATCGATCTGAATGCCGCGCATGCGGATGAATTGCGTTCGGCATTGGCGCCTTATGTGGCAGCAGGCCGAAAGGCCGGCTCGTCAAATTCTCCGCGCGCGACATCGACTCGCAAGCGACCTGCACGAAACCCTGAGGTCGCGGCCATCCGCGCGTGGGCGAACGAGAACGGACACAAGCTCTCCGAGCGTGGCCGCATTCCCGCGCAGATCGTCGACGCGTACAACGCGGCGCACTGATCGCAGACCGAGATCGTCGAGTTCCCCTGCTGAAGCGGGGGAACTTTACGCCCCTTCCTGCACCCAGGCTTCGTCGCGGAGCGTGATCTCCTCCGTCATATCCGTGAGGAATCGGATCACGGTTTCCCTTTCAGCGGGACTCAGGCGGGCGGCAGAATAGAAGCGCTTCGCCTGCTGACGCCCGACCGTCTCCATCGCTGCACGTCGCGTCTCCGCGGTGATGGAGATCTGCAGTGCCCTGCGGTCGGTGGGGTGGGGGGCACGCGTGATGTGCCCTCCCTGCTCCAGGCGATCGAGGAGCTTCGTGGTCGCCGCGGTCGAGACACCGAGGTGGTGCGCGATTCCCCCCGGCGTCGCCACCAGGTTCCGGTTCGCGCACACGATCAGATAGTGCAACGCACGCATGTCCGTCTCATTCAGACGCATGTATCGACGTGACGCCTGGGACAGCGCCTGCTCGGCTTCGCGCAGTCCGGCGAGCGACTCCATCACCCGGGCGATCTGCTTCAACTCCTCCGGCGGAACACCGCTGCGATCGATCAGGACGCTGCGGGGATCACTTGCCTCGACGTCGTAGATCGCCGAATGGACGAGCCCGTCAGGCGTATCCGCGGACGTTCGCGATCCGCCGTCGCCGACGGGGAGCGAATCCTCCGCGCCCGCGTGCGGGCTGGTGCCGGGCTCCGTGGTCATGCGATCATGTTACACACCAACAGTTTCATGCTAAGTTGACTACTCACCAAGTTAGCTAAATATGAACGCTCGAGATCTGGGAGATGCCATGGACGACGTGACCCTCCTCGCCGAAGACGGGACAGCTCTCGGCACGCTCCCGAAGAGCGAAGTCCACACGAGAGACACTCCCCTGCATCTCGCCTTCTCCTGCTATGTCCTCGACAGGGAGGGGCGGCTGCTCCTCACTCGTCGAGCGCTCGCGAAGAAGACGTGGCCGGGCGTCTGGACGAACAGCTTCTGCGGTCATCCACGACCGGACGAGACGATGGACGAGGCCGTGCGCCGACATGGCGTCGGCGAGCTCGGCATCCACCTCACCGAGATCCGCATGGCACTCCCCGACTACCGCTATCGCGCGGTGGATGCGAGTGGCATCGTCGAGAACGAGATCTGCCCCGTGCACGTCACGATCCTCGACGGCGACCCGGCCGCCAATCCCGATGAGGTGTCGGAATGGATCTGGGTCGAAATCGATTCGCTGATCGAGGCTGTCACGCATGCACCCTTCGCGTTCAGCCCCTGGCTCGTGGAGCAGCTGCCGCAGCTGCGACAACTCGGCGAGGTGTGACGCATGAGCGTGACGACGACCGAGGAATCGCTCGCGACGCGGATCGAGGAGGCGCTGCGTCATCGATTCTCCGAGAGGAGCGCCGCCGCAGAGCGGTACGGGAACGAGTTCGTGGGGCTGTGGCGGGCCGCGGAGGAGCACGCCCTCGGCGGAAAGCTCATCCGCCCCCGGCTCCTCCTGGATCTGACGCACGCGTTGACCCCCGCTCCTCTGACCGCCGATGAGACGCGCACGGCCATCGATGTCGCGGCCCATGTCGAACTTCTCCACTTCGCCTTCCTGCTGCACGACGATGTCATCGACGGCGATCTGATGCGACGACGGCGTCCCAATCTGATCGGTGCGCTCGTCGCCGAGCACGCGGCGCGACCGACCGAAGCCGCCCTGCACTGGGCCCGATCGAGCGCGATCCTGCTCGGAGACCTGCTCCTGTCTTCGGCGGTGCTGGGCTTCGCCCGAGCGGACGTCATGCCCGAAGCCCGCGATCGTCTGCTCGGCCTGCTCGAACAGACCATCTTCGAGACGGTGGCCGGCGAGCACGCCGACGTCGCCCTCAGCGACGGCATCATCGCCCCCGATCTGCGCACGATCCTCTCCACGAGCGCGTACAAGACGTCGACATACTCCTTCGTGCTCCCGCTGCGCGCTGCGGCGGTGCTCGCCGCCTCGTCGGCTGCGACCGAGGAGTATCTCGCCATGATCGGGTTGCACCTCGGCCTCGCCTATCAGCTGCAGGATGACCTGCTCTCCGTGTTCGGAGACCCGGAAGAGCACGGCAAGGACCCGTTCTCGGATCTACGCGAAGGCAAGGAGACCGCGATCATCGCCTACGCCCGCATGACGAGCCAGTGGGACGACATCGAACTGCACTTCGGAAGACCGGATCTCAGCCCGACCGACGGTGCCGCTGCCCGTGATCGACTGCGCGAATGCGGCTCGGAGACCTTCGTCCGAGGCTTGGTGCAGGAGCACCTCGATGCCACGGACGCCGCACTCCTCGAAGCGGAAGCCGATGGTCTGCCCCCGGCGGCCGGACAGGTACTGCGCACCCTCGCCTCCCGAGTCGGAAGTCGCAGTCGATGAACGCGGACGCGGCCGATCGTCGGGACAGCACCGCCCTCCGGCGCTTCAACCGCACGGCGGAGATCGCGACGACCGATGTCATCCGCAGCTATTCGACGTCGTTCGGACTCGCGACCCGTCTTCTCGGACGCCGTCATCGCCAACACGTCCGCAACATCTATGCGATGGTGCGCATCGCCGATGAGATCGTCGACGGCGTCGCCGCCGAAGCTGGTCTGGACGTGACCGCGCAATCCGCCGCGCTCGACTCCTACATCGCGGAGGCGCATCGTTCGATGCGCAGCGGCTACAGCAGCGATCTCATCCTGCATGCGTTCGCGCGGACCGCGCGCGAGTGCGGGATCGGCGAGGACCTGACGCAGCCGTTCTTCGACTCGATGCGCGCAGACATCGACGAAGACGCCGGCTTCGCCGCCTATGACGTCGAAGCCCACGCGGCGTACGTCTACGGCTCCGCCGAAGTCGTCGGTCTCATGTGCCTGCGGGTGTTCCTCCGGGATACCGAACGTGCGCCCGAAGACCTCGCGACGCTGCGGCACGGCGCCCGTCAGCTCGGTGCGGCCTTCCAGAACGTGAACTTCCTGCGCGACCTCGCCGATGACACCGACCGCCTGCACCGCGGCTACCTCGGCGGCGCTGCGCGTCTGACCGATGCCGACCGGGACGCATGGGTGCAGACCGTGTTCCGGCAACTGGCCGACGCGCGTGACGCTATCCCCCTGCTGCCGAAGGACGCCCGCGCGGCGGTGCGCAGCGCCCTGGCTCTGTTCGCCGCTCTGACCCGCCGTGTGGCGCAGACCCCCGCCGACGTCCTCTACCGGCGCCGGGTACGCGTTCCGGATCCGATCAAAGCCGCTCTCGCCGCGCGGTCCGTGCTCGTCACAGCGATGGAGCGGGACCGATGAGCCGGGTTGTGGTGATCGGTGCCGGAGTCGCCGGTCTCGCGACCGCGGGACTGCTCGCCCGGGACGGGCACGAGGTCGTGATCCTCGAGAAGAACGATCGCGTCGGCGGCCGCGCCGGGACGATCGAACGTGACGGCTTCCGTTTCGACTCCGGGCCGTCCTGGTATCTGATGCCCGAGGTCTTCGACCACTTCTTCGAGATGATGGGCACCACGACCGATGCGCAGCTCGATCTCATCCCCCTCGATCCGGGATACCGGGTGTTCCGCGACCCGGATGCGGTCGGTGGCGGATCCGGTCCCGTGACCGTCCCCGCAGGACGCGATCAGGTCACCGGACTCTTCGAAGCGCTGGAGCCCGGCTCCACGGCGACGCTGGACGCCTACCTCGACTCCGCGCAGCATGCCGGAGCGATGGCGCAGAAGTACTTCCTCTACAACCCCTTCACGCGCATGCGTTCGCTCCTCGCCCCCGAGGTCCTCCGAGCACTGCCGCGCCTCTCCGCCCTGCTCGGAACACGCCTGCAGTCCTTCGCGGCGCGGCGCTTCACGCACCCCGTGGTCCGACAGATCCTGGGCTATCCCGCGGTGTTCCTCGGCACCGACCCGCGAAGCGCGCCGGCGATGTACCACCTGATGAGCGCCCTCGATCTCGACCAGGGAGTCAGCTATCCGCAGGGCGGCTTCTGGCGGGTGATCGAGCGGATCGAGGCGCTGGCGCGCGACGCGGGGGTCCGCATCGAGACCGGGGCGGAGGTCACCGGAATCCGCACCCAGGACGGCGGCGACGGTACCCACGTGACCGGCGTGGGCTGGGTCGACGCCTCCGGCTCCACGCACACGGAGAGCGCCGATGTGGTGGTCTCGGCGGCCGATCTGCACCACACCGAGACGGCGCTGCTTCCCCCCTCGCTGCAGACCTACCCCGAGTCGTGGTGGGCACGGCGCACCAGCGGACCGGGCGGCATCCTCGTGATGCTCGGGGTTCGCGGCACACTCCCCGAGCTGCCGCACCACTCCCTGTTCTTCACCGACGACTGGGACGCGAACTTCGACGCGATCTTCGGTGCCACGCCGACCGTTCCCGAGCCGGCATCGATCTACGTGTGCCGGCCGAGCGCAACGGATCCCGACGTGGCCCCTGCCGGCAGCGAGAACCTGTTCGTGCTGATCCCGGTCCCGGCGGACGTCGGTCTCGGACACGGCGGACCCGACGGAGCGGGATCGCCCGAGATCGAGCGCGCCGCGGATGCGGCAATCGATCAGATCTCGGCGTGGGCGGGGATCCCCGACCTCCGCGAACGCATCGTCGTGCGCGAGACGACCGGTCCCGCAGACTTCCGCGACGACTATCACTCCTGGCGCGGAGGAATGCTGGGGCCGGCGCACATCCTCTCGCAGAGCGCGATGTTCCGCGCGCAGAACACTTCTCGGCGCGTGCAGGGCCTCTTCTACGCGGGGGCCACCACCGCGCCCGGCGTCGGTGTCCCGATGTGCCTGATCAGTGCGGAGATCGTCCTCAAGCGCGTCCGCGGCGACCACTCCCCCGGCCCGCTCCCCGTTCCCGGCTCTTCCGCTGCCATGACGGAGGCGCCCTGATGGGCGTCGTGTATCTGGCGGCCCTCCTCCTGTCGCTGAGCTGCATGCTGCTGCTGGATTGGCGGTTCCGCCTCTTCTTCTGGCGCGACGCGGTGTCGGCCGCGGTCGTCACGGCCGTCGGCCTCGTCTTCTTCCTGCTCTGGGACGTGGCGGGCATCGCCAACGGGATCTTCTTCCGGGGCGAGGGCGCGATCGCGTCGGGTCTGCTCCTGGCCCCCGAGCTTCCCATCGAGGAACCCGTGTTCCTGGTGTTCCTCGTGGTGTGCACCATGGTGATCTACACCGGATCCGCCCGGGTCATCTCCCGACGCCGAGCGCGGCGGCGCGACGAGGCGGAGGCATCATGACCTACCTCCAGCTCTCCGCCTGCTTCGTGGCTGTCGCCACGTTGGGCGGAATCGGGCTCGCGCTCGCCTCCCGCACGCGCGGCCCGCGCCCGCTCGCCGTGCTGCTGACCGTGGTCGTGCTGTTCGTGCTCACCGCGGCGTTCGATACCGCGATGATCGCGAGCGGCCTGTTCCACTATGCGCAGGATCCGCTGCTCGGCGTGCACGTCGGCCTGGCTCCGATCGAGGACTTCGCCTATCCGCTCGCGGGGGCGCTGCTCCTCCCGGCCCTGTGGACCGCGATGCGTGCCCGGCGGCGGGCGCACGATCGTCGACCGATCGATGAGGAGACTTCACGATGAGCACCGCCGCAGCTCCGCCGAGCAGCATCGGACGAGACATCGCCCAGATCATCCTGTCGTCGCGTCCGATCAGCTGGATCAACACCGCCTTCCCCTTCGCCGCCGCCTACCTCCTCAGCACCCGCGAGATCGATCTGACATTCGTGATCGGCACGCTGTACTTCCTGATCCCCTACAACCTCGCGATGTACGGGATCAACGATGTCTTCGACTACGCCTCCGATCTGGCGAACCCGCGCAAGGGCGGCATCGAAGGGGCTCTCCTCGCCCCTCGCATCCATCGAGCGACGCTGTGGACGGCCGCGGCGACCAACATCCCTTTCCTGGTCTACCTCGTCGTGGTGGGAAACCCGGCGTCGTGGCTCTGGCTGACGGTCAGCGTGTTCGCGGTCATCGCCTACTCCGCGCCTGTCCTCCGATTCAAGGAGCGCCCGTTCCTGGATTCCGTCACCTCCAGTACGCACTTCGTGAGCCCCGCCATCGTCGGGCTCGCCCTGGCCGAGGCGCCCGTGACCGTCGGCGCGGCGATCACGCTCGGCGCCTTCTTCCTGTGGGGCATGGCCGCCCACGCCTTCGGAGCTGTGCAGGACATCGGCCCTGACCGGGAAGCCGGGATCTCGTCTATCGCGACGGTCATCGGCGCACGCGCGACGGTGCGACTGTCGGTGTCGCTGTGGGTGATCGCGGGGGCGGCGATGCTGCTGACCCCCTGGCCGGGCACGCTCGCCGCCGCCCTCGCGCTGCCCTACATCGTCAACGCGGCGCCGTGGTGGAACGTGACCGACGAGACCTCCGCCTCCACGAACCGCGCCTGGCGACGTTTCATCGCCCTGAACTACTTCGCCGGCTTCCTCGCGACGATGATCCTCATCCTCGCCTGGATCTCCTGACCCCCAGCTCCGCCCGAAAGGAACCCGATGTCCCGCCCCGATGCCACGCCGACCCCGCCCGCGAGGGAGCGTTCACGACGACACTCCTGGGTGCGGATCTTCCTCCCCGTGGCGCTGATCCTCGTCTGGCTGGTGGGTGCCTCACTCGGAGGGCCCCTGTTCGGCAAGGTCGACGAGGTGTCCTCCAACGAGCAGACGACCTACCTCCCCGAATCGGCGGATGCCACCCAGGTGCAGAAGCTTCTCGGGGAGTTCAACGACAGCGACTCCATCCCGGCGATCGCCGTGTTCACGTCCGACGACGCGCTCACGGCGTCGGAGATCGACGCGATCTCCGACGCCGTCGCGAATGCGCCGAAGGTGGAAGGCGTCGGCGACGAGGTCTCTCCGGCGCTCCCCTCCGATGACGGGCAGGCGGTGCAGGCGTTCATCCCGATCGACGCCGATGCCGAGCTCGCGGACGTGACGACGGCTCTCGGCGAGGAACTGCGCGACGCGGTCCCCGACGGGGTCACCGTGTACATCACAGGACCCGCCGGCTTCAGCGCCGACCTGGTGGCCGGTTTCGCCGGCATCGACGGGCTGCTCCTCGGCGTCGCCCTCCTCGCGGTCCTCGTCATCCTGGTGCTGGTCTACCGATCGTTCCTCCTGCCACTCGTCGTGCTGTCGACGAGCCTGTTCGCCCTCTGCGTCGCTCTGCTCGTGGTGTGGTGGCTGGCGAAGTTCGAGGTGCTGCTGCTCAGCGGTCAGACACAGGGGATCCTCTTCATCCTCGTGATCGGCGCCGCCACCGATTACGCGCTGCTGTTCGTCGCGCGTTTCCGCGAGGAACTGCGCATCGCGCAGGACAAGGGAACGGCGGTCATGGCGGCATGGAAGGGCTCGGTCGAACCGATCGTCGCGTCGGGCGGCACCGTGATCGCCGGACTCCTCTGTCTGCTGCTCAGCGATCTGAAGTCGAACAGCACCCTGGGGCCGGTCGCGGCGATCGGCATCGTGTTCGCGATGCTCTCGGCTCTCACCCTGTTGCCGTCGCTGCTGCTGCTCTTCGGCCGCGCGGTGTTCTGGCCGCGACGCCCCCGCTTCGAACCGGAGGTCGTCGCCGCCGAGCACGGCATGCGCACGACGGGCCTGTGGGCACGTCTCGCCGGCCTCATCAAGCGCCGCCCACGGGTGATCTGGATCGTGACGACGCTCGTGCTCCTGGCCGGGGCGGCGGGCATCACCCAGCTCGACGCCGATGGCGTGCCGCAGTCCGACCTGGTGCTCGGCGCGTCGGAGGCCCGTGACGGACAGGTCGCGCTCGGCGAGCACTTCCCCGGTGGATCCGGAAGCCCCGTATACGTGGTGGTGAAGGAGGATCGGCTGCAGGATGCGGCTGACGTCCTGCTCGCGAACGACGGTGTCGACGGGGTCTCCGTGACGGCCGCCGACTCGCCCAGCGGCAGCGCCCCCGTCACCGAGGACGGCATCTCGGCGATCGGAGCACCCGGCACGCCCGCACCTGAGCCGACGACGGTCGACGGAGAGGTGCTCCTGCAGGGCACCCTGACCGATGCCGCCGACTCCGCCGCCGCCGCGTCGACCGTGCGCGAGCTGCGTGGCGAACTCGACGGCATGGGCGCGCTCGTAGGCGGTGTCACGGCCACGTCGATCGACACGAACGATGCATCGATCCACGACCGGAACCTCATCATCCCGGTGATCCTCGTGGTGATCATGTTCATCCTGATGCTGCTGCTGCGGTCGATCCTCGCACCGGTGCTGCTGATCCTCACCACGGTGCTGTCCTTCGGCACGGCGATGGGGGTCTCCGCCCTCGTCTTCAACGGGATCTTCGCGTTCCCTGGCGCCGACCCCGCGGTTCCGCTCTTCGGGTTCGTGTTCCTCGTCGCGCTCGGCATCGACTACAACATCTTCCTCATGACGCGCGTCCGTGAGGAATCGAAGGCGCACGGGACGCGGGAGGGCATCCTGCGTGGGCTCTCGATCACGGGCGGGGTGATCACCTCGGCGGGTCTCGTCCTCGCCGCGACCTTCGCCGCACTGTCGGTGATCCCGATCCTCTTCCTCGTGCAGCTGGCCTTCATCGTGGCCTTCGGCGTGCTCCTCGACACCTTCGTCGCCCGCTCGCTGCTGGTTCCCGCCCTAACCTACGACATCGGCAAGGCCATCTGGTGGCCGTCGAAGCTGTGGCGGCGCGGAGAGGACTGAGACGTAGCGGCGTGCATCCGGTCGCTTAGACTGGGTGCACGCCCTCGTAGCTCAGGGGATAGAGCAGCCCTCTCCTAAAGGGCAGGTCGCAGGTTCGAATCCTGTCGCGGGCACGACGTCGAAGAGGGGCCATCCGAAGGGTGGCCCCTCTTCGACGTCTCAGGCGGCGAGCGCCAGGTAGGGCTCCCACCGTGGATCGCTGCGTTCGGTCCCCCGCACCGTCCAGGCGGTGCCGTGCGGAGGACGCGGAGTGAAGCGCAACTGCCAGCGCATCTCCTGCGGTGTGCGATCGCTCTTGACGTTGTTGCAACGGAGGCAGCAGGCGACAAGGTTCTCCCAGGAGTCCACTCCCCCGCGCGAACGCGGCAGCACGTGATCGATCGTCGATGCCGCCTTGCCGCAGTAACCGCAGCGGTGGTTGTCGCGGCGCAGCACACCGCGACGCGTGACCGGCACGCGCCTGCTCGTCGGAACCCGCACATAACGCGCCAGGATGATGACCGCCGGGCGATCGTAGACGCCGTGGGTGCCCCAGACGGGGTCTTCCTCCACGCGTTCGATCACGGTCGCCTTGTCGTTCATCACCAGCACCAGGGCTCGTTTGAACGACACGATCGCGAGCGGTTCGTATCCGGCATTCAGGACCAGTGTGCGCATTCGTCATCCTCTCGATCCGCCGGGACGGCTTCCCGGCACTCTCGACTCACACGAGGTCGTGCAGGAGGCAGATCGAACGCGGGGACGAAAAAAGGCGCCGTCTAAAGACAGCGCCTTTCGCGCACGGCAACGCCGTGGCATCCCTGCGGGCTATGCAGAAGGACGTGACGACCGAGGGCATCCATGGTTCGGATGGTCGGTATTCGCTCCATCAGCCTCTCCCACCTGTACGACAACGGGATCAGGCTAACCCATCCCCCTGGGTGCAGGGCGAAACGGCGGATGAATGGAAGGAGGCGTGTCCGGAAATCAGCCGGCGTTGACGGAGAGCCAGGACATCGGCTCGACGAGTCCGCCGTTGATCCAGACCTCGAAGTGGAGGTGGTTCGCGGTCGAGCGACCGGTGCTGCCGACGTAGCCGATCAGCTGTCCGGCGGAGACCGTCTGGCCGACCTGTACCTGACGCGAACCGTAGAGCATGTGGCCGTACGTGGTCTGCAGACGCTGGCCACCCACGACGCTGTCGAGCATCACGGCCACGCCGTAGCCGCCGATGCTCTCTGCGGAGGCGCGGACCACACCGGCGGCAGCCGCATAGATCGGGGTGCCGGCCGGGGCGAGCATGTCGGCACCGTTGTGCCCACCGCCCACGGTACGGCTGACGTTCCACGATCCCATCGGAAGCGGATAGCGCACCTCACCCGATCCCGGCGACGTGAGCGCGTAGCCCGCGGTGTTGAAGCGGGAGGAAGTCGATGCGGTGGAAGCGGCAGCGGCAGCGGCACGGGCGGCAGCAGCCTCTTCTGCCTTCTTCTTCGCGATCTCCTCGGGAGTCGTCGCACTGAACGTGCCGCGAGCGAGCGGCGCCGCGGTGGCCTGGGAGGCGACGACGAGCGACTGTGCGTCGACGGCAGCGAGCTGCTGCACGGTCGTCGGCGCAGCCTCGCTCGGCTTCGACGAGGCGAAAGCGGGCAGGGCGATGCCGGCGACGAGTGCTCCGACGGCCCCGAAGATGGCGATGGATCGGAGTGGCTTGACGGCCTTGCGAGCACTCACCCTCGCGCCGGTGCGGCGGGCGGGTACGCGGTCTTCAGATGTCTTCTTCGCGGGCGGTTCGATGTCTGCGGCCAAAACTTGGTCCTCCTGGGCCCTCACGCTGTTCGGGTCAGCGCTGGCTCGTCGGCACTCTGCTCTCGTGGCACGAATGTAGCTCGGGTACTTTGTGCGTTCCTGCCGTGAAGACGACGAGCCTGGAAGGCGATCTTCGCGGGTTCATCTCCAGCGGGCTTCTTCGCTGGCGACTTGACCGAGGTTACCGGAAGATAACGATCATGTCACCCTGGGAAACTGGCAATCCTCGCAGAAGCCCGCGACGCCCCGTCTCCGTGGCGGTGTCGCACCCGGTTTCCGCGCGGGATCAGGCCGGTTCGCCCACCAGGAAGATGTGCGATGCCAGCTCCACCGGGAGCTCGAGGCCGTCTTCCTTGCCGTCCATCTGGATGAGCACGTAACCCTCGCTGAAGCGGAAGTCGCCGTGCGCTCCGGGAACGACTCCCGCATCGCGCAGCTGCTCGAGAAGCTCGGGATCGACCTGCGCGGGCTCGGCGAGACGACGGACCGTGCCCTCGACCGGTTCCCCCGCCGCATTGAGACGCTGGACGAGACCGATGACCCCCTCGTCGAAGGTGCGCGCCGGCACGTCGCCGAGCTGGTCGAGACCGGGGATCGGGTTGCCGTACGGCGATTCCGTCGGGTGTCCGAGCAGCTCGACCAGGCGACGTTCCACCTGCTCGCTCATCACGTGCTCCCACCGGCAGGCCTCTTCATGCACGAACGCCCAGTCGAGTCCGATCACATCGGAGAGCAGACGCTCGGCGAGACGGTGCTTGCGCATCACGTCGACCGCCTTGCGACGGCCGGCGTCGGTGAGCTCGAGCGTGCGGTCTTCCGAGACGATGACGAGCCCGTCGCGCTCCATCCGACCGACGGTCTGCGACACGGTCGGCCCCGAGTGGCCGAGGCGCTCGGAGATGCGCGCGCGCAGCGGCACGATGTTCTCCTCCTCGAGTTCGAGGATGGTGCGGAGGTACATCTCCGTGGTGTCGATCAGGTCGGTCATGTGCAGGCCCTCCGAGGTTCTTAGGCAAGCCTACATTCCCGGACCGACATCGGACTCGCTGCGGTCCGGAGACATGCCGGGCGCCCCCTAGAATCGACGCATGGCGATCGAGATTCCCCGTGACCTCCTGCCCATCGACGGCCGCTTCGGCTGCGGTCCCTCGAAGGTGCGCCCTGCGCAGCTCGAGGCGCTGGTCACGTCGGGAGCCTCGATCCTGGGGACATCCCATCGACAGGCGCCCGTGAAGAACCTCGTCGGCAGCATCCGCGAGCAGCTCGCCGCTCTGTTCCGCATTCCCGAGGGATACGAGATCATCCTGGGCAACGGCGGATCGACGGCGTTCTGGGACGCTGCGGCCTTCGGCCTCATCGAGCAGCGCAGCCAGAACCTCGTCTTCGGCGAGTTCGGCGGGAAGTTCGCCGCTTCCGCAGGCGCCCCCTGGCTCGAGGCGCCCGATGTGCGCAAGGCCGAGCCCGGTTCGCTCACCGTCGCCGAGGTCGTGGAGGGCGTGGATGTGTACGCCTGGCCGCACAACGAGACCTCGACCGGCGTCGCCGCTCCGATCCAGCGCATCGCCGCCGACGGCGCCCTGACCGTCATCGATGCGACGAGTGCCGCGGGAGGCATCGACTTCGACTCCGCTCAGGCCGACGTGTACTACTTCGCGCCGCAGAAGAACCTCGGCTCCGACGGCGGCCTGTGGTTCGCCGCGGTCTCGCCGGCTGCCGTCGAGCGCATCGAGCGCATCGCGGCATCGGGTCGCTACATCCCGGAGTTCCTGAGCCTGAAGAACGCGGTCGACAACTCGCGCCTCAACCAGACGCTGAACACCCCCGCGCTCACGACCCTGCACCTCCTCGACAACCAGCTCCGCTGGATCCTCGACAACGGCGGGCTCGGCTGGGCGGCCGCACGCACCTCCGAGTCGTCTTCGGTTCTGTACGACTGGGCCGAGGCGTCTTCGGTCGCCACGCCCTTCGTCACGGACGCGTCGCACCGCTCCCCCGTGGTCGCGACGATCGACTTCGACGACAGCATCGACGCCGCGGCGATCGCCAAGGCCCTCCGCGCCAACGGCATCGTCGACACGGAGCCGTATCGGAAGCTCGGGCGCAACCAACTGCGGGTGGCGACGTTCGTCTCGATCGAGCCGGATGACGTGCGCCAGCTGACCCGATCGATCGAGTATGTCCTGGAGAACCTGGGCGCCTGAGCGCCCGGCGTCACTCCTCCTCGTCGACCTCGCCGGCGTCCTCATCGAGGGCGTCGGCGTCGTCGTCGGACTCTTCGTCTTCCGACTCTTCGTCTTCCGACTCTTCGTCGTCGGCGGCGCCCTCATCGAGTTCGTCGATGTCGACGCCGTCCAGGTCGCCGGCGTGCAGGATGTCGGCTTCACCGTCGTCATCGTCATCGTCGAGGTCGTCGTCCTCGAGGACACCGTCCCCGTCGGCGTCGAGCGCTTCCTCGCCGGCTGCGTCGTCCCCGGCGGCCGCGGCCGCCTCGGCGAGTTCGACCTGATGCGCGCGGTACTCGGCGAGACGCTCGGCCCACGGCACCCACTCCGGGGCCAGGAGAGCGCCGTCACCCGGAAGGAGCTCGACCTCGAGTACCGTCGGCTCCTCGCCTTCGACGCGAGCGACGGTCACCGTCCAGTACCACCCCGGGTAGCCGGCGAGCCGGTTCTCGAAGCGCAGCGACACCGACCCGTCGTCCTCGGCGAGATATCCGGCGGCGGGGCCGACGGTGGACGCCGGAGTGATCTCGGCCAGCGCGGCCAGCGCGAGATCATGGGCGTCGAGAAGACGCGCGTCGGCGTCAGGCTTCGAGGTCATCAGCGACCTTGCGCAGGACGGCCGCGATCTTGCGACCCTGAGCGGAGGAGGGGTAACGTCCACGGCGCAGATCCCCGCCGATGCCGTCGAGGAGCTTCACGAGGTCCTCGACGATGATGGCCATGTCGTCGGCCGGCTTGCGCTTGGCCTTCGAGAGGCTGGGCGGCGCTTCGAGCACACGTACCGACAGCGCCTGCAGCCCGCGCTTGCCGTCGGCCACGCCGAACTCCACGCGCGCACCGGCCTTCACCGCGGTGCCGGCAGGCATCGCGGAGGCGTGCAGGAAGACGTCCTGGCCGTCATCGCTGGCGATGAAGCCGAAACCCTTGTCTTCGTCGTAGAACCTGACCTTGCCGGTGGGCATGGGAGAACCTCGCTGAGATCGATATGCAGAACAGTGGACGCGCTCGTGCGCGTGCCCCCAGCCTACCGGTCGCGGCGCGCGCAGAGCAGAAGCCTCAGTGCGAGTAGGCTGATGCGGATGAGCACGCAGAACTCGGAACCGGAGGTTCCCATCCGCCGGCTGGATCGCATCCTGGCGTTCACCGCGCTCGGAATCGCCGCCGCGTCAGTGGTGTGCTTCTTCGCGATCATCATCGGCACGGCGCTCGGGATGGGGCAGGCCGCATTCGGCGAGGGTATCTGGCCCGTGATCGCCGCGATCCCCTATTGGGGACTGCCGGTGGCGTTCCTCATGATCATCACGCTCCTGACGATGAGCTTCATCCGGAAGGGCCGCGCGTCGTCGCGTTCCTGAGGCCACGCCCATGAGCACTCACGCGCGACCGCTGGCCGATTGGCTGGCGGCGGCGCGCGACGAAGACCTCCTCCGCCTCTTCGCGGCACGGGCCGTGCGCGCCGACGCCCCGTGGCACGACTTCTTCGACGCCGCCGAGGCACTGCTCGATCCGGCGTCGCTGTCGCGTGTCCTGCCCGCGCTCACGGCATCCGAAGCGCGCGCGTTGCTCGACGCCGCGTCCGGCGGCGAAGCCGGGCGGGACCGGGAACAGCTAACGGCGCTCGCACTGCTCCGCCCGGACGGCACCCCCTATCCACCGGTCGTGACCGCGATCGCCGGGCGCTCGATCCCCCTCCCGCCCGCCGCGGCACCGGCGTCTCCGTCCTCGGAGACCGCCGCGGCGCACGCGGCGGAGCGGGCCTTCACGACAGTGGCCGTCCTCGCCGACCTGCTCCTGATCGCGAGGGAGAGCCCCTTCGCCCTCCTCACCGGCGGCGGCGTCAGCGCGGGTGAGAAGCGCCAGCTGGCGGAGGCCGGCGTCCCCACCGAGATCGTCGACACCCTCGCCGCGATCGCCCTCCAGGCCGGGCTCGCCGTGTCCGCGGACCGGCGGCTGCGATCGAGCC
>NZ_ATAO01000189.1 GCF_000455825.1 Microbacterium maritypicum MF109
GGGCACGAGCGTGTGACCGAGTCCCTGAAGAGCGCCGCGCAGCACGAACAGCATGCCGAGCGCCCAGTACCCGCAGCCGTTGATGATGAGCATCCGATGCGCGTCGTCGACGACGACGTCGGATCCTTCGCCGATGAACAGGCGCACCATCGGGGCGCCGAATGCGACCAGCAGGGCACCGAGGACCACACCGGCGGCGACCGCCATCCAGGTCGCCTCGACCACACCGCGACGGATGCGGTCGGGCCGACGACCGCCGTGGTTCTGCGCCGCGTACATCG
>NZ_ATAO01000190.1 GCF_000455825.1 Microbacterium maritypicum MF109
GTGTATAAGAGACAGGCGCTCTGCCGTTCGAGCATCGAAGCGGTCAGGGGATCAGGCGCGGCCCTCCTGGCGCGTGGCGCCGCGGGTGTCGAGAGCGAGTTCCTCGGCGTCCATCGCGGCGATCAGCTCGCGCATGACCTCCTCATCGAGGTTGCCCGCGTCGCGTTCCGCGAGGAGGATGTCGCGACGCACCTGCAGCCACCCCTTCGACAGGGCAACGAGGTCTTCGTAGGAGGGTCGGCTCGCGGCATCCTCCACCTTCTGCGCCTCGTCGGTGTCCTTCTCGACCCGTGTCATCCGCTTGGTGAAGGCATCGAACACCCGGAGGTCGACCTCGCCGTACTTCGCCTCCCACTCGACCCGCTTCTCGGCGAGGAACTTCTTGCCGGCCTCTCGGCTCTTCGCGCGCACTTCGGCGAGCGCCGCCTCATCCTCCTCCTCGTCGACATCGCTGGCGATGCCGAGGCTGCGAATGAGAAGAGGCAGGGTCAGACCCTGGATCAGCAGCGTTCCGACGGTGACGATGAAGGCCACCACGACGATGGCGTGCGATGCCTGCGCGTCGAGGGTCGCGAGGTCGGCGGCGGCCACCGCGATCGCCAGCGTCACGACGCCGCGCATGCCGGCCCACGAGATGACGGCACTGTCCTTCCACGTGAGCGTGAGTCCGGCCATCCGGTCGCGCACGATCTGACTGCGCAGCTCGTCGGCGGTGTAATTGCCCCAGCGCCGCGACTTCTGATGCCGTTTCTCGAACTCGCCGGACTCGACACCACGATCCCAGCGCTCGAGCTTGCGGCGGTCCTGGAAGTTCGCCCACGCACTGGTCGGATAGATGTAGAGCGGCCGCACGATGACGACCACGAGCAGCACCGCCCCGGAGAGCAGCAGGATCTGCCCGACCGACTCGCTGCCCAGGTCGCTGAGCACACGGGGGAACTGCAGCCCGATGTAGGCGAACACGAAGCTCTCCAGCAGCAGGTCGGCCGAAAGCCACAGCGGCTTCTCCTGCTGGCGGGTGGTGTAGTCGGTGCGCGGCGAGTTGTAGCCGACGTACAGCCCCATCGCCACGACCGCCAGGACGCCCGATCCGAGCAGATGCTCGGCGATCGCATAAGCCCCGAACGGCGCGAGGAGTCCGAACGTGCCGATCACCACGGGATCGCTGATGCGCATGCGCAGCTGGTGCAGGACGATCCCGAACACCAGACCGACGGCCACACCCACTCCGACCGCCACCAGGAACTGCCAGATGCCGCCCCAGATCGAGACGGTGGCGCCCGCGAGGATCGCGGCGAAGACGCGGTACAGCGTGAGCGAGGTCGCATCGTTGATGAGGCTCTCGCCCGAGAGCACGGTCATGATGCGTCGCGGCAGCCCGAGCCGACGACCGATCGCCGCCGCGGAGACCGCGTCCGGCGGAGCCACGATCGCGCCCAGGAGCAGCGCGCCGGGGAGGGTGAGGGACGGCAGGATCCACCATGCGACGAAGCCGACGGCCACGGCGGTGAGAAGCACCAGCCAGATCCCGAGCCGGCGGATCTGCGGCAGGCTGCGCTTGAATCCGACGAACGACACATCGAGCGCGGCCGAGTACAGCAGCGGCGGCAGCACGAGGCTCAGGAGCACATGCCCATCGATGTCGAGGTCGGGCACGAAGGGCAGGAAGGATGCGGCGAGCGCCACGATCGTCACCAGCAGCGGGGCCGGCCAGCCTCGCCAGCGTGCGAACGCGGCGATCGCGACGGACCCGACGAGGACGTAGAAGATGCCTGCTTCCATGCCCCCACGGTATCGGGGGAATGGAGGCGCTCAGGTGCGCGTTGTGGTTGGGGATGTCCGATACAGCTCTCTCCGTCCTCGACCTCGTCCCGGTGCGCACCGGCCAGACCAGCGCGGAGGCCATCGCCGCCTCCCTCGCGCTCGCGGAGACTGCCGACCGTCTCGGCTATCGCCGCTACTGGTTCGCCGAGCACCACAACATGCCGTCGGTGGCATCGACCACTCCCCCGGTGCTGATCGCCGCTGCGGCCACCCGCACCTCGCGCCTGCGTCTGGGCTCTGGCGGCGTGATGCTGCCCAACCACGCACCGCTCATCGTCGCCGAGCAGTTCGCGGCACTCGAAGCGATCGCGCCGGGACGCATCGACCTGGGCCTCGGCCGGGCACCGGGAAGCGACCCGGTGATCACGCAGCTGTTGCGCGGCTCGGGGACCACCAGCGACGTCGAGCAGTTCCCCCGCCACGTGCAGGACATCGCGGCCCTGCTGTCGGCAGACGGGGCTGCGCTGCGTTTCACCTCCGGTGGGGAGTACACGGTGCGTGCGACGCCGGCCGCGACCGGCACCCCCGAGGTGTGGCTGCTCGGGTCGAGCGACTATTCCGCGCAGCTCGCCGCCTCGCACGGGCTGCCCTATGTCTTCGCCAACCATTTCTCGGGGCAGGGCCTCGAGCGCGCGCTCGACCTGTACCGCACCGGCTACCGTCCGAGTGAGGAGCACCCGGAGCCGCGCACGTTCCTCACCGTGAACGCGGTCGCCGCGCCCACGCAGGAGGAAGCGGAGGCCCGTGCACTCCCCCAGCTGCGGATGATGGCACGGCTGCGGCTGAACCAGCCGCTCGCCGCTCTCGAGACCGTCGAGCAGGCGGCGGCGGCCGTGACGGATGCCGCCACCGACGAGGTCGTGCGGGCCGCCCGTTCGCGCTGGTTCGTCGGCACCGGCGAGAGCGTCGCCGCCGAGCTGCATTCCTTCGCCGAGCGCTACGGCGTCGACGAGGTCATGCTCTCCCCCGTCGCCGGCGCCTACGACGCCGAGGCGAACGATGCACCGATTGGTCGCGCACAGACACTGGAACTGATCTCCGCCGCACTTCGCAGCTGACGTCGCGCGCCTGTCAACCCCTGGCTTTCCCGGCGGCACAGGCGTAGCGTCACGACCAGTGCCGACGACAGGGGCGCGGCCCCTTCGGCGAACGCACTGTCGGCAGCAGCAGAAGGAGTTCGACGATGAGCACGACCAAGACTCTCGCCCTCTGGGTCGCCTACGGACGCAACGGTGTCGTCGGCAGCATCCGCCACGACGAGGACGGCTACACGGTCACGATGGTCGGATCGGATGCGACGACCGGAACCTACCCGAGCCTGGCCTCCGCGAAGGGTGCTCTGCACTCCCATATGGCTCCGGGCAGCGACTGGCCGCGCTTCCAGGAGCACTGAACCACCCGCACTGAACCACCCGCACTGGACCACGGCATCCGCCCGGGTCCCGCACGGGGATGGCGCGCAGCGGGCGGGTGACGTCAGGCTTCCGGCTCGCCGGAGAGGATGCCGCGCAGCCAGTCGCGCGCCTCGACGAACACGTCATCGGAGTAGCGGTCGGGGTACTGCACGATCTGCCGGTCCGCGCGCGGATACGACCCGAGGAAGACCACACGAGGGCTGAATCGACGGATGCCGAGCAGCGCGTCGGCCATGCGCTCGTGCTCGATGTGTCCGTCGGCGTCGATCACGAATCGGTAGCGCCCGAGTTCGTCGCCGATCGGCCGCGACTCGATGAGCGACAGGTTGATGCCGCGGGTCGAGAACTGCTCGAGCATCTCCAGGAGCGAACCGGGGTGGTCGTGCGGGAGCTCCACGATCAGCGAGGTCTTGTCGGCACCGGTCGGCTCGGGCGAACGGGTCGTGCGGGTGACCAGCACGAAGCGGGTCACGGCCTGCGCGTTGTCGCCGATGCCGTCTGCCAGCACCTCGACGTCGTAGTGGTTGACGATGCCGGGTGCCGCGATGGCCGCCTGCGCGGGCAGCGTGCCGTCGAGGACGCCGATCGCGGAGGCGACGTTGCTCGACGCGGGAACGTGCGAGTGCGACGGCAGGTGCGCGCCGAGCCACCCATGACACTGGGCGTAGGCGACCGGATGCGCCGCGATCACCTCGACCTGGTCGAGCGTCGTCCCCCGCGGAGCGACCAGCACGAAGTTCACCCGCACGAGATATTCGCCGATGATGCGCAGCCCCGGAAGCGTGGCCAGAGCATCCTGCGTGGTGGACACCCCGCCCTCGATCGAGTTCTCGATTGCGATCATCGCGGCGTCGCTCCGACCCTCGAGCACGTCGGCCAGAGCCTCGCCCACGTTGTGCACGGGGCGCCAGTTCTGGCCGCGGGCCTCGGCCACCTGATCGAGCGCCGCCTCCGTGAAGGTTCCGGCAGGGCCGAGATAGCTGTAGGTACGGCGTTCAGTCACGGGTTTCACCTTAGCCCTCGGCGGGCCGACGGCTCGTCCGGGCGACTTCTCGGATGCGGTCCCGCCGAACAGGGGGCAGACTGAGAGGATGACCAGCCGTGCCGGCCTCCCCGCGGAGGAAAGTGACCTGATCGATGTCGACGAACTGATCGCCGCCTACTACGACCGCACGCCGAACCCCGAGGTTCCCGCGGAACGCGTCGTGTTCGGCACCAGCGGTCATCGCGGTTCCTCGCTGTCGAACAGCTTCAACGAGAATCACATCCTCGCCACGACGCAGGCGATCGTGGACTACCGCGACGCGCAGGGCATCACCGGCCCGCTCTTCCTCGGCCGCGACACGCACGCGTTGTCGCTGCCCGCCGAGCGCAGCGCGATCGAGGTGCTGCTGGCGAACGGCATCGACGTGCGGGTCGACTCCCGCGACTCGTGGGTGCCCACTCCGGCGCTCAGTCACGCCATCCTCACCTACAACCGCGGCAAGGCGGCCGACGACCCGAGCCGCGCGGACGGCATCGTCGTCACCCCCTCGCACAACCCTCCGCGCGACGGCGGCTTCAAGTACAACCCGCCGCACGGCGGCCCCGCCGACACCGACGCCACGGGCTGGATCGCCGACCGCGCGAACGCCCTCATCGCCGCCGGACTCGACGGCGTGAAGCTCGAGCGCTTCGCCGACATCGACTGGGATGCCCTCACCGGCTACGACTTCCGAGACGCCTACGTGCGCGACCTGCCGTCGATCATCGACATCGACGCCATCCGCAGCGCCGGGGTGAGCATCGGCGCCGACCCGCTCGGCGGAGCCTCCGTCGAGTACTGGGCACTCATCGCCGAGATGCACGACCTCGACCTGACCGTCGTGAACCCCGAGGTCGATCCGACGTGGCGCTTCATGACGCTGGACTGGGACGAGAAGATCCGGATGGATCCGTCCTCACCGTCGGCAATGGCCTCCCTGGTCGCGAAGAAGGGGTCGTACGACGTGCTCACCGGGAACGACGCCGACGCCGACAGGCACGGAATCGTGACCCCCGACGCCGGACTGATGAACCCGAACCACTATCTCGCGGTCGCCATCGACTATCTGTTCTCGCACCGCGACGGCTGGCCGCGCGACGCCGCGATCGGCAAGACCCTGGTCTCGTCGATGATCATCGACCGGGTCGCCGAGTCGCTCGGACGGCGTCTGCTGGAGGTTCCGGTCGGGTTCAAGTGGTTCGTGCCGGGACTCCTCGACGGCTCGGTCGCCTTCGGCGGCGAGGAGTCGGCCGGGGCCTCGTTCCTCCGCAAGGACGGCTCGGTCTGGTCCACCGACAAGGACGGCATCCTGCTGTGTCTGCTGGCCGCCGAGATCATCGCCGTCACCGGCAAGACCCCGTCGGAGCGGTACCGCGAGCTGGAGACCGCCTTCGGTGCCTCCGCGTACCAGCGGGTGGATGCCCCGGCGACGCCCGAGCAGAAGGCCACGCTCGGCCAGCTCGCCCCCGAGGCCGTGACGGCGACCACGCTCGCGGGCGAGGACATCACCGCGAAGCTCTCGCATGCGCCCGGCAACGGCGCGGCGATCGGCGGCCTCAAGGTGCAGACCGAGCATGCGTGGTTCGCCGCCCGCCCGTCGGGCACCGAAGACGTCTACAAGCTCTACGCCGAGAGCCTGCGCGGCCCGGAGCACCTCGCCGAGGTGCAGGCCGAGGCGCGCGCCGTGGTCTCCGCCGCCCTCGAAGGCTGAGCGGGCTCCGACCGTCGGAGGGAGGGCCGACGGTCGGCGGGCCGGCGGTCCGGAGGGCCGACGGTCGGGACGCTTCTCGGCTCAGCCCCGCACGCTCCTGCGCGCTCGATCCTGCGCGGCCCGTGCCAGATCGGCACCTGCGACGCGCAGCCAGCGCACGGGTTCGGCGCGCGCAGCCTCTGACGATCCGGCCAGACCGGTGAGGGAGGCGGTGGCCGCGAACAGCGCGGTGTCGGCGTCCGGGGTGATCCGACCGGCCGCGAGCATCGCGTCGGTCCCCGCGACGGCGGCGAGTCCGGCGAGGAACGAGGGGACCTTGCCGTCACCCGACTGCCCATCGTACGAACCCTCCCCCGTGATGACCACGTCGGCGCCGGAGATCGCGGCGTCGAGGCCGATGAGGTCGGCCACCTCGGCGGCACCGGGAGCGAGCACGCCTCCCCAGACCACGAGCGCAGCGCCCGTGCCCCCGGCCGCACCGTTGCCCTCGCCCGCGGGATCGACGCCGAGCAGCGCGGCGAGACGACGAAGCCCGTCGTCGACGCGAGCGATGTCGTCCGGCGATCGCAGGCCCTTCTGCGGGCCGAACACCGCGGCGGCACCGCGCGGACCGGTGAGCGGATTGGTGACGTCGGTGAGCACGCGCACCTCGGGTGCCGGGCGCAGGGCGGTCAGATCCGCGGATGCGATGGAGTCGAGCCCCCGCGCGCCGCGGGGAACCGGCGCCCCTGCGGCATCGAGGAACACTGCACCGAGCGCCGAGAGCATCCCGGTGCCACCGTCGGTGGAGGCGCTGGAGCCGATGCCGACGACGAGTCGCGAGACGCCATGGTCGAGAGCCGCGGCCAGTGCCTGCCCCAGACCGGTCGTGTCGGCATCCCACGGACGCAGCTCGCGCAGCAACTCGATCCCGGAGGTCGACCCGAGATCGATCACGGCCGTGCCCGCCGGGGTATCGCGCGTCGGCGGGAGCAGCAACCAGGAGGTGTCGATCTTCTCGCCGGCCGGTCCGTCGACCGTGATCGGCATCCGCACGGCGCCGGGCACCGCCGCCTCGAACGCAGCCACCGTGCCCTCGCCGCCGTCCGCCATCGGCCGGTGCACGAACTCGGCGGTGGGATCGACCGTCGCCCAGCCGTCGGCGAGGGCCGTCGCGGCATCCGCCGCCGTGATCGTGCCCTTGAAGCTGTCCGGGGCCAGCACGACCCGCGTCACCGGGTGATCCCCGGGGTGCTGTCGCGCACGATGATCTCGAGCGGCAGGGGCGCCTGCTCCCATTCCGCATCGACCGTCGCGCGGAAAGCCTGATATCCGACCTCGCTCAACGGCACGCGCACGGTCGTCAACCGCGGGGTGGCGTCACTGCTCGCCGGCACGTCGTCGAACCCGCAGACCGCGATGTCGCTGCCGACCTCGCGCCCGGATTCACGGATCGCGGACATCGCACCGAGGGCCACCACGTCACTGATCGCGAAGATCAGGGTGCCGGGTTCGATGCCGTCGACGAGAGCTTCTCTCATCTGGGCCGCCCCCGACTCCCGGCGGAAGTCACCCCGTCGCACGCTCTCGACCGCACCGCCTGCCGCCTCGAACCCGGCGTGGAAGCCGGCCAGACGATCATCCGAGGTCCGGACTCCGGCCGCCGCCCCGAGCGCGATCGCCGAACGGTACCCGAGCTCGGCCATCCGTCGGCCGAGCGCCTCCGCCCCGGCGCGGTTGTCGATCTCGATTCGACGCTCGCCCTCGCCGTCCGGCCCGAACGCCACGACCCGGCCGCCCAGGCGGACGAACTCCGCGAGTTCCTGCGCGGTCTCGGTCTCCGTGGGCTCCTGTGTGCGCGAGGCGGCGAGGATCAGACCTCGCGGCCGCTGCCCGCGAAGCGCACGCACGATCCGTGCCTCACGCGCCTGGTCGCGCTCGGTGATCGCGATCGTCACGACCAGGCCCTCCTCGTCGGCGCCGCGGGCCACACCCGACGCGATCAACCCGAAGTAGGGGTCGGCGATATCGGCGACGAGGAGGGCGACGACCGGTGATGTGCCGCGGGCGATCGACTGGGCCGAGACGTTCGCGGTGTATCCGAGCTTCTCCGCCGCTGATTCGACGCGTTCCCGGAACGACTCGGCGACTCGGCGCTCGGAACCGTTGAGCACCCGGGAAGCTGTCGCCAGGGAGACCCCGGCTTCTCGGGCGACGTCGTGCAGTGTGGGCGCCGGCCCCCGGGCGTGGCGCGGAGACCGCGTCGGCGACGGCCGCTCCGCGGACGTTGCGGGCTTGGTCATGACCCAGATCCTACTTCCCGACACGTGCGCCCGCCGGTACGGACGTCGGGTGGATGCACGGCTGTCGGCCCGGATCCGCGGTCTTCTCCCTGCATCCGTGCATCCTCCTGAGAGGCGGTACGAGACCGGTGTCCGAACACCTTCACGCGAGATGCGGGGAGACCGCGGCGGCGAACGTCTCGGCGGTGCGGCGCACCACGCTCTCGGGATCATCGGCCCAGATCTCGGCGTTGAAGATCTCGACCTCGATGTCGCGGTCGTACCCGGTCGCGACCACTGCGCGGGTGAGGGTGCCGAAATCGATCACGCCCTCGCCGGTGTAGTGCCGTGAGAGCAGCACGTCGGATGCGAGAGGCGTCTTCCAGTCGCACACCTGGTACGTGGCGATGCGTCCTTCACGACCGGCCCGCGCGATCTGCTCGAGCACCTGCGGATCCCACCAGATGTGGAAGGTGTCGACGGCGGCGCCGACCACCTCCGGATCGAAGTCCGCTGCGATGTCGAGCGCCTGGCCGAGCGTCGAGACGACGGCGCGATCGGACGCGTACATCGGGTGCAGCGGTTCGATCGCGAGCGTCACACCGGCCGCCTTCGCCTCGGGAGCCAGCACACCGATCGCATCGCGCACGCGCTGCCGAGCCCCGATCAGGTCGCGCGATCCCGCGGGCAGGCCGCCCACGACCAGGACGAGCACAGCGGTCGAGCCCTCGGCACCGGCCGCGGCCAGCGTCGCGGTCTCCTCGATCGCCCGGCGGTTGTCGTCCAGCGCCGCCGCCCGCTCCGCCCCGTCCGGCAGCGTGAAGAACCCACCACGGCAGTGCGTCGAGAAGCGCAGGCCCGAGTCGCCGAGCATGCGGGCCGCGACGTCGAGGCCGACGTCGTTCACCGGCTCACGCCAGAGTCCGATCGCCTCCACACCCGCGGCCGTCGTGACCCGCAGGGCCGTCGCGAGGTCGGCATGCTTGATGGTCGCCTGATTGATCGACAGGCGCGGGTCCGGGGCCGGGGCCTGGGCCTGGGCCTGGGCCGGGGAGGGGAGGCTCATGCGTCCACGCCGTTCAGACGCAGCATGCCGTGCCACCGCTCGCGGGCGAGGTCGGGCTGCTCCAGCGCCAGGGAGGCGTTGGCGAGCTCGATGATCCGGCTCAGGTGCGGCAGGCTGCGCGCGGAGTGCAGCCCGCCCACCATCTGAAAACCGGGCTGATGGCCGTTCATCCACGAAAGGAAGGCGACGCCCGTCTTGTAGTAGAACGTGGGAGTCGCGAAGACCTGCCTGCTCAGTTCCTCGGTCGGTCCGAGGATGCGCCGATACCGTTCCGGGTCGCCGGCGTCGAGTGCCTGGATCGCCGCCGACGCGACCGGGGTGATCGCAGCGAAGGCGCCGAGCAGGGCGTCGGAGTGCGTGCGCACGCCCGCTGCGTCCCCCGTGTCCTCCCCGAGTGCACGACCTGTCGCCGAGTGCACGGCCTGTTCACGCGAGGGAGCCGTCCGCTCGGCGAGATCGCGTGCAGTCGACGAGCCCGCCGCGGCACCTCCGATCAGGCTCACGTAGTTGAAGTCGTCGCCCGTGAACATCCGGACGCCCTCGGGGAGACGATCGCGTACCGAGACCTCGGACTCGGCGTTCAACAGGCTCATCTTGACTCCCGCCACCTTGTCCGGATTCTCGGCGATGATCTCCAGGAGCACGTCCGACGCCGCCTGCCAGTCGTCCGCGCCGAAGTAGCCCGCGAGCTCGGGATCGAACGCCGCACCGAGCCAATGCAGCACGACCGGCGTGGTCGCACGCGAGAGGACCTCTCGATACACACGCCGGTAGTCGTCCGCGTCCGTCGCGGCACGGGCCAGGTGACGGGAGGCCATGAGCACGGGGCCGGCGCCCTGCTCCTCGGTGAAGTGCAGTTGCTCGAGGTAGGCGGAGATGAGCTGGTCGAGCGAGATGTACGGTTCGGCGATGTGGTCGGTGTTGACACCCACCACGACGGATCCGCCCTCCTCACGGGCGACCTCGGCGCTGCGGGCGATCAGCTCGCGGGTGGCAGCGGCGTCCAACCCCATGTTCCGCTGCGCCGTGTCCATGGCATCGGCGACGCCGAGACCCCACGAGTACACGTTGCGGCGGAACGCGAGCGTGGCGTCCCAGTCGATGTCGGCCGCCTGCCCGGGAGTGTTGTCGGCGTGCACCTTCGGCACGACGTGTGCGGCGGCATACGCGACGCGGCTCTGCAGCGGGCCGGTCGGGCGCGTGTAGGTGCCGGAGTCGTTGAGAGCGACGTCAGCGACATCGCCGTTCGCGCCGAGGAGGCGCAGGGTGCTCATGCTCACCTCAGTCTCGGATGGGAAAGCGCTTTCCGAGATCATGGCATGAGACGAGCGACGATCGCAACTATGGGTGGGGATCCCACGATCGGCCCGCTGGCAGGCAGACGATTGCGCACGGCGGACGCTGCAGCGTGCGCGGCAGCCGCGTCGTGCGATTCGACGCACAGGACGGCCGACCGATTCGACGCGCAGGGCCGCCGACCGGTTCGCTGCGCGGGGCGGCCGGCCCGCACGGGAATCAGCGCGACGCGGTACTGGCGCGCTCGACGAGTGCCGTCGGGATGACTCCGGATCCCTCTGCGGGCGCAGCGCCTTCGATCGCGTCCACCAGCGCTGACACTGCACGCTGGGCGAGCGCGGCGAAGTCCTGCCGGATCGTGGTCAGCGGCGGGCGGTAGTTCGCGGCGTCCGGCACATCATCGAAACCGATCACGCCGACGTCTTCCGGCACCCGACGGCCGTAGTCGGACAGCGCCCGCAGCAGCCCGAGCGCCATCTGATCGTTGGCGCAGAAGACGGCGGATGCCATGCGCAGTTCCGCGCCGGCGGCGTAGCCCGAGTCAGCGCTCCAGTCACCCCGGACGACGGCGGGCGGACGGACGCCGGCGGAGACGAGCGTCTCCCGCCATCCGCGTTCCCTCTCGGCCGCCGCGAAGGAGTCGGCTGGACCGGCGAGATGATGCACCCCGCCTCCCCCGAGGGCGAGAAGCCGGCGTGTGGCTGCGGCGGCGCCGCCCGCGTGATCGCTGTGCACCGACGTGACCCCGTCCTCGCTCGAGGCGTCGACGACCACGAGGTGCAGCCCGGCAGGCCGCTGCGCGTCGGAGACCAGGGCCGATGCCTCGTTCAGGACGATCGCACCGTCGACCTCCTGCTCCGCGAGCCGATCGAACGCGTCAGCGACGCCGCGGGTGGCGGTCACGAGGGTCACCGCGTACCCCCGTTCCGCCGCAGCTTCGGCCGTGGCCTGCAACATCCGGGAGTTGCCGACGGTGGCGAGGGTGGTGACGACGAGTCCGATCGTCTGCGAGCGCCCGGTGCGCAGGGCTCGGGCCGCGCGGTGGGGGCGATAACCGAGCTCCCCCATCGCGTGCTCGACGCGGGCACGGGTGTCGGGGTCGACGCGGGGGCTGCCGTTGACGACCCGCGAGACAGTCTGTCCCGAGACACCGGCACGGGCAGCGACCATGGCCATGGACACACGTCCGGACGGGGGATTCCGACGGTTCGACCCCGATCCGTCGACGCGGTCGCGTCTGCTCTGCCCCACCTCATCCTCCATCCGCTACGACGTCGCGCGGGCCCCGCCTTCTATCTCAGAGGCGTGCGCGCAACTCCGTCATGTTGACGTTACCACGGCGCTGTGCGTACCATGTTGACGTGAACACGGACGATCTTCCTGAGTTGCGTACCGAGACTCTCGGCGCCGGCGTGGTCAGACGCGCCACCACCCTCGCCGACGGCCGCGACCTCATCTACTACGACGACCCCGGCACCGCCCTGGGCGCCGACCGAGCCGTCGACGCGCGCGCCCTCGACCCCCGCCCGGAGACCGCGACGATGCGTCTCGACGTGCTCACCGGCGACTGGATCACGGTCGCCGCGAACCGACAGAACCGCGTGATGATGCCCGGCGCAGAAGCCGACCCGCTGGCCCCGCAGACACCCGGAAACCCCTCCGAGGTGCCCTCGCGGTACGACGTCGCCGTGTTCGAGAACCGCTCGCCCGCGTTCGGACCCGCCCTGGCCGCAGCGACGGGCGCCGCACCCCGGGCGTCGAACGCTCCTCGCGGGCTCGACGACCTCGCGACCCTCGGCCTCGGCCGCACGCGCACCGCCGTCGGCCGCTGCGAGGTCGTCTGCTTCAGCCCCGAGCATGCCGGATCCTTCGGTACACAGACCGTCACCCGGGCGCGTACCGTGATCGAGGCATGGGCCGACCGCACCGCCGCACTCTCGCAGCTGCCCGGCATCGAGCAGATCTTCCCGTTCGAGAACCGGGGCGAGGCGATCGGCGTGACCCTGCCGCACCCGCACGGGCAGATCTACGCCTACCCGTATGTGACCCCGCGCACCACCCGCGTGCTGGAGGCGATCGGCCGCACCGCCCCCGACCTGTTCCAGCACATCCTCGAGTCCGAGCAGGCGTCCGAGCGCGTGGTGTTCCGCGGAGAGCACTGGACCGCCTTCGTGCCGTTCGCCGCACGCTGGCCACTCGAGGTGCACCTGATGCCGCACCGCCATGTGCCCGACTTCGCCGAGACCACTGAAGCCGAGCGTGACGAGCTCGCCCCGCTCTACCTGCGGCTGCTGCGCGGCGTCGATGCCCTCTACGACTCCCCGACGCCCTACATCGCCGCGTGGCACCAGGCCCCCGTGCACGTCGGGCGCGACACCGTGCGCCTGCACCTTCAACTCACGAGCCCGCGCCGTGCCGCCGACAAGCTGAAATTCCTCGCCGGCTCGGAAGCGGCGATGTGGGCCTGGGCCGCCGAAGTGCCTCCGGAAGTCGGTGCCGCACGCCTCCGCGAAGCGATCGAGCGCGCCTCGCACGACCAGCCCGACACCGGAGATTCTGCATGACCGCCGCACACGACGATGCCCTCGCCCTCTTCACCCGCCTGACCGGGCGTGAACCCGACGGAGTCTGGTCGGCGCCCGGGCGCGTGAACCTCATCGGCGAGCACACCGACTACAACGACGGGTTCGTGCTGCCGTTCGCCATCCCGCAGCGCACGGTGGCCGCGGTCGGTCGGCGCGATGACGCCCGCGGTCGCGTCCTGGTCGGCTCCACATTCGCCGAAGAACCGGTCGAGGTCGCCCTCGACGAGCTCGACCGGCTCTTCCCCACTGCACCCGGCTCGCATCCGGCCGTCCCGGAGTGGGCCGCCTACCCGCTCGGGGTCGCCTGGGCGCTCGGTCAGGCGGCCGCCGAGCGCGGACCGTTCGGCGGGATGGACATCGCCATCGCCTCCGACGTGCCCGTGGGCGCCGGGCTCTCGTCCTCGGCCGCGATCGAGGGGGCGACATCCTCCGCCTTGAACGACCTGTGGGGCACCGGGTTCGACGGAACGGCCCTCGCCCGCATCGGACGACGGGCCGAGAACGAAGCCGTCGGCGCCCCCACAGGGATCATGGACCAGATGGCGTCGATGCTCGGCCGGCCCGACACCGCGATATTCCTCGACTGCCGCACACTGGAGACCCGGCTCGTGCCTCTCGGCGTCGCCGAGGCAGGCCTCGCGATCCTCGTGATCGACACCCGTGTGAAGCACGCCCACTCCACCGGCGGCTACCGCGAACGCCGGGCCTCGTGCGAACTCGGCGCCTCGATCATGGGAGTGCCTGCGCTGCGCGACATCTCGATCGACGACCTGCCGCGCGCTCAGAAGCTGATGGACGAGGTCACCTTCCGGCGCGTGCGTCACATCGTGACCGAGAACCAGCGGGTCCTCGACACCGTGCGGGTGTTGCGCGAGCAGGGCGTCCGAGCGATCGGCGACCTCCTGGTCGCCTCGCACGCATCGATGCGCGACGACTTCGAGATCTCGACCCCCGAACTGGACACCGCTGTCGACACCGCTCTGAGCGCCGGCGCCCTCGGTGCACGGATGACCGGCGGTGGGTTCGGAGGTGCCGCGATCGCCCTCGTCGAGCAGGCTGCCGTCGCATCGGTGTCGGATGCCGTGAACGCCGACTTCGCGAAGTCGCGGTTCGCGCCACCCCTCCTGTTCACGGTCACCCCGTCGGCCGGCCCCCGCCGCGACGCCTGACAGAATGATCCATCGGGCCGCGACGACTCCGCGGCAGGAGAGGAATGCAATGTCCTGGATAGTCACCGGAGGCGCCGGCTACATCGGCGCCCACGTCGTCCGCGCTCTCGCGGATGCCGGACTCACCCCGGTCGTGCTCGATGACCTGTCCAGCGGCGTCGAGTCCTTCGTGCCCGAGGGCGTGACATTCGTGCGGGGCAGCATCCTGGACCGTGAGCTGGTCGAGAAGACGCTGCGCGACCACGGTGCCGAGGGTGTGATCCACGTCGCGGGCTTCAAGTACGCCGGCGTCTCGATGCACCGCCCCCTGCACACCTACGCGCAGAACGTCGAGGGCACGCGGGTGATCCTCGAGGCCATGGAGGCCGCGGGAGTCTCGAACATCGTGTTCTCCTCCTCCGCCGCCGTGTTCGGCACGCCCGATGTGGCCCTCGTCGTGGAAGACACCGCCAAGAAGCCGGCCAGCCCTTACGGCGAATCGAAGCTCATCGGCGAATGGCTGCTGCGCGACCAGGCGATCGCGACGGCGGAATCCGAGCGGCCCCTGCGACACACCTCTCTGCGGTACTTCAACGTGGTGGGTTCCGCCGATCCGACGGTCTACGACGTCAGCCCGCACAACCTCTTCCCGATCGTGTTCGAGGCGCTGCTGGCCGGGAAGACGCCCCGCATCAACGGCGACGACTACGCGACGGAAGACGGGACGAACGTGCGCGACTACGTGCACGTCGGCGACATCGCGGCCGCCCACGTCGCGGCCGCGCAGCGTCTGTCCGACGGACGCCCGATCGAAGCCGCCTACAACCTCGGCTCCGGTGACGGACTGAGTGTGAAGCAGATCATGGATGCCGTCGCCCGCGTGACCGGCATCGACTTCACGCCCGAGATCGGCCCGCGCCGCCCCGGTGACCCCGACCGCATCGTCGCGACCGGTGAGCTCGCAGCCCGCGACCTCGACTGGACCATGCGGTACTCGGTCGACGAGATGGTGCGCACGGGGTGGGAAGCGCGGCAGGCCGCCCGCCCC
>NZ_ATAO01000191.1 GCF_000455825.1 Microbacterium maritypicum MF109
ACAACTCCCCATCCCCGCACACCAGTCAGCGGCGGTCGGTCGGCGCCTGCTCGACGGTGACGGGGACCGCCGGCTCCTCGGCCAGCTGCTCCCACGCGAAGGTCGAGATCATGGCGTCGCTGAGCAGCTCGATGCCGTCGAGCACCTCGGCGGGGATCACCTCGCCGTCCGGGATCACGATGGTCGACGTGAACACGAGCGCCTTGCGACGCAGCGTTCCCGGCACGGGGATGATGTACGTCACGGTGCGTCCGCCGACGCCGTCGATCGCAGGCGCACCCGCGGGGCGCGTTGCCTCGGCGGACCAGCGGACGATGTGCCGGAGGTGCTCGTCGAGAAAGACGGCGCCGCGGAGGCGGAAGGCCTCCGTCACCCAGCCGTCGAGATTCTCGCCGACGGGGGCGTCGAGGGCGGAGGCCGTTATCGAGAGGGGCAGGAGCTCCTCCATCGGCACGTCTTCCTGCCGATAGATCGCGAACACCTTGGTGCGGCGCATACCCTGATTGGCCTGCGCCATCATCGTGCGGAACTCCGCGTCGAGATCGGGGCGCCCGGCCTGCATGAAGATCGCACTGGCCTTGCGCACGTCCTCCTGCTGGCCCGCGTTCGTGGGCAGATGCGTGGCCCACCCCGGAGGCAGCACCAGGCGGAAGGCGGGGATGCCGTAACGGAACTCCACACCGAGATCGTTCATCTCGCTCACCGCTGCTGCGCTCTCTTCTTCGCGCGTGACTCGACGAGGGCATTGCCGGGGAGCGCGATCGCGCTGAGACGCGCCGTCCCCAGCCCGGAGCGCTTGGCTCCCTTCGCCACCGATCGAGCGATCGGTCGAGAGTCGTGCGAGGCTGCGCTGGCGAGCTCACGCCAATTCGTCAGCATCTCGTCGAAGATCTCACCACGCGCAGCGCGGTTCAGTCGCGTGAGACGATGCCGAGCCTTCCGTTGTTCATGCTCGACGACAGACCATTCCGTGGCGGGATCCAGCTTGATCTCCGCCAGTCGGTCGACCAGCGCATCGAGCACCCCGTCGACCGCTTCTCGCAACGCCGGCAGGCGAAGCAGCACGCGTTGCTCTTCCGCATCCCACACCGCCGTCACCGCCTGCGCGCAGACGTAGCATGTGCGCTTCGGGAGGTTGCGGGTGGAGGCGTATCCGCAGGTGCAGCGATCCGCGACGGCTGCGAGCGCCTGATCCAGCGTCGCCTGGCCGCCCGATGCATCGCCACTGTCGTGCACCGCTTCCAGGGCATCGAGCAGAGACGCCGCTCCAGGCGCATCGACCTCGCGCAGCAGCGAGTCATATGCGCTCAGCCTCAACGCGTCGCGGGTGCGCACCCACCGCACCATGTCCTCGACAGACACGATCCCTCGGACCGAGGCTGCGTAACTCGCAAGAGCCGAGCGCTGAATGGATGCCACATGCTCGGCGAACGCGTCGGCATCGCCCCCGCGTGCCGCGTCGCTTCGCTCGATCAGACCACGAATATGCTCGGAGCCCGCTCGAGCCGCCTTCTCGTGGCGATCGGCCAACGCCGGATACTGCTCGAAGAGCTGCGCTTCGACGCCGAGGAGGTCGTACCTGCTCACTGTTCGACCGCCGCCGTCCGCGGAAGTCGGATCCCCGGGATCAGGCGCATGAGCTGCTCCTCGAACAGGACGAAGGCGGGAAGGGTCGTCCCCAGCGTATCGACAAGGATGCTCCACGTGCCGTCGTTCAGCCGCACGGTCCATTGCGTGATGAACAGCGGCTGTTCCCCTTCGAGTTGCGTGGAGCGCCGGAGGAGGAAGCCGCTGCCATGCGTCTCGGTCTGCAGTGGCACCACATCGAATCCAGCGGAGAACCGGTCGCCGTCGAAGACTTCCTCATTCGCTGCGCTCCCCGGCCCCGATGCTCGCGACACGGTGATCGTAACGAGGAGATCGCTGTACATTCGCTCCGGAGCGAACCACAATCGGGTGACACCTTCTTCGGCTTGCGAAAGCAGGGCGCCAGCGGTCGCGCGCAGCAGCGCAGCGCGCTGCGGATCGGACGTCGCGGCATCGGGCAACCTCGCGAGGGCGGCGTCGGTCCAGGCAGCCGCCGCATCGGGACCGATCTGGCTCCCGTCCACTCCGGGAAGCGGGACGAACCACGCGGCGTCGAAGTCGAGGTCCCAGACGAATCCCGCGTCTCCCGCCATCAGAGCAGCCCGTTGACGAGCCCGGCGGGCGACAACCCACCAGAGGGCTTGCCGTTCCCGGTGAGCCCCACCACTCGGTCCGACCACTTGAACGTGTTCCACGCGGCTTCGAACATCGAGTTGGTCGGTGCCTTGGCAACGTTTGCGAGCCCTTCGGGCAGCGCCGCCCGCAGCACCTCCTGGAACCGCGGGCCGGTCGACGACACCGCGTCGTTGAAGGCGACTTGGAACGATCGGTTGGCACCGAAGAAGAACCGCTCGCCGAGCCCGCCGAAGATGTTGTTCCCGAACTGACGGACTCCGGAGACACCGGACGCGTAGGAGCCGAAGTTCTGCGAGACGATGCCCCGCCACGGAGAAGCGGTTCCGGCGAGACCGCGCAATCGAGTCATCTGCTGGACCGGATTGCGGAACTGACCGATGAACTCCTCTACGAACTTCGCCTTGCCGGAGAAGATCTTGCCGAGTTTGCCCACAGGCAGGATGCCCACGATCGCCCAGCCGAGGTCACCCCAGCCCTTGCGGCCGTCGAACATCAGGGCGACCGTGAGCGCCAGCGCGATGACCCCGACCACCAGAGCCGCGATCGCGAAGAACGGACCACCGATGATGAGTCCGAGCACGGCGATCGCGAGGCCGATCCAGCTCACCCACTCCGCGACCACGGCGAGGACACCGGCGATGTTCTCCCACGTGGAGTCCTCGCCGATCTTGTTCGCGTCGGTCAGTCCCGAAACGGCCGTCTCGTAGGCGGTGTGCCAGCTGTCGTACTCGCCGTCGAACGCGTCGAGGTTGTCGTTGTGGGTGGTCTCCGCGGTGTTGAGGGTCGACGCCGCACCGGAGGCGGCGGTCGCGAGATTCGTGCCGGCAGTCGTGTTCGCTGCCGCGTCCTCTTCGGCCGGTGGGTTCAGCCGCGTCGAGGTGTTGTGCGCCTGGAGCGCGTCGGCGGCATCGGCCGCGTTCGACTGCGCGGTCTGCAGCTCGGTGAGGCTCGTCTGGCAGTCCGCCACGATCGTGCGCATGCGGCTCTGGGCGGTCTCGAGCGCCGTCGCGTAGCTGCTCAGCGTGGTCCCGGCCGGCTTGTACCGACGCCCTGCCTCATCCAGATCCTTGTGGACGTCGTCGACGACGTCCTTGATCTTGTCCATCGCGTAGCCCTCGCCATCGATGGAGCCGTCTTTGATGCCCTTGAGCGTCGCAGCGGCACTGACCATGCTGTCGCCGAGCTCGACGATCTTCGTTCCCCGGTCGGCGATCGCCACGGCATCGCCGGCAACGACTTCGACGTCACGTCCCTTGTTCGTCTGCATCTGCCTCGCCCCCTACACCGCGGCTGGCTGACGCCCGGCACCCGGCGCGTTCCCCGACCCCGACTGCTCCATCGACGTCGCCATCTCGTTGTCGAGGCTGGTGACCTCGTCGACCGTGCCCTTGACGCGATCGGCGACCTCTTTGAGCTTGGTCAGCAGCTTGTCGCGGCTGTCGTTCCAGCTTCCCTCGAAGTCGTGGCAGCGGTCCTTCAGGCGACCGTCCCCGTACGGCCTGCCGACGGCGTTCTCGACGTCGTCCTGCTTCGCGGCCGCAGACTCCAGCTCGGACACGATCGCCGCGAGCTTCTCGCTGGTCGTCTGCAGATCACTGATCGGCACGAGCATGCGTTCGCCTGCCATGGCCCCCTCCTTCTTCCCGGACGCTACGACGTTACGGGGAAGCTCCGCCCGACGCGATGGGGAGTACTCCCCATCGGGCTGCGCCTCACACTCTCCTGCTGCTCTTCGTGCGCCTCTCGGAATCCTTGACGAAGGCCTTGATGCTCTCCGCGTCTGCACGCACCCCGAGTTCGGTGAGCGCCGCCGCACCGAGACCGCGCTTGTGCACCTTCTGCACCGTGGAGCGCAGACTCGTCGTGGACGCACGGGAAAGCGGCTCGATGAAGCTTGTCCACCGTCGCAGATCGGCACCGGCGAGCTCCGCCCGGTGTCTGCGTCCCAGACGGGCGAGGCGTCGTCCACCGGCCTTCCTCCGGCCGAAGGCCTCGGAGTCGAGATACTCGCCGTGGCTCTCGAACACCTTCGTCTGCTGCTGGGCGACGTCGTCGATCACCTGGGCGACGTCCTCCGCATACGCGGGCATCGCCCGAAGCAGCCGCCGTTCTTCCGCTACCCAGCGCCGCAGGAGCACGTCGCAGCACTCCGGACACAGCCTCTGCGGCAGGAGGCCATCGACCGCATAGCCGCATGCGCAGTCGATACCGGCGCGCTGCTGCACCCGATGCGGACCACCGCCGAGCTTCGCGCGCAGGAGTGAGGCTCCCACCGCGCTGCGCCCGAGCTCGTCGGCGAGGAATCCCTCGCCACTCCGGCGCTGCATCTCGGCGACCAGCAGCTCCCAACGCTCCTGGTCTGCCGGTCGGAGCAACGGGCGAGCGGAGGACGCATACTCGTCCAGCGCCGCGGTGATCTCCGCTTCCTGCGCCGCGTGTCTCAACGCGCTCGCGGATGTGACTCCCGGCCAAGACGGGAACGCGACGTGAGTCGCGAGCACCCGCATCCGCGCATCACCCGAGACTCCCGCCGCCTCGTGCAGCGCGGCCAGGGGCACGTTCGCCTCCAACACATCGCGTTCGAACTCCTCGACAGCGTCAGACGCGCTCATGCCCCCAGAGTAAACGCCCGCGAACGACGAAGAGGGCCGACCGT
>NZ_ATAO01000192.1 GCF_000455825.1 Microbacterium maritypicum MF109
CTTCGACATCGCCGCCTGACGGTGTCGCTGCACCATCACGGCGGCTCGGCATCAGGCCGGCGGCTCGGCGTCAGCCCGATCGTGTCATCCTTCGCACTCGGACATCTGCGGCGCGCTCCGCGACAAGCGCCGTGAGGAACGCCCGTCGACAATGAGAAGACGACCAGCTTCTCGACTGTCGCTGGCCCGCGCCACGCTCGAAGGAGAGTCCCCGATGTCCGATTCCGCCGCTTCCGCAGCCGCTGCGCTGCTCGACCGCATCCAGGCGCCGGAAGGCGCAGGCCGGGACATCCCGGATGCCGCGACCCGTGAGGTCATCGGGCGCGCCCCCGTGGCGTCGGTCGACGACCTCGACGATGCGATCGCTCGCGCGAAGGCCGCCCAACCGGCCTGGGAGGCGCTCGGCCACGAGAAGCGGAGCGCACTTCTCCTCGCAGCTGCCGATGCCATCGACGCCAACGCCGAAGGCCTCGCCCACCTGCTCTCCCGGGAGCAGGGGAAGCCGCTCAACGGTCCCAACGCCCGCTTCGAGCTCGGCGCGTGTTCCGCCTGGCTGCGCACCAACGCCACCACGGCGATCGAGCCGCAGGTCCTCGTAGACGACGAGACCCTGCACGCCGAGCTCGTCTACAAGGCGGCCGGAGTCGTCGGTGCCATCGGCCCGTGGAACTGGCCGCTCATGATCAGCATCTGGCAGATCGGCCCCTCCCTGCGGATGGGCAACACCGTCGTCGCGAAGCCGAGCGAGTACACGCCCCTGAGCGTGCTCGCGATGATCGCCGTGATGAACGAGGTACTCCCGGCCGACGTCTTGATCGGAGTCTCCGGCGACCGCGAGGTCGGCGCGCGGCTCGCCTCTCACCCGGACATCGCGAAGATCATGTTCACCGGTTCGACCGCCACCGGACGCCGCATCATCGAGAGTTCGGCCGGCAACCTCGCGCGCCTGACGCTCGAGCTCGGCGGCAACGACGCCGGCATCGTGCTGCCCGGCACCGACGTCGCGGCCATCGCCGAAGACCTCTTCTGGGGAGCCTTCATCAACACCGGGCAGACCTGCGCCGCGATGAAGCGCCTGTACGTGCACGACTCGGTGTACGACGAGGTCGTCGACGCACTGGCATCGATCGCCGGTTCCATGCCGATGGGCAACGGACTCGACGAGAACAACGTGCTGGGGCCGCTGCAGAACCGCGCACAGTTCGACATCGTCAGCCGCCTGGTCGACGATGCCAGGCGTCGCGGTGCGCGCATCGTCACCGGCGGAGAGTCGGCGCCCGAACTCGGGGAGCTCTTCTACCGCCCCACCATCGTCGCCGACATCGACAACGACGCGGCGCTCGTGCAGGAAGAGCAGTTCGGTCCCGCACTGCCGGTGATCCGATACAGCGACATCGACGAGGCCTTCGCGCTGGCTAACTCCCTCGACGTGGGACTGGGCGCCTCGGTCTGGTCGAGCGACCCGGAGGCGGCGCGTGATGCGGCCTCCCGGATGCAGTCCGGCACCGTGTGGATCAACTCGCACGGCGGACTGCATCCGATGGTGCCGTTCGGCGGCGTGAAGAGTTCGGGCTACGGGCTGGAGTTCGGCGTCGAGGGGCTCAAGTCCGTCGCCGTCACCCAGGTCGTCTCGGGCCCCGGCCGGAGGGCCTGACCCGTGCGCTCTGCCATCGTCGTCGGAGCCGGGACCTCGGGAGCCATCGTCGCGCGTCGTCTCACGGACGCGGGCGTCGCAGTGACCCTCATCGAAGCCGGCGGGTACGACACCAACCCGGCCATCCACGACCCCTCCCGCGCGGGCGAACTCTGGCACTCCGCAGAGGACTGGGATTACTTCACCGTCCCCCAGACGCACGCGGGCGGCCGTCGGCTGCATCTGCCGCGCGGCAAGGTCACCGGGGGATCGCACGCCCTCAACGCCATGATCTGGGTGCGCGGAGCCGCTTCAGACTACGACGCGTGGGAGCGCGCCGGCGCACACGGCTGGGGCTGGGCCGAGGTCGAGCCCGTCTACGAGGCCATCGAGAACGACCTGCTGCCGGTCACCGACGACTACCCGCTCTCGCCGATCCAGGCCTCGATCATCGACGCCGCGGTGCAGGAAGGACTGACGCACAACCCGGACTACAACGCGGGCACACTCGACGGAGTCTCGCAGGAGCAGGTCACCATGCGCGACGGCCGCCGGGCCAACACCTGGACGGCGTACGCGCAGCCCGTCGCGGAGAAGCTGACGATCGTCACCGGACGCGAAGTCCATTCGGTCATCGTGCGCGACGGCCGCGCCGTCGGTGTGCGACTGGGGGAGGGGGAGGAGTCCGAAGAGGTCCTCGCGGACGAGGTCATCCTCTCGGCCGGTGCCATCGGGTCGCCCGTGATCCTGCTGCGCTCCGGCATCGGTCCGGCAGCCGACCTCACCGCGCTCGGCATCCCGGTCGTGCAGGACTCGCCCGGTGTCGGGCAGAACCTCCACGACCACCTCCTGTCGCCGGTGATCTTCACCACGCGGCGCCCGGTCGGGCCTCCGCAACCGGGAGTCTCCGTGACGCAGACGCACCTCTTCTGGCGCAGCCGCGACGACCTCGCCGAGCCCGACACGCAGCCGATCAACTTCTCGGTGCCCATGTGGGGCGAGCTCGACCCCCGTGGCGACGACGGATTCACCCTCATGGCCGGCCTCGTGACGCCGCACAGCCGCGGCACTCTCCGACTCACCGGCGCGACGCTCGCTGACCTGCCGGCCATCGACCTGGCGGCGCTGGAGGACGACCGCGACGTCGCCTCACTGGCCGCATCCGTGCGGCAGTGCCGTCGGATCGGAGCACGCCCCGCCCTCGGTGAGGAGTGGGGCGCCGTCGAGGTGTACCCGGGCCCCGAGGTCTCCGACTCCGGAGTGGAGGACTGGGTGCGCCGCACCGCGATCACCTACCACCACCAGGTCGGCACCTGCCGCATGGGCACGGATGCGCAGGCCGTGGTCGATCCGCAACTGCGCGTGCGCGGCATCGCAGGGTTGCGAGTGATCGATGCTTCGGTCATGCCGACCGTGCCCACCGGCAACACCAACGCCCCCGCCGCGATGATCGGCGAACGTGGAGCCCGCTTCGTGCTCGAGGGCTGAGGTAAAAGGGCTGAGGTAAGAGGGCTGAGGGACGAGCGCTGGCGCCGGACAGATCCGGTGTCGACGCCTCTTCCTTTCAGTCGCCGTGCACCCGACGTCCGGCGAACCACGTCGAGATGACCTCGGTGCGCACGATGTCCTCGGCGGGGCCGGCGATCGCGTCACGGGCCAGCACGACGAAGTCCGCCGACTTGCCGGGGGTCAGCGAGCCGGTCTCGTCGCCGAGTCCCATCGCGGTCGCGGCGTTGATCGTGAAGACCTCCAACGCCTCCTCGGCGGTGATGGCCTGCTCGGGCCACAGGGTGCCGGGTGCGCGGCCGAGCGGATCGGCTCTCGTCACGAGACCCTGCAGACCTTCGAGGGTGTTCGGAGAATCGCTCACGGGCCAGTCCGAGCCGCCGGCGACGCGGGCTCCCGCGTCGATCAGTGCCCGGTTCGGCTGGGAATGCTCCGCGCGCTCGCCGAGAACCTCGGCCAGCGCCTGCGGGATCACACCCGGATACCAGATGAACGGCGAGATGTCGGCCGAGACGTCCAGAGCCTGCAGTCGCGGGATGTCCGACTCGGCCAGGAACTGCCCGTGCGCGATCTGGATGGGGGTGGTGAAGCCCTCGTTGCGCAGCTGCGCGGCCGCGTCGAGCACGAGACGTGCCGAGCCGTCGCCCGTGCAGTGCACCTTCGCGCCGAGACCGCGCCGCGCCACGGAGCGGAGCCACCCGATGAGCTCGTCCAGGGTCATGGTGGTCTCGCCGTGGAAGTGCGCGCCGTGCGCGGCGTCCGCGAGATACGGCTCGAGGAACGACGCCGTGCGGGCGGGCGGGACACCGTCGAGGAAGATCTTCACGAAGTCCGGGCGGTGGTGCGCGGTGCGGAACTCCTCGCCGCGGTCGAGCAGCGGCTCGCCGATCGGGTCGAAACCGAAGATCTCGTCGTTGATCAGCAACGACGACACGACCCAGGCATCGAGCTCGTCGGCACGGTCGAGCGCAGCCAAGGCTTCGAGGATCTCGACGGACACGCCCGCATCCTGGAACGTCGTGATCCCGAACGAGTTGAGGATCTCGACGCCGCGGCGCGACGCGGCCGCGTGCTGTGCGGCAGTGAGGCCGCCGCTGCGGTCGTATGCCTCCTGCACCGGGATGCCCGCAGCCTCCAGCAGCACTCCTGTGGGGGTGCCGTCGTCGGGATCGAGCAGCGTGACGCCCGCCTCGGGGATGCTGTCCGCAGTGATCCCCGCGAGCTCCAGCGCCCGGCTGTTCGCCCACCGGTTGTGTCGTGAGTCCTCCATGAGGACCACCGGCCGGCCCCCGGCCGCGTCATCGAGCAGCCGTCGGCTCGCGGTGTTCGCGAGCGACGGCAGCAACGTCGTGGCGACCGCTCCGCCCACGATCCACGCATCCGTCGGCAGGGTGGCCGCTTTCTCGCGCACCCGGTCGAGGATCTCGTCGAGCGTGAGCGAGGGTGCCAGCGACAGCTCGAACAGTTCGGTGCGCCCGGCGAGGGCATGGTGATTGTGCACATCGACGAAACCGGGGTACACCGCGGCGTCGCCGACCTCGAGCAGCTGCGTCCGGCGTCCGCGGAACGACTCGAGGTCAGCGCGCGACCCGACCGCGAGGATCCGGCCGTCGCGGACTGCCAAGGCCTCGACGATCGGGTTCGCCCGGTCGGCGGTGCGGATCACCGATCCGGTGACGATGAGGTCGGCGACGTCGCTCATGTCAGCGGTCTCCGAAGGTCGCGGGTTCGAGATCCGGCGTGTGCAGCGTGGTGGAGAGCAGCCGACCGTGTGCACCGAAGGTGAAGTGCGTGGGCACCTCGCCGCTCTCGTCGAGGCCGAACAGCACGCCGTGCGAGCGGATCGCGTTGACGTCGCGATGATCGGCGATCGTCACCGAGGCGCAGGGGATGACCTTCTCGCGCCAGGCGAATACGTAGATACCCGGCCGCACCTCCCAGACGCTGTTCTCGTCGGTGTCGGCGAGGCCGCGCTCGGGGCCGGCGAGGCACTGCCACGAGTACCAGCGCGGCGAGAGGTACACGTGCTCGTAGGCGTGCTCGGTGCTGTAGACCCATTCGACGCGGCGCCCGATGAGCGTCGTCGTCGGTGCAGCCTCGGCACCCGAGACCTCGGCGCCCTCGATCACGCCGGGGGCGAAGTGGTGCTGCACCCGGGTGCGCCCCTTCTCGGGCGCGGCGAGGATCTCGGAGATCACCGCGAGGGCACGACCGTGACGGAGGTCGAGGATCAGCGAGACGGCCTCGTTCGGCAGGTACCGGTGGTGGAACTGCACGAAATACAGGTCCGCATCGACTTCGAAGGCCTCGTAGTCGTCGGTGTCGGATGCCGCCTCGGTCGCGTCCTCTGCACCCGGCTGGTACTCCCAGGTCACGGCGGCGTCGGCGAACCGGTGGACGATACGGGTGCCGCGGGCGTCGACGACCGTGATCTCGCGGCCGCTGAGGGCGGTGCTGTGCGGAGCCTTGTTGGCGTCGAAACCGGGGGCGAGGCCCTCCAGCGGCAGCCAGGTGGAGGTGTCGGCGGGGTTCAGCGTCGTCATGGTCTTCGTGGTTCCTTCTGTCGGTGGGGGCGGGGAGGTCAGCGGTCGCTGAACTTCTCGAGGTCCGTGGCGAGGCCCTCGTACACGGCGGGCCTGGAGCGGCGGAGATAGGCGCCGTAGACGATGCCGCCGATGAGGGCGAGCACCAGCAGCAGCGGCATCAGCCGGATCGCGAGCTCTTCGGACCCCGCCACTATGTTGAAGTTCACGATCGCGAGGACCGAGATCGCGGCGATACCGAGGAACCCGATGCCGGGGGCGATGAAAGTGCTCCACCACCGCGGATCCTGGCGGCGTCGGAAGTACACGACGATCGAGATGGCCGCGAGCCCCTGCAGGATCAGCACGCTCAGGGTGCCGAAGCCGAGCATCGCCGGCACGAGGGTGAGGATCGGATCGGCGCCGGCGATCGCGAAGATGATCGCGACGATGCCCGCGAACCCGGCCTGCACGATGCCGGCGAGCTGCGGGGCACCGTTCGCGCGGGTGCGAGCGAGTGCCTGCGGGAGGATCTTCGCGCGCCCCAGCGAGTAGAGGTAGCGGGTCGCCGAGTTGTGGAACGCCAGCATCGCCGCGAACAGGCTCACCAGGAGCAGGATCATCATCAGGGTCGTCAGCGGACCACCCAGGTACTGCTGCGAGATCGAGAAGATCAGGTCACCGGTCGGCAGATGTTCGAGGGCGGTGGCCTGCGCCTGGGCGACACCCGTCGCGCTGACGACGGCCCACGTGGTGACACCGAGGATCACGCCGATCGCGATGATCGAGGTGTAGGTGGCGCGCGGGATCGTGCGCAGCGGCTGCTTCGCCTCCTCGCTGAACAGCGCGGTCGCCTCGAAGCCGAGGAAGCCGGTCGCCGCCAGCAGCAGGCCGATGGGCAGCGACCCGGAGAACACGGCCTCGGGGCTGAAGGCCGCCAGGTCGTAGCCGGTCTGCACGAGCACGGAGATGTCGAAGACGACCAGCATGAGCACCTCGAGCACCAGGCAGACGCCCAGAACCTTCGAGCTGAAGTCGACGCCGATCCGAGCGAGGACGAAGCACACCACGATCGACAGCAGTCCCCACACCAGCCAGTTCACATCGAGACCGGTGAGGTCGCGGATGATCGTCTGCATGAAGAAACCGCTCGTGCCGATCGTGCCGACCACGAAGAAGTTGTAGCCCAGCGTGGCGATCAGACCCGCGATCAGGCCACCGGTGCGCCCGAGGCCCTTCACCACGAAGGCGTAGAAGCCGCCGGCATTGACCAGCTGCTTCGACATCTGCGCGTAGCCGATCGCGAAGAGCAGCAGGATCCCTGCCACCAGGAAGAACGACATGGGTGTGCCGCCGCCGTTGCCGAGGGCGATGGCCAGCGAGGCCACGACCACGATGCCGGTCAACGGTGCGACCGCGGCGAGGACGAGGAAGACGATTCCGGCGACGCCGAGGGCGCCAGGACGGAGGGAGGTGTGGTTCTGCGTCGTGGACGCAGATGTCGGGTCTGCCACGTCGGCTCCTTTGCTGGTGACGGCCGTGCGGACACGGCATCGACGACGAGGGGAATCGTCGATAGAGCGAGTCTGCTCGTGCCGCCGCAGCGGCGCTTGACCCTGAGCGAAGGACGGTGGTGTCACCGTGCACAGCCGCTCGGCGAGCGTTCGCGGTGCCGATGAGGGGGTGGAGGATGACCGGGACGACACCGCCGTCCTCAGATCGCACCGCCCGGTGCCAGACGGCGTGCGGAGGACGAGATGGATCTGCAGCTGCAGGGGACGACGGCCCTCATCACGGGGGCAGCCGGCGGCATCGGCCGCGCCACCGCCCACGGGCTCGCTGCGGAGGGCGTCCGTGTCGCTCTGCTCGACAGTGACGGTGCGGCGCTGGACGACGTGGCCCGCGACTGCCCGGATGCGGTGGTCCTGACGGCCGATGTCACGGACGAGGGCCAGGTGCAGGCCGCCGTGCACGCCGGGGTGGCGGCGCTGGGGAGGCTCGACGCGGTCGTCTGCTGCGCCGGTGTGTCCGGCCCGGTGGGGACGCCGATCGAGGAGACCACTCTCGACGTCTGGAATCGGGTGCTCGCCGTCAACGTGACGGGGTCGTTCCTGGTCCTGAAGCACGCCCTGGCGGCGCTGCGCGAAGCGGAGGCCGCCTCCGTGGTGCTGCTCGCCAGTGACTCGGCCCTCGTCGCGTCGCCCGGTATGGTGCCGTACTGCACGTCGAAGGCGGCTCTGGTCCAGTTCGCTCGCGCGCTGTCCGTCGACCTCGCCGACACCCGTATCCGGGTGAACACGGTGGCCCCGTCGATCGTCGACACTCCGATGAGTCGGAGCGACCTCGGCGCTGCGGCCTTCGACGATCCGCCGTTCCCGGTGCAGAGCGCAGCGGAGGTCGCTGCCCACGTCGCGTACCTCGTGTCGCCTCGCACCAGGGCCGTCAACGGCACCAGCATCCTCAGCGACTTCGGGTACACCGCCCGTTCGGGATTCCCCGCCTGACGCGACCGCGTCGGGCAGCAACAGCGCACGCGCGCCAGAACACACAGGAGCACACATGGGAGCTGTGGTCGGATCGACCGTCTCGGGACGCGTCGTCGTCATCACCGGAGGAGGAACGGGCATCGGAGCCGCCATCGCCGAACGATACGCGGCCGAAGGTGCGCATGTCGTGGTCGTCGGGCGTCGCCCGGAGCCCCTGCATGAGGTCGAACGCGCGGTCGGGGCCCTGCCGATCATCGCGGATGCGGCCGATACCGCCTCCGCGAAGGCTGCCGTCGCCGACGTGCTCGCGCGGTTCGGGCGCATCGACGTGCTGGTCGCGAACGCGGGCGGCCACGGATTCTCGCCGGTGGGGGAGACCGACGACGAGAGCTGGGATGCGGCGATCCGCGCGAATCTCACCACGGCTTTCACGATGGCGAGGGAGGCCCTGCCCGCGCTGATCGAGGCGAAGGGGCAGATCGTGATCGTGTCGTCGCTCGCGGGGCTCTTCGCCGGACCCTCCGTCGCCGGGTACACGGTCGGCAAGCACGCCCTGGTCGGGCTCACGCGCACTCTCGCGCGGGACTACGGCCGGCACGGTGTGCGCGTGAACGCCGTCTGCCCCGGGTGGGTGCAGACGCCGATGGCCGACGAGGAGATGGACGAGTTCGCCACGCACGCCGGTCTCGGCTCCCGCGAGGAGGCCTACGAGAAGGTCACCGCTGACGTGCCGCTGCGCCGTCCCGCCCGACCGGCCGAGATCGCCTCGGTCGTGCGGTTCCTCGGCTCGGGGGAGTCGTCGTACATCACGGGGGCGGTGATCGTCGCCGACGGCGGCTCGCACGTGGTCGACGTGCCGACCATCGCCTTCGATCACGCCGGGATGTGACCCGGCGCGCGGCCCGCGCTCATCCGCCGAGATAGGCGCGGTGCAGGAGGCCGGGGTCGGTTCGCAGGGCATCGGATGCCCCTTGGAACGACACCCGGCCTCCCGCCACGACCACGGCTTCCTGGGCGAGATCGAGGGCGAGCTGCGTGAACTGCTCGACGAGCAGCACGCCCACCCCGGAATCGGCGATCGACTTCACGATCGGCATCAGGCGCAGGAAAACGACGGGGGCGAGGCCCAGCGACATCTCGTCGATGAGCAGGATGCGCGGCTTCGCGGCGAACGCGCGCGCGAGGACCACCATCTGCTGCTCGCCGCCCGACAGCAGGGCTGTCGGCGCATCGATGCGCTTCTCGAGCTCGGGGAACTGCGCGAGGGCGGCGTCCAGCTCTCCGGGGGTGCGTGCGGTGAGGGAGATGTTCTCGCGCACGGTCAGCGAGGGGAAGACGGCGCGTCCCTGCTCGATGTGCACGATCCCGCGGCGGGCTCTCGCGACGCGGGACAGCCGGTCGATCGGCTCGCCGTCGAGGGTCATGCCGCCGGCGGAATGCGGGGTGA
>NZ_ATAO01000193.1 GCF_000455825.1 Microbacterium maritypicum MF109
AGAACCCACTGATTCAGAGTCTGAGGTGTTCTGGGGCATCGTGGCCCAGCTCGACGTCGCGGCGCAACGGATTTGAGCCGGCCGACGCTGCGCGGGCAATCTTCGGGTATGAAGACCGAGATACCCATTGCCCCAGAATGGCTCGATCCTCTGACCGCGTATCTCGCCTGGATGCGCAGCGCACGCAAGTCGGATGGAACGATCTACCAGCACAGCTACCAGCTGCGGAAGTATGCACGGCGGACGGGCGCAGCGCCCCAGCCTGTGACGCTCGAGCAGCTGGTCGAGTACATGGCCTCGCTCGACGCTCTGGGGGCGGCAGCGAGGCGATCCGCGCGACAGGCGATCCGCGGGTTCTACGGATGGGCAGAGATCGTGCGGGGCTGGGACAACCCGTCGCGACACCTGCCCGCGATCAAAGCGCCTCGAGGCGTCGCGAGGCCGGCACCTGAGCACTCGGTGCGCGTCGGGCTGGCGACCAAGGACATGCGCACACGCATGATGATCCGCCTGGCGGTCGCTGCCGGCATGCGCTGCCGCGAGATCTGCCAGGTGCACACCGATCACCTGCGCCGCGATCTCGTCGGATGGTCGCTGCTGGTCGAGGGCAAGGGCGATCGCCAGCGCCTCGTCCCGCTGCCCGACGACGTCGCGCTCGACATTCGCGACGCTGAGGCCGGCTACCTGTTCCCCGGCAAGATCAACGGGCACCTCTCTCCCGGCCGCGTGTCCGAACTGATCAGCGAGGCGCTGCCGCCGGGCATCACGGCGCACATGCTGCGGCATCGCTACGGCACGCGGGCGTACAACCTCGGCGGCAAGGATCTCCGCGCCGTGCAGGAACTCCTCGGGCACGCCTACGCGACGACCACGCAGATCTACGTGGGCGTCGAGGACGACGCGATCCGACGCGCTGCAGCGGCCGCCTCGGGCTTCTGACGCTAGGTTAGGTGCCATGACCTCGGAGAACTCGTACACGTCGACCACCGCCTCGAGCAACGGCAACTACGTCTGGCCCAAGTTCGGGCACCTGCGGGCGCTCGCGATCGTGAGCGTGCTGGCGATCGTCGCGGCCGTCGTCCTCGGGATCGTGGCCCTGAACCTGCAGTCGGAGTACATGCCGGATCTCGGCGCAATCGTCGCGCTGAACGCGTTCTCTGACGCGCTGCTGCTGCTCGGCGTGATCGCCGGCGTCGGTGCGGTCGTCCTGGCCGGCGTGCGCACCCTCCTCGGCTCGCCTGAGCTTGCCGTGAGGGTGCGCCGCGGTCAGGACTAGCGCGGGACGTTCGCGGCCGCGAGCGAGGCCGCTGGCGTGCCTAGGATCGTCGCGCCGAGGCCAAGCCACAGGGCGACCTCCTCGGCCGTCGCGAGGCCGTAGAACACGACGAGGGGGCCGGCGGCCGCGATCGCGCGGAACAGCCACAGGCGCGCTGCCGGCGACGGGATCCAGCGGTTCGGGGTCTGCGTCGCTCGAGCCTCGGCGCGCGTGCGGGGAACCTCGCCGAATGCGGTGCGCTGCTTGTCATTCATGGTCGTCCTCTTTCTGTTGGAGCTTGTCGACGCGGGTCGACAGGTTGCGGTGGTCGGATCTCAGGCCGCGGATGTCCTCGCGCATGCCGCCGATGTCGCGGCGCAGCTCGCGGAACCAGCCGGCGGTTTCCGCGTGCCGCGAATCGTTCTCGACGCGCAGATTGGTCGTGTGATGATTGACCACCTGCTCGCGGGTCGCAGCTGTGTCCTCCTGCACGGCGCGCGTCGTGCGGCGGACGCTGCCGACGCGCTTGGCGAGGATGCCGAGGACACCAAGGGTGACCGCCTGGACGCCGCCGATCAGGGCGATCAGCACGGCCTCGCTCATCCGCGGAACAGGCCGGCTACGTTCTGCAGCTCGGTCACCTCGGGCGACGTCAGTTCGACGGCGTCGCGGCCGACGAGCTTGCGCCAGCGTGCGGCCTGGTTAGAGTCGGGCGTCGTCTGGTAGCTCGAGCGGCCGGGGATCCACAGGATCCACGTTGTGAGCTTGCCCTGGATCTGCACGTAGAAATACATCTCGGTCTCCTCGAATGGCTGTGCGATGGGGGTCGGGGTCGCGCCGCCGGCGGATGCCGGGATGGTGCGAACGATCGCGTACTGGCGGACGTTGGGCAGCTCCCAGTGCCACGGCTCGTACTTGTAGGGGCGGACGAGGCCGGCCGCCTCGAGCTTGCGGATGCGCTCGGGCGTGGGGTCGATGTCCAGGGCACCGAACCGGACGTGTGCGAGCGCCTGCGACTCGTCGTCGGGGTTGTCGGCGGGGTTGAACCCCGGCAGCCGCAGCCGCCAGCCGTCCCAGTAGTACAGCTGCTGCTTGTAGAGCCGGCCGGCGCTGTTGATGGGCGGCGAGCCGGCCGCCTGCCACGCCTCGACGACGATGCGCCGGGCGAACATGCCGGCGTGGCCGGGGATCGGGATGATGTCGAGCGCGCTCATGCGTTTTCCAGGGCGTCGAGGCGCTGGGCGAGCAGGTCGAGCGCCTGGTGCAGCTGGGCGTTTTGAGCCATGACGAGCGCCATGAAGTCGATCGAGTCGGGGACGAGCTCGCCGTCGATCTCGCGGTACACCACGAATGCGCGCTGGTCGTCGTGCTCTGCGAGGCGCTCGGCGATGTAGCCGTACGTCCACGCGCCGACGTCGCCGCCGCGCATCTGGAATCGCTTGAGATCCGGCCAGATGTCGCCGAGGGATGCCGGGTCGATCGAGGTGATGTACTTCTTGTAGCGCTCGGAGGACGAACCGCGGGAGATCCGGCCGTCGTTGTTGATGTACGCCGGCTGCCAGCCGGCCGTCGCGGGGGTCGCGGCCGGCACGTAGACATTGCCCGACGACAGGAACACGTTGCCCGTCACGGTGCCGCCGCTGACGGGGAACTTGCCGTCGAGGACGTTCTGCAGCGCCGTGCCGTAGTTCTGCGTGCCGTCCGACGTCAGCACGTCGAGGATCGTGTGCTGGTGGGCAGTCGGCGGGAACTGGGCCGGCTTCCCGGTGATCGCACCCCACGACAGACTGATCGAGTCGAACAGGTCGCGCGCGAACGTGACGAGCATGTCACGCGTCTTGTTGATCGCGAGCCAGCCTGTGCGGCGGTCCTCGTCGCCGTCGAGCACGTCGAGGCCGGCCTCGAATGCGACCGTCCCCTCGTCGCCGGTGTAGTTCTCGGGCATTAGATGACCTCCTCGATCCACGACGCGCCGGACGGCGAGTCGTTCCAGGTTTCGCCGGCGGGGATGAGTACCCAGGCGGCTGCGGGTGTGTCTGCGGTGCGGCTCGTGACGGACATGGTGTCGTCGTCGAAGTTGTAGGCGATCGTGCCGGCGATGCCGGTCTGGATCGGGGCACCCTCGAGGACGATGCTGAGGGTCTGGTCGGTCTGCTCGAGCCAGGTGGGAACGGTGGTCACGGTCAGGATGCGGCCGCGGGAGAGCGCGCGACGCACGATGTGCTCGGCGCGGCCGGGGCCGGGGTACGGGGTGCGCACCTCGACGTATCGCACCTTGGTCGGCGAGGGGACGGCGCTGAATGAGTCGACGCGGCGCTGCTCGATGCCGGCGTCGTCTGTCCAGATGTAGACGTAGACCGCGGCGTCGTACCAGTCGTCACCCTCGCGTGATAGCCGCTCGTCGGACGTCTCGATGTTGACGCCGTGGCGGTAGGTCTGGTTGCCCTCGGCGCGGTAGCCGGCCTCGCGCAGCGTCCAGCGCCGGCGCTCGTCGCAGACGAGGCGCAGCCCGGCGGCCTTGAGCAGCGTCGACAGGAAGTCCATAGCCGAGGTGCCGGCGCGCCAGACGAATGCCTCGGGGACGGGTGCGTCGTGCAGCGGCTCGCGCGACGAGGCGGACTTGTTCGCCTCGCCGGCCCAGTTGAATGCGTAGTGCGCGTCATCCGGCAGCGAGCCGTCGAAGTACGGCTGCAGCTCGCCCTCGTTGAACATGGCGCAGTCGATGTAGCCGATCTGGCCGGCGGCCGTGGATCCGTTGACGCGGAAGAATACCTCCGCGCGGGTCGCTCGAGCGGGCGCGGTCGCGGTGACGTGGCAGCGGGCGATCCAGCTGCCGTCACTGAGGGCGACAGGCGTGCCCTCGACGTCGGGGGCGACGGGGATGCCCGATGCATCGAGCCAGCGGATGACGGCGAACATGGTGCGGTTTGGGGTGATGAACCGGCGGCCATATGCGGACAGTGTGTACGTCTTGCCGGGCGACACCGAGGGGCCTGAGCCGAGGGCGTTGGGGACGACGGCGAGCTGGCCGGCGGCGATGCTCTGATAGCCGGCGGCCGCGATGCCGGCGGGGTTGCCGGGCTGCGTCGGGGACGAAAAGAACAGGGAGCAGTTGCCGCCGGCCGTCCAGGGCGTGAGGGCACCCTCGACCGAGGGGTTGGCGAGTTGGTTCTGCAGCGGCCAGTACGCCGTGACGTCGGCGTCGGGGCCGCCAGGCTGCAGCGTTGCGCCGATCTTGGACAGCACGTAATTGGTGAGGGCGCGGACGGATGCCTGGTGCTGGCGCGGCGTCGGGTCGTCCTCGAGCTGGGCGAAGTCCTCGAGCAGCGCCTCGTCCGATGCGAGTTGCAGCGTGACCGTGCCGGCCGATCGGTTCGGGGTGACCTCGCGGATGCCGAGATCGAACGATCGTGCGCGTACGGCGCCGCTGCTCAGGAACGTGGCCGACACGTCGATCGAGACACGGCGGGAGCTGCGCGGGTCGATCTGCTCGAGCAGTCCCGTCCGGTCGGCAACGGTGATCTGGCCCTGCACATGCTGCAGTCGCGAGGCGTCCAGGGACACGCCGCCGGCGAGGTCGCCGGCGAGGGGAATGTCGCCGGCGACGTCGAGCACGCGGGCGGTCACCTCGTGGCGAGAGAACGCGGTCATACGCGCACCTCCTGATAGGGCACCTCGAGCACCCAGCGGGCGACGGCGTCCTGCTGCGCCTTGCGGATGTTGCCGCGCGGCACGTAGGCGGCCGGCAGGAACGGCATGTCAGTCTCGACGGTGAACGCGTGCGCGGTCAGGTGAAACAGTCGGGCAGCCTCGGCCGCGGCCTGATCCATGAACAGCATGCGCATCATGCCCGTCGCGGGGCCGGCCGGCCGTAGCGTGACGACGACGTCCTGGGATCCGGGGATCTCGTGGACGATGGATCGGGCCTCGTTCTCGGTGACGTGGCCGGCGAGGACGAGGTCGGGGGCGATGCTGCCGGCTGCGCCGTGTCGTCGAATCGTCGTGGGCATTATCCGTCCCATCCCTCGGGGGTGACGTAGCGGCCGTTGATCTTGAGGGTGCGGCCGTTGTTCTGGCTGATGAATCGGTTCAGGGCACCCTCGGCACCTGAGAGATCTGCGTTGACCTGCAGGGTCGTGGTCTTGACGGTGGGGATCTTGCCGTCGAGGTCGCCCTTGAATCGGTCGACGTTCTGGTGTGCCTGTCCGGTCTTGGCGTCGATGACTACCTCGGTACCGTCCGGCAGGGTGTAGAGCTTGTTGCCGAACTCGTCGACCGCCTCGGTCGCCTCGCCGGCCTCGCGTACGGCATCCAGTAGGAAGTTGGACGTCACGCTCTTGGCGGTGTCGGCTTTGGCGGCGTACTCCTCGGTGACGTCGGCGATGTCCTGCCAGCGGTCGCGGATCCCCTCGAGGTGTGTCTCCTCGAGTCCCTGGTTCTGGCCGCCCCAGAACGCGCCCAGCTCCTCCCGCTTGCGGCGCTCCTCGTCGATCGCCGCGTTCACGGCGTTCTGTACCTCGAGCTGTGCGTCGCGGTCGCCGGCGTTCGCGGCGATCAGTCGCTCGGTGTCGAGGCCGATGTCGCGGGCGTCCTGCTGGATCCGCTTCCACTCGTCAGCGCGGTCGGGGTCGAACATGACTGAGTTGGCTTCCGCGATCAGCTGAGCCGTGTCGATGTAGTTGCGGCCCTCCTCGGCGGCTGCCTGGTAGACGCCGGCCAGGCGCTCGCGCAGCTTGTTCGCTTCCTCCTGCTGGCGCTGTAGCTCGGCGCTGATGAGGCCGAGGCCGGCCGCGCCGGCGGCCGTGACCGCGAGGCCGGCGATGCCGCCGAGTGCGCCGGATCCGGCGAGGCCGCCGAGGGTGTCCTGCGCGATCTGGGGCAGATCCTCGAGGTCGCCACGGAATGACGAGAATGTCTCGCCGAGGTTCTGGCGAAGCTCGCCGCTGACCTCGGATCCGGTGTCGCCGAGGCGGCGGAACCCACGCGATCCGACGTCGCCGATCTCCTCGGTTCTGCTCGAGGTGTCGCGGGCGGTATCGGCGAGATCCTTGAAGCTGCGCTCGAGGCGGTCGAGTGAGCGGTCGCCGTCGCGGGCGACGTCGTCGAGGCTCTTGGACACGTCGTCGAACGCGGCTTCTACGCGCTCGGTGCCGCGCTCGACGTCGCGCGTGTTGGCGAGAAAGTCGATCTTGATGGGCATTAGGCAACTACCTCGACGGTCGGGATCTGGCGGAATTGGTCGATGACGGTGTCAACCCACAGGGCGACGAGCTGCGTGCCGGTGTCGCTGGCGGCCGCGAATGCGACCTGGCCCTCGGAGCTGCGCGAGTCGAACTGTCGGTTGATGGTCAGCGGGCGTGTGTAGCGGGTGCCGCCGCGCGATCGCTGCGATACCTGGATCCGGCGGGTGTTCGCGCCGAACTCTGCGCCGGCCCACTCGAGGGAGGGGACGAGGCCGCCGCTGAGCGGCCGCCGGCGGGTCGCCGCGTGCAGGGTGACGCCGCGGTCGGTGGCTGCGACGCGCGCGCCCGATGTGATGACCTCGCGCTCGAGGTTCGATCGGGCGCGCGCGTTCAGCTCCTGCCGCCATAGGGGCGTCAGGCGGCCGCGTGCGGCCTTGTTGATGTCCAGCCGGACGTCGCGCTGCGCCCGCCGTAGCGACAGGATCGTCGCCTGCAGCTCGGGGGAACGTCGGACGTCGAGCATGGCCGGCGGCTTACGGCGTGACGGCCGGCGTGTAGACGCCGGCGAGAGTGACGTTGACCTCGGGGATCGACGTGCCGCGCGCCATGGTCATCGGCAGCCGCTGCAGCGTGATGTCGACGGACTCGGAGAACGTGCCGTCGTGGTGCGGGCTGACGACCAGGGTGGCCTTTTCGCCGGCGCGATCGCGCATGATGCGCCACAGCGACTCCTCGTTCTCGGTGTCCTGGGCGATCGACATGGCGACGTCGCAGCCGGCGTCGTCGGTGATGGTGTTGCCGTCGCCGCCCTCCCAGCTCGAGATCTTCGGGGTGATGTCGATCTTGGACGTGTGGCCCTGGTACTCGTCGGTGCCGACCAGCAGCTTCCAGCGCTTGGTCGAGCGGGCGGTGTTCGCGATGACAGGCATGTCTTACTCCTCGGTTTCGGCCGGCGGCTCGATGGTGCCGGCGGCGCTGATGGTGAACTGGTAGGCGGGCTTCTGGGGGTCGTAGGACGTGCGCTCTGCGGTGCCGTCCCAGTTGTCGTCGGGCAGCTGCTGCAGGATGCGGATCAGCTGCAGGGTGGCGTCCTCGAGGCGATCCTCGACGTCGGCCAGGTCGTCGCCACGCGAGGCGTCGACGACAACCCAGACGGCGAGGTCGGCGACGACGGGGATACCGGCGTCGTCGGGCGAGAACTGGCCGGCGACGATAGTGCGCTGCTCGATGACGATTGCGACGGGCTTGGCCGCGTCCTCGAGCGGGGCGAGCTTGAGGGGGTAGGGGTAGATCTCCCAGGTGCTGGGGGCAGCCGGCGCGATGAGCTGCTGCAGGTCGCTGCGTGCGCTCATGGTCAGCCGATCAGGGAACGGACGCGGCCGTGGTCGTGGGGGTCGTCGTCGCCGTCCTGGTTCGGCACGATGAGCAGCGCCATGATCTTGCGGTCGAACGGGTAGACGCGGACGCTGTTGCCCTCGCCGCCCATCTCGTCGTTGACGCTGGCCTGCGAGGCTTGCTTGTTGGCGAGTGCCTGCAGGACGACACCCTGGGCGAATGACTCGGTGGGCGGGGTCGCGGTGGTGATCGCGAGTCCCTTTTTCTGCAGGCATTGTTCCTGCGCCGCGGCGAGGCCTCGCGAGCTGACGGTGATGTTCAGCTCGGACTTGGCGGTGCCGGCGGTATACCACTCGAGCGGTTCAGCCATGATCTGTCCTTTGGTGATGGGGTGCGGTGCCGGGCGTGGGGTCGCCCGGCACCGCGGGGGTCAGGCCTGGGGCGGCGTGACGGGGGTCGGCACGACGGCCGGCTTCTTGGGGATCTGGGACTGGTAACCCTTCTTGCGGGTGTTCAGCTCCTTGATCGCGGCCTGGTGCCGCTTGATCTCGGTGTCGATCTGCGAGATCTTCACCTGGACGTATGCGGCGTTGGTGTCAGCCATGGCGGTTCTCCTTAGGGGGTCGGGGTGACGGTGGTCTTGAGGACGGCGCGCGCGTCGTTGACGAGGGTGCCGCCGTAGGCGAAGAACCCGATGTCGATTGCGCCGTGGGCGATGTCCTGCGCCTCGAGCTTGATCTGGGGCGACTCGTAGACCGTGACCGCGCGGCGGTCGTAGGTCTCGAACGTGCCAGCCGGCAGCTTGAAATCGACGTCGGCGTCGAACACGCCGGCCAGCGACGTGTTGCCGTCGAGCTTCACGAAGCCGCTCGAGTTGGCGATCCACGCCGGCAGATCGGCGATCTTGAGCTGCGCCCACTCGACAAACAGGTCTTCGGCCATCCACATCTTGGACGGCGTCGCACCGATGCGCTTGAGCTGCAGGAACGACTTGACGAATGCCTCGACGAGCGAGGCCGCGCCGCCGGTCAGCGCGGTCGCGGCGGCGAGCAGATCCACCGATACGGCCTCGTCGGACTTGGCGTCGTAGCCCTGGCCGAGCAGGTTGAACAGCGAGGCGATGAGGTCGGCGCTGCCGAGGTCGCGGTGGATCCGGTCGATCTTGTTGCCGAATGCCCAGCGGCCGGGCACCTCGGACACCGGGACGGTTTCCCAGGTGCCGGTCGGGATCTCGGCCAGCTCGCCCTCGTAGGGCTGCGGGGCCGGCGTGGGCTGCTTCCACTTCCAGCCCTCGATACGCGTGGCCGTCAGCGGCTTGGTGCCGCCGAGGCTGTCGATGACGGGGCGGCCCTCGGGGCGCGCCGTCCAGACCTCGCCGATGCGGTCGGGCGCGGTGAACCCGCCGCCGACGTCGGCGGACTCGAGGACGGGCGCGAGGGCATTGTTGACGCCGGCAACCCATTCGGCGGTGGATGCGCCGGCGTGGATGAGCGCGGCCGCGTCGCGGGCGACGTTCATGAGCGACTGAGGGCGCTCGGTGATCCGGGCGACGGGGGCAGGCTGCGCACCCTGGGGGCCGGTAGCGTACTCGACGGGCACGGCGACACCGGGCGCGCCGGCTGCCGGGGCGAGCGCTGCGGCGGGGGCCGGCTCGGCGGACACGATGTTCAGCGCCGCAAGCGCTGCGTCGTGCTGCTCCTGGGTGATCTGTCCGGCTGCGAGTGCGGCCGCCAGCTGTTCACGGTTCATGCGGGGTTCCTTTCGAGGTGCTGCCAGGGCGGCAACGGGGACGGGTGCCGGGGCCGCGGCGCGGCCGGCGTGGGCGTACATGGACAGATCGAAGTGAGCGGCCGGCGCGTCGGCCTCAGTGGGTGCGCTGGCGAGCCGGTCGGCGAGGCCGGCGGCGACGGCCTCCTCGGCGCTGTACCAGGTTTCGGCTTTCATCACGGCGCGCCAGGCGGCAGGGTCGCCGCCGGCTCGCTCGGCGTACATGGCGGCGATGTTGTCGCTGAGCCGGTCGAGGTCGTCGGCGACAGTGCGGATGTCGTCGGCGTTGCCGATCGCGATGTTCCAGGCGTCGTGGATCATGATCTCGGCGTGATCGCTGATGACGATCTCGTCGCCGGCGCAGGCGATGAAGCTGGCAGCGGACGCCGCGAGGCTGTCGATCTGCACGACGACGTGGGCACTGGTCTCGCGCAGCACGTTGCGGATCGCGATGCCCTCGTAGACGTCGCCGCCGGGGCTGTTGATGTAGACGTTCAGCGTGGCTACGTCGAGGTCGCGCACCTCGCGGACGACGTCGGCAGCGCGGATGCCGTCCCAGTACGAACCGATGGGGCCGTACAGGTGGAGCGAGGCGACGCCGCCGGCGGACTCGAGGTTCCACGCCGGCGTCGTCTGCGCTGCGGCTGCGGCGAACTGGACGCGCGTGAGGGTAGCGAGTGCCGTGTCGTGCTGCGCCTGGGTGATGCTGCCGGCGGCGAGAGCTGCGGCGAGCTGCTGGCGGTTCATGCGGGGATCTCCTCGGGGGTCGTGCTGCGCAGCGTCTGGCCCTCCTGGGCGTCGATCCACTGCTGGTCGATGAACTTGCCGTCGAGGCCGATCTTGTAGGTCTCGAAGCGGGTCTTGAGATCGGGGCGCGTCAGCACCTCGGTGTCAAACTCCGTCGTCCAGCCGAGGGGCGTGCAGTCGGGCATCGACAGCCGGCCGGCGATCGCCGTGGTGTAGGTGGCGAGGTAGAGGTCGATGAGTTCCCAGGCGCGCGACTGGCGGTTCTGGTAGTTGAGCGTCGATCCCTCGAGGGCGACGTCGGCGGCCCAGGCCGGGATGCCGATCTGCCGGGCGAGCTTGAGATCCATGCGCGACTGCGCGGTGGCGAGCAGCTGCGAGTCCTGAATGCCGAGGGTCTTTACCTCGATCGACTTGTCGGTGTAGCCGGCGCCATACTTGGCGCGAGCGTTGCGCCACGACGTGAGCAGTTCGCGGATCTGCCAGTCCTCGAGCGGCTTGTCGCCGGTGTTGTGCAGGTCGATCGAGGGCACGGGGTTCTCCTCGGCGAGCGAGGCGGCACGGTCGAGGACGACGGCGCGGCGCAGCGTGCGGATGCCGTCGTGGAGCAGGCCGCCGTCTGGCGCGTCGAACTGGATGACTCCCCAGCCCTCGGCGGCGATGTCCTTGCCCCAGGCCTTGACGAGCTTGCCAGCGTCGTCGAACTCGGCGTCGGCGCGGTCGAGCAGCTTGACGCCGCCGCGTGCCGGCCAGCCGTAGGCGTCGCGGCGCTGGACGATCCACCAGGTGCGGGGGTAGTAGTACAGCGCGTCTGCCGTCCAGATGAGCGTCTGCGCCAGCGGGCGGTCAGCCTCGGGCTGCTGCAGGTAGGCGAGCTGCTGCGAGGTGATCTGGCCGTTCTTCTTGGTGACGAGCGGCATGCGGCCGAGGTTGGTGCACAGCACGCGCCGGCCCTTGGCGACGACGTCGAGCTGTTCGGCGGTGCGTCGCGTGATCTGGATGCCGGATGCGTCCGCCATGCCGAACAGGTTCTGCAGGTCGACGGGGATGAGGTGGCTGCTGTCGGCCCAGTCCTCGGGCGACTTGATAGCCAGGTCGACCGGCTCGTTGAGCCAGCGCCATGCGCGAGTCAGGAAGTTGGGCTTGTCGTTGTCCACGTCATGAAAGATCCCGGCGACTCCCGACAGCTGAGCGCATTGAATCGGCGTGTCGTGCTTTCAGGCACGCGCCCGAATCTTGGACAGGGTGTCGCGAGCTTGGTCGATGTCGGGGTGCGCGCGCTCCTCGTGGCGCGCGCCGATGCGCCAGCCCTCGGTACGGCTGTCGGCGAGGTCGGCGTATCCGGGGCAGCGGCTGCAGAGCACGACGGTGCTGACGGGGGTCGAGTCGAGAGAGATCATGGTCAGTCCTCAGTAGCTCGTAACGGGCGTCCAGCTGGGCGCGGCGCGGTGGTCGTACATCCACAGCGCGACGGCTGAGGCGATGGGGCCGGCGACGGGGCCGGTCGAGTCGGCGCGAGAGATCCTGGTCAGCTCGCCGCTGCGCTTCATGACGATGTGCGCGACTCCATTGGCGAGGGTGCGGGATCCGTCGTGGATCAGGTTCTTCTCGTCGCGGGCGGCGGTGATCCAGGTCTCGTCGGCGACGCCGCGGTCTTTCATGCCGAGGGTCTGGACGGCGTCGTCGCCGAGGCGCAGACGTAGCCGGTCGTTGAGTCGGCGCGTGGGGCCGCCGTCGTCTGCGCCGAACGCGGCCGGCGCGTAGCCGTGGATCTCGACTAGCAGCTCTTCCATCCACTGCGTGCCGGGCGCGGCGTGCACGACGCGGGTGCAGGCCGTGCCGGCCGCGTCGCGCCAGCTGGCGAGGATCGCGCCCATCTCGTTGTCGTGCGCGACTTCCCAAGCGACGGCGACGTCGGCCCATGCTGCGCCGATCGTCGGGTCGGCGAGGTCGTCCCAGTCGGCCGGCGGGATGAGCGGGTCGGCGGCTTCCGTCCAGATGTTGCAGAACGCGCGCAGCCACGTCGGCCGGCTGACCTGGCCGGCGAGTTCCATGAGCGCTGCCAGCTCCTGCGTGCCGGTGCCGTCCTGCCGGCGTACGGCAGGGTGGAACCGGGCGATCGCGACGGGGTCGTACGGATCCTCACCGTCTGGCAGCGAGGCCTCGAAGTAGGCGATCTTCGGGTGGGATCCGCGATCGCGGACGGACTCGCGGCCGCGCTCCACCCACTTGCGCAGGAACCTCGAGGCCGCTGTGCCGGCCGTCGAGATCAGCCAGACCTGTCGCCGGCCGGCGAGGGTGACCTGGGCGGGGATGATCGCGCCCTCGAGGATCGCGTCGCCGAGTAGCTCGTCGAGTTCCCAGATCTCATCCATGCCTACGAGGGGCGGTGTCTCGCCGTGCAGCGCCGCCTCGACGGGGGCGAAGATCTTGTTACGCGCGCCGTTCGGCCAGATGATGCCCTCGTCGCCGGCGGACAGCCGAAAGATCGGGCCGACGTTCATGAGCGGCGATCCCTCGATGAGCTGCTTGAGATCGTTGAATCGGCTGCGCGCGTCCTTGCCGGTCTGCGCGGTGTAGAACGTCTTAGCGCCCGGCGTCGTGATCGCGCGCTCGATCTGCACCGGGCCGTACATCGTGGTCTTGCCAGACTGCCTCGGCACGGTGACGATGACGATCTCGTAGACGAGGTTGCCGAACGCGTCGATCTCGCCGGCGACGTCCCAGACGCACCGCTGCCACGGCATGCCGGGCTTGTCGAGTGCGCGCGCGATCTTGGCGATGCGGCCGCCGATCGTGCGCCGGCTCGGGTCGCGCGGCGTGGCGTAGGTGAACCCTGCCCAGTCGGGGACGATCGCCGGGATCGCGAACCGGGTGCCGGCCTCGGCGATCGTCACTCGTCGTCCCTGAGCGAGTCAACGAAGTCGGCGAACCGCTGCGCGATGTCGCCGGCGATCGGTGCCGGCAGCGCGAGCAGCGTGTCGCGCAGCTGTCCGGCCGCCATGGCCGCGGCCGAGGCACGACCGGATCGCCGGCCGGCCGTGACGGCGTCGGCCAGCTCGAGCGCGAGCTGGCACATGGCGACGTGTCGCGGCTCGAGCAGAGCATCCGCCTCGAGAGCCTGGATCGTGGCGATGACCGCGGCGCGCATCGGGGACACGCCGGCCTGATTCTCGGGCACGTACTCGAGGCCGGGCAGCGTCGGCGCGGTTTCGTCGTCGTTCGTCATGGTCGATCTCGATTCGTGTCAGGCTCGGTTTTTTGTGGGTGATCGGGGAGAAATGGACGCGGCTGTGCGTGGGTGTCCAGATCGTCCGCTCTTAAAAACTCAGCGGTCTTGGCCGGTGAATCGGAAGCGGTGGCCGGCGAGGACGACAGCTAGGCGGCCGGCGACGGTCACGAGGTCGGCGTGGTCGAGTGCGTCGATCGAGGCGCGCAGCTCGAGGCCGTGACGGTCGAGCGCTTCGTACTCCTCGAGGTACATGTGGTGCAGCATGCCGCCGGCCTGGGCGACGAGCGCATCCACCTGGGCGTCGAGCTGGTCGGCGGCAGCGGTGAGCGCGGCGCGCTGCTCGGTGGTGAGGTCGGCGGCGAGCTTGTCGAACTGCGCCTTGTGCTGGGCCTGGATCTCTTCGGGGCTGGCCATGATGGTGTGTCCTTTCAGTGGGTGAAGTGGTGCATGCCGGACTCGACCGGGATGCCGACGGGGCGCAGCGGCTTGCGGCCTCGCGAGTAGTTGCACTTGTCGTGCGAGGGGCCGAGGTTGTCGATGTCGTAGACCGCTCCCCCATCGACTCGAGGGATGATGTGATCCGCGGTCGTGGATCCAGGCCTGCCGCAGTTGATGCACAGATCGCCATACGTCGCGAGCGTGAGCTGGACGTATGCCTGCGCCTTGCGTCCTCCCCAGCGCTCGGGCTTGGCATCGGGGTCGGCGAATGCGCCGGGGCCGTGCGGCAGGTTCATCGTCATGGCCGCCGCCTCGCTGCTCGCACCTCGACGATCGCGAGGACGAGCCAAGCGGCGATCGCGAGCGGGATGCCGAGGGGGCCGAGGCTGTCGATCATGACGCGCTCCTCACGACCGGCTTCTCGCCGCAGTTGAGGCACGCGTGCGACTTGGGGCCGAGGTCGTGGCTGAACGGCGCTGACCAAGCTGCAGGGCAGCGGTCAGTCCGCCAGCGAACGATCGGCGAGTTATCCACAGCCGGCCGTGTCATCTCGTGAGGTACAGCTGGGTCTTTAGATGTTCTTACTTTGGTGTTCTTATAGGGCGACGGCTTACCGGCGACGGCAACCCGTCCGCCGGTCGCACCAGCTGACGGGATCCCGTCTACGGTCGAACGCGAGTTATCCACAGGCTGCAGACCGTCGATCGGGAGCTGCGGTGAGCCGACGACGGGCAGCTGGAACGGGTCTGTCAGGTGGAACACGTAGCCGGCCAGGCGGCCGCCCTGAGCGCGTCGCTGCTGACGGTGGAGGTAGCCGGCGTTCTCGAGTTCCTTGACCGCTGAGCGGACTGCCTCGCGGCCCTCTTTCCAGCTCGACGACTCGATGGTCGCCATGGTCACCTCGTAGCCGGCATCGTGCGTCATGAGCCAGACGAGGATGCCGCGGGCGACCCAGCTGAGCGCCTTGTCGCGCGCGTAGACGTTGGGAACCTGGGTGAAGTCCCGTTCCCATGCCAGGCGCTCGCGGCGCAGCGATCCCTCAGTCATCGTCCGTCCGCGATCTCGAGGTGGAGGGCGAACGCACCGAGGACGCGTACGAGGACGCGGTCACGGGCCTGCTCGGGGATCTCGCGGATGCGCTGCTCGAGCTGGCTGACAAGCTCGTCGTATCGCCGGCGGCTACCGCCGATGCGATCCTGCTCGATGATCAGGCGTGCGAGCCTGACGAGCGCGTCGACCTCGTTCTGGATCTCTGCGAGGATCATGGATTCCCATGAGCCGCCGGCGTTGGACATGTCTACTCCCGATGTCTTGTGCACCAGATAGGCGCATGTCCAAGATTCGGGCACGCGATCGAAACGCGTGTATTGGCGTCGGCGTGTCCAAGATTCGGGCAGGCTACACTGATCGCATGAGCATGACTGTTACGTGGACACTCGGTGAGATCCTTGCGAAGCTGCGCAAGGACGCCGGCATGGATCAGCTGTCGATGGCTAAGCGCGTCGGGATCGCGCGGAACACGCTGTCGAACTACGAGACAGACAAGAACATCCCACCGTTCGACGTAGTCGTACGGTGGGCTGCTGTCACAGGTGCCAGCCTCGATTGGCTGGCTTCGGTGTGCACCCCCTCGGACTTGAACCGAGAACCCACTGATT
>NZ_ATAO01000194.1 GCF_000455825.1 Microbacterium maritypicum MF109
CGGACTCCCCCACGATCGCGATGCACTCGCCGCGGTCGACGGCGAAGGACACGTCATCGACGACCGGGTTCCCGTCGAATGCGATCCGCAGCCCGCGCACTTCCAGGGCGACGCTCATGCGGTCCTCCCGTCTCCGCGAGCGCGCAGGATGCGCCCCACGACGGTCGCCGCCACCACGGTGAGCGTGATCGCGATGCCGGGGAACAGCGAGATCCACCAGGCCTGCCCGAGGACGTTGCGCCCACCGGCGAGCATCAGTCCCCATTCGGGAGTCGGCTCCGACGGGCCGAGCCCCAGGAAGCTGAGCCCGGCCGCTGCCAGGATGCTGGAGCCGATGCCGATGGTGGCGAGCACGCTCAGCGCGCCGAGGACTCCCGGAACCACGTGCCGGGTGAATGCGCGCATCCGTGGCACCCCGAGGATGCGCGCCGCCTCGACGTGCTCGGCGACGCGGAGAGTCTGCGTCTGCACTCGGGCCAGCCGGACGTAGACGGGCACGGCGGCCAGCGTCACCGCGATCGCGATGTTCACCGGTCCCGGGCCCAGCACGGCGACGACGACGAGTGCGACGAGAAACTCGGGGAAAGCCATCAGCACGTCGTTCACCCGCATCACCGTGATGTCGACGCCCCTCGGCGCGACCCCGGCGAGCGCGCCGATGACGAGTCCGCCGACGAGCGCCACCCCGGTGGCGAGGAGCCCGATGCCCAGCGAGCGCGCCGCACCGTAGACGACCCGCGAGTACACGTCGCGTCCGCTCTGGTCGGTGCCGAACAGATGCTCGGCACTCGGCGGAAGCAGGGCGGCGCGTACATCCGTCTGCAGCGGATCGTGTGTGGCGAGGACACCGGGCCAGAGCGCCGCGAACGCGATCACGGCGAGGACCAGGATC
>NZ_ATAO01000195.1 GCF_000455825.1 Microbacterium maritypicum MF109
GATGGAGACGAAGTTCGATGCGCGGTGCGATGCGATGGAGACGAAGTTCGATGCGCGGTGCGATGCGATGGAGACGAAGTTCGATGCCCGGTGCGATGCCCTGGACGCGAAAATCGATGCCCGGTGCGATGCCCAGGATGCGAAGTTCGATGCCCGGTTCGACACGATGGAGACGAAGTCCGATGCGCGTTTCGATCGCGTCGAGCAGCAGATCTTCGAGGTGAAGATCGCGATCGCGCGTCTGGAGGGGCCGGCACCCCGGCTCATCGCCGCGCGCTGAGAAGTGACGCCTCAGAACAGTCGGGGGATGCCCGACTCGATGCCCTTCATGTCGTCGTAGTCGAGCACCAGGCAGCGGATACCGCGATCCTCGGCGAGCACGCGTGCCTGAGGCTTGATCTCCTGCGCGGCGAAGACGCCCTGCACGGGGGAGAGGTGCGGGTCGCGGCCCAGCAGTTCGAGATAGCGGGTCAGCTGCTCCACGCCGTCGATGTCGCCGCGGCGTTTGATCTCGACCGCGATCGCGGCGCCGTCGGCATCGCGCACCAGCAGGTCGACGGGCCCGATGGCCGTCGGGTACTCGCGGCGTACGAGCGTCGCGCCCTCGGAGATGCGGTCCACCTGTTCGGCGAGCAGCCGCTGCAGATCGGCCTCGACGCCGTCCTTCTGCAGCCCGGGGTCAATACCCAGCTCGTGGGAGGTGTCGTGGATGATCTCGTAGATCTGCACGCGCAGCGCATCACCGGTCTTCTTGTGGGTGACGCGCCAGACCTCGACGACGCCGGCGCTGGCTTCTTCCTCGCCGGGGGTCTCGCTCGAGAGCGAGCACGGCGGGCTCATCCAGTTCAGCGGCTTGTAGCTGCCGCCGTCGGAGTGCACGAGCAGACTCCCGTCTCCCTTGTGCACGAGCAGACGCGTGGCAAGCGGGAGATGGGCGTTGAGCCGACCGGTGTAGTCGACCGAGCAGCGGGCGATGACGAGACGCACCCGTCGAGCCTACTTCGTCGGGAGTGCTGCGCGGTCGCAGGCGGTGGGCGCGGCGGTCATCGGTCGAGGAACGACCCGATCGCCTGAAAGAGACCGAGCTCGGTGGCGGCGGAGCGGGCGATGAGGAATCCGATGATGCCGATGATCCAGGCGGTGTTCTCCGCGCCGGTGCGCTCCATCCAAGCCGCGAAGCGTTCGAGCGGCCGCTGCACCAGGGGAGCGGCGACCAGGCGCAGGACGAGCAGCACGACAGCGGGCAGGATCATCAGCGCGCAGTACCCGACGAGCGACAGCACACGCAGCGGAGTGTCGATCCCCGCATCCGCCAGCATCGTCATCGCGACGATATACGGGAGCATGGTGGCGATCTCGACAAGCCCGGCGGCGATCGCGACGGCCATCACGGCGGTCCCGCGAGTGCGCGGGTCGAGCAGTCGCTCGCGCCACCGGGTGATGCGACCGGGGCGCGGCGCGGCGTCCGTCGTCATCGCGGGAGTCGGAGGGGGTGGCGTCGTCATCGACGAGCTGTGCGCAGCCGACCTCGTCGGCATCCCCGTCCACGCCGAGACCTGCGGGGTCGTGGGTCCCGACGTGGGGGTCGTCGACGTGGGCTTGGCGCGCTTGTCACCGGTTGGCATCACGAAGGCCGTGATGAGGAGCGCTCCTCCGACGAGCAGGCGGATGACCAGGCCGGCGGGCGAGGCCAGGAAGTCGGACGCCACGTCGACGAGATTCACCAGCCCCCAGAGGAAGAGGAGCCCGACGAGCAGGTAGAACGCGGCGATCGTCACCAGATACAGCAGGATGCGTCCGGCGCGCACCCGCCCCGGATGCAGGAGCAGGAAGACGGGGATGAGGAGAGTGCCGACGCTCAGCCCATCGATCAGCGCCAGGAGGGCGAGGGAGAGGGGAAGCGGCATTCCGCCGAAGAGTTCCATGTCTCCACGTTCACGGAACGGGGGACGGCTGCGGATCGGGCGAAAGTATCGTCTCCTTCGGCTCCCTCATCCCTTCGTCGGATGCGCGAGTGCGCGCGCCGTGGTTGCATGAGGGCATGCACGAGCAGGTCGAAGGCGGGTTCGGAGCCTGGTACCGCCGGCACCGCTGGTGGGCGGATCCGCTCGGGATGGCGATCCTCGCGGTCGTCATGGCGGGCTTCGGGTTCCGCGGCATCTGGGGTCCGTTCTCGATCCTCGAGACCTCCGTCTCGCCTTGGTGGGCACTGGCCCTCGCGCTTCCCGCGTGCGCGCTCGCCCTCGTCAAGCGGCGTATGCCCGTGACGGTCCTCGCGTTGGTCACGCTCCTCTTCGTGGTCGATCTGCTCACCGTCGGCGGCATCGGCACGCTCGTGGTGCTGCTGGACGTGTTGTGGACGGCGGCGTTCCTGGCGGGGCCGCAGGGGAGGCGGGTGCTGCTCCTCCTGCTGGGCGCTTCGACGATCATCTTCTTCCTCGCCGCCTGGTTCTTCACCGACGTGCCGTTCGCCGTGGCCTTCCTCATCGGCGTGCAGTTCGGCGCGATCTTCGGCACCGACTACTGGTGGGCGGTGGCGGTCTCCCAGGCCCACGAACTCGCCGAGCTGCATCGTCAGCGAGCGGAAGAGGCCGCCGCCGCCGCCGAGCGGGACCGCGTCGAAGCGGTGCAGCGTGAGCGCGAGACGATGGCGAGAGAGCTGCACGATGTCGTCGCCGGTCACGTGATGGCGATGGCGATCCGTGCCGAAGCGGCATTGTCGTCCGCACCCGACCGTGCCAGGGATCGAGAAGCCCTGCAGGCTGTGCGCGACGCGGGACTCGATGCTCATGGTGCGCTGCGATCCCTGATCTCGGTGCTCCGTCGCGGCGACGGGACTCTGGCGCCCGCACCGCGCTGGGCGGATCTCGGCGGAATCGTGCAGGAGGCGGAGCGGGCAGGGCTCGTCGTGCACCTCGTCGTCGATGACATCGAGGACATCGGTGCGGCGCGCGAGCAGGCCGTCATCCGCATCGTGCGCGAGGCGCTGAACAACTGCATCCGCCATGCGAGCGGCGCCGTCGTCGGCATCACGGTTCAGGAGCAGGACTCCGAGGTGCGGGTCGAGGTGCGCTCGCATGGCGGTGCGCCCAGCCGCGCTGCTGCACACGGCGACGAAGGCTGGGGGCTGCAGATGCTCCGGGAACGCGTCGGCGCGTTGGACGGCGTCTTCTCCGCGGGGCCGACCCCGGGCGGATGGGCGGTCGAGGGGCGCATCCCGATGGAGGTGCGGGCATGACGGCGCCGACCGTGCTGCTGGCCGATGATCACAGCGCGATCAGGGCGGGCCTGCGCATCATGCTCGAGACACAGGGCATCACGGTGGTCGGAGAGGCCGCGGATGGTGAGGTCGCTGTCCGCAACGCCGCGGCACTGCGCCCCGACGTCGTGCTCATGGATGTGCGGATGCCGGGGCGGGACGGGATCTCGGCCACCAGAGAGATCGTCGAGCGCGGTCTCGGCGACGTCCTGGTCCTGACGAGCTTCGACGAGGACGACCTCGTGTTCGGGGCCATCCGCGCCGGGGCCGTCGGATTCCTGCTCAAGACGGTCGACGCCCCTACCCTCGGGCAGGCTGTCCGCGCGGTCGCCGCGGGCGACGGCGCTCTGGATCCGCGGGTGACGAGACGTGCGCTCGCCGCCGTCGCCGAGAACGCCGCGCTTCCCGTGCCGGTGCCGGATGCGGGGAGGCTCGCGAATCTGACCGGCCGGGAGCAGGAGGTGCTCGAGGGGATCCTGCAGGGGTGGTCGAACGCTCAACTCGCTGCACGGCTGCGCATCTCGGTGCCGACGGTCAAGACTCATGTCTCGAATGTGCTCACCAAGCTCGGCGCGCGCAGCCGTTCACACGCGGCAGCGCTCGTCCGTGGTGGCGAGGACTGAACCTCACTCCGCCGCCGTGATCACTCCGCCGCCGTGATCAGCCCTGTGACGTCGTCGCGGCCGGCGTCTTCTCGTCGTCGCGGAGCGGGCGCGCGGCGCCGGAGAACAGCCCGGACATCACGACCAGTGCGACCAGGATGAACAGCGTGTTGAGCAGACCGATGTGCTCGCTGATGACGCCGAGCACGGGAGGTCCACCCAGGAACGCGATGTAGCCGATCGTGGCCGCAGCGCTCACCCGGGCCGCTGCCTTTGCCGGATCGTCGGCCGCCGCCGACATGCCGAGCGGGAAGCCGAGGGAAGCGCCGACGCCCCAGAGCGCCGCCCCGACGAGCACGAGCGGGAAGGTGGGCGCGAGGATGAACAGCAGGATGCCCGATGCCGCCGCGACCGCGAGGATGCGCAGCACCAGCACGCGGCCGAAGCGGTCGACGAGCGGACCTCCGAACAGACGCACGACGGTCATGCCCACCGAGAACACGGCGAGCGACACGGCGCCGGTACCCTCGGCGAAGCCGTGCCCCTGCTCGGTGCCCAGGGCGATCCAGTCGTTGGCGCCGCCCTCGGCGAATGACATGCCGAGCATGACCACGCCGATCAGATAGGTGCGCGGTTCGCGCCATGCCTCGAGCGCGGTGTGCATGCGTGCACGGAAGGCCGGCTTCTCGTGCGCCGCGGGATCGAGGGCGGCCTCGCGCACCGGCACCTGGAAGAAGCAGACGATCGCGATCACGGCGATCAGCGCACCCATGACCGCGGCGTGGGTGGCGACGTTGATGGAGAGCTGCGCCGCGAGGGCCCCGATTCCCGCGCCGATGACCGTGCCGAAGCTGAAGAATGCGTGGAAGACCGGCAGGATCGTGCGGCCCATCTGCTGCTCGATCGCCGTGGCTTCGACGTTCATCATCACGTCGACCGATCCGTTGCCGAACCCGAACAGCACCATGCCGATGATGACGACGGGTACGGAGCCGAACACATTGGCCCCGAGGCCCACGAGGACGATCCCGGATGCGAACATCAGCATCGTCAGGAGCATGCCCCGCCGGGCACCGAGGCGCGCCATCACGGCGGGACCTGTCGAGATGCCGATGATCGATGACACGCCCATGCCGAGCAGGATGAGGCCGACCTGCGCGTTGTCGAGCCCCAGCGCCTCCTTGATACCGGGTACGCGCGACGCCCAGGTGGCGATCGACAGCCCGCTCGCGAGGAAGATGGCGAAGATCGCCGCGCGCCAGCGCACGAACTGCGAACGGGAGAGGGCTGTTTCCATGCCGGACAGCCTATCGAATCGATTCGACCGAAGGGAACCGTGGGGAGCTATCCTCGAAGTATGAGCAGTCAGGAGACGCCGCGTCGGCCCACGATCGCCGACGTCGCACGTGAGGCGGGCGTGGCGACGTCCACCGCCTCGGTCGTCTTCAGCGGCAAGGCGAATGTGGCGGCCGCCACGCGGGAGCGTGTGCTCACCGCGGCGTCGGACCTCGGATACGCGGGTCCGGATCCCCGCGCGGCGTCGCTGCGTCGCGGACGCAGCGGCATCGTCGCCGTCGTTCTCGAGGGGCACCTGCGCGCGGCATTCCTCGATCCGGTGACGACGGCCATGATGGACGGCCTCACCGACGGTCTCGCCGACCTCAGTGCGGGCATCCTCCTGATGCGCGACGAACCGGGGGAGGAGGGGGCCGCCATCACGAACGCCCCCGTCGATGCCTTCGTCCTGATCGGATGCTCGGGGCGCACGAAGGCCTCGCTCGAGGTGGTCGTCGGCCGTGGTCTGCCGGTGGTCGTGATCGAAGGAGATGCCGGTGAGGATATCCCCCGCATCACGCTCGACAACGTCGCAGCGTCCGCCGACGTCGCGCGGCACGTCCGCGACCTCGGTCACCGCGACGTGGCGCTGGTCACGCTCTCGCTCGACAGCGAACGGGAACGGGCACTGGTGACCCCCGAACGGATCGCGAACGCGACCGTCGACGTCTCGGTGCATCGCCTCGAGGGGATGCGTCAGGTGTTCCCCGATGCGCCGGCGATCTCGGCGTCCGGCAGCCTCATCGACGAGGGCGTGCTGGTCGGACGGATGCTTCTGACCGACCCCGCCACCCGCCCGACGGCCGTGCTCGCCCAGAGCGACCTGCTCGCGGTCGGGGTGATCCGAGCGGCCGAGGACCTGGGGCTCCGCGTGCCCGAGGACCTCTCGGTCGCCGGTTTCGACGGGATCCCGCTCGACGGCTTCGGGGATCTCACCCTCACCACCAGCGTGCAACCGGCGGTCGAGAAGGGTCGCGCGGCGGGGGAGCAGGTCGCCCGCATGCTCCGCGGAGAACCGGGCGAGACGCAGCATCTCACCTGTGTGTTCCGCGCCGGCACGACCACCGGCCCCGTCCCACGCTGAGCGGCGCCCGCTCAGCTGCGCTGCGGACCGAGCGGCAGGCCGTTCTCCCCGAAATCGAGGATGCGGTAGCGCCCGCAGTCGATCACCTCGTCAGGGATGGCCGGTGACGAGAGGCGCCAGGGAACCGTCTGGGCGTCCTCCACGAGGAATGACACCTCACCGACATCGAAATCCGCTCGGCTCACGAGCCACGCGTAGCCGTTGAGCTCATGATCGACCTGCACGAGACGGGCGGGATCCTCCAGATGCAGCTTCGGCAGGCGTACCGTCCAGAACTGGCCGGCCCCGACCCGGCCCGACGCATCGACCCAGTCGGTCACACAGGCGAGATCGGCATCGGGGGCGGCGCTCGCAGCGGCGAGCCGGGGAACGCTGAACGTGCCGCCGATCACGAGCACCACGGTGGCGGCCGCCGCGAGGAGAGCACCGGCACGCCGCGGCACCCGCCAGGCACGGGGAGCCGCCACCACGGCGAGCACCGGCGCGAAGACGAGGGGCTGCAGGTACCGGGCGGCGTGGGTGCCGAGAGCGATCGCGCCGATCGCGACGAGCACGGGGGTGACCCATGCGACGGTCGCGACGAACCGCGTGCCGGGATCGCCCGCTCGCGCCGTGCGCGCGATGGCCGACGCGATGAGGGCGAGCACGATCAGGGCGCCGATGATGCCGGCGGGCGTCGCCGTGCGGTCGAGGAGAAGGGTTCCGTAGTAGCCCGCCGACTCCGGCCAGAGTTCGGGCTGGGCGTAGCCGGCTCCGGTGTTGGCGATCCATGCCCGAAGAGGAATGCGACCGAGGAAGCCCATCGCGGTGCCCAGGACCAGCACGACGAGCATCGTCGCCGTGCGGGTGCGTCGAGGCGACCGGATGAGCATCACGGCGAGGAGAAGAGCGATCGGAACCGTCGCCCAGGCGGCGAACAACGGGTTGGAGAGGGTGGAGACGGCGGCCGTCGCGCCCAGAGCGATCAACGACCCGGTCCCGCCCTCGTCGCGGTCGATCACCCGACGCACCAGACCGACGGACAGCACGACGGCGATCACCGTCGAGCAGTAATACGTGGTGGTGAGCAGCAGGGAGGCGAGTTCGAGCGCGTCCCGAGAACCCGAGACATCGGTCATCGCCAAGATGCCGAAGACCGCGAGCCCGAGGAGCGCCCAGCTGACCGGGGCGGTGTCGTCGCGTCGACGGCCCGAGACCAGCCGGAGGGCCCCGTAGAGAGCGAGCATGTTGATGACGGCATTGATCGTGAGCAATCCGTTCACGTCGACGGGCAGCACCGCATCGAGGCCGGCGAACACAGCAGACTCGGGCAGGAACAGCACGCTGGACATCGCCCAATCCAGCGGAGCGCCGGACAGGACGGATCGTGCGAACATCGCCACGACCAGGGAATCTCCATCGCGGAACAGCAGGTCGGCGCGAGCAGATGAAGCGACCTGCGCCACCGTGATCATCGCCACGGCCAGTGCCCCCACCCAGCCCGCGAGCTCTCGAACCCAGACCCGCCGCATGAGGCTACTCTCGCACGATCGTGCAAACGTGGACCGCAGGAACCTCTCGCGCCGGTAAACTGGTCTGACACCCGCCCGCCTGTGCCGAAATGGCCGACGAGCCCTGAGGGAGCCGCGTATATGCTGATGCTCCTCGCTGTGTTCCTCCTCGGGTCGCTGTTGATGCCCGTTCTGGTGCGCTGGCTCGGAGCTCAGGCTTTCGCCATCGCCGCCCTCGTCCCGGCCGCCGCCTTCGTGCATGCACTCGTCATGACGCCGCAGGTGCTCGACGGGCCGGTACCGTTCGAGTCGGTCGAGTGGATCCCCCAACTGGGTCTGAACCTCTCCATGAACATGGACGTGCTCGGCTGGGTGCTCACCCTGATCGTCACGGGCGTCGGAGCACTGGTTCTCCTCTACTGCCGTTGGTACTTCTACGAGGACTCGGCGGGCGTCGGACAGTTCGCCGGCGTGCTGTTGGGCTTCGCGGGCGCGATGTACGGACTGGTCCTGACCGACGACCTCGTGATCCTCGTCATGTTCTGGGAAGTCACGAGCATCCTCTCGTACCTCCTCATCGGTCACTACCGCCGCCGTGCCGCCAGCCGTCGTGCGGCGCTGCAGGCTCTGCTGGTGACGACGCTCGGTGGCCTCGTGATGTTCGTGGGCGTCGTGCTGCTCGTGGTCGACACCGGCACCTCGAGCATCCGCGAGATCCTCGTCATCGCGCCCAGCGGACCTCTCGTCGATGCTGCGATCGTCATGCTCCTGATCGGGGCGATCAGCAAGTCGGCACTGTTCCCGTTCCACTTCTGGCTCCCCGGTGCGATGGCCGCGCCCACGCCGGTGAGCGCGTATCTGCACGCCGCCGCGATGGTGAAGGCGGGCATCTACCTGATCGCCCGGTTCGCGCCGATCTTCGCGTTCAGCACCACCTGGCGACCGATCGTCATCACCCTGGGCATCATCACGATGCTGCTCGGGGGCATCCAGGCGTTGCGTGAGACCGACCTCAAGCGCATTCTCGCCTTCGGCACGGTCAGCCAGCTCGGCTTCTTCGCGATCGTCGTCGGCTACGGCACGCAGGCGGCGGCGCTCGCCGGTCTCGCCCTGGTCATCGGGCACGCGCTGTTCAAGTCGGCGCTCTTCCTGATCGTCGGCGTCATCGACCGTCAACTGTCCACCCGAGACATCAACGAGCTCTCCGGCGTCGGTCGGCAGGCACCCGTCATGGCGACCGCGGCATTCATCTCCGTGGCATCGATGGCGGGCATCGCGCCGACCATCGGCTTCGTCGCCAAGGAATCCACGCTCACCGCCCTCCTCGACGACGCACAAGGCGGATCCCCGTGGGGACTCGTCGCCCTCATCGGTATCGTCCTCGGATCCATGCTGACTGCGGCATATGGGGTGCGTTTCCTCTGGGGCGCGTTCTGGAGGAAGCGCGATGAGCAGGGCCAGCAACTCCCCGACACAGCCTGGCCCGACCCGCCGGTCGGCTTCCTCTCGGCCCCGATCATCCTCGCCGGCGTCACGCTCGCGGCGGGGATCGGCGCCCCCGCTCTCGACACGGCTCTGCAGGGGTACGCCCTCACCGCGACCCCGGGGCTCGACCATGCGGGCGAAGCCGTCGAGGGCCCCGGCCATCTCGCGCTGTGGCACGGCTTCGAGCCCGCACTGGGCATCTCGATCCTGTCGATCCTGCTCGGCATCGGGCTGTTCCTGGTCACCCGCAGGACCGGATGGGATCGCAAGCCGCGGATCCTGCGATTCACCGCGGCCGACATCTACTACTTCGTCATGCGCGGCGTCGACCGGCTCTCGGTGCTCAGCACCACGCTCACCCAGCGGGGCTCGCTGCCGGTGTACGTCGGCACCATCTTCGTGGTGTTCGTCGCCGCCGAGGTCACGGCCCTCATCGCGAGCGACATCGATCGGTACAACCTGTCCCTCTGGCACACCCCGGCGCAGATCGTGGTCGCGCCGATCATGGCGATCGCCGGCATCTTCGCCGTCCGTGCGCAGAAGCGCTACACCGGCGTGGTGCTCGTCTCGGTCACCGGACTCGGCATGGTCGTGCTGTTCGCGACGAGCGGTGCACCCGACCTCGCGCTGACGCAGATCCTGGTCGAGACGGTCACGATGGTCACGTTCGCGCTGGTGCTCCGTCGCCTCCCCGCGCGGATGGGCGAGCACAACGCCTCGGTCGGACGCATCCCCCGCGCGCTGCTGGCGATCGGCGTGGGCGTCACGATGGCCTTCGTCGCCGTCGTCGCCACCCAGTCGCGCATCGCCGACCCGATCTCGGAGGCGTTCCCGAAGCTCGCGTACGAGATCGGACACGGCAAGAACGTCGTCAACGTGGCGCTGGTCGACCTGCGCGGCTGGGACACCATGGGCGAGCTCTCGGTGCTCGTGCTCGCCGCGACCGGTGTGGCCTCCCTGGTGTTCGTCACGCACCGCGCCGACCTGCTCGCCGCCACCAAGAATCTCCCCCGGGCGACGCGCAAGGCCGCACGCAGCCGCCCGCTCGTCGAGACGACCGAGGGCATCCGATTCCAGACCTCCGAGAACGAGAGCAGCCCGCGGGCGTGGCTCGTCGGCGGTCAGAAGATGAAGCCCGAGAACAGGTCGATCCTGCTCGAGGTGATCGTCCGCATCCTGTTCCACACCATCATCGTGGTGTCGATCTTCCTGCTGTTCTCCGGCCACAATCTGCCGGGCGGCGGCTTCGCCGGCGGTCTCGTCGCGGGCATGGCACTCGTGATGCGCTACATCGCCGGCGGACGCTGGGAGCTGGGCGCCGCGGCCCCCACGGATGCGGGACGACTGCTCGGCACCGGCCTGATCCTCGCCGTCGGCACGGCGGTCGTTCCCCTGTTCTTCGGTCTCGCGCCCCTGACCAGCACCTTCTGGGAGTGGGAGATCCCCGGCATCGGACACATGGAGTTCGTCACCTCGACCATCTTCGACATCGGCGTGTACCTCGTCGTGATCGGGCTCGTCCTCGACGTGCTGCGCAGCCTGGGCGCCGAGGTCGACCGTCAGGCGGCGCTGCGCACCACACCGGGTCCTGAAGGATTCCTCTCCCGGGGCGGGAGGAGCAGCTGATGGACGTCTCCCTCACCCTGATCGTCATCATGGCCATTCTCTTCGCGTGCGGCGTGTACGCGATGCTGGAGCGCAGCCTGACCCGTGTACTGATCGGCTTCCTGCTGCTCGGCAACGCCACGAACCTGCTGCTCCTGATCGTGATGGGCGTTCCCGGCAACGCGCCGTTCTTCGGGACGGAAGGGGAGATGAGCGACCCGCTCCCGCAGGCGCTCACCCTCACCGCCATCGTCATCACGTTCGCGGTCTCGGCTTTCCTGCTCGCCCTGATCTACCGCTCCTGGCAACTGGGTCAGGCCGACACGGTCGAGGACGACGAGGCCGACATCGCGCTCCGCGAGCGCACAGATGCCGACGAAGACCTCATGGACGACGAGTCCGAGACCGACGACGACGAGGCGACCACCGACTTCGTCGGCGTGCAGACCGCGCCGATCACGGTGCTGCACATGCGCGATCATCCCTCGATCCACGACGATGCTCCGTTCGACGCCCCGACCGGGTGGGGGAGCGAGCCCTCCGAACCGTCAGAACCCTCCGACGAGGGCCGTGAACCGCGCCCAGACCAACCCCATGACCGCGACGAGAACGAGGAGGGCAAGCCATGACCGCCCTCGTCCCGCTCCTCGTCGCACTGCCTCTGCTGGGCGCCGCGGTCACCCTCGTCTTCGGTCGCAATGCGCGCCTGCAGGTCGTCGTCACGGTGGCCACTCTGGCCGCGGTCTCGGTCATCGCCGCCGTGCTCCTGGTCGTGGTCGATTCCGGTGCTCCGCTGGCGGTGTCGGTCGGCGGCTGGCCCGTGCCGTTCGGCATCGTGCTCTACGTCGACAGGCTCGCCGCCCTCCTCGTGCTCATCTCCAGCATCGTGCTGCTCGCGGTCCTGCTCTTCTCCATCGGCCAGGGTGCCGCAGACGGCACCGACGAGACGCCGATCTCGATCTTCAACCCGTCGTACCTGATCCTCGCGGCCGGCATCTTCAACGCCTTCATCGCGGGCGACCTGTTCAACCTCTACGTCGGCTTCGAGATCCTGCTCGTCGCGTCGTACGTGTTGATCACCCTCGGCAGCACCGAGTCCCGCATCCGTACCGGCGCGGTCTACATCGTGGTGTCGCTGGTCTCGTCGATCCTGTTCCTCGCGTCGATCGCGATGATCTACGGCGCACTCGGCACGGTCAACATGGCCCAGATCGCCGAGCGCATGTCGGAGCTCCCGCAGGAGACGCAGCTGGTGCTGCACCTGATGCTCGTGGTGGCCTTCGGCATCAAGGCCGCCATCTTCCCGGTGTCGTTCTGGCTGCCGGACTCGTACCCGACCGCACCGGCCCCGGTCACCGCCGTGTTCGCCGGCCTGCTGACGAAGGTCGGCGTGTACGCGCTGATCCGCACCGAGACCCAGCTCTTCGCCTCGAACAGCATCGACACGCTGCTCTTGATCATCGCGCTCGCGACCATGATCGTCGGAGTGCTCGGTGCCGTCGCACAGGCCGAGCTCAAGCGAATCCTGTCGTTCACACTGGTCAGCCACGTCGGCTACATGATCTTCGGCCTCGCGATAGCGACCCCCGCCGCGATCGGCGCCACGGTGTACTACATCGTGCACCACATCGTCGTGCAGACCACCCTGTTCCTCGCCGTCGGGCTCGTGGAACGTCGAGCCGGAAGCACCTCGATCCTGCGGGTCAAGGGGCTGCTGAAGGTCGCCCCCCTGATCGCCGTTCTCTATTTCGTCCCCGCGATCAACCTCGGCGGACTGCCGCCCTTCTCCGGCTTCATCGGCAAGTTCGCCCTCTTCGAGGCGGCGGCCTCGGTCGGTACACCGATCATGATCGTGCTGATCTTCGGCGGCATCGTCACGTCACTGCTGACCCTCTACGCCCTGATGCGCGCCTGGAACCTCGCCTTCTGGCGCGAAGAGGAGGACTCCACCGAGACCGAGGGACGCATCTCGTACCTCGGCAACGCGCCGGCGGCCGATGAACAGCAGGAGCGCCGTCGCATCCCGAAGATCATGACCGTGGCGACCGGCGGCATGGTCGCGGTCACGCTCGCGTTGACGATCTTCGCTGGTCCTCTCTACGCCCTCTGCGACCGCATCGGCGCCGCACTGCTGCAGCCGGTGAGCCTCGTGCAACTGGAAGAGGAGGTGGGCTGATGGCGCGCGACACCCGACGTCACCTCTGGCGCGACATTCGCGTGCAGCTGCCCTTCCTCGCCTGGCTCGTGGTGCTCTGGATGCTGCTGTGGGCGCAGTTCACGGTGCTGTCGTTCCTCACCGGACTCGTCGTCGCGATCTTCGTCACCCGCGTGTTCCGCCTGCCGACCGTCGCGCTCTCCGGCCGCATCAACCTCTGGTACGCCGCACTGTTCGTGGTGCAATTCCTGTTCGCGGTGCTGAGCGGTGCTCTCTCGGTCACGGTGCAGGTGTTCGACTTCCGTCGCCAGCCCGGCACGGCCATCATCGCGGTGCCGCTGCGGTATGCCGACGACCTGGTGATGACGCACGTCGCCGTCGTGTCGTCGCTGATCCCCGGGTCTCTCGTCGTGGAGACCGACCGCGACCGGCGGATCCTGTACCTGCACGTGATCGGGGTCCGGAATCTCGACGACGTGGAGAAGCAGCGCGCCGGCGTGCTCCGGTGGGAGCGACGCGTGGTGCGTGCGCTCGGCGACCCCGATCAATATCGTGCCCTCAAGGCCGACGAGCGCGCGGGCCTCGGAACGATGAAGGGCGGTGCCCGATGAACATCCTCCTGCTGCTGATCATGGTGGTGTTCGGCATCGCCGCTGTGCTCGCGCTGATCCGCATCGTGCGCGGACCGTCGATCCTCGACCGCGCCGTCGCCTCCGACGTGCTGCTCACCGAGGTGATGTGCGTGATCGGCGCCGAGATGGCGATCAACGGTCACACTCGCAACATCCCCGTGCTCTTGATCATCGCGGCGATCGGAGTGTTCGGGTCGATCGCCGTCGCCCGGTTCGTCGCGAGAAGGGACAACACGACACCATGAACGTGTTCGGTCTCATGATCCCGGATGCCGTCATCGACGTGGCGGTCCTGGTGCTCATCCTGCTCGGAGCGCTGCTGTGCCTGTCGGCGGCGGTCGGTCTGCTGCACTTCCGCGATGTGCCGTCGCGACTGCACGCGGCGACCAAGCCTCAGGTGCTCGGACTGCTGCTCATCTGCATCGCGATCGCGCTGTCGCAGCGGTCGGTCGGCGGCATCCTGATCGGGTTCGTGCTGGTCGCCCCGGTCGTGCTCATGCAGTTCGCCACCGCTCCGCTCTCGGCGCACATGGTCGGACGGCAGGCGTATCGCAACGGCACCATCGAGCAGCGCGGCCTCGTCGTCGACGAGCTCTCCGAGTCGAAGCAGACCCCGCCCGCTGCGGGCTGACATCGAGCTCTGATCCTGCCGGCTGCGCCGGGCGCTCGATGCCGGCACGCCTGATCCCGTGGGCCGCTCATGAGGAGGGCCCGGGGCGTCAGAGGCGAGCGGTGAACTCGTGGATCAGGCGCGCCGCGGGTTCGGAGTCGCTGATCAGCGTGCCGTGACCGTGGTCGGGGATGACTTCGAGGTCGGCGCCGGGGATGGCGTCGATGATCTCGCGGCACCAGCTCATCGGAGCCAGCGGATCGCTCTCCCCGCGCAGCACGAGCACGGGGCACTGGATGCGCACGAAGGCGTCTTCGGGCTCGTGCACGATGGTCGCACGCATCTTCCGGAACAGGTGGGGGCCGCCGCGGAGGTACTCCCGGGCCCCGCGCCAGATGACCAGGGGGCGTTCGCCGATGAGGTCGGTGAGCAGATACCGCGCCTGCGCGCCGATGTTGCGCGCGGCCTTGTTCACGGTGGGGCCGGCGAGCACCACTCCCTCGACGAGGGACGGATGCCGCGCGGCGAGCTCGGCGGCGATCTGACTGCCCATCGAGTGCCCGATCACGACGACGGGGCCCGAGTCGACGTGCTGCAGGTAGGCCGCGACGAGGTCGGCATGCCGTTCCATGGTGAGCGTGCGGGTGGGCTCGGGCGCCTCGCCGAATCCGGGCAGATCGAGGGCGATGACCCTTCCCTCGAGACGTTGCACGATATCGAGATAGACGCTCCGCCCCATGCCGATGCCGTGCAGGAGCAGATACGTGTGCGGGCCCTCACCGAACGTCTCGGCGATGAGGGTCGCACCTGCATGCTCGAACTCCAGGAGCGTGACGGGGGTGCCCTTGGGGGCGAGATAGGCGGATGGCACCCGTCAACGCTAGCCGAGCATCCTGGGGCGCTGCTTCAGATGCCCCGAGAGCCGTCGTTCAGCCGGCCGGGGTGAGCACCAGGGTGTTGACGGCCGCTGCCTTCACGGCCTTCGTCGAGTACGCCCACGGCTTCTGGATGCCCGCTGCCCAGTCCGCCGTCTGATCCGTGTAGTGCTCGTTGTACGCGTGACCCGAGGCGCCGGTGAGATGATTCCAGGTCGAGGCGTCGAAGTCGGAGAGGTCGACGACCATGCGCATCGACGGCACGGTCGTGGTGGCGTACGAGACCCCGAGCTCCCATCCGGTCGCGTTCACCACCGAGGCCCCTCCGCTGACCGGGAAAGGTCCACGGTTGAAGAGTGCTTCGATCGGCGCGATGCCCGAGGAGCCGAGTGTCTCGCTGGTGAGGGTGATCGCGTGCAGGTCGCCCCAGTTCCAGCGTGAGACGGTCGTGCCCTGCAGAGCCGCGAGCTCGTCGTAGGCCTCTTCCGCCGACAGTGCCAGCATCTGCTCCATCCCGTCGACGTCGATCTGCGCGTTGACCCAGAGCGGGTCGGAAGGATCGGCCAGCATGTCGGAGACGACGGTGAAGAGCCGACCTTGGCCGTCGATGGGGAGCGGCTGAGCGCGCTCGGCGAAGATGTTCTGCACCAGGTTCGACCACAGCACGTTCGCGTAGGCCGCAGCCGCCGACGATGCGGAGTTCTGCCCGTCCCACCCCTGCAGCAGTTCCACGGCCCCGGTCGGGCCTGCACCGGACACGTCGACGTCGGCCATGGCGGTCGCCAGCTGGGTGCCGATCCACATCTCGTTGTCCATCTGGATCTCGCGCATGTCGTCGGCGGTCAGCGGTGCGACGGCCGCGCGTCGCTCGATGAGGTGTGCGATCCGGGCGGCGCGGTAGCCGTAGTCCCAGTCGCGGGAGAGGAAGTAGGCGTAGTCGTCGGTGACGATCGCGTTGTTCGCGGTCACGATGTATCCCGAGGCCGGGTTGTACGAGACCGGCAGCTCCTCGAACGGGATGAACCCCGTCCAGTCGTAGCTGCTGTCCCACCCGGGCTGCGGCATCCATCCGTCGCCCGCGCCGCGGATCGGAAGACGGCCCGGGGTCTGGTAGCCGATGTTGCCCTCGGTGTCGGCGTAGATGAGGTTCTGTGCCGGCACGTCGAAGAGCGAGGCCGCGTAGCGGAAGTCGTCGAAGTCCTGCGCGGTGGAGAGCGCGAAGATGGCCGTCGCCGCCGTACCGGGATCGAGCGCGGTCCACCGCAGACTCACGGCGTACTCGGCATCGTCGGAACCGGGGGGTGCGGGCGTCGGAGCGATGGCTTCGGCGCCGAGGGCGGGTTCCGGGGCCCCCGCGATCGCCGTGAAGTCGTCGGTGAGTCCGGAGATGAGGGGCCCGTGGACGGTCGAGCGGATGGTCAGCTCGATGTCGTCGCCGCCCGCGACCTTGATCGTCTCGGTGCTCTCCTCGAGAGGCACCAGTGCTCCGTCGCGCCAGTACTGGTCGCCCTCGACGCGCTCGATGTACAGGTCGGTGACATCGGTGGTGAGGTTCGTGAACCCCCAGGCGACCTTCTGGTTGTGGCCGATGACGATGCCGGGAAGGCCGGAGAACGAGAAGCCTCCCACGTCGAACGGGCACTCCTCGCTCACCGTCGAGCACTTCAACTGCACCTGGTACCAGACCGAGGGCAGCGAGGCCCCGAGGTGCGGATCGTTCGCGAGCAGGGGCATCCCGGTTTCGGTGAGGTCTCCGGAGACGACCCAGGAGTTCGAGCCGATGCCCTCGCCGACATCGCCGACCAGCACACTCGCCGCTTCGATCACGCTCGAGGTCTCCTCCCATTCGACGGTCGTCGATGCCTGCTGCGCCTCGCCGTCGGTCTCGGAGGTGGTGTAGGCCGCAGGCTCCGCATCGGTGCCGAGTGCGGGAACGGTCGAGATCTTGGGCACGATCACGGGGTTCTCGTCGAACGGGTAGTCGGGATAGAGCTTCGCCAGCAGGTCACCGGTGGCCGCGTCCTCTGCCCCGTCCGCGCCTGTGCTCAGCTCTGCGGCCAGCAGCGAGCGTTCGGTCTCGTCCTCGATGTTGCCGCGCAGGTCCCAGGCCATGGCCTTGAGCCAGGCGACGGAATCCGCGGGTTCCCACGGCTCGGGAGCGTAGTCGGGGTTCTGCAGTCCGATCACGGCGTACTCGAGCGACAGTTCGGCGCCGGAGCGCGAAGCCAGGTAGGCGTTCACGCCATCCGCATAGGCCTCGTAGTAGCCGCGCGTGGTGTCGTCCATCGCCTCGACCTCGGCCTCCGCGACCGTGCGCCATCCGAGCGTGCGGAGGAAGGCGTCGGTGCCGGCCTGCGACTCCCCGAACATCTCGGCGACGCGGCCGGCGGTCACATGGCGGCGGAAGTCCATCTCGAAGAACCGGTCCTGCGCGTGCACGAAGCCCTGCGCGTAGAACAGGTCGTCGGTCGAGTCGGCGGTGATCGTCGGGATACCGCGGTCGTCGCGCTGCACGGTGACCGCGGCCGCGAGCCCGTCGAGCTCGATCGATCCCTCGGTCTGCGGGAAGGAACGCTGGATGGTCCAGGTCACGAAGAACGCCGCAGCCACGGCGATCACCACGACGGCGGCCACGACGAGGAACGCGATGCGCCCGATGCGAACGCCCAGCGGGAGGCGGGAAGGGGCAGCGGACTCCTGCGAATCGGTCATCATCGTCGAGAACACTTTCGGGTAGAAAGGTGGAACTCAGTTCCACCGAGCCCCAGCGCGCGTTTCAGGGCCGCGCCTTCGCATCATATCCGCACCGGCGCTCGCCACGAGGCGTTCCACGACGAGCACCGGGTCGATCATCCGATCAGGCTCGGCTGCAGATCGCGCAGGGTGCGCCGATGTGTCATCCGCGTCACCCCGATCATCGCGAACAGCAGCGCGCCGACGAGCCACACGCCGAGCACGGCCAGATCCCCGCCGGCACGCGCGAAGTCGCCGCCGTACATCAGCTGTCGCATCGCATCGACGACGTAACCCAGCGGCAGCACGTGATGCAGGGCGGCGAGGGGAGCGGGCAGCGTCTGCCACGGGAACGTGCCGCCCGCGGTGACCAGTTGCAGCACCATCAGAACCAGGCCGAGGAACTGCCCGACCGATCCGAGCCAGACGTTCAGGGCGAGGATGATCGCCGCGAAGGTCGCCGACGCGAAGACCATGATGCCGAGCGTGCCGAGCGGATGGTCGAAGGTGAAGCCGAGCGTGATGGCGAGGATGCCCATCAACCCGAGCATCTGCACGGCACCGAGCATCGCCGGGGTCAGCCAGCCGGCCAGCGTGATGCGGATGGGGGAGTGCAGTGCGGTGATGGCGCGCCGGGAGATGGGCTTCACGATCAGGAAGAGGGCGTAGATGCCGATCCAGGCGGAGAGCGCGGCGAAGAAGGGGGCGAGTCCGGCACCGTAGTCCTCGGCGGAGGCGACCTTGTCGCTCGACACCTTGACCGGGTCGGCGATCGTGTCGGCCTGAAGCGAGCGCAGGTCGGGGGTGGAGGCGGGAATCGCGTCGACGCCCTGGGACAGCCCGTCGCGCAGCTCGGCCGTGCCGGAGGCGAGCGTGGCGAGTCCATCGCGCAGCTGAGAGGCACCGTCGTTCGCGGCGGAGGCACCCGTGGCGACCGCGCCGGCACCGGTGGCGAGCTCCGAGGCGCCCGAGGCGAGGGAGGCGGCACCGGCGGCGAGCTGATCGACCTTGCCGACCGCGGCCTGCACCTGAGTGTTCCCCTCCTGCAGGCGAGCGCCGAGCGGATCGAGCGTGGCGAGCACCTGGTCGATCTCGTCGGGCGTGAGGCCCTGCTGCGTCAGGGTGTTCGCGATGTCGGTGCGCACCTGCGGCAGGGCGTTCGCGGCCTGCTGCACCGCGGATCCTGCCCGGTCGGCGACATCGGCGAGCTGACGGTTGCCCGCGCTCACCTGCTGCGCGCCGTTCGCGAGGCTCTGCGCCCCCGTGGCCAGTTGCGCCGTTCCGTCGGCGAGCTTCGCGGTGCCTTCGGCGAGCGTGGAGCTGCCGGAAGCGGCGGTGCCGGCGCCGTCGGTGAGCTGCGTGGCGCCGTCCGTCGCCGTGATCAGCTTGTCGCGCACGTCGCTGAGGCCGGTGAGCAGGCGCTCTGCGGCCTGGCTGCCGACCATCTGGGCGACCGAGCTGCGGATCTTCTCCACGGCCTGCGTGCCCATCGATGAAGCGAGGTAGTTGTTCGCGTCGTTGGTCTCGAGGTCGATGCGCGCCTGGTGCGGGTCGCTTCCCGCGGCCGAGGTGAGGGCGGAGGAGAAGTCGGCCGGGATCGTCACGGTGAAGTCCACAGTGCCGTGTGTCAGGGCTTCGGAGGCTTCGTCGGCCGACATCAGCTGCCAGTCGAAGGCGTTGCCCTTGAGGAGGTTCTCGGCCACGTCCTCGCCGTAGTTCACGGTCTCGCCGGTCGCGGGTTCGGTGCCGGTGGTGGGCGCGGGGGCGCCTTCGTCGTCGACCACGAGCGCGACAGGGACCTCGGGGAACTTCGCGTACGGATCCTGGTTCGCCCAGAGGTAGAGACCGCCGTAGAGGATCGGGACGCAGATCAACGCGACCAGGGCGATGATGCCCATCCGGCTCGCGGTGAGTCGCCGCAGCTCGGCGGCGATCATGGCGGGAACCTTCATCGCGCATCTCCGTTCTCACTCGTGGCGGGTGTCTCGTCGGCGGCGGGAGACGCGGGCTCGTCGATCGCGAGCGGTTCGACAGGCCCGGAGGCGTTGATCGCGTCGAACTCCTGCATCCGCTCCAGGGCGATGGCTGCCGAGCCTCCGATGATCACGAGCATCGCGTAGCCGCGGTCCGCGAATTCGCCCGCGATGCGCCACCAACCGTCGGGGCTTCCTCCGTGGCGGTCGGGCGACACGAGCACGATGCCCTCGACCCCGGATCGGAGCACCGCGAGTTCACACAGGATGCGCACGCGTGCGGCGGGATCGATGGAGCCGAACGGCACGCCGGCCAGCTCGGTGTAGCCGAGCCGCGCGAGCCAGCGTCGTGCGTGCAGCGGAGTGGCGCCGAGTCCGGCGAACATGAGCTCTTCCTCCACGACACCGACGAGGGCGACGTCGGGGTGCGGGTCGCTGACGGCGGGGGCGTCGACCAGAGCCACGCGACGACGCAATGCCTTCGGATCGTCGGCGGCGTCGATGCTCACGCGGCCGGTGTCGGGGCGCATGCGACCGCTCGCGATGAGTCCGAGCACCGTCGGTCGCTGCTCCGTCTCGGCCAGGGCGAAGCGCACTGAGCCGGTGTGGAACTCGAGCGAGATCGCCGGGAGTGCTTGGCCGTTGCGGCCTTTGCTCACGTCGTGCAGAGAGATCTTCATGCCCCGTCCTCCGGGGTGTTCGGGGGTTCCGTCGGGGCTGCCGCGGATGCGGCGAGGTCGGGGTGCGATGCGAGCAGCTCGTCCGCTTCGCGCCAGGAGAGTCCGGCCATGCTCAGCACCGTCCGCACGGCGAGGTCGGCGGCCCCCGTGCTGGCCGCATCCGTGCGGGAGATGACCGTGCGCGCCATCTCTTCGATGAGGCGAGCGAGGGTGGGGGCGGCGAGGTCGGTGCGGAAGCTGCCGTCGTCCTGTCCCCGGCGCACGAGCGCTGCCACAGTGCGGCGCAGGGGAGCGAGCGCGGTGGCGGTGTGTTCGACGTGCGTCTCATCGAGGGCGAGGGCGGCGGCCACCTGCACGTGCGCGGCTTCGTGCCAGAGGTGGGCGGCGAGGCGGGCGAGGGCGAGGCGGGCGTCAGCGTCGTCGATCGAGGCGGCGATGGCGTTGAACCGCTGCGCGCCGGTGGAGATGAGTTCGCGGATGAGGGCATCGCGATCGTCGAAGTGTCCGTACAGGGTGCGCCGCGAGAGCCCCGCGCTGCGCGCGATCACGTCGACGGAGGCGTGCGGGTGCAGCGCCAGGGTCGCGCGGGCGGCGGAGAGGATGCCGGCGCGATTCTCGACGGCGTCGCGACGAGGTGCACGGGTGGTCATGAGTTCACGATAGGGATCATGCACATGAATGTGCAAGGTATGGCGTGCGGATTCGTGGAGAGCGCCCAGGCAGGCGTACAGCGCTGATCGAGGACTGCTGTGTTATGTTACGCGTTGCGCGCTGGCGCGCACGGGGGATCGCACCGGTTCCGGACACGGGGGTTGTTCGGTTCGCGCGTGCCGACCGTTTCGAGTGGTGGGGGACCCGCTGTGGTCGAGGGAGGGTGTGATTTGGCAGGCATCGATGTGGCGCTCGAGCGCAGGACGATGAGCGAGGACGTCTATCGGCGGTTGCGAGATGCGATCGTGGACGGTGAGTTGCGACCGGGGGAACGCCTTCGCGATACCGACCTGGCGGAAGATCTGGGCACCTCCAAGACGCCCGTGCGTCATGCGCTGGCGCGCCTGGCGGAACAGGGGCTCGTCGAGATGCAGCGAAATCGCTTCACGCGCGTGGCGCCGCTCGACCTGGACCGGATCCGCGACGCGATCGCGCTGTTCGGCGACATCTGGATCGGATCGGTGCGGCATGCGATGCCGCTCGTCCGACAGGATGACGTCAGCTACCTCGTCGACCTGACGGAGGACATGTCCGACGCGGCGGTCGAGCGCGACGTCCTGGCCTACGGCGTGGCTCTGCGTGCCATCGCCATCGGCTTCGCTCGTCTCGAGGGCAATGCCACGCGGGCGTCCGTGATCGAGCTGCTCGGGCCGCAGATCCGGCGCTTCACGCAGCATGCCGCCGGCTGGTTCGATTGGGCCGCGAGCGAGCGATCCACCCTCGAGATCAGGGACGCCATCGTCTGCCGAGATGCGACGCAGGTGCGCGCGGCCCTCGTGACCCTGTTCGACGAGGTGCTTCCCGGCATCATCGACCGGACGGAGGTCGGAGACCGCTGAGGCAGGACGGGGACCGAATACACGATGCGCCGACACCCGAGGGTGCCGGCGCATCGGTGTCGGTCGATATGTCAGTCCGTGCCGGAGTCGAAGGCCGCGCCTTCGGACGCCGAGTCGACGGCGTCGGCCAGTGTCTCGTCGGCTTCGGAGATCGACCCGTGGACGGACTCGGTGATCTCGCTCGACTCGCCGGCGGTGACGCGGCCGACGAGCTCGCCGGTCGCACCGCCCACGAGACCGAGACCCGCGTACTGCTCGAGGCGTGCGCGGGAGTCGGCGATGTCGAGGTTGCGCATGGTGAGCTGGCCGATGCGGTCGACCGGGCCGAAGGCCGCATCGCCGACGCGCTCCATCGACAGCTTCTCGGGGCCGTAGGAGAGGTTCGGCGAGACGGTGTCGAGGATCGTCCAGTCGTCGCCGCGGCGCAGGCGGATCGTGACCGTGCCCGAGATGGTGAGCCCGACCCAGCGCTGGATCGACTCGCGCAGCATGAGCGACTGCGGCTCGAGCCAGCGGCCCTCGTACATCAGACGGCCGAGGCGGCGACCCTGTTCGTGGTAGGTCGCGAGGGTGTCTTCGTTCAGGATGCCGTTGACCAGGCGCTCGTAGGCGATGAACAACAGCGACATGGCCGGAGCTTCGTAGATGCCGCGCGACTTCGCCTCGATGATGCGGTTCTCGATCTGGTCGCTCATGCCGAGGCCGTGGCGACCGCCGATCGTGTTCGCCTCCATGACGAGGGCGACCGGGTCGGAGTACTCGACACCGTTGATGGCGACGGGGCGGCCGGCCTCGAACGTGACGGTGACGTCTTCGGTCTCGATCGCGACGGACGGGTCCCAGAACTTCACGCCCATGATCGGGTCGACGGTCTCGAGCGAGACGTCGAGGTGCTCGAGCGTCTTGGCCTCGTGCGTCGCGCCCCAGATGTTGGCGTCGGTCGAGTAGGCCTTCTCGGCGGAGTCACGGTAGGGGAAGTCGCGGGCGACGAGCCAGTCGCTCATCTCCTTGCGGCCGCCCAGCTCGGTGACGAAGTCGGCGTCGAGCCACGGCTTGTAGATGCGCAGGCGCGGGTTGGCGAGCAGGCCGTAGCGGTAGAACCGCTCGATGTCGTTGCCCTTGTAGGTGGAGCCGTCGCCCCAGATGTCGACGCCGTCCTCCTTCATGGCGCGCACCAGCATGGTGCCGGTGACCGCGCGACCGAGGGGCGTCGTGTTGAAGTAGGTCTTGCCGCCGGAGCGGATGTGGAAGGCGCCGCAGGAGAGGGCGACGAAGCCCTCTTCGACCAGGGCGGTCTTGCAGTCGATCAGGCGCGAGGCCTCGGCGCCGTACTCCAGCGCGCGGCCCGGGATCGAGGCGATGTCGTCTTCATCGTACTGACCGAGGTCGCCGGTGTACGTGAAGGGAACCGCGCCCTTCTCGCGCATCCACGCGACGGCGACGGAGGTGTCGAGTCCTCCGGAGAAGGCGATGCCGACGCGCTCGCCGACGGGCAGGGACTGGAGGACCTTGGACATGCTTCCCAGTCTATCGGCGGGCGGCGTGTCGCCCCGTGCTGCGTCAGATCACGCGCACATCGACGCCTAGCGCCGCATACGTTCCTATCGCGCGGCGATCGCATGTGACGAGCGTCACCCCGGCGGCCCTGGCGCACAACGCGACCAGGCCGTCGTAGACCGCTCCGCCGGCGATTCCAGCATCGGCGAGAACGTCGACGGCGGTGCGCGCGTCCTCTTCCGAGAGTGAGATCGATCGGGGGAATGCAGCCCGGATCGCGTTCGCCGCTGCCAGAGGGGTCAGGCGATTGGGGCCCGGCAGGCGCGTCAGCACGGAGTATGTCTCTGCTGAGGCGTGGCCGGCAAGGCCGAGGATTGCACCGGTGCAGGCGCTCTGGACCGCGATGTGCGCGGTGTTGTCTTCCACGAGGAGCGCGAGCGCCGCGCTCGTATCGAGGAGCAGGTCAGCGCTGGTCGGCAAGGCGCAACTCGCGGATGTCGTCGGGTGTGATCGCCATGCCGGACGACGCGACGACGAGACGCCCGTCCTTCTCGATGAGGTTGTCCGGGGCATCGATCTCGATGCGGATGCCGTTGCCGTCGAGGATGAGATCGATAGGACCAGGGATCAATCCGACGCGCTCGCGGAGCGCAGCGGGGATGACGATCCGTCCTGCCTTGTCCATGGTTGCCTTCATGCCATGAGAATACCATTCGAATGGCACAGAACGGGGGGCGAGGCGGGTGCTTCATATCGGTGTCCTCGTTCAGGATCCGCCGCTACATTGTGGCCATGCAGAGAGCAAGGTCGCGTGGATGGTGGTTGATTGCGGGAGGTGCGCTTCTCGCCGCGATACTGGTCGTGCTTCTCGTCCTGGCGGTCCAAGCCTTCCGCAGGTCGACGCTCGCGCGGCAGGACATGGCGGCGCACCTGTCGTTCCCCGCGACGTATCACGGCTTCGAAGAGGCCTCGGAACTCGCAGGTTTCACACTCAAGGAAGACGGATCAGCGGAGGTCTCGGCGCTGATGCTCGGCACCGAGGAACGGGAACTCGACGACGGGCGGGTGTGCCTCGATGGCGACGTGACCCCGGTCGTCGGGAAGGCCAGCTGGCGGACGGACGATGCGGGGTGGGTCGTCATCGAGGCGGGTGAACGGCAGACGCGCCTGAGCCAGGACGATCCGATGCTCATGGGCTGGGGTTGGGGCAAGGTTTATGTCCTGACGCCCTGCACCGAGGAGTACACGGCGACGTTCGTCACCCCGAACGCCGACTACTCCGACTGAACGACATCTTCATGGCGTGCCAGGCGCAGTGGGGAGAAGAGCACGATCAGTGCAGCCACGACGAACACCACCACGCCGACCGAACGCGAAGGCGGTCACGGCGCCCGTGAACGCGCCGAGCGTCGACGATGACCAGAAGAGTGCGAAAGCAGGGATGCGCAGAACCTCGACCGGCCTGTCGCTCATCGCCGCCTCGCTGGGTCGCCCGCCGCTCCCGCTGTGGTCATCCTATTAGCGCCCCTTTCTGGAGACGGGTGGGTCGACCCGGATGGCGGGCTCGGAGGTGGGAGAGTAGGCGCACGGAGGTCGGACATGGGCGAAGCAGTCCTGTGGGGTGTGGTCGCGGCGGCGCCGCTGTTCATCGGTGCGGTGCTCGCACTGCTGCGCACGTGGCCGCCGCGCTGGCTCGGCATCGTGCTGGGCTTCGGCGCCGGCGCGCTCATGGCGTCGATCGCCTTCGAGCTGTGGGAGGAGGGGCTCGATCTCGCCGGTCCTGTCCCCCTCGTGGTCGGTGTCGCGGCGGGAGCGATCAGCTACTACATCGCCGACCGCATCCTCGACGCCAGGGCCGCGAAGACCAAGGAGCAGGCGGGCGGGGGGCAGCTCGCCGTCGGCGCTCTGCTCGACGGCATCCCGGAGCAGCTGGTGCTCGGCATCGGTCTCGCCTCCGGGGAACCGGTCAGCATCGCGCTCGTGGTCGCCATCCTGGTCTCGAACCTGCCCGAATCGATCGGCTCGGCTGCCGACCTGCTCGAAGGCGGCATGGCGAAATCGCGGGTGCTGCTGCTCTGGGCGGGTGTCGCGGTGCTCTGCGCGGCCGCGACTGTCGCGGGCTTCGGTCTCGCGAGCATCACCGGCGATGAGTTCCGTTCGGCGGCGAGTGGTTTCGCCGCCGGCGCCCTGCTCGTGATGCTGGTCGATTCGATGATCCCCGAGGCGCAGTCCAAAGCCAAGGAATCGACGGGACTCGCGACCGTGCTGGGCTTCGCGCTCGCCGCCGGCCTGGCCCTCGCATCCTGAGCGACGACGGAGATCACCCGGAGACGGCGCTCAGTCCGCGCCGCGGAACTGGTCCCGTCGCACGGTACGGCCGGTGATGCTCTCGATGCGGAACGACAGCGGAAGGCTCCGATCCTCCCCCGCCCACGGATGCACGCGCGCGGCATCACCGGCCGCTTCGTCGTCGGGGACCCGCGAGAGGGGACCATGCAGCAGCACGCTCCATGCCGTGTTGCCGAGGGGGTCGTGGTAGTCCACCTCGAACGCGACCGGGAGCGGCTCAGAGGTCAGGGCGGCCAACACGCCGTCCGGCGCGGTGCGAAGAAGCAGGTCGTGACCGGAGACCGCGAAGTTCACGGGAAGGATCTGCACCCGGTCCTCATGGACGAAGCCGATCCGGCCGATCGTGGTGGTGGACAGCAGTTCGTAGGACTGCTGCTCGTCGAGTGCTCGAATCATGCGCGCATCCCTTCCTTTTGGCGCCAGGCTATCCAGCGCGACACGCGCCATCAAGGGAGTCGTGCGACGCCGGAGCGGAACAGCCCGCCATCCGGCGGATCGGAGGCGTCGGATCCGCCCGCGCTGGCGGGTTACTCTCGGGAGCGGCGTGCGGGAGGCTGGCGGAACACCGCCGCGATGGTGGCCGAGGACAAAGGAGTTCCGATGACTGACACGACCCTGGCGCGACCGCCGTTCGATCCCGAGCTCGAGGCTGCTCTCGCTCTCGTCGGCGACCAGCTGCCGTCGACCCTGACGCCCGAGATGATCCCGCTGATGCGCCAGTCGCCGGTGAGCGGCGACCAGGAGATCTTCACCGTGCTCGACGACCGCGGCTTCACACGCCGTGACGTCACGATCGCCGGATACGACGGAGGCGAGATCGTCCTGTCCGTGATCGAGAAGGAGGGCCGGACCGGCACCGGTCCGGGCTTCTTCCACACCCACGGTGGCGGCATGATCATCGGCAACCGCTGGCTCGGTGTGGTCGGCTTCCTCGACTGGGCGGAGCGCTACGACGGCGTGATCGTCACGGTCGAGTATCGGCTCGCCCCCGAGTTCCCCGACCCTTATCCGGTGGAGGATTGCTACGCGGGTCTGCTGTGGACCGCCGAGCATGCCGAGGAGCTCGGGATCGACCTGTCGCGCCTGCTGATCGGCGGCGGCAGCGCCGGGGGAGGCCTGGCTGCGGGCACCGCGCTGCTCGCCCGTGACCGGAAGGGCCCCGAGCTGATCGGCCAGCTGCTCATCTACCCGATGCTCGACGACCGAGACGAGTCGGTGTCCACCCGGCAGATCGACGGGATCGGGGTCTGGGATCGCGGGTCGAACGTGACCGGATGGACGGCGTTGCTCGGCGACCGCAAGGGTACCGACGACGTCTCGATCTATGCCGCTCCCGCGCGGGCGACCGATCTGAGCGGACTGCCCCCGGCGTTCATCGATTGCGGCAGCGCAGAGGTGTTCCGCGACGAGGATGTCGCCTATGCCACGAAGCTCTGGGAAGCCGGGGTCCAGGCCGAGCTGCACGTGTGGGCCGGCGGCTTCCACGGCTTCGACATGTTCGCCCCGCACGCCGCCGTCGCTCAGGCCATGCTCGCCGCGCGGGACAACTGGGTGAACCGCCTGCTCTCCTGAGTCCGGATTCCACCCTCCGGGGCCGCGCGCCGACCCCGTAGGGTGGAATCCCCGCGCGATGGAGCCGACATGCAAGATCTGCTGGGGCGTCTCACCGCCCTCGACCCGGATGCCAGCGAGACGCTCAAAGTCGTCAGCTACTTCGATGCCCTCGTCGCCCGCTCCGTGGGTGTGGAGAGCATGCTGCGGGGTGCGGCGGTGCTGAGCGGTGCGACCGTCGGCCAGCGCGACGGCCGGCACATCGTGCGCGTGCGGGCAGATGGGGTGCGCATCGATCCCGTCGAGCCGTCCCCCTCCTGGCCCGTCCGGGAGAGTGGGCCGGGTGCCGTCGCCTGGATCGAGCGGGAGGGCGATGCGCATTCGAACGACGCGATGATCCTGGAGCGGCTCAGCCTCGGCCTCGGCATCATCCGGGCGCGACGCGCGGTCGGCCCCGAGAGCGCGGTCGAACTCGCCATCAGTTCCTACGCCGGTGCCGAGGAGCGGGCGGCTGCGCTGCCGCGGCTCCGGCTCTCCGCGAGCATGCTGCGACTGGTCGCGTCACCCCCGGAGCCCGCACCGTTGCCGACGCACCCCTCGGCTGTGGTCGCCACCCGGCACGGACTCACGCGCGCGACGATCATCGACGCGCAGACGGACGTGCGGGAAGTCTGGCCCGAGACCGCTGCTCTGCGGTTGGGCGTCGGTCTCGCCGGACCGGGAGACCAGCTTCCCCAGTCGTGGGCATCGGCTCTCGTCGCCGTGCGTCTGACGAGTCCGGGCGAGCCGGTGGTCGATGCGGCCGACCTCGGAGCGCTGCTCCTCGTCGCCGACGCCGCCGAGTCGAGCCCGTTGCACCCGGATGCCGCCGCGCTCGCGGCCCTCGACGCCCGTAGTCGGGAGCTTCTCGACGCGGTCGCCGAAGAGCAGAGCGTGCGCGCCGCCGCCACGCGTCTCGGCCGCCATCATTCCAGCGTGCAGGAGCGTCTGACGGTGCTGGTGGAGACTCTGGGCTACGACCCGCGCACCTCCCGCGGCCACGCCCGCTACGTGCTGGCCCGGATGCTGCTGACGCTCGGCCCCTGACGCGCGTCGGCCCACGGCCCCGGCAGGGCTCCGGCACCGTCTCACTCGAAGCCGGGGTACTCCTGCAGCTTCGTCTGGAACTCCTCGCGATCGGCCTCGCTCAGCACTCCGCTGGCGATCACGGTCAGCTGCAGGCCTTCGAGGGGTTCGCCGGTGCGGGCGTTCTGTGCCTCGCGGGCGGCCAGGAATCCGCCGTCCCGATCGTTCGAGAGGTCGTTGATGGTGGCGTAGAAGCGCAGCGGATCGGGGAAGTTCTCGGTGTAGTACTCCCACGTCGTCTGCGTGCGCGGGTCGTCGCTGCCGTAGAGCTTCGCGATCATCGCGGGGTCGATTCCCGAAACCGAGGGATCGTTGAAGGAGTAGAGGTCCCACAATCCGTGCTCGACGACGACCTCGTTGATGACACGCATCACGTCGAGCTTGCGCTCGTCATCCTGGATCGGTTCGTTCGTCGCCCACGCCGCGGAGGTGAATTCGACGAGCATCGACTCGCCGCCGTAGCCGTTGCGCTCCGGACGCAGGTCGTCATCGCCCACCTGCACCCAGGTGTAGCCGAACTCGTCGGTGAGTCGCGTGCGGATGTCGGCGAACATGGTCTCGGCCTGCGCACGCACCTCCTCGAGCGACTGCTGCGAGAGGGTCTGCTGGGGGTCGGTGCCCTTGATCGCCGGATAGGCCTCCGCGTGCTTCTGCGCGGCTGTCTTCGTCCCCTCGTAGGTGCCGGAGGCTGAGGTCTGCAGGGCACTCATGCCGCCCACGGTGGCGACGTTGAAAAGGATCGTCACGACGAGCGCGATCGCCCCCAGCTTCCGTCCGCGTGCCGAAAACAGGGCGGCCGCGATGACCGCGACCACGACGAGCTGCAGGGCGAGCATCGTGACGCCGTAGAGCAGGTCGGTGCCGCCGGCGATCAGCGTCCCGAGCAGGATCAGCGCGAAGAGGATGGAGGTGGTGAGGGCGATCCATCCGAGGGCGTTCGCCGGCTTCCTCGGCTCTTCCGCCGGGGCGATCGTCGCGACGTTCGGGCGCGGTGCGGATCCGAACGCATCGCGCCGCGCTCCTCGGTAGCCGCCGGGTGGGGGCACGGGTGGAGCGCCCTCGGTGCCCGTGATGTAGCGCGCGCGCTGCCTCTCGTGATCGCTCACCACGGCTTGTCCGTCTCCGAACCGCCCTGGTCGTCGCCCTGTTGCTGATCGCGTTCCTGCGTCCCCTGCTCGAGCTTGTCCTGCAGGCCCTTCAGCTTGTCCTCCGACGGCTGCTCCTTCTCCCCCGGTTGCGGCTGGGGTGACGGCTGCTGCTCCTCCTGCTGCTTCTGCTTGAGACGATCGGCGGTGCCGTCGAGAGAATCGGCCATGTCGCGCTGCGGGTCGGACGACTGCTGCCGGGCCTCTTCGCTGCGGCACTCCTCTGGCGTCTCGACCGTGATCGTGAGCGCCTCGCCGTAGAGCGCAGCAGCGCCCGCGCCGTCGCCGTCCGCGCGTGCGGCGTCACCCATGCGCTCGACCACCAGGGCGAGATTGATCCGTACCCCGCACACCTCCAGTCCGGTGGCGAGGTCGAGTGCCCTTTCGAGCTCGGCCCGCGCCTCCGGCAGCTGCTCCGCCGCACCGAGCGCGGTGCCGATGTTGAACGGCGCCTTGTACGGCTCGAACCAGTTCAGGAGGTCTTGTCCGCGTGCGGATGCCTCCGACCCGGCGAAGTCGTCCACCAGGTAGGCGGTGATGGCCTGATGTGCGAAGGCGTACATGCTCAGCAGCTTGCCCACGAACAGGAGCGCGGCGAGGGTGAGCGGAATCGTCCCGATCGCGACCCAGCGGCGGACGCTGCGGCGGCGGCGGTTGGACCGGAGGAGGGCGGCGGCGCTGTCGGCCGTGCTGGCGGTGGTGGTCGAGGACCCGAGCTCGGTCGCCGCGGGTGCCGACGGATGTGTCACGTCCAACCCCCTTACCGATCGACCACTGCTCAGCGCGGGGAATTCTGGTCCCCGAAGCGGCAGGACGAAGCGCTGAACATCCTATCCGGGGATCCTCCGGATACGATTCAGCCGACCTCGAGTGCCGAGGTCGGCTGAATCATGGTGAGGGACGATGCCCGTTCCCGTGCGCTACTCGGCTGCGGTGACGCGGAACGTGTCGAAGGCCACGCCGAGTGCCGCGGTCGAGCTGCCGGAGCGGTTGCCGCTCAGGCCCACCCCGCCCGCGGGCTGCAGGGGCGTCGCATCCGACGCCTTGAGCTGCCAATCGGCCGGTTCCGTCGCCCCGGTCGCCCAGATCTTCGCGTTGATGGACGCCTGCGCGGTGCCCGTCACCGTGACCTTGAGGGTGTACGAGGTGTTCGCCGCGAAGGCGAGACCCGAGACGGCTCGGGTGGCCAGGACGGTTCCGTCACGGTGGGCGACGAGCCAGATGGTTCCGTCGGGACGGAGCCATGCGCGGACGAGATAGCGTCCGGCGGCGGAGTCGCGTGCGATGACTCCGATGTACGCACCACCGGTGGTGGCCCCCTGATCGACGCGGAAGGTCGTCTCCAGAGTCGGGCTCGGGACCGACGTCGCGTTCAGCGTGGCGTGTCGGGTGTCGCCCGCGGCCAGGTTCAACCGTCCGAAGCCGCCGGCGACCGTGGCCGCCGCCTGCGAACCGCCCGCGATCGTCCAGGCGCCGCCCGCGACCGCGTTCCCCCAGCCTCGGCTGGATGCCTGCTCGAAGTCGTCACCCGCGAGCGGCGCGGGTTCCGCCACGACGGATTTGCGGGTCGTGGTCGCCGAGCCGCCCACGTCGTCGGTCACGGTGAGGGTGACCGTACGTGTCCCCGCCGTCGAGTAGGCGTGGCTGGCGACCGCACCCGCACTGGTCGTGCCATCGCCCCAGTTCCAGCTGTAGCTGCTGATGGTGCCGTCGGTGTCGGTCGATGCCGCTGCGTCAGCCGAGGAGGTGAGACCCGATGAGGAGAGGGTGAAAGACGCGGTGGGCAGCGCATTGGCTCCCTGCACGACCACCGGCTTCTTGACGGACCCCACGAGCCCTTGGCTGTCGGTGATCGTGAGCTTGACCTGGTACGTGCCGGGCGCCGCATACGTGTGCGAGGGCGTCTTGCCCGTACCCGTCGTCCCGTCGCCGAAGTCCCAGCGGTACGCCGCGACAGTAGCGGATCCCGGCGGGACCGACGTGCTCGCGTCGAATGCCACAGCGAGCCCGACCGGGGTCGCCGTGTACGCCGCGACGGGCGCCGTTGAGCCCTTGGCGACCCAGAAGTGCGTCTTCACCTGCCCGGCGCTCAGCCCGTACGGGTAGATGGCGAACTGGTTGACGTTGCCGGTGAGGGACACCGACGTCGGGATGTTCGGCCAGTTGACCAGCTTGCCGCTGCCGATCTTCCAGAAGCCCTCGTAGGCCTGACCCTTGGTCACACCGGTGATCTGATCGTTGAGTTGGCCGTCGACGAAGAGCTTCATCCCCTCGGGGCTGACGGACGCCACGACCTGGTGCCACTGGTTGTCGTTGTACGCAGCCTTGGTCGTGATGACTCTCGTGCCGTCGCTGTACACCCCGAAGTTCAGGCGTCCGTCGTTCGACATATAGACGTTGCGGTCGTAGTTCTTCGAGAAGCCCGCTGCTGAGCTCTCGAAATCGAACAGCACTCCGCCGCTTGTCGTCGACGTCTGGAACCACATCTCGGCGGAGTACGCGGAAGGTGCGGGCATCTTCGTGGTGGTGTCGACGCGTCCGGTCTCGGTGCCGTCGAGGGCCGTCGCGCCCGTGCCCTTCGACGTTCCCGACGACAAGAGCTTCGCCCCTGCGCGGAAGATCGGGCTGTTCGCGCCGGCAACGTCCTGGCCGATGGTTCCCAGCGGGTAGTAGAGCTGGGGTTCATCGGCGAGCACCGCGTTGGAATACGGTGGCGTCGGGTCGGCCACCGTCACGGTCGCCGTCTTGCTCGAGACGGTGTTGCCGTTGCCGTCTGCGGCCGTGAAGGTGTACTGCTGCTGCGAGCCGGCCGGAGCCGTCGTGTCCTCGAAGCTGACAGCGGGCAGGTTCCACCAGGTGGAGTCCACCTTCGTGGTGAGCAGAGGAGTGGTCGAACCGGCGCGGCGCAGCTCATAGGTGAGCGTGAGGTCGTCACGGTCCCAGTTGGCCGGGATCGACACCTTCACCCGACCGGGCGTGAGAGACGTCGCGGTCGGCTGCCACTTGTCTCCGGAGAGGCGGGGGCCGTCTTTGGGGCCGGCGGGAGGAGCGGTCGAGAATCGCACGAGTCCCTCGAACTGGCCGTTGTTGACGGAGCGGAACTCGCCTCCGATGGAGATCATGTTGCCCGTGCCGGTGATCGACAACCCGGCCTGACCGAGTCCGGTGGTGACACCGACCGCCCAGTCGGGAGACCACGCATACGGCGAAGGCGCGGGAGTTCCGCCCCAGTCCTTTCGGCCCGGTGCCGCCGGCTGAGGTGCGAGGGTCCCCCGGGCATCGGCCGTGTATGCCTCGGAATAACGGTGCACGCGCGGGGCCTGTTCCGGGTGGAGACCCAACGTCTCGCAGGTATGGGTGTGGCTCGTGGTGTAGACGACCTTGCCGGTCGAGTAGACGCCGTAGTGGTCGCCGATGCAGTCCGCGATCCAGCGGACCTTGCCGGTGCCGGCCTCGGCCGCGAAGGTGCCTTCGAGGTTGCCGGTGGCAGCGTCGGCATAGCCCCACCCGGTGCCGTAGACGCCGGTGGCATCGGTGGTGAGGCTGAAGGTTCCGGCTTTACCGGCGTAGATGCCGCTACCGGCGCCGTTCCTCACCGTCTTGGCCAGCTCCCACGCGGTGTTCAGCGTGCCGGTGGTCTTGTCGACGGCTCCGCTGCCACGCATCTCGGTGTTGCCGTTGATCTGCGAGAACCGTCCGCCGATGATGGTGTCCTTGCCGGCGGGGTCCATCACCATCGCATCCACCTGCAGGTCGGTCTGCGGGGCCCAGGGCAGGAGCGCGCCGTTCGCGGTGTTGAACGCGGCGAGGTTCTTCCGTGCGGTGCCGTTGGCCTGGCCGAACAGGCCGCCAGCGTAGACCGCGGTTCCGGATGTCGTGAGAGCGTAGACGCCCGATCCGCCGATCGACGGGACGAACCCGGCGACCAGCTCGCCGGTCTTCGCGTCGATCGCGGCGATGTTCCAACGGTCCTTCCCGTTGACACTGTTGAACGAACCGCCGATGTAGATGCGGCTGCCGTCGGGAGATGCGGCGACGGCCTTGATGACGCCGTTGACCTTCGGTGCGAACGGCAGCAGTGCCCCGGTGTTGATGTCGTAGGCGAGAACGTTCGACCGCGCGGTGAGGGCAGTGCCCGGAGCGGCTTTGGGCTCGCGGGCGTTGTCGAACTTGCCCACGGCGTAGACGGTGGAGCCGATGGTGGTCTGTGCCCAGACGTAGCCGTTGTCGATCTGCACCGTTGGAATCGGGTCGGATGTGACGACGTCACCGTCGCGTTGCAGCAGTGGTGGCAACGTCGGCGCGGCGTCGGTCGCCACGGCGGCTCCACCCCCGAACGACACCAGCCCCGCCACGACCAAGATGCCGACGACGACACCAGCGGCCGCGGAGCGGGCGCGTTCAAGAACGTGATTGTTCCCCATGATTTTGTTTTCCCCAGTGATCTGATGCCGACGCGAGCGCCGACACGACATCGCAGTCACGCGCCGCGGAGGCTTCCCCAAGCCATGTGTTCCGCGATCGTCATGCATCTGCGAACCCCTGCCGGGACCAAGACAGTCCTCGACCGGTAAAACATTAGCAGCTGATATCGACGAAGCCTGAGTGTTAGATCTGGTTGCGTGAGCGGACGCGCTGTCGTGGCGCGCGCAGCTGCCGAAGTCGCGCGATCAGCAGGGCGGCACGCGTGAGCTCCACGCCGAGGATGGCCAGGGCGACGAGCGCCGCGATCCAGTAGAGCTCGATGACGTTGCCGACCTCGCCCGAATCGGCGTAGTCGGTGGTGGTCGACGGGGCCTCGGGGAGGGAGGGGGCGGCATCCGCCGTCCGAGTCGCGTACGTGACCCCGAGCTGGTCGGCGATCGTCTCGAGGTTCGACTCGTCGATCACCGAGAGAGCGTCGGCGCCCTGGTACTGGATGTAGTCGCCGCCCTGATCCGAGATGCCGCCCGTGGTGATGCGCATGGGCCCACCCTCGGCGGTGCCGTAGCCGAACACGGCTCCCGAATCGGTGTACTTCTCGCTCGCGCTGAACGACTCCGGCGCGGTGTCGACCGTCTGCTCCCCGTCGCCGAAGTAGAAAACCATGCGCGAGCGGTCGGGAGACGATTCGGCTGCCGAGGCGAGGGTTTCCGACAGCAGGGGGGCGGCGATGCCGATCGAGCTGCCGCGTGACTGGCTGGTGACCTCGGGGCGCAGCACCCCGAGGGAACCCAGGAGTGCCGTGGTGTCCGTGGTCAGCGGCATCCTCAGCTCGGCCGCGGCATCCGAGGTGATGAGGGCGAAGCGCGCTCCCGGATACTCCTCCACCAGAGCGCGCACGTCTGCACGGATGCCGTCGAGCCGCGGTTCGCCGTCATCCCAGTCCTCAGCCACGATGCTCGCCGTCGTGTCGACCACGAGCACGATGTCGGTATCCGTCGCGAGGGTCTGGGTCGCTCCCCCGGGGATGCCCGGACGCATGAGCATCGCGAAGCAGGCGAGCACCAGAAGCAGCCGCATGGCCCACAGGGCACGATGCCCGGCCAGCGCGCGACGATCGGTGATCGGCACCCCGGCGGACTTCGGCGGACGCACCAGCACCCAGACGGCGGCGACGGCGACGGGGGCGCATAGAAGAACGACGAGCAGCGGGTTGAGCACGGGTTGGAGGATCACAGTCGCACCCTCCACAGCACCACGACGAAGCCGAGCAGGCAGATCGAGAGCAGCACGATCCACAGGTTCGGGGTGTCGGTCCAGACCACCTGCGCCTCCCCGCGCAACTCGGTCGCCTCCTGTTCCTGCACCTGGGTGACGATGTCGGAGACGGTGGTCGTGTCGCGCAGGCCGAATGCGGCGCCGCCCGTCGCCTCGGCCGCAGCGCTCAGCTCGGCGCTGACGTCGGCATCCTTGCCCTGGACCGGGTTCAGCGCGAAGACTCGCACGTCCTTCGAGGCGGCGTAGGCGGCGGCCTCGTCGAGCGTGACGATCGAGGCGCCGTTGACCTCGTTGTCGGTGGCGAAGATGACGGAGCGTGAGCGCTCGGCGTCCGGGTTGTCGAAACCCATCGTGCAGGCGGCGAGACCGTCGCCGATCAGGGAGGCGCCGTCTCCATTGAGGGTGCCGACCCAGTGCTCCGGGACCTGATCGACGTAGTCGAAGCTCTGCGTCATGCTCTCGATGTGCTCGCGCACGAAGTCGTAGTCGTCGGTCAGGGGGAAGATCTGCACGGGCGAGCTGTTGAAGATCGTCAGTCCGATGCGTTCGCCCTCGAAGCTGTCCAGAAGCTCGTCGAAGACGTTCAGCACCTCTACGTCGACCTCGGTCATGGAACCGGAGACGTCGAGGCACAGCATGATGTCTCGGCTGGTGTTGACGGGCTGGATCGTCTGCGCCGACATCGGCCGCGCAGCCACCACGCCCGCGACGATGGCGGCGGTCGCGCCGAGGGCGAGGATGCCGGACAGCGCGAGTGCTCTCCGCGTCAGTGCGCGGCGGAAGGAGGGCAGCGCGCGCACGCGCTCGGCACGGGCGACGCGCGCGGCGTCGATGCCTCGGCTCGGGCCGCCCCGCCGGAGGCCGACGACGAGACCGATCGTGATCGCGAGCACCACGACCGCGACCGCGGCCGCGAGCATCCAGACGTTCGCTAGTGCCACGTGCGCACCACCGTCCTGGCGGCTTCGGCGCCGGCCACAGGATCGATCACCGGTCCCTGGCGGAAGATGCTCGGGTAGTAGTGCCTGCCGAGCGCATCGATGAGGGCGGGATGCACACCGCGGGCCACGAGATCGTCGAGTGCGAGCACCGGCGCCTCCAGGCCGCTGTACTCGTTCACGAAGGTGCGCACGGTGCGGCTCAGCTCGAGATTCGCCTGCCGGGCGGACATGCGGCGTTCGACGTACTCGGTCTCGATCTGCTGGATGCGCGCCAGGTACTCGGTGCGCAGCTGCGAGAGCACGTCGATGACCAGCGGTGCCTGCCCGGCGTTCGGGTCGGCGACCGCCAGGGTGCGCCGCGGTCGGGTGAGGACGATCAGCAACCACGCCCCCAGCACCAGTAGAGCCAGGATGCCGATTGCGAGCAGCATCCATCCCCAGCCGTACTGCGCCGGCGGATAGAGGTCGTCAGAGCCGGGCATTCGACCTCCGATTCAGCAGCGTCAGCAGCTGAGCGACGGCATCGTCCTGCCCGTCCAGCGTGGAGTGGCTGATCTCCATCCGGGTGAGCAGCTCGGCGAGGTGTGCGGCGTCGGCCTCGCGTTGCGCGGTCAGCTCCTGCACGATCTCGCGGTCGCCCTGCACGAATCCCGGCACCTGCCAGCGACTGTCGACGTCACTGCGGATGTGTCCGGTGGCGTGGTCCAGCACGGGCTCGGCGTCGCGCAGCGTGAGCCAGAGCACGTCGTGCTGCACGCGCAGTCGCCGCAGCATCCGTTCGGTCTCGCCGGTGACGGGGGCCTCGTCGGTGATCACGACCACGATCATGCGACGCGCGATCGTGCGGGTGACGAACGACAGCAGGCCATCACGGTCGCTCGGTGCGTCGCTCTGGTCGACGGCCCGATCGATCGTGCGCAGCGCGTGCTCGAGCGCCCCTTCGCTGCGGCCCGGCGCGAGGCGGCGCACCTTGGCGGCATCGCCGTACACCGTGGTGAAGTCGTCGCCGTGGCGCAGCGTCAGCACACCGAGCACTCCGGTCGCCAGGATCGCCAGGTGCTTCTTCGACTGCTCGTCTGCGGCGAGTGCTGACATCGAGCGCCCGGTGTCGACCACGAACAGCACGGTGTGCATGCGGGTCGCGCGCGAGCGCTTCACCAGGGGCGTTCCCAGCCGGGCGGTCGCCCGCCAGTCGATGTCGCGCACCTGATCGCCGTACTCGTACTTGCGCAGGTCTTCGAAGTCGAGGCTCCGCCCGCGCAGCAGCGACGCGTAGGCGCCGTCGAGCGCGTGCAGCGACTTGCGCGTCGAGTGGATGAAGAGCTTGCTCTTCACCTGCGTGATCAGGCTGGCCATGGAGATGTCAGGGTGTGGGGACCGACGCGAAGATCTGGTCGATGATCTCCTCGCTGCGGATTCCTTCGGCGTCGGCCTCGAACGTCAGCAGCACCCGGTGGCGCAGCACGAGGTGCCGGAGCTCGCGGATGTCTTCGGGCAGCACATGCGTGCGTCCCTTGAGCAGAGCCAGCGCTCTAGAAGCCTGGAGGAACGCGATGCTCGCACGCGGACTCGCGCCGTACTTGATGAAGCGGGCGCGTTCTTCGCCGATGTACGGCGCCGGGTTGCGGGTGACGTAGGCGATCGACACGATGTAGTTGCGGATCGCGGGGTCGACGTAGATGCGGCTCGCGACGTCCTGCAGCAGATGCACGTCGTCGAGGCTGACGGCGCTGGCGACGTGCCGGTCGGGGTCGAGCACACCCGAATCGATGCGGCTGAGCACCTCGAGCTCTTCGGCCGGGCTCGGGTATTCGACGATCTCTTTGAGCAGGAAGCGGTCCATCTGCGCCTCGGGCAGCTCGTACGTGCCCTCCTGCTCGATGGGGTTCTGCGTCGCGATCACGAGGAACGGCTTCGGCAGGTGGTGGATCTCGCCGCCGATCGTGGTCTGATGCTCCTGCATGGCCTCGAGCATGGCGCTCTGTGTCTTGGCGCTGGAGCGGTTGATCTCGTCGAGCAGCACGAAGTTCGCGTGCACCGGGCCGAGCACTGTCCGGAACGATCCCGTCGCCGCGTCGTAGATCTGGTTGCCCGTGATGTCGCTCGGCAGCAGGTCGGGCGTGCACTGGATGCGCTTGAACTGCGCCTTCACGGTGTCGGCGAGGGTGCTGGCCGCAGTGGTCTTCGCCAGTCCCGGCACGCTCTCGAGCAGGATGTGGCCGCCGGCGATGAGCGAGATGAGCAGGCTCGTGCGCAGCCGGTCCTGACCGACCATCTTGGCGGAGTAGGAGGCGGAGATGACCCGCAGCACCTCGGACGCTCTGGCCATCTCGGCGTCGGTGGGTGCGCCGTTCGCCGTGGCGGGTGAGGCTGTGGGGGCAGGGGCCTGCGCGGGAGCGGGCGGAGGCGGAGGTGCCACCGGCTGCGGGGATGCGGCGTTCAGGTCGTGCATGCTCTCTCCTCCTGGGGAGCGCGGCGCTTCTCCCCTCAGCCAGGGTAGCCGCCGCACCGAGGAGGAGAGCTGAGCGCCGTCACTGGCCGAACATGGACGAGGTCGCCGCGATCCATCCGAACGTGAGGGCGAGGATCGTCACGATGATCCAGATGCTCATGGCGATCGCGTTGAGGGCGATCCCCCATCCCGCCTGCGTGCGTGCGCGCGGCTCGCCTCGCAGCGAGACGATCCCGAGGATGAGTCCGATGGCGGGCGCGAAGAACGTCCAGCCGGCGAACACGGAGCAGATCCCGAGAACGAGACTGGCGGTGCCTTTGGCGGTCGACGTCGCAGCGACGGACGGCGCGGTGGTGGAAGGGGTGGGTGCAGAAGCAGTTGTTGACATGACATCCACGCTATGACGGGGTCTGTCGGCGGTCATCGGACTGGAGTACCCACGTCGTACGTCCAGCGGATGATTGCGCCGGTTCTCAGGTACGGGCGTCGGAGCGTGTTCCGGCAGCGTGGGCCGCTACGCCGACCGCCGGTCGAGGAACAGCAACTCGAGCGGTGAGGCCAGCAGCGCATCCACTCCCTGCGCGAATGCCTGGAAGTGAGGTGTGGCGAAGTGGGTGTCGAGCGCAGCCTGGTCGTCGAACGCCTCGCGCATGTAGAACGTTCCTGGCTCGCTGCGCGATTCGAACAGCACGTAATCCTGGTTGCCGGGCTCCGCGCGGGTCGGCTCGATCAGGCGCTGCAGCGCGGCGAGCAGTGCGTCTCGGCGACCGGGGAGGGCGCGCAGGATGGCGAGGCTGTACAGCGGGTCGGGCAGGGGTGAAGACATGATGTGGTCCTTCTCGTGGGATCGAGCACGGCAGGCTGCCGCGAGATCATTACTACTCGAAGGGGAGCAGTTACCCGCAAGGACTGCTGGTAACTTTCGGATACCATGAACGGGTGACTTCCCTCAGCACCTGCGCCGCCGGCAGGCCCCATGATGTCTACGACGCCCAGTGCCCGTGCCGGGGCATCCTCGATCTGCTCGCCGACAAATGGAGCGCGCTCATCCTCGGCGCACTCGAGGGCGGCCCGATGCGGTTCGGTGAGCTCAAGCGCAAGCTCGAGGGCATCAGCCCGAAGGTGCTCACGTCGTGCCTTCGGCGACTCGAAGACCGCGACCTCGTCGCGCGCGAGATCTTCGCCGAGGTGCCGGCTCGCGTCGAGTACTCGCTCACCGCCCTCGGCGCAGACGCGGCGAAGCCCCTGCAGAGCCTCCGTGATTGGGTCGAGTCGAACATCCAGCGCTTCCCCGATCTCTGAGATTCCGAGAGTGGGGTGGTTACCCGGAGGTGACTTGCACCCCTTGCGGGAAACCAGGTGCTCGTCGATACCGTCCTCGCATGACAGATCAGACACAGGCAACGAACGACCCGTGCTACGCGCTTCCCGAGGTGCCGAGCTTCGAGCTCCGCAGCTCCACCGTCGCTGACGGAACGCCCTTCGCCGAGGCGCAGTACTCCGGAGTCTTCGGCGTCCCGGGCGGACGCGACATCTCTCCCGAACTCACCTGGTCGGGGTTTCCCGACGACACCCGGAGCTTCATCGTCACGGTCTTCGATCCGGACGCTCCCACCGGATCGGGATTCTGGCATTGGGCCGTCGGCAATATCCCCGCGACCACGACCCACCTCGTCGAGGACGCTGGCTCCGAGAGCCGGGAGCTGCTTCCCGCCGGTGCCGTGGCTTTCCCGAACGACGCCGGGCTCGCGCGCTACATCGGCGCCGCTCCGCCTGCCGGATCGGGCGTGCACCGGTACCACATCACCGTGACCGCGCTGGATGTGGCGCGGCTCGATCTGGACTCCGGTGCATCCCCGGCGCTCCTCGGCTTCACGGCGGGCCCGCACACGATCGCGCGAGCCACGCTCGTCGCGTACGCCGGGGAGTAGACCTCGGGCTGACCACCCCCGTCCCGCGCGGGATACTCCCTGTCGGGCTGACCACCCCCGTCCCGGGCGGGATTCTCCCTGTCGGGCGGAGCTTTCGTCTCGAGATCTCCGCCCGACGGCGAGAACTCCGCCCGTCGCGGGGCGTCCATGCGTGAGCAGGAGTGGGCGGAAGCAGCTGCGGGGTCAGGCTGGGCGTCAGGCTGCGGCGATGGTGGCGTCGGCGGTCGAATCCGAGACGACCGCCCGGCGACGGCCCACCCACACGACGAGGGCGGCGGCGCCGATGATGATCGCGGCGATCAGCAGCACGTAGAGGGCGACGCCTCCATACCCGCCGGGCTGGGCAGGGTTGAGGAACGGGTACGGATACCATGACGGCTCACCCGATGCCGGCGCGATCACGAGGTTCGCTCGGATCAGCGTGTAGATCACCCAGACGATCGGGAAGATGGCGGCGATGCCCACGGCGCTCCAGCCGAGAGCCCGCCGTCTCGGGGCGAACAGCACATCGGCCAGCATGATGATCGGCACCACCACGTGGAGCACCTCGTTCGACCAGCCGACCGTCGAGCCCTGGGGCAGCTCGATGCCGCGAAGCAGCAGGTTGTAGACCACGCCGGTGACGATCATGTAGGTGCTGGCGCACATCAGCAGGATCGCGAGCCACCGAGGTTCCGCCGTCGTGCCGCGATGGGCGAGCGCCCAGAACCCGCCACACGCCAACGCGACCACGGCGAGGACGTTCGACTCGATCGTGAAGAAGCTGAAGAAGTTCGAGATGACGGTCGGCAGATGTGCGCCCCACTCGGTCGTGGCCGCAGCGGCGATCTCGAGGGTGCGGATGAGCTGCGCGATGATCGCTGCCGCGGAGAGCACGGCTGCGGCGATGCGCACGTAGGGCCACCAGGTCGTCATGTTCGCCTCCGGTCGCAACTGTAGTAGCAGACTTCCGTAGACCGCGGCACCGATATATCGATGTCGTCGAGGGGCTCGCCGCCTCCCGGCTCGCTGAGCTGGGGATCGCGCGCGGGGTGATCACCGGGCGCTGAACGGCGTCAGGTGCGTCGACGCCACCGCAGACGCGTGATGAGCACGCCGAGCAGGCACAGCGCCCCGCCGAGGAACATCAGCGGCGTCGGCACCTCGCCGAGGATCGCCCACGACATCAGGATCGCGATCGCCGGCACCACGTAGGTGGTCGCCGAGGTCTGACCCGCGGTGCTGCGCTGCAGCACGTAGGCCCAGGTGGTGAAGGCGATCGCGGTGGGGAAGATGCCGAGGTAGACGACCCACAGTGTCGCATCCAGAGGTGCCGTTTCGAGCGAGCCGATGAGGTTGCCGATCCAGGGCAGCAGCGCGATGGTGCCGACACCCGCTCCGAGCCAGGTGAGGGTGGTCGGGTCGACGCCCGAGGTGAGCAGGCGCTTCTGCACGAGCGTGCACCCGGCGTACATGACCGCGGCGAGGAGGGCGAGGAGCAGACCCGTGATGTCGGGGCCGGCGCTGGTGGACGAGTTCATGCCGATGAGCACGACGCCGAGGAACGCGATGGGTGCGCCGATCACGAGCGGCTTCGGGAACCCCTCGCGCAGGAAGAGTCCGCTGAAGACGACGACCATGAGGGGCGCGAGGTTCACGACCATCGCCGCGGTGCCGGCGTCGAGCGTGAGCTCGGCACTGTTGAGGGCGAGGTTGTAGACGCAGAACCAGCCGACGCCCCACACCGCGATCAGCAGCCAGTGGCGGCGTTCCGGGATGCGGACGCCGTGCCGCACGGCGATGATCGTCAGCACGACGGTGCCGACGGCCATCCGCAGCAGGGCCAGTGCGCCGGGGTCGTAGTGCGGGCCCGCACCGCGGATGCCGATGAAGGCCGAAGCCCACAGCACGACGGTGACGAGCGCTGCGACGAGCACGAGCGCGCCCTGTTTCTTCGGCGCATCGGTGCTGGTGGTCGCGCTGGTGCGCGTGTGGATTCCGGGGTCCCCGGATGCGGCTTCTGCCATCTTTCGATCCTGGCAGGGGCGTCCGACATCGGGCGAGCCGTCGAAGCGACATCCGCCGTTGCATTTCGGACGATCCGAGACGGTGGCCCATGAGGGGTGATTCACGAGACCTTCCCGACAGGTTCACCTTTCTCTCCCGAGTGGAGAAAAAGTTCCGTTCGATTACGTTCCTTATCCGTGGAGATTGTGGCGTCATATGAACACGGAAATCCGCACTTCACAGGAAAAGTCCAGCGTCAAGTAGGCCATTCGGGGGACAGACAAGACTCACAGCTGACGGATAGAGTCCCGAGCGAGTACCGCCGCAAGCCCACGGTCGAAGCGTGACGGTCCTGTTTCGAGGTCGTGGTCTGCGTGCATTCCGACGTGCGTGTGCGCGCACGCGCCGTGACTCGTTCTGGGGCTCCATCGCAGTCGTGATCTTCACGCGGTCCGATCCCAATCGTGTCCCCCTGGAGAAGAGTCCTGCGATGAAGACCAGATCTCACCGTCGGCGCCTGCGTTTCGCACCGGCGCGGCGGCTCCCGTTCGCGTTCGCCGCCATGCTGATGACGACCGTCGTCGCGGTCGGTCTCTTCCAGCCGCTCGAAGCGTCAGCGGCGACCGCCGCATCGGCCGCGCGGACGCAGGTGTCCGCGCCGGCGGGTCTCTTCACCCCGTCGACGGATGCCGCCGGTGTGGTCACGCAGTTCACCGATGGGGGTCCGGCTGTCCAGGAGGCGGCGAGGCAGGCGCTGCTCAAGGGCGGGCAGAGCATCGAGAGCTTCATCACCACGGGGCAGCACGAGGCGATCGCACAGGACTACCGCCTCATCGCGCTGCGACTGAGCCTCGCGGGCGGGCGCGCCGTCCGGCAGCAGGCGGAGGCCGTACTGACGGCGAACAATCCGGACCAGCTTCGTGCCTTCGTCACAGAAGGGTGGAAGGACGCCTGGGAGGTCGACGACCGCTCGGCGGCGTTCGTGCTCGCAGACACCGGAACGCCGACGGTGCAGCGCGAGGCGAACAAGGCTCTGGACTCGGATGACTCGAGCGCCGTGTCGCAGTTCCTGCTGATCGGTCAGTACGACGCGAAGATCATCGACGACCGCGCGGCGGCCTACGTGCTCGCCTCCACGGGATCGCCGAGTGTGATCGCCGCCGCGGAGGCCGCACTCGATGCGACGCTCCCGGACGGGTCCGAAGACGCACAGGCCGTGGCGGATTTCCTGCGTTACGGGCAGTTCGTCGCCGGGGCGCGCGACGCCGAGGCGGCGACCATCGCCCAGCTGACGAACCAGGTGATCGCGGCGAACATGGTCGCTCAGGAAGAGCGTCGCAACGCCGACAACGCCTCCGCGCAGGCGGTCCTCGCGGCCAAGCTCGCGAAGGAGGCCACGCAGCGCGCCGCCCAGCAGGCCGCCGCCGCGCAGGGCAACGCCGAACAGGCCAGCGCCGCCGCGAGCAGGGCAGCCGGTCTCGCCCGTCAAGCCGCCGACGCGGCAGATCTCGCCGTGCAGGCGGCTGCGGCAGCGCACCAGGCGATGAACGCGTCGATGAGCGCGGCGGGAACAGCCGCATCCGCGGCTGCGCGCGCCAACCGGGCGGCGGCGAACGCTGATGGTGCGGCGGCGAATGCGGCGGGCCAGGAGGGCATGGCGGCTGCGGCACGGGCAGAGGCGGAGAAGGCGCGCGACGCCGCAGACAAGGCGGCGAAGGCCAAGCGTGCAGCGGCCGAGGCGGAGACGGCGACGAATGCGGCGAACCGCGCTGCGCAGGCTGCGGGCGCCGCGGCCGGCTACTCGGGCGAGGCGGCCGGATATGCGATGGAAGCCTCTCAGGCGTCGGGAGTGTCATCGGCCGCTGCCGCGCAGGCGCGGGCTGCTGCGGCCAAGGCGAACGCGGCCAAGAACCGCGCGGCATCCGCCACGGCGCGGACGGACCGCCTTGCCGCCGAGACCTCGGCTGTCGCTCAGCAGGCCCGTGATGCGGCCGGGCGTGCGGCCGACAACGCCAACGCCGCGGCGATCGAGGCAGACACGGCCGCGGCCCAGGCCGGTGTTGCGCAGGGGGCTGCTGCTCGGGCGACCGCTTCTTCGGCGAAGGCGGCGGCCGCTGCTGAGGCCGCGACGAAGGACGTCGAGCTGGCGAAGACCATCTTCGACCTGGCGCGGAAGGCCGATGCGGAGCGTCTGGCCGCAGAAGAGGAATTCGGGCTGGCGCAGGCGGAGATCGCCGCAGCAGAGGAAGCCGAGGAGAAGGAGCTCAAGGACGAGGCCAAGAAGGAGGGCGCAGCCGCCGTTGCGGAGAGCAGCGCGTTCCTGAAGAAGATCACCGCTCCGGATGCGAACCTGCAGGAGCTGCTGCCAGAAGCGCGCTCGGCCATGCTCGCCCTGATCACGTCGGGAACCCCGTGGATTGCCGCTGCGGCCGAGCAGGCTGTCGTCGGCAATGACGAGGCCGTCGTCGAGTTCTTCAAGAACGGGTACGGCGTCGCGCTCGAGCAGGATCAGTGGGACGAGGCGAAGGCCCTGCTGTATGACGGTGACAACACGATGCTGCAGGACGAGGCCTATGACGTCCTCGAGAACGGCGAGGAGTACGTCGCGGCGTTCCTCAACGAGCGGCTTCCTGAGATCCGCGACCTCGAGAACCGCCAGATCGCATTCGTGCTCGCCACCGAGGGGGGACCGGCCATGCAGCGCGCGGCGAACCTCGCGCTCGATGCCGACGACCCCGCGGTCCTCGCCAAGTTCATCGCGGAAGGACAGTACGACGCGCTCGAGGTCGACCAGCGGGCGGCAGCCTTCGCGCTCAGCACGTCGGGCGGCCCCGAGGTGCAGGCGGCCGCGAACATCGCGCTCGAAGGTTCCCAGACGGCGCTGAAGAGGTTCCTCGAGCAGGGCCAGTACGAAGCTGCCAAGCGCGACAACGACACCGCGGCTCACGTGGCGCAGATGCAGAGCATGTTGCACCTGGCCGACCAGCAGGCCGCGGCCGCGCGGGAGGCGGCTGCGCTCGCGGAGAAGGCGGCGGCGACCGCGCGGCAGGCGGCGGCCGAGGCCCAGGCCAGCGCCGACCTGGCCCGGAAGTATGCGCAGGAGGCGCAGGGATGGGCTGCGCAGGCGGCCACGTCGGCCAACCAGGCGACTGCTTCGGAGAACGAAGCGCGCCAGTCGTCGCAGCGAGCGCATCAGGCGCTGACGGCCGCGACCGCCGATGCGAAGAAGGCCAACGGGTTCGCGGCGCAGGCGACGTCGTCGGCGCAGTCTGCCAGCGCGGCGGCGTCGCGGGCCAACGATGCCGCGAGCCGTGCGGCCACCTCGGCGACGAACGCCGGACTGGACGCGGAAGCCGCGGTGAAGGCGGCGACGGAGGCTCGCGAGATCGCGGCATCGAAGCAACGCGCGGAAGATGGGGCCGACAACTACCCGCCGCCTGCCGGCAAAGAAGGGGAGCTCACCCAGGCGCAGATCGATGCCGCGTACGCGCTCGGTGGAGACGCAGAGGTGCAGCGGCTGAAGGACGCCCACGCGTTGACACAGCCTGATGCCCTGCTGAACTTCATCATCCAGGAGGGCGGCAAGGTTCTCCTCGACCTCATCGGTGTGACGGACATCATGGACTGCGTCACCAAGGGCGACATCGGTGCGTGCTTCATGACGCTTATCGGGTTCGCGCCCTGGGGCAAGCTTGCCAAGCTCGTCGAGTCGATCCCGCTGATCATGAAGCTCGCCGACAAGGTTGTGGGCTTCGTCAACAAGGTCGGCGACGCGTTCAGCCTTCTCAAGAAGAACAAGACCAAGACCGACGACCTCGCCGCTCAGGCCTGTGGGGGGAACACCTTCGGAAGGTCGTCTGTCTCTGCGCAGTCGGGGATTCGTCCGGCGGGCAGCAACGTGTGCGAACTGCCAGGTCTGACCAACCCTCCGGGGGCGACTGTTCAAGTGAAGGGCAGTCGAGCGGAATATGCAGCCGGGATCAAGCCGGGGAGTTCCAAGGAGATCTTCGACAAGAAGGAGTACGAGAGCATGTTCGGCGAGTACGGTCTTGAGATCAAACGGACTCGCATCGCTGATAAGGCGACTTCCACCTACATCATGGAAGTGAAGAACGTGAACAAGCTGTACTACAGCAGCCAGATCCAGGACATGATCGAACTGGCGCAATACACGGGGAGATCAGAGTTCGTCCTCGTTGTCCGCCCGAACACGCACCTGTCCGCTCCCCTTGTCGATGCTCTCTGTAAGGACGTCCCCAAGTTCAGTTTTGTTGTCAAGTATCTGCCGAACGAGGTCCTGGGTGAGCTCAGCGAGAACAAGGTGCCTGGCATCTGTCCTTGATACTCGTCCATCACCACTCTCGGCGCCCAAGGGGAACGAATGTCTTACGATCTCGAGGTTTACGGTCGAACCGCTGTATCGAGCGAAGATGCTGCGCTAATCGTTGCTTCCGTCGACGGGCTGAGCCCTCGTCTCGACCCGATAACCGGTGGGTTGCTGTCGGCCGAGTATCAGAGCTCGGGTGAGTATTGCTTCACTTTCGAGGGCCCACTGAGGGTTGACGAGTCAGACCTTCCCGACGTTCGATTCGTCGCGCCGCTGCCCGACACCCTCTATCGGATCTCCGTGGAGGGAAGCCGACCGGAGAGCGTTTCGTATGCCGTGACGTTCGCTCAGGAACTCGCAAGACGATCTGATGGGCAGGCGATCGATCCACAGAATGAGGAGCCCCAGTCCCAGCCCCAGCGACGCGCCGCACGGTCGACGCAGAAGCTGCATCTTCACCTGAGTTGGTTCCGCCCCAATGACGGTGGAAAGGAGTTGGCATCCGACTACCTCGCCACGGCGAGAGAGGAGTTTCCTCCCGCCGTGCCGACGCGGTTCGGGACGCACGAGCCCCTGCAGGGCAGCCTTGCCGACAACGGAGTGAACGATGCCGAGTTCGGCCAGATGTACAGAGACAAGTGCCTGGCGAAAGAGCTCCTTTTCAAGGGAAAGAGCTTGCGCTGGGGGAGGATCACGGCGTGGTCTCAAAGTTTCTACCTGAGGTACCAACAGCTGTGGGTCACTTTCGATCTTGCCGCGCTCCAACGCATGGGAAGGACTGATGACGTCGAGCGATTCCTCGTCGCGGTCGCAGAAAGGACAGGTAGCTACTTCGCATTTGCAGAGGTCAATGCAACTCCACTCAAGACCGCCAGCTCACCGCACCACGTAGGCGCATGGAGTGGTCTCCCCGAACGTCCTCAATGGCTGACCTGGTACTCCGGCGGATACGAAGACATGGTTCTCCCACACCTCACGGCGGGTGTCACGACGAGGCATGCGCGCGGAATATCGCATCGATGGACGGACGAACCAAGCTCCGGTGAAGAGCTAGACGTCATCGTCGGGCGCGACACATGGCTGCCTAGCGACCTGCTTGCTCCCGCTGATCCGCAGAACCATCGCAAAGTGCTCGGCCCTGCCGCCACCATGCCCACGCAATTGAATGCGCTATGACCAGCGAGTCACCGAGGCTCTCGCCTCGTTCCCGAGCGACAAGGTCGCACCATCTTCGCCCGAACGTCGTACCGGCTCGCAGAGCCGGCTCCCAGGTCTCTTGAAAGGTATTGCATGTTCTCGTTGAAGTCTCGCCGTCGCGCGCGCATCGGCGCGGTCGGCATTTCCGCCGTGTTGGTGTCGGCGTTGCTCGTGTCGGTACCGGTGTCGTCTGCGGTGGCGGATGATGCTCCGGGGTTCCTGGTGGAGTCGGGGGCGTATCCGGATGCGGCGTCGGTGGGGGCGGCGAATGGGATCGTTCTGAAGGACGGCAACGGCGGGTTGCGGGTGGTGACGTGTCCGGTCCCGGTTCCGGTCGCGGCCGGACTGATCGAGGTGGAGTTCGAGAACGCGGGCAAGGGCGCGAAGGTGTGTTTCGAGACGGTGTTCCGTCCGGCCGTGTTGAACCTGGAGATCGCGGCGTCGTTCGGTGTGAAGGCCGGTAAGCAGCCGATGGATGTCACGTATTCGGTCGCGGGTGGTCCGGAGACGGCGATCCCGGTTCCGGCGGGTGGGCGTCGCACGGTCGACCAGAATCAGACGGGGCAGTCGACGGTCGTGGCGATCGAGGTTGATGCGGTGTCGACGGATGTGCCGGCGACGACGGCCACGCATCCGCGGACCGCTGTCACGAAGATCCGCACGGGTCTGGGCTCGTGCACGGGCACGTTGGTGGACCGGTCGTGGGTGCTGACGGCGGCGAGCTGCTTCGCGGCCGACCCGGCGACGTTGGTCGCGGGTGTTCCGGCCGCTCCGGCGCGGGTGCTGTTCGGTCCGGATGTCGCGAATGACAAGGTCGTGAGTGGTACCGGCGATCTGGGTGTAAAGGTCACGCACCTGGAGCCGGCCGGTAACGGTCAGGACGCGGTCCTGGCGAAGCTCGAGACCCTCGTCGACGACATCGTGCCGATGCCGATCGCGACATCGGCGCCTGCTGCGGGTCAAGACGTGGCGTTCACAGGCTTCGGCCGCACGAACAACGTCTGGGTTCCCCTCGCCAGCCGCACGAACACCTACCCGGTCACGGCGGTCAACTCGGCCACGCTGACGGCCGCAGCGTCCGGCGCTTCGCTCTGCCTCGGCGATGGCGGCGCCCCCGGCGTCCGCAGCGTCGATGGAACCGACACGCTCGTCGCTGTCGCATCGCAGTCGACGCAGACCGGTTGCTACGGCTCCGGCCTCCCCGCAGGCACCGCTTCGACCATCGCGACACGCGGCGACATCATCGCCGGATGGGTGGCCGCCACGGTTCAGAAGGGGCTCGACACGACCCCGGTCGCCGCTGCGGATCAGACGCTCGCACAGCAGATCGTGGCCACTGGCCGCGTGAGCGGAACCGAGGCGCTTGCCCAGATCCAGGCGTATGCCGACGGCTTCAAGCGCGGCCACTTGATCGGCGGACAGATTCGCGACTGCACGATCGACCCCGTCATCCTCTCCGCACTGAAGAAGGTCGTCGTGGATCAGAACTTCACGATCACGATCTCGTCCCTCAACGAGTACTGCACCACGGCGACTCCGTCGGCCACGAGCTACCACGCGAAGAACAATGGCGGTCACGCCGTCGACATCAGCGTCGTGAACGGCGTCGCGGCGACCGGCAACACCGCGCAAGACCAGGCTCTGGCGACCGCCATGTTCACCGCGCTGCCGGCGCCGGCGGGCATCGGTCAGGTCGCGTGCCGCCCGGCGCTCACGGTTCCGAACGGCTGGGCGCAGACCGAAGAGGACTGCACGCACAACCACTTCGAGTACCACGGCGTGCCGCTCACACAGGCCAAGCCCTCGTTCGATCTGAACAGCGATGGCAAGGCCGACGTGATCGGCATCACCTCTTCTAATGTGCTCTACATCTACCACGGCAACGGCAGCGGTGGATGGACGACCCAGACTTCCGTCAGCGCAGGGTGGGCTTCGGCCAAGACCCTCATCCACGGAGACTACAACGGGGACGGCAAGGGCGACATGATGGTCGTCAACACCGACGGCACGCTCTGGTACTACCAGGGTGATGGTGCGCTGGGCTTCCCGACGAAGGCGCTGGCTGCCCGCGGATGGGATGCGAAGGGCCTGATCACGGGTGGCATCGACTTCAATGGAGACAAGAAGGCCGACCTCGTCGCCCGTGAGTCCGACGGCCACCTCTACGCCTACCCCGGCAACGGGAACGGAACCTTCGGCGCCAAGATGAAGATCGGCCATGACTGGGGTGGGATCTCTCGGGTCCTCGCCGGCGACTGGACCGGTGACGGCAAGGGCGACATCCTCGCCACGACGACGACCGGGGACCTTCGCATCTACCCTGGCAACAACGTGACGCTCACCGGTGGTCCGCAGGTCGGCAATGGCTGGAACAACATCACGGCCATCACCGGCGGCGTCGACTACGGCGCGGATGGCAAGGCCGACCTCTTCGGCCGGGTTGGTGACGGCGGTCTGTATCTGTATCCCGGGCTCGGCATCTCCGGGTTCGGCGCCTCAACCCGTGTCGGCAACGGGTGGACCTCGCTCCGGCTGTTCAGCTGAGCCCCGTCTCGCGCACTCACATTCCTTGAAAGGCATTGCATGTTTTCGTTGAATTCTCCCCGTCGGGGCCGCATCACGGCTGTGGGGGTGGCGGCGGCGTTGGTGTCGGCGTTGCTCGTGTCGGTCCCCGTGAGTTCTGCGGTGGCGGACGACGCTGCCGGGTATCTCGTGGAGTCCGGGGCGTATCCGGATGGGGCGTCGGTGGGTGCGGCCGCGGGCATCGTTCTGAAGGACGGCAACGGTGGTCTGCGTGTCGTCACGTGCGCGGCGGGGACCGGGCAAGTCGAGGTGGAGTATCAGAAGGCCGGCAAGAAGGCGAAGGTGTGCTTCGAGGCCGTGTTCCGTCCGGCGGTGCTGAATCTGGAGATCGCGGCATCGTTCGGGGTCAAGGCCGGCGCGCAGCCGATGGATGTCACGTACTCGGTCGCGGGTGGCCCGGAGACGGAGATCCCGGTGCCGGCCAACGGACGTCGCACGGTCGACCAGAATCAGACGGGGCAGTCGACGGTCGTGGTGATCGAGGTGAACGCGGTGTCTACCGACGTCCCTGCGACCACCACCACCCACCCGCGGACGGCGATCACGAAGATCCGCACGGGTCTGGGCTCGTGCACGGGCACGTTGGTGGACCGGTCGTGGGTGCTGACCGCGGCGAGCTGTTTCGCGGCCGACCCGGCAACGCTTGTCGCGGGTGTTCCGGCGGCCCCGGCGCGTGCGCTGTTCGGCCCCGATGTTGCGAATGACAAGACGATGAGCGGCACCGGAGATCTGGGTGTGAAGATCACTCACCTGGAGCCGGCGGGCAACGGCCAGGACGTGGTCCTGGCGAAGCTGGAGGCACCTGTCGATGACATCACCCCGATGCCGGTCGCGACGACCGCTCCGGTCGCAGCCCAAGACATCGCCTTCACCGGCTTCGGCCGCACGAACAACGTCTGGGTCCCGCTCACCTCTCGCACGAACACCTACCCGGTCACGTCCGTCAACACGGCCACAGTGACCACCGCAGCCTCCGGTGCTTCGCTCTGTCTCGGTGACGGCGGCGCCCCCGGCGTCCGCGACATCAACGGCACGAAGACACTCGTCGCTGTCGCGTCGCAGGCATCACAGGCTGGCTGCTACGGCTCCGGCATCCCCGCCGGAACCGGGTCGGTCACGGCGACCCGCGGCGATGTCATCGCACCCTGGGTCACCGCGACGATCGAGAACGGCCGGAAGCTCGCCGGAATCAGCGCCGGTCAGGTGCTGGAGATCGAGAGCATCGCTCAGGCCGGTGCCTGCGTGACGACCAAGGACCGGAACACCGGTGTGGGCAACGTCGTCGTCGGCGTGGGCTGCACCGAGGTCTGGCAGCAGCGCCGTTGGGAGCTGGTGGAGGTCACCCCGACCGTCTTCGCCCTTCGCAACTATGTGAACCGCGACAAGTGCATCGCGGCCGATGCAGCGGGTACCGGCGTCGTGCAGGCCGTGTGCGCCACGACCGACAAGAAGCAGCAGTGGACCTTCCGGGAGCAGCGCGCCGGCGCCGTGAGCATCGTCAACGCCGCGTCGGGAAATGTCCTCTCCGCACCGTCGGCGACGACGCTCTCGCTGCGGGCGGACACCGGGGCGAACGCCGATCGGTGGAAGTACCGCAACGTCACCAAGATGCGCTACGACGTCGCGACCATCGGAAGCTACGTCTCGCTGCGGACCGCTGTCGGCGGGAAGTCCCTGGTCGCTGGCGCTGCTTCGGCGCAGGCGACGGTGAACGATGTCGTCGCGACCTCCCCGCTGGCCACCCGCGCGGCATCGACTTTCCGGGTCGTCGCGGGGCTGGCAGATGCCCAGTGCTACAGCTTCGAGTCGATCACGGTCCCTGGTCAGTACATCTACATGAACATGGGCGGCCTCGTCACCTTGACGCCGCCTGCGGTTCCGTACCGCGCGACGTGGTGCGCGGAGGATGCCGCGTTCGGTCAGGGCATCACATTCTCGACGGCGACGGACTCGTGGCGCGTGATGCGCAGCCACTCGAACGGCCTCGTCTACGGCGGAGCGTCCTGGTACGCCGGGATCCCGATCGCCGACGACTCGCAGAACTTCGTCCCCGACACCGCATGGACGATCGGCGAGGCCTGGGCTCCGCCGACGCTAGCCGCTGCGCAGGTGCTGGAGCTCGAGAGCGTCGCACAGGGCGGCAAGTGCTTGACGGCGAAGGAGCGCAGCGCTGTCGCTGGTGCCGTCATCGGTGCCGTCGGCTGCTCCGAGGTCTGGCAGGTGCGTCAGTGGGAGCTGATCGAGTCGGGTGCTGGAGCCTTCGCGCTGCGCAACACCGTCACGCGATCATTGTGTCTCGGCAGCGCTGACGCGGCCGGCAGCGCTGTCGTGCAGGCTTCGTGCGATCTGACCGATGCCAAGCAGCGGTGGTCGTTCACCACGCTTCCCTCCGGGGCGGTCTCGATCGTGAACGCCGGGTCCGGCAAGGCACTCGCCGCGCCGACAGCGAGCACGGTGGCGCTCGCTGCGCCCGTGGCCGCGTCGCCGCAGCAGCAGTGGCGCTATCGCAATGCGACCAAGATGCAGTACGACATCGCCCCGGTGGGCAGCCTCATCTCGCTCCGCACCGCCGAGACCGGGAAGTCCCTCTCCGCGACCGTGGGCGGCGCGCAGGCCACGATCCCGATGGTCACCGAGGCATCGACGTCGAATGCACGGAAGGACGCGACGTTCCGGGTGGTCCAAGGCCTCGCGAACCCGCAGTGCTACAGCTTCGAGTCGCTCTCGGCGCCGGGGCAGTACCTGTACATGAACATCGGGGGCAATGTCATCCTGAGTGCTCCCACCGTTCCGTACCGGGCGACGTGGTGCGCCGAGGACGCCGCGTTCGGGAAGGGACTCACCTTCAGCATCTCGGGCGACTCCTGGCGCGTGATGCGCAGCTACAAGAACGGCCTCGTCTACGGCGGAGCCTCGTGGTGGGCGGGCATTCCGAACGCGGATGACACGCAGAACTACATCCCCGATGTCGCATGGACAATCGGCGCCCCCTGGGTGACCGTGCCGTAGGGGCTCCCCGGCGACACGGGTCCACTCCCCGTCGCCGTTTCTGTCCTCCCGCAGGAGCGCGGGCACCAGAAACGGCGACGGGAGTCGTCGTCGTGACACATCACCCTGGTGACTTCCGCACATGGGGCGGCGGACCGAGCGCGATGCGCCGATTCTGTGCCCACCCGGGAGATAGGCTCCTGTGCCATGACGGAGCACAAGAACCAGCGGCAGCATCAGCCCGAACTTCACGGAGGGGTGCTGAGCGGCGGTGGCAGCCCGGCGCTGTGGGGCGCGCTGATCGGACTCATCGTGTTCGTCTTCGTCGGTGTCCCGATCAGCGCGGCGGTGCGCTTCGCGACCCATCCGATGTCCCAGCAGCTGTTCGGAGGCCGACTGTCGGAGGCGACCGTCGGCGGCTATACGGCGTTCTGGTGGATCGTCGCGATCATGCTCCTCGCCCTTCCCTTCCTCGTGGGGTGGGGTGTCGCGAAACTCTCGGCGCGAACCCTCACGATCATCGGCGCGATCGCCGTCGCGTTCTTCGTGGTCATCCTGATCCTCGGCCAGCTGTACGTGTTCTGACCGCCCCCGACGCTCCCCCGAAAGGCGCACCGAAGCCCTCCCGATAGGATGGGACCGCCCGAAGAGGGCCAGCTCATCGGCCGGTGCAAACCCGGCGAAAGCCAGGGGGTTACCCATGCCAGGAATCGTTATCGTCGGCGTGCAGTGGGGCGACGAAGGAAAGGGCAAGGCCACCGATCTTCTCGGTGAGCGCACCGACTGGGTGGTGAAGTTCAACGGCGGCAACAACGCCGGGCACACCGTCGTCGTCGGCGATGAGAAGTACGCGCTGCACCTGCTGCCCTCCGGCATCCTGTCTCCGGGCGTGACGCCCGTGATCGGCAACGGCGTCGTGGTCGACCTCGAGGTGCTGTTCTTCGAGCTCGAGGCGCTCGCCGCCCGCGGCATCGATGTCTCGCGCCTCAAGGTCAGCGCCAACGCGCACATCATCACGCAGTACCACCGCACGCTCGACAAGGTCACCGAGCGCTTCCTCGGCAAGCGCATGATCGGCACGACCGGTCGCGGCATCGGCCCGGCGTACGCCGACAAGATCAATCGCGTGGGCATCCGTGTGCAGGACCTGTTCGACGAGAACATCCTGCGCCAGAAGGTCGAGGGCGCCCTCGACCAGAAGAACCATCTGCTGGTGAAGATCTTCAACCGCCGTGCGATCACCGCCGACGAGGTCGTCGAAGACCTGCTGTCGTACGCCGAGCGACTGCGGCCCATGGTGGCCGACACCGGCTACCTGATCGCTCAGGCCCTGGACCGCGGCGAGGTCGTCGTGTTCGAGGGCGGCCAGGCGACGATGCTCGACATCGACCACGGCACCTACCCGTTCGTGACCTCGTCTTCGGCGACGGCCGGAGGCGCGGCGACGGGTGCGGGCGTCGGGCCTGGTGCGCTCGACCGCATCGTCGGCATCGTCAAGGCCTACACGACTCGCGTCGGCTCGGGTCCGTTCCCGACCGAGCTCTTCGACGAGCAGGGCGAGTGGCTGCGCAAGCAGGGCTTCGAGTTCGGCACCACCACCGGCCGTCCGCGCCGGGTGGGCTGGTACGACGCTCCCATCACGCGCTACGCGACGCGCATCAACGGCATCACCGACCTGGTGCTCACCAAGCTCGACATCCTCACGGGTCTCGAGCAGATCCCGGTGTGCGTCGCCTACGACGTCGATGGCGAACGCTTCGACGAGGTGCCGGTCAACCAGACCGACTTCCACCACGCGAAGCCGATCCTGGAGTACTTCCCCGGCTGGAACGAAGACATCTCGGTCGCGCGCACCTTCGAGGACCTGCCGCAGAACGCGCAGGACTATGTGCTGGCGCTCGAGAAGATGAGCAACACGCGCATCTCGGTGATCGGCGTCGGCCCGGAGCGCGACCAGGTCATCGTCCGCCACGGTCTGCTCGACTGACCCGCGCCCGTGACGCGCTTCTGGCTGGGCGGCTACGGTGCCGCGATGGACGGCTCGGCCGACGGCATCGGCCTGCTCGCGGGGGATGAGGGCCGCGAGGCCTCGACTCTCGCCTACCGCGGTGCCGTGGTCGAGACGCCGTCGCCGTCGTGGCTGGCGCAGCATCCGACCCTCGATGTCGTCTACGCGGCACTCGAGGGCGACTCCGCGGTGCAGGCCTTCTCACGCGCAGGGGAGACCGCCCTTGCGCCGCTGGGTGCGCCCGCGCCGGTCGGCCAGTACGTCTGCCACGTCGCGGTGGCGCCGAACGGTTCGGCCCTGATCGCCAGCTGCTACGGCGACGGTCGCGTGGTGCGGTTCGACCTGGATGCGGAAGGCCGTATCGTGCCTCCGAAGCCGGATGCCGCGGCGGCGCTCCGCGCAGCACTGTTCGGTGACGCCGACCCGGATGCTGCCGCTGCGACTCCGCCCGGCGACGGCGTCGCCGCGATCGACCCGTACGGGGTGGGCGGCGACCGCGTCTCCCACGCGCACGCTGCCGTCTTCCTGCCCGACGGACGCGTCGCCACGACCGACCTCGGCTTCGACCTCGTGCGGTTCTGGCGGCAGAGCGGCAGTGGGCTCGTGCTCGACCACGAGGTCGTGCTCCCGCTCGGCACCGGACCGCGGCACATGGTCCTGCACCCCAGCGGACACCTCCATGTGGTCACCGAGTACTCCTGTGAGGTCTTCACCCTCGCGCGCGCGGCAGACGGCACCTGGAGTGTCGTGTCGGTGACCCTGACGAGCCCGATCGCCGAGGTGGGGACGGACTTCCCGGCAGAACTCGCACGTACGCGCGACGGACAGTTCCTCTACACGGCTCTGCGCGGCAGCAACACCATCGCCGCGCTGCGGGTGCGGGGTGGCGGCGAGTCTCTGGAATCCGTGGCGCTCGCCGATTCCGGTGTCGACTGGCCGCGGCATCATCTGGTCCACGAGGGCAAGATGCTCGTCGCGGGGCAGCGCTCCGACACGATCACGCTGATCGACCTCGACGAGCGCACGGGCGCGCCCCTCGGTATCCGTCACGAGGCGCAGGTTCCGACCCCGACGCACTTCCTGCCGGTGCGCTGACCTCGGCGTGATTCATTCGCTCGCGGTGAGCAGCAGCGCCGCGTTGTGGCCGCCGAAGCCGAACGAGGTCGACAGCACGGTGCGGACCGGATGCGGTCGTTCCCTGTCGCGTACGAAGTCCCAGTCGTCGGCACACGGATGCGACAGATTCATCGTCGGGGGCAGCACCTGATCGCGGAGCGTCATCGCGATGATGACGGCCTCGACGACGCCGGCCGCACCGAGCAGATGTCCGGTCGTCGACTTGGTCGCGGTGAGGGGAACGGACGATGCTCTCCGGCCGAGCGCCTGCGTGAGCGCGACCAGCTCGGCCTCATCGCCCAGGACGGTGCCCGTGCCGTGCGTGTTCACGTGGTCGATCTCGGCGGCGTCGACATCGGCGTCCGCGAGGCAGGCGTTGATCGCCCTCGTCGCCCCCGCGGCGGCAGGGTCGGGCGCGGTGGCGTGATGTGCGTCGCTGGTCGCGCCGAATCCGGCGATCGTCGCGAGGGGCCGAATGCCGCGCTCCCGTGCGGCATCGGCGGATTCCACCAGTACGGCGGCCGCGCCCTGAGCCATGACGAAGCCCGTGCGGGCGCGGTCGAAGGGGCGTGAGGCCGACGAGGGGTCGTCGCCGAAGCCCGTCGCGACCGAGCGGAGGTTCGCGTGCGCGGCGAGGTGCAGCGGGTTGAGGCAATCCTCCATCCCGACGACCAGCACGGTGTCGGCGTAACCGTGGCGGATCCGTCGAAGGGCTTCCCCGATCGCGACCGCTCCACTCGCGCAGGCCGCGGCGACCGCATGGGTCTGACCGAGGAATGCGTACCGTCTGCTGAGCACGCCGGCGATCGCATCCGCCGTTCCGTACACCGTGAGCCTCGGCGGCACCCGACGCGCCCCGTGGTCCCGCAGCGCGCCCGCGGCTCGCACGGTCGCATCTACCGGCCCGGAACCGGTCGCGACGATCACCTGCGCGACATCCGTCTGCCACGGCTGCCCCTGGACGCCCGCGTCGGCGAGTGCTTCATCGGCGGCGGTGATCGCCCACAGCTGCATCGGGGTGAGGTGCCGGGCGAGCGATGCCGCCAGATCGACCGGGGTGGTGAAGCCGTGCACCACTCCGCCGACCTGCACAGGGCCTGAGCCGGAGATCTCCGGAGGGAGGCGGGTGATGCCGCTTCGTCCCGCGCGCACAGACGCCCATGACGCCGATACCGTCAGTCCGCTCGGTGTGACCGCGCCGACACCGGTGATGACCACGGATCGCCTGCCGTTCATGCTCGCCCCTTCCCGAGCGCGACGAGATCCGCGACGGCGGCGCGACGGATCTTCCCGCCGGCGGTCCGCGGAAACTCCGGCAGCGCGTACCAGCGGCGCGGAACGGATGCCGGGGCGAGATGCTGTTTCGCCCACCGACGCAGCTCCGCGGCGGGTGGGGCGACGCCTTCGGTGACCAGCGCGATACGCGTGCCGAGACGCTCGTCGCTCTCGGTGATCGCGCAACAGGCGCTGAGGCCCGGCATCCCTTCGAACGCGCGGTCGACCTCGTCGAGCGCGACGGTGTGTCCGCCCGTGGTGACGACGTCGCCTCTTCGGCCGACGAACGTGAAGTCCCGGCCGAGCAGTCGCCCTTGATCGTGCACGCTCGCCCAGCCGTCAGCGTCCGTCAACGATGTCGTGCTCGTCTTCGGCAGGTAGTCGGTCGAGCAGGAGGGCGAGCGCACCCAGAGACTGCCGAGCTCGCCGGGAGCCAGGTCGTCGCCGTCATCGCCACGGACGCGGGCCTCGACCTGCGGGTAGAGCCGGATGGCTTCGTCGCCGGCGCGATCGTCGCCGATGAAGCCGAGTTCGCCGGTGCCGAAGTAGCCGATGCTCCGGGCATGGGGGAGCGCCTCGGCGACGTCGGCTCGCGTCGATGCGGAGAGCGCCGCCCCTCCCGTGACGATGAGCTCGATGCCGTCGTACCGTCCCGGATGGCGGAGGGCTGCGTCGACGAGTGTCGTCACCGCCGCGGGGATCGTGACGAGGCGCGTGATGCGCTCGTCGTGCACGCGGGAGGTGAGCCACAGCTCGTCCAGGCTGTCGGCGACGTGCAGCTGACCACCCGTGGCGAGTACCTCGAACAGTGTGTACAGGGTCAGGCTGTACGACATCGGGCCGGGCGCGAAAGTCGCGACGCCATCGTGCGCGCCCAAGTGCTCGCGGGACACCTCGATGTTCGCCGCGTACTGCGCTCGCGTCTTGAGGAACGCCTTCGGCGCGCCCGTCGTACCGGATGACGTCAGCAGCAGGAACGGGGTGTCGTCGGCGGGAACCTCCGGCTCCGCGGCATTCGGGGTGGTGGGGGCGAGGTCGGCGAGTCGGAGGACCGGTCCGCGCCATCCGCTCGCTCGAAGTGCCGTTTTGAGCGCAGGAGCATCCGTGATGAGGGCCGTCGCTCCGGTGGCGGCGATCAGTCGCATCTGTAGAGCGGTCGGCCATCGTTCATCGATGACGGTGAGAATGCGCGGGCCGGCCTCTACCGCGACGGAGATGCGTGCGATGTCGACGGCGGTGGACAAGCAGATGGCGACGATCGGTGGCAGGGCCGAGGGGAGATGCGGATGATCCGTGGTCGCGGCCATCATGAGCTGGCTCTCGAGAGTCGCTGAGATTCGACGGGACTCGGCGTGGAGTTCGCCGTACGTCAGGTGGGCATCGCGGCCGACGATCGCCCAGCGGTCGGGGTCGTCGGCCGCGATACGGTGCAGCGTCGGGGTGAGAGACGTGACGACTCCTGGGGTGGGTTTGCGTGGGGAGGGCGGGCGTCCCTATTCTAATGAACACCGTTCAGGTGAACGGTGTTCAGGAGGATTCATGACCAAGCCCCGCGCCACCGACACAAGCGCCTCGATCGGACGCATCGCGGTCTTCGCAGCTCTGATCGTCGTGCTCGGCACCGTGATCGTGCCCCTGCCGAGCGGCGTGCCGATCACGGCGCAGACCCTGGGGGTCATGCTCGCCGGACTCGTGCTGGGGCCGCGTCTCGCGCCACTCGCCGTGGTCCTGGTGCTCGCGCTCGCCGCGGTCGGACTTCCGGTTCTCGCGGGTGGTCGTGGCGGCCTCGGCGTGTTCGTCGGACCGAGTGCCGGGTACCTCGTCGGCTGGATCGCCGGAGTCGTGGTGATCGGGCTCCTCATGCGCACGGGACGCTTCACGTGGTGGCGTTCCGCGACTGCCGCGTTCGTCGGCGGGGTGCTCGTCGTCTACGCATTCGGCATCCCTGTGCAGGCGCTCGTGACCGGCGTGCCGCTCGGACCCACCGCGCTGTCGAGTCTCGCCTTCCTGCCGGGAGACCTGATCAAGGTGGTGGCCGCGACGCTGGTTGCGGTCGCGCTCCGGCGGGCCTACCCGCGTGCGTTCGCCGATGGTCGGCGGGTGCGGACGGTTTCTGCGGTCTAGGAATCCGCGCAAGCTCGAGTGACGAACGGTGGATACACCACCGTCACGAGCGGGGTGTCGGTCGCGGGTTCGCCGAATGACTCGACGATCACGACGGTCACCGACCTGCTCGGTCGGACCGTGAGCTACACGGATGTGTGGGGCACGGTGACCACGCCCACATACGACCCGACTTCCGGTCGTGTGACCCAGATCTCTACGACTCCTGCCGGTGGCGCGGCGTCGGTGACGGCGTACACGTACGACGCCGACGGCAAGGTGAAGACGGTCGCGGTCGATGGGCAGCAGCTCGCATCGGTCACTTACGACGCCCTGCAGCGACTGAAGCAGGTCGCGTACCCGGATGGGTCGGCGTTGAGCAGTGTGGGTCGGGATGTGGCGGAGCGGGTGGTCGGTCAGGAGTGGCTGGTCGGCGGGCAGGTCGTGTCGGATGCTGTGGTGCGTTCGCAGTCGGGGCGTGTGGTGAAGCAGCGGTCGTCGATGGGGTCGGCGTCGTATTCGTCGACATACGGGTATGACGCGGCTGGGCGGTTGGTGTCGGCGACCATTCCGGGGCATGAGTTCACGTATGGGTTCGGGTCGTCGGGTGGGTGTGGTCCGAATGCGGCGGCGGGGATGTCGGGGAACCGGACGGGTCTGACGGATGTGCGGACGGCGCCGGGCCAGGCGGCCGTGACCACGACGACGACGTCCTGTTACGACTGGGCGGATCGGTTGTTGTCGTCGTCGGTGACGGGGGCGGTCCCGGGTGCGACGACGGTGATGGATGGTCTGGCGGCGTCGGAGATTGTGTACGACGTGCGGGGGAACACGGTTCGTCTGGGCGATATGCAGTTCTCCTACGACGCGGCCAACCGGCACATCGGGACGACGTATGACGATGGCACGACGGTGCGGATTATGCGCGACGCGTCCGGACGCATCGCCACACGCACCATTGACCCGACTGGTGATGCCCCCGCGGTGACGACGAGCTACTTGTTTGCGGCGGGTGGTGATGCGGCGTGGGGTCAGAAGTCCGGTGCGGAGTTGACCCGGAGTGTCGGGTTGCCGGGCGGGGTGTCGTGGACGAACCAGGCCGGGGTGGTGACGTGGTCGTTCCCCGGGTTGGGTGGACACGGTCTCGTGACCCGCACCGGGGTGACGACGAGTGCGTTGTTGTTGTGGGATCCGTTTGGTCAGCCGGTGGACCCGGTGACGTTCGCGATCGGCACCACTGCGTCGGATGACTCCGGGCAGGTGGCGGGGAACACGCTGTGGCATCAGGGGGCGTTGAAGCCCGCGGAATCGGCAGGGTCGGCTCTGGTGGTGGAGATGGGCGTGCGGTTGTATGTCCCCGCCCTCGGGAGGTTCCTGCAAGTCGACCCCATCGAAGGCGGTGGAGCGAACGACTACTCCTGGCCTACGGATCCCATCAACGGACACGACCTCACCGGCAAGAAATGGTCCATCGCTCCACTAGTCGACGGTGGCTCGACAGCCGCGAAACGGTCAGGGACCAAGCCTCTAACGTGGCTAGGAGGAGGCGGATTGCCGTTTAGTAAGTCACGCCCCAAGGCAAGTGGCACGCCCACGCTCATCTCGCAGCTCGCCGCGCTGCCCGCCGCACCGTCACAGCCAACCCGCACCGGGCCCAAGCAGCAACCTCTCTGGCAATGGATGCCCGAAAACGGTGGAACTGCAGACCTCACTGTCTCAGCCTGCGCCGGTGCCTGTCTCAACCTCTCAATTGGTCACGACGGTACGGGCCGAGTCGGACTTGGTTTCGGCCTGAAGGCGGGAGTATCGGTCTCAGCGGGAGCATCGACTGAGTCTGAAGGGGGGCTCTATTTGGGAGGAAGCTGCACTGCGGTCATGGGACCGGTGGGTGGCTACATCTCAGGCGGAATCCAAGAGAACGGGCCACTAGGATATGGGGGTGGCGGCGTCTCGGTGGGCGCAGCTCTCGGATGCAGCGCAGACGTCGGATGGGGATGGTGAACTTGAACTTCGTTCATGCTGGCACGATTCTCCCGAATTTGATCTTTGGGTTGATGGCCGTCGTTTTAGGGATGCTTACCATTCGCTATCGTCGGCGGCTCAACGACGCGGTCTACAAGAACCAAAAAGCGATGTTCGGTCAGCGTGCCGCTCAGGCCTCGGCGGGCCGCCAGACGCCGTTTATGATGGGGGTCGTCGGCGCCGGAATCATACTCGTGGGTCTCGTCATGCTAGCTTTTGCGATGACGGGTATTGTTCAAAACTTTCTTTGATGGATTTCTTTCGCGTCATCGATGGCTGAGTATGTGAAGACCGTGGCGGCGGGATCCGTCAGCGAGTTCCTGCGGGCGGCGGAGGGGATGTTCACTAAGGTTCGCCAGCGAATTGAGAGCGTCCACCCCGAACTACTCAGGAACCCCCACTATCGGGAACTGCTCGGTTCGTACGGGCGACCGTTGCCGTGAACGTAGCTCGGCGTAGATCCCGGAGCGATCCCCCAGCAGATCCGTCGACGTCACCTCAGCGGAACCGGTGACGTTCGACCGGGGTAGCCTGCAACGCTCAGATTGGAGTGAGTGAGGCATCGGGTTGGTGGCGCCTGCGGGCTACTGCTGCTGTGCACGGTGGATCACGCCGTGTGTGATTCCACGGATGATGATGAAGGCCATCAAGGCGGCGGCGATGAGGAAGGCCTCGCCCAGAATGCTGGACCACATCGTGGCGCGGGCGGGGCCTCCGCCGCCGATCCAAACAACGAACCACACTCTATGACCTGCCCCAGGCGTTCCCCGCCACGCCGCCGGGAACAACTCACCCGTGACTCGACGTTGCTCATGAGCGAGACTGGGCCACGTAACCGGCTCACGGAGAGGTGCGACGCATGAACGCTGCGGAGAAGACCGACGAGTACGACCTGATCGTGTTGGGCGGTGGTCCGGTGGGCGAGAATGTCGCCGATCGCGCCGTGCAGGGCGGACTCACCGCGATCATCGTGGAGAGCGAGCTTGTCGGAGGCGAGTGTTCCTACTGGGCGTGCATGCCGTCGAAGGCGCTGCTGCGTTCGGCGCAGGCGCTCAGGGCAGCTCAGCACGTGGGTGGGTCTTCGCAGGCGGTGACCGGAAAGCTCGATGTGCGCGCCGTGTTCGACCGCCGCGACTCGTTCACCAGCAACTGGTCGGACGACGGTCAGGTCAAGTGGCTCGAGTCGGCCGGCATCGACCTGGCCCGCGGCCACGGCCGCATCACGGGCGAACGCGAGGTGACCGTGACCGATGCCGACGGCGCCGAGCGCGTGCTCACGGCCCGGCACGCTGTCGCGATCAGCACCGGATCGGATGCCGTCATCCCGCCCATCGACGGACTCCGCGGGGCCACCCCGTGGACCAGCCGCGAGGCGACGAGCGCAGAAGAGCTGCCCGAGAGCCTGGCCGTCATCGGCGGAGGCGTCGTGGCCGTCGAGATGGCGACTGCCTATGCCGCACTCGGCTCGAAGGTCACCGTGATCGCCCGCAGCGGCCTGCTCGGCGGGATGGAGCCCTTCGCGGGCGAGCGCGTCGCCGCAGGCCTCAAGGAACTCGGCGTCGACGTGCGCACCGGCACGGGCACCACATCCGTGCGCCGCGGCGCGGACGGCGTGACCATCACCCTCGACGGCGGCGAGGAGATCACCGCGACCGAGGTGCTGGCCGCGACGGGTCGCTCGCCCCGAAGCGGTGACATCGGCCTCGACGTCGTGGGACTGGAACCCGGTCGCTGGATCGAGACGGACGACACGCTCCGCGTCCCCGGATCCGACTGGCTCTATGCGGTCGGCGACGTCAACGGGCGCGTGCTCCTCACCCACCAGGGCAAGTACCAGGCGCGCGCTGCCGGCGATGTGATCGTCGCCCGCGCCCAGGGCGAAGATGTCGACGATGCCCCGTGGGGCCGTCACGTCGCCACGGCCGACCAGGCCGCTGTCCCGCAGGTCACGTTCTCGATCCCCGAGGTCGGCTCCGTCGGGCTCACCGAGGGCCAGGCGGTCAAGGCCGGTATCGCGGTGAAGGCCGTCGACTACGACCTGGGCTGGGTCGCCGGCGCGAGCCTCTACGAAGACGGCTTCGAAGGCCAGGCGCGGCTCGTGGTCGACACCGACCGCGACGTCGTGATCGGTGCGACGTTCGTCGGTCCTGAGGTGGCGGAACTGGTGCACGCGGCGACCGTGGCGGTCGTTGGAGAGGTGCCGATCGCCCGCCTCTGGCATGCGGTGCCGTCGTACCCCACGATCAGCGAGATCTGGCTGCGACTGCTCGAGGGGTACGGTCGCGACTCCGCCTGATCGACACTGGGGCGTGACCCGCATCGGGGTCTGATCCCGCCGTCCGTGGCAATCCGTTCTTCCGATCGCATCGAACAGGATCCGGATTGTTTCTCATATTGACGGCCGCGGCGCAACCCTCACCCCCGATGTCCGCACCGTCTTATACGCTCATACCCACATCCGAGGAGGCAGGACCATGAAGGCTGTACTCGCAGGAACCGTCATCGCCGAAGCCGACGAGAGTGATCTCGCCCGCATCGAGGGGAACTGGTACTTCCCACCGGCGTCCATCACGCCCGGAGTGCTCGTCGAGAGCCCCACGCCCTACACCTGTCCGTGGAAGGGGGCCGCTCAGTACTACTCGGTGCAGACCGAGGGCGAGCTCCACACCGACTACGCCTGGTCGTACCCGAACCCCTACCCCTCGGCATTCGACCGCGTCGGCAAGGACTTCTCCGGGTTCGTGGCGTTCGATCCCCGTGTCGAGGTCGGCCCGTAGCCATCTGAAGAGCCCCGTAGCCATCAGAAGAGCCTAGACTCGTCCGCTCACACATCGATCGACCGACTGGAGACCAGCCCATGATCGAGTTCCGCAACGTCACCAAGCGCTTCCCCGGCGGCGCCCTCGCCGTCAATGACTTCAGCCTCGTGTTGCCCTCGCGCAAGACCACGGTGTTCGTCGGCTCGTCCGGCTGCGGTAAGACCACTCTGCTCCGCATGATCAACCGCATGGTCGAGCCGACTTCCGGCGAGGTCGAGATCGACGGCGAGAGCGTGCTCCAGGGTGACCCGGTGGCCCTGCGTCGACGCATCGGCTACGTGATGCAGAACTCCGGTCTCATGCCGCACTTCACGGTCATCGACAACGTGGCTACGGTGCTGCGCCTGACCGGCGTGAAGAAGGCTGCCGCCCATAAGCGCGCACGGGAACTGCTCGACACGGTCGGTCTCGACCAGGCACTCGCCGAGCGGTACCCGAGCCAGTTGTCCGGCGGTCAGCAGCAGCGCGTCGGTGTGGCCCGCGGTCTTGCCGCCGACCCGAACATCCTGCTCATGGACGAGCCCTTCGGTGCGGTCGACCCCATCGTGCGGGCCGACCTGCAGCAGGAGACCCTGCGGCTGCAGCGCGAGCTCGACAAGACGGTCGTGTTCGTCACGCACGACATCGACGAGGCGTTCCTGCTCGGCGACCAGGTCGTCATCCTCGACAAGGGTGCGCGAATCGTGCAGGTCGGCAGCCCCAGCGAGATCATCGAGAACCCTGCGGACGACTTCGTCTCGGCGTTCATCGGCGCCGAACGCGGACGCCGTGCTCTGCACCTCAAGCAGACGCCGCACGGCACCGTGGTGGTCGACGGCGAGGGTCGCACCCAGGGGGCGATCATCGATGTTCCTGATGCCGTGACCGACGCGCTTCTGAGCGAGGAGAGCGCGACGAAGGGCGCTCCGTGAACTGGATCGGCGACAATCTCGGCCTCATCCTCGAGCTGACCGGGATCCACCTGCAGCAGAGCGCGATCGCCATCGTGCTCGGCTTCGTGCTGTCGCTGCCGCTGGGGTGGGTCGCATGGCGTTATCAGCTGGTGAAGGGGCCGGTCATCGTTCTCACCGGACTCCTCTACACGATCCCCTCGCTCGCGCTGCTGATCCTGCTCCCGTCCGTCGCCGGATATCCCGCCCGCAGCCCCGTGAACCTCATCATCGGCCTCACGATCTACGCGGTCGCGATCCTGGTGCGCGCGGTATCCGACGGCCTCGACTCGGTCGACCCCGCCATCCGGCAATCCGCGACCGCGATGGGTTACGGCGGCTTCCGCCGGTTCTGGACCGTCGACTTCCCGCTCGCCGGTCCCGTCGTGCTCGCCGGTCTCCGCGTGGCAGCCGTCAGCACCATCTCCCTCGCCACGGTCGGCATCCTGGTCGGGGTGAACAACCTCGGTTACCTGTTCACCAACGGCCTGCAGCGTCGCATCCTCGCCGAGGTGTTCGCCGGCGTCATCGCGGTGGTCGTGATCGCGCTCGTGATCGACCTGCTGCTCCTTCTCCTGGGTCGCGCACTGATGCCGTGGACGCGCGCGGCGAAGACACCGTCGGCCGCACGACAGGCCGCCACCCTGAGGACCGCCGCATGAACGTGTTCACCGACGCCTTCGCCTGGCTCTTCTCCCCTGACCGCTGGGAGGGGCCGTACTCCCTGCCCATCCTGTTCGGCCAGCACATGTACTACACGCTGATCTCGGTGCTCATCGCCGGCATCATCGCGATTCCCCTGGGGTGGCTCATCGGTCACACCGGCAAAGGCCGTGAGATCGCGGTCGCGGTCTCCGGCGCGGCACGTGCCATCCCGTCTTTCGGTCTCATGGTGCTGCTCGTGCTGATCCTGGGCGTGCTCCGCGTTCCCGAGGCCGCGATCATCACGTTCGTGCTCCTCGCGATCCCCTCGCTCCTCGCCGGCGCCTACACCGGCCTCGAAGCCATCGACCGTCGCGTGCTCGACTCCGCGCGTTCGATGGGCATGACCGAGTGGCAGGTGTTCTGGAAGGTCGAGGTCCCGCTCGGTCTCCCGCTGCTCGTCGGCGGCATCCGCGCGGCGCTCTTGCAGGTGATCGCCACGGTCACGATCGCCGCATACGTGAACCTCGGCGGACTCGGCTGGCCGATCATCCAGGGCATTCCGCTGCGCAAGTTCGACCAGGTGCTCGGAGGGGCGATCCTCGTCGCGGTGCTCGCCCTGGTCGTCGACCTGATCTTCGCCCTGCTCCAGCACGCCGCCGTCCCCGCGGGGGTGCGCGCACCGACCACCACACGTCGCTCGCGCGCGGCCGCTGCCTCGCCGGCACCGGCCACCGCCTGACGCCCATCATTCGACTCATCCCACAGCCCTCACACCGTCCCACAGCACCAACCCCGTTGTCCCAGAGAAGAGGAAGTCCTCATGTTCACAGCACGTAAGTCACGACTCGCCCTTGCCGGTGGTGCCGCGCTCGCCGCGGTGCTCGTCCTCGGCGGCTGCGCGAACAGCAACCCGCTCGACGCCCCGAGCGAAGGCTCGAGCTCCGGCGGCGACACGATCGTCATCGGCTCGCAGGCGTATTACTCGAACGAGATCATCGCCGAGATCTACGCCCAGGCTCTCGAGGGTGCCGACATCAAGGTCGACCGCCAGTTCAACATCGGACAGCGCGACGCCTACATGCCCGATGTCGAGTCCGGCGCGATCGACCTGTTCCCGGAGTACACCGGCAACCTGCTCGAGTACCTCGACAAGGACGCGACCGCCACCAGCCCGGAAGACGTCTACGCCGCTCTGAAGGAAGCTCTGCCCAAGGGCCTGACCGCTCTGGACTACGCCGAGGCCTCTGACCAGGACACCTACACGGTGCTGAAGAGCTTCGCCGAAGAGAACGGCCTCACCACGATCGGCGACCTCTCGAAGGTCACGACCCCGGTCACGATCGGTGCCGCGCCCGAGTTCGAGCAGCGTCCGTACGGTCCGGCTGCGGCCAAGGAGGTCTACGGCGTCGATCTCGGCTTCTCGGCCACCGGCCCGACCACGCTCGAGTCGCTGCTCGCCGGCGAGATCCAGGTCGCCGACATCTACTCGGCAGACCCGGCCTTCCAGACCGAAGACATCGTCGCGCTCGAAGACCCGGAGAACATCATCCTGGCCTCGAACGTCGTGCCGATCGTCTCGAGCGACGTCGCCGACGAGATCGCCGACGTGATCAACGCGGTCAGCAAGAAGCTCACCGCCGAGGAGCTCGTGGGGCTGAACGTGCAGAGCACGGTCGACCAGAAGTCGGCGGAGGACATCGCCAAGAAGTGGCTGGCAGACAACAAGCTCAGCTGAGTCGTCATCACGCAGAAGCGCCCGGGCCCCCTGAGGGTCCGGGCGCTTCTGCGTGGCGGGTGGGTCAGATCCGGGCATCCTGCTTCGGGACGAGAACCTGTTTGATGATGATGAGGATCGACGCGGTCACCGGCACGGCGACCAGCGCCCCGAGCAGACCGAGCAGTGTGCCGCCGGCGAGAGCACCGATCACGACGAGAGAACCCGGCACCGAGACCGCCTTGTTCATGACGCGTGGGGTGATCACGTAGGCCTCGATCTGCATGTAGACGAGGTAGATCGCCGCGAAGATCAGGGCGGCGATCGGGTTGGTGAACAGCGCCAGGCAGGTGCCGAGGATCCAGAACAGCACCGAGCCGACCAGCGGGATCAACGTGATGCAGAAGGCGATGGCCGCCATCAGCGGGGGGAACGGCAACCCGAGGAAGAGGTAGAGCAGGAACGCGAGCGTCGCGTTGCAGAACGCGAGCACGACCATGCCCATCACGTAGCCGCCGACCGAGTCGGTGATCTGGTCGGTGATGTCGCCGGCACGAGCGCGGTCGCGGGCGGGGGCGAGACGCAGCAGACCCTGCTTCATCGACGGCAGCGACGCGAGGAAGTACAGCGTCAGCACGAGCACGACGATGGCTCCGGAGATGCTGGTGGCGATCGAAGCGCCCACGGCCAGGGCGCCGCCGCCGATCGTCGCGAGGTTGCCGAAGTCGGTGAGGAAGGACTGCACCTGGGCGACCAGTTCTTGGAACTGGTCACCGAACTGGGCTTCGAGGGTCGCGTAGATGTCGCTGTGCGTGAAGTCCTTGATCATGCCGGGCACGGACTGCACGAAGCTCACGATCTGATCGATCACGACGGGAACGATCATCCAGAGCACGAGGGCGAACACCACGATGAGTGCGAGGATCGTGATGACCACCGAGATCACACGCGAGAGTCCACGGCGTTCCAGGAACCGTACGGCGGGGTCGAGTCCGAGCGCACCGAACAGGGCGAGGGCGATGTAGATGAGCACGGTCGACAGGTTCGACAGCGCGAGGCCGATCACGATCGCCCCGAGTCCACCCAGCGTCACGAGGAAGCCGAACACGAACGGGCGGTCGATGCGCGTCCAGAACGAACGGCTCGGCGTCGTCGGCTCGATCACGACCGGGATCGGGGCGTCTGCGACGGCCGGCACGGATGCGGGTGCGGCCTTGCGACGGCCGGTCGCCGGCGCGGCGGGAGTCGCGGCGGATGCGTCGTCGGCGTGGGGCGCGGATTCCGGCGGCTCTTCGTTGCTCATGTGCTCACGATAGCGGTGCCATGGATCGAAACCAGGATGTCACGCGGCTCTAGAGTAGGGGCATGACCGCCGCCGAGGACCCGAAGGCCGAACTGCTCCGGCTTCGCGCCACCATCGACAACATCGACGCCGCACTGATCTTCATGCTGGCCGAGCGCTTCCGCGCGACTCAGCAGGTCGGGCATCTGAAAGCGGAGCATGAGATGCCGGCATCGGACCCGAATCGGGAGGAACAGCAGGTCGCCCGGCTGCGTGCTCTCGCCGAGGAGGCGCACCTCGACCCGGAGTTCGCGGAGAAGTGGTTCAACTTCGTGGTGGCAGAGGTCATCCGTCACCACACCGAAGCGGCCGAGAGCCGCTGAGGAGGAGCCGGACGGGCGACGGTGTGTGCAGCACTCGCCCGTCCGGAGCTTTGTGAGATTCATTGACCAACTAAGTTCAATGAATAAACTTAGGGAGAGACTACGGATCGCGCCACGATCTGTCAACAGCTCGCGACGGGCGAGCGTCGGAACGGGAACACATGCTCAGCACGGATGACGGCCTCGACACCCAGGCGTCTGTTCGGCGTGCGAACCTGCGCCGGGCTCTGCAGCTGGTCTTCCGGAATCCGGGCACGCAGACGCGCGCGGGCATCGCGAGGTCGACCGGGCTGACCGCCGCCACCGCGTCATCGCTGGTCGCCGAACTCATCGAGAACCGGCTGATCGTCGAAGGGGAGCAGGCGGCGAGCACCGGTGGCAAACGGGCGACCACTCTGAGCGTCGATGCGGACCATCACCTGATCCTGGTGCTGGTGATCCAGCCCCTGCACGCCGACATCGCTCTCGTGGCGCTCGACGGCACCGAGGTCGACCTCCGTCGCGTGAGCTACACCGCCGAGAACCGCGACCGCACCCTCGACGAGGCGGTGTCGGCCGTGGCGGAGGAGTTCGGCGGACGGCTCCTCGCCGCCGGCGTGCAGCTGCCGGGCACGACCGATGGGCGGTCGGTGCTCGAGAGCGTGCAGCTCAAATGGCAGAACGTCCCCCTCGCCGACCGGTTCGAGCGTGTGCTGGGAGCGCCCGTGCTGCTGATCAACGACGTCGACGCCGAAGCCATCGCCGAGGCGGGTATGGAGGAGTCGCCGTCCGGCTACCGCCTCTTCATCCATCTCGGCGGCGGTGTCGGCGCGGCCGTCACGCTCGACGGCGAGCTGGCTCCCGGCCCCCGAGACCGCGCGGGTGAGATCGGACATGTGCAGGTCGTGTTCGGCGACGCCGCGCGCGCCTGCCGATGCGGGCAGCGCGGCTGCCTGGAATCGGCCGCCGCTCTCGGGGCGATGCTCGGCGACGACTTCTCCGACGCCATGGATGCCCCGGAGATCCGCGCGCTCGCGGCTCAGGCCGACGAGGAGCAACTCGATGAGGGGGCTCGCGCGCTGGCCAGAGCCGTCAAGCTCATCGGCGCGCTGCTCGACCCGATCGAGGTCGTCATCGGCGGCCCGGCAACCGAGCTCGGACCGCGCTTCCTCGATCGCGTGCGCCGTGAGACCGAGTACCCCGCCCGCGGCACGGCGCAGGTTCCGGTGCGCTACGCCGATCCTCGTGTGTCGCTCGCCGCCGGAGCCGCCCAGGCCGCACTGACGTCGGCGCTCGGCGTGCGCTGGAATCCCGAGCAGCTGCGCGCGGCATCGACGTCGCGCTCCTGACCGGCAGACGCACATCCGCCCGACGGGTGCTCCCATCGGGCGGATGTCGTCAAGCGGATGTCGACGCGCGGATGCGGAGGGCTACTTGACGCTGCCCGCCGTCAAGCCGCCGACGAGACGCTTCTCGATGAGCATGAACAGGATGACCACGGGCAGGATCGCGACGATCGAGACGCCGAACACGTACTGCCAGCTCGTCTCGTACTGACCGACGAACTTGGTCAGAGCGACCGACAACGGCTGGTTCTTGTCGGTCGACAGGATCACGAGCGACGCCGCGAACTCGTTCCAGCAGGCGACGAAGGTGAACACGATCGCCGTGACGATGCCCGGCCACACGAGCGGCAGGTTGATCTTGAACAGCACGGTGAAGCGCCCGGCGCCGTCGATCTGGGCGGCCTCGTCGACCTCCTTGGGGATGCCGGCGAAGAACGAGTGCATGATCCACACCGCGAACGACAGGTTGAAGGCCGCGTTGATGAAGATCATCGCGATCCAGGTGTCGCCGAGCCCGAGCACGGTGAACTGGCGGAACAGACCTGAGGTGAGCACGGCCGGCTGCAGCATCTGCGTGACGATGACCAGGAACAGGAACACCATGCGGCCGGGGAACTTGAAGCGCGCCGTGTAGTACGCCGCCGGAAGCGAGACCAGCAGGACCAGCAGCGTCGCGAACACGGCGATGACGATGGTCGAGATCAGGTTGTACGGCAGGGGCGTCTCGGGGGTGGACCACATCGAGATGTAGTTCTCCCAGTGCCACTCGATCGGGAGGTAGGTCGGATCGACCGACCGGATCTGCGACTTGGTCTTCACCGAGCCGAAGAACATGATCAGGTAGGGCAGCACGAAGATGGCGAGCACCAGGAGACCGGCGACGGTGCGCAGGATCACCCGGGGCAGCGTGACCTGGTCTTCGGTGTAGCGGCGCTTGCGGCCGGGTGTCGGCGGCGTGCGACGACCGCGGCCTCCGGCGGTGGTCACGAGCTCGGTCTCGGTCATGGTCATGATCAGACCTCCTTCATGGGCTTGACGATCTTCACGTACGCCGCGACGATCACGATGACGATGAGGAACGCGACCACCGACAGGGCACTCGCGACATCGACCTTCTTCTGCAGCTCGATGTATTTGAAGATCAGGGTCATGATCGTGTCGGCGCCGTAGCCGGGGATCGACCCGGTCATCACCTTCAGGATCGGCAGCGAGTTGAAGACGTTGATGATGTTGATGAGGATGGCCACGGCCAGAGCGCTGCGCAGCTGCGGCAGCACGATCGACCAGTAGGTGCGGGCAGGGCCGGCGCCGTCCATCTTCGCCGCCTCGATCGCGTCGGCCGGGACCGACTGGAGTCCGGCGAGGATCGTGTAGGTCGTGAAGGGGAGCGACACGAAGATCGCGATCACGATCGACCAGGTGAAGGCCGTCGCGGGGTTCTTCGTCCAGCCGTAGCCCACCGCGTCATCGGAGAGCCCGATGTCGTAGAGGAACTTGTTGAAGATGCCGAAGTACGGCTCGAGGCTGTAGTAGAACACCATGGTCGTCATCACGACGGATGCGGCCCACGGCACGATCACGGCCATGCGCACGAGCTGGCGCCCGGGGAAGGCCTTGTTCAGGATCTGCGCCAGACCGAGCGAGATCACGACCGTGAGGGTCACGACCGCGACCACCCACACGATCGTGCGGAAGAAGATCGGCCAGAACTCGGTGAACGTGAAGACCGTGACGAAGTTGTCGAAGCCCACGGACCCCTTGTCGAGGCCCGACAGGGAGATGTCACGCGTCGAGTTGAAGAACATCACCCCGGCGGGGAACAGCACGACGCCGATGATGAGCAGCAGTGCCGGTGCGATCCACGGCAGCGCTTGGAGAAGATCCTTTCCGCCCGGCCTGCCACGCGTGGCATCCGGGGACTTCGGAGTGCGGGGGCGGCTCTTCGCCGCCCCCGCGAGGTTCGAGGACTCTGTCTTCTGGCTCATTCGGGTACCCGAACCTCTCCGATCAGCGGGCTCAGCCCGCGTCGACCTGTGCCTGGATCTCGGTCAGCACGTCCTGTGCCGGCTTCGACTGGATCTGACCGAACAGCGACTTGAACGCACCGTCGGCAGCGGACCACTTCGGGTTCGTCGACGGGTAGAACTGCGCGTCGGGCAGCACGTCGAGGAACGGCTTGAGTGCCTCTTCGCCGGAGAGCTGCTCGGCGCCGGACTTGGTGACCGGTAGGAAGCCCTCGGCCTGCACCCACGGCACGTAGACGTCGGCGGAGTAGTAGTAGTCGAAGAACTTGGTGATCGCCTCCTGCTTGTCACCATCGTTCTGGAACGCCATCAGCTGGTCCATGACGCCGAGGGTGAAGGGCGAGCCGTCCTTCGTCGGGATCGGAACGATGGAGTAGTCCAGGTCGGGGTTGTTCTCCTTGATCTGGCCGACCGTCGGCGGGAGGCCGACCTGCATGCCGATCTTGCCCTGGATGAAGATGTCCATCAAGGGGGAGCGCTGCGTGGAACCCGGGTCGGCCTGCGTCGCACCGGCGTCGATCATCTTCTTGATCTGCTCGGCGCCGGGGAGGTTCTCCGGGGTGTCGATCGTGATCTCGGAGGCATCGCCGAACGATCCGCCGCCGCCCCACAGCCACACGGCCGCTTCTGCCTGTGCCTCTTCCGATCCGAGCGGCATGCCGTAGCCGGCGACACCGCCGCCGAGTGCGGACACCTTGGTGGCGGCATCCAGCAGCTCATCCCAGTTGGTCGGCGCCTCGACGCCGGCCTGGTCGAGCAGCGCGTTGTTGACGAACAGGGCGCGCGCCGAGGCGATCATCGGCAGCGCGTAGGCGGTCCCGTCGACCTCGGCGTTCTTGAGGAACGACTCCTGGAAGTCGGAGTAGGTGTCGTCGGAGACGACGTCCTTCGTCGGGTAGAGCAGCTCATCGCCGACGAAGCCCGCGAAGGGTCCGCCGTTGTAGATGTCCGGTGCCTCGCCGGCCTGGATCTTGGTGGAGACGACCTTCTCGAGGTTGTCCCACGACTGCACCTCGAGCTTGACCTTGATGTCGGGGTTGGCCTTCTCGAACCCGTCGATCACCGTCTCCCAGTTGGCCTTGGTGCCGTCGGAGTAGCTGGGGACGAGGAGGTCGAGGGTGGTCGAGCCGTCCCCGCCTCCGCTGTCGCCGGACGAACCGCCGAACCCGCACGAAGCGAGCGAGAGCGTGGCGACGGCCGCAATGGCGGCGGCGCCGAACCGCAGTGACTTCTTCATGTGTATTGCATTCCTCACTGTGATGTCCGAACCCTCGGCGGCAGGGCCGCTTCGGGAGGGGGTGTGGTGCACAGTCGCAAGCACATCACGCGACAGTGCGTGGGTGATCGTTTCGCCGTGAGGCAGCCACGATCGTTCAAGCCGGGGCTCGGGGCTCTCGACTTCGGCCGGGGTCGACGTCGAGGGTGGAACTCGTCTGATTATTTGTCAGGAGAACAAACAAATCAAGGTAAAGCTGTTGGTGTTGTGATTCGACGCCATACTATGATCGAATTAGGCTTCAAACGATCACAAGTCTGCAACTTATCGCCAGAAAGGCACCTCGATGTCCGAATCGCTGCCCGGCGCACACATGCGCGAAGAACTCAATTCCCAGCCGGAGATGTGGGCGCGGGCGGCCGATCTGAAGGCCGAGCAGGCACTGCTCCCCGCATCGGGAGCCCGCATCGCCGTCGTCGGATGCGGCACGTCGTGGTTCATGGCGCAGTCGTACGCCGCGTTGCGCGAGTCCGCCGGTCAGGGTGAGACCGACGCCTACGCGGCGTCCGAGGCCTTCCTCGACCGCGGATACGACGCCGTCGTCGCCCTCACCCGTTCCGGGACCACGAGCGAGGTGCTCGAGCTCGTCGACCGCATCAAGGGGCGCATCCCGACCATCGGAGTGATCGGCGATCCTGATTCGCCGCTCGTCTCGCTCGCCGACGAGGCTGTGCTGCTCCCGTTCGCCGATGAGCAGTCGGTCGTGCAGACGCGATTCGCGACCACCGCGCTGGCGCTCTTCCGGGCGTCGCTCGGCGAAGACCTCTCCGGCGCCATCGCCGATGCCGAGGCCGTGCTCGCCGAGGACGGCGACGACGAGCTGCGCGACGCGGAGCAGTACACGTTCCTCGGACGCGGATGGACGATCGGCCTCGCCCACGAGGCCGCGCTGAAGCTGCGCGAGTCCTCGCAGTCGTGGACCGAGGCGTACCCCTCGATGGACTACCGGCACGGTCCGATCGCGATCGCGGCCCCTGGCCGCGTCACCTGGCAGTTCGGCGAGGCTCCCGAGGGACTCGCTGCGCAGGTCGAGGCCACCGGCGCCCGCTTCGAGCAGCGGTCGATCGACCCGCTCGCCGACCTCGTGCGCCTGCACCGCACCGCGCTCGACCGCGCCGTCGCCCGCGGCCTCGACCCCGACCAGCCCCGCAACCTCACGCGATCCGTCATCCTGGATGCATGACGCAACCCGCCGCCGGAGCTGACCATGACCCGAGCTGACGGGACGGATGCCGTTCCCGACGTCGAGCGAGACGCGACCGGTGAGAAGCTCGCCGCCGTGCGCACGCTCGGCGTCGGTGCCCCCGTGCTGGCGTTCGACGTGGGCGGCACCGACATCAAGTCGGCCCTGTTCGACGCCGACGGCACCGCCCTCGGACTGCGCCGCACGCCCACGCCGATCGCCGAGGGCGACCGCACGCAGGTGCTGCTCGAGCGTCTCGAGGTGCTGGCCGAGGAGCTCCGCGCCGCGCACCCCTCTGTCGTGCCGCAGGCGGTGGGACTCGTCGTGCCCGGGATCGTCGATGCGGATGCCGGCTTGGGCGTCTTCGCGAGCAACCTCGGCTGGCACGACTCGCCCTTGCGCGACCTCGCCGCTGAACGCCTCGGGCTGCCCGTGGCCTTCGACCACGATGTCCGTGCCGCCAGCTGGGCGGAACGCCGACTCGGTGGCGCGCGCGACTACGCCGATTCGGTGGTGCTCGTGATCGGCACGGGAATCGCCGGTGCGCTGCTGGTCGGGGGCGTCCCGTACACCGCCGGCGGTTACGCGGGTGAGATCGGGCACTCCCCGATCGCGGACGGGCCGATCTGCGCGTGCGGCGCACGCGGTTGCCTCGAAGCCGTCGCCTCGGCCGGTGCCATCGCCCGGCGGTATCGCGAGGCGACCGGGATCGCTCCGGACGGAGCGAAGGACGTGATCGCCCGCGCGGCGGCCGGCGACGAGGTGGCCGCGGAGATCTGGAACTCCGCGCTCGACGCGCTCACGATGTCTCTGGCTCAGCTCACCGCCGTCGTGGCGCCGGAAGCAGTGGTCATCGGCGGCGGGCTCTCCCGCGCCGGCGGCGCCCTGTTCGATGAGCTGCGCACGCGCCTGGCCGCCCGGCTCAGCTTCCATCGCATCCCGGCGCTGGTCCCCGCCGAGCTCTCCGGCAACGCAGGGCTGCTGGGCGCCGCTCTCCGCGCACGGGAGCTCACATGATCCTCACCGTCACTCCGAACCCCGCCCTCGACCTCACCTGGCGCGTCGATCGGCTCGTCGAGGGCGGAACGCACCGGGCGGATGCCGGGGCCGCTCGTGCCGGCGGCAAAGGACTCAACGTCGCGCGGGTGGCGCACGCCGAGGGTGCGGACGTGCTCGCGGTCACCACCGTGGGCGGTCGGGTCGGCGAGGAGTTCGCCGCGGAGCTGCGCACGAGCGGTGTGCCGAACGCGCTGGTGGCGGTCGCCGCGGAGACCCGCCGCAGCATCGCGGTGGTCGATGAGGCGCTCGGCGACACCACGATCATCAACGAGCGGGGTGCGAATCCGACCGATGCCGAATGGGCGGCGCTGCTCGCCGAGGTCGTCGAACGGTTGTCGGGTGCGCGAGTGCTGGTCGTGTCCGGCAGTGTGCCGCCTGGCGCGCCGGAGTCGTTGCTCCCCATGCTCATCGCGGTGGGGAAGGACGCCGGAGTGCCGGTGATCGTCGACACCTCCGGACCCGCTCTGCTGCGCGCGGCGGAGGCCGGAGCCACAGTGCTCAAGCCCAACGCGGCCGAGCTGGTCGAGGCCACAGGCATCGCCGACCCTGTCGAAGGGGCCCGATCGCTGATCGCCCGGGGCACCGAACTCGTGCTGCTCTCGCTGGGGGCCGAGGGCATGCTCGCGGTCACGGCATCCGCACTCGTGCACGCTCGCCTCGACGAACCCCTCGCGGGCAACCCGACGGGCGCCGGTGATGCCGGGGTCGCCGCCTGCGCCGTGCTGTACGCCGAGGGGGTGCGCGATCCCGAGCAGATCCTTCGCCGGGCCACCGCCTGGTCCGCCGCCGCGGTGCTGACCCCGCTGGCCGGCGACATCTCGTCGCGCTGGACGGAGCTCGAACAACAGCTCCGCATCTCGCATCCCCATCCTGAATCGTTCCGGAAGGACCCTTCGTGACCCTCGTCTCCGCTCGCGACCTCGTCTCCGCCGCTGCCGCCGAAGGCACCGGCATCGGCGCCTTCAACGTGATCCACCTCGAGACCGCCGAGGGGCTGGTGCGGGCCGCCGCCCTCGCGCAGCTGCCCGTCATCCTGCAGATCTCGCAGAACTGTGCCGACTACCACGGCGGGCTCGAGCCCATTGCGCTCGCCACGCTCGCGGTGGCCAGGCGCGCGCAGACACCCGTGGCTGTGCACCTCGATCACGCCGAGCGGCCCGAACTGGTCGACGAGGCCATCGCGCTGGGCTTCGGCTCCGTCATGTTCGACGGCGGCGCCCTGCCCTACGACGACAACGTGGCTCTCACGGCGGAGGTCGCCGCCCGTGCTCACGAGGCGGGGGTCTACGTCGAGGGAGAGCTCGGCGAGGTGGGGGGCAAGGACGGGGCGCACGCTCCGGGTGTGCGCACCGACCCCGACGAGGCGCGTGCGTTCGTCGCGGCCACCGGCGTCGATGCGCTCGCGGTCGCGGTGGGTTCCTCGCACGCGATGACCGACCGCACGGCGTCCCTCGACCTCGACCTGATCGCACGACTGCACGAGGCCCTGCCGGTGCCGCTGGTGCTGCACGGGTCTTCCGGCGTCGCGGATGCCGTGATCGCCGACGCCGTGCGGGCGGGCATGACGAAGATCAACGTCTCCACGCACCTGAACGGGTTCTTCACGCGGGCGGTGCGCGAGAAGCTCGACGCCGATGAGCGTCTCGTCGACTCCCGCAAGTACCTCGCCCCCGCCCGCGACGCCCTCGCCGGTGAAGCGGCGCGGATGCTGCGGCTGTTCGCGCTGCGGCCGGCGGAATCGGTCGCCTGATGAAGCGGGCGGCTCGGCTGAACGCGATCCTCGACCTCCTGGCCGCGAAGGGCGAGGTGACGGTCGAAGAGCTGGTCGAACGGTTCGAGGCCTCGTCGGCGACCACACGCCGAGACCTCGACACCCTCGCCGAGCAGCGACTGCTCACCCGCACCCATGGCGGTGCGGTGGCGCAGACCGTCGCCTATGAGCTGCCCATCCGCTACAAGAGCCACCTGCGCACGCACGAGAAGGCGAGCATCGCGCAGACCGCGGCCGGCCTGGTCGCCCCCGGCATGGTCGTCGGCCTCTCGGGCGGAACCACCACGACCGCCATCGCCGCAGCGCTCGCCGCGCGCGACGATCTCTCGGGCAACGGCGGCATCACGGTCGTCACCAACGCCGTGAACATCGCCGCCCAGCTCGCCACCCGCCCCGACATCAAGGTCGTCGTCACCGGCGGCGTCATCCACTCGCGCAGTTACGAACTGGTCGGTCCGTTCGTGGAGCAGCTGCTGCGCGGGGTGCGGCTCGACATCGCCTTCATCGGCGTGAACGGGATGGACGCCGTCGCCGGTGCGACCACGCAGGACGAGCGCGAAGCCGCGGTGAACCGGATGATGGCCGAGCGGGCCCGGCGTGCGGTCGTGGTGACCGACGGCAGCAAGCTCGGCGTGGAGGCGTTCTCGACGGTCGGCGGCGTCGACCTCTTCCCGACCGTCATCACGGACGCCGGAGCGGATCCCGAGGTGCTCGCCGCCCTCCGCGCGGCCGGATACGCGGTGCTGGTCGCCTGAGCCCGGACGGCGTCGGACACCCCAAGGGCCCCGACGTCCCCAGATCGTCGAGGCCCTCTGAGGGTGTCGCGGCTGCATGCCGCGACGCCCCCGAGCAGATGGTGTCCGTGTCGTACTCGCGCTCCCCAGTGCGCCTGATCCCCAGATCCGACTGCGCCTCCCTCGCGCCTCACCCTTCGAGGCCCTTCGCATGGCACCTTCCGAAGAACAGGAGCGTGCGGCATCGGTTCTGATACACCGAATGGAGGAAAAGTCAGAATCCGTTTCCATGACACTGGAACGGCGCGTTCACGCCGGTGTCGACCGCGGCCCTCGCGAGCGCGACGGCCGGTGCGGCACCCGCGGAGAGACCGGTGTGCACAGCGCTGAGCAGATCGCCGGCCACATCATCGGGGACCGCGACGGGGGCGGCGATCACGCAGTCGGCACCGGCGTGCAGCCACACCCGCGTCATGCCCAATGCCTCCTCGCCCCAGCGCACCGACGAGCGTCCGAGCTCACAGGCCGAGAGGATCACCGTCGCCGGGACCCGCGGAATGAGATCGACGTCATAGCCGAAGAGGATGCCGTCGGCGAGCTCGAATCCGGAGAACAGCGGGTTGTCCACCGCGTGCCTGCCGTGCGCGGCGATGTGCAACACATCGGTGGCTGCGGCGAGTTCGGTGACCGCGGCGACCGTCGCCTCCCCGGTCAGCAGGGTCTGCGGTGCCACCCCGGCGCGTCGCCAGGCCGCCGCTGCCCGTTCGACCTCGTCACCGGCGCGAGCGACACGCGGACCGGCGGCGAATCCGACCGAGGCCGGCCGCGTGATCGTGCGGGAGGGGCCGGCCAGCAGGCGCGAGACGGATGTCGCGAGCGTGAACGGGGTGCCCGACATGCCGGAGAGTATCGCCCACGGAACTCCACCGAGCGCTCCGGGTACCGTGATGGCCAGTCGTGCTGCGGACGGCGCGGCGAGCAGCAGCGGCGCGAGGAGCTCGGCGTCGAGGATCGCCAGGCGCGAGGCGAGCGCCCTTTCGGTGACCTCGCCCATCAGGCCGCCACGGGTCAGGGCGGCCATGTCGAGGTCGGCGCGGAGGCCGTCGAGCGCCGACTGCACCCGCGACCAGGACAGATCGACGACGGTCGCTCCGGTGGCGGTCACCACGACCGCATGCAGATCGGTGCCGGTGAACACGTATGACAGGACGGCAAGGTCGGGATCGAGCAGCGCCATCGCCTCCGTGAGTCCGAGCCGTTCGCGCGTGCCGCCTGAGCCGGTCGCCGCCCACTGTCGTTCGCGCACCCGATCACGGAGGGCGCGCACCCTCGCATCCGTCGTCCAGTCGGCGCCGGCCAGCTCGGCACGGAGCATGCGCAGTTCCGCCAGATCGACCGCGAGGGATTCGTCGTGCGGGGGGCGCACGGGGGCGACCTGCTGGCTGAGGTGCCGCGCACGCTCCGACCACTCGAACAGGAGGGCGGGTTCGCGCCGTCGAGCGGCCGCGGCGAGTCCAGCGAACATCAGGTCGCTGCCGTGCATCGCGACCGACGCCTGCAGGTCGAGAGCGCCGAACGACTGCTGCCAGGCGGTGAGCAGATCGAGGCCATCGGCGGCTGCCCGGAGGGCATCGCGGTCGCGACCGGCGGCTGCGGCGCGAGCGGCGCGCACCTCGTGTGCACGCAGGCGCAGGGGTGTCGGGGCCGCATCGTCCAGCCGCGGCAGCCGGCCGGAACCGTCACGCCGAGCGCTCAGGCGGAGCCCTGTCGCCTCGGTGCGGAAGCCGCCCTGGTCGAGCGCCTTCGCGGTGCGCGCGAAATCGTCGCCGTCGACGGGGCGGTGCGGCTTCGCCCGCTGCTGCGCCTCGAGGCGCACCGCTTCGGCACGCGCCGCCCACCCGTGATTCCCGAGTGCGGTGAAACGTCGGGCGGCGGTGCGGGCCGCCCGCTCTGCGGCGGCGGGATCATGTCGCAGCAGCGAGCGGGCGAGGTGGAATTCCGCCTCGCCCCTGGCTTGCCGCATCCGCTGCGCGCCGAACTGGGCGGCGACCTGTGCGAGCAGCGCTTCGGCCTCGGTCGTGAGGCCCGCGTCGCGCAGCACCTCTGCCCGATCGAGGTCGCTGATCGCCGCGGCGAGGTCGCTGATCGCGGCGAGCTTCGGACGGGAACGGGTCATTAGGGTGAGCGCGGTGACGAGGTCGCCCCCGAGCAGCGCCGCATAGCCGAGATTGTGCCGCGCCTCGGCCAGGGGCTCGTCATCGTCGTTCGCCTCGTACACGGCCACCGCGCGCCGCAGATCCTCGACGCAGGTCTCGAGCTCGCGCTGCTGCATCCGCACCACCGAACGGTTCATCAGACAGTTCGCGAGCTCGGTGGTCTCGTCTCCGATCGCCGTGAGCGTGTCGATGGCGCGGGTCAGTTCGACTTCCGCCTCGGCCAGCCGTCCGCCGTGCATGAGAAGTGTGCCGAGCTGGCCGCTGAGCACCGTGATCGTCTCCGCACGGAGGCCCGTTCGGCCGAGGGCCTCGCGGCACAGCTGCTCGGCGGCCGCGGGCTCTCCGGTCTGCGCGAGCACGTAGGCGACCGTGCCGTCGATGCGCGCGCGGAGGTCGGGGTCGTCGGTGCGGGTGGATGCCGTGTCGAGCGCGCGTCGTGCCTGCGTGAATCGTCGGGCGTTCGCCGCTTCGACGCCGCGCCGGTGCAGCTCGATCGCGGACAGGGGCATCCCTCCAGAATGCCGTGCGTCGGGTCTGCAAGGGAAGAGCCCGGATTCCGCGGAGCACCCCGCGCACCAGGACGGGCCGCCCGCATCGGTACGGACGGCTCGTCCCGGGGGTACATCAGGCCGGGTGCATCAGGCGCGATCGATCAGGCGGAGTCCACGGGATCCGGAAGCGACTTCAGCACCGCGGCGACGGCTTTCGCCGCGGCTCCGGGGCTGACACCGCCGACCGGCACGGTGCCGAGCTGCGCGGCGACGCGCGCGGCCACGTACGGGGCGGAGAAGGAGGTGCCGCTCCAGATCGCGAATCCGCCGCGATAGTCGTCGGGGTCGATCGTCTCGCGGCGGAGACCGTCGACGTCGGCCCTCGTCACCGCCTGGGTGCCGCCCACGAACGCGGGTGACGTGCTCACCACGGCCGCGCCCGGTGCATAGACCCGGACCCAGGGGCCGATGTTCGAGAAGAGGGCGACCGACTGCGCCGACGGGTTGAGAGCTCCGACCGAGACGAGCGGCGCGTCCTTGTCGGGGCGGATGCCATTGTCGGCACCAGGCCAGGGCCAGAGCGACGCGGGGAAGGAAGGGCGGTCGATCGCGTCGTTCCCGGCCGAACACACCACCACGCATCCGAGCTCGCGCGCCTTGGCGAGCAGCTGGTACAGCGTGAGGCTGAAGAGTCCGTCGGTCGGTGTCTCGTGGTAGTAGCTGAGCGACAGGTTCAGCACATCGATCGGGAAGCCCGTGTTCGGATCCTCCCGGTGGCGGGCGAGCAGCGTCACGACCTGGGCGACGGTCTCGAGCAGGGTGCTCTCGTCGACCACTCCGAGGGCTCCGGCCACCCGGATGGAGAGGATATCGGCATCCGGGGCCGCCTGTCGGACGAGCCCGGCGATGAATGTGCCGTGCCCGGCGACCGCGTCGATCTCGCCGTCGAGCTGCCCGTACAGGTCGGGGTAGCGCTCCGGGTCGGCGTCGTCGGTCAGCCCCACCGGCACGCCGTCGAGGTCGACCGTGCGGGTGACGATGTCGGCGGGCAGCCAGGCGTGTTCGCCGCAGCCGGTGTCGAGCACCGCGACGACGGGCCGCCGTCCGCGCTTCGGTGCGGGCCCGCGCACCGGAGCGGGGCCCAACCAGGTGACGGGCTGTCGCGCGCCGCGTCCGGGCTCGAGGTAGTCGTCGCTGCCGCCCGCGCCCCCTCCGGCGCCGCGCACCGGGTTGGTGCGCGTGAACGGGTTGGTGCGGGTGAACGGGTTCGTCCGGGTGAACGGATTGAGCCCGACCGGGTCGATGGACAGCACGTGGTCGAGGCTCGTGCGCGGCATCGTGGAGCGGGACATGCGGCGGGCGCGCTGGAGCACGCGCCAGGCGTCGGGTGCGACGGGCGATTCGCCGCGGACCGGTTCGTCGGGGGTGCGCAGCCGTGCGCGCAGGAAGCCGGGGACTCCCGGAACCAGCTCGCCGTCGAGTGCCGAGCGGGTGCCGTCCTCGATCTCGAGCTGCCATCCGAAGGTGTCGGCTGCATCACGCAGGGTGCGCACCTCGCGGTCGTAGGCCTCTTCGTCGCCGAGGGCGCGGGTGATCAGCAGCCGCTCCGGCAGGTACGCCGTCGGAAACGCGCGGATGCCGTCCACCGGTTCCGTGCTCGGGTCGAGTGCCGTGCCCCGGCGGATCGATCCCTCCGCGCGGTCCTGCCAGGTCCATCCCTTGGGCTGATCCATGCGTCATCCTCTCCGTGCGGGTCGCCCCGCGTCCTCATCGACGGGCGGTGCCCGCGATCACAGCTCGAACTGCGGGGTCGCGAGGGTGCGCGTCTCGTCCCCGATCACGGTCGTCAGGCTCACGCGTGTGAGGCCGGGAGGCACATCGTCGAACACGAAGCGTCCTGTCTCCTCCGGCGAGACCGACCGTGTCTTCTCGCCCTGCGTCAGCACGATCTCCGCGGCAGCGGTGTCGACCCAGCCGTCGACGCGGCGGTGACCGGACGCGGTGGTCGTCACGTGCAGCAGGATGCTCGTGGAGCCGTCGCTGAACTGCAGGGTGAGCGCATCCGCTTCGCCCCGCACCGCGCCGAACTGTCCCTCCACGAGGGTCAGAAGCGCGTACTCGCGGTTCAGGCCGTCGGCGGCGACCGCGGCGACCATGCGATCGATCAGGCCGGCGGGCATCGGATCGACCTCGCTCCACAGGGAGCGGAGCCGGGCGAACATCTGGGCATCCTCATGCTCGGTCATGCGAGTCCCCCTGTCTGCGCTGTCGGCGGCGCGTCCAGCAGGGCGCGCAGCTTGGCGAGGCACCGATTGCGTGTGGGGCCGATGCTTCCGATGGGCATGGCGAGGTCGCTGGCGATGCGTGCATAGTCGGGGCGATCCTCGAAAGCGATCACACGCAGTAGCTTCTGGCAGCGTTCGTTGAGGCGGCGCACGGCCGACCACAGGCGACGGTTCTCGTCGCCGAGCGCCGCGTGCTCCTCAGCCGAGGCCTGCTCGGGAAGAAGCGTGTCGAGGTCGTCTGCTTCGGCCGTGTCGACCTTGCCATGCGCCTTCGCGACCTTCCAGGCCTCGCGGCGCGCGGTGGTCGTGAGCCAGGCAGACACGGCGCGAGGATCGCTGATCGACCCGTGACCGCGGACGAGCTGCAGCCACGTGGTCTGCACGACGTCTTCGGCGAGCGTGCGTTCGAGCCCGTACGCGCGCACGACGTGCCAGAGCACGGGCGTCATCAGCCGTACGAGCTCGTCCATCGCGCGGCCGTCGCTCTCGCGCCATGCACCGAACAGATCCGCGGCGCGCTCCCAGCGTGCGCGCCCGTCGTCCGAGGCAGGATCGTGAGCGGTGCCGGGTGCACCGTCGATCATGAAGCCCATTGTGATCACACCTACCAGGAGCGCGGCAAGGGCTTTCTGATACATGTCTGCATCCAAGAATCCCGCGGCTCCCCGGTGGGTCGCCCACATAGGTGACGCCGATAGCGTGGAGGGGTGATCCCCCTCGCCGTCGTGCTCTTCCTCAATGCCGTCTTCAACGCTCTCGTCTGGCCGCAGTTCTACAAGCGCGTCGCCAAGGATCCGCGGGCGCGGGATGAGAACGGCAGGGCCACCACGTTCCTCAAGGTGCACGCGGTGCTCATCGGGATCGCGCTCGTGCTCGCCCTGGTCTCCCTGCTCGCCGGTATCGCGGCGCTGACCGGCGTTCTCTAGGCCGGAAGAGTCGGGCCTCGCCGCCGCGCGGCGTCAAACCCTCTCGTACTGTTTCGCGTGCGCGGCCCAGCCTGACTCGACCGGGAGCGCCCGCAGCGCACGGTTGCTCACGGCGAGCACGACCGAGATCAGGCACAGTGCGGCGCAGATCAGGATGGTCCACTCCCTCCCGATCCACGCGAGCCCGAAGCCCGCGATGAGCGGTGCGAGCGGCATCGCACCCATGCCGAGGACTCCGGCGGCGCTGTTGGCGCGACCGAGCAGATGACTCGGGGTGGCGACCATGAAGTAGCCCATCATCCCGGCGTTGAGCGCGGGGATCAGGAGAACCGAGGCGCCGAGCACCACCGCGATGGCCCAGGGATCGGTCACCATCGAGAGGGCGATCGCGCCGATCGAGACGACCGTGAGTCCGGCGATGGTCAGGACGCCGGCCTTGATCCTCGGCACGAGCAGCGGTGCACAGACCGCGCCCACGAGCATCACGGCTCCGATCGACGCGCTCAGGGTGCCGATCAGCAGCTCGGAGTAGCCGTCCTGCTGGAGGGCGTAGATGATGGTCGTGATCGTGGCGTTGAAGCCGAGGTTGATGACCGTCGTGATGAGCAGCACTCCGCCGAGGTCGGGGCGGGAGAGCAGCCAGCCGAATCCCTCGCGCAGTTCCGCCCAGGCGTTCGGCTTCACGGCCACACCGGGCTCGACGGCGGTACTCGGCTCGGCGACGTCACCCGCACCCGTGTCGATCATTCCAGCACGGCGCACCTGACGCCCCAGCATCCACGCGGTCAGGGCCGCGATCGCGTGACACAGCGTCATGACCACGCCGACGAGCCATCCGCCCACGCCCAGCAGCAGGCCGCCGAGCGGACCGCCTGCGAGCTGGAGAGCGGCATCGCGTCCCTGGTTCGCGGCTTGGGCACGGCCCATCGCGTCGTCGGGCACGATCTCCTTGATCGCGCTCTCGCCCGCGACATCGAAGAGTCCACTGCGCGCGGCGAGCAGCACGTCGATCACCAGCAGTGACCCGAACGTCATCGCATCGCCGAGGGCGAGAAGGGTGAAGCCGCCCGCGAGCACGATGCCGATGAGGGAGCCGAGGAGCATCAACGCGATGCGGCGGTGGCGGTCGGCCAGCACGCCGCCGGCCAGGGTCATGAGGAGTCGGGCGACCATGCCGGCACCGCCGATGATGCCGGCCTGGGCGGGATCGTTCGTCACGATCAGTGCGAGCAGGGGGATGGCGAAGCCGAACAGCGAGGCCGCGAGGCCCTTGCTCGTGTCGCTCACCAGCCAGGTGAGGTATCGGGTGTTGCGCCACAGGCGGTGGGGCGCGGTGACGGTGGTCATGTCTTGAGAATAGATGCGCAAGAACTATTGCGCAACGCTTATTGCGCAATTCTGGGTGCGGGTAGGATCGGCACATGACGGAGGACACCGCGAAGAGCACCAGCGACGATCCCGTCTGGATGACCTCGGCCATGCTCAAGGCCTACTCGCACCCACTGCGGCGCCAGATGATCCGGCTGTTCTCGCGGCGGGAGTTCCTCCGCGCCGCCGACATCGCCGCCGAGCTCGGTGTGCCGGCGAACAGTGCGAGCTTCCATCTGCGCGCGCTCGCCGACGCCGGGCTCATCGAAGAGGCGCCCGACAAGGCCCGCGATCGGCGCGATCGTGTCTGGACCGGACACAAGGGTGCGCTCAACGTCGGAGGGCCCGAGAGCCCCGTCGCCGACGAGGCTCTCGGCTCTGCGGTGATCGCCGCCCTCGTCGAGGACCATCAGGATCTGATCCGCCGGGTGATGGCCTGGACCCCGGAGTACGTGGCCGGGCGCACGGCCGAGGTGCACGCCGCCTTCACCCAGCGGACCATCCGGCTCACCGAGTCGGAGTTCGACGATGTGATGGTGAAGATCAACGACGTCTTGAGCGCTGCCGATGATGCCCACGACAGTTCCGACTCCGAGGGTCGGTACTGGCAACTGGATCTGATCGCCGCCGACGACACCATCTGACGCGGCTCAGGCTGCTACTCCTCCGCCGGGGCGGGCGTCCCGCTCAGGATCAGGATCCGCCGCAGATGCATGGCGGTGAGCACGCCGGGTCCCATCGACCGCCGGACATCGATGGTGCGGTCGTCGACGGTCTCGAGAAGCAGTCGGATCGCACGGGCCGCCTCGCCGCGAGCGCGGTGATCGTCACTGGAGGAGGCGTCACCGCGAGCGATCACGTCGGCGACCGCGTGACAGGCGGCGGACAGGGGATCCGGCAGGGCGGGGTCGAGCGCCAGGCCGGCCGGTCGATCCCAGATGGTGTCGGCGATCTCGTCGGAGATGTCGCGGATGAGGTGCGCGATGCGATCGAGGGCGGCGAGCTCATCGTGGCTCTGCTGGATCCGGGTGCGATGGCCCTTGGCGCGAGGGTTGCCGCGTCTGCTCTCGTCCGCCTCCGTCAGAGCCGAGCGCAGCGCGGAGGACGTGTCGGCGAGCGAGGCCGCATCGTCGGCCCATTGCTCGTGCTCCGGAGGCCACGACTCCGAGACCGCGGAGCCGATGTCGTGCAGGTGCGCGGCCAGTTGCTCCCGGAAGGCCGCCACCCGCCCGGCTGCCGCGACGGTCAGGGGTGCCGGCGCGATGATGAGGTTCACCAGCAACCCGACGATCACCCCGACGGCCGTCTGGGTCAGGTAGCCGAGCGAGTAGTCATCGGCGTCCTGCCCGCCGATGATCAGCACGAACAGCGCGGCCATCGGCACGTACTCGCGACCGACACCGAACCAGCCCGTGCCGGAGAGCAGCACTCCGACCCCGACCACCAGCGGGATGCTCCACCAGGTCGGGCCGATCGTCAGCACCACGATCGTGGCGAGCCCGATGCCCGTGGCGAGGCCGAGCAGCGTCTGCAGACTCGACTTCGCCGAACCCATCAGCGTCGGGTACATGCTCAACAGGGCCCCGAGCGGAGCGTAGTAGGGGTACTCGTCGGTGACCCCGGGCATGTGCGGGGCGATCATCCAGGCCAGTCCGACCGCGAGGGTCGTCTTGGCCACGAGCAGGAGGCGGGCGGGGCGGACGGCGTCGTGGAGTGCGCGTTGGACTCCTGCTCGTCGTACCCGGAGCCGGGTGCGGGTCTGGGGCACGGCGTCCTCTCGGTCGGGGTGGGCGCGGTCGGGGCGTGTGCGGTAGGGGCGGGTGGTTCCGCGAGCCTATGCGTCCTGTGCGTCGGGGGCGAGCGGGTTGCGTCCTCGGGGACGTACGGGTAGCGCGTACACGCGACGCCGGCCGCCCGGGAGGGCGACCGGCGTCGACGAGGCGGTCGGATCTAGGGGATGGCTCTGCGGAATGCGAGGAACGAGACGCCCATGAGGGCCGCGGTGACCACGAGGCCCCACAGCGCGAGGCCGAGGGCCCCCAGATCGCCGATCCCGGTCCAGACCTGTCCCCACAGCTCGAGCCTGGTCACGAGGTACACGATTCCGACGAGGATCAGTGCCAGCGCGATCCACGTGATCGTCAGGACCGTCAGCCCCCAGCTCTTGTAGATCGTGGCGCCCGTGAAGCCGACCACGAAGAAGAACAGCGCGAGCGTGAAGTAGACGATGAAGGCCCCGAGCGGACCCGCCTCCCACAGCCACGGAAGATAGAACACCCAGCCGTTCACGCCGTAGCCGTTCGTGGCGACCTCGATGCCTCCACCGACCAGGAAGAGTGCGCCCATGAACGTGCTGGCGAGCACCGCAGTCAGCATCGTGCCGAAGAAGAACTCGCGACGTGTGATGCTCATCGCCTGGGAGAACGGGAACGTGAGCGTCATCGCCGACAGCCCGATGGCGAAGAAGTACCAGAGGGGCGCCTGGCCGCCGCCGCCGTATTTAGGGGAGTCGCCCGGGATCATCGCGTAGATCAGCACCGAGATCAGTGTTGCTCCGGCGAGGACGATCAGCGGGACCCAGATGAACGTCTGTCGATTGATCATCTGCAGGCGGATGACGTTGAGCGTGCGTCGCATCAGCGCACCTCCTCTTTCGTGATGGCCGATCTCGTGGAGTCGGCCTCGGCCTTCTGGGTGAGGCGCACGATCAGCTGCTGCAGCGAGACCGGCGCGAGGTCGAGCCCGGAGGCTGTGATCTCCGCACGCTCCGCCGGGGACACGGCACCGAGGACGGTGACGGAGGCCACGCGGCCGAGCGCCTCACGGTGCAGCACCTCGCGAGCTCCCACCCAGGCGTCGACCTTGGCGGCGTCACCCACCACGGTCACGGCGCGGTCACGCACCGCATCCGTGTCCTCGTTCAGGAGGATCCGGCCGTTGTCGATCACGATGACCTTCTCGATGAGGTTGGAGACCTCGTCGATCAGGTGCGACGAGAGGATGACGGTGCGCGGGTGCTCGGCGTAGTCCTCGACCAGACGGTCGTAGAAGATCTGCCGGGCGACGGCGTCGAGGCCGAGGTAGGGCTCGTCGAAGAACGTGATCTCGGCGCGCGAGGCGAGTCCGATGATGACGCCGACCGCGGAGAGCTGTCCGCGGGAGAGCTTCTTGATGGTCTGCTTCATCGGCAGCTGGAACTCGGCGATGAGCTCGTCGGCGAGCGACTGGTCCCAGTTCGGGAAGAACAGGCTCGCAGCCTTGAAGGCGTGCTTGGGGTACGCGTCGTCCGGGTACTTCTGGCTCTCGCGGACGAAGCAGATCCGGCTGAGCACGTGCGCATTCTCATACGGGTGCTCACCGAACACCTTCACGGTGCCGGACGATTCGAAGTTCTGGGCCGTGAGGATCGACATGAGTGTCGTCTTCCCTGCCCCGTTGCGACCGAGGAGGCCGTAGATGGCGCCACCCTCGATGGCGAGCGACACGTTGTCGAGGGCTCGCTTCTCCTTGTAGCGCTTGCTGAGGTTCTGCACCTCGATGACGGTGGTCATGCGGGGGTCTTCCCTTCTGCGTCGGTGGTCAGTGCGGCGCGATGCCGGAGCAGGGCCGCGAGGTCTTCGGCGCCGAGCCCGAGCGTGCGGGCCTCGGCGAGGAGCGGGTCGATGTAATGGTCGGCGAAGGCGGCACGGCGCTCGCCGAGGAGCAGATCCCTGGCGCCATCGGCGACGAACATGCCGATGCCTCGGCGCTTGTAGAGCACTCCCTTGTCGGTGAGCATGGCGACTCCCTTGGCTGCGGTGGCGGGGTTGATGCGATAGAACGCGGCCAGCTCGTTCGTGGAAGGGGCCTGCGCCTCCTCGGCGAGCGAGCCGTCGACGATCGAGTCCTCGATCTGCTCGGCGATCTGGAGGAAGAGCGGCTTGCCTTCTTCGATCACGAGTCCTCCGCTGGGTTAGTGGGTTACTTACTCGACTAAGTAACCATGCAACCCGCGCGGGTGTCAACCCCTCGTCGTCTCGCGTGCGAAAACCCAGAGCATTCGTCTCGGGCTCGGCGCGTCGACGCGCGGCACGCCGGAGCGCACGCGGATGGTCTCCGTTTCGGCCGACGGGTGGGCGCTGCGGTCAGTCGGCGTCGCGGCGGTGCTCGCGCCAGTCCTCGACGATCTGCAGCATGCGTGTGGAGAGGAAGCGGAAGAATTCGGCCAGTTCGACGGCCCGGTCATGCGCGCCCCGGTCGTCGTCGTGCGCGGCGGCGATGTCGTCGATGTACTCCGACAGGCGCGAGTACACCGGCATGTTCCCGACGATCGAGCTGTAGAACGGATCGTGCACGAACTCGTAGCGGTCGCGCCGGTCGCCGGGCCGTGAGCGGCGCTGGATGAAGTGCAGCTGCTGCAGGTAGCGCACCGCACCGGAGACGGCGGCTGCCGAGACCCCGAGGCGCTCGCCGAGCTGGGCGGCGGTGTATCCGCCCTCGGGGGCGGCGATCAGCGCCATCATCACGCGGGCGGGCATGCGTGGCATCCCGGCCGCGGTCATCATGGCCGCGGCCTGCTCGGCGGGTTCCATCCCGCGGTGGGAGTCGCTGTGGCGAATCGACGCCTCGGGGTCGAGGTCGTCGGTGCTGTCGTCGGCCATCGGAGTCCTCCTATGCTCCGGGGGCGAGTTCGCGCCGCCTCATCAGGGCCAGGGATCCTGCAGCTCCAGCGGCCAGCGCGAGCATCAGCCACCAGAGGCCGCGCACGTCCACGCCGCTGCCGTCCACCACGGGGGTCACGGCGAACGGGGAGAGGTTCGCACTCCATTCCGGCAGACCGAACAGGGGGCCGAACATGCCGAGCAGGGCCGCGAGCAGCACGAGGCTCCACGCCACCGCTGTCGTCGCCCGGGGGAGGAGCACGAACACCAGCGCAGTGAGCACCGCGAAGATCGAGGCCGCGACCGCCTGGCCGAGCCCGGCCACCGCGACGATGCGGTAGAGCGACGCGTCGCCGCCGTTCGACCAGACACCCGCCCAGCCGGCGAGCACCGCGGCGGCGACCACGATCAGCACCGCGACGATCCCGACGATCACGAAGTTGGCGAGCCAGCGCACGCGACCGACCGGGGTGGCGAGCACGGCCTCGGCGGTGCCATGGGCCTCCTCCTGTCGCGCGCGCACCACCGTCTGTACGGCACAGCACGCGGCCAGGATCCCGAGCAGGGTGAAGAACACCGTGACGACGACCTCGTCGAGTCCGCCCGTCGCGCCTCCGATCTTCTTCAGGATGTCGGCGACGGCCGGATTCTCGCCCGAGATCTGGTCGACCAGCCCGCTCAGCGTGGTGGCGAGGATACCCGTGATGGCGCCTCCGATCGCCCAGCCCACGATCGAGCCGGAGGTGAGCCGCCACGCCAGGGCATGGGGCGAGGCGAGGGTCGGTCGTGCCGAGACCCGGCCGAGGCGCTCCGCGACGAAACCGGCATCGATGTCGCGCAGCGACTGCAGGGCGACGGCGGCACCGGCGAGCACGAACCCGAAACCGAGCCCGAGCAGCATCGGCCAGACGATATCGGTGTCGTACGGGCGGGTCTGCTCGACCCAGCCGAAGGGGGAGAGCCAGGCGGGCCAGGCGCTCGTCATGCTCGTGAGGTCATCGCTCGGGGTTCCTGCCGCGTTGCCGATGCCGCGGATCAGGAACGTCGCCACGAGCACCCAGACCGTCAGGGAGTTCGCCCCGCGCGAGGTGCGCATGAACTGTGCGGCCAGCAGGCCGATGCCGAGGAATGCGATGCCGCACGACGCGGCCGCAGCTCCGGTGAGGAGCGATCCTCCCGCCGGGAGTCCGGTGGCGACCAGCGCGAGCGCTGTGAGCGCGGCCAGCACGACGTTCGCCAGGATGCCGTGCACGATGGTGGCGATCGTCGGCAGGCGGCGTCCGGCCGGAGTCGCCCACACGAGCTCGGCGCGCCCGGCCTCCTCATCGCCGCGGGTGTGCCGCACGGCGAGGAACGTGCTCATGAGCGCGGCGAGCAGCGCCAGCCACGGCAGCACCTCGAAGGCGAGGAAGGCGCCCTCGGATGTGCCGGAGGGGAGGCCGCGGAACATCAGGATCACCGGGTTCGCGAGCGCCGCGGCCAGGATGTTCTGCCGGTCGGCGAGGGTGGCGTACGACTGGCTGACACCGGCGTACCCCGCGAACGCCATCAGCGCCGTGCCGACGATCCACAGGGTCAGCTGCAGCCGGTCACGCCGCAGCCGCTGTCGGAGCAGCACTCCGAAGGCGCTCATCACGCACGCTCCTTCTGCGCACGCCGCTCGCGGCGGGTGGAGGGGCTCGCGTCGTCCGTCCGACCGTCCTCCGCGGCCTCGAGCGTCGCGAGGTCATCGCCGTAGTGGCGCAGGAACAGCTCCTCGAGCGAAGGCGGCGCGACGCGCAGGTCGCTGATGCCGAGGGCCGCGAGCGCGGGAAGCACGGTGGCCGTGCGGTCGCTGTCGACGGCGAGGCGGATGCGGTCGCCCTGCTGCTCCGGGCTGTGCACATCCGGGATGCGGGCGACCTGCTCGAGGGTGGCTCCGGAGGGGGTGAACGACACGTCACTGCGCGTGAGATGCCGCAGCTCCGTGAGCGTGCCGGTCTCGACGATGCGGCCGGCGCGGATGATCGACACCCGGTCGCACAACTGCTCGACCTCACTCATGATGTGGCTCGACAGCAGCACGGTCGCACCGTTCGCATGCGCACGGGCGACCTCGCGCTGGAAGATGACCGCCATCAGGGGATCGAGGCCGCTGGTGGGCTCGTCGAGGATGTAGAGGTCGGCGGGCACCGCGAACGCCGCGATGAGGGCGACCTTCTGCCGGTTTCCCTTCGAGTAGGCGCGGCCCTTCTTGCGCGGATCGAACTGGAACGCGTCCATCAGCCGCTTCTTCTCGTGCTGGTACGCGGGATCCTTGGTGTGCGCTCCCCGCAGCCGGGCGAGCAGATCGACGGCCTCACCTCCCGACAGGTTGGGCCAGACGCTGACGTCACCGGGAACGTACGCGATGCGTCGATGCAGCTCGACCGCGCGATTCCAGGGGTCCTCACCGAACACGGTCGTCTCGCCCCCGGTGCGCCGCGCGAGGCCGAGGAGGACGCGGATGGTGGTCGACTTGCCCGCACCGTTCGGGCCGAGGAAGCCGTGCACCTGGCCGTGTTCGACCGTGAGGTCGAGGCCGTCGAGAGCGTGCACGTGGCCGTAGTGCTTGGTGAGGTTCCGGGTGGTGATGACGGTGGTCATGCGCGGGAGCGTACGCCCGATTCACAAACTTGTGAATCGGGCGAAAACAACGCATGCGAAATCCTTACGGCCGCCGCGTACAGTGGGCTGGTGCCGGAGTTCCCCTACAGCCGCCTGCGCCGCTGGCCCGACGTCGAGGCGGACAACCTCCAGGCTCATGACGCGACCGATCTGCTGCTCGTCGAACGGGCGCTCGCGCTCGATGTCGCCGGCTCCGAGACCGTGGTCATCGGCGACGAGTACGGTGCGATCACCCTCGCTCTCGTCGCCGCCGGGAGACACGGCATCCGCGTGCATCAGGACCTCGCGACCGGTCGGCGGGCTCTGCTGCGCAACGCCGAGGAGCTCGGACTCGCCGTCGCGGACGGCCGAAACGGAGACGAGGGCGCCCCGGTGCGGCGCGTCGCCCCGCAACACGCCGAGGGTAAGTCGGATGGTCTGGGTTTCGACGAACCGTTCCGCCCCCGCGAGCTCGATGCCGAACCGCTCACCGGCGCGAAACTGGTGCTGCTGCAGCTGCCGAAGGCGCTCGCGGAGCTCGAGGAGATCGCGGATGCGGTCGCCCGCTGGGCGGCTCCCGACGTGGTGCTCGTCGCCGGAGGGCGGGTGAAGCACATGACCCTCACGCAGAACGAGGTGCTGGGACGCAGCTTCGCGCGGGTTCAGCCCCAACGCGCCGAGCGGAAGTCGCGTCTGATCGTGGCGTCGGAAGCCCTGCCGGTCCCGGTCGATCCGCCGTACCCCGTGACCGCGCAGCATGACGGGCTGACCTTGGTCGCCCATGGCGGAGCCTTCGCGGGCGCGCGCCTCGACATCGGCACGCGTGTGCTGCTCGACGCACTCCGTGCTCAGCCGCCGGCCGCCGCGCCACGCGTGCTCGATCTCGGCTGCGGCACGGGAGCGCTCGCCGTGTCGTACGCGCTCGCTCACCCCGATGCGCGTGTGACGGCGACCGACCGATCCGCCGCCGCTGTGGCATCCGCGCGGGCGACGGTCGCCGCGAACGGCGTCGCCGACCGGGTCACGGTCACCCATGACGACGCGGCCTCCGAGCTGCCGGACGCCTCCTTCGACGTGATCCTGCTGAACCCGCCGTTCCACCTCGGCGCGAGCATCCACACGGGGGCGGCGACCCGCCTGTTCGAGGCCGCGGCGCGCCTGCTCCGACCGGGCGGCGAACTCTTCACCGTCTACAACTCTTCGCTCGCGTACCGCCCCGAACTCACCCTGCTGGTGGGTGCGACCGTGCAGGTGGAACGCACGCCGAAGTTCACCGTGACACGCAGCATCCGCAGCTCCTGAGAGGGCGGTTCCGGCCTGCGGCCAGCCACGCAGAAGGATTGTTGAATACCCGTGCAATTCCCCGGTCAGCGACGGAAACCCGAGCGTGCCGCGGACCCAGGATTTGCCCCTGATCGGCCATTTCGTTACGTTGGAACGTGGGCCTGACGGCCCGAAGACCAGTCCGCGACCACGTCCTTCTTTCGATGAGCTGTGCTGCGAAGAGGCGTGGACGTACGGTCGATGCTCTATCGCGGCGGATCCGAAATCCGCCGTCTGTGCCGCCACAGCGAACACGTCGAACGGCCCCGAGAGCCTCACCCGGGCGTAACCGAAGCAGGCTCAGCCACCCGAAGGCGAGCCGCGGGGGAAACGTGTCCGAAATCGCTCTCGAAGCGCGCCATCTGTACAAGGTTTTCGGTAAGAATCCGAACACCGCCGTCCGTCGATTGAAAGCCGGTGAGAGCCGTGCCGCCGTCGCGGATGCCGGTACCGCGGCGGTCATCGACGCCAGCTTCACTGTCAACCGCGGTGAGATCTTCGTCATCATGGGGCTGTCCGGATCGGGCAAGTCCACCATCATTCGCATGCTCAACGGCCTGCACGACGTCACCGACGGCACCGTCACCGTCAACGGCGACCCGATCACCGGCATCCCGTCATCGAGGCTCCGCGAGATCCGTCGCGACCGCATCTCGATGGTGTTCCAGCACTTCGCCCTGCTGCCGCACCGCTCGGTCGCCGCGAACGTCGCCTACCCGCTCGAGCTCAAGGGCACTCCCAAGGCCGAGCGTCTGGCCAAGGCGGAGGAGATCCTCTCCCTGGTCGGCCTCGAGGGCCAGGGCGAGAAGCTCCCCTCCGAACTCTCCGGCGGAATGCAGCAGCGTGTGGGCATCGCCCGTGCGCTCGCCGCCGACAGCGACATCCTGTTGATGGACGAGGCGTTCAGTGCCCTCGACCCGCTGATCCGCCGCGAGATGCAGGAGCAGCTGCTCGAACTGCAGCAGAAGCTGCAGAAGACGATCGTCTTCATCACCCACGACCTGAACGAGGCCATGTTCCTGGGCGACCGCATCGCGGTCATGCGCGACGGCCGTATCGTGCAGATCGGCACGCCGGAGGACATCCTGATGGACCCGGCCAACGACTACGTCGAGCAGTTCGTGCAGGACGTCGACCGCGCTCGCGTGCTCACCGCCGCGAACGTGATGGAGCGCCCGCGCCCCGTCGTGCCGCACACCGCCGGCCCCCGCACGGCGCTGCGGCAGATGCGCGACGCGTACATGTCGGCCACCTACGTCGTCGGCCGCGACCGGCAGCTCGTGGGCGTCGTGACCGACCGGGATGCGGTCAAGCTCGTGCGCAACGGCGCGACCACCCTCGATTCGATCATCAAGCCCGTGCTGCAGAGCGTGCGCGAGGACGACGTGCTGATGAACCTCTTCGTCCCCGCCGTCGAGTCTCCGCTGCCGCTCGCCGTGATCGACGCCGACGGCCGTCTCGTGGGTGTGATCCCGCGCGTCACCCTGCTCGCCGCCCTCGGCCCCGGGCCCGGCGCGACCGAGGAGATCACCCTGCCGATGATGCCGATGCCCCAGGCCGAGATCGATGCCGTGCTCGATGACGGGTGGACCGCCGACCCGGTCGACGCCCCGACCACGGAGGAGGTGCGCTGATGGATGGCTTCCGCATTCCCATCGGAACCTGGATCGAGTCCGCTGTCGACTGGATCAAGGACAACCTCGACGGCCTGCTCGATGTGATCTCGTTCGTGATGAGCTTCCTCGTCGACGGCCTCACCCGAGCGCTCCTCGCCCCGAACTTCGTGGTCATCATCGTGATCGCCGCACTCATCGCCTGGGTCGTGCGCTCGTGGCAGCTCGCGATCGGCACGATCGTGTCGTTCGCGCTGATCGTGGGGATGGACCTCTGGGTCCCCGCCATGCAGACTCTCGCCTTGGTGCTCGTCGCCGCCGTGATCGCGGTACTGATCGCCGTGCCGCTCGGCATCTGGTCGGCGCGCAACGCCACGGTGCGCGCGGTGCTCAAGCCCGTGCTCGACTTCATGCAGACCATGCCGGCGTTCGTGTACCTGATCCCCGCGATCGTGTTCTTCGGCATCGGCGTGGTGCCAGGCCTGGTGGCCACCGTGATCTTCGCGCTGCCTCCGGGCGTGCGCCTGACCGAGCTCGGCATCCGTGGCGTCGACTCCGAGACCGTCGAGGCGGGACAGGCCTTCGGTGCGAAGCCCGGCCAGATCCTGCGCGGTATCCAGCTGCCGCTCGCGATGCCGACCATCATGGCCGGCGTCAACCAGGTCATCATGCTCGCCCTGTCGATGGCGGTCATCGCCGGTATGGCCGGCGCGGACGGTCTCGGGAAGATGGTCGTCGAGGCGATCTCGACGATCAACATCCCGAAGGGCGTGGAGGCCGGCCTCGGCGTCGTGCTGATCGCGGTCTTCCTCGACCGCGTCACCGCGGCGCTGGGCGCGCCGGGCGAGAACCGGTCGTCGCTGCTCGGCATGATCGAGCGTCGACGCACTCCGAACGGTGGCGGAACAGCATCCGCTCCCGCTCCCGAGGTCATCGAGCAGCAGGATGCCGCGGCTGCGGCGGAACGTGCCGAAGTCGCTCCGCGACGCAACGCCGTCGGTGGCGGAGTGCACTGACTCACACCCCTACGAAACAACACCCATACGGAACGCAAGAGAGAGAAATCACATGAAGAAGAAGATCCTCGCAATCACAGCGCTCGGTGCCGCAGCGGCGCTCACCCTCGCCGGATGCAGCGGCGACGGCGCCGGTGGTACGGGCGGCGGCGACGGCTCGGCCGACGACAAGGGCACGATCACGCTGGGCTTCCTGCCCTCGTGGACCGACGGCCTCAGCACCGCATACCTGCTGCAGGACCAGCTCGAGAAGATCGGCTACACGGTCGAGATGAAGACGCTCACCGAGGCGGGACCGCTCTACACCGGACTCGCGCAGGGTGACGTCGACATGTACCCGTCGGCGTGGCCCGAACTCACCCACGCCTCGTACATGGAGAAGTACGGCGACGACATCGAGGATCTGGGCAAGTACTACGAGAACGCCAAGCTCACGCTCGCCGTGCCCGAGTACTCCGAGCTCACCTCGATCGAGGACCTCGTGGGCAAGGGTGCCGAGTTCGACGGCAAGATCTACGGCATCGAGCCGGGCGCGGGTCTCACCGCCCAGACCCAGAAGATGATGCCCGAGTACGGACTCGACAGCGAGTACGAACTCGTGACCTCGTCGACCGCGGCCATGCTCACCGAGCTGAAGACCGCGACCGACAAGCAGGAGGACATCGTCGTGACGCTGTGGCGTCCGTTCTGGGCCAACGATGCCTTCCCCGTGAAGGACCTCGAAGACCCGAAGGGCGCCATGGGCAAGGCCGAGGGCCTGCACTTCCTGGGCACCAAGGGCTTCGCGGAGGAGTTCCCCGAGGCCGCTGAGCTGATCGAGAAGATCAAGCTCGACGACGCGCAGTACGGCGCACTCGAAGACCTCGTGGTGAACGAGTACGGCGAGGGCAAGGAAGCCGACGCGGTCGACGCCTGGCTGAAGGAGTACGGCGACCAGTTCGACTGGGCCGTCACCAGCTGACGCGAACCCGTCTCAGAGGTGTGCTCCGGTCGCACTTCCTGCCGCTTCCCGGTCCGCCGGGCGACAGGAAGGGCGACCGGAGCTTCTGCGTGGGGGCTCAGTAGCCCAGTCGTGCCCGAACGTCGTTGAGCAGCTGCGAAGAACGCAGTGCCGCATCGGGGGCGACGGCGGAGATGCCCTGGACCAGCACGTCCGAGATCAGGATCGCCGAGAGGCTCTCGGAGGTCAGCCCTGTGGGGGTGTGCGGTGCGGTCAGGATCGCGTCGACACGGGAGGAGAGCCTCTCGTGGAGCTCGTCGGTCACGAGGATGACGCCGGCGCCCATCAACTGCGCGTGGTCCAGGAGCACATCGATGTCGCGGGTGACCCGTCCAGGCGCGAAGATGACGAGGACGTCCTTCGCCCCGAGGTTCAGGACCTCGTCTGCGAGACGGAATCCGTCGGTGCTGAGCCGTCGAGTGGAGAGTCCCGTGCGTCGTAGGCGCAGTGCGAGGTTCTCGGCGGCGATCCCGGAGGCGCCGAGGCCGTAGCAATAGATGCTCTCGGCGCGCATGAGCAGCGTGATGGCGGCGGAATACGCGTCGTCGTCGTTCGAGCTGCGGGCGAGTTCGATGAGCGACGCCGCCTCATCCCAGGTCTCCTGCTGGATGCGGGCGAGATCCTGGCCGATGTGCTCGATGCGGGTCTTGAGGCGCACCTCGGGCGAGACGCTGCTCGAGAACGGAGCGGCCACCTCCTGCTTCAGATGTGAGAGGCCCGAGTATCCGAGCTTCTGCAGGGTGCGCACGACGGAGGCGTTCGAGGTGCCGCTCTGGGTGCCCAGTTCGGCGGCGCTCGCATAGAGGATGTGCTCGGCTGACGTCGATGAGAGCACGCGGCAGACGGCACGTTCGGATTTCGAGAGATCGTTCCACGTCCTGGCGATGCGCGCGCGGAGGCCGGAGAGCGCGGGGTTCTCTGTATCGCTTGTTACAAACGGTTCCATTGCTGTATCATTCTGTTCGAGAGGCGCATCATCCGTAACGGATGATTCAATCATCTCGGGTGCAACCACATTGCGCAACAGGCGCACCTGACAGGGAGGTCACATGGCGGCCATGACACCGATCCGCACGATCGAGATCAGTGGGGCGCCCCGCGAGCGCGGGCGCCGATACGGCGAGGCCGCCGCCGACCTCATCGCCGGCTCGATCGAGTACTACACGGAAGCGCTGACCCAGCAGACCGGCATGAGCTGGGCCGCGATCACGGATTCCGTCTCGCGATGGGTTCCGATCAGCGAGCAGATCGCGCCGCACCTCGTCGAGGAGATGCGGGGGATCGCGGAGGGGGCGGGTGTCGCCTTCGCCGAGATCGTCACGCTGAACGTGCGCGGCGAGTTCGTCTACGACCACCAGGGACCGTCGCGAGTCACGAGCACCACGGCCCGTGCCGCCGACGACGAGCGCGACGACGCCGTCGACGGATGCACGTCGTTCTTCCTGACGGGTGAGGGCAGCGGCACCGGGCACACGCTCGTCGGGCAGAACTGGGACTGGCGCACGCGCACCGCGGGAACGACCCTCATCGTCCGCGTCGTGCAGGATCCGCTTCCCACGGTGATCATGCAGGTGGAAGCCGGGCAGGTGGGACGCCACGGTGCCAACTCCGCCGGCATCTCGTTGAACGCCAACGGGCTCGGGGGGAGCTTCGGAGCGGCGGTCGGCGTGCCGCAGACCCTGATACGCCGACTCGTGCTCGATCAGGGCGATATCGCGAGCGCGCTCAGGATGCTGGTCAAGACCCGTCCCCATATCGCGAGCAATGCGCTCCTCGCCGACCGTAGCGGATTCGGCATCGACCTCGAGACCACGCCGAGCGGCGTGGACTGGATCTATCCCGAACGCGGCGTGATCGCGCACACCAACCACTTCCAGGCGTCCGTGCCGCCGCAGCTCGCCGGGTCCTACCTTCCGGTGGCAGCGGATTCGCTGCTTCGTCTGCCGCGTGTCCAGGCCGGGCTGGCGGCGGTCGCGCGTGCGGAGAACCCCGAACAGAGCTACGCGCTCGTGCGTGAGGCGATGTCGGATCACCTCGGCTTCCCCGAGGGCGTCTGCACGCATCCGCATCCCGACTCCCCCTCGGTGAAGCAGTGGTCGACGCTCCTCTCGAGCTGTGTCGACCTCACCACCGGCGAGTACCGCGTCGCGAACGGATTCCCCTGCGAGACCGAGTACGAGGTGCTGCCCTGGAACCTCTACGACGGCCCGCACGTCGAACTCCCCTCCCCCTGACCGACAGATTGAGAACCCGAGGAGATAGCGTTCAATGAAGAAGCAGCATCACCCCATCGCCGTGACGATCGGCGTGCTCGCCGCCTCGGCATTCGTGCTCGCCGGCTGCAGTTCGGGCTCGAAGGGCGAAGACGGCGACACCGCGCTCGACGTGCCTTTCGGCGCGACGACACCCGCCGCCTCCGGCCCGCTCGAGAGCGTGACGTGGATGCTCGGCGGAGAGCCGACGACACTCGATGCCGACATCGATGCGACCACCGCCGACGACACGGTTCTCGCGAACGTCTGCGACCGGCTCATGCAGGTGCAGCCCGACCTGACCCTCGGCCCCGGGCTGGCATCGGACGCCGAGTGGACCGACGACACCCATCTCGTCTTCACCATCAGGCAGGGGGCGCTGTTCCACGACGGCAGCCCCGTGAGCACGGCGGACGTCGTGTGGAGCATGCAGCGCCACTCCGAGGACGGTGCCGCCGAATCCGACGAGTACCGGAACGTGGTCTCGATCGAGCAGACCGGCGCCGACCAGATCACCGTCACGACATCGCAGCCGGATGCGATCCTGCTCCAGGCGATGGCGGGCGATGGCGGTATCGTCTGGAACCCGCGTGTGATCGAAGCCGAAGGAGAGGATTTCGGCAGCCCCGGTTCGGCCTCCGCGTGCAGCGGGCCGTACCAGGTGACGTCGTGGGACGCGGGGTCGCAGCTCACCATCACCAGGTTCCCCGACTACTGGGACTCCGACGTCGACGCCCTCACGGACGAGGTCGTCTTCCGATGGGCCGACGAGACCGCGATAGCCAATTCGGTCACGACCGGTGAGGCCCAGGGGTCGTTCCTCGAGAACGCCGGCGCCGCCCGGAGTTTCATCGGCAGCGCCGACGTGTCCGTCTATCAAGGACCCTCGACGAACGCATGGGTGCTCGAAGCGACCGATCGCGGCGCACTGACGGATGAGCGCATCCGTCAGGCCCTCTCGCTCGCCCTCGACCGGACTGGTGTCGCCACGGCTGCCTTCGGCGGTCTCGCCCAGCCATGGAAGACACCCGTCGGCTCGGGAGCATGGGGATACGAGGTCGACACCTTCGAGCAGGCCTACGACGCCCTCGAGGGCGCGCCCGCGAAGCCGAGCGAGGCCGATCTCGCGGCGGCCAAGGACCTGATCGCCGAGGCCGGCGCCCCTTCCGCCCCGATCGTCGTCGCCTCGAACGGCTCCTCGACACACAACGTGATCGCGAATGCGCTGGTCGCCGCGGCGCAATCGATCGGGCTCGAGGCGGAGATCACCGTGATCCCGCAGGTGCAGTACGGCGACTTCTACTCCGACCCCGACCTCCGAGGCCAGGCCGATCTGTGGCCCGACGAGTACTACATCTCGAAGAACGACCCCCTCGGCTTCTACAAGAACGGCGCGTCCGATGCGAGCGTGAACTTCGGCGTCTTCTCCGACCCGGAATACGATGCGCTGGTGGACGAGGGCTACGCCGCGACCGATGACGTCGAGCGCGCCGAGATCACGACAGAGCTGCAGAAGCGCTGGGTGGAGCACGCGGTGTGGATCCCGGTCGTCGCGACGCCGTCGACGCTCATCATGTCGAAGACGGTGACGGGTGTCCCCGCCTCTGCGGCGTTCATCTACTACCCGTGGGCCGTCGATCTCGGCAGCGCGAAGGGGTAGGCACGATGCCATTCGCGCTCCGCAAGCTCGCCGGCATGGTCTTCACGCTGGTGATCGCCTCCTTCATCATCTTCGCTGCGATGTACGCAGCGCCGGGTGACCCGGTCACGTTCCTCATCGGCAACCCCGAGAACCTGACCCCGGAGCGGATCGCGAGCGTCCGGGCCCAGTACCACCTGGACGAGCCGATGCTCGTCCAGTACTGGCACTGGGCCTCCGGAGTCCTCACCGGCGACTTCGGACAGTCGTTCCAGTACCACCAGCCCGTGAGCGCGCTCCTGGCGGCGAGGGTGCCCATCACCCTGTCGCTCGTCGCCTACGCGGCCGTCGTGCTCACCGTCGTCGGCATCGGCCTCGGCATCGTCGCGGCCGTGCGCCGAGGAAAGGCGGCCGATACCGCCATCATCGGATTCACGACTCTCGCCGCGAGCATCCCCTCCTTCGTGCTGGGAATCGCCTTCGTCGCGTTCTTCGCCGTGGAACTGCGATGGTTCCCCGTGGCAGGTGCGGGTTCCGCTGGACTCGATCGTCTGTATGCGCTCACACTCCCGGCACTCACCCTCGCCATCACCGCGCTCGCCATCGTGAGCCGCGTGACACGACAGTCCATGATCGAGCAGTTCTCCTCGGAGCACGTCGAGGCCGCCCGTGCCTCGGGTATCCGCGAGCGGTACATCGTGCGCGATCACGTCCTGCGCGGGGCCTGGGGGCCCATCATCACCATGGTCGCGCTCGTCATCGCGAGCATGATCGCCGGAACGGTCGCGGTCGAGACGGTGTTCGGGATCTCCGGCGTCGGCTCGCTCCTCGTCGACGCGATCAACACGCACGACTTCCCGGTGGTGCAGGCGGTGCTCCTGTTCATGGTCGTGGCCTACATGATCGTCACGACGATCGTCGATCTGCTCCTTCCCGTGCTCGACCCCCGTATCCGACGAAGGACGGTGTCCGCATGACCTCCGTGATCCTCCCGCGGGTGCGCCGCCGTCGGCGGTCCGGATCCGACCTCGGTTTCTGGATCTCCTGCGGCCTCCTCGCACTCATCGCGGCGGCGGCCGCGTTCGCCCCGCTCCTCGCCCCCTACCAGGCCGACAGCGTCGACTTCGCCGCGATCTGGGAAGGGCCGAGCGCACAGCACCTGCTCGGCACGGACCAGCTCGGACGCGACCTCTTCTCCCGGCTCCTCATCGGAGCGGGTGAAACGCTCGTCGGGCCGGTGGTGCTGCTCGCGCTCGCCACCGTGCTCGGAGTGGCGATCGGTGTCCTGGCGGCGTGGCGGGGCGGATGGATCGATACGGTCCTGGCCCGCGCGACCGACGTGATGTTCGCGTTCCCCGGGCTGCTCTTCGTCGTGCTCGTCATCGCCGTGTTCGGCAAGGGGCCGGCCACGGCGATCGTGGCGCTCGCGCTCGCATACGCGCCGGTCATCGCGAAGTACACGCGCAGCCTGGCCCTGAGCGAGATGACGCGGCCCTACATCGACGCGTACCGGGTTCAGGGGCTCGGCGGCCTGACGATCTGCGTGCGCGGAGTCATCCCGAACCTGCTCCCTCCGCTCGTCGGGTATCTCGTCGTCCTCTTCGGCGAAGCCCTCATGAGTCTCGCGACGCTCAGCTTTCTCGGGTTCGGGGCGCAGCCTCCGAGCTCGGAGTGGGGCCTGATGGTCCAGGAGGGGCAACCCGGAATCATCCAGGGGGAGTTCCTTCCCACGCTCGTCCCCGGTGCCGCCATCGCCATCGTCGTCATCGCGGTGAACGTCGCCGGGGTGCGCGTGGCCGACCGACTGCTTGCGAAGGGATGAAAGATGCTCCTCGACATCCAGGACCTTGACCTGGCCTTCGGCGAAGGAGACGACGCGGTTCGGATCCTCGCCGGTGTCAGCCTCACGGTGGACCGCGGTGAGCTCGTCGGACTCGTGGGAGAGTCGGGCTCGGGCAAGTCCACGACGGCTCGCGCCGTCCTCGCGCTCTACGGCGATGAGGCGTCGATCGAGGGGAGCATCCGCGTCGACGGCACCCAGATGGTCGCCGCCGATGGGAGCACCCGGCGCCGAGTGCGCTCCGATTCCGTCTCGCTGGTGCAGCAGGATCCGCGCGCCGCGCTCAATCCGGTGCGGCGCATCGGGGACTCGCTCACCGAACGACTCGTCCGCGTGCACGGCTGGCGACGAGGTCGCGCCGAGGCGCATATCGTCCAGCTTCTCGCCGCGGTGGGACTCACCCACCCGGAGCGGAGAATGCGACAGTACCCGCATGAGCTCTCGGGCGGCATGCTCCAGCGCGTGGTCATCGCTTGCGCACTGAGCACCGATCCCGCGCTCCTGCTCGCCGATGAGGCGACGAGTGCGCTCGACGTGACGACGCAGGCCGAGATCATCGCGATCTTCCAACGGCAGATCCGCGACCGTGGTCTCGGCATGCTCTTCATCACCCACGACCTGGCGCTCGCCGGAGCGATCTGCGATCGGATCCATGTGCTCCGGCAGGGCGAGATCGTCGAGACGCTGACGACACCGGGGCTGTTCGCGGACGCCGTCCATCCGTACACGCTCTCGCTGATCGCCGCGGCCCCGGTGCTCGACACGAAGGAGGCGTCATGAGTCTGGTGGAGGTCTCCGAGCTGTATCGGGCCTTTCGGATGGGTCCGGGAGCCGAGCGCGTCGTCGCGGTGAACAACGTGAGCTTCGCCATCGAATCGGGTGAGGCGCTCGGCCTCGTCGGTGAATCGGGTTCGGGCAAGTCGACGATCGCTCGGATCCTCGTCGGTCTGGAACGCGCCGACGCGGGGTCGGCGGTGATCGACGGTGTCGACCGCCTGAGCAGGCCGCGCGGCGGAGCCGAGCGCCGTGCGAGGGCTCGTGCGGTGCAGATGGTGTTCCAGGACCCGAACGGTTCGCTCGATCGACGGCTGACCGTGCGCGAGGCGTTGCGGCGCACCCTGCGTCTGCGGGAACAGGGGGCGGGCGCGCACATCGACCGCACGATCGGAGAGCTGCTGGATCGCGTGCGGCTGACCGAGCGGCACGCCGACGCGAAGCCGCATGAGCTGTCGGGCGGTCAGCGGCAGCGCGTCGCGATCGCGCGCGCACTGGCGGTGTCTCCGCGCCTCGTCGTGCTCGACGAGGCCGTGTCCGCACTCGATGTCTCCGTGCAGGCGCAGGTGCTCGAACTCCTCGCCGAGATCCAGCGCGAGTCGGGGGTGAGCTATCTGTTCGTCAGTCACGACCTCGCCGTCATCCGCGAGCTCTGCTCCCGCGTGCTCGTGCTGTTCCGCGGCACGGTGGTCGAACAGGGAGAGACCGGCCAGGTGCTGCGAAGCCCGCAACACCCGTACTCGCAGCTCCTCATCGCCTCGACGCCCGGCCCGGGGTGGGACCCGGAGCGGGTCGTGCAGGACCGGATGACCTTCACGCAACGCATGGAGGTCGTCGGTCGGGGCGACCGGAGGTAGGTCGGGTCAGAGCGGGAGGACGATCGCGGCGATCAGGCCGCCGCCCTTGCGGGCGCGCAGACGCACCTCGCCGCCATGGGTCTTGGCGATGCTCTGCACGATCGCGAGTCCCAGGCCGGTGCCGTCCGGGCCGGCCGAGGTGCGACTCGCATCGCCACGGTAGAACGGCTCGGTGAGCAGCTGCACGGTGGCAGGGGTGATCGGCGTCCCGGTGTTCTCGACCTCGATGACGGCTCGTCCGCGTTCCCGCCGGCATCGCACCCACAGCTCACCGCCGGGCACGTTGTGGCGGATGCCGTTCTCGAGCAGGTTGCGCACGGCCCTGGCCAGCAGCACCGCATCGCCCTCGACCGTGAGGTCGCGCAGGTTCGCGTGCACCTCGATCTCCTGGGCGTCGAGGTCGTCGACCTGGTCCTCGATGAGCGTGCGCAGCTGCACCGGTTCGACCTCGTCCAGCCCGGTGCGGGCGCGGGCGAGGGCGAGCAGGGCCGTGATGAGACGCTCGCTCTGCTCGGTGGCCCGCAGCGCGCGCTGCATGTTGGCCTGCAGGTCCGCCGGCACCGCCCCCTGTTCGAGCGGGATCTCCAGGGCGGTCCTGGTCGTGGTCAGCGGGGTGCGCAGCTCGTGCGAGGCGTTGGCCACGAAGCGATCCTGCGCGGTGAACGCCGACTGCAGCCGGTCGAGCATCCCGTCGATCGTGTCGCCCAGCTCCTTGATCTCGTCGTCGGGGCCCGGCAGATCGAGGCGGCGCCCGAGGTCGCGCTCCGAGATGTCGCGGGCTGCGGCGGTGACTTCGCCGATGCGGTCAAGTGAGCGCCGTGCGAGCCAGAACGCGATCGCGGCGGCGACACCGGTGAAGGCGACGAGCACCACGATCGACCACAGGAGGAGCCCGCTGCCGACCTCGTCCGCGAGGAACGTCGACTGCTGCAGCACCGCTCCTTCCACGGCGTCGAGTGCGACGGTCTGCATCGGCGTGGCCACCGCGAAGCCGGTGACATCGGCGGTCTCGGCGAAGTAGGCGCATCCGGTGCCGGTCGTGCCGTAGAGGAGATCGCCGCTCTCGGCGAGCGGGGAGACGCCGCTCATGTCGGTGCTGTCCGCGGCCGGCGTCCCCGGTGCGACCTGTGTGACCGAGAGTGCGGGCACGCAGGTCGCGGCCGTCGTGTCGATGGCCGAGGCGAACAGCGACTGCACCACCAGGTACTGCACCGAGAGCAGTGCGGCACCCGCGGCGATGAACACGGCCGCGATGGTGACGACCAGCCGGGTGCGGAAGCTCATGCGTCTCATGTCGTCCCCACTCGATACCCGTGCCCTGCCGCGGACTGGACGACCTCGGGAGCCCCGAGCTTGCGGCGCAACGTGTGCACCACGATCTTGACCACGCCTCGGGTGCGCTCGTGCGGCTCGTCCCACACCTCGTCGAGCAGATCGTCGGCGCTGACGTAGCCGCCCTCCGCCGCGAGAAGCGTCTCGAGCACCCCGAACTCCTTGAGCGTGAGGCGGATCGGCGTGCCGTCGCGCTCCACGATGCGCCGCACGACGTCGAGGCGCACCCCGGCGAATTCGAGCACCGCACTCGCGCGCGCGGAGTGTCCGCGGCGGCCGAGAGCACGCAGGCGCGCGAGCAGCTCGACGTACGCGAACGGCTTGGCGAGGTAGTCGTCGGCACCGAGGTCGAGGCCCTCGACGCGGTCGTTGAGGGTGCCGGCGGCGGTGAGCATCAGGATGCGCGCCGGGTACTCCTGCGCCACGAGGGTGCGGCACACGGCATCGCCGCTCAGCACGGGCAGGTCGCGGTCGAGCACGATCACGTCCACATCGTTCGATGCGGCGGCGGTCAGGGCGCTCGCCCCATCGCGCGCCACGTCGACGAGGTATCCCTCCCGGCGCAGGCCGTCGGCGAGGGTGTCGGCCAGGTCGGCCTCGTCTTCCACCAGCAGCAGTCGCATGGCACCTCCCGTCTCCGAGGGTGCGCGGTGCGCGGTTAGTTTCCGGTTAGGCGCCGTCATACCCCCAGCAAACCAGCGCATCCGTAGAACTGACTGCACGTCGCGGACGAGCTGCGACCGCGAGAAAGGGAAAGTCATGTTCGACTCGAAAGCACGCCGGTCCATGGTGGTGATGCCCGCTGTCGTGGCGCTCTTCGCGCTCTCTGCGTGCACCGCCCCGTCCGGGGACGACAAGGCGAAGGACGGAGCGAACGATGCGGCCGCTGCGCGGTTCGTGAGCTGCCTGACCGACGAGGGCCAGACGGCGAAGATCGTCGAAGGCGGTCAGGTCGGGCTGCTGATGCCGGATGCTCCCGGTGACGGGGCGATGGGCACGCTGAGCGACAGTACCGCCTCTGCCGGCGCCGGAGAGGAGATGGCGATGACGATGATCTTCACGGACGACGACGGCACGTGGATGGCCTCGACAGCTGCATCCGGCTACCCCGAGGACGGCGGCCAGCGCGCGGCGTGGGAGGCGTGCGAGGAGAAGGTCCCCGAGTTCACGCAGCCGGAGCCGGACATCTCGATGAGGGCGGGCGCCGAGACGCAGATGATCTCCCCCGAGGAGCTCACGGAGGCCGGGCTCGCCTTCGCGTCGTGCGCACGGGACAACGGCTTCACGGACTTCGCCGACCCCGACTCCGACGGCATGCTGACGCTGCCGACGGGCATCACCGAAGACGAGGCGCGCACCCTCCTCGAGGCGTGTGCGGAGAAGGCGGGCGACATGCCGCCCATGTTCACGCAGGAGAGCATCGAAGCCGTCGACTTCGACTGGTTCGCCCTGATGAGCGAATACTTCGAAGGCGCCTTCACTGCGGCGACCGTCATGCCCTCCGGAGGCGAGGAATGAGCCGCCGGGTGACGAAGGTGCTGCTGCCGGTCGGGGTGCTGCTCGTGGCCGCGGCGGTGGCACTCGCAGTGCTGCAGCCGTGGAGCTCGGTGGCCGAGTCTCCGGACGACGCCGAGAAGCCGGTCACCGCCACGGCCGAGCTCACCACGCTGACCTCCGACCTGCGGCTGAACGGCACCCTCAGCTACGGAGCGTCCATCGCGCTGCCGGGGCGCGGGGGGACCATCACACGCCTGCCCACCGCGGGTGAGGTGATCGGCGTCGGCCAGGCGATCTACGAGGTCGACGGGAAGCCGGTGATCGCGATGCGCGGCGACCGTCCGTTCTGGCGCGACCTCGGCGTCGGCGTCGAGAAGGGCCCGGACGTGCGCCAGCTGGAGCAGGCGCTCGCCGACCTCGGCTTCGGCAGGAACATGACGGTGGACGACGAGTTCACCGCGGTCACGGAGACCAACGTCAAGGCCTGGCAGAAGTCGCTCGGGGTGCCGCAGGACGGCATCGTGAAGCTGGGAGACGTGGTCGCGATCACCGCCGCATCGGTGCGCATCGAGTCGGTGAAAGGAAAGCTGGGAGACCCCGCCGGGACGAGTCCGTTGACCTACACCAGCACCACCCTGCGTGTGGTCGCCAAGCTCACCGACGCGCAGGCCCGCGAGATCCTGCCGGGGACCCGGGTGACCGTGGTGCTGCCGGACGGGACGGAGGTGCCCGCGACGGTGACCGCCGTCGACCCCGGTGGTCAGCCGACCGAGAAGGAGGGCGAGACGACGCCCGCCACGGCGAACGTGGAGTTCGACGATCCGGCCGTCGCCGAGGGCATCGGACTGCGTGCGGTCAAGGTCGTGTTCGCGACCTCGGAGGTGAAGGAAGCGCTGGTCGTGCCGGTCACCGCCCTGGTGGCGACGACCGACGGAGGCTATGCGGTCGACGTGCTGCGCAAGGGCGGCAAGGTCGAACGGGTCGCCGTGGAGGTCGGACTGATCGCCGACACCAAGGTGCAGGTCACGGGCGGAGACCTCGCTGCCGGCGACGCCGTGGTGGTGGCGCAATGACACCGGACACCGTGGTCGAGCTCGTCGACGTGATCAAGGAGTATCCGGGAAGTCCGCCGCTGCGCGTGCTGCACGGCATGAGTCTCGCGATCGAGAGCGGAGAACTGGTCGCAGTGGTCGGGGCATCCGGATCCGGCAAGAGCACGATGCTCTCGATCATGGGCACGCTCGACGATCCCACCAGCGGCACCGTGCTGATCGACGGGACGGATGCCGCAGCCCTCGCCGAGCGCGAGCGGGCGGTGCTGCGCGCTCGCCGCATCGGGTTCGTGTTCCAGCAGTTCTTCCTGTTGCCGGCGCTCAGCGCGGTCGACAACGTGGCGCTCGGACTCCTCTACTCGGGAGTGCCTGCTGCGGAGCGCGCGGTGCGTGCCGCGGCCGCCCTGGAACGGGTCGGTCTCGGCGCCCGCATGAAGCACCGGCCCGGGCAGCTTTCCGGCGGGGAGCAGCAGCGGGTGGCCATCGCCCGCGCGATCGTCGGGAATCCGTCGGTGCTCTTCGCCGACGAGCCCACGGGGGCGCTCGACTCCACCACGGGCGACCGCATCCTCGAACTCCTCACCTCGATCGCCGACTCCGGCACTGCGGTCGTGATCATCACTCATGACCCGCACATCGCGGAGCGCACGCAGCGGCAGGTCGGCATCCACGACGGACGCATCGTGAGCGATACGGGCTCACCGGATCGGGAAGAGGTCGCGGCATGAGGCGCCGAGGGGAGCGGATGCCGCGGCTGAGCGTCGCGGACAGCATCCGCACGGCGCTCATCGGACCGCGCAGCCGCAAGATGCGCACGGCCCTGTCGGCGCTCGGCGTCGCCGTGGGCATCGCGGCACTCACCGCCATCACGGGTATCGCCGCATCGAACCAGGCGGAGCTGCTGGCCAAGCTCGACGCGCTCGGCGCCAACATGATCGTGGTGCAGCCGGGGTACGGGCCGGACAACAAACCGGTCGCACTGCCGGAGACGGCCGGCGGGATGATCGAGCGGGTGACGGGGGTGGAGCAGGTCGGGGTGCTCGAGAAGGTGCCGGACGGTACCGGCGTGTATCGCAACGACCTCATGCCGAAGAGCCAGGGCAACGGGCTGACCGCGTATGCGGCGAGTCCCGACTTCCTCTCGTCCGTGGAGGGATCGGTCGCGAAGGGGTCGTGGTTCGACGAGACCGACCGCTCCCTGCCGGTGACCGTGCTCGGGTCAGCGGCAGCTGCGCGCATGGGCATCACGGAGCCGGGCGTGCGGGTGTGGATCGGCGAGCAGTGGTACACCGTGATCGGGATCCTCGACTCGGCTGGGCTCGCGGAGGACATCGACGCGAGTGCCTTCCTCGGCGATCATTGGGCGGCCGAGCACGTGTCGGCGAAGGGCGATGACACGATCGCCTCGATCTACGTGCGCATGGCCGACGGCGGCACGGGCGAGAAGGTCCGAGACGCGATCGCCCGCGCCGCGAATCCGTCGTCCCCGTATGTGCAGGTGACCGGACTCGGCGACCTCGCCGGGGCGCGGGACACCGCGGATGACTCGCTGTCCGGCCTCGCGGTCGGTCTCGCGGCGATCGCGCTGCTGGTCGGAGGGATCGGCATCGCGAACACCATGGTGGTGGCGGTGCTGGAGCGGCGTGGCGAGATCGGACTCCGGCGGGCGCTCGGCGCGCGTTCGGGTCAGATCGCGGGTCAGTTCGTGGCGGAGGCGATCGTGCTCGGCGGCCTGGGGGGCGTCGCCGGTCTGCTGCTGGGGGCCGCGGGGGTGTTCGTCTACGCCGGCATCCAGGGGCAGGCGGCGACGATACCCCTCGTGGTGCTCGTCGGGGGCCCGGCCGTGGCGCTGGTGGTCGGTGTGATCGCGGGGCTGTATCCGGCGATCAGCGCCGCCCGCCTCTCGCCCACGTCGGCGCTGCGCACGGTGTGAGCGCGCGGTGGGAGGAGATCTCGCGTTCGGGCGGAGATCTCGACCTCGAGGCTCCTCCCGACGCGGAGACCTCCTCCCGACGCGGAGACCTCCTCCCGACGCGGTGCAACCCCCTGACCCGTTCACGAGCCCGGGCGTAGCCTGTGGCCGTGGACGGGTTCGCGGCGGTCGACTTCGGATTCGCGCGTGAGGTGCTGCAGCGCGGCATCGCGGCGATGTACCTCGTCGCGTTCGTCTCCAGCCTGAACCAGTTCCGGCCGCTGCTGGGCGAACACGGACTGCTTCCCGCGCCGGCGCTGCTCGAATGGGTCGGCCGCGACAAGGCGAGACGACGGATGCTGCATCCGACCCTGTTCTCGCGCATCCGCTATACCGACCGCCGCCTCGTGCTGCTGTGCGCGGCCGGCATCGTGGTCGCGGCACTTCTCGTGGTCGGCATCCCGCAGTGGGGGCCGCCGTGGGTTCCGATGCTGTGCTTCCTCGCGCTGTGGCTCGGGTACATGTCGATCGTCAGTATCGGGCAGACGTTCTACTCGTTCGGGTGGGAGATGCTGCTGCTGGAGGCGGGGTTCCTCGCGGCGTTCCTCGGCTCGGGCGATCAGCCGCCGCCCACCGTCGTGATCGTCCTGTTCTGGTGGCTGGTCTTCCGGCTCGAGTTCGGTGCCGGGATGATCAAGATCCGCGGCGGACGCGAATGGCGCGACCTGACGGCACTCATGTACCACCATGAGACGCAGCCCATGCCGGGTCCGCTCAGCAGGCAGGCGCATCTGCTGCCGCGCTGGTTCCATCGCGGCGAGGTGCTGGGCAACCACTTCGCGCAGCTGGTCGTGCCGATCTTCCTGTTCGCGCCGGTCCTGTCGCTGTGGGTGCGCGGCCCGGTGCCGCAGGTCGTCGGTGCGGTGGCGGCATCCATCGTGATCCTGACGCAGCTGTGGCTCGTCGTCACCGGAAACTTCGCGTGGTTGAACGCGGCGACGATGGTCATCGCGTTCTCCGTGATCGGGCTGCCGGGAGTCGGGATGCCTGTGGCCGCGCCGCGGACCGATCCTCCCTGGATCATCGACGGGATGCCGCTGGCCTGGGTCGTGGTCACCTCGGCGGTCGGGCTGCTGTATGTCGTGCTGAGCGTGCCGGCGCTGCGCAACCTCTTCGCGCGGCGGCAGCTGATGAACGCGAGCTTCAACCGCTGGCAGCTCGCCAACGCCTACGGCGCATTCGGCACGGTCACGAAGGAGCGCATCGAGATCATCGTCGAGGGCTCAGCCGACGAAGAGGGGATGGAGTGGCGCGAGTACGAGTTCCGGGGCAAGCCCGGTGATGTGCGCAGGATGCCGCGACAGTTCGCTCCCTACCATCTGCGGCTCGACTGGCTGATGTGGTTCCTTCCGCTCGGGCATTCGCTCGACGACTGGTTCACCGCGTTCCTGGTGCGGTTGCTGGAAGCGGATGCTCCGACCCTCGCGCTGCTGCGCATCGACCCGTTCGAGGGCGAAAGACCGCGGTGGGTGCGTGCGGTGTCGTACCGCTACCGCTTCGCCACCCGCGCCGAAAAGAAGGCCGACGGTGCGGTCTGGGTGCGCACCGGCCGCCGTGTGGTGCTCGCGCCCTTCGGGCTCCGGTGACGCCTCCCCCAGTCCTCGGTCCCTTCCCTCCAGCTCCGTCCCCTCCGGCGCTCCCGCACCCTCGTTCCGGTCGCACTTTCTGTCGCGCCGGCGGCCTTTTGGCGACAGTAAGTGCGACCGGAACGGAGGGCGGACGGGCCGGGACGCCGTCAGGGCTCGGCCGTGACCAGAGGGTCGGGACGACGCCGGGAGACGACCCCGGACGACTCGACCTCGAAGCCGTTGCGCACCCAGTACTCGTAGCCGCCGAGCAGCTCGCGGACATCGAACCCGGTGGCGAGCAGTACTCGGGCGGTCGAGGTGGCGCCGTTGCACCCGGGGCCCCAGCCGTAGACGATGAGCGTGCGATCGCGGGGAAGCGTTGTGAGCCGTGCGTCGACGTCGCTCGTGGGCAGATGCACCGCCCCGGCGATGTGGCCGTGATCCCACGACTCGAGGCGCCGCGTATCGACCAGCACCGCCTCTCCGGCGGCCACGGCTTCGCGGGCGGCGACCACATCGATCTCGTACGCGAGACGCGCGTCGACGTAGGCGAGCCTCGCGTCGAGAGAGCTCATCGCCGCGCGCCCGCACCGAGCAGCGCGGCGAGCTGCGGCAGCTGCGCGGGGTCTTCCAGCGCCGAGCCGACGGCGACGACATGGGCGCCGGCGTCGAGGTACTCGGCGGCGTTGACCGCGTTCATGCCACCCGTGGTCACGAATCGTGCCTGGGGGAAGGGGCCGTTCATCGCCGTGAGCCACTGCGGACCGAGTACCGACGCGGGGAAGGCCTTGAGCCAGGTGAGTCCCGCGGAAGTGGCGGATTGCACCTCGCTGGCCGTGGCGACACCGGGAAGGCTGAGCATTCCGGCCTCGTGCGAGGCGCGCACGACGTCGAGATCGAGCCCGGGGCTGACGGTGAACGTGGCGCCGGCGGAGAGCGCCTGCGCGACATGCTCGGCCGAGACCACAGTGCCGGCGCCGACGGCCTTGCCACGCGTGCGTCCGGCGGCGGCGACCACGCGCAGCGCCTCGACGTCGTCGGGGGTCTGGATGGGGAGTTCTACGACGTCGATCCCGAGGTTCCACGCGGTGGTCGACAGGGCGAGGCTGCGCTCCGCCCCCATGCCACGCAGGATCGCCATCAGGCGCGTGCCACCGAAGATCGCATCAAAGCCGGAGTTGTCCATCATGTTCCCTGTCGGTCCCGTCATCGCGTTCTGGCCTCTTCGAGGTAGGAGTATGCGGTCACCCGGGAGATGCCCAGGCGCTTGGCGATGGCCTCCACCGACTTGCGCATCTGTGTGGCACCACGCTGATCCAGCCGCTCCAGCACGGTGATCTTGTCATCGCGCGACATGCTCTCGAGGGGTCGCCCGATCTCGCGGATGGCTTCGGTGATCATCGAATCCATCACCGACACGAGGTCGGCGCCGAAGTGCTCCTTCGGAGCGTTCGCGGGTACGGGCGCCGGGAGGAGCGCGTCGAGCGTCTTGCGGGCGAGGAGCAGCGGGCTGAGGTCGACATTCACGCACAGCGACGCGATGATGTCGCCGGCGCCATTGTGGAAGTAGACCGAGGAACAGCGCAGCTCCCGCCCGTCGCTGGTGTAGCCGGTGTAGCCGAAGGCGTCGTGGTTCCCCCGGCGGTCCTTGAGCACGTCCAGACCGAGAGAGGTCGAGGGGCCCCCGACAGCGCGCCCGGTGACGTGCCCGTTCTCGATGGCCATGATCGTGTGACCCAGGTCGACGTCGGTGCCGTCGAGATTGTGGAGCACGACTTCGACGGTCGGTCCGGCCGCAGTGGCGAGGGCACGGAGCACGGGTCGATAGAGGCGGAGGACCTCTTCTGCACTCTCGTACGTCTCCCGTGCGAGATCATCGGCCAGGGCTGCAACCGCGTTCTCTGCTGTCGTCGATGTCGACATTCTGTGACTCCAATCCGGAGCAACGATACAGGCGTACAAAAAATACGAGTGATAGACAGATTGTCTATTCCGCTGTTAGTTTATCCACGCCCAGACGATCCGTCGAGGCCGGACCGCAACGTATGCGGCCCTGCATTCCCCGAAGAAGGAGCCCCGGATGGCCACTGTCGCCTCATCTGGCCTGACCCCGAAGCAGCGCAAGACGATCGCCGGTGGGGCGATCGGAACGCTGATCGAGTACTACGACTACTACCTCTACGGCCTCGCGGCTGCGGCAGTGTTCCCCGCGGTGTTCTTCTCCTCGAACGACCCCGTCATCGCCCAGCTGTCGTCGTTCGCGACCTTCGCCGTCGGATTCTTCCTCCGTCCGGTCGGCGGCATCATCTGGGGTATCGTCGGCGACCGCCGGGGCCGCAAGGTCGTTCTCATGAGCACGGTCATCGGCATGGGGGTAGCGACCACGGGCATCGGCCTGATCCCTTCCGACCAGATGATCGGCATCGCTGCACCGCTGCTGCTGTTGTTCTTCCGGCTCTGCCAGGGCTTCTTCGTCGGCGGCGAGATGGGCGGTGCGGCCACGATGGTCGTCGAAGCCGCGCCGACCGGCAAGCGGGGGCTCTACGGAGCCTTCCTCATCAGCGGTGCGGGTGTCGCCAACGTGGTCTCGGGCGGTCTGATGGCAGGTCTCGGGCTCACGCCGGAATCGTGGTTCCTGCAGTGGGGGTGGCGCATCCCGTTCGTCTTCTCGATCGTGCTCGCGATCGCGGCAGTGCTGCTTCGTCGCCAGCTCGAGGAGTCTGAGGCGTTCACCGACACGCAGACGCTTCTCCTCGCCACCACGGGCAAGAAGCCCAACCCGCTCATCGAGGTCTTCCGTCACCCGAAGAACGCGATCATGGGCATCCTCATCGGGTTGCCGCAGTCGATCGCCGGCTACGTCATCCTCACGTACGGTCTGGCGTTCATCGTGTCGAACCAGCAGCTGCCGGCCTGGATGGGGTTCGCCGGCACCATGCTCGTGGGTCTGCTGCAGATCGTCGTCGCTCCGCTGTGGGGTGCGATCTCCGATCGCATCGGCAGGCGGACGGTCTACATCATCGGCTGTCTCGGCTTCGCGGCCATGGTCTATCCGGCCTTCATGATGTTCAGCACGGGGAACATGTGGCTGATCTGGCTCGGACAGATCCTCGGGTTCGTCATCTTCGGCGTTGCGATGCAGGCGACCCTCTCGACGATGCTCGTGGAGATGTTCGATCCGGAGGCTCGGACGACAGGCGTGAACATCGGCTACCAGATCTCCAACACCCTCGGCGGCGGCCTCGCCCCGCTGATCTGCACCGCACTGGTGGCGGCTGCCGGAGGCGCCTTCTGGCCGGTCGTCGTGTACGCGGCGGTGATCGCGGTGGTCGGTGTGATCGCCACACTGGTCGCCTCGGTCCAGCCCGATGTCGAGGGTGCGGGGCGCCTGCACGAGCTGAAGACGAGCACGCCGGTGAAGACGCGATGACGATGGATGACGCAGGAGTGCTCTCCGCGCGCGACAAGGGCCTACCTGGGCGTGCGGCCGGACTGACGGTGACGGAGTTCCTCGCGACAGCCCCACGACTCGAGGAGTTCTGGACTCCGCTGATCGTGCTCGACGACGCAGCGATGACGGCGAACGTCGCCACGATGGCGCAGTGGTGCGCGGAGCGCGGCCTCGCCCTCATGCCCCACGGCAAGACCACCATGGCGCCTGCGCTGTGGAAGCGGCAGAGGGATGCGGGCGCGCTCGGCATCACCTTCGCGACCATGGGGCAGGTTCGTACCGCCCGCGATCTGGGCGTCGATTCGGTGATGCTCGCGAACGCCGCCGTCGATCGGCCGGCGCTGGCGTGGCTGGCGCAGGAGCTGGCGGATCCGGGTTTCCGGTTCGTGAGCTGGGCCGATTCGGTTGCGACGGTCGAGACGATGGAGGCGGCTCTGCTCTCCACCGCGACACCGCGCCCGGTCGACGTCTGCGTCGAGCTCGGCGGCGAAGGGGGTCGGACGGGTGCGCGGTCGATCGCGGAGGCCGTGCGTGTGGCTGAGCGCATCGCCGCATCCTCCGTGCTGCGCCTCGCCGGAGTGGCCGGATACGAGGGGAGCCTCGCGCACGATCGCTCCCCCGCGGCTCTCGCGGCCGTCCGCGCGTACCTGCAGTCCCAGCTCGAACTGCACTCCGCGATCACGCCTCTCTACGACGCCGGCGAGCTCTTCGTGACCGCCGGCGGCAGTGCCTACTTCGATGTCGTCGCTGACGTCTGGGGGACGACCGCGCGCGATGACCGTACGCATTTCACCCTTCGCTCCGGCGCCTACATCGTGCATGACGATGGTTTCTATCGAGGCATCTCGCCGTTCGATGAGGGGGCAGTGCAGGCGGAAGACTCTCCTCGATTCCTGAACGCGATGCACGCGATCGCGCGCGTCGTGTCGGCGCCGGAACCGGGACTGGCTCTCGTCGACGCCGGGAAGCGAGACCTGCCCTACGACGAAGGTCTGCCGATCCCGCGCTCCTGGTCCAGAGGTGTCGCCGGGCCCTGGCAGCCGCTGCGCGGCGAGGTCTCGGCGATGAACGATCAGCACTCGTACGTCCGCTCGGAGCAGTCTCTCGCGATCGGCTCGGTCGTTCGTCTCGGGCTGTCGCACCCCTGCACCGCCTTCGACAAGTGGCGCGTGCTGCCGGTCGTCGAGTCCGCCGGATCCGACGTCGTGACCGGCCTCGTCCGCACCTACTTCTGAGGGGAGCGATGATGATTCGATCAGTTCTCCGCGGCGGTTCAGTCGTCGACGCGACAGGCCCGATGCGCGCTGATGTCGCGATCGAGAACGGGCTCGTCACGAAGGTCGGTCGGGTCGATGCGCATGACGGCGACGAAATGATCGACGTCTCTGATCGCCTGGTGATTCCCGGATTCATCGACGTGCACTCGCATGCCGATGGCCTGTTGAACGATCCGGACGTCACTCTCGCTCTGCTGCGACAGGGGATCACGACCGTGATCGCCGGCCAGGACGGAGTGTCGTACGCGCCGGGCAGCGGTGAGTACGCGTCGGAGTACTTCGCCGCCATCAACGGGACGCACCCCACCTTTCGGGGCGGGGGCGTAGATGCCTACCTCGCCTCCGTCGACGGGATCTCAGCAGTGAATGCCGGCTATCTCGTACCGGCGGGCACCGTGCGCTTCGAGGTGTGTGGGCGCAAGGCTGGTTCAGCGAGCGAGGACGAGCGCCGACGCATGCGTGCTCTGGTCGCGCAAGGCATGTCCGACGGCGCCCTCGGGCTCTCGACCGGTCTGGACTACACGCCCGGTCTCTTCCAGGACGCGGCGGAGATAGCCGCCCTCTGTGAACCGGTCGCGCGTGCCGGCGGAGTGTACGTGACGCACATGCGCGGAGGATATGAGGCGAACACGGCTGCCGGTATGGATGAGATCGCGGAGATCGCCCGGATGGCCGCTGCGCATGCGGGATCTCCTTTGTCCGTGCACATCTCGCACTTCCACGCCGACGCCGACATCGTGCTGGATCAGCTCGATGCGCTGGGTGCCGCCGGTGTGGACGCGACTTTCGACGCCTACCCCTACACCCGCGGCTGCACGCTGCTGGGCATGCCGCTGCTCCCACCTGCGGTGTCGGCACTGCCGGTGGCGGCGGCGGTTGCGGTGATCGCGGATCCTTCTCGCCGTGCCGAGCTGCGCGAGCTGTGCACGCTGCGGGCGGAACGCAGCGCCAGCCTCGGCCCGGAATGGGCGGACATGATCACACTCGCTCACCTCGCCGCGCCCGAGTGGGCGTGGGCGCACGGGCTCACGCTGCGCGAGGCGGCCGCCCGTGCCGGCGTCGCACCGGTCGACTTCGCCCTCGATGCGCTTGCCGCCTGCCGTCTGGAGTGCAGCGCGGTGATGGCAGTACGCAGCCCTCGCTCGGGAGCGGAACTCGCTCGCATCTTCCGGCATCCCGGGCAGATGGGCGGCTCCGACGGGATCTTCATCGGCGCCCATCCCCATCCGCGAGCGGCCGGCTCGTTCTCGCTTTTCCTGCGCGAATACGTGCGGGAGCGGGCGAGCTGGACGTGGTCGGATGCGGTGCACCACCTGTCGGCGCTGCCTGCGCGACGCTTCGGTCTCGGGCGTCGGGGCGCCGTCGTGGCCGGGGCGATCGCCGACCTCGTGGTTGTCGACCCGGAGACGGTCACCGATACCGCCACCTACGAGAACCCTCGGGGTCGCGGTGCGGGTATCGACGACGTGTTCGTCGCCGGTATCCGTGTTCTCGCTGACGGGTGCCTGACCGGTGCCCTGCCGGGCCGCGGGCTCCGCCGTTCACCTCAGACCTGAATCGTCAACGAAAGGAAAAGAAAGATGCCGAAGACCGGATTCTACGCAGACGGGGCACCCACGCCCGCCGGCCCCTACAGCCACGGAGTGGTCGCGAACGGATTCCTCTACACTGCGGGGTTCGGACCGCAGGATGCGGCGAACGACCACGCGGTTCCCGCGAGCGTGGGCGACCAGACCCGCCAGGTGCTCCGGAACATCCAGAAGGTGCTCGCGGTGCACGGGCTGACCACGGACGACGTCGTGAAGTCGACTGTGCATCTGCAGGACCTCGCCGATTTCGCCGAGTTCAACGAGGCCTACGAGGAGTTCTTCACCGCGCCGTACCCCGTGCGCACAACCGTGGGCTCGCAACTGGCGAACATCCTCGTCGAGATCGACGTGGTCGCGGCTCTGCGCCAGGCGTGATCCCGCGCCTCCTCCCGGGCGGAGTTCTCCGCGTCGGGAGGAGCATCCGGGCGGAAGGATCCTCCCGAGAGGGGGAACTCCTCCCTACGCCGAGGTCCGAAGCTACGCCGAGGTCCGACACCTCGCCGAGCGCGGCGAAACGCCCCGGCCGGGTCGAGTGACCCGGTCGGAGCGTTCCGTCTCGCTGGGCGAAGATCAGCTGACCTTCTTCCGGTACGAGATGATCGCGAACACGTAGGCGACCACGAGGATGCCAACGCACCAGGCGAGGGCGACCCAGATGTCGTTGCCGACGGGCTTCTCGGCGAAGAGTGCCTGGATGGTGTTGACGATCGAGGTGACCGGCTGGTTGTCGGCGAACCACTGCACCGGAGCCGGCATGGTGTCGGTCGGCACGAACGCCGAGCTGATGAACGGCAGGAAGATCAGCGGGTACGAGAACGCGCTCGCGCCGTCGACCGTCTTGGCGTTCAGACCCGCGATGATCGCCAGCCACGTGAGCGCCAGCGTGAACAGCATCAGGATGCCGATGACTCCGAGCCAGGCCCAGAAGCTCGCCCCGGTGCGGAAGCCCATCAGGAATCCGACGCCGAAGATGATCGCCAGGGTGATGGCGTTCGCCGTCAGAGACGTGAGCACGTGCGCCCACAGCACGCTCGATCGCGCGATCGGCATGGAGTGGAACCGCTCGAAGATGCCGCTCTGCATGTCGGTGAACAGTCGGAACGCCGTGTAGGCGATGCCGGATGCGATCGCGATGAGCAGGATGCCGGGCAGCAGGTAGTTCACGTAGTTGTCGGTGCCGGTGCTCTGCTGGAGTGCACCGCCGAAGACGTAGACGAACAGGAGCATCAGCGCGATCGGGGTGACCGCCGTGGTGATGATCGTGTCGGGACTGCGGAAGATGTGCCGCATGGAGCGGCCGGTGAGTGTCGCCGTATCGGCGGCGAAGTGCGTGCTCATGCTGCGTTCTCCTTTCCGGAGGCCTTGGGGCCGATGAGGGTGAGGAAGATCTCCTCGAGGGTGGGCTGCTTCTCGACGTACTCGACCTTGGCGGCGGGGAGCAGCCGCTTGAGGCCGGCGAGGGTGTCGTCGGCGATGATGCGACCCTCGTGCAGGATCGCGATGCGGTCGGCCAGCTGCTCCGCCTCGTCGAGGTACTGCGTGGTGAGCAGCACGGTGGTGCCGCTGTTCGCGAGCTGTTTGACCACGTCCCACACCTCGATGCGGGCTTCGGGGTCGAGGCCCGTGGTCGGTTCGTCGAGGTAGATGACCTCGGGGTCGCCGACCAGGCTCATCGCGATGTCGAGCCGGCGACGCATGCCGCCGGAGTAGGTGCCGACCTTGCGGCCGCCGGCATCGGTCAGACGGAACGTCGCCAGCAGGTCGTCGGCGACCTTCCCGGCGTCGGGCAGGTGCCGCAGCTTCGCGACCAGCACGAGGTTCTCGCGTCCGGTGAGGATCTCGTCGACGGCGGCGAACTGCCCGGTGAGGCTGATGCGCTCACGGACGCCGACCGGGTCGGAGGCGACATCCACGCCCTGCACGGTCGCCGTGCCGGCGTCTGCCTTCAGCAGGGTGGAGAGGATGCGCACCATGGTGGTCTTGCCGGCGCCGTTCGAGCCGAGGAGGGCGAAGATGCTGCCCTTCTCGACTTCGAAGTCGACGCCGCGCAGCACGTGCAGATTCTTGTACGACTTCTCGATGCCGCGCACCGAGATGGCGGGGTTCGTCATGACTCGTTCTCCTTCTTCTTCGCGTCGTCGAACGCCTTGATGAGGCGTGCGCGCTCCTTGTCGATCCACTGCGTGCCGCCGTAGGCACGGGCGTAGTCCTCGGCGTACTCCACGGGGTCATCGCCCACGATGGCGCTGACCGGCGTGCCGTCGACTGCGGCGCGCTCCCACAGGTCGGCGAGGTCGAGGAACATCGTGACGATCGTGTCGCCGTCGGTGATGCCGCCGTAGTACAGGTAGTACCGGTACTGGGCGTTCGCCACCTCGCGGTACGGCGAGGGGAGGGCGTCGATGCGGGCCTTGGCCTGCTTGTACTGCTTCTTCTGCTCGAGCGATCCGGTGAGCGCTTCGATCCACTTTGCGGCCATGATCAGTTCTCCTTGTTCGGGGTGGTGCTCGTGTTGTCGGTGTCGGTCTTGTTCAGCTGTGCGATGTGCTGCGCGAGGAAGTCCCAGGTCTTCCAGAACTCCTCGAGCTCCTGGCGGCCCTGTGCGTTCAGGGTGTACACCTTGCGCGGCGGACCCTTCTCGCTCGGGACCTTCTCGACGTCGACGAGATTCTTCTGCTCGATGCGCACGAGGAGTGCGTAGATCGTGCCCTCGGCGATGTCGGTGAACCCGTGGTCGCGGATGCGTGTGGTGATCTCGTACCCGTATGCCGGCTGCTCGGCGAGGAGGGCCAGAACGATGCCCTCCAGAGTGCCCTTGAGCATCTCGGTCATCTGCTTGCCCATCAGGTCCTCCTTTCGTTTCGGTTGGTACTCAGTGTTGCTGGGTACCGGTACAAAGTAACACCGAGTACCGGTACTTAGCAACACCGAATACCAAACCTTTTCGGACGAGATCCCGAAGCGGTTCCGGGCGCGCGAGAACGACCGTCGACGGCGAGGCGTGGAGAGGGGAAGCGCGGAGAGGGGGAAGCGCTGCTACGGGAACATGCGGCGCAGCAGCGCCAGGTCGTCGGTGCTCAGGGCCTGTGAGATCACGGCCGCCGTCTCCGGGGGCATGTCCTTCTCCAGCCGCTGCCACAGCCACCGCGCGGCACCCAGGTCTGCGGTGGCGACAGCGGTGGAGAACGCTGCCACTCCGTCGTAGTAGGGGATGGTCGAAGACCCGGGTTCGGCGTTGTACGGCGAGTAGATGTCGACGAACGGAAGCGTCGGGTCCGGTCGCAGGTAGAGCACGTCCCCGGGAGCGATCGGCTCATTGCCGCGCACGTGGTTGAAGCTGCCGACGGTGACGTAGTCGACGCAGAAGCGCTCGCCGATCGCGATGAGGCTGTCGCCGGCCTGCACCTCGTAAGAGAAGATCTGGCCGTCGGCATCGAGGGTGACCGGCCCGCGTGCCAGCTCCGACGCGCCCATGTCGACGAGCTCGCCCAGGAGCTTCCCGTGGGCCGGGGAGCCGTCGTCGCTCCCGATGTTGATGAACGCGTTGGTGGTGCAATCACCCGGTCCGCGGGCGGGAACGCTGATGCCATCGCCCAGATCGACGTATCCGACCGGATCAGAGGCGTCGGCGGCACTCGTCGGGGCCGTGGAGGGTTCGGCGGCGAAGCGTTCCGACGCCCACGAAGCCGCATCGACGACGGCGGGGGCGGCGCTGATCACGGCGGGAGCGGCAACGGCGACCAGCCCGGCGACGGCCACGACGACGACGGCAGTGGTGATCCTGGTGTTGCGCTTCATCCCCGACAGCATGGCATCGCTCGGCACCGCGGCGGTAGAGCGGGTGCCGGGTCAGCTGCGCAGGTATGCGAGCACGGCGAGCACACGCCGGTGGCCGCTGTCACTGGAGGCGAGGCCGAGCTTGGCGAAGATGTTGCCGATGTGCTTGCTCACCGCGGTCTCGGTCACGAAGAGCCGTTCGGCGATGGTGCCGTTGTCGAGCCCCTCGGCCATGAGGCCCAGCACCTCGCGCTCGCGGGGCGTGAGGGTCTGCACCGGATCGTCGGCGCGACGGCGGCTCATCAGCTGCGAGATGACCTCGGGATCCATCACCGTGCCGCCGGCGGCCACGCGGTGCAGGGCATCGATGAAGGCCGCGACCTTGCCGACACGCTCCTTGAGCAGATAGCCGAGGCCGTCCGCTCCGGCAGCCAGCAGCTCACCGGCGTACCGATCCTCGACGTAGGCCGACAGCACCAGCACGGGGAAACCGGGGCGGCGAGCGCGGGCTTCGGCCGCGGCCTTCAGCCCCTCGCTGGTGAAGGTGGGCGGCATCCGCACATCGACCACGGCGGCATCGGCCTCGTCGAGCCGGGCGAGGAATGCCTCGGCGTTGTCGACGGCCGCCACGACCTCGAACCCCTCGCTGCGCAGCAGCAGCGCCAGCCCCTCGCGGAGCAGGGTGTCGTCTTCGGCGATCACGATCCGCATGGCAGCTCCGCTCTCAGGATGGTGGGGCCGCCGACCGGGCTGGACAGCTCCAGCCCACCCTCGAAGGCCTCGAGGCGACGACGGATGCCGGCCACGCCGCCGCCCGGGCGTTCGGCTGCTCCGCCCACGCCGTCGTCCTCGACCGTGATCAGCAGCACCTCCCCCTCCCGTTCGACCCGCACCGCGGCCCGCGTGGCGTCGCTGTACTTGCTGACGTTGGTCAGAGCCTCGGCCACCACGAAGTAGCTGGCCGACTCGACGGCGGCCGGGACGCGTCCGACCTGCGACGTCTCGATCGTGCAGGGCACGACGCTGCGCCCGGCCAGCGACGCCAGCGCCCCCTCCAGCCCGAGCTCGTCGAGGATCGGCGGGTAGATGTCGTGCACCGTGCGGCGGAGTCCGGCGAGCGCATCGCTGGCGGCATCCTGCGCTCGCCGCAGCGGTTCGAGCACGTCGCCGCCGGTCTCCTGCGCGCGCTCGGCGATCCCGAGCATCATCACCACGTTGACCAGGCGGTTCTGCGCACCGTCGTGCAGGTCGCGCTCGATGCGCCGCAGTTCGGCCGCGTGGGCATCGAGCGCGGCGGCGCGGCTGAGGGTCAGGGCGTCGACCCGAGCGGCGAGGCGCGACTTCTCCGGCGTCGCGAGCAGCGTCGCCGACACGTACGACACCAGCCGTGCGACCGCGGGGATCAGGAAGATCGACAGGATCGCGTACGCCGCCGCGAGCAGCGGCATCGTGGCCGCGAGCTCCCAGGACGTGACGGGGTACACCGAACCCACGGGGTCGTCGGCGGGAGCGAACTGCCAGTAGTAGGTGATCGCGAGGGTGTTGACCGCCGCGACCGGCAGCGAGATCGTCAGCAGTGAGACGAACAGCACGGGGAGCCCCTGCACGGCGAGCCACAGCACGTCGCGGCCGGTGGCGCGCGAGAAAGCGAAGCGCAGACGATCGTCGATGGTCGAGGCCGGCGGGAGCACGTGGCCGATCGGCGTCAGCTCCTCGCCCCGGTAGGCGCCGACACGACGGCGGTTCAGGTCCGTCCAGCGGTGCAGGCTCTGCACGGTCTCGGGCATCAGCAGCACGCCGCCGGTGAGGATCATGAAGGGAAGCAGGACGATGCCCAGGCAGAGGAACACCACGGAGGCGATCGAGACTCCGGCCTCGACGGCCAGGTATCCCCACGCGCGCAGCCATCGCCGCATCCGTCCGTCCTTCACTCTCACAGTCTGCCCGAGCGGTCGGAGCGGCACGGTATAGCCAGCACCACCATCGAAGCGGCAGCGGGCGGGATGGGATGCCGTCCGCCCCGTCCCTAGCGTCGGATCATGACCTTCACCCCCCTCTCCCCGGCCGTCGACGCGCGGCCCTCCGAAGCACTGCGGCTGCAGTCCGTCGTCAAGACCTACGGCACAGGTGCCAGCCGCGTCACGGCCCTCCGTGGCGTGAACCTCGCCATCGCGAAGGGCACGTTCACCGCGATCATGGGCCCTTCGGGCTCGGGCAAGAGCACCCTGCTGCACAGCGCCGCAGGACTCGACCGGCCGAGCAGTGGCACCGTGCACCTCGGCGGAACCGAGATCTCGGGGCTGAAGGCACGCCAGCTCACCGCCTTCCGCCGCGATCACGTGGGCTTCGTGTTCCAGGCGTACAACCTGCTCCCCGCACTGAACGTCGAAGACAACATCACTCTGCCGCTGCGACTCGGCGGCCGTCGACTCGAGGCGCGGTGGCTCGACTTCCTGCTCGACGCCGTGGGGCTCACCGAGTACCGTCGTCGTCGCCCCTCCGAGCTCTCCGGGGGCCAGCAGCAGCGGGTGGCGATCGCCCGCGCGCTCATCACCCGGCCGCATGTGGTGTTCGGCGACGAGCCGACCGGCGCGCTCGATTCCCGCTCCGGCAAGCAGGTTCTCGACCTGCTCGCGCACACGGCGCGCGAGCTCGATCAGACGGTCGTGGTCGTCACGCACGACCCGGTGGTGGCCGCGCACGCGGATCGCACCATCTTCCTCGCCGATGGAGCCTTCGCGGGATACCTCGACGGTGCCGACCCCGCGCAGATCAACGCCCGCATGAGCGCATTGGGGGAGTGGTGATGTCGGGCACGCTGGGCTTGAGCCGACTCGTCGGTGCCGATCTTCGCCATCACCGCGGGAGCTTCGTGGGAGTGGCGGTCGCGGTGTTCGTGGCGAGTGCACTGGTGACGGGCCTCGGAGTCCTCGTCGAATCCGGCATGCGCGGAGGCCTGGCGCCGGAACGCTATTCCGCGGTCGACGTGGTGGTCGGTGCGCCGCAGCAGGTCGATGTGCCGGAAGACCTGCCGGTTCCCCTGCGGGAACGCGTGCCGCTGCCCGCCGACGCAGCGCGCGACATCGCCGCTCTTCCCGGAGTCGACCGCGTCGTGGCCGACGTCACGATTCCGCTCTCACTGCAGGATGCCGGTGCGGATGCCGATGCCGGCGGTTCCGTCCTGGTCGAGGCGCACCCGTGGCCCTCCACCGCGCTGACCGGCTTCGAGCTGCGCGAGGGTGGGGAGCCCGCGGCAGCCGACGAGGTCGTCGTCACCGCGGGCAGCGGTCTTGCCGTGGGCGACGCGGTCGTCCTCGCGCACGGCGGCGTCCCGTCGGAGTACCGCGTGGTCGGCGAGGTCGCGGCACCGGTGATGCCGGAGCGAGGAGCGCACGTGTTCCTCAGCGAGCGTCGCATCGACCAGCTCGACCCGCACGAGGGGGCCGCGCAGGCACTTGGCGTGTTCGTCTCGGGCGTCGACCCCGAGCAGACGGCCGGTGCGATCCGCGAGGCCTTCCCCGACCTGGTCGCCCGCACGGGAGACGCCCGCGGCGACGTCGAGTTCCTCGACTCGGGCGCCGCGCGTTCGACGCTCGTGGCCATCGGCAGCGCGTTCGTCGGCACCTGCATCCTCGTGGCGATGTTCATCGTGGCGGGCACCCTGTCGCTGTCGGTGCAGTCGCGCCGCCGTGATTACGCGCTGCTGCGGGCCGTCGGGGCGAGTCCGTCCCAGGTGCACGCGCTCGTCGCCCGCGAGGTGCTGTGGGTCTCGGCCGTCGCGGTGCTGCTCGGCATCGCGCCGGGATACCTGCTGTCGACCGTGCTGCAGGCGGCTTTCGTATCCGGTGGCGTGATCCCCGGCGACTTCGCCCTGGCCACAGGTCCTCTCCCCGCCGTCGGCGCGGTGCTGCTCGTGCTGGCCTCGGCCTGGGGTGCGGCGCGCATCGCGGCGGCCCGGGTCGCGAAGCTCGATCCGGTCGAAGCGCTGCGGGAATCGGCGACGGGCGCTCCGGCCATCGGTCTGCCGCGCATCATCACCGGAATCGTGCTCGCCGCCGCGGGGATCTCGGTCTCGACGGTGCCGCTCGTCGTGCGCGGGCAGGTCGCCGCCGGCGCGGCTGCCGGTGCGGCCATGCTGCTGATCGTCGCGCTCGCGGTGCTCGGCCCGTGGCTGGTGTCGTTGAGCGTCCGGCTGGTCGGCACCGTGCTGCGTCGCTCGTCGTCTGCGGGCTTCCTCGCGTCGGCGAACGCCGCGGCGCACAGCAGGCGGCTGGCGTCGGCCATCCTGCCGATCGCTCTCGGCATCGGGCTGGGCCTCGTGCAGATCGGGGCGCCGTCGATCATCGCCGCGGAGGCGGCGACCCAGGCCAGCGCCGGGGTGATCGCCGACCTGCGGGTGGCCGCGCCGTCGGGACTCTCGCCGGAGGCGGTCGACGTGATCCGCGAGATGGCCGGGGTGGCCGAGGCGTCGGGGGTCGCGCTCAGCGCGGCGGTGGTGGACTCGTTCGATTTCGAGGGCAAGCTGGAGCGTGCCGAGCATGTGCTGCAGGGCGTCGACCCGGAGAACATCGCGCACAGTCTCGATCTCCGCGTGCGTGAAGGATCGCTCGCCGACCTCGACGGCATCGCGACGGTCGCGGTGAGCACGGATGCCGCGCAGACGCTCGGGCTGGGTATCGGCGGCACGGTCGTCGGACACCTCGGAGACGGTTCGCCGCTGAAGGCCACGGTCGTCGCGGTGTACGAGCGGGGTCTGGGCTTCGGCGACCTCACCATGGCCGCCGAAGAGGTCAGAGCCCACACCACGACGGGTCTCGATGCCTTCGCGCTCGTGGCGGTCGACGAGGGGGCGACCGGCGAGGTCCGGGCCGCGCTGGAGGCGCGCGGTCTGCTCGTGACCGACGGATCGGGGCAGGAGGCCGCGGGGGCCGGAGCGCACGCCCAGAACGGGTGGGTGAACCTCGTCGCACTGCTGGTGATCCTCGGCTACATCGCGATCGCCGTGGTGAACACGCTCGTCATGGCGACGGGTGAGCGCTCACGGGAGCTGGCTCTGCTGCAGCTGATCGGATCGTCCCGCGGGCAGGTGCGCTCGATGATGCGGATCGAGGCCGTGCTCGTGGCGGTGATCGCGATGGTGTTCGGCGTGGTCGTCGCGATCCCTCCGCTCATCGGCGTGAGCATGGGCATCTCGGGGCAGCCGATCCCCGCGTTGCCCGTGCTGGGGTCGTTCCTGATCGTCGGGGCGATGGGCGCGCTGGCACTCGTGGCGATGTGGGTCGGGACCACGGCGACCATGCGCACCCGTCCCATCGACGAGATCGGGTCCCGGCAGTAGCCACGCTGCGGAGGGGCGCGCCGGAGTCGTCGGTGCGCCCCTCTTCGCGGGAACGGGGGAAGCCGTCGTACGGGGTGAAAAGACGGGGTGAATTCTCCGGGATCGGCAGGATCGCGTCTCGGCCGACGGGCAGGCTGACGGTGGCCCGGACCGAGTTCACCATGCCCGAATGGTGCTCGGCGGTCGCCTGAGGGGGCGGGGGCTTCCGTGCGCGAGTGCGCGCCGGGGAAGCGATGAATGGGGAGACAGTCATGGCGTTTCGTGTTGCCCGCAAGGACCGCACATCCGATGGCCTTCCGTCCGAGCGGCGCAACCGCTGGCGGGGCCGCGCGAGAAAGCTGATCGGCGGCGCCGTGAGCACGGCGCTCGTCGCCTCGTCGATGGTCTTCATCGGCGGGACGCTGACGGCAGCGCCGGCAGCTGCGGCTGATCCGTTCCTCTGCACCCCCGGAGCGGTGTACGTGCAGAGCGCGACCGAGGTGCGCGAGTTCGTCGTGAACGAGCAGGGCGGTGCCCCCGGCGAAGGGGGAACGCTCGGTGCCACGACCCTCGGCGTCGACCACTCCAACAACGCCCTGGGCATCTCGTCCAGCGGCCAGTACGCCTACACGGTCACCAACGCCGCCGGAAGCAAGGTGCTGGCCAAGCACGACCGTGTGACCGACGTCACCACGCGCACGTCGTTCACCCTCAACTCGTCGGTGCTGCGTGGCGCCGTGCACCCCGACACGGGCGTCTACTACTTCGCCAGCGGCACGATCAACGGCGCGATCAACATCTACGCGTGGGAGGAGAACCTCACGCCGCAGACCTACGTGCAGGTCGGAACCCTCCGCCCGACCGCCGGCAGCAGCGCGTTCGGCGCCAACGGCGACATGGCCTTCAGCGCCTCGGGTCAGCTCGTCCTGGTCGCGGACAACTTCATCTACTCCGCCGACCTGCCCGCCACGGTCACGCCGAGCACGGCCACCATCGAGGCCAAGCAGGTGCACGACATGGGTGCCGGTGTGCAGGGCAACGGCATCGCGTTCGGAAACCTCGGACACATCTTCGTCTCCGCGTCCGGTGGCGGAAACCGCATCATCGAGGTCGACCTACCCCGCGGGCAGACCGTCAACACCACGTCGCTCGGGTCCTTCGCTCCCACCGACATGTCCAGCTGCACCTTCCCGAACACCCTCACGCTGAAGAAGGACCTCCCCGCGGGGCGCCACTCGGCCACCGACCAGTTCGCGCTGCGCGTGCAGTCGCCCGCCGGCTACCAGGTCGCGCAGACCGACGCCACCACGCGCGGAGAGCGCACGGGCCTGCAGCCCGATTACGCGGGCCCGGTCTTCACCAACCAGGGCGACACCTTCCGCCTGTCCGAGGCGGCATCCGGCACGACGGATCGCACCCGGTACGCGGAGTCGCTGGACTGCGTGCAGGTGAACCCCAACGGGACCACGACCCCGGTGGCGGTGACCGCCTCGGGCGAGGTGACGCAGCCGTCGGGCTCGCGCGGCACCGACGTCACGTGCACGTTCACGAACGTGCGACTCGTGCCCGGCCTCGCTCTGCGCAAGACGTCCGATCCCGCCGACGGCCTCGCCGTGCAGGCCGGCCAGCGCCTCACGTACACGGTCGAGGCCGAGAACACCGGGAACACGGTCCTCGACCCCGTGCAGGTGAACGACGACCTCTCCGGCGTGCTCGCGTTCGCCGAGTACCAGGGTGATGTCGTCACCAAGATCGACGGCACGCCCGTGGCGTCTGGGGCCGCCACCGTCACGGGTGACGACCTCGCCTGGACAGGTGCGCTCGAGCCCGGTCAGGTGCTCACCCTGACCTACTCGGTCATCGTCGACGCCGGCGTCGAGGGTGAGCGGATCGCCAACAGCGTCACCGCCTCGGGCACCCCGCCCGGCACGCTCCCTCCGCCCGTCACCCCGCCCGTGACCACCGAGCACCCCGTCGCGGGCTTCACCGTCGCCAAGACCTCCACCCCCGCAGCGGGAACGGTCGTGGAGCCGGAGCAGGTCATCGAGTACACGGTGACCGGGACCAACACGGGGGCGACCACGCTGAACCCCGCGTCGATCGCCGACGACCTGTCCGGTGTGCTCGCGCACGCCGCCTACAACTCCGACATCGCGACCTCGGTCGCCGGCACGCCCCTCACCACGGGCGCCGCCACCATCACCGGTGACGACCTCGCCTGGACCGGCGCGCTCGCCCCCGGGCAGGCTGTGACCATCACGTACTCCGTGACCGTGGATGCGGACGCTTCGGGAGAGATCCTGAAGAACTCCGTCACCGGCACCGCGACGCCGACCACGCCGAAGCCCGGTGATCCCGAGGGGCCGGAGGTGCCGGGCGAGCCGATCGTCCCGCCGACCGTCACCACCGAGCACCCGGTCATCGGGTCGGGCTTCACGATCAGCAAGTCCGCCGATCCCGCGTCGGGCACGGCGGTCTCGGCCGGCGACACGGTCACGTACACGATCACCGGCACCAACACCGGTGACACCGACCTCGACCCGGCCCGCATCGTCGACGACCTCTCGGGTGTGCTCGACGACGCCGGCTACAACGACGACGTCACCGCCGACCGCGGCTCCGTCACCGTCACCGGCAGCACGCTGACCTGGTCGGGTGAGGTGCCCCGCGGAGCCTCCGTCACGATCCGCTACTCGGTGACCGTCGACGCGGGTGTCCAGAAGGCGCTGCTGCACAACGTCGCCACCGGCACCGCCACGCCGCAGATCCCCGTCGACCCGACCGACCCTGCCGGTCCCTCGACCCCGGGAACGCCGATCGTCCCGCCGGCGGTGGAGACGAACCATCCGGTCGTGGACACCGGCTTCGAGGTCGTGAAGTCCGCTGACCCGGCCTCCGGTACCGCCGTGCGCGCGGGTGACACGATCACCTACACGATCTCGGGGGTCAACACGGGCAACACGACGCTCGATCCGGCGACGATCGTCGACGACTTGTCGGCCGTGCTCGCGCACGCCCGGTACGGTGACGACGCGACCGCTTCGACCGGCGCGATCGCCCTCGACGGCACCACCCTGACCTGGAAGGGGACGCTCGCTCCCGGCGCTCGGGTCGAGATCACCTATACGGTCACGGTCGACGAGGATGCCACCGGTGTGCTGCTGCGCAACACCGTCACGGGTGAGGGCACACCCCTCATTCCGGTCGACCCGACGGACCCGGGCAGCCCGACCACACCGGGAACCCCGGTGACGACGCCCCCGTCGACGACGGAGCACCCGGTCGCCACCCCCGGATTCACGGTGACCAAGTCGGCCGATCCCGTCACCGGGACGCGCGTCGATCCCGGCAGCGTCATCACCTACACGGTCACCGGCACCAACACGGGTGACACCGTGCTCGACCCGGCTTCGATCGCCGACGACCTGCGCGGTGCGCTGGCCCACGCGTCGTACAACGACGACGTGACCGCCACCCGCGGGGACGTGAGCGTGGCTCGCGGGGCCCTGTCCTGGAGCGGAATGCTGCGCCCCGGTCAGGACGTCGTCATCGTCTACTCGGTGACGGTCGATCCGACCGCCGGTGGCGAGACGGTCGCCAACACGGCGACGGGCACGGCGACTCCGCTGATCCCGACGGACCCGAGCGACCCCGACAGCCCGACGACCCCGGGCACGCCGATCACCCCGCCGCCCTCGACCACGGAGCACCCGGTCAACGCACCCGGCTTCACGTTCGCCAAGACGGCCGATCCGGCACCGGGCACCGCCGTGGACCCCGGTGACGTGCTCACCTACACGCTGACGGCCGTCAACACCGGTCAGACCGCCCTCGACCCGGTCGAGATCACGGATGACCTGTCGAAGGTGCTGCCGTACGCGTCGTACAACTCCGATGCCGTGGCCGTGATCGGCGGGCAGCCCGCCGCTGCGGTGTCTGTCGCCGGAGTGAAGCTCCGCTGGTCGGGCGCGCTCGCGGTCGGCCAGACCGTCACCGTCACGTACTCCGTCACGGTCGGGGCGGACGGCGTGGGGTCCGTGCTCGAGAACAGTGCGACCGCGACCGCGACCCCTCCGGGGGGATCGGTCATCACCCCGCCGCCCGGCATCACGACGAACGTCGTCAACGTGCCCGGATTCTCGGTGTCGAAGAGCGCCGATCCGGCGGCGGGCACCGCGGTCGACCCCGGCAGTGTCATCACCTACACGGTGACCGGCGTGAACACCGGCGAGACGATCCTCGACCCGGTCACGATCGTCGACGACCTCTCGGGAGTGGTCTCGCACGCCGACTACAACGGCGACGCGACCGCCAGGATCGGCACCACCGCGGCGACCGCCCCTGTGGTGACCGGTGACCGGCTGTCGTGGGATGGTGTCCTCCCCGTCGGTGCGACCGTCACGATCACGTACTCCGTGACCGTGCAGGCCGACGCCGGGGGAACGGTCATCGCGAACTCGGTCTCGGGCTCGGCGACCCCGCCGGGAGGTGTGCCGCCGATCGAGACCCCTCCCGCGACGACGGAGCATCCGGTGAACGAGCCCGGCTTCGAGGTGCGCAAGTCGGCCGACCCCTCCTCGGGAACCCGAGTCGACCCCGGCAGCGTCATCACCTACACGGTGACCGGCGTGAACACCGGTGAGACCGCACTGGCGCCTGTGAGCATCAGCGACGACCTGTCGGGCGTGCTCGCCCACGCCGCCTACAACGGCGACGCCACCGCGACGGTGGTCGACGGGTCAGCCCCGGCTCCTGTCGTGGACGGCGACGCGCTCACCTGGACGGGCGCTCTCGCCGTGGGCCAGCGCGTCACGATCACGTACTCGGTCACCGTGAACGGCGACGCGGGCGGTGCGACGATCGCGAACACGGTCTCCGGTACCGCCACCCCGCCGGGTGGTGCGGTGATCACGCCTCCGCCCGTCACGACGGAGAACCCTGTCGGCACCCCCGGCTTCGCGTTCGTCAAGACCGCCGATCCCGGAACCGGTACGGCCGTCGCCACGGGAAGCGTCGTCACGTACACGCTCGTCGGCACGAACACCGGCGAGACGGGCCTCGACGAGGTCGTCATCACGGATGATCTCTCCGGAGTGCTGCGGCACGCCGACCTCCGCGCCGGCGCGACCGCCGTCGTGGGCGACGGCACGGCATCCGCACGCACGGTGGCCGCTCCCACGGTGGAAGGCACGCAGTTGCGCTGGTCCGGCAGCCTCGCCGAGGGCGAGAGCGTCACGATCACGTATTCCGTGACCGTGCACGCCGACGCCGCCGGAGCGAATCTGCGCAACGTGGCCGTGGGGACGGCCACGCCTCCCGGTGGCGAGACGATCACTCCGCCGACGAGCGTGACCGAGAACCCGGTGCTCACGCCGCTCGCTCTCACCGGCGGCCTGCTGGCCCCGTGGGTGCTGGCTCTCGCGATCGCGCTGCTGCTCGGCGGTGCCGTGCTGCTGATCGTGCGTCGTCGCCGGGCGCAGGTCTAGCGGACACGGGAAAGGCCTCGTCCGTCGCATGCGACGGACGAGGCCTTCCGCGTTCCCGCGGGACCGCGGGTCACTCCGCGAGCAGGCCGTGGCGCGCCGCCTGCTCCATCGCCTCGGCGCGGTTGTGCGCGCCGAGCTTGCGATAGATGCTGCGGAGCTGGGTCTTGAGCGTGTTCTGCGAGACGCGGAGCTCGTCGGCGATCGCCGGCAGCGGCGCTCCCGACGTCAGGGCGCGCAGCACGATCTGCTCGCGGGATGACAGTCGTGGCCGGGTCGCGAACGACGGCAGCGCCGATCGCAGCGGGAAGGTCGCCCGACCGGTGGGGTCGAGATCGGATCGCACGGCGCCGAAGTCCTCGGCGCCCAGGAGCACGAGCGGGGTGGTGAGTCCCCGGTCGGTGAGCTGGGCATTCAGGGCCTCGCTCGACGGCTGCGCGGCCGCAGCGGACACCCGGTGCAGCGCGGCGCTGTGCACGGCCGCTGCTTCGGCGCGCTCTCGGGCGGTGGAGGGGCGCAGGCGGGTCTGCCCCAGAAGCCGGACCACGTCGGCGGTCCTGCCGTCGACGAGTGCCAGGCGCGCCCGTTTGAGGACCGTGCCGAAACGGTCGGGAAGCGTATCCCGCTGCACGATGTTCCTGGCGGTGCTCACATCACCGAGGGCGAGGTGCAGGAGCGTCCTCGGGCGCGACAGGGCGTGGCGCACGTGAGGCGCACTCGCCTCCTTTCCCCGGAGACGGACGAACGACTCCAGGCGCTCCAGTCCGGCAGCGGCCTCACCCTCGTGCAGAGCGATCCATGCCTCCACGGAGGCCATCGTCGTCCAGTGCTCGCTCGTCGCCCGGTACGGTTCGAAGAAGCGGATGTGCCGTTTCGCCGCGGCGATGTCGCCGTCCTCGACCGCGAGCATCGCCTCGGCCACCCGGTAGTAGGTGCCCCGATAGCTGTCGAGGAGCACCGGGTCCCATTCGCCGTCGCGGATGAGACCGACATAGTGACGCGCCTCCGGCAGATCCCCGTTCAGGGCGTGGACCCCGGCGAGGAGGCATATCCCGTGGAAGGCGTTGGTGCTCCCGTGCGCCGCGGCCAGGGCGGTGGCCTCCTCCCACAGCCGGATGGCCTCCTCCTGCTCTCCGCCGTAATAGAGCGAGATGCCCAGATGGGTGCACAGCAGCGGCATGTCGCGGGCGTACTGCTGCCACTGCGATTCGGGGGTCTCGTGGAACAGCGCCAGTGCGCGCGCCGCCACCTGGGCCGCCCGCTCCGGTCGACCGATGGCTCGCAGCGACGCGCTCTCGGCCGCCCAGATGAAGATCCGCTCCGTGGCCGAGAGCGTCGTGCGGCGGGCGTTCGCCGCCGCCACCGCCATGCGCAGCAGCTGGAGCCCGCGCTGGCGTCGGAGCCGGTTGGGTTTGAGGCACATCCCGAGCAGCATGGCCACGAGGGGCTCCCGCTTGAGCCGCGCCACGGGCACATCCCCGAGCAGCTCGACCACCGCATTCCGATCACGGTGGAGCAGCCGGTTCCATCCCGACATCGTGACGTGCGTCGCGAGGCGCAGGTCGTCGTCCTCCAGGGCGAGGCGGAGTCCCTCGAGCGGGAGCTCGCGGCGCACCGCACCTTCTGCCGCGATGCGCCGCAGCTGGGGGATCTCGTGCGGAGCGACCCGGCGGAGCTCGCGGCGCAGCATGCCTCGCGTGAGCGGCGTCAGGGCGAAGGCGCTGCGCCCGTCGGCGGCCCAGCGACCGAAGCCGAACGTCTCGGCCTGGTCCAGGGCTCTGGTGATCTCGGCGTCACCCGTCAGCGCCACCGCGAGCGGAACGTCGACCGACTCCGTGACGCTGATCCGCAACAGGCCCTGCAGGGTCTGCCGATCGAAGGCGCATTCGGCGAGCCGATCCTGCAGGTAGTCCTCGATCACGGTGGTGGCGGCGCGCAACGACACCGCGTCCGTTCCGGCGCCGCGGAGGGCCAGCGCACGGATGAGAGCGGGGAACCCTCCCGTCGCTTCGCGCGTGGCGATGGCCGTGTCTTCGTCGACGTCGAGCGCCCGGCGGATCTCCTCGGCGTCGAACATGAGCTCTTCGGGGGCCAGGAGCGTCGTGTCGATCACGAGGTCGAGGCCCTCGCTGTCGAAGGGGCTGGGGCGGTTCGTGGCGACGATCAGGCGGGTCAGCGGGGTGGTGGCGACGGCTCGACACAGTGCGAACACGCCCTCGCGGTCGACGGCGGCCGCATCATCGAGCACCACGACCAGTGGACCGTCCACGTCGCACAGACGCGAGGTCACGGCGGCCCAGCCGTCTTCCGCGGCGGCGGAGTGCGCGGGAGCCGTGCCCGGCAGTACCCGCAGCAGCGCGCGGGCGAGGGCATCGCCGGTCGCGATGGAAGGCGTCACGGTGATCCACACGACACGTGAGGTGGTCGCGGCCGCCCAATCGACGAGGGCGGTGGTCTTGCCCGACCCCGATGCCGACCGGACCAGCGTCAACGGCGTCTCGGTCTCGAGCGCGGCGATCAGTCGTGGACGACTGATGGCGTGCGCCGACACTCGTGGTATGTGTCCGTCCCCCTGCGCGACAAATGCCGACACCGTACCTCCCCAGGTCCCCACCCCTACGATATTCCGAAATCTCAGAGGGGCAAGCCAGAGGGGCAAGCCAAGGGGAGGGAGTGCCGGTGATACCCGGGGGAGGGATGCCGGACTCTGCGCCGTCCGGTCGCGTCAGCGGTCGGCCGACCGACGCCACGGAGCCGTGAGCCGTGACCAGAATCTCGGAGTCGACGTGGTCTCGTCGGGCGCGGGCAGGGCCACGGCGAACTGCACGATCTCTTCCGCACCATGATGCACGACGCGGTACAGCGCGGTGCCGATGAGCACACCGAGGGCGATCGACATGACCGAGACGAGGGCCGCGACGAAGTCGGTGAGTCCGCCGTCGGTGGCGACCGCCTCGGTGAGTCCGACCAGACCGGCCGCTCCGGGGACGAGCAGCCAGAACGCCGGCAGGAACGTGAGCTGCGACGGCGCCCCGTGCCGGAGCCCCGCGATCCAGAAGACGACGGGGGTCATCACGAGCGCGCCGACGAAACCTCCGACCGTGGGGCCGACGAACTCGTTGCCTGCCCACTGCCCCGAATACGCGACGACCAGGGCGATCAGCACCCAGCCGAAGGTCGAGGGCGGCGCCGAGAAATGCAGATAGTTGCCGAGCGCGAAGACGAGGATGCCGATGATCGCCACCCACCACGGCAGGGGGGAGGTGGCCTCCAACGGTTCGTACGATCGCGACTCCACTCCCACCACGGTGCCGGCGGCGAGGATGCCGAAAGCCAGGAGGGCCAGCTGCACGAAGCCGTAGACCAGGCGGGAGGCGCCGGAGATCATCTGTCCGGCCGCCAGCTCGACCGTCGCCGTGGTCAGCACGCCGCCGGGGAGGAACGTCACCAGCGGCGCGATGAGAAGACGGATCGGATCGCCGATCTCGATCACCTCGGCCAGGAGGAAGACCGCCGCCGCACACACGAACGCGGCGGCGATGGGCAGGATCAGCTGGAGCGTCGGCGACCGCACCAGCTTGAGCAGCCCGATACCGAAGCCGAGCACGAACGCGACGATCACGCCCTGCCAGGTCGGCGCGAGCAGCAGGGCGAGCCCGGTGGTGAGGATGGCGTGACCCAGGGTGCGCGTGAACCAGTCGAGCCGCGGGCGCATGGCTCCGATCTCGTTCAGCCGTCTGATGCCGTCGAGTGGCGGGATCGCCCCCGTCCGCGCCTGGCCGATCAGTTCGTACAGCGCGGCGATCTGATCGAAGCGGAAAGAGGCGTTCGTGGCGGAGCGGATCGCGACGCGGGCTTCCTCCGACTCCCCGGTCTCGACGAGGATGATCGTCGGCAGGACGACGAAGTCGGCGTCACCGCCGCCGTAGGCCTTCGCGACGTCGGTCATCGTGTCGCGGATGCGGTCGACCGATTCGGCCGAGGCGTTCATGCCCTGCGCCAACCCGAGCAGGAACTGTCGCAGTGCGGTCCGGTCGACGCCGTCGGTCATGTCGTGGACGACCGCTCAGCTCACGTGAACAGGAACGAGAGCGGCACGCCCACGATGATCGCCACGGCCACGTAGATGAGGTTCGGCAGTTGGAACGAGTGGTCGAAGACGAACTTGCCCATCTTGGTGGTTCCCGTCTGGTCGAACGCCACGGTCGCGACCTGGCTGCCGTTGGCCGGCAGCGTGTAGATGCCCATCGCCGCCGGCCAGAGCCCCACCAGGAGCGAGGCGGGCAGGCCGATCGTGATGCCGATCGGCACGATCGCGTTCGTGGCGCTCGACTGGCTGGTCGTGAGCATCGCGACCGCGAACAGCGCCAGCGCGAACAGCAGCGCGCCGAGGAAAGCCGAAGACCCGGAGACCACCGAGCCGAGTCCGTCGACGATGAGGGTCTGGTTCGCGGCGACGAACGTGTTCGCCAGCCAGGCGATGCCGAAGAGCGCGATGGCGCCGACGATGCCGGCGGGGAACGTGGGCTGCTTGGGCACGTCGGCCGCCTTCACCTTGCAGAAGACGAAGATCAGGGCGGCGATGATGCCCATCACGACCTCGATGATCACGGTGACGCTGAGTCGAACCGGGTCGCCGGCGTCGTCGGTGCCGATGACCGGACGCAGATTCTCGAACAGGCCGAAGAGCACGATCACGCCGACGCCGGCCAGGAACAGCGAGGCGGAGAGGACGGCGGTCGACGGCAGCTTCTTCTCGTGGGCGTCGGTCTCCGGCGGCTTGATCTGGTGGTCGGCCAGGCGCCTCTGGAACTCGGGGTCGTCCTCCAGGTCCTTGCCGTGACGCATCATGACGAGTGCGGCGACGAAGAGCCCGACGATCGAGGCCGGCCACATGATGAGCAGCAGCCCGCCGAGGTCGACTCCCTGAGGGGCGAGCAGCACCACCATCGAGGCGGTGGCTGCGGAGACGGGGGAGCACAGGATGCCGACCTGCGAAGCGACGGCGGAGACCGAGAGTGCCCGCTCCGGACGGATCTTCTGCTGATACGAGACGTCGTAGATGACGGGCAGCAACGGGTAAAAGATGTTCCCCGTTCCGGCGCCCACCGTGAAGAGGAACGACATCGCCGGGGCGAGGAAGACCACGGATCTCGGCCTGCGTCTGATCACCTTCGCCGCGACCGACACCATCCAGTCGATGCCGCCGGCGGCTTGCATGGTCGATGCGGCGGTGATGACCGTGATGACGATGAAGACCGCATCGACCGGCGCATTGCCCGGCGCCTCGCCGAAGAAGAAGATGAGGACGGCCACGCCGACCAGCCCCCACACGCCGAGCCCGATCCCGCTCGTGCGGGTGCCCATGTAGATGGCGCCGATGACGACGATCAGCTCGGCGACGAGGATCCACACGTTGTCGTTCATGACGACGGTCCCTTCACGATCGGGGCGTTCCCGGCGAGCACCGTCGTGGGGAGTTCGGTCTCGACGATCTTGCCGTCGATGGCTTCGACGCGCAGGGCGAGGGCGTCCTCCACGGGGCTGACCGCGGTCACGAACGTGGAGTTCTCGAAGTGCAGGGACTGGAGGTTGCCGACCGCGTACCCGGTGGAGAGCTCGCCGCTCAGCAGAGAGGCGTGGAACAGCGGACGGCGCTGGTCCTCGGCGTCGTAGTGCGGGCAGAAGCTGCCGTGCAGGAACCCGAGTCCCTCGGGAAGGACCTGCAGGGTGGGACCGTAGCTGTCGGTGGTGCCGCCTTCGAACCAGCAGATGCCCCCGGCGCTGCCTCCGGTGAACACCACATTCGAGTCGGGGTCCTCCCACATCTCGCGCATGATCTCGTCGAGGCCCTGCCGCTTCCACACGTCGAGCATGTTCGCGGTGTTCCCGCCGCCGACGTGGATCACGTCGAAGCCCTTGACGAAGCCGGCGAGGTCGTCGACCGCGCGGTGGAAGAGCGGCAGGTGGTGTGGCGCGCACCTGTCGGAGTCGTAGGTGGAGTAGAAGCTCACGATGTACGCGCTGTCGTCACCCGTGGCCGTGCCGACGAAGAGGACGCGGGGTCGCTCCTTGCCGGTGAGCTCGAGGATGTAATCGTGCGTCGGGTCGTTCCGACGCTCCATCATGGCCTTCCCGGCCCCTGTTGCCACCACGTGAGACATGCCCCCACCTCTCCGACGACTGCGAATGCGCTCAACCTAGCGGGGGCCTGCGGCGGCGTCCAGAGGCCTTTCGTCCACCGAGGGTGAGGGCGTCCGAGCGGTCTAGCCGTTCAGCCGGGCGGTCGCGACCATTCCTTCGAGCAGAGCGAAGGTGCGCGCGCGGGGCCCGTCGGGGCGGATGCCGATCACGTGCGCGAGTTCGAGCGCGAGGGCCGCATGCCCTTCGGTGTTCGGGTGGAACGGATCGTTCATGAGCCCCCACGGGACGCCACCGGCGCCGATATCGGCGAAGCGGGCGTACTGGTCGACCAGGATCACGTCCTCGCTCGCGGCGACGTGCCGCACGGCATCGGCGAACTCGCCGATGCGCGCCCGCTCCGGGGCGTTGCGGGTGTCGATCGCGGGCGGGGTCTGCAGCACCGGGATCGCCCCGAGCCCGCGCACTCGCTCGACGAACTCCCGCAGCGACGCGGCGTAGTCGTCCGCCGTGATGACCTCGCGCGGTCCACCGTCGGAGGCGTCGTTCGTTCCGATCATGAGCGTGACGACGTCGGGGTGCCACGACGCGACGCGACGGTCCCAGTCACCGAGGAGGTCGACGATGCGGTTGCCGCTGATCGCGGTGTTCAGCACGACGTCGCGCACGCGCTCCAGTTCGCCGCGGATCAGCTCGTGCAGGTGCTCCGGGTAGCTGCGCCCGCCCTGTGTGTGCACCAGCCCGTGGGTGATCGAGTCGCCCGTGATGACCCAGTTCAGCGGCTCCGGATCCGCGAGGGCCGCGGCGATGCGGCGGAGGTCGGAGGCGGCGGATGCGGAGACGGAGGATTCGGCGTTCGACACGGCACCGAGCCTATCGGCCGGGTTTCGCGGCTGTGTTCCGAGGGGCGGACAAAAATCGTCCGCCGCACGCGTAATGGTCCGCGTCGATCGTCGTCATGCTCGCGAGGGTTCGGTCGGGCGCCACGGACACCGTCCATGGCGCCCGGGTGGTGGGTCCCCGCTCACCCCTGCTTCCCCAGACGGCCACCCTCGTGCGGCGGGCTCCCCTCGCCCGCCGCACATTCCCCGCATTCGTCGACGCGGACGCGGACCAGTACCGCGATCGACCACGTATGCCAGAACGCCGATATACGCACGTGCGCAGGGGCGGTCGAGGAGGGCGTCGACGCGTACTGTCGGTGCGGGTCCGAGCCGTCATCGCAGCCGGTGCCGAGCGCACCGCTCACGATCGCACCGGAGCCCCGAGCGATCGGCCGCACCGCAGAGGACGTTAGAGGTCAGCTCCAAGGGGCGTTGTCGGATTCCGAAAAAGCTCGCGGGTGCCGTAGTGACCCCGCGGCTGCCGAGTCCTGTCTGACACAGCGCACGCAAGCTCATGCGCGAAGACCGCCACCGGAGGAACCATGTTGACCGATCCGCCACCTGCCCGAACACGGAAATCCCAGCCGCAGCGGCTCGCCCGCCGAGGCGTCGCCTTCCTCGCCCTGCTCGCGGGACTCATCGGACTCGTGATCGCGCCGTCGCCGGCTTCGGCTGCGCCGCCGTACGCCACGGAGGCGTCGATCGACGCCGTGCAATTCACCGAGGGCGTCGTCCAGAGCGGCACGAAAGCCGAACTGACCGGTTCCTGGTCGCTGCCCGATAACCCCGCCACCCCTGCGGGGTTCGTCGTCGACCTCCCCGGGGGTCTTCGGGGGCTGCAGGATGCGTTCCCCCTGCTCGATGCGGGGGGAGCGCTGATGGGAAGTTGTGTGACCACGGCGGATCAGCTCGTGTGCGATCTCGACAGCGAGTACGTGAAGAGCCATCCGGTCGGCCTCTCCGGAGGCTTCTCGTTCTGGGCGACCGTGACCACCGAGGTGACCGAGCAGACCACGGTCGAGTACGACTTCGGCGACGCGTCGGCCACGGTGGAGGTGACTCCGGCCGCACTCGCGTGCACAGACGACTGCGACTTCGTCGGTCGCTCGAACTTCAAGAGCGGTGAGTATCAGAACGGCACCGACACGATCTTCTGGGATGTCGCCGTCGGCGCGGGCGCAACGGGCATGACGGGCGGCCAGGAAGTGGTGGTCCACGACATCCTCGGACCGAACCAGGCCCTCCTCCCGGTTTCGGCGAGCGGAGAGCGGTTCCCGAGCCTCTGGGCGACCAACACTCTCATGACGCTCCCCGGCGGCCTCGTCGTCCCCGGACCCTTCGTCGAGCGTCCTCTCAGCGACTACGTCGTCTCGGCGGACGGTGCCACCGTCAGCTTCACGGCGGAGGAGGGCTACTTCTACAACGTCCACTACCTCTCCGAGGTCACCGATGGGGGAGCAGCCGGAACCTACCGGAACGCCGCAGACATCAAGGTCGGAACCCAGACGACGGCCACGACGACGTCGGAGGTCACGCGGCACGGCGGCTCGGGAACCGGTGGGGGCACCCAGGTCGGCACGTTCACGATCGCCAAGCACCTTCGCGGAGACGACGCGAACCTCGACGACCTCACTTTCCGCGGTGCCTACTCGGTCGCGATTCCCGGTAGCACTCCCGTCACCGGCGACTTCGCCGTCCAGGCGGGAGAGACCTGGACCAGCCCGGCGTTCCCCGTGGGCAGCATCGTGGAGCTCTCCGAGTCGTTGGCCGGCCTCCCGGGGAATCTCGATTGGGCCGCGCCCGACTTCTCCTCGAAGACGTTCGCGATCGAGGCCGGGAACGCCGTGGACGTCTCGTTGAACAACACCGCGACGCTGCGGCGTCAGCCCTTCTCCGCGGTGAAGACCGTCTCGGGTCCCTCTGCTGCGACGACCCGGGTGCCAGCGGACACGGTCTACGTCATCGAGTACTCGTACCCGGCAGGGCCCGGCTTCGCCGCAGGTTCCGGAGAGCTCACCCTGACGGCGGGAGAATCCGTCTCCGCGCCGGCGCTTCCCGTCGGCGCCGACGTCACGATCCGCGAGCGCGCTCCGAAGCCCATCGAGGGGATCAGCTGGGGTGCGCCGCAGATCAGTCCCGAGCGCTTCACGGTCGGCGATCAGAACGTCACCGTCGCCGTGAAGAACCCGGTCGACGTGGTCGTGCCTCCGCCGGTGACGCCGAAGGATCCGGGCGTTTCCGGTTCGACGCTGGCATCCACCGGAACCGAGGGGGCGGTGTCGAGCCTGCTGCTCGCAGCATTGCTGCTCGGGGGAGGCGCAAGCCTCGTCGTGAGGAGGCGACTGCGCCGATCGCACGACTAGTTCGACGGCCCCGGCAGGGTCCGCGAGTCGATGCGGCTGGCGGACCCTCGGGGTGCGAAACACACGGGATCGCTGCTTTCCGCGCATCCCGGCAAGGCCCTTGGGGGAAAGGGACGACATGAGCCATCGCTATACAGACCATCGCTACGCGGAGCTGAGCCGGGAGGCGGACGCCGAACTCCTCGCCTGCGCACGCACGGGCGATCAGCGTGCGTATGCCGAACTCTGGCGACGCTATGAGCACGTGGCCAGAGCCGTCGCCCGCACCTACTGGTGGTCGGCCGACCCCGACGACCTCGTCGCCGAGTCCTTCACCCGTATCTATCAGGCGATGCAGGCCGGCAAAGGGCCCCAGAGTGCGTTCAAGCCCTATCTCTTCGCGACGATGAGGAACCTGGCGATCAGCTGGGGTCGAGCCCGCCGCGAGGTCCCCATCGAACACATCGAGACGGTCGAAGACCCGGCCTCCACCGAAGCCGCCGCAGACGCCGACTTCGACGCTTCTCTGGTCTCGAAGGCGATCCTCGCCCTCCCGGAGCGCTGGCAGGAGGTCCTCTGGTTCGGTGAGGTCGAGAACCTCTCCATGCAGGAGATCGGAAAGCGCCTCGAGATCACTGAACGCGCCGCGGCCGTGCTCGCGTTCCGGGCCAGGGAAGGGCTCCGACAGGCGTGGATCGCCGCGCATCTGAAGGAGCGACCCCCGACCTCGAAGGAGTGCCGGTGGACGTTGGGCAAGATCGGGGCCCACGCTCGCCGCCGCCTCACCGTCCGGGACGATCAGCGGGTCCGTGCACATCTCGAGCACTGCGATGACTGCCGCGCGGGGGCCGAGGAAGCCCGACGGGCGAGCTCGCGGATGCTGTCCATCCTGTTCCCCGCAGGCCTCGCACTCGGCGGGGGCGCTCAGGTGTGGCAATCGCTGTCCCTCGAGGGAGCCTCCGCCACAGCCGCCCCGATGCCCGTCACGGTCACGGTGCCCTTCGCCGGTCTCGCCGCGGCGAAAGCGGGCCTCGTCGGAATGGCCATCGTGACGGTTGCGGCGCTCGCCGTCGGGGTCACCGGCAGCGTCGTGAACAACAACGACAGTGCGGTCGCTGCCACGGCGTTCGCGCACACCGACTCCTCGGATGCGGGGCCCGGCTCCGGTTCCCTCCCGACCGATCTCCCCACCCTCGTCCCCAGTGCGGCACCGACGGCCGAGCCCTCTGCCGTGCCGCTTACAGAGACCACCCCGCTCCCGCAGGCCTCCTCACCCCCCGCTGCGCCCCCACCTCCTCCCGCTCCTGCGCAGGTCCCCGGCCCGCCGGTGATCCTCTCGATCCCTTCCCAGGTCACGCGGACCCAGTGGATCAGCGCCTCGGTGCGTTGCGAGGTCGGCGCCGAGGTCTCCGTCTCCGCCTACGGGGTCACCGTCGCCGCCGGAACATGCACCACCGACGAGACGTGGCAGGCGAGCATCGATGTCAGCTCCTACCCGGTGCCGTCGGGGACAGCGATCGGTTTCGCTTTCGCTCAGTCCAACATCGCCGGAGTCTCGGGCAGCGCATGGGCGGAGGTGGTCGTCGTGGATTGATCTCGATCCTCGCGTAATCGATCGCGGGAATCCGCGTCCAGTACGCATGCGGCACCCCTGTGGCGCCTCCCCGAACCGCCAGGAACATGAGATTGGAACCAACCTCACCATGTGGAAGAGATCGAGCGCACTCCTGCTCGGAACCCTGCTCGCGATGGGAGCTGTCGCGTCCGCGGCTCCTGCGTCTGCCGCGATAGGAGCCGCGACCATCGTGAACCCCAAGACCGGGGTCTTCACCCTCGCCGACGGCACCGTCGCGACCGCGACGATCTCCGGTGACGGCGCCCGTGTCTTCGGAGGCCAGGGGCAGTCGCTCGGCGCATGGAGCGGAGTCGACGCCATGTATGCCGACGGCGTATCGGCGAAGGACCTTCCGGTCCTCAACATCCATTCCAGTCGCGACTGCGGGAGCGCCGCACGATGCGCCGACGGGCAGATCACCGTCGAATTCGATCGTCCGGTCGACAACCCTGCGATCCACATCGCGGAGTTCGGTGCCGGCAACGGGGGCGCCGCGACCGGGTGGTCCGCCGCCGACGGAATCCGCTTCTCCTCGGCTGACGGCGGTGCGACGGCCGCCGTCGTGTCGGCCGGCGCGACATTCACCGACGGTGGCGACGGCTTTCATCGCGGTGACGTGAAGATCAACTGCTCCGCACCGACTCGGCCCGGGGGTTGCGGAAGCTTCACCGTGCCGGGGACCAAGATCACCCGGATCGTGTTCGACGTGGCGCGCTTCGCGCTGAGCGCAGACCAGGCGGCCGGCCTCGACGGCTACGCGTTCGGGGTGACCGCGACGGCGACCCCCGTTCCGACCCTTCCCGGCCTCTCCGTCTCGAAGACCGTGGACAAGGCGGCTGCGGTGCCCGGAGATGAGCTGGACTACACCATCACGGTCAAGAACACGGGCGACGCCGCTGCGCGCCGGGTTCCCGTCACCGACGCCCTCCCACGCGGGCTGACCGGTGTCACCGCAGGGCAGGGGGGAGACATCGGCGACGCGAGCGTGTCCTGGACCGTCGACGAGATCCCCGCCGGCGGTCAGAGCCAGTTGCATGTGCGTGGCACCGTGGACCGCTCCGGCGCGGGCACGACCCTCGTGAACCGGGCCGTCGTGAAGAACTCCGCCGACGCACCCGCCGAGACCCCCGCTCCCGCGTACACGACGCCGTGCGCCGACGACTCGGCCGCTGCGTGCGCCTCCACCGTCATCGCCGCGCTGCCTGCGCTGTCGGTGTCCAAGACCGTCGACAAGCAGGTCGCGGGACACGGTGAGGTGCTCACCTACACCCTGACCGTCGCCAACTCCGGCACCACCGCTGCTGTCGGGGTGCCGGTCAGGGACCTGCTTCCTGCCGCACTCACCCAGGTATCCGCGGATCGAGGGGGTGTGGTCGCCGAAGGCGTGGTCCGTTGGACCGTCCCCGAGGTGCCCGCCGGCGGCGTGGTGGAGCTGCACGTGACCGGAACGACTCCGGGTGGGCTCGACGAGGCGAACATCGTGAATCGCGCCGCGGTCCAGAATCCGGCCGATGCCCCCGCGGGCACGCCGGCACCGACGGTGATCACCCCGTGTCCCGATGACGTCCAGCAGGCATGCGCGCTGACGGTCGTCCCCGCGAGTGCGTCGCTGGAGATCAGCAAGACCGTGAAGCAGTCCACTGCACAGGCCGGGGCCATCCTCGACTACACGATCACCGTGACCAACACCGGTCCCGGTACCGCCGTGCAGATCCCGGTCGTCGACGACCTGCCCGATGGGGCACGGTTCATCTCCGCATCGACGGGGGGCATCGCTGTCAGGGACCGGGTCGGCTGGATGGTGGAGCAGATCCTCCCTGGTCAGACGGCGACCATGACGATGCGGGCGCAGGTGCCACTGGGCACGACCGCCAAGGTCGTCAATCGCGCGACCATCTCCTATGACCAGAGCATGAGTGATGCCCTGCGCACCGCGGCGAAGCAGGCCGGGGTGCCCTACCCCGACGACCTGGCCGATCTGCCCGCGCTCCCTCCGCACACCGCGGCGCACGCGTGCGGCGGAGACGAATCCTGGTCGTGCGCAGAGACCGCCATCACCCCCGCACCGGCGGGGCTGGCCCAGACCGGGGCGACGTTCGCTCTGGCGATCCCCGCGGTCGTCCTCCTCGCGGCTGGGGCATTCCTCACCGTCGCCGGCGTTCGCCGCAAGTCCAACCACTAACCACTCACCGTGTCGGCCCCGGGGGATTCTTCCCCCGGGGGCTGTTCGAGGTACCCAAAATGAAGCTCTCCTTCCCGTCCCCAACGTCTGAACTGCCGACGTCCTCGGTCATGATCGTGTTCGGCACTCGCCCCGAGATCGTCAAACTCGCGCCGCTCATCCGTCGGCTCGGTGATGCCGCGTACGTCGTCCACACCGGTCAGCACTACGACCGGGGGATGTCGGCGGTCTTCCTCCAGTCGTGCGGGATCGCCCGCGTCCACCGTCAGCTCCACGTCGGCGGGCTGCCGCGTGCGGCGCAGATCGGGCGCGGTGCCGAGCAGATCGCCGAGGCGATCAGCCAGATCGGACCGAAGTACGTCGTGGTCCAGGGCGACACCAACGCGACATTCGCCGCCGCCCTGGCTGCGAACGCCGCCGGAGTGCGTCTGGGGCACGTCGAGGCGGGATTGCGCGCCAACGATCGCCGCATGCCGGAGGAACACAACCGGGTGATGGTCGATCACATCTCCGACGATCTCTTCGCCGCGACCGAGGCGAACAGATCGAATCTGCTCGACGAGGGGATCCCCGACGAGCGCATCCTGGTCACGGGCAACCCCGTGGTCGAAGCCGTGCTCCGGCAGAGGGCTTCGGTCGAATCCGATGTGGAGGAACTCGTCCACCTCGGGGTCTATCCCGACCGATACGTGCTGGCGACCCTGCATCGGCAGGAGAACGTCGACTCGCCCGAGAACCTGCTCGCGACGTTGCACGCGTTCAACGACATCGCGTCATCGGGGTGGCCGGTCGTCTTCCCGGTGCATCCGCGGACACGCGCGATGCTTGCTGACCTCGACGCGGAGCACCTTCTCGACGCGCTGATCGCCGAGGAGCCCTTCCCGTACGAGCGGTTCCTCGCTCTGGCCGCGCATGCCGCGGTGCTGGTCTCCGATTCCGGCGGTATCCAGGAGGAGGCCACCGTCCTCGCGCGTCCAGTGCTCGTCGTCCGGGACTCGACCGAGCGCCCGGAGGCGCTCGGTACCTTCACGAAGCTGGTGACGCCCCAGACGCTCGCGGCGGAGACCGCGACCCTGCTCGCCGATGTCGAGAACACTCTTCTCGCGCTGGGTTCCCTGCCCTCGCCGTTCGGCGACGGCAGGGCGACCGAACGCATCGCCGCGCACATCCACTCGGTCGTGGCCGATCTGTTCACCGAGGAGGCGTGATGTACAGCAGCGAAGTCTCCGCGCCCGTGGCCGTGGTCGGGGTGCTCGCGATGACCGGGCCCGACTCCGTGATCGTCTGGGCGGTCCTCGGCGCAGTCGCTGTGGGAGCCGGGGCGTTTCTGGTCTGGCGTCGGCATCTCCTGCGTGTCGTCGCTCCTGAGTCGCGAGAGCCACATGATCGCTGCCGCTAACGCCATCTCCTTCCTCGTCACCCTGACATTCCTCGTCTATGTCTTCATGATCGTCGTGCCCTTCCTGCGTCGCACACCCGACCCGGAAGGGAGGGTGGATCTGTTCGACTGGCACATGTTCGTCCCCTGTCGGGACGAGGAGGTCGTGATCGGACGCACCATCGAGATGCTTCGCACCACGGTTCCCGAAGCGCACGTCTGGGTGATCGACGACGACAGCGATGATCGGACGGCGGCGCTCGTGCAGGCCGCCGCCGATGCGGATCCCTACGTGCACCTCGTCCAGCGGCGGCGTCCCGAGGCCCGCACCGGAAAGGGCGATGCTCTCAATGCCGCCTATTTCGAGCTCAACGCGTTCCTTCCCGGCGACACGGATCGAACCCGCGTCGTCGTCTGCGTCGTGGACGCCGATGGTGAAGTGGCGGAGAACATCCTCCGCCAGGCCGCCTCTCCGTATGCTTTCGGTGATCCAGAGGTGGGCGCCGCCCAGGTCACGGTCTTCATGAAGAATCGGGATGACCGGCATCCGGTCGAGGGAGCGGGGTGGGCCCGCAACACCTTCGGACGATTCCTGATCAGGATGCAGGACCTCGAATTCCGAGGCCCGATCGCGGCGGTCCAGTCGCTTCGCGGCTGGACCCAGACCGTCGGCCTCGGCGGAAACGGGCAGTTCACTCGGCTCTCCGTGCTGGACGATATCGCCGAGCGGTCCGATCGGCCCTGGCACGGGTCGCTCCTCGAAGACTACGAGCTGGGGATCCACGTGCTCCTCGCGGGACATAAGAACAGGCACCTCCACGACACCTTCGTCGCTCAGGAGGCTCTGCACGACTTCCGGCGCTTCACCGTCCAACGCACCCGTTGGGCGCAGGGCAACATGCAGTGCATCCGCTACATCCCCGAGATCGCGCGTTCGACGAAACTCTCCAACGCCGGTGTCCTGGAGGTCTGCTACTACCTGATGCTGCCGTTGTTCCAGGTCGTCGCCAGCGCCGCGGCCGTCCTGCTGGTGATCGGAGCAGCCGTCGGCCTCCTGTCCGGTGCGGTGACACTGCCCCCGAGCTCCGTGCTCCTCCTCGCGATCTTCTACCTCCTGTTCGGCATCGGCCCCTTCTTCATCTGGGGGCCGCTCTACCGTCGCTACAGCGAACCGCAGGCCGGATTCTGGACCGGAGTGCTCTGGGGATTCGGGATGTGGCTCTACGACTACTACGTCTACCTGACGGGTGCTCGCGCCATCTACCGGATCCTCCGCGGTCGAAACGGATGGGCGAAGACTCGGCGCAACGGAGAGACCGATGTCGCCGGACCGATCGCGAAGGACACATGATGCACACGCTCGCTCTGAATCCGGACGCACGAGGCAGCAGCCGCAGCGATCGCGAGGAATCACGCCGTGCCCCGGCCGACATCGCGGCTCGATACACCGTCGGAGTGTTGCTGATCGTCGCCGCCGTGCTCCTCGTGCTCCTCGAAGAACGGTTTCGCATCTTCGAGGCGGGTGTGGCCGGTTCGTGGCTCACCCCGTTCGTCCCCGGCGGTGTGCGCCACTACCTGAACTACTACATCCTCGAAGTCGAGCCGGGCCGGACCGTCGCATTCATGGTGACGATCGAGTGCACCGTCGCCTTCCTCACCGCGCCCCTCTTGGCGCTCAGCGGCGTGATTCTCGCCACGACGCGAGTGCGCTGGAGGCAGGTCGTGAAGTCTCTGCTCCTCTCCGTCGTGCTCATCTTCGTCACGAACCAGCTCCGTCTCGGGGTGATCGCCCTCGGATCGCAGGCGCTGGGGTTCGAGGTGGGCTACGAGCTGACGCACCGACTGATCGGTTCGGTGCTCAGCATCATCGGCTTCAGCGCCGCCTATCTGGTCTTCGTCGTGGTGATCGCCGACCTCCACCTGTTCCGTCGGGATCCGAACCGCCGTAGATCGCGGGGCCGGCGGGCGTAACCGAACAGCACTCCTTCCGTCTAGTGGGAGGCGCAGCAGTCCTGCTCGCCTCCACCAGATGATGAAAGGGGCACAGGATGAACAAGATCCTCACGTCCGCATGCTCAACCGGTCTCGGCCTGCTGATCGCAGGAGGGGCTGTATTCGGCGGCCAGGCGGCTTTCGCCGCCGAGCAGCCGGTCCCGCCGGACGCCACGTCCGCGACCACCGCCACCACGACCAACACGGATCCGGTCGCACCACCGCAGGTTCGCGGTTATCTCGGACAGGCCACCCAGACGGCCGCCCAGGGGGTGACCCCGGAATCGATGATCAGCGAGGGGGCCGTCGTGCAGCTCGTCAACGACGAACAGATCGACGGCGTGTATAGAGTCGTCCTCCCGGTTCCCGCGCACACGAGCTTCGTCTCGGCGACCGAGGGCGGCGTGCTCGTCGACGGCAACGTGGTGTGGACGTTCAACGTCGCTCACGACGGTTCCACACGGATCGTGAAGCCCGTGGCGACCTTCCAGGTGGACGGGGGCTACTGGGGGCCGACGATCACGAACAGTGCTCAGGTCCTGTACTCCGGTGGCGTGTTCACCGACGATCCGCGATTCACCTACTCCTACGCCCACACCTTCGCCGAGCGCCCCGCCGTGCCGTTGATCGATCCGGCCATCGGTCTCGTCGGTGCCGGTGTGCTCGCGGCCGGAGCCGCGGGTGCCATCGTCCTGCGTCGTCGTGCCTCAGCGGACAGCTGACCTTCGACCCTTCTCACCAGAGCACTCCCACTCGAGCAATCAAAGGACAACATCGTGAAAAGAACATCACTCCTCCGGGGCGCGCTGGCCGGAGGGCTGCTCGCGGCCCTCGCGGTCGGTACCCTCGCCGCCGCTCCGGCGGCCAGCGCTGCTGATGTGAACGGGTGGGCCGGATCCGGCGACACCCGTACCGCATCCGCGGCCGGCGCCACCGTCACCATCAGCACCAGCGACAAGGTCCAGGTGAAGGGGTCCGGCGACGTCGTCGACCTCGCCACCGTGCGGAATGGCGGCGAGTTCGGTCTGAACATCATCGGTGCGCCGGAGCTCTTCCCGTGCGCGAACGGCGCGGAGTGCGTCCGCGGTGTCGTCACCGTCGATTTCGGTCAGCGCGTGACGAACCCCAAGATCTCGCTCGCCAACCTGGGCGGTGATATTTACGCGGTGGGTGGTGTCGTCACCAGTTCCGCCAAGTACACCCTGCAGACGCCGGGGGTGAGCCTCTCCCGTGTCGCCGGAAACCTCGATGTGACGGCCACCACCATCACGTCGAACGACCTCGGTGCCAAGTCGGGCACCGTGCAGATCAACGGGGTCGTGTCGAAGGTCGACTTCCAGATCAAGATGCGTTCGAAGGGCGCGTTCGTCGGCCTCGTCCCCCTGTGGACCAAGGTCCCCAGTGACCTCCACAGCATCGACGTCGATGTGGACGCTCCTCTCAAGCCGGTCCTGACCCTCGACAAGAACGACCACCGCGACGTCGCTGTGATCGGAGACCAGCTCTCCTACGACATCGTCGTGAAGAACACCGGCAACGCGGCCGCCAACAACGTGGCCATCAGCGATGCGCTGCCCGCGGGCCTCGCCCCGGTCTCGGCGACCTACACGGCCGGCACCACGGGGCAGGCGACGATCGCCGGGCAGAACGTCCAGGGAACCATCCCGTCACTCGCCCCCGGCGCCTCGTCGACGCTCACCGTCAAGGCCACGATCGCCACGACGGCGCCGATCGGAACGCTGCGCAACAACGCCTGCGCCGTCGCCACCTCCTCGAACCAGGCATGCGATTGGGATGACACGAGGATCGACAAGCCCACGACGCCCGTTCTGACGATCGTCAAGGACGATCACCAGGGCGACGTCTCACTGGGACAGGCACTGACCTATGACATCGTCGTGAAGAACACGGGTGATGGACAGGCTCAGGGCGTCGTCGTGAGCGACCAGCTCCCCGCCGGCCTCGATTTCGTCTCGGGCAGCGGCCCGGCCGGAACCACCGTGACCGCGACAGGGCGCACCGTCACGGCTAGCCTCGGGTCAGTGGCCCCTGGGCAGTCGATCATCCTCACGGTCAAGGCGAAGGTCAACCAGTCGGCAGCACCCGGTGCTCTGACGAACACGGCTTGCGTGGCCGGCGCGAACGCGGCGAAGGCATGCGACGACGATACCGACATGGTCAAGCGCGAGTTCTTCCAGTACACGTTCAACTCGACCCCGACCGACCCGATTCCCGGCCAGGCCGTGACGTATCGGATGGAGTACGCGAACAACGGCAACGTCGACTCGGCGAACGCGGAGCTCGCGTTCGACATCGCCGGGATTCTGGACGACTCGTCGTGGAACCAGGCCAGCCTCACCGCGACCAGCGGCGCCGTCACCGTCAACGGCAGCAGCATCGACTGGAAGGGGCCGCTGGCCTCGGGGCAGAAGGTCGTGCTGACGTTCACCGGCGTCTGGAGCGGCAACGGGGACGGGTTCGCATTCCCCGGAATCACCTACTACGGCAGCGCGCGCTGAGCGCGTGACCGCAACACCGAAGGGGTCGTCCCGATGGGCGGCCCCTTCGGCATCGGCTAGGTTGGGACCGTGAGCCCTGAGTCCGACAGACCGTAGATCGCGGGTCGAGCGCCTTCCGCGCGCTCCCCGCATCCGCTGTCGACCCTTCTCACCCGCTGTTCATCGCGCTGTGCGATTCGAGCGGCGTCTTCGTGTCTGGATGCTCCATGCCCCTGCTCGTCCCCGTCCTGGCTCTGGCGATCTTCGCCCAGGGCACCAGCGAGTTCATGCTCGCCGGCCTCCTCCTCCCCCTCTCCGTCGATCTCGATGTCGATCCGTCGACGGCGGCCCTGCTGACCTCGGCCTTCGCGGTCGGCATGGTGATCGGCGCCCCGACCATGGCGGTCTTCGCCAGCCGTTGGGCTCCGCGGCGCGCTCTCGTGCTGCTGCTGGTGGTCTTCATCGCCGCGCACCTCGTCGGCGCGCTCGCGTCCTCCTTCTGGCTGCTGCTCGCGACGCGCGTGCTCGCTGCCCTGGCGAACGCGGGATTCCTCGCGATCGCTCTGGCGACGGTCCGGGCCGTCGTCGATCCCGCGACGGTGACGCGCGCCGTCGCCGTCCTCCTCTCGGGCACGACCCTGGCCACGATCGTCGGCGTCCCCGCCGGTGCGGCGCTCGCGAATGCGTACGGCTGGCGCTCGACCTTCTGGGCCGTCGCGCTGCTGTGCATGCCCGCTGTGGTCGCCCTGCTGCGGGACCGCACGCTCGTCGCGGTGCCGCGTTCGCCGAGGGTCGCCGTGCGTGCAGAGCTCGGGGAACTGAGGCGTCGCCCGGTGGTCGTCGCCGTGGTGCTCGCGGTGCTCGTGAACGCCGCGACCTTCGGCGTCTTCACATTCCTCGCTGTGATCGGTGCCGATGCCGGGGTGGAGGAGACCGGGATCCCCCTGCTGCTCGCCGCCTTCGGGGTGGGAGCCTTCGTGGGTGTCTCCGCGACCGGCCGATGGGCGGCCCGCTTCGAGCGGGGCTGGATCGTGGTGGGTGCCGCGGTGACGGCCACGGCCTGGAGCGTCTTCGCCCTGTCCGTCGATTCCGTGCCGGGGGTGTTCTTCGGCGCCGCGGTCGGGGGCATGCTGTCGTTCGCCGTGGGCTCGGCCCTGATCGCCCGCATCGTCGGGCAGGCGTCGGGTGCCCCGGTGCTCGGCGGCGCCTATGCCACGGCAGCGCTGAACCTGGGGGCGTTCGTCGGTCCCATGGCTGCCGGCTTCGCCTACGCGCAGGCCGGAGCGCCCGGGGTGCTCGTCGCGGCTGCCGCTCTGGCGGCCGTCGGTGTGCTCCTCGCTCCCCTCCTTCGCGCGCGATGACCGCCCGGGAACCCGGGCGATGCGAAAGACTGGAGGCATGACTTCGCCTGCGCTCGATTCCCTCCTGGCCCGCATCGTCGAGAGCGGGCTGCTCGAAGATCCCATCGCCGAGAACGGCCTCGTCTACGGACGGGCGAGCATCGACGCGGCGGGAACCGTGGTCAACGTCAACATCGACCCGGAGCTCGACGACGATGACGAACACGGCGACGACGTCGATCTCGATGTGCTGATCGCGGCCGTCTCGCGCATCCTCTCCGTCGGGGAATCCCGTTGGCGCGCGGTGATCGACGAGGTGGCGACCGACATCGATGATGCGGTGGACGACGAGCCCGTGGTCGAGCAGATCGACCTGCGAGACGATCTCGAGGCGACCTCGGTCGTGGTGTTCGCCGACGCCGTGCTGCTCGCCTTCGTCGCCCCGAAGCAGTTCCCCGATTCGCGCATCCTCGTGCAGCTCGACGACCAGCTCGACGTCGACGGGGTCGAGGTGCGAGAGCTCGACGGTTCCGAGAGCATCGATTTCGAGACGCTCGACCACATCAGCGGTCCCGACGAGAAGTGACCGTCGGATGCCGCGGCGTGGGCCCGCGGCATCCGACGGTCGATCGGGGGTCAGGCGCCGGCGAGGGCGGTTGTCGCGTCGTCGATCAGATCGCAGATCGCGGCGGGGTGCGAGGCCAGCGAGGCATGGCTGGCATCCAGTTCCACGATCTTGCGCGGTGACATCCGCGCCGCCATGCGCCGCTCGTTGTCGGGGTGGATCATGCGGTCCTGGGTCGACACCTGGTACCAGGTGGGCTTGACCTTCCAGGCGGGTGCGGTGACGTCGTCGCCGAACGTGGAGGCGAGCGGCGCCTTCTGGGTGACGGCCATCACGAGCGCCTCATCGTCCGTCAGATCCTGGCAGAAGCTCTCCTGGAACTTGTCCTGGGCGACCCAGAGGTAGCCGTCGCTGTCCGGCGCGATGTTCTCGAACGCTGCGGGCGGGTGCTCCGCGCTGATCTGCCCGGGGTTCTCGCCCGCATCCGGAGCGAAGGCCGCGACATAGACGAGTCCGACGACGTTGGGCAGGTCTCCTGCCTCGGTGATGACCGCCCCGCCGTAGGAGTGCCCGACCAGGAGGACAGGGCCGTCGACCTGCCGGATCATCGTGCGCGTGCGCTCCGCGTCGTCGGCGAGCGAGGTGAGCGGGTTCTCGACCGCCTGGATCGATTCGTACCCGCGTCGCCGCAGTTCGACGATGACTTTCGCCCAGTGGGCGGCGCCGCCCCAGAATCCGTGAACGAGGATGATCGTCGGTTTCGTGGTCATGGGAATACCTCCTGCGTGGGATCGGTTACCGTACTCCGACCATATACTTTCCACGGAAAGTAATCTAGGCATCGCAGGAACCGAGAGGGACACCATGTCAGCCGAAGAAGATATCCGCGAGCTGCTCGCCACCTACGAGCGGGCACTCAATACCGATGACACCGCGCTTGCCGTGTCATGTTACACGCAAGACGGCGTATTCATGCCGACGACGCTGCCCACGGCCGTGGGCCCGGAGCTCACACAGGCCTACGACGCCGTGTTCGCGGCGATCCACCTCGCGGTGGTGTTCACGATCGACGAGGTGACCGTGTTCAGCGACACCGCAGCCGCCGCGCTGACCCGCAGCAACGGAACCCAGACCGTCCGCGCCACGTCGACCACCACGCCGGAGTCGAATCGCGAGCTGTTCACCTTCGCCGTCGAAGACGGCCGATGGAAGATCAGCCGCTACATGTTCAACAAGTCCGCATAGCACCGACCGCACAAGACCTACAGGAGATCACCATGACCACCGCCATCATCGGAACCGGAAAGATCGGCAGCATCATCGCCCAGGACCTCGCGGACGGAGGAGAGGACCTGATCATCGCCGGCAGCGACCTGGAGAAGGCGGCGTCGCTCGCCGCCGCGGTCGGCGGAAGTGCGCGTGCGGCCGAGGTGCCCGCCGCGATCGCCGCTGCCGACATCGTCATCCTCGCCGTCTGGTTCGACGTGTCGAAGAAGCTGATCGACGAGAACCGCGACGCTCTCGACGGCAAGATCGTCGTCGATCCCTCCAATCCGCTCGGCCCGGACGGGAACGGCGGATACGTGAAGATCCTCGCGCCCGAGGAGTCCTCGGGCCAGATCCTGGCCCAGAAGCTCCCCGCCGGAGCATCCCTCGTGAAGGCCTTCGGAACGCTGGGCGCGGAGTCGATGAAGGTGAGCGCTCGGCAGGATCCTGCGATCGCACTCCTCTATGCGACCGACGACGGTGCGGCAGGGGAGGCCGTCGCCTCGCTGATCCGCTCCGCCGGTTTCGCACCCGTGAACGTCGGCGGACTCGACCAGTCCGTGCGCATCGAGGTGTACGGCGAACTGCACGAGATCGGTGGGCTCGGCCGGACCGTCACCGCGGAGGAGGCCCGCGCCGCCCTGTGATGGATCTTCCCGAACCCGCAACCGCACGAACTGCAACCGCACGAAGAGCAACAGAAGGAAAGCCGATGAACGAACAGAAGAAGATCGCGGTCGCCGGTGCGACCGGTTCCCAGGGCGGTGGCGTCGTGGACGCCATTCTCGCCGACCCCGAGCAGCGATTCGCTGTCCGCGCGCTCACGCGGGACCCGTCGTCCCCGGCCGCACGCGCGCTCGCCGCACGCGGAGTGGAGGTGGTGCAGGCCGACTTCGCCGACGAGCCGAGCGTGGTCGCCGCACTCACCGGCGTCGATGGCGCGTTCCTGGTGACGAACTTCTGGGCGCACGGATCCGCTGCCAGGGAGCTCGAGGAGATCGCGACGCTCGCCCGAGCCGCCGCCGCGAGCGGCGTCGGCCACGTGGTGTGGTCGACGCTGGAGGACACGCGCGATCTGCTGCCCCTGGAAGATCCGCGAATGCCTGTGCTGCAGGATCACTACAACGTGCCGCACTTCGACGCGAAGGGCGAGGGCAACGCCTTCTTCGCCGCGGCAGGAGTGCCGACCACCTACCTGAACACGGCATTCTTCTTCCAGAACCTCGCGGCCTCCGCGATGGGGGCGCGTCGAGAGGATGACGGTGTGCTGACGCTGACGCTTCCGCTCGAGGACGGGAAGCGGATGTCGGCGGTCGACGTCTCGGACATCGGACGGACCGCGTTCGCGATCCTGGCCGCGGGCGACGAGTACATCGGCCGGACGGTCGGGTTGGCGGGGGACCACCTGACGGGAGCTGAGTACGCGTCCGTCTTGAGCGACGTGCTCGGGGAACCCGTGCGATTCCGGTCGATCGCGTACGACGACGCGCGCAGGTCGGGCGCTCCCGGCAGTGACGAGTTCGGCAACATGTTCCAGTACTACGGCGATTTCGACGCCGAGTTCACCGGGGCGCGCGACCTGACGTCACTGCGGAAAATCGTTCCCGGGCTCAAGGACTTCCGCACGTGGGCTCAGGAGAACGTCGCGCTGCTGACGGCCGAGTAGACGATGAGCGAACACACGGTGACCGTCTCGACGGCTCGGGAGCTGCTGGCCGCCGTCAGCGCAGGTGTCGAGGACATCGAGGTGCGTGGGAGCATCGTCGGGGCGCCGGGGTTCACCCTCGCGCCCGGTGTGAGTCTTCGCGGAGGGACCCTGCAGTTCGGGGCCAGGGGTGTGCGGCTGACCTCGGACAACACGCTCGAGGACATCTCGATCCTGACGGCCGATGAGGAGGCGGCGATCCTCAACGACACCGGGGTGACCGATCTCGGCACCCTCACGCTGCGCAACGTCACCACGCGGGGGCAGATCGTCATCCTGGCGGAGGACCGTGTGCGTGGCGGGCACGTGCAGGCCGAGAACGTGCGGGTGCTCACCGCCGACCTGCGTGGACGGTTCCACCGTCCGCACGGGTTCGGCGTGGACGTCTTGCAAGGAGGCTTCACGCTGTGGAACCGGCAGGCGGATCCCGAGGTGGAGCTGACGGCGGAACTGCTCGAGATCTCTGCGGGGACGGAGGCCGAGCCGGTGTACGGAAGCGGGATCTTCGTCGGGGGACACGGAGGTCGGGACGGGCGCGGTGCGGGCGGAACCGTGCACGTCACCCGACTGCGCACCGGAGAGGTGCACACGGACGGGGCGATCCCGGCGGGGACGCCGGATCTGATCTCGGCCGGGGTGTTCGTGCTCAGCGGGGCGACGGTCGACGCGATGCGCACCGCGGGGGCCGTCACGACGTACGGCCCGAACGACATGGTGCTCGACAACTGGGGATCGGTGGGCACCTGGATCGCCACGGGAGAGGTCGCGTCGCACGGGCCGAGCGGTATCGGGGTCGTGAACTTCGGCGATATCGACACCCTCGACGTGCGCGCGCCGATCGTCACGACGGGGAAGGGCGCCCGGGGCTTCAACCTCTACGACGGCACGTTGCGGGAGGCGAGGTTCCAGAGCATCCGCACGACGGGCGACGGGTCGATCGGCATCCAGATCAGCAGGCCGATGGGGAGGCTTGCGGTGGATGGCGATGTCACGACGAGCGGCGGTGAGGGGCTGAGCCTCGTCAAAGGCGTGCAGATGACGCTCCCGGCGATCGCGCTGAGCGTGGCGGGGACCGGATCCGTCGACGCGCTCCGCATCGGCGGACGGCTCGTCACCGCGGGGGCTAACGTGGTCACACTGGAAGTGGGGGGACGTGTGGGCGAGGTGTCGATAGCCGGTGGCGTCCGCGCTACAGGAGCGGGCTCGAGGGCCGTGTCGCTGCTCGACAGTGCGGACATCGACATCGCGGACATCGACATCGCCGACATCGACAGTGCCGACATCGACAGTGCCGACATCGACAGTGCCGACATCGACAGCGCGGACATCGGCCTCCGATCGTCCGGCCCGAGGGGATGAGGCGCCGTGGGGGATGAGGCGGGCGTCCGCATCGAGGACTACGCGCTGCTGAGCAACTGCCGCACGGCGGCGCTGGTGTCGTGCGCGGGCAGCATCGACTGGCTGTGCCTGCCGCGGCTGGACTCGGCATCGACGTTCGCGGCGATCCTCGGCGACGAGTCCCACGGGCGGTGGCTGCTGCATCCGACCGACCCCGCTGCGACGAGCACGCGACGCTACGACCGGGAGACCTTCGTGCTGGTCACCCGATGGGAGAGCGGCGATGCGGTCGCCGAGGTGCACGACTTCATGCCGATGGGACTCGATCCCGATGCGGCGATCCGGCGGACCGATCTGGTCCGCCGGATCGTGGGAGTGCGCGGCTCCATGGTCTTCGAGCAGCGGCTGAGCATCCGCTTCGACTACGCCAGGGTGATGCCCTGGGTGCGCCAGGTCGGGCCGGAGGGAGACCCATGTCTGGTCGCGATGGGTGGCCCGGATGCCCTCGCCCTGCGCGGTGCACCGCTGAAGCCGATCGACCATCAGCACCGGGGCGAGCTGGCGGTCGACGCCGGAGAGGTGCGTGACCTGCAGCTGACGTGGTTCCCCTCGCACCTCGACCTCCCCCATGCGCTCGACGTGCAGAACGAGCTGGACGCCACGAAGGCCTGGTGGCAGGACTGGGCCGATCGGATCTCGCACGACGGCCCGCACCGGGACGAGGTGGTCCGGTCGCTGCTGATCCTGCGGGCACTCACCAACCACGAGACGGGCGGGATCGCCGCCGCGGCGACCATGGCCCTGCCGGAGGAGATCGGGGGCGTGCGCAACTGGGACTACCGCTATGTCTGGCTGCGCGATGCCGCCCTCACCCTCGAAGCGCTGCTCGCCCACGGGTTCCTCGGGGTGGCGGGGCAGTGGCGGGAATGGCTGCTGCGGGCCGTCGCCGGGGATCCTGCCGACCTCCAGATCATGTACGGCCCGGCGGGGGAGAGAGATCTCGTGGAGCGCGTGCTGACGAATCTCCCGGGATACGAGGGTTCCGCACCGGTGCGGATCGGCAACGGTGCGGCGGACCAGTATCAGGCCGACGTCGTGGGCGAGGTGCTGGTGACGCTGTCGGCCGCGCGGGCGGCGGGACTCAACGAGTCGGGCTTCTCCTGGCCGCTGGAGCGCGAGTTGGTCCGATTCGCCTCCGAGCAGATCGAGCGCCCGGATCAGGGACTGTGGGAGATCCGGGGTGAGCCCCGTCTCTTCACGCACTCACGGGTGATGATGTGGGCGGCGTTCGACCGCGCGGTGCGCGCTGTCGAGGAGCACGGGCTCGAAGGCCCCGTGGAGCGCTGGCGCGGGCTGCGGGATCGGATGCGCGAGGAGATCGATCGCGACGGTGTCGTCGACGGTCACTTCGTGCAGCACTACGCGACCACCGAGGTCGACGCCTCGCTGCTCCTCCTTCCGCAGGTGGGGTACTGCCGGCCGGATGATCCCCGGATGCTGGCGACGGTCGCACGCATCGAGCAGACGCTGATGTCCGACGGGCTCGTGCGTCGGTATCGCACCGGCACGGGGGTCGACGGACTCTCGGGCTCGGAAGGTGCTTTCCTGGCGTGCTCGTTCTGGCTGGTCGAGCAGTACGCGTTGACGGGGCGGCGTGCGGATGGGCATGCCCTCATGGAGCGGTTGTGCGGGCTCGCGAACGACGTGGGGATGCTGTCGGAGGAGTATGACCCGGTGGCGGGGCGGCAACTCGGCAACACTCCGCAAGCCTTCTCGCACCTCGCGCTCGTGCGAGCAGCGGATGCGCTGGCCCTGGCGGATCTCGGCTCGGCAGAGGAGAGGTCGCGCTGAGGGGGCGGTCCCTCGGCGTCTTCTCACCCGAGCGCGCAGTTCCTAGGATGTGGACATGACGGAACCGATTAAGCGGCGGGACCCTCTGGTCCCGCGCCGACGGTTCTCCGTCAACGCGGCTCTCGACGACGTCTTCTTCGTGTTCGCCGGTCTCGCCGCGATCTGGCTCGCGTATCTCATCATCACGGAGGCGTTCTCGTGGGGCTGGTGGGCCATCGGGTTCGCGGTGGCGTTCTGGCTGATCCTCGCCTACCTCGTGCTGCCGAGACTGCACTCCATCCTCACGCGCATCTACGTGCCCAGCTACTTCATCGGGCGGGCGCGAACGAGCGACGGCCTGCTCGGAGACCCGGTGAACCTCGCCGTCCTCGGCACCGAGGAGCAGCTCACCCGGTGCATGGCCGAGGCCGGGTGGACACGCGCCGATGACATCACCGCCGCATCGACCTGGCGCATCGTGTCGTCGACCATGCTCAGGCGCAGCTACGACGAGGCCCCGGTCAGCCCGCTCTTCCTGTTCGGGAGACGGCAGGATCTCGCCTATCAGCAGGAGGTCGAGGGCAACCCGGCCAAGCGGCACCATGTCAGATTCTGGCGCTGCCCTGACGGCTGGATGCTGCCAGGTGGGCACCGTGTCGACTGGGTGGCCGCCGGAACGTTCGACCGTGCGGTCGGGTTCTCGCTGTTCACCCTGCAGATCACCCACAAGATCGATGCGGACATCGACATCGAACGCGATCACATCGTCGGCACGCTCCGCGAGGCGCACACCGGGGTGCGCATCGTCATCATCCGTGACTTCTCCACGGGATACCACTCCCGGAACGGCGGGGGCGACAGCATCCACACCGATGGCGATCTGCCCGTGGTCGATCTCCGCCGCGTGGTGCAGGCGCGGTCGGCGGATGCCGCGGAGGAGGCCGTCGAAGAGGCGCCGGTCACCGAGCTGCGAGGTCTGTCGTGAAGCGGCCTCTGGCCACCGGCCTCGGCGCGGTGCTGATGTCGCTCCGGGTGATCTGGGGGTTCGTCTCGATCCTCGTCTACGTGCTGAACTGGACGGCGATCAGGGAGGAGATCTTCTCCACCGGCGACGGCACCGTGCTGGTTCCACCGGATGTCGCCGACATCCTCCTCATCGTCGGGTTCAGCGCGCTCGGCGTCTGGTACCTGTTCTACGGTGTGCTCGCCGGCCTGGTGTTCACCGGGTCGAACTGGGCACGCATCGTGGCGATGAGCTTCGCCTCGCTCAGCATCATCGTCGTCTTCCTCGACTGGTGGAACGCCGGCATCCCCGTCACGTTCCGCACCTCGCTCGCGAGCGTCGCGCTCGACATCCTCGTGCTGCTCGCCCTGTCGGCGCAGAGCGCCCGGAGCTTCGCCCGGCGCAACGACCCCCGCTTCATCAGCACGGGAGAGCCGCTCGCCTGAGGCGGTCGGTTCAGAGCCACTTCTTGTACTTGAACACCCCGAACAGGCCGACGGCGAACGCGACCATCGCGCCGATGGCCATCGGGTAGCCGAAGGCCCAGTGCAGCTCGGGCATCACGTCGAAGTTCATCCCGTACACCGTGCCGACCAGCGTCGGGGCGAAGATGATCGCCGCCCAGGAGGAGATCTTCTTGATCTCGTCGTTCTGCGCGAGCCCGGCTTCGGTCTGGCGGCGTGCGACCAGCGCGGAGTGCACGGTGAGCGCGTTCTCGAGGATCGCCCGGAACGAGTCGATCTTCTCGTTGACGCGGATCGTGTGGTCGAGCACGTCGCGCAGCGAACGCTGCAGCTCCTCGTCGATGCGGTACTTCGCCGATCCCCGACGCAGCCACTCCAGCATCCCGTTCAGCGGGTGCACGGCGCGCTGGAAGTTGATGACCTCGCGGGACAGCTCGTAGATGCGGCGGGAGAGCGCGCTGTCGTCGTCGCCGTCGCCGAAGAGCTGGTCCTCGATCTCGTCGATGTCGTTCAGCAGACCCGCCACGATCGGCTCGTAGCCGTCGACGACCTCATCGAGGATCGCGTAGAGCACGGCCTCCGGCCCCATCGCGAGCAGTTCGGGGTTCGCCTCCATGCGGGCGCGCACGGCGGCGAGGTTGGGCGACTCGGCGTGCCGGATCGTCACCACGAAGTCGGGGCCGACGAACAGGTGCAGCTCGCCGAACTCGATCGACTCCTGCTCGTCGCGGTAGCGCGCGGGGCGCAGCACGGCGAACAGGGTATCGCCGTAGCGCTCCACCTTCGAGCGCTGGTGGCCTGAGAGCGCATCCTCGACGGCGAGGGGATGCAGGTCGAACTCGCGCGCGACGGACGCCACCTCTTCGGGGCTGGGCCGGTACAGGCCGATCCAGGCGATGCCCCCGGCGGCGTCCAGCATCCGGTAGGTCTCGTCCAGGTTCTTGGGGGTCTCCACGCGACGTCCGTGGACGTACACGCCGTTGTCGATGAGCGCCATCATGCGGCTCCGTTCTCGCAGGTGCACGGCAGCAGAGAGCTCCGTGCGCGGGTTTCGTCAGGGGGCGGATGACGCCGCCGACGGCTGCGGAGAAGGACGTGCGAAAGCGGACCGGAAGGTCAACGCGCGAGCGCAGGGAGTCGCGACGCAGCGAAGGCGGCGTCGTAACTATCACCGGACATCGCCATCACCGCCTTTCGAGACTCTTCGGGCCGAACGACCCAACACGTCAGTATACTCCTGTCTGCTGTGAGGATTCCCGGTCGCGCTCCTGCCCCGATCAGAGCAGTATTCTGTTCGCCGAGAGGTGGAGTAGCACGTTACCTGCTAGTAGCATCGGACCTCGAAGCGATGCGGAGAGTCCGGCGTCGCCCCTTTCCGCATCGATCCGTCCGCTCCCGGCGCAGCCTCTTCGTGCGCCCGGTGTGTGCGGACGATGCGCCGCACGAAGGAGACTCCATGTCCGCTGCCCTCAGTCATCCTCGAGCCCGCGGTCTGCGGGGTGGGATCGCCGCCGTGCTGATGGTGTCGGCCGGGCTCGTCGGGGCCTCCATCGCCACCGCACCCGCCGCTCAGGCGGCGCCGGTCCTGCAGTGCACGGGGTCGACGGTCTACGTCACCAACCAGGGTGCGGGCGACGGCGACCTCTGGCAGATCGATGCGACGACGGGGACGGCGACCGCGCTGATCGACCTTCCCGGTGACAACGTCGTCAATCAGCTGGGCATCGCGCCGGGAGGGGGGAACTTCCTGTTCACCAAGGCGGGGACCGTGTACGACTACACGCTCGCGACCGACTCCTTCGACTCCACACCGGCCCAGGTGCTCGCGGGCTACTCGGCCGTCGGCGGAGCGGTGAGCCCGACGAGCGGGCTCTATTACTACGGGGGCATCGGCGCCGGCGGCACCGAGTACCAGATCGCCGTCTACGACCCCGTGACGAACACGAATCGGGGCGTCGCCTCGACGATCCGTCTGCCCGAGGGCGTCGCGCTCACCAACAGCGACTTCGCGTTCGACACCCTCGGTCAGATGTACATCGTGGGCAGCACGCCGACCGGTGGTGCGCTGATCCGCGTCGACGGCTCGATCCCCTCGACGGGGTCGAACTCCGCACTCACCTCGTCGCTGCTCACGAGGATCGAGCCCGTCGCCGGTGTGACCTATGCCGCCATCGCCTTCGGTGGGACCGGCGAGGTGTACATCGGTGGAGGCGCGGGACCGATCCTCCGGGTGAACGCCACCACCGGGGCATTGGTCGGGAACGTGCCGGTCTCGGGGGCCGTCGCCTCGAACATGACGGACTTCGCGACCTGTGGTGCGCCGCCGACCCTGACGGTGCAGAAGAACGTGGCGGGGCGGGTGCAGCCCACCGATCAGTTCGCCCTCTCGATCACCGGCGGCGGCATCGTGCCGGGACCAGGCAGCATCGGGGTCACCGAGGGTGCGGAGCCCGGGCTGCAGACGCAGTCGCCGGCCGAGACCGCCGGATCGGTGATCGTGCAGCCGAACGCCACCTACGACTTCGGCGAGACCGCCGCGGGAACGACGAATCTCGCGGACTACGGATCCCGCTGGGAGTGCGTCGATGCGCAGGGACCCGCGGGGGCCACGATCGGCTCCGGCACCGGTCCGTCGGGGAGCGTCACGATTCCGCAGATCGCCGGCGTCGCCGTGGTCTGCACCGTGTTCAACGAGCCGCTCGTGCCCGGGATGAGCCTCGACAAGAGGGTCACCGGAGTCATCGACGCCAATGGAAACGGCTACGACGATGTGGGCGACCGGATCACGTGGGAGTTCGAACTCACCAACACCGGCGAGACTCCGCTCGCGGGACTCACGATCGACGACGACAGGCTCGCTGCTGCAGGTATCGGCATCACCTGCGATCCGGACGCGCTCGCCCCGGCGGAGTCGGTGGTGTGCACGGCGGACCGGCCCTATACGATCACGCCGGCCGATCTCGCCGCGGGCGCGGTGGTCAACACGGCGACGGGGACAGGCACGCCCCCGGGTAAGCCCCCTGTCATCACCCCTCCGGACACCACGGAGACACCGGTCGGCGGCTACACCGTGACCAAGGGGTCGGACCCCCGGTCTGGCAGATCGGTGGCGGCGGGTTCCGTCATCGCCTACACGCTCACGGTGACCCAACGCGGCCTGGCGGCCGTTCCCGGAGCGGTGCTCGAGGATGATCTCGCCGAGGTGCTGGACGATGCCGCCTACAACGGTGATGTCTCCGCTTCTGCCGGTGCCGCATCCTTCGACGCGGCCGCGGGGACGCTCTCGTGGAGAGGCGACCTGGCAGCGGGCGACGTGGTCACGATCACGTATTCGGTGACCGTGGGAACGCGCGGTGACGGTGACCTCGTCAACACGGTCACCAGCCCGGGGTGCAGCACCGCCTGCACGACCACGCACGACCGGGTCCCGCCCCCCGCTGCCGGCCTTGCGACTACGGGAGGCGGAGTCGCGATCGGCGGCATCGTGGGCGCCGTGCTGGTCATCGCCGTCGGTGCAGGGCTCGTCCTCCGCGGGCGCCGCGGGGCTCGCCACGACGTGAGCTGATCTGAACGGACACGTGAGCTGACGCGGACCGAGGCGGGAGCGTCGAGGAAGGCCGGTCGGGAGCGCTCCGACCGGCCGTTCGCTCGCGGCCTCGGCAGATGCATAGTCCGGTTCAGGGATGATCGCGTAACACGTTACGCATCACGCTCAACGAGTGTCCATCCGGATGATGCGAACGTCGAGGACCGGAGGTCATCTCATGAAGACGAAGACAGCAGCAGCTCTCGGTGGACTGGTTCTGGCTGCGAGTCTGCTTGCCGCGTGCACCAGTTCCTCGGGTGCACCCGCAGGGTCGCCCACGGGGGCACCGACGAGCACGTCGGCGAGCACCCTCAGCACTGCGGAGCTCGCCATGTGCACGGCTCTCAAGAAGGTCGCCGCCGACGTGGTGCCTGATCTCGAGAGGGCTTCCGAACTCGTCAAGTCCGACCCCGCAGCTGCGGCTTCGCTGGTCGACAAGATCCGTGAGGCGTTCATCAGCGGACAAGAGGATGTCGACTCCGGTCTGACTCCCGACTACGCGACAGCCATGGACGGGTACGCAGTGGATATCAGGGCGCTGCCGGCCGGGTCGGATGCGACGAAGATATCCCAGGAGCTTGCGGAGCGCGGGACCGCGTTCGCCTCCGACGTCGCCTACTTCTGCAAGGAGTAGACGACGCCAGACGGAGTGCTGTCGCACGCCGGGACCTGCACGATCAACCGTGACCAGGTTCACGAGCTCACCGCTCGGTTCGGGTGAGCTCGTGACGGCTGTGTCCGCGGCTCTGGTTATCGTCCGTCGCGAGGCGCGTCAGAGGGCGATGACCGCGCCGCCGCGGGCGGCGGAGGCTTGCGCGGCCGTGGCGATCTCGACCGTGCGGATGCCCACGCCGGCGTCGGGCTGCGGTTGGCGCCCCTCGCTCACGGCGCGCACGAACTCGTCGAGCAGCAGCGCGTCGAGGTCGGCGCCGACCGGGCTCCAGGTCTCGCCGTGCGCATCGTGCCCGGCGACCCCCTTGGCGAAGGGACTGACCGTGACCGTGCCGCGCTCGGCGACGACCTGCAGGGTGAGTCCACCCCAGGTGGCCGAGCTCATCGGCCAGCTCCAGGAGCAGTCGATCGTGGCGATGACCCCGCTCGGGTACCGGATGGTCACGAGTCCGCCGGTCTCGACGTCGAGTTCGCTCTGCGCGTGCAGGATGCTGTTGGACACGGCGCGGACCGACTGGGCGCGCTCACCCAGCAGCTCGTCGAGCAGGTCGGCGCAGTGCACGACGTGGTCGACCAGTGCGCCGCCTCCGGCCAGCTCCGGATCGGTGAACCAGGCACGATCCTGCGGCAGCTTGCCGTTGTTGATGCCGGTGACGCCGAGGACCGTGCCGAGACGGCCGCTGCGCAGCTCGGCGATCGCCTCGCGCACGCTCGGCGCGAACCGCACCGGGTAGGCGACCATCAGGATCACGCCGGCGCGGTCGCACGCCTCGCGCATCGCGATCGCGTCGGCGACCGTCGTGGCCAGAGGCTTCTCGCAGAGTACGTGCACCCCGGCCGCGGCCGCGCGCTCGACGAGGGCACGATGCCGGGAGTTCTCGGCGGCGATCACGACCGCATCCGGCTTCCAGGCGAAGGCCTCGTCGTAGGTCTCGACGTAGGCGACGCCCAGCTCGGCCGCGAGGTCTGCGCCGCGAGGGGCGTCGTCGGGGGCCGAAGCGCCGTCGGGGTCGGCCGCGATCAGCTCGATTCCCGGCATCGCCTTCAGCGCGTGCACGTAGCTCAGGGCATGCGTGTGCGCGAACGAGAGCACGGCGATGCGCAGCGGGGCGGAAGCGGTCATCGGGCGGCCTCCTCGGCATCGGGCGCGAAAAGTTCAGGAGCACGGTGTTCGGACAGCGCCACGGGGGCGCCGGAAGCGATCGACGCGTATGCGGCCTCGGCGACGGCGACCGCCTCGATGCCGTCTGCAGGGCTGACCCTCGCCTCGCGCCCCTCGCGCAGCGCGGCGACGAAGTCGGCGATCTCGGCGTAGTACGGACTCTCCTGCGGAGACATCGGCGGCAGGTAGTCGGCGTCGCCCGCGGGGAGCACGGCGTCGGTGCGCAGCGCTTGGTCCTCGGCGCTGTCGTAGCGGAGACGTCCATCGGAACCCGACACCTCGACGCTCGTGCGGAACGGCATGCCCGGAGCGACCCAGCTGCCGTGGATGTGGCTGATGACGCCGCTGCGGTGCGTGAGCACCACGTGCGACGTGACGGGGGCGGGAACGCGGTCGTCGATCGTCGGCGGGTTCTGCACTGCGTAGACGCTCGCGACGGGGCCGGCGAACCAGACGGCCTGGTCGATGTCGTGGATCATCAGGTCGCGGATGACGCCCCCGCCCGCGCGTTCGGAGAAGAACCACGGCGTCTGCGGGGCGGAGCCGGCACGGCTGAACCGCTGCACGGCGAGCGTGCCGATCCGCCCGGCGTCGATGCCGGCCTTGATCTGGGCGTATTCACCCATGTACCGCACGACGTGGGCCGGGAAGAGCCGTACCCCGGCCTCTTCGGCGGATCGGGCCACGGTCGCCGCGGCTTCGGCCGTCGCTGCGAGCGGCTTCTCGCAGATCACGTCGAGTCCCCGGGCGATGGCGCGCTGCGCGAAGTCGGCGTGGGTGCTGCTGGGGGTCACGATGTCGACGATGTCGACCAGCCCGATGAGGGTGTCGACGTCGGGCACGAGCTCGAATCCGTACTCCTCGGCGATCTCCTCCGCTCCGACGAGAGAGGTGACGTACCCCTCCGCCCCGAGTGCCCGCCAGGCGTCGGCATGCACGCGGGAGATGCCGCCCGCGCCGATGAGTCCGACCTTCAACGTGCTCACTGCTTCTCCTCGGTTGTGTCGATGACGGTGTCTTCCGCCCCCGCCGGTTCGAGCGGCAGTGGGGTGATGGGCGGCGCCGGCATGTCCTCGATGCCGTAGATCTCGGCGGCGTGCCGTTGGAACGCGTGCACGACGGCTCCGTGCGCGGCGGCTTCGGCGCCCAGCCGTGCTTCGGCGATCGGCACCTGGAAGGGCAGGCCCAGGTGGCCGGGCAGAGCCGCCCGGAGCGGATCGAGCAGCTGCTCGTGCGCGGCGGAGAGCCCGCCGCCGATCACGATCATGGCCGGGTCGACCGTCATGGTCAGGGTGGCGATGCCGTGCGCGAGCTCGTCGATGAAGGCGTCGAGCTCCTGCTGTGCGGCGGGATCGCCCCCGCGGGCCAGAGCGAACACCTCGGCGGCGGTCGGGGCGGTGCGCCACGTGATCTGGCCCGTCTCGGTGTTCAGCCCGCGGAAGGCGAGGCGGCCGATGTCGCCCGCGGCGTTGTGGATGCCGCGGCGCGGTCGTCCGCCGAGGATCAGTCCCATCGCGATCCGGTTGCCGACGGACAAGTAGATCACGTCGTCGACGAGTTGCGCGACCCCGAGATGGTGCTCGGCGACGGCCGCGAGCCGCACCCCGTTGTCGACCGCGACGGGGCAGCCGAACGCGTGCCGCAGCTGCGAGCCGATGTCGATGCCCGACCATTCCGGGATCACGACCGAGGTGGTCACGCGTCCCGCATCGTCGACGATGCCGGGGAGCGAGACCCCGACCGCTCGTACCTTCGATGCGGGGATCGACACGACCGAGAGGGTGCGGCGCACGTCGTCGATCACGGCCGCGAGCTTGGCTGCGCCGTCGAGCTGCTCGGCCACACCGGAGTAGCTGCGCTGCGCGATCACGACCCCTGACAGATCGGCGAGCACGACGCGAACGCTCGCGACACCGATGTCGACGCCCACGACGGTCCCGGCGGCACCGTGGAACGAATAGCGACGGGCGGGGCGACCGGCACCGCCGCCGTTCTGGGCGGGGGCGTCGACGATCAGGCCCGAGTCGGCCAGCACGGTCACCGCGTTCTCGACCGACGTGCGCGAGATCTCGAGCGAGCGGGACAGATCGTTCACGGTCGCGGGCCCCGAGTCGCGCAGCTGCAGAGCGGATCGCGCGACGATCGAGAGCGGGCTGTTCACGGCCATGTGCGGTCCCTTCCTCATCTCCGTCGTCGGGTGCGATCAAATTAGCACACCCAATTCTCAGATCAAGCTTTGATGTTCTCGAACGGGAAACACGGCGGAAACATGGCTCTGAGAACTTGTACTTGACGAATTATCCCATTGCAGTGTCATAATGAACCGTACTCAGCACGGTATAAGCAAAGGAGCACCATGCGCGTCAGCAAGATCACCGGCGTCGTCGCGGGAATCGCGGCCGCCACCCTGTTGGCCGGATGTTCGGCCGGCGGAGGCAACACCGCAGAGGGAGAGCAGGACATCACCGTCTGGCTCTACCCGGTCATCGCCGACGAGGCGGTGCACAAGGACTTCTGGGACTCGACGATCGCCGACTTCGAGAAGCAGAACGAGAACATCAACGTGAAGTACGAGATCTTCCCGTGGGCGAACCGCGACGAGGCTCTCCAGACCGCGATCGCGGCCGGCAAGGGGCCCGACGTGGTCTACCTGATCCCCGACCAGCTCGCGGCGTACCAGAAGTCGATCGCCCCGCTCAACGACCTGCTGAGCACGGAGCGTCAGGACGACCTGCTGCCCAACGTGAAGAAGTCGGTCACGCTCGACGGCGACATCCTCGGAGCCCCGATCCTCACCAGCGCGCAGCCGCTCATCTGCAACGCCGCCGCGTTCGAGGCCGCGGGCGTCACCGAGTACCCCGAGACCTGGGACGACGTCACCGCGATGGCCCCCCGGTTCACCGAGAAGGGCATGTACGCCCTGAACTACCCGGCATCCGCGGAGAACACCCTCAACCTCACCTACTACCCGCTGCTGTGGCAGGCCGGTGGCGAGGTCTACACGAAGGACGGCGACGTCGGCTTCGACAGCAAGGAAGGCGTGCAGGCGCTCACCTTCCTCACCGACCTGGCCGAGGCGGGTGCTCTCGACCCCGAGGCGCTCACCACCAACGTCCCGCTCGAGCAGACCGCCGTCGCCCAGGGCAAGGTCGCGTGCACGTGGAACAACGCGGTCAACGAGGTCGTGCCCTTCTGGGGCGAGGAGAACGTCAAGGTCATGGCGCCGCTGACCGAGAAGGAGTCCGTGGCCTACGGCACGGTCGGATCGCTCTCGGTGCTCAAGGGCTCCAAGGCGCAGGACGCGGCGGCGAAGTTCGTCGAGTACGCCACCGGCGCCGACGTCGTCGAGCCGTACCTCAAGGCCGCCGGCTACTTCTCCGCACTCAGCACCACCGAGCCGCTGTACGCGGACGACCCGCTGCTCGGCGAGGTCGAGAAGTATGTTCCCGACACCACGGTCGGCGAGCTCAACGCCTCGTCCCGTGCGCTGATGGGCGTGCTCGCCCCGGAGATCCAGGCAGCGCTCCTCGGCGACAAGTCGCCGGAGGACGCGTTGAAGGATGCCGCGACCGCCGCGGCGCCGCTGGTCAAGAAGTAACACCTCGGGGGCGTGCGGAGCCCGAACTCCGCACGCCCCCGCACCCCTTCACTCCCCCCACGTGAGGTACCACTGATGACGACGGCAACCACGGCGAAGAAGCCCGCAGGGCGAGTCACGCGGGTGCTCGCACGACGAGAGGCGCGGATCGCGTTCCTGTTCGTGCTCCCCGCCTTCCTCCTGTTCATCGCCTTCCGCTTCGGCCCGAGCATCGCCGGAGTCGCGCTGAGCTTCTTCGACTACGACATCACCGGTGAGATCTCGTGGCGGGGTCTCGACCACTTCCAGCGCATGATCGCCGACCCGCTGTTCTGGCGGGCGATGGGCACCACGCTCATCTACACGGTGTGCGCCGTGCCGATCGCGCTGGTGCTCTCGACCGTGATGGCCCTCGGCGTGCGTCGGGCCTTCCGCGGCGCACGCTTCTTCCGCTCGATCTTCTTCCTCCCCGTCATCACCTCGCTCGTGCTGGCCGGGTCGATCTTCGTCTGGATCTTCTCCGCGAACGGACCCTGGTCGGCGCTGATGGCGCCCCTCGGTCTCGGCGGATCCTGGCTCGGCAGCACCGTCCTGGTGATCCCCGCGATCGTCGTCGTCGGCGTCTGGTCGCGATTCGGCTACGGGATGATGATCCTCATCGCCGCGCTGCAGGACGTGCCGCGCGAGCTCGAAGAGGCGGCGCTGATGGACGGCGCCAACGCCTGGCAGCGCTTCCGCTACGTGATCCTCCCGGTGCTGCGGCCGACGTTCTTCTTCCTGGCGGTGATCGAGACGACCGCCGCGTTCCAGGTGTTCGACGTCATCTACGTGATGACCCAGGGCGGGCCGGCGAACGCCAGCTACTCGCTCGTCTACATGCTCTACGACCAGGGCTTCCGCTACTTCGACTACGGCTACGCGGCCGCGATCGGTGTGGCCCTGTTCGTCATGACCCTCGTCGTCGCGCTCATCCAGCGCCTGGTGATCGGAAAGCAGAAATGACCGCTCTGTTGCAGCCGCCGACCCAGACCCCGGCGACGCCGCCGAAGACGTCGACGAAGCAGCGCCGCGCCTACCGCGCGCTGCAGCCCACCGGCTGGGGGATCGTGGGGCGATGGATCTGGCTGAGCCTGGCCGGCATCCTCAGCTTCTTCCCCTTCTACGCGATGGTCGTGCTGAGCCTGAAGCCCGGCATGGTCGTCGAGCTCCCGGGTTCCCTGCTGCCTTTCCAGGACATCTCGTTCGACGCCTACGAGCAGGTGCTCGCCGGGCAGAACATCCTCGGCTGGCTCGGCAACACCCTCATCTACTCGCTCGTCTCGGTCGTCGCGGTGCTGTTCCTCTCGGCGCTCGCCGGCTACGCGTTCGCCAAGAAGCGCTTCCGCGGCAAGGAGGTGATGTTCTGGTCGTTCCTCGCGATGGTGATGGTGCCGTTCCATGTCACCCTCATCCCGACGTTCATCCTGATGGCGAACCTCGGTGGCGTCGACACGTACTGGGGCCTGATCCTGCCGTCGCTCGCGAACGCACAGGCCGTGTTCCTGATGCGGCAGTTCATCCAGGGGCTGCCGGACGAGTTGTTCGAGGCCGCACGCATCGACGGCGCCGGGGAGTTCCGCATCTTCCTGCGGATCGTGCTGCCGCTGTGCAAGCCGATCCTGGCGACGCTCGGCATCTTCGTCTTCCTGTGGCACTGGAACGACTTCCTGTGGCCGCTCATCATCGCGAAGTCCAACGCGATGTTCACACTCACCGTCGGCATCTCGTCGCTGCAGCAGCAGAACGTGCCGCTGAGCACCATGCTCGCCGGATCCGTCGTGGCACTGCTGCCCATCTTCCTCGCGTACCTCATCGCTCAGCGGTACGTGCAGGAGGGCGTGGCCGGTACGGGCATCAAGGGCTGAGAAGAAGGGAAAGCACCACATGACTCAGCACCAGTTCACTTCCGAGGCGGAACTCGAGGAGGCGCTCGCGACACCGAGCGCCGCGCTGATCGCCGATCTCGCACGCGGTGCGGGCGACCTCGTGATCCTCGGCGCCGGCGGCAAGATGGGTCCGACCCTGGCGATGCTCGCGCGCCGCGGGATGGATGCCGCCGGACGCCAGGGCGACACGGTCTACGCCGTCTCCCGCTTCGGAGACGCCGCGATCCGCGAGCGCCTGGAGAGCGCCGGGGTGAAGGTCGTCCCGTTCGACCTGATCGAGAACGACGACTTCGCATCCCTCCCGGATGCCCCGAACGTGGTGTTCATGGTCGGTGCGAAGTTCGGCGCCGCGACCAACGCGTCGTGGGCGTGGGAAGTCAACGCCGCGCTGCCCGACCGCGTCGCCCGCCGCTACCGCGACAGCGCGATCTCGGTGCTCTCGACCGGCAACGTCTACCCGTTCCTTCCTGCGGCTTCGGGTGGAGCGTCTGAAGAGGTGCAGCCCGCACCCATCGGCGAGTATGCGCAGTCGTGCCTGGGACGTGAGCGCGTCTTCGAGTTCGGGGCGCAGGAGCGCGGCACCAGGGTCGCGATCATCCGCCTGAACTACGCCGTCGACCTGCGCTACGGCGTGCTCGCCGACATCGGCAGCGCCGTGCATGCGGGACAGCCCGTGTCGGTCGCCACCGCCAACGTCAACGTGATCTGGCAGGGTTACGCGAACGAGGTCGTGCTGCGCAGCCTCGTGCACGCCTCGACCGACCCCTTCACGATCAACCTCACCGGCCCGGAGCTGCTGAGCGTGGAATCGATCGCCCGTCGCTTCGGCACCCTGTTCGACCGCGAGGTCGAGATCGTCGACGAGCCGCAGCCCACCGCGCTGCTCAGCGACGCCCGCCGGTGCATGGCGCTGTTCGGATACCCGGCGGTCTCCGCCGAGACCCTGATCGGCCTCCAGGCCGACTGGATCGAGAAGGAGCTGCCGATGATCGCCAAGCCGACCAAGTGGGCCGTGCGGGACGGGAAGTTCTGATGACCGTTCCCCCTCTGCGCCCGGAGGCCGCGGCGACCCTCGCCCGTGGCGCCGTGATCCCGGCGCATCCGCTCGCCCTCACCGCCGAGCGACGCATCGACGAACGCCGTCAGCGCGCGCTCACCCGCTACTACCTCGACGCCGGGGCCGGAGGCATCGCGGTCGGGGTGCACACGACTCAGTTCGAGATCCGCGATCCGGAGCACGCCCTGTTCGAACCGGTCCTCGCGCTCGCCGCGGAGGAGCTGGATGCCCGCGCGGATGCCGACGTGGTGCGCATCGCCGGTGTCGCCGGTGGCACGACCCAGGCGGTCGCCGAAGCGGAGCTCGCCCGCGACCTGGGCTACGACGCCGTGCTCGTGAGCCCTCGCGTCGCCGGTGCCGACGAGCGGGCTCTGCTCGAACGCGCCCGCGCGGTGGGCGAGGTGCTGCCGGTGGTCGGCTTCTACCTGCAGACGGCGATCGGCGGACCTGTGCTCGATCGCGACTTCTGGCGCGAGTTCGCCTCGATCCCGGCCGTCGTCGCCGTCAAGGCCGCTCCCTTCGACCGCTACCGCACGCTGGAGCTGGTGCGCGGGGTCGCCGCCTCCGGCCGTGCCGACGAGATCGCTCTCTACACCGGCAACGACGACGCGATCGTGGCCGACCTGCTCTCCGAGTTCCACGTGGATTCGCCGACCGGTCCGCGCACCCTGCGGTTCGTCGGTGGGCTGCTCGGCCAGTGGGCCGTGGGCACACGTGCCGCCGTCTCGCTGCTCGAACGCGCGCAGCGGGCGATGGGGGGAGACGAGGACGCCTACCGCGAGCTGGGCCTCATCGCCTCCGACATGGTCGACGTGAACCAGGCGGTGTTCGATCCGGGCAACGATTTCCACGGCGTCATCGCCGGCGTGCACGAGATGCTCCGCCAGCAGGGGCTGCTCGATGGCACCTGGTGCCTCGACCCCGCCGAGGGTCTCTCGCCGGGGCAGGCGGAGGAGATCGCACGGGTGCGTCTCGCGTATCCCGATCTGAACGACGACGCCTTCATCGCCGCGAACCTCGAGACCTGGTTGAGGTGAGTGTTGCGGTGAGTGTCGAGATGAGCGTGGGCATGAGTGCGCCGACCGTGGTCGCGGTCGTCTCGGAGGAGCTCTTCACGGAGTTCTTCTCCGACGCGGATGCCGAACGCCTGCGTGCGGTCGCCGCGGGTCTGGGCGGCGGGTTCGCACGGGTCGATCGACTCGCAGAGGCAGAGCTCGGCGCCGCACGCGTCGTGATCACGAGCTGGGGCGTCGGCCCCTTCGACGCGGCCGTGCTCGCGGCGCTGCCGAAGCTCGAGCTGATCGCGCACACCGGTGCGACGATCAAGCCCTTCGCGACCGATGAGCTGTTCGACCGCGGTGTCGTCGTGACCCAGGCGGGTGCGGGCATGGCGCGGCCGGTCGCCGAGGTGTCGCTCACCTTCACGCTCGCCCTGCTGCACCGGGTGCCCGAGATGCACAACGCCCTGCGCGCCGGCGACGGCTGGTACGACGCGGATGCCGTGGGCGTGCAGCGCGAGATCCTCGGCACCCCCATCGCGGTGATCGGGGCGTCCCGCACCGGGCGGGCCTACCTCGAACTGATCCGGGTGCTCGGCGCCGAGCCGCTGTTGGTCGACCCGACAATCGATGCGGAGGCGGCCACCGCTCTCGGAGCCGCACTCGTCCCGCTCGACGAGGCACTCCAGCGTGCCCAGATCGTCGCGGTGCATGCCCCCACCCTGCCCGAGACCCACCACCTGATCGGTCGGCGGGAGCTCGCGCTGATGCCCCACGGCGCGGGGCTCGTGAACACCGCGCGCTCCTGGATCGTCGATGAGGCGGCGCTGATCGACGAGCTGCAGCGGGGACGGCTGAGCGCCGCGATCGACGTGTTCGACGAGGAGCCGCTCGCCGCGGACAGCCCGTTCCGCGCGCTTCCCGGGGTGCTGGTCACCCCGCACCGAGCCGCGGGGACGACCCAGGGACGACGGCGTCAGGGGCGGATCGTCGCCGACGAGGTCGAGGCCTTCGCCGCGGGGCGTCCCCTCGCGCACGCCGTCTCCCGCGACCAGCTGTCGTCGATGGCATGACCGGCACGCCGCTGCGCGTGGCCTTCGCCGGACTCGCGCACTCGCACCCCTACAGCGACGCCGCGAACGTTCGCGCGCTCGGTGCCGAAGTCGTCGGGGTGCACGATGCGGATGCGGGGGCGGCCGAGGAGTTCGCCCTGCGTTTCGGTGGCGCGGCGGTGGCCTCGCTCGATCTGCTGACGGCGCTGCGTCCCGACCTGGTCATCGCGACACCGCGCCCGCACGATGTCCGGGGCTTTCTGCACCTGCTCGGCAGCGGAGACGCTCCGGTGTTCGTGAACAAGGTGATCGCCCCCACCGGGGCTCGACTCGCCGAGATCGACCGCGTGCTGACGGCATCGTCGGCCCCCGTCGGCACGAGCTCCGTCCTGCGCTTCGCTCCGGCGCTCGTCGCGCTGGCCGGGCAGATCGGGGGCGAGGATGTGCTCGCGCTCCGCGTGCACGCACAGCACGACAATGCCGCCTTCCAACTGCCGGACCGGGCGTGGCAGGACGACCCGCGGCGCGGCGGCGGTACGGCCGTGACGGTCGGGGTGCACGCCTGGGAGATGGTCGATGTGCTGCTGCCCGGGGCGGCTCTCGTCTCGGGGTCCGGCTGGACGCGCACGCGCCCCGGATCGACGAGCGCGTCGGAGGATGCTGCGGGCATCGAGGGTCTGCTGCGGGTTCCCGGCGCGGAGCGCGAAGTGCCGGTGCAGGTGCTCGTCACGGGGACGCCGGGCGCGGATGCGTACGGAGCGGAGGTGGTGACGGCCGCCGGTATCCGTTCGGTCTCGCTCGACGTGGACGGCGATCAGGACGCGGTGGGCGATCAGGGTGAGGGGCCGAACGAGACGCTGGGGTTCCGTGACCTGATCCACGCGTTGCTCGATGCGGCACAGCGCGGGGCGACCGTGGCTCCCTGGGGCGAGTCGCGGGTGGTCGTGGCGAACACGATCCGCGCGGCCGAGATCGCCCGGAGCGACGCATGAGTGCACCGATCATCCGTGCGGCTCGGGCCGAGGATCAGACCGCGCTCACCGCGCTGTGGGCGCAGGCGTTCACGCCGCCGCTCGCCCCCGACCAGTGGCTCATCGATCAGGAGCGGCTCGCGCACACACTCGTCGCCGAGGACGATGACGGCCTGTGCGGTTCGATATACGGTCTGCCCAAGCAGCTGCGCGAGTCCGATGGCGTCGCCGAGGTGCACGCGATCGGCAGCGTCGCGGTGGCCGAGCGGGCGCGAGGACAGGGCCTCGCCCGTCGACTCGTGGCGGCGACCCTGCAGACGGGCGGCGACGCCGACTGGGCATTGCTGTTCACCGGCACCCCGGAGGTGTATCGGTCCAGCGGCTTCGACACCTTCTCCATGGCGCGCACTCTGGCCGGCTCCTGGACGGCACCCGTGTCGGCCGGGACCGATGCGCGAGTCGAGCGCGCGACCGTCGGACTCGGGAGCTTCCGCCCGCTGTGCGAGGTCTACGAGTGCTCACGTGCGGGCAGGGTCGTGCTCGCCCCGGTGCGTGGTGACCGCGACAGGGCGATGGCGGAGGTGCGGATGCGGGGTGCGACGCTGTACTGCCGGACCGAGGGGTCGACGGTGCTCGGCTACGCGGTCGCCGAGCGTCGCGGCGGGATCGGCACGCTCCTGGAGAGCGCTGTGCTCCCGGGAATGGACGGCGACGAGGTGCGCGATGAGCTGCTCTCCGCCATCGCCGTCGACTGGCACTCCGCCGGGGTGACATCGTGCGAGCTCGCCGTTCCCGCCCTGCCGGAGGAGGATCGCGCGCTCCGCGCCTTTGCCCCCGAGGCTGTGCGGCAGGACGACCGCACCGGGATGATCCGTGCGCTGCGGCGTGCGCCGCGGCTCGACGGCATCCGCCATTTCACGGCGGGCGACTACTTCTGAGCGCCTCGCTCGGAGAAGCGCTGGGGACGGGGGATCGATCGGATGATGCGGCCCGGCCGAAGGACCGGACGCCTGACCGCGGCGATGACGCCGCAAGGAGGATGAGCATGACCCAGAAGATGAGCACGACCCAGAAGGAGACGGCCGCTCTCGAGAGCCCGACCGCGACCCTGCGCAGCAGGCGCATGCTGCTCGCCGGCTTCGGCGCGGCGGCGATCGGAGGCGTGGCGGCCGTCAGCGCGCAGACTCCGGCGCAGGCTGCCGGCCCCATCGTGACGCAGGGCGATTCGGGATCGTCGTCGGTGGCGAACGGCGGCACGGCGACCACGCTCGTGAAGCGCAAGGGCAAGGACGGTGATCTGGTCCGCACGACCGGTTACGCCGCAGCCGGCGACGGGGGTGCCGGGCTGTACCGCTTCGTGAAGAAGGACGCTCCGGCGGCGAACGGCGGCACCGTGCTGGCGGCCCCGAAGGGCGGAGCGTGGCTGCTCGTGCACGGCGGGATCGTGGACTTCCGGGTGTTCGGGATCATGGATGCGAGCGTGAACGCCGACGACGCCCTCGACGCCATGGTGAACGACGCGAGCATCCACCGCATCGAGGGGCACAGCCCCCTCAACTTCGTGCGCCGCCACAGGTTCTCACGGTCGAACATCGCCTTCGACTTCGGGGGACACCTCATGACCACGGTCGGCATCGAGAACGCCGGCAAAGACGATCCGTTCGCGGCGGTCATGTTCTTCCGCGGCGAGGTGACCGATGCGGTGCAGGAGGCGAAGCTCGGCGAGGTGGTGCCGGATCTCGGCGACATCTTCCCGGTCGCCGATTCGTCGTTCTTCGCTGTCGGCGAGTGGTACGCGGCAGAGGTGAACGCGCTGTCGGGTCGTTGGGAGCGCGAGCTGCAGCGCATGGTGCAGGTCACGCAGATCGTGGACGGCACGCACATCCGCATCAACTACAAGAACGGCTGGCCGCTGGGCAAGGACCGCACGATGACCTGGCGCCGGGTCGTGCCGGTGCAGGACGTGACGGTGTCGAACCTGAAGTTCCTCGGCACCGGTACCGACGAGTACACGGGATCGCACCCGCTGGCGTTCGAGTACGCGGTGCGCTGCGACGTCGACCACATCGACGGCACGGGGACCTTCTGGCCGCTCATCCAGCGCCGGTGGAACACCTACTATTCGACCGTGAGCTGCACGCTCAAGAACCCGACCTCGGTCACCTGGGGTGGGGCCGGCTACCTGACGCAGCAGATCTACTGCCTCTACGGATACGTCGCCAACTGCCACACCGCGAACGCCCGGCACCTGAACGACTTCACCGCGAGCGCCTACTGCCTGGTCGAGAACTGCCACGGCGACGGTGACGACCAGGGTCCGTTCGTCACCCACGGGCAGTACGAGCACGACCTCACGTACACCGGCAATTCCGGTCTCATGACGTTCGCGAACTCCGGTGCGGCCTGGGGCTCGGCGGCCAAGCGCATCACGGTGCGCAAGCACGTGTGCTCGTGGTTCGTCGCCCGTGTGCGCATCACCGACCTCACGCTCGAAGACGTGCAGGTGATCGGCAAGCCCTCGCTCGCCGGCTCCGGCATGCTGTGGATCAACGCCGACGGCGCGCAGCTGCGCGGGTGCACGGCATCCGACACCCTCGTGATCACGCAGGCGTCCGACAATTCCGCACGGCCGACGGTGATCGCCGACTCGCACTTCACGTTCGTCGCGCCGGGAGAACTCACCAACGCCACGGTGAAGACACCCGTCACGTTCGTCGACACGGTGCTCGACCGGGTCGGCGGCATGAAGATCGCGGGAGCCGGAGCGGTCACGTTCCGGGGATCGACGCTCATGGCGGCTGATGACGCCGCGCCGATGGTGTCGTCGTCGGAGCGTCTGCGATTCGAGGGATCGACACTCCGCAACGCCCGTATCGCCGCGGCCAGAGGAGAGCGGCAGGCCGTCGAGATCGCGGGATCGGACGTGGCGGTCAAGGGCGGCACCGGCATCTCCCGGACCGGCGACGGCGAGCTGCATCTGACGCTCTCCGACAGCACCTTCCGCGCGGAGGGGGCGGCGACGCACGTCGCGGTCACGAAGGGCGCGACTCACTACCGCGCGGTCGGCAACCGCTTCGAGGGCGGGGCGCTGGAGCTGGCGGACGCCGCGTTCGGCGGCTCGTCCACGTTGGTGCACACCGGCAACGTCGAGTCGGGCGTCACGCGCACGGCCTTCCCCGCCGAGGGCCCGCGCGTCGTCGACACGGCGAACCTCAGGGTCTGAGCCGGGCGCGCTTCCTGGCGCGAGTGCCGCGGATGCCGCCGAGCGCACGGGATGCTGCCGAGTGCACGGCTTCTCGACGTGAAGAAGCCGTGCGCTCGGTGAGCACCCGTGCACTCGGCGGGGTGTGGGGCGTGGGGCGTGGGGCGTGGGGTCAGAGGCCGGTGACGACGACCAGCTTGCCGACGGCGGTGCCCTGTTCCATCGCGGTGTGCGCCTCGGCGATCTGGTCGAAGGCATAGACGCGGTCGATCGGCACGGTGGCCTCGCCGGCCGCGACCGCATCGAGGAAGCCCTGGAGCACAGCCGGCGGCAGGTCGGCCGCGCCTCCGCCGTACGCGCTGAGGCGCACGCCGCGGGGGATGTACTCGATGGGGTAGAAGTCCTTCACGGTCCACTCGTTCGAGAGCATCCCGGTGAAGCAGACCACGCCGTGCACGCGGGTCGAGCGGAGGGTGTCCGGCAGGGTCGGCGTGCCGACCAGCTCGAGAGCCGTGTCCACGCCCTCGGGCAGGATCGCTCTGACCTGCGCCTGCACGTCGCCGTCGTCGATGAGCACGTGGTCGACGCCGATGCGGGTGAGCGCCTCGGCCTTGCGGGGGTTGCGTGTGGTCGAGAAGACCGTCATCCCGCGCTGCTTCGCGAGCACCGCGGTCGCCATCCCGATCGACGAGGTGCCGCCGCGGATCAGGATCGACTGGCCCGGCTGGGCGTCGAGCCCCACGGTGAGCGACCCGTACGAGGTCTGCAGCATCTCGGGCAGGGCGCCGAGGGTGCCCCAGTCGAGGTCGCTCTCGAAAGCGATCACCTGGGTCGCGGGAACGCAGGTGTACTCCGCGTATCCGCCGTCGTACGCGCGTCCCATCCCGCCCATCACCGCCACGACCTGCTGGCCGGGGGTGAATTCGCCCCCGGGCGCCTCGACGACGACTCCGGTCGCCTCGATGCCGAGCACGCGGGGAAAGGTGACGCCCTCCGCCAGGCCGAGTCGGGTGTGGAGTTCGGAGCGGTTCAAGCCGAATGCCTTCACCTGGATCAGCACCCAGCCCTCACTCGGTGTCGGGATCGGCAGCTCGCGGATGGTGAGGGCCTCAACGGGGCCGGGTGCGTCGAGCACGATCGCGCGCATCATCTCGGTCATGGGGTGACTCCTGTCGTCGGTATGGGCTTGCGCACCCGAAGGGTGGCGAGAGTGGTGGCGAAGTGCTGAAGGTCGTCGGCGGAGACGCTCTGGAACCACGGCTCCAGTTCTCTGCCGAAGGTCTGGGTCGCGATCGTCAACATGTCCTCGCCCGCCGGCGTGAGCGTGATGAACGAGGCCCGTCGGTCGTCGGGGTTCGGTGTGCGCTCGCAATAGCCCGCTGCTTCGATGCGAGCGACCAGCTTGCTGGTGCCGCCCTCGGTGATCGAGAGCTCGGTCGCGATGTCGGAGGCCCGGCAGTTCTCGATCCGGGCGATGGCCCGCATGGGCTCGAACCAGCTCAGCGGCAGGGAATGCTCGGCGCGGAGACGTCGGTCGACCGCCTCCCAGATCTCCATCTCGAAGCGGATCACATCATCAAAGAGTCGATGCAGGTCCACGGCGCATCCTTTCCACGAGCACTGACTTACTTTCCATGGCAAGTATATGGGCGATTCGGTGGACCGGGCGCGAGAAGGGCGAATCTCACCTGCGGGGGAGGCGGCGGGAGAGGTGCCGGAGCGAGGCGGCGGGAGGAGGAGGGACTAGGTGGAGGAGATGCCGACGAGCTCGGCGCTGCGCTGCCAGAGCGCCTCGGCCAGGGCCGCGTCATCCACCTGCGGATTGACCTTCGCGGTCAGCTGACGCTCGTCGTAGTAAGCGCCGGAGAACCATGTCTCATCGGGGGTGCCCTCGATGAACCAGCGCAGGGTCGCGCCACCCTTGTCGGCACCGATGAGCATGAGGTGCTTGAGCGGTGTGCGGTAGAGCAGGCGCATGATGCTCGACGAGTCCGAAGCGAAGTTCGTCTGCACGGTGCCGGGGTGGAACGCGACCGCACTCAGCCCGTCGGCGTGGAACTTCGTGTGCAGGCTCTTGGCGAACAGCACGTTCGCGAGCTTCGCATCGCCGTAGGCCTTGTTCGCGCTGAAGCGGCGGTGATTGTCGAGGTCGTCCACATCGAGGTGGCCGAACAGGCGGTGCGCGATGCTGGAGGTGTTGATGACCGCGCCCTCGGCCTTCAACAGCTGAGGCCGCAACAGGTTCGTGAGCAGGAACGGCGCCAGGTGGTTGACCTGCATGGTCTTCTCGAAGCCGTCGACCGTGGGGGTCTGATCGCCGAAGATGCCACCGGCGTTGTTCGCCAGCACGTGGATGCCGCCGTCGCCGACGCCCTCCACGATCCTCGTGGCGAGCGCCCGCACGTCGTCGAGGCGTGCGAAGTCGGCGGTGAACCACGCAGCGCCCGTCTCCGCGGCGACCGCACGGGTCTTCTCCTCCGAGCGTCCCACCAGGATGAGCCGATGCGGGGACGACGCGAGCTGGCGGGCGGCTGCCGCGCCGATCCCGTCGGAGGCTCCGGTGAGGACGATCGTGCGCGCGGTCACGGGGTGTCCGCGTCGGTCGACGGGGTGATGCGCTCGACCGCCCTGGTCACGTGCGCGGCGATCACGGCCTGCGCCTGCTCCGGGTCACCGCTCGCGATGGCATCGACGATCTGTTGGTGGCTGCGCACATGCTCTTCCTGCTCGGCAGGGTCGAGAGCGGCGTTGGCGGCATGCAGGAAACCGGTGATGCGTCCGCGCAGCTGGCCGCTCAACTCGTCGAGGAAGCGGTGCTCGGCGAGGTCGGCGAGCGTCTCGTGGAACAGGCGGTCCTGGCGCAGCACCTCGTCGATGTCGCCGGGTGCCGCATCCGCCATCGCCTGGATGATGGCACCGAGTCGGGCGGCGGATTCCTCGTTCCACCGCTCCTGCACGCGGATCGCCATGAACTGCTCGAGCACGATCCGCAGGCTCGAGATCTCCTGGAGGTCTTGTGCGCTCAGCTGGGCGACGCGGGCGCCGCGGCGGGGCTCCCGGGTGATGAGGCGCTCCTCGGCGAGACGGGTCAGTGCCTCGCGTACCGGGATGTGGCTGACGCCCAGCCGGTCGGCGAGCTTGCGTTCGACGAGGCGCTCACCGGGGGCGAGTTCTCCGGAATGGATGGCCGCACGCAGCTCGTCTGCGACCTGTTCGGCGATGTTCTGATCCGAGACGCTGCGCATTCGGTGCCCTTCTCGATCCGCGGTTCCGTCTCGTCGAGCGGGCGCGCATTCGTTCGCTCGATGCTATGGCATTTTCCGGATGAGTGGACACGGCGAGGGTTTTGCTAGATGCTATAGCAAGCCAGTCCATCGATGACGAAGGAGTTGTCATGTCCGGGAACGGAATCGCCCCCGATACGCGCACGTCAGAGGAGGTCGGGGCCTCCGCCATGAAGAAGGCGATCTGGCGCCTCGGCCCGTTCCTCGGGCTGCTCTATCTCGTCGCCTACATGGACCGCAACAACGCGGGCTTCGCCAAGCTGGAGATGACGGCGGCGCTGCAGATCACCGAAGCGGCCTTCGGATTCGCCGCCGGCATCTTCTTCATCGGGTACCTGCTGTTCGAAGTGCCGAGCAATCTCCTGCTCGAGCGCTTCGGTGCGCGCAAGTGGATCGCGCGCATCATGGTCTCCTGGGGTCTGGTCGCCGCCCTGACGGCCTTCGTGCAGGATGCGACCCAGTTCGCCATCGCACGCTTCGTGCTGGGCATCGCCGAAGCCGGCTTCTTCCCCGGAGTGCTCCTGTACCTCACGCTCTGGTTCCCGCGGCAGTACCGCACGCAGGTGCTCGCGGTGTTCGTCTTGTCGAACCCGATCGCGAACGCGGTCGCGGCACCGCTGTCGGGCTGGATGCTCGAACTGCACGGGATGTGGGGCCTCGACGGCTGGCAGCTGGTCTTCCTGCTGCAGGGCATCCCCGCGGTGATCCTCGCCTTCGTCGTCTTCTTCTGGCTGCCCGACCGCCCGCAGGACGCCCGCTGGCTCGACCCGACCGAACAGCGGTGGATCAACGACACCCTGGCCGCCGAGACCGCGGCCACCGAGCAGAAGCACGGGCGGCTGCGCCTGCGCGAGGTGTTCAGCAACGGGCGTCTGTGGACCCTGATCGTGCTCTTCTTCGGCGTCGTGTTCGGCGCGTACGGGCTGGGCATGTGGCTGCCGACGATCGTGAAGAGCATGGGCGACTTCTCCAACTCCACCACCGGATGGCTCGTCGCCCTGCCGAACCTGTGCGCCGCGCTCGTGATGCTCCCCTGGGAGCGCGCAGCCAGGAAGCAGGGCAACATCCCCCTGCAGATCGGCATCACGCTCACGATCACCGCGCTCTCGCTCATCGCGGCGGTCGCGGCCCAGGGCACGCCGATCCTCGCGCTCGCCGCCCTGTGCGTCGGCATGTCGGCCCTGTTCTCGACGACACCGCTGTTCTGGAGCCTGCCGCCCATGGTGCTCACGGGCACGGCGGCTGCTGCCGGGCTGGCCTTCATCAACTCGGTCGGCAACCTGGCCGGTTTCGCCGGTCCGTATGCGATCGGCTGGATCAGCGAGACCACCGGATCGGCGATCTGGGGTCTGCTCCTCATCGCCGGGCTCACCCTGCTCGGCGCGAGCATCGCGTTCGTGCTGAGTCGACGGGCGGACTTCACGGTTCCGGCCGAGGTGCAGTTGAAAGCGGACGCCACGTCCGGGGTGCGGTGATGTCCCGCGCCGAACTGGATGCGAGTGTGCGATCGACGGGTCGCCGCGCCCTCATGACCGGACTCGGTGCGGTCGCCCTCGGCGCTGCCGGCTCTCTCGCCGGTGCGACGACCGCTCAGGCCGCTCCCGTCGCGGCCGGTGCGAAGGACGTCCTCCGCGCGGAGACGGTCTCCGAGCTGTCCCGGTTGCGGGCACGCGACGGCGAGGTGGCCATCGTCGCCGGCTACCGGACCCCCGGCGACGCCGGGCTGCTCGTCTACGTAGGCTGCGGTGGGGCCGACGTCGCGGCCAACGGCGGCACGGTGATCGCCGGAAAGCGCGGCACCACGTGGCTGCTGCAGCATGACGGCACGGTCGACTTCCGGGTCTTCGGCATCACCGGGCCCGAGACGGCGGCCGATGACGCGCTCGACGCCCTGGTGAACGACCTCCGCGTCCGGCGGATCGAGGCGAGCACCGCTCTGCTCTTCCAGCGGCGGCACCGCTTCACCCGTTCCCACCTCGAGATCGACTTCGGCGGTCATGTCATCACGACGGAGGGCATCGAGGCGAACACCCACGACAACCCGTTCGGTGCGGTGATGTTCTTCACCGGGGTGTCCCGCGACGTCACCGTCGAGCACGCCCTGGCGGAAGCCTGGCCGGAGCTGACGGATGCGGTCGCCGTGCCCGATGCGTCGAAGTTCGCCGTCGACACCTGGTGGGCGGTGCAGTGCGATCCGGTCGCCGGCGGTGGGGCCGATGAGCGCGAGCTTCAGCGATTCGTCCAGGTGACGCAGCAGATCGACGGCACCCACATCCGGATCGATTACCTCAACGGCTGGCCGCTCGACAAGGGGCGAAAGCTCGTCTGGCGGCAGGTGGATCCGGTCGCGGGGGTGCGCATCTCGAACATGCGGTTCCTCGGGGCCGGGCCCTTCGACGGACCGACGGACGGCTCCTTCCCGGACTCTCGCGAGCTCACCGGATCGCACCCGATCGCCTTCGAGTACGCGATCCACTGCGATGTCGCCGACGTGCACGCGAGCCGCACCTGGTGGCCCGTCATCATGCGCAGATGGAACACCCACTTCACGACCGAACGCTGCTCGGTCGAGAACCCGCCCACGGTCTTCTACGGCGGTGCGGGCTATCTCACGCAGCAGATCTACAGCCTGTACGGTCGCGTGAGCGACTGCACGTCGTCGAACGCGCGGCACCTGAACGATCTGACGGCCAGCGCCTACTGCATCGTCGAGAACTGCCACGGAGACGGCGACGATCAGGGCGGGAACCCCTTCACCACGCACGGGCAGTACGAGCACGATCTCACCTTCATCGGCAACTCGGGGCTGATGGACATCGCCAACTCCGGGGCGCAATGGGGCACCGCCGCGAAGCGCATCACGGTGCGCGACCACGTCTGCTCGTGGTTCGTCGCCGGCACGAAGATCAGCGACCTGACGCTCGAGAACGTCCGGGTGATCGGACGATCGACGTTCGATCCGCAGGCGACCATGACGATCAATGCCGACGGGGCTCAGCTGCGCGGCTGCACCGCCGGGCTGCTGGCGATCGGCCAGCGATCGGCGCGATCATCGCGGCCGACGGTGATCGAGGACTGCACCTTCGCCCTCCCGAAGGATCAGGTGCTGATCCAGACGCCGGTCTCGGTGCCCGTCAGCTTCGTGCGATGCACGATCACCGGAATCGACGGGATGAAGGCACGAGGCGCCGGAGCCGTCGAGTTCGTCGACTGCCGGCTGAGCGGTCCGGCAACAGGTGCCCCGGCAGAGCTCGGTGCGTCGAGGGTGACCATCCGGGGCGGCACGGTGCGCGATGTGCAGCTCACCGTGACCGCGGTGCGGGACCAGGCCATCGCTGTCGAGGGGGTCGAGCTGTCGACCGAGCGCACCGACGGCGCTCTGCTGAGCAGGGCCGCCGGTGGGGGCGTCGTGACCTGGCGGGTGGGTGGCGTGACATCGACCGTGCCCAAGGGTGCTGCCCACCTCGACATCGGCGTGGGGGTCAACCACGCTCGCGTCACCGGGAGTCAGTTCGTGGGAGGACGGATGCGGCTGGCCGAGGGCTTCGCCGCACCCTCCACGCTGCTCTACAGCGACGGCGTCGAGCGCGGCGTCGAGGTGACTCTTCCCGAGGCTGGAGCACGTGTGCTGATCGCCGACGTGCTGACGATCGCCTGAGCGGCGGCATCATGGAGAACATGGAGGACCAGGTTTGAACGACACGGCACCGGCCGCACGTCTTGGCGCCCGCATCCGCATCCCCCGCACGCGGGCGCGCATCGGCGTCGCCCGACGCGACATCACGCCGCCGGTCGGCATCCGTGCCAAGAACTGGGGACCCGCCGACTGGGAGCGATCCGAGGGGGCGCATCGTCCGTTCGAGCTGACCGCGCTCGCCGTGATCGCCGCCGACGACCGCCCGCGCGTGCTGCTTGCGGTGGACGGCACCTGGTGGCGTCGCGTCGCGGATGAGCAGGGTGTGCGCGGAACGATCCTCGACGCTCTCGGGCTCGACCCCGATCAGCTGATGCTCTCGCTCTCGCACACCCACGCGGGCGCCGTGCTCTGTGCCGCGGATGCGCATCTGCCGGGGGGAGAGCTGATCCCGGGGTATCTCGAGGCGCTCGCTGCCGCAGGGGTCGCCGCCGGGCGCGAGGCGCTCGACGGTGCGGTCCCCGGGCTGATCGAGTGGACGACCGGCACCTGCTCCCTGGCCGCCGACCGTGAGCTCGACGTCGACGGCCGCCCTCTCGTGGGGTACAACCCGCAGGGCACGGCCGACGACACCGTCACGATCGGGCGCCTCAGTGTCGACGGTGCGGTGCGAGGCACGCTCGTGAACTACGCGTGCCACCCGACCACGCTCGCCTGGCAGAGCCGTGAGGTGTCGCCGGACTACGTCGGGGCGATGCGCGAGGTCATCGAGTCGGCCACGGGGGCGCCCTGCCTGTTCGTGCAGGGGGCATCGGGAGAGTTGGCTCCGCGCGAGCAGTACACCGGCGACGTCGCGGTCGCCGATCGACACGGACGTTCGCTCGGGCACGCGGTGCTCGCGGCGTTGGACGCGCTTCCCGTTCCCGGAGAAGAGCTGACGCTCGACGGCATCGTCGAGTCCGGTGCACCGCTCGCGATCTGGACGGGCCGGACGGCGGAAGGCGGGGAGGATGCGGCGGGTTCGGTCACGAGCGTCGAGCTTCCGCTGCGCGACCTGCCGACGCTCGACGCGCTCGCCGAGGAGTGGAAGGATATCGACCCGCGCTCGCGGGAGGAGCGTCTCGGTCGCGCGCGCAATCTGCGTGACGGATACATCGACGGTCCGACCGTGCAGCACCCTGTCTGGGCCTGGAGGCTCGGCGATGCCGTGATCGTGGGGCATCCGGGTGAGGCGTACTCGCGACTGCAGACCACGCTGCGCGCGCGGTTCCCCGCGACGCCGATCGTGGTGATGAACCTCACGAACGGCCCGGGGTTCGTGTACCTGCCGACGCGCGATGCCTACGACCGCGGGGCGTATCAGGCGTGGCAGACGCCCCTGGCGCCGGGCGCGCTCGACCTGCTCGAGACGCATGCGGTGGCGGTCGTGGCGGAGCTGCTCGACCACTGACGGCGCCCCCGATACACTTGCTATAGCAAAACTCGAACCTGAGGAGAGCAATGACCGCCCCCACCCCTGCCGGCTCCGTCGCCGTCGTCACCGGAGGATCCGCCGGGATCGGATGGGAGATCGGCCAGCGCCTCGCCGCAGACGGCTACCTCGTCGTCGCCGCCGACCGGGTGCCGGGCCTCACCGCCGGCGACAACCCGGCCGACAACCCGGCCGGCATCCTGTGGCGCGAGCTCGATGTCACCGATCATGCCGGCGTCGACCGTGTGTTCGGAGAGATCGAAGCCGAGCTCGGGCCGATCGAGGTGCTCGTCAACAACGCCGGCATCCAGCGTCATCGCGGCATCGAAGACCTCAGTTGGGACGAATGGTCGGCCGTGGTCGACGTCAACCTGCACGGGGTGTTCTCGGCGCTGCAGGCGGCGGGGAAGCGGATGCTGGAGCGCGGCGATGGGCGCATCGTCAACATCTCCTCCATCTCGTCGCGCGGCTCGGCCGGTCGTGCGCCCTACGCCACGACCAAGGCCGCGGTGATCGGACTGACCTCGACCGCGGGTGCCGAGTGGGCGTCGCGCGGCGTGCGGGTCAACGCGGTCGCGCCCGGCTACGTCGACACCGGCGTCTTCCGTCAGGGTGTCGAAGCGGGCACCCTCAGCCTCGACACGATCCTGTCGCGCATCCCCGCGAAGCGCCTGGCCGAGGCGAGCGAGATCGCCGCCGCGGTCAGCTTCCTCGTCTCCGACGAGTCGCGCTACATGAACGGACAGACCCTCTACGTCGACGGCGGCTTCATGGTCGACTACGGTGTGCCGCTGGCGAAGAAGCCCGAATGAGCGCGATCGCCCGCATCGACACGGCCACGGCCGTGCTGCCGCTCCCGGCACCGTTGCACCTGGGGGCGATGACGGTGACCCGCCGCGAGTACAGCGCCGTGCAGGCGACGGCTGACGACGGCACGACCGGGATGGCCTATTGCCTCTCGCGGGAGGCGCCGATGGCCGAGATCGTCGACCGCCTCGTCGCCGTGCACGCGATGGGTGCGGATGCCGACGACCCCGCGGCGACCTGGGAGCGGATGCTGCGCGGCAGCGCGATCGTCGGACGGGTGGGCCTGGTGCGGCGCGCGATCGGGCTCGTCGACATCGCGCTGTGGGACATCGCCGCGCGTCGTGCGGGCGTGCCGCTGTGGACGCTGCTCGGCACGGGTGACGCCCCGCGGGAGTCGATGCTCGTCGCCGCGTACCCGTCTGCCGAGCGGACTCCCCGCGAGGTGGCCGATGAGGTTCTCGCGCAGGCGGAGGGCTGGACGAATGTGAAGATCTCCCGCATTCCGGATCCGGCATATATGCGTGAACTGCTCGCCCTGCTGAACGCCGAGCTTCCCGATGCGACCGGTCTGGTCGTGGACGTGGGCTTCGGCTGGCCGGACGCCGACACCGCGCTGGCCGAGATCGCGCAGTGGGGTGACCCGCGCCTCGCGTGGGTGGAAGACCCCCTGCTCCCCGAAGACGCCGAGGGGGTCGCGCGCATCCGCCGGGAGTCGGGACTCCCCGTGTCCGTGGGCGATGAGGTCACCGACCCCGCCGTTTTGAAGGCGCTGGTCGATGTCGGCGGCGTCGACGTGCTGCGACTCGACGTCGTCGCGATCGGCGGCGTCACCCCTGCCCGCGAGATAATCGCGTGGGCAGCAGAACGTGGCGTGCCGGTGTCGGGGCACGTCTATCCTGAGGTCACCGCGCACCTGGGCATCGGTGTGGAGACGTTCGCCCGAGGGAGCAACCCGTACGACCCCGCGCCGTCGTTCATCCTCGGCGGTCCGTCGTTCGACGGCAGGGTGCGGCCGACGGGCGCGGCGGGCCTCGGCTTCGTGCTCGACCCCACCGTCTTCCGATTCGAGAGGGACTGAGATGACAGACTCCCCGCGCAGTTCTGTGGACCGCAACTCTGTGGACCGCAATGCCGTGCAGCGCAGCGTGGTCGTGACCGGTAGCGGCAAGGGCATCGGTCGCGCCATCGCCGAACGTCTCACCGCCGACGGGTGGATCGTGGTCGGGCTCGAGCGTTCGCCCGGATCCGGCACGGTCGAAGACGGCATCGTGGCCGAGGTCGTGCTCGGCGATGCCGCCGATCGCACGGCGCACGAGCGTGCCGCCGCTGCTGCCCGCGCCCGAGCGTCCCTCGCCGGCTGGGTGAACAACGCCGGCATCACCAAGCGCACACCGCTGCACGAGATCGACGAGGCCACGGTGCGCGAGGTGCTCGACATCAACGGTTTCGGCTACATCTGGGGCTGCTCGACCGCCGTCTCGGCCTTCGTCGACCAGGGTGTACCGGGCGCGATCGTGAACATCGGCTCGATCCACGGCCGCGCGTCCTTCACAGACCACGCGGCCTACGAGTTCACCAAGGGCGGCATCGACGCCCTCACCCGCAGCGTGGCCGTGTCGTACGGGGCCCTCGGTATCCGCGCCAACACCGTCGCTCCTGGTGGCGTGCGCACCCCGCACCTCGAAGCCCAGATCGCGCGCGCGGCCGACCCCGAGGCCGAAGAGCGTGCGCTCGCGGAGGGGCCGCCGATGGGGCGCATCGCCCGCGCCGAAGAGGTGGCGTCCATCACGGCGTTCCTCCTGTCGGATGAGGCTCCGTACCTGTCGGGTCAGTCCATCGCGGTCGACGGGGCGTGGACGGCATCCTTCGGGGATATCGCGCTCGACCCGGGGTTGCGGGAGCGCTTCGACGCCTGAGGCACCTCGATAGGTGCAGGGGCACGCGAGCAGGCATCTCCGGCGCTCGGCACGGGCGGAGAACTCTGTCCCGGGCGGAAGATCTGCGCAGGATTCTCCTCCCGACACCGGGTCTTCCTCCCATCGGGGTGTGCCCCCGACGCGAACGTGGCCTCGTCACCGCAGGTACGCGTCTACGAACAGCGCCCCGCGGATGGCCCGCAGCTCGTCGATGATCCGGGCGATGCTCTTCGCGCTCACCGACGACAGCGCCAGGTCGTGCGGACCGAGGGGTTCGAGCTTCCCGGTGCGGATGCGGATGACCTCCCAGCCCGCGGCACGGAGGGCGCGGTCTTTGCGCAGATCGGCATCTTGCCGCTTGCCGACGTGCTCGAGTCCGTGGCGACCGACGGTGTCGTATTCGAGTGCGACCCGCAGCTCCGGAAACACGATGTCGGGCCAGACCTCGGTGTGGCGGAAGAACGGGCGCGACACTTTCACGGCGTTCACGGCCGGGTCGAAGTCGATCACCGCCCCGAGCTCCGTTCGTAGGCGGCCCTCCACGGCGGATGCGGGCTTCGGGGCGCACTCGCTGACGAACGCGGAGCCTGTGGGAAGGTCGGGCGTCGTCGCGCAGAGCGCGGGGGCTGGGCGACGGGGTTTACGGGGGAGGGCGCGGGCTTCGCCGAGCACGACCGGCTGCGGACGGGCGAGCGCAGAGCACTCGGGGCACCATGCAGAGCGCCGCCGCACCTGTCCAGGACGCTCGCGCTGCTCGGTCGGGGTGGCGGCGAACCGATGCCCGACCGCGCATTCCCAGCACAGGAACACGTCGGCGGCGAGGGGGATCTGCGACAGGACGATGCCGTGGTTCAGTTCCGGGTGGTACTGCCGGATGAGCTCGGGATATGCCGCCCACCCGGCGCGATAGGTGCCCACCTCATACGGGACAGCGCGACCGCGGGAGAACTGCCGTCGCGCCCACCACTGATTCACCGGTTCCGGCACGCGCCGACGATATCCGTGAGCACCGACACCGCAATATCCCGGGCGAGAGGGCGAAGTCACCACCCATCCCGGTGTCCCCGGTCCGTGCGACGATCCGCACGTCGACAGGAGAACGGGATGCGTGGGGAAGCGACGGTGCTGCACGCCGACCTCGATGCGTTCTACGCCTCGGTCGAGCAGCGTGATGCGCCCGAACTGCGCGGCCGACCTGTCATCGTGGGCGGCGGAGTCGTGCTGGCAGCGAGCTACGAGGCGAAGGCCCGCGGAGTCCGCACCGCGATGGGCGGCCGGCAGGCGCGGGAGCTCTGCCCGGATGCTGTGATCGTTCCGCCGCGCATGGAGGCATACTCGGCCGCCAGCAAAGACGTGTTCGCCATCTTCCGCGACACCACCCCGCTCGTGGAGGGGCTGTCGATCGACGAGGCGTTCCTCGAAGTCGGGGGTCTGAGGCGGATCGCCGGCAGCCCCGAGCAGATCGCGGCACGGCTGCGCGAACGCGTGCGTGCCGAGGCGGGACTCGCGATCTCGGTCGGGGTCGCGCGCACCAAGTTCCTCGCCAAGGTCGCCAGTGCCGTGAGCAAGCCCGACGGGCTGCTGGTCGTCGAGCCCGAACGCGAGGAGGAGTTCCTGCTTCCCCTCCCGGTCGAGCGCCTGTGGGGTGTGGGGGCGGTCACGGCCGAGAAGCTGCACCGCTACGGTATCCGCACGGTCGGAGAGCTGGCCGAGCTCGAGGCCGCGACAGCCGAGCGCATGCTGGGCAAGGCGACGGGGGCGCACGTGCACGCGCTCGCTCGTCTACGGGATCCGCGGCCGGTCGACACCACCCGCCGCCGCGGGTCGATCGGCTCGCAGCGTGCTCTCGGCACCCGTCCTCGCTCGGCGGAGGAACTAGACCTCATCCTCACCCAGATCGTCGACCGGCTCGGTCGCCGACTCCGCGATGGCGACCGTGTCTGCCGCACCGTCGTGCTGCGTCTGCGCTTCGGCGACTTCTCGAAGGCCACCCGCTCCCGCTCACTCCGCGCTCCTACCGACCGCACCGCCGTGCTGCTCACCCTCGCACGCACGCTGCTCGCCGCGGCGCAGAGCGAGATCACCGACCGCGGCATCACCTTGATCGGCATCTCGCTGTCGCAGCTCGACCGCGCCGATCGCGTGCAGCCCGAACTGCCGATCGACTGGGGCGATGAAGCCCGCCTCGACACCGTGCTCGACACCCTGCGCGACCGCTACGGTTCGACTTCGGTGTCGCGGGCGGCTCAGCTGGGTCGTGATCCGGGCTGGTCGTCCCCGATCCTGCCCGAGCACGAGTGAGCCGCACCGCGTGGGGAGGACAACTCCCTGTCGGGAGGACTCCTCAGCAGGAAAGCTCCTCCCCACAGGGAGATCTCCTCCCGGGAAGCTGTCGCGCCTCAGGCCTTGAGCATCGACGCCCGAGCGATCAGCCCGTCGACGACGTCGAACGTCGCGATGGTCTCGGTCGCGACGCCCGCGTTGATGACCTGCTCCTGCGCGACGACCCACCGGGTGCCGAACAGCACGCTGGTCTCGATGACGCACGACAGTTCGGGGTTCTGCAGCCGAGGCTCGTAGAACGCGCGGATCGCGGCCGATCCGGCCACGGGCTCGGGCGCGACGCCGGTGATCACGGCATCCTCGGCATAGGTCGCGACGAACGCGTCGAGGTCGTGTGCGTTGAACGCGTCGAGCTGCGCCTGGACGGTGTCGAGTGCGGTGCGGTCGAGTGCGGTGCGGTCAGTCAATGCGTACTCCTCCGTTGACGTCGTAGGTGGCGCCGGTGATGAACCGGGCGCGCTCCGACGCGAGTGATGCGATGATCCAGGCGACGTCTTCCGGCTGTCCGAACGCGCCGAGTGGGATGCCGGCTTCGAGCTTCTCGCGCCCCGCGCCCTGCAGCTGGTCGGTGATCGCGCTCGCGACCGGTCCGGGGGTGACGGCGTTGACGCGGATGCCCTCGGACGCGAGGTGCCGCGCGAAGCTGCGGGTGATCGCGAGGATCGCGCCCTTGCTCGCGGCGTAGTGGATGCCGGTCTGCAGCGCGCCGACCTGGCCGGCGATCGAGGCGATGTTGATCACCGAGCGGTCGCCCTCGGCGGCCCGGAGCAGCGGGAGAGCGCCGCGAGTCAGGAAGAAGGTACCGCGAGCGTTGGTCTCGAGGACCATGTCCCACTCATCGAACTCGATGTCGTCGTACGGGGTGTACGGGCAGACGCCGCCATTGTTGACGAGCACGTGGAGCGATCCCCACGCGTCCGTGATCTCACCGACCAGCGCGTCGATCGACTCGCGCTCGCGCAGGTCGAGGCGCGACACGTGCACCTCGGGCGCCCCAGCCGCACGGCATTCGTCGGCGACGCGGAGGGCCTCCGCCTCGCGTCCGGCATACGTGATCCAGAGGGCGGCACCCTCGCGGGCGAGTTCGAGGGCGGCGGCCGTCCCGATACCGGAACTGGCCCCCGTGATCAGTGCGCGACGAGTCATGGGGTCGATGCTATAGCAAATCTTGCGCCTGTCGAGCAGGCGTGCCCAGAGCGCCGAGGCGAAAACGGAGACCACTCGCGTCGCCTGCGGCGTGTTGTAGCGAGGCGCGCCCGAGCCGGAGCAGTTCGTCTGGGTTTTCGCACGCGCCCCCGCGCCCCGCGCCCCGAGCCCCGCGCCCCGCGCCTGGAGGGGTGCAGCCGCTTGCTAGATGCTATAGCATCGCATCCATGACCGCGCCATTCATCCTCGTCAGCGACTGCGACCTGCCGGGAACCGTCATCGAAGACACCCTCCGACAGGCGGGGCTGCGTGCCGAGCGCGCAGCTTCCGGCAGCCTCGACGACATCGCCGCTCACGGCGCCGACGCCGAAGGACTGGTCGTGCAGTGGGCGCAGATCAGCGGCGAGGTGATGGACCGCATGCCGAACCTCCGCATCATCAGCCGCGTCGGCATCGGCTACGACATGGTCGACGTCGAGGCGGCCACCGCCCGCGGCATCGCCGTCGCGAACACCCCGAGCTACTGCATCGAAGAGGTCGCCGCGCACACCATCGCGATGATCATGACCCAGGGCCGCGGCCTCCCCGCCTACGACCGCGCCGTGCGCGCCGGCACGTGGAAGGCCGTCGACGCCCGCCCGCTCGCCGTGCGCCCCTCGGCCACCACGGTCTCGGTGCTCGGCTTCGGCCGCATCGGCTCGATGGTGGCCCGCGGTTGCCGCGCGCTGGGGTTCCGCGTGCTCGTCGCCGACCCGTACGCCTCCGGCGACGCGGTGCGCGAGGCTGACTGTGAACTCGTCGAGATCCCGGATGCCGTGGCGCAGGCCGACATCCTCACCCTCCACGTCCCGCTGAGCGACGACACCCGCCACCTGATCGATGCCGCTGCGCTCGCGACCATGAAGCCGGGAGCGGTCGTGGTGAACACCTGCCGAGGTCCGCTCATCGACGAGGGGGCGCTCGCCGCCTCACTCCGCTCCGGACACCTGGGAGCCGCCGCCCTCGACGTGTTCGCGGGGGAGCCGCTCGCCGCCGACTCCCCGCTGCGCGATCTCGACAGCGTGCTGCTCACCCCGCACGCCGCCTGGTACTCGCCCGAGGCGCTGGCGGATCTTCCCGTGCACGCGGCCGAGAACATCATCCGGTACCTGGCCGGGGAATCCGTGCCGATCGTCAACCCGACCTACGCCGACGCGCGCTGACCGAAGGATCGACGTGGAACTCCTGCGACTCGGCCCCACCGGCCACGAACGCCCCTACGTCCGTGAGGGCGACGTCGTCTACGACCTCGCGCCCCTCACCACTGAGATCGACGGCGCCTTCCTCGCCGCTGACGGCATCGCTCGCGTGCGCGAAGCCCTCGGCCGCGGCGAGCTCCCCACCGCCGATGTCGACGGTCTGCGCTTCGGCGCCCCGGTCGCCCGCCCGACCGCGGTGGTCTGCGTCGGCCAGAACTACGCAGCCCACGCGGCCGAGTCCGGATCGGAGCCGCCCGAGCATCCGGTGATCTTCTTCAAGCACCCGAACACGGTCGTCGGGCCGAATGACGTCGTGCTGCTGCCACCCGGTGCCGAGAAGGTCGACTGGGAGGTCGAGCTGGCGATCGTGATCGGCAAGGCGGCGCGCTACCTGTCGTCACCGGAGGCCGCACGCGATGTCATCGCCGGCTACACGATCTCGAACGATGTCTCGGAGCGCGCGTACCAGCTCGACGTCTCGGGCGGACAGTGGTCGAAGGGCAAGTGCTCCGAGACGTTCAACCCGCTCGGGCCGGCGCTCGTCCCCGCCGACGAGCTCGATCCGCAGGCGCTGCGGCTGCGGTCCTTCGTGAACGGCGAGCCGCGGCAGGACTCCTCGACTGCCGACATGATCTTCTCCGTGCTGCACATCGTGCACGAGCTGAGCCACTACCTGGTGCTCGAGCCCGGCGACGTGATCAACACCGGCACCCCGCAGGGCGTCGCGCTGTCGGGCAGGTTCCCGTACCTGCAGGACGGCGATGAGATGACCATCGAGATCGAGGGGCTGGGACGCCAGCACCAGCGCACCGAGCGGGTTCACCTGCGCTGACCTGCGTCATCCACCCGGCGGCCTGTGTCCGGGGCACGGTTCCTTTCGCTGAGTGCACCGTGCCTCGGGCAGAGGCCGTCGGTTTTGCGGGGTCTCAGCCGGCGAACGGCGTGACGGGCATGCCGCGCACGCCCGGTCGCACGGCGAAGAGCGAACCTGCCTCGGTGCCGTGGTCGGGCGAGAGGTCCTGTGCCGACGTCGTGATGTAGAGCGTGCCGAGGTCGTCGTCACCGAACGTGCAGGCGGTCACCTTCGGCACCGGCAGCTCGATGCGCGCGATCACGGCGCCGGTCGCGTCGTAACCGTGCACAGCGCTCCCGTCCCACAGGGCCACCCAGACGCTGCCGTCGGATGCCACGGTGAGCCCGTCCGGCATTCCCTGCCCCTCGGGGAAGCGCACGAAGGCGCGGCGTCCTCGCAGCTCCCCCTCGACCACATCGAACACGTCGACGCGATGGGTCAGGGTGTCGACGTAGTAGGCCCGCCTGCCGTCGGGAGAGAAGCCGATGCCGTTCGACACCGTCGTCTGCGGCAGCACCGTCGTCACCGACAGGGAGGCATCGATTCGCAGGACGGTTCCGGCATCCGCTGTCGCGTCGTAGGCCATCGATCCGGCCAGCAGGCGACCGCGGGGGTCGCAGCACCCGTCGTTCATGCGCACACGGGGGTCGTCGCCCAGCCCGGCGACGGCCCTGGTCCCGCCGTCGACGTCATCCGCGAGATAGAGCGTGCGGGCGCCGACGGCCACGAGCCCTCCGCCGGAACGGGGGCGGGCGAAGGCGAGGTACTCGTCGTCGATGTGCTGGCGGGTCACGCCGTCGGGGCGCAGCGTGAGCAGGTCGCCCGCGGTCCCGTCGACCCAGCGCAGTCCACCCCAGCCCGGCCACCAGACGGGGCCTTCGGCATGGTGCGCGACGGGTCCGGTGATGTTCTCCGGGGTCATGCGTCTTCGCGCGGCAGCGTCCGCGGTGGTGCCGGGCGCAGGGGATCGGTGATCGGCAACGGCTGGGCCTCCGCCGCGGGGGCGGGGGCCGCATCGGTCGATGCGTCGGTGGAGGTGCTCGCCTGGGCCGGCAGCTCCCGGGCCACCTGCTTCTCGAGTACCGTGACCGCATCGTCGGAGAGCAGGATGAGCCCATCGAGCTCTTCGCGCACACGCTTGTACGCGACGTTGCGCTCGGCCTGCGTCGCCGATTCGTCCACCGCGACCTTCAGGAGCTGCTGTGCGCGTTCGAGTCTCTTGCGCTCCGGCTCGGTGAAGGTGGAGTCGCGCAGACGCCGGGCATCCTTCTCGGCGATCTCGAACGCGACCGCGTAGTCGCCGACGGCCTGCAGGTACTCGGTGACCTGCTGCTCGGACACCTTGGCGTCGGCAGAGGAGGGACGCAACGCATCCGCCGTCTTCTTCGCGCGCAGGAACGCGGCGGTCAGGGGCTGGCGCCCGTCGCTCATGGCGGGGAAGGCGATGAGCTTCGCGACGTCGAGTTCGTAGTCGAGCCAGCGGGCGGTGATCTCATCGTGCTCGGTGAAAAGGCGTGCGACCAGATCGTTCGGCGCGACGGATGCCGTGGTGTCGACGACCGAGGGTCCGCGGCGCTTGGCCTGCTGGGTCAGCGCGCGCGCCTCGATCTCGGCGGTCTTCAGCTGCGCCTTGACCTTGAGCGTCTCGAGGCGTCGCTCGTGACGGCGCTTGGAGCCCCGCTCCCACGCCTTCGCGGCCCCGCCGGCCATTCCCATGATCGGGAAGATGAGCCACCAGAAGTTGCCCGCCCACTGGAAGAACTCTTGCATGATGCGTTCAGCCTACTTCTCGGCGGGCTCCCCGAGAGGGCGGCGGTACCGTTTACGCATGTGGGATGACGACGCGGACCGGTATGCCGTCGTGGTCGCTGCCGAAATCGCGCTCCTCTCCTCGGAGGTACGGACCGACGCAGACCGGGTACAGGCCCTGCTCGCCCCCGATTTCGCGGAGATCGGGGCATCGGGGCGGCGATGGCTGCGGACGGAAACCGTCGTCGAGCTTTCGAACGAGGACAGCAGGGCCGTACCCGAGACCGCGGATTGGCTCTTCAACGAGCTGTCCCCCGGCATCGTCCTCGTGAACTATCGTCTGATCGCCGAGGGGCGGGAGAGCCGACGGTCATCGATCTGGCAGCTGTCCGATTCCGGGCCCGTTCTGCGCTTTCATCAGGGGACGGTCATCCCCGGGTGACGGGTCAGCTCTTCGTGAGGTCCTGCGCGAACATCACCAGGATCCCGCTCGGGCCTCGGAGGTACGTGAGCTTGTACACGTCCTGGTAGTTCGCGACGCCGCGGAGCGGGTGGTAGCCGTGGCGGGCGGCGATCGCGAGCGACTCGTCGATGTCGTCGACCGAGAAGGCGATCCGGTGCATGCCGATCTCGTTCGGCAGGGTCGGTTCGGTTTGGATCGCGTCGGGGTGGATGTACTCGAACAGCTCGATCTGGCCGCGTCCGTCCGGAGTCTGCAGTACCGCGATCTTGGCGTGGTTGCCGTCGAGCCCGACCGCGGTCGCCGCCCACTCTCCGCTGACCTCGTCGCGGCCGAGCACCGTGAGGCCCAGGTCGGTGAAGAAGGAGATGGTGGCTTCCAGATCGCGGACGGCGATGCCGACGTTCTCGAGTGTGATGGGCATGGGTGGGATGCTACTCGCGATCGGCCCTCGCGTCAGGGCTACCGTCCGAGCTTCTCGGCGCAGGAGACGCAGTACTCCGCGAAGGGGCGGGCTTCGAGGCGGCCGGCCGGGATCGGTCTTCCGCAGTTCGCGCAGAGGCCGTAGGTGCCGGCATCCAGCCGCGCCAGCGCCTCGTCGACCTGGTGCAGCTCGGATGCTGCTGCCTCGGCGAGCCCGGTCAGGCGAGACCACTCCGACGACAGGGTGACGCCCTCGGGGTCGTGCTCGTCGTCGTCGTTCGAGCCCGCACGGTCGTGGGTGAGTTCATCGAGGGTCGCCGCCGTCGCCCGCACCCGCGCCTCGGCCTGGGCGCGCAGCGCGAGCAGTCGTTCCCGGGCGTCGGCGGTCATGCGCCCACTCTAGGCATGGCCGCTGACGTCGGGGTCGTGCTCCGTGCGGGGCACTGTGTCGGGGCTCCCTGTCGGGGCACCTTGTCGGGCGGAGAACTCCGTGTCGGGCGGAAGCTTCGCCCCGAACCCTCCTCCCGACACGGAGAACTCCGCCGGGCGAGGTGTCTCCGAGATCCCGATCAGGCGGATGTCTCCCGCGTCGGCACCGAGTCGGTCGTGGTCGGAACGGCCACGGCCTTCATGCCAGGGTGGTCGCGTTCGAGCGCCGCTCCCTCCATGTCGACGTTCGGCAGGATGCGGTCGAGCCAGCGCGGCAGCCACCAGGCCGAGCGTCCGAGCAGGTGCATGAGCGCGGGCATCAGCAGCATGCGCACCACGAACGCGTCGAGCAGCACGCCGAACGCGAGACCGAAGCCGATGGAGCGGATGATCGTCGACTCCGAGAAGATGAACCCGCCGAACACCGACACCATGATGAGGGCGGCGGCGATCACGACCGAGCGGCCGGCGCGGAAGCCCTGGGCGACGGCATCCCGCGCCGAGGCGCCGTGCACGTACGCCTCGCGCATGCCGGAGGCGAGGAACAGCTGGTAGTCCATCGCGAGTCCGAACAGGATGCCGACGAGGATCACGGGAAGGAAGCTGAGGATCGGCCCGGTGCTGTGCAGTCCGATGATCTCGGCGCCCCAGCCGAACTGGAACACCGCCACGATCAGGCCGTACGTCGCGAAGAGCGACAGCACGAACCCGCCGGTTGCGATGATGGGCACGAGCAGCGACCGGAACACCACGATCATGATGAGCAGCGAGAGCCCGACCACGACCACGAGGTAGAGCGGCAGGACTCCGGCCAGCGCCTCGGAGATGTCGATGTTGATCGCGGCCTGTCCGGCGACGCCCAGAGTGATGCCGTCGCCGATCGCGGGCATCGAGCGCAGGTCCTGCACGAGCTTCTCGGTCGAGGCGCTGTTCGGTCCCTCCTTCGGCACGACCTGGAACGCGAGCAGCGTGTTGTCGTCGGACGTCGCGATCGGCGCGACGGCCACCACGTCGTCCTGGTCGGCGATGGCCTGGGCGATCGTGACCTGCGTGGAGAGCAGGTCGTCGTCGCTGACGGCATCGTCGAGGGTCGCGGTGACCAGCAGCGGTCCGTTCGCGCCCTCGCCGAACTGCTCGTCGACGGTCTGGAACGCGCGGTAGCTGGTCGAGTCGCTCGGTTCGCTCGATCCGTCGGGCAGCCCGAGGCGCATCGACATGGCGGGGATGGCGATGATCAGCAGGGCGACCACGCTCACGAGCGCGGTGACGACGGCGCGGAGGGTCGACATGCGCTTCACGGGCTTGCCTGCCGCGTGCTCCTGGCCGATCGTTCCCCGCGCTCGTCGGCTGAGCAGGCGCGTGCCGACGAGGCCGAGGATGGCGGGGGCGAGGGTGATCGCGACGAGCACGGCCACCGCGACGCAGACCGCGCCGACTGTGCCCATGAGGCCGAGGAAGGGCACGCCGGTCACGTTGAGGGCGAGCAGTGCGACGATCACGGTCGTGCCGGCGAACACGACGGCCGTGCCGGAGGTGCCCGTGGCGAGGCCGATGGATTCACGCACCGGCACCCCGGCGAGCAGCTGTTTGCGGTGTCTGTTGACGATGAACAGCGAGTAGTCGATGCCGACCGCGAGCCCGAGCATCACACCCAGCACCGGGGTCACCGAGGCCATGTTCACCACGCCGGAGAAGGCGAGGGATGCCGTGACGCCGACGCCCACACCCACGATGGCGGTGACGATCGGGAGGGCGGCGGCGATGAGGGAGCCGAGCATCACGATGAGGACGATCGCCGCGAATGCGAGGCCGACCGCCTCGCCGATGCCGAAGATCTCCGGGACGCCCTGTGCGATGTCGGTGCCGAAGTCGACCTCGACACCGTCGACGGGGGAAGATGCGAAGTGGTCGATCGCGCCCTGCTTCACCTCTTCGGAGAGTTCGAGGCGCGGGTCGACGAACGAGATGTTGACGATGGCGGTCGATCCGTCTTCGGAGACCACGCCGATGCCGTCGGCCAGATCGAGGAGGGTCGAGCCCAGCTCCACCTGATCGGCGTTGTCGTCGAGGGTGATGCGCGACTGGTCGAGCTCGGCGTTCTGGGCCGCGACCTGCGCCAGCTGGGCGTTCACCGCGGCGATCTGCGCGTCGAGGGCGGCGAGCTGTGCGGACCCGGCACCGGACTGCTCGGCCTGGGTGCGGGCCGCCGTGAGCTGTGTGAGCCCGGCTTCGAGCTGCGCGCGTCCGTCGTCGAGCTGGGTCTGGGCGGCATCCAGCTGCGCGCGGCCGTCGGTGATCTGGGTCTGGCCGTCGGCGAGCTGCTGCGCCTGCTCGTCCTGCTGCTTCTGCGCGTCGAACGGATCGATCACCCCGGCGACGCCGTCGAGATCCTCGGCGCTCGCGGCGAGGTCGGAGATCTCCTTCTTCTGGTCGTCGGTGAACGGAGACCCGTCTTCGGTCCGGTAGACCACCGTGCCGGTGCCGCCGGCCGTGTCGGGCAGCTTGTCGGCGAGCTCGTCGGTGACCGCGCCCGAGGCGGTGCCGGGGATGTCGAAGCTGTTGCTCAGCGTGCCGCCGAGGGTCAGGAAGGCTCCCACGCCGATACCGAGGATCAGGACCCACGAGACGATCACCGTCCACGCCTTGCGTGCAGCGAACGAACCCAGACGGTACAGCAGTGATGCCACAGTGGTCTCCTTCAGACTCGAAGATCATACGGCACGTCTCGTCTAGAGATCTGTGGCTATCCTGAATCCATGGTCAACGAGCACCGGAGCGGGCCCGTGCGCAGCACGGCGGCGCGCGAGGCGATCCTCGATGCGACCTCCCGACTGTTCCATGCGCAGGGGTACGACCGGCTCACGATCGAGGGCATCGCGAAGGAAGCCGGGGTCGGCAAGCAGACGATCTACCGCTGGTGGCCGTCGCGCGGCGCGCTGATCGCCGACTGTCTCGTGGACGGACGTCTCATCCCGGTGGACTTCGTCGTGCCCGACACGGGCGACCTGTTCGCCGACGTCGAGACGTGGTTGCAGTCGGTCTTCACGATCCTCGCGAGCGCGCAGGGTCAGGCTCTGCTGCAGTCGCTGGTCGCGGCTGCCGCCGAAGATGCTGCGGTCGGTGCGCACCTCGGTGGAAGCCTGGGCGTCGAGCAGCACCTGTCTGAGCGCTTGAGGGGCGGGATCCGCGACGGTCAGTTGCCGGAAGATGCACCGATCGCGCAGATCGGTCGGGCGATCCTCGGCGCGATCATCGTGGAGTCGCTCGGACGGGAGAGCCACGGACCCGACGGGATCATCGAGCTGACGAGGTACCTCTTCACCCGCTGAGCGGCAGGTGCTGTCCCGTGTCTCAGCCGAGGAGCAGGGTCAGCACGGTCGCGCCGCCACCGCCGAGGATGAGCGCGATGATGACGGTCCAGGCGACGATGCGGATGCGCCGGTTGCGCTTCTCGCCGAGGTCGCCGTAGTCCTCGTCGTTCGGGTTCTGGCGGCTGACCTCGCTCATGCGCTGACCTGCTCCGTGACGGTCGGGCCGAAGTACGACGGGAGGGTGGCCTGCGAGCGCTCACGCAGCTCGGCGGCCGACACGGTGAAGACGCCCTGCACCTCGAGCTTCGCGCCCTCGCTGTCGGTCACGCCGATGCGCATCACCGGGTAGTCGCGTCCTTCGCAGAGGCCGCGGAACTTCACGTCATCCTCACGGGGCACGGTCACGATCACGCGGCCGGTCGACTCGGAGAACAGGGCGGTTGCGGCGTCCACTCCGTCGCGCTCGATGATCTCGTTCAACCAGACGCGAGCTCCGACGCCGAAGCGCATGACGCCCTCGGCGAGCGCCTGCGCGAGGCCTCCCTCGGAGAGGTCGTGCGCCGAGGAGATCAGCCATTCGTCGCGGGCTGCCGACAGCAGACCGGCGAGGCGCTTCTCGCCCGCGAGGTCGACCTTCGGGGGCAGACCGCCCAGGTGCTGGTGCACGACCTCTGCCCATGCCGAGCCGGAGAGCTCGGTCGAGGTGGTGCCGAGCAGGTAGATGTTCTGGCCCTCGTCCTGCCATCCGGAGGGGATGCGGCGCGAGACGTCGTCGATGATGCCGAGCACGCCGACCAGCGGGGTCGGGTGGATCGGCACGTCGCCGGTCTGGTTGTAGAACGAGACGTTGCCGCCGGTGACCGGGGTGCCCAGCTCGTAGCAGCCGTCGGCCAGGCCGTCGACCGTCTGGCCGAACTGCCACATGACCTCGGGGTTCTCGGGAGAGCCGAAGTTCAGGCAGTCGGTGATCGCGGTCGGCACGGCGCCGGTGACGGCGACGTTGCGGTACGCCTCGGCCAGGGCCAGCTGTGCGCCCGCGTACGGGTCGAGCTGGCAGTAGCGGCCGTTGGCATCGGTCGAGACCGCGAAGCCGAGACCCGATTCCTCGTCGACGCGGATCATGCCGGCGTCGTCGGGGAACGAGAGGGCCGTGTTGCCGAGCACGTAGTAGTCGTACTGGTTGGTGATCCAGCTCGTGTCTGCGAGGTTCGGTGAGGCGACGAGGTTCAGGAACTGCTCGCGCAGCGTCTCCGGGTCGGTCGCGCGGGGCAGGTTCTCGGCGGCATCCGCCTGGAGGGCGTCGATCCACGTCGGGTAGGCGACCGGGCGGTCGTAGACGGGGCCGTCGACCGCGACCGTCGAGGGGTCGACGTCGACGATGCGCTCGCCCTGCCAGTCGATGATGAGGCGTCCGTCACCGGTGACCTCGCCGAGCACGGAGGTCTCGACCTCCCACTTGTTCACGACCTCGAGGAAGGCATCGAGCTTCTCGGGCGCGACGATCGCCATCATGCGCTCCTGCGACTCCGACATGAGGATCTCCTCGGCCGTGAGCGTGGGGTCGCGCAGCAGCACGTTGTCGAGCGAGACCTTCATGCCGCTGTTGCCGTTGGCCGCGAGCTCGCTGGTCGCGCACGAGATGCCGGCGGCACCGAGGTCCTGGATCGCCTCGACGAGCTCGCCGCGGTACAGCTCGAGGCAGCACTCGATGAGCACCTTCTCGGCGAACGGGTCGCCCACCTGCACCGCGGGGCGCTTGGTCGGGCCGGTCGAGTCGAAGGAGTCGGACGCGAGGATGCTCGCGCCGCCGATGCCGTCGCCACCCGTGCGCGCACCGAACAGGACGACCTTGTTGCCGACGCCGGTCGCGTTCGCGAGCTTGAGGTCTTCATGACGCAGCACGCCCACCGCGAGGGCGTTCACGAGCGGGTTGGCCTGGTAGACGGCGTCGAAGACCGTCTCGCCGCCGATGTTCGGGAGTCCCAGGCAGTTGCCGTAGAAGCTGATGCCGCTGGTCACGCCGTGCACGACGCGGGCGGTGTCGGGGTGGTCGACTGCACCGAAGCGCAGGGCGTCCATGACTGCGACCGGGCGGGCGCCCATCGAGATGATGTCGCGGACGATGCCGCCGACGCCGGTCGCCGCACCCTGGAAGGGCTCGATGAACGACGGGTGGTTGTGCGACTCGGCCTTGAAGGTGACGGCCCAGCCCTCGCCGACGTCGACGACGCCCGCGTTCTGGCCCATGCCCACCATCAGGCGTTCCTTCATCTCGTCGCTGACCTTCTGGCCGAAGCGGCGCAGGTAGTTCTTCGACGACTTGTAGGAGCAGTGCTCGCTCCACATGACGGAGTACATCGCCAGCTCGCCCGAGGTCGGGCGGCGTCCGAGGATCTCCTTGATGCGCGCGTACTCGTCGGGCTTGAGTCCGAGGGCCGCGTACGGCTGCTCCTTCTCGGGCGTCGCGATCGCGTTCTCGACGGAGTCGGGGACGTGCTGGTGGGAAGGTGCAGGGGCGGTGGTCACGCGCACTCCAAAGGAAGGGGCCGGCGGGGCAGGTCCAGTCTACCGGCGTGGGTGGGGCCGCTCTTCCGCGGGATGCGGAGTCAGAGTCGGTCGATGAGGACGGCGGCGATGTCTCTCCGCGTGTGAAGCACGCGGTGCACTCGTACAGCATCAGGGTCGTCGGTGTAGAAGACGAGGCACGGGTCACAGTTCGGCGTGCACGAGGGTGTCCCCGGCTTCGACAAGATCGTGTTCGGGCAGCTCGATTCCCCCGCGGGCATCCGCCTGATGGCCTACGACATCCCGGGCCAGGATGACCAGGACCCGGCGGCGACGGCCGGGACCACGCGCCGTGAGAACGGAGCGACCATCACCGACCGCACCTTCTTCCAGTCGCTGCGGGCAGACTCCCCCGACGAGGTCCAGGGGTACTGGGACGGGCTCTCCGAGGGCGCGACAATCGTCGAGCCGTTGGCCGCGTCGGCGTGGTCGTCCGGCTTCGGCATGCTCACCGACCGCTTCGGCGTGACCTGGGTGCTCGACGTCGCCGGTTGAGCCTCGGTTCCGGACACTGTCCCGGGAGTCGCGTGCACAACTCAGGAGAAGTTCTGCAGATTCGACTCTGGGAGGGGATTCGAGCCATCTGCGGGGCGAGTCTCCGGAGTTGTTCACGCCCCGGCCGGGGCACCGTCGGCTGGCCGTCTCTCGGCGGGGCCCGGAATCGCGTCACGGATGGAAACGCGAAATGCGACGGCGCAGCGGTGTCCGTAGATTGGTCGGAGCCGTTGCGAATGGAGTCCCCGTGTCCGAGATCCGCGTCCTGCACGCGTCCTGTATCGACGCCGTCGGCTGAGCCGGCGGGCACCCAGATCATGACCACGGACCGTTCCTCGCAACCGTCGCATCCCTTCGATGCGCGCACCCGTCTCTTCCTCGATCGGCCGCAGAGTCGCAAGTGGAGTCTGCATCCCGGTCGCATCGGGGCATGGGTGGCGGAGATGGATTTCGGGGTCGCTCCCGAGATCGCCGAGGCACTGCATCGCGCGATCGACGACGAGAATCTCGGCTACCTCTCCCCTCCGCAGGCCGCGGAGCTGGGGGAGGCGACGGCCGAGTGGATGCAGGATGAGTACGGCTGGGCGGTCGACCCCGAGCGTGTGCATCCGGTCTCGGACGTGATGGCGGCGCTCGGTGTCGCGGTGCAGGAGTATGCGCCCGCGGGGTCGCCCGTGATCGTGCCGACTCCGGCGTACATGCCGTTCCTGACATACCTGCCGGCGATCGGGCATCCGGTGATCGAGGTCCCCGGCGTCGAGATCGACGGGCGCTGGCAGCACGATCTGCAGCGCATCGACGAGGCGTTCGCTGCAGGGGCGCGGACGCTCGTGCTCTGCAATCCGCACAACCCGACCGGCACGATCGTCGGACGTGAGGAGCTGGAGGCGATCGCCGAGATCGTCGAGCGGCACGGCGGGCGGGTTTTCGCGGACGAGATCCACGCGCCGCTGCGTTACGACGGTGCGCCGTTCGTGCCCTACGCGTCGGTGTCGGCGGCGACGGCCGCGCACACGGTCACGGGGACGAGCGCGTCGAAGGCGTGGAACATCCCGGGGCTGAAGACTGCGCAGCTGATCACCTCGAACGATGCCGACCAGCAGCTGTACAAGCGGTTCGGGTTCGCGGTGCAGCATGGCGCGGCGACCCTTGGCGTGGTGGCCTCGACGGCGGCGTATCGGGCGGGAAAGCCGTGGCTGACGGAGGTGATCGCGTACCTCGACGGATCGCGGCACGAGCTCGCGCGGCTGGTGGACGAGCATCTTCCCGGGGCTGTGTATCGCGTGCCCGAGGCGACGTACATCGGGTGGATCGACACCTCCGCGCTGGGGATCCCTGAGCCGCCAGCCGAGTTCTTTCGTGAGCGGGCCGGGGTCGTGCTGACCGAGGGGCGGCTGCTCGGGCGTGGCGCCGAGGGTCATGTTCGGGTGGTCTTCGCGACACCGCGTCCGATCCTCGAAGAGGCGTTCGTGGCGATGGGTGATGCCGTGCGCCTGGCGGGTCTCACGGTCTGAGCCGGGGGTGCTCGGGCGGCGCCGTGGATGCTGTCAAGCCCCTCTGTCGTGTCGGTGGTCTCACGTAGAAAGGGATACGAGAGAAGGGATCCCGCCATGGCTGCAGGCGACATCGAGACGTTCCACCGCAACGGCATCTGGTTCAACCGCATCGAAGGGGAATCGCAGACGTTGGGGAGCAGTTTCGAGAGTGAAGCCGAGGCGGTCAAGGTCGGTCGCAGCGCGGCGGTCGCACGTCAGGTCGAGCACACGGTGCGGACGGAAGAGGGCCCGTCGGCCGACTCCTCCGCGTACGACCTGCACCCGCGCGAGTTGATCGGCCGATGACGGTGGTGTCGGACTCAGACCCTCCTGCCCGGTCTGCGCGTCGGATGCAGTTGCAGGTATGTGTCAACGGCGCCCGTGATGCGGTCGAGCACCCGTGGCTGAGCGCGGATGCCTCGGTCGTGGCCGACGACGCCGCGCGTGCGGTGGCTGCGGGAGCGCAGGAGGTGCACGTGCACCCGAAGGATGCGGCGGGTCGTGACAGTCTCGCCGCCGATGATGTCGCGCGGTGGGTGCGGGCGGTGCGGACCGCGATTCCCGGTGCGCCGGTCGGCGTGACCACGGGGGCGTGGGCCGAGCCCGATGTCGCGCGTCGTCTCGCCGCGATCGAGTCGTGGACGGAGCTGCCCGATCACGCATCGGTCAATTGGCACGAGGCCGGTGCCGACGAGGTGGCCGCCCTGCTGCTGAAGCGTGGAGTCGCGGTCGAGGCCGGTCTGTGGGACGCGGCCGGTTTCGAGGTGTGGAAACGTTCGCCGGTGAGAGGTGAGTGCCTACGGGTGCTGATCGAGCTTCCCGATGAACCGACCGAGCTGCTGCGCGACCACGCCGAGGGGATGATCGCGCACGTCGAGCTCGAAGAGCCCGACCTGCCGGTTCTGCTCCATGGCGAAGAGGGGTCGACCTGGCCGGTGTTCGACCTCGCGGTCGAGCTCGGGCTGGCGTCGCGCATCGGGTTGGAAGACACTCTGCTGCTCCCCGACGGTGCGCCCGCGCCCGGGAACGCCGCGCTGGTGCGGGCGGCCGTGGCGCGGATGCGGGGAGTCTGACCGGGCAGGTGCACGGGGTGCGGCATCCTGGGGCGATGTTCTCCGACTCGCTCGTACCCTTCATCCTCATGAACCTCGCGTACATCCTCATCGGGATCCTCGTCTCCTGGCTGGTGATCTATTCGGCCGTGCGCGCGGCGCTGACATCGCACCGTCAGGCGATGGCGAGAGACGGGCGGCCCGGTCAGGTGTGACCGGAGAGCGTCGAGCACCGCCACCTAGACTCCCGCCATGCCGTTCTCCGACTACGTCCAGTCCATCCGCGCGCGGATCGGTCATGATCTTCTGCTGCTGCCGGGTGTGACCGCGGTGATCCGCGAGGGCGATCGTTTCCTTCTCGCGCGCGCGGCGAGTTCGGAGCAATGGGGTCTGATCGGTGGTGGGGTCGAGCCGGGGGAGGATCCGGACGAGGCGATCGCCCGAGAGGTGCAGGAGGAGATCGGCGCCCGCATCCGCGTCACGGGGATCGTCGGCGCCTTCGGTGGCGAATCGCTCGTCGTGACGTATCCGAACGGGGATCGCGTGTCGTACGTGTCGACTGCGTTCGCGTGCGAACTGCTTGATCCGCCTGTGCCCGATCAAGACGAGGTCGTCGAGGTCGGATGGTTTACGCGCGCCGAAGTCGCCGAGCTGCCGCATCCGCTCTGGGTCGACCGGATGTTGGCCGGGGCCCACTAGGGCGTGCCGTCAGAAGCGGTCTGTCGGAAGCAGGTCCGCGAGACCTTCCCGTCCCGCGGCGGTGAGCCGCACCGCGCGGGTGCTGGATGGAACGTGTTCGATCCATGCCTTGTTCTTGAACGTCGCGAGGAGCATGTCCGCGGCGAGCCCGGCCAGGTGTTCGCGGCGTTCGGTCCAGTCGAGGCACGGACGGGTGAGAGTGCGCTTCGGATGCTTCGGCAGGTCGATGCCGAGCGACGTCAGCCAGGCTAGTCCCGGCGGGGTGAGTGAGAAATCCGACTCGATCAAGCCCTTCGCGTGCATACCGTCGGTGAGTGCGATGCCGAGTCTGCCCGCGAGGTGGCGGTAACAGGTACGAGCCTCCCTGATGGCGTGGTCACGGTGTTGGGCGTCGAGTGACTGCTTGGCAGGCCGGACGCGACCGGAGAATGCTGCGAGCGACTCGACCAGTTCAGCGGCGGGGGTGCCGGCGAGCCGGAGGTAGCGGTGCCGTCCCTGCCGCATCTCCTCGACCAGCCCGGCGTCCAGCAGCCTGTCGGCGTGCTCGCTCGCTGACGACCGAGCGATGTCGGCGGTCTTGGACAGTTCAGTGAGCGTCCATGCCCTTCCATCGAGCATCAGGAGCAGCATCGACGCGCGGGCGTCGTTGGCGAAGACGGCGGCCGTCGCCGCCAGTTCCGGACTACTCGTTCCTTTCATCGCAAGAACTTTATCGCCGGCATTGTTCGGTCCAGCCCGAAACGTTCCCGCCACAGACTGGACCTCATGAACCCGACTCTGGCAATCGAACCCTCCGTGTTCTACTTCGGGACTCCCGTCGCCCTGCTCAGCACGCTGATGCCGGGAGACGAAACAGCGAACATCACTCCCATCTCCTCAGCCTGGGCTCTGGATGACACCTATGTCTTGGGGTTGAGCAATTCGGGCCGGGCGATGCGCAATCTCCGCGAGAACGGTGAGCTGGTCATCAACCTGCCCGACGCCGCGCTGTGGGAGTCGATCGAGAGGATCGCCGACACCACCGGGGTTGCCGAAGTCCCGCGCCACAAGCGGGAGAAGTACAGGTATGAGCCGGACAAGTGGACGCTCGGCAGATTCACTCCACGGCCGAGCGGGGTGGTTCTGCCCCCGCGGATCGCCGAATGCCCCGTTCAGATGGAGGCCCGGGTCACGAACATGACGCCGTTGGGTGAGGACGGAGACGCCACCATCGTCCACGCGAAGGTCCTGCGCACGCACGTGCATCAGGCGCTGACGGTGCCGGGAACCTCGCACATCGACCTAAACGCCTGGAACCCGGTGTATTACACGTTCCGGCACTACTTCTCGCAAGGCGAGAGGGTCGGGGTCAGCTTTCGCGCGGAACAGTGAATCGTTCGGTCCGGAACGTGCGACAGGTCGCGCGGATGGCCCGAGGCCCGATTCAACGTCTGCCGCCCCAGCCCGACCAGTCGGGCCGGTCGACGATGCAGAAGCGGTTGCCTTCGGGATCTTCCATGATCACGTAGTCGGCGTCGGCCGGGCGGCCGTCCCAGTGCACCTCGCGTGCGCCCAGGTCGAGGAGCCGTCGCACTTCGGCGCTCTGGTCCTCCGCGTAGATGTCGAGGTGGATGCGCGGAGGCAGTATGCGCTCGGAGTGGTGGGCGTCGAGGGCGATGCAGGGAGCGTCGGCGTCGCGCGGCTTCAACACCACCCAGTCGTCGTCCGCCGGATCACGTTCGACGTAGTCCAGGGCTGCCTTCCAGAACGCGGACTGCGCAGGGAGGTCGTTCACGCGGATCACGACCGACACGAGCTTCAGCATGGAGCGAGTGTATGACCGCTGGAGGGTTGTTCCGCCCAGTGATCGATAGGCGAGATGTCACGCCGCAGGTCGCGACCAGCTGCCGAACGCCACCTCTCGAGTGTGACGAGATGGCGCCCGACGTCTGGGCGAGTGTCACACACGCCTGTCTCGTGAATGTGAGGACCGCTCGCTGCTCAGGGCGACAAGCAAGAGCGAGGACGCGACGATTGCTGTCGTTGCCATGACTGCGCTCCACGATCCGCTGATGGTGACAGCAGGCGATCCGTTCACATCTACGTACCCTTCGAAGCGGGCGATCCAGGGGACCGTAATCGTGATGCTGTTCGCGAATGCGTAGCTTGCGAACGACAACCCGGCGATGACCACAAGCCCGATGGAGGTGCAGAGGGAGCACGCCATCACGAAGATGCGGTCACCCGTGAAGAGCCGCTTGGGAGACATCAGGAATCCCTCATTACTGTTGCGCTACCGCACGCACCTGGCGGTGAAGCCGTTCCGGGTGGAGAGCTCGGGGTACTTTCCCTGGGCGCGACAGGTGTTCCACCAACTGATGACAATCCAAGTGGCGACTCCAAGGGCTGCTGCTGCGACCACGATCGCTGCCGCCGCTGTGATGACGATGACGACGACAGGAAGCGGATCGGCGACGATCGGATACGAGATGCCGCTCAGGCTCTTGTGTGCGACGGTCTGGGTCAGGACGTTCCCTTGAACGGAGTACTGAGTCGGGAGGCTCCTTCCGCTCGAGTCGCGAGCCCAGGCTGGTTCGAAGATGACGACTGTCTTTCCGGTCGAGTCGACGATCCGGGCGCCGCCGTCTGCAGTCTCCTCCAGGCGGTTCTCGGGCGGCATTGTGAGCCCGTAGTCAAAGCGTTCGGGTGCTGCGTCGTTCGCGATGACGGTGAGGAGCTGAGCCCCGCCGTCTACGGGGATGACGGCATTCGCACTATCCATCGTGGAGGGATAGGCCACTCCGCCTTTCGGAAGGTCCTCGCCGGCGATGGCTGCGTCCGCGTGCGGGAGGTCGATGCCAAGAACGAAGCTCCCTGTCGAAATCTGTACGCCATCTGTGGCGTCGTTCGAAACCTCGACACTGACGCCGACCTGAGCTGTCTTGCCATCTTGCCCATCTTTGATCTCAGAAGGAGCGAAGTCGCGGACCAGGCCGCCTTCCATGTGCTCCAGAGCAGCGGCGATCTCGTGCCCTGCTGTCGTCTGGTCTCCATCGTGCGCGGCATCCGCCCACGATGCTGTGGCGGGAAGGGCGATAGCTCCGAGGGCTAATGCAGATGCGGTCACTGCGGATATGAAAAGCCGTTTGCGCTCGTGGGGCCGCATGCGTGTAGTGCGGAAACTCGGGCCCATGGGGTCCTCCTGACTTCTATGTCGACGACTTGAAGCTGATACAAGCACACATATGAGGACGATAGTGATATATTCGTCGACGTACTCGTAGGTGAAGTTGCGAGTCAAAGCTGATCGTGAGGCGAGTGCCGCGTGGACATGCGAAACGCCCCCGCCGTTCGGGTCGGCGGGGGCGTCGGCTTCGCGGTCGGGCTTACTGCACCGACCATCCGCCGTCCGAGGCGAGGATGGCGCCGTTGATGTTCACGGCGTCGTCCGACAGCAGGAACGTGATCGAGGCCGCCAGGTGCTCGGCTGTCGCCACGGTCGGGATGGCCTGCTGGAACGGGGCGAGGCGGCCCGAGCCGTATTCGGACATGTGCGGGGGCATCGGGATGCCGGTGGCGACGCCGCCCGGGGCGACGGAGTTCACGCGGATGCCCTTCGGCCCGTACATGAAGGCCGCCGACTTGGTGACGCCGATGATGCCGTGCTTGCTGGCCGTGTAGGCGTTGCCCGAGGCGTTGCCGCGCAGGCCCGCCTCGCTCGAGACGTTGAGGATCGCGCCGCGACCGGCCGCCTCCATGACGGGGATGACCGCGCGCATGAGCTTGAACGGAGCGGTCAGGTTGATCGCGATGACGCGGTCCCAGACGGCATCCGGGGTCTCGCCCGCGGGGGAGAAGTCATCGTTGATGCCGGCGACGTTCGCGAGGCCGTCGATGCGGTCGCCCGCGGCGGCGAGGACGGCGTCGATCGCATCCTGCTTCGTGAGGTCGCCCGCGACCGTGACGATGTCCGCATCCGGAAGCTCGGACTTCAGGGCATCGAGCTTCTCGGCGGCGATGTCGCTGGCGATCACGCGTCCGCCTTCCCGGGCGATGCGCGAGGCGGTGGCCTTGCCGATACCGGAGGCGGCGCCCGTCACGATCACGGTCTTGCCGGCGAAGCGGCCGGACGTGGGCTTCTCGGTCCAACCCTCGGAGGCGTCGTCCTCGGGGATCTCGCCGCCGTTGGCCGCGCGCACGAGGTCGTCCACGACCGACTGGGGAAGCTGGCCCTGGCTCATCGCGACGAGCTGCTGCAGGGGGAGTCCGAGCACGGGGGTGAGCAGCTCGGGGTCGGCGCCCGTCTTCTCGAAGAGTCCGCGGATGAGAGGCCCGCCGGTCGGGTCGTTCATCCAGTCGCCGATGGTGGAGTGTGCGGTGAGGGCCATGCTCTTTCTCCTTGTTCGGGTCCCGTGCAGGTTTCGCAACGGTGCGTCTACTTATGTTCCAGTGTACGCCTGGGTACGCTCGAAAGGTGCCCCGTCCTCGAAGTGAGAAAGCCCGCCAGTCCGTGCTGGACGCGATGCGGCGTGCGCTCGCCGCAGACGGGTACGAGGCCGTGACGATCGAGGGTCTCGCCGCCGAAGCGGAGGTCTCGAAGCAGACGATCTATCGGTGGTGGCCGTCGAAGGCCGCGATCCTCGGGGAGGCGCTGCTCGAGGGGGCGCTGCCGGGAGCCGAGGTGTCGGTGCCGATGACGGCAGACCTCGGAGCGGATCTGCGGGCGTGGTTCTCCGCGATGTCCGACGGGCTCGCTCGGCCCGAGGGTGTGGCGCTGGCGCGGGCGCTGATCGAGGTGACCGCGGCCGATCCCGAGCTGGGGTTGGTGTTGAACGAGCGGCTGGCGGCGCCGATTCGGGAGTGGGTCGCCGAGCGGGTGTCGCGCGGGCGTGCCGACGGCGACGTACGGGCGGATGTGGATGCGGCCGCGATCGCGGACCAGTTCATCGCGATGGCGTCGTATTCTGCGCTGATCGGGCGGCCGTTGAGTGCGGAGCGGGTGGAGGAGACCGTGGTGCGGTTGCTGCGGGGGATCGCGGTTTCTGGTCACTGAGGCACCGCGCTCGTCGGCCTGTGCTCGATGAGGCGTGAGGCGCTCGCGGCCACGTGACGGGTGGCGTAGGCGGCTTGACCGATCGCAACATATCAATAGCGTCCTCATATGTATGCTTTCATTGCTCATATGGCCAAGCATGACAGGCGAGGCCAACTATCGGCGGGCCGCTACGAGTGAATGGACCCCAGAAATGATGCAAAGAACGCGCGAACTCCTCGTGGCGATAGCCGCCACCATTGCCCTCACGACGACGATGGCTTTGCCGGCTCATGCGTCGGACAGCGACGTCGATGGCGCGGAGTCTGTTGCGGCCACCATTGAGGCGGCGACCCCGACAACGATTCTGTCCCAGCCGGGCATGGTCCGGGGCGGCCAGTTGAGCACGACGGTAGGGGAGATTTCAGCGGCAGTACCGCTTTCGGCTGAAGAGAACGTCGTTGTGAGTGTGCCGATTGATGGAGGCACCCAGACGGAACGTCGGGCCATCGAGCTACCTGACGAAATCCCCATCAGCGATGGTGTGGTGGCTGAGGATGGCACCGTCGTCTTCACTGCCGACGACAGTTCGGGTGATGCAGTTGCTGTGCAGACGCTCGCCGACGGATCGACGCGCATCCAGACAGTAATGGGCAGTCCCGAGAGCCCACGCGAATTCGGATACCGCATGGATGGCTATCAGCCGTACCAGAGTGACACCGGTGAAGTGATCTTCTTGGACGAGTCCGGGGATTATGTGCCCGTTGCGGCCCCGTGGGCGACTGACGCGAATGGTGCCGCGGTGGAAACGCGGTACGAGGTGCGAGGGGATGAGCTGTTCCAGGTTGTGACCCCGAGCGCCACAACCGCGTACCCGGTGGTGGCTGATCCGAGCTGGATCTGGAACGGTCCCATCTGGGGAATGAAGCTCACGCGTGCTGAAACCTCGCGGGTCCGGGACTACACGGCTGCGGTCGGGATGTGTGGAATCTTCGCAAAGGCGCTGCCGAAGGTGTTCCAGGCGTGCGCCGTCCTTGGCTCATACATTGTGGCTCAGGCGCATATCGCTCAGGGAGACAACCCTAAGACCTGCTTGTTCTTCACTGCCGCGCCGGTGCCAGGGGTCATCATGAGGGTGACATGCTGACGAAGGAGCGATGGCAATGATCTTGGAGATCGGCGGCGAGCTCGCTGTCTACCTCGTCATCTGTGCCCTGGGGGTCAGTATCGGTATCAGTTCCGGGATGACCCTCCCTCGAGGACTGGGCGTAGTCGTAGCGATCGTCAACGTGGTCATCGTGGGCGGCGTTGTCGCTGTGGGATTCATGTTCGGATCCGAGGCGCCATGGATTGGACCGATCTTTGTGTTCGCGGCCCTGGTGATGAGGGTGGTGACGGGGGCAATGGAGCTGGCTCGTCTCCCGGCGTTGAGTGAGGAATCATTCGTACACCGAGCCGTGTTGGTGTTCTCCCCTCGACGAATTCGCATCATTGAGAATGCGAACGCGCTTGATCCCGCAGCAGGCTAGGTCGACGCCGAGGCGATGTCGTCAGCGTGCTGGGCATACGACAGCCGCTCGCGTTCTGTCGGGGCGGCGCGTGCGGCATCGCGAAACGCTGAGCTCGCTTCTTCGACGCGCTTGAGGCGCTGCAGGAGATCTCCCCGCACTGCTGAGTAGAGGTGGTGTCCTCCCAGCGAGCTCTCGAGCGCCTCCGCCAGCGCGAGGGCTTCGTGCGGTCGTCCCGCGTTCGCGACGGCGACCGCACGGTTCAGGCGAACGAACGGCGATGCATCCACCTGCTCCAGCACCCCGTAGATGTCGGCTATGCGGGCGTGGTCGATCTCTATTCCCGGGGCGTGGCGGACGTACTCGGCCGCGACGGTGGCGCGGATGAGGTGCCGCCCGCCGTGGATCCCCGCCCGTGCCGCCTCCTCCACGGCGTCGTCAAGGAGCCGCAGGCCTTCCTCGATCTCGGAGACATCCCACAGTCCGCGGTCCTGTTCGTCGAACGGCACGGACAACCCGTCGGCGGTCGTGCGTGCCGCGCGGCGAGAGTGCTGAAGAAGAAGGAGGGAGAGCAGCCCCGTGAACTCGAGTCGAGCCGGGGAATCCGAGGGGAGCAGCTGTCGGCACAGCCGAGCAAGCCGGATGGCCTCAGCGCCGGGGTCGGGCTGGAGCGTCGGATCGGAGTAGCCGATGGTGAACAGGGCGGACAGGACCTCGGAGACGCTCGCGCTCCGACTGTCGAGCTGCGCGGCGTCCGGAACGCGGTACGGGATGTTCGCGTGCGCGATCTTGGCCCGAGCCCGCACGAGTCTCTTCTCCATCGTCGCGGGTGCGACCGCGAAGATCCCGGCGAGCTGTTCGATCGACACGTTCAGGACGGTGCGGAGTGTCAGCGCCGCGCGGGCTTCCAGGGTCAACGCGGGGTGGCAGGCGGTGAAGATCAGCTTCAGCCGCTCGTCCCCATGTGGGAATGCGTCGTCGTGGCCGGTGGTGTCGTGGGTGTCGGCGCCTTCGTGCGGCTCGTGCTCCAGGCGAGCCACCGCCCGGCGCTCGGCGTCCGCGTGCCGCACGAGGTCGATCGCGCGGCGGCGGGCGACGGTCGTGACCCAGGCGGCGGGGTTCGCCGGAACCCCGCCGCCTGGCCACCGCTCGACGGCTCGAGCCAGTGCGTCCTGCACGGCGTCTTCGGCGAGAGTCCAGTCGTGGACTGTGCCGATCACGCTCGCGACCACGCGGCCGTACTCGATGGATGCCACGTGCCGGACGGCGGCCATGGCATCCGTACGCGCGCCAGGCGGCTCTTCCGGTGTGGTCACATCGTCGCCCCGAGCGGCCACACGGGGCGCACTTCGACCAGGCCGAACCGGGCCATCGGGTGCGCGGCGGCGATCTCGATCGCGGCGTCGAGGTCGTCGGCGTCGATCACGTCGAACCCGGCGATCCATTCGCGGCTCTCGGTGAACGGTCCGTCGGCCACAATCCGCTCGCCGGCTCTGACGCGCACGGTCGTGGCGTCTTCGACGGGCCGCAGACGGTCGCCCAAGACGTAGGAGCCGCTGTCCTGCAGCGACGCCACCCACTCCCCGGCGTTGTCCTCGGCTTCGACATAGGGCTCAGCGGTCGGGTCTGTGCAGATGAAAAGTACGTAGCGCATGTGTGTTCTCCTCAAGGTCTTTCTACATCTACTTACCCAGACGACGGACGACCACCAGCGCACAGGACACTGATCCGGAAAATGATGGACCGCGCCGAAGTCGCTGTACTCCGACCGGGTGCGCCTCAGAAGTCCCCTTCGGCCACCTGGAAGCAGACCAGTCCGCGAGACCGCCACATCTCGACCACGCTGCGGCGGTCGTCGACGACGCCGATCACAGTGAAGTGCGGTTCGATGTGGGCGTCGTAGATCTCGGCCTTGACGATGTTGTCGGCGCGCTGGTCGCCCGTGCGGCGGAGCAGGAGGCGGTCGAACGGGATCTCGTTGAACGTCAGCCAGGCCTCGGTGGCGCGACGGGCGGTCTCGTCGCGGCCTGAGACCACGATGAGTGCGTCGACGTCGGGGTGGGCGGCGAAGGCCTGTGCTGCGACGACGACCGGATGGTTCGGGGTGTCGATCGACACGTTGCGCATGTCGTACGGGGAGCGGTCGCCGATGAGGGCGAGGGTGCCGTCGACGTCGAAGATCCAGGCGCGCGGGCGATCGGTGGGCATGGTGCGAGGGTAGTGGTTTCTTCGGTGGTGACGAGGTTCAGGACTCGTCGGAACGTCGTCGTTCACGCCGGGCGACGCTCACGAGCAACGCCGACGCACCGATGATGAGGGCGAGGGCTGCGAGCCAGAAGGCCCACACCAGGTTCTGGAACACCGGCAGGTTGGCGACCACCGGGAGCGCGGCGCTGATGAGGATCATCGCCACGACGGTGGCTCGCTCGCGCGACGTGCCGCGGGCGCGTTCAGCCGTCACGAGACCGTCTCGTTCGCTGTGTGCTGGCCGGCTGTGCCCGTTCTCGGCTGATCTCTGAGTTCTGCGATCTTCATCACTGCTCCTTCACTGACCATCCCCGCCGTCGTGTAAGACGTTACTCCTGCTGCGCACGCCGTCTGGCTTCGACCAGTCCGGCGGAGGGCGCGGCGGAAGCGGGGTTGGCAGGTGCGCTCAGGTGTATGGGGCGGGGGTCAGGGGGAAGGGGGCGAGGCGAGAGGCTTCGCTGCATCCGTCCGCCCATCCGCGAACCGTGCCTGGGCCCGGTCATGACGCTTACCGACGGGCACGAGCTCCGTGGCCTTCGGCAGCCCCATCGGCTTCGTCGAGACGTACACGCTCTCGGCGGTGTCGACGCGGAAGGTCTCGTGCCACACGCCGACCGCTCCCGGAGCGTTGCGAGCTGCGCGGTTGAAGGCGGTCCAGGCGGGGCGGTGCTGCTGGTTCGGGCTGGACGCGTAGGCGTAGAGCTTGTCGACGGATGACCAGTACTGCACGACGTAGGGTCCGCCCGAGCCGAAGAGCAGGTGGTAGCCGAGCATGCCCGAGTCGGGATCGGTGCTGAGTTCGCGCAGCATCCCCGGCATGGCGAAGAAGGCCGGCATCCACAGGTCGGGGCGCCACCAGCGGTTGATCTGCATCCCGATGTGGAACACGACGAGCTCGCCCTCGTGGCGGTGGGTCATGCGGCCCGTGATGACTTTCGACATGATGACTCCTTGGTTGGATAGTAGCGCTATCCATAATGGATAGCGCTACTATCGAAGTCAAGAGGTGGCCATGAGAATTTCCGAACTGTCCGCGCAGACCGGCGTGACCGTGCCGACGATCAAGTACTACCTGCGCGAGGGGCTGCTGCCCGAAGGCGAGCGGTCGTCTGCGACTCAGGCCGCGTACGGCGAGAAGCACGTGGAGCGGCTGCGGGTGATCCGGGCGCTGCTCGACGCCGGGGTGAGCATTGCCGAGACGCGGCGGGTGCTGGGGGCGTTGGACGATCCGCCGGCGAGTCCGCACGAGCTGCTCGGGGCGGCGCATGCGGCGATCACCCCGCCCGTGGACGAAGAGCTCGATCTGACGGATGCCGAGGAGCTCGTCGCGGGGCTCGGGTGGAAGCCGGGGATGTGCGACGAGGCCGTGCTGCACGCGGTCGCGCGGGCGCTGCAGGGGTTGGAGCGCGTCGGGTTCACCGTTCCGGATGCGGCGATGGCGGAGTACCTCGCGTCGATGCGGCGGATTGCGGATGCGGAGATCGTGGGGGTGCCGGGGGAGTCTGCGGAAGCCGCGGTGCGGTACGTGGTGCTGGGGTCGGTGTTGGTGGAGCCGCTGTTGTTGGCGCTGCGGCGGGTGGCGCAGCAGGTGAGTTCGGGGGAGCGGTTTGGTGAGGCGAAGGCCAACCGTGCTTCGCCAGACGATGCTGCACTATCCATGCCTAGCGGTGGGGGCGAGACTCACTAGGCTCGTTGCGGCCGAGACACGCCGTACACGACATGTGACCCAAGGGGATGAGATGTTTGATTACTGGCTGACGGTCGGCGCGGCCGCTCTCGGGGGCGGCATTGTCTCGGCGTTGATCATGGCGGCCGTCACGATGTCTTCCACCTCGCGCAACATCTTCCAGAAGTCCGTGATCGAGCAACGCCAGGTCTGGCGCGACTCGCTGCGGGTATTGGTTCCTCGACTTCTGAGCGACCGTGATCGCACGTCGCAGCGGTGCATCCGCGACTCTATCGTCTTGCATCTCAATCCCTCCAAGGATCGCGAAGCGGTATCCCTGATCGACGCATTCATCGCGAAGCGCTCGCCGCAGAATCGAGAGGCTGTCGTGCGCCACTTTCAGATGATGCTCAAGCACGAATGGGAAAAGTCGAAAATCGAAGCGACGGCGGGCACGCGGGGTGCCGATCGAAAAGCAGCGCAGATCGTCGATGCTCAGCTTCGGCAGTTCGGCGCGAGATCTGAAGGCGCCGCCGCCCCACGGTCGAGGCGGAGCTAGAGGGCTTTGCGTAGGTGCTCGCCCAGCGCCTTGTCACACACATAGACGTACGTACCGCGCATCCCACGCGTCAGCAGCACTCCGTAGATGTTGCGGATAAACGTCAACAGATCGTCGTCCCCGAACGCATCCTTCAGGTGCCCGGTGTTCTCCTTGCCCTTCTTGTCCCGATAGCTCTCGCGATCAGCGACGATTCGTCCGGTTGCCGGGTCGAGGCGGAGGTCAGGCCCGATGATGACCCCGGCATAGTTCAGGTCGTACCCCTGAACGGTGTGGATCGAGCCGACCTCTTCGAGCGACCCTGCCGAGTTGATCCAGTCCGTGTCCGTGCCGTTCCACCGCATGCGCTCACCGTCAAGCTCGATGTCGAAGGCGTCAGGGCTCTTCTTCGACACCCAATCCCACGCGTAGCCGGCGACAAGGCGGGAAAGGCCGACCTCGGCATCCTTCTGGCGGATGGCATCGCGCATCTTTCCGAGGTCATCGAAAAGCCGGAGCTCGTACTCGCCTAGGTCGGGGAGCGATGGCGCTTCATCCCGCAGTAGGGCGCGGACGAATTCGACATAATCTGCGCCGGCCTGCACGCGCATCTGGGTCGTCAGTCGGAAGAAGCGATGCGCATCCTTGGACCCACTGATTTCGGCGTTGAGTGCCGCTGGGGAGAGGTCATGAGGCCGCACGCTCTGCTCCCCATCAACAAGTAGGAGCTGATGCTTGCTCCGAGCCTTGATCCAGTCGAGCTGGGTGTGGCGAGGGTCATCGGTTCCGAACAGAGCCTCGTTGATCTCGCGAAACTTCTTGTTCTGCACGCCTGATGCTTGGTTGGCCCGTTGTCCGAGGCGATGGGTCTCGTCGACGAGGACGAGGTCGTAAGTCTCGTCAGATTCACCGAGCTGGAACGGTGACATCACCATCGCAGCATCGAGCTTGGGGGTCTTCTTGAAGACCTTCTTCACCGACATCCGCAGAGACTGCTGTGGGATCACGAGAGCCATGCGAAGGGTCTTGAGCAGCTCGCGATTCTCGGGGACGAAGAACTCCGAGAGCATCGAGTCTGGCTCGACTCCATCGCGGTCGTCGTAGTCTCGGATGTCGGCGAGCAGCTTCATCAGGAAGATCGCGATGATCGTCTTCCCTGTTCCCGGGTTGCCCTGGACAACGAGTGTTGATCGAGCGCCGGGCTCCTGAAGATCTTCGAGGAGACCTTCCAGGATGTCCATGATCGCGATGCCCTGGTCGTCTGTCAGAGCTTTAAAGGGCGACAGCTTGAAGAGGTCGGAGTTCTCGATCTGCGGGATGCTGCGCGAGAAGAGGCCTTCTGCTCGCAGCGCTTCAAAGACGTCGCGGAACGACTCGCGGTAGAGGGCGCGGTCGTAGTACTGGGCATCAGTCAGACCGTCGTTGCCATTGAGGATGCGGTATTGGCCGTCGCCCGAGAACCAGCGAATGAGATGCGATTCAAGGTCGAGACAGACTGACTTGTTGAACGTGTGATCCACGACGACGCGGATCGATTCGAGGGACTCGTTCTTCTTCGAGCCCGCGAGATGCTGACGCATCCGGGTAGCGGCACTCACCGTCTCGCCGACGTAGAGCCCGGGTGAATTGCGCTGGGCGTCCCCTTCGATCACATAGACAACCGGCCAGTTAGTGTGCCGGGTGTCGTCACGCGCCCACGTATCAACAGCGTCGCGGCGGAATGGAAGGCGCTGGATGCTGAAATCTGTCACTCCGAGGCCTCGGAGAGTTTGGTGTACTTCGTCATGCGGCCTTTGGCCAGCTCCACGGGGTACTTCGCCTTCGTCGACTCCAACTTCTTCATGACGATTTCGTCGAGGTCGACGCCAATCTTGTTCGCGAGGTGGATGCAGTAAGTGACAACATCCGCGAGTTCCGCCTCTACCTGCTCTTGGTCGAAGTCGGGGGACCACTGGAAGCACTCGAGGAGCTCACCTGCCTCGATTGAGATGCTCTTCGCGAGGTTCTCTGGGGAGTGGAACTGATCCCAGTCTCGTTCGGCGACGAAGGTGCGGAGCGCGGCGATGGACTCAGAGGCGGGCATGGACTGACGCTATCAGCCGTCTACGGTAGCTCCGGGCGGCCGTGGATCGACGCCCAAATCACAGTCTTCGCCTAGCTCGGAAGAGCGCCGGGTGGTTCCGAGACCGTACCAGAGATCGGGCTGAAAATAGTCGTCCTCTTGCTAAGCGGGATAGAGCAGGAGCGCTACAACCATCCTGTTGGGAGTTGGTTGGCGGCACCGCCCTATCCCAAAGTTGATCCCCCAAAAAGGGGGTGTCTCTATTGAGGCGACAGGCTCGACGCTCTTCGTGCGCGCTGCGCACACGCTCCATCTTGGGGCGATCGCGCCTCATCGTTCGCAAAGTCGAGATAGTCTGCTCGCGCAATTTGATTCCAAGTGAAATTGCACGGGAAGTCTTTTCAGCCGGTTGCTTGGAAGCGTACGATTCCCGGTCTTGAGCTATGGTGACCGACGGCTGACACCAGCTCGAGAAGCAGCTGTTCCTTGATTCGCCCGATGGGCTTAAAAGCAGCTGCGGTGGTCTCGCCGCGGACCCGTACGAACCGGGGCTCGACGAAGAGCTGAACGATCCCGCTGCCGAAGTCAACTTCTGGTGAGATCCAACCAGTCGACTTCGGGGTGAGCTCATGCGGCCTTGCCCCGTCCCTAACCGGCACGAGGGCCGCGAGGACATAGGGAACTGGGCCTGAAGTCTTCTGAGCGTAGTCGCAGGCGGCGCCGATGCGAATCTGGGCGATCTTCACATTTCCTTTATACTTTGCCCACTCGATCTTAAGATTCTTTGCGACGACATATTCTCGGTACTCATCTTCGTCGACAAGCCCAAATTCATTCCAATCTAGACTCATCTCCAGTTCATTGACCGCACCCCAAGCTAGCGGAGAGATGGGCCTCGTGTCGTCGTTCTTGGTGACATGCAGTTTGGTGTTTAGTAGGCCGACCTGCTGCTTCGAGAGCGCCGGCGCCGGCTCGACGGCAGACTCAAATGCACGTTCCCACCCTACGCTCGCATCCGCAGTGTTTTGGAGGTGATCTTGGAGTAACGGGAGGAGCGCCGCTTGGACTGATGTGCGAGGGTCCTCTGACGCATTCGCGTGGCCTACGGCCTCCACGGCGAGGCGTTTGAGAAGCGTCGGAAATGGAGCAGTTGCTTCGAGCTCGGCGGCGAGACTCGTAATATCGGCCAGGACCCGGGACGCCGCTCCATATACTTCCGCCTCCCATTGTACGAGGGCGCTCATGGCGGGGTGTGCGCTGAGGTGTGTGCGGATGTCCTCGAGCAGGTTTCCTGCGGTCTGGTGACCAGTTCCGATGTTGATGTAGTTGGTCTTCGAGAGGGGTACGATCGCGATCGGCCTCGTATAGGGCATGTCGATGAAGAACTTTGCCTCAAGGTATGCCTGCAGTTCGGTCACGCGTTCGGGTACATCTGTCCAAACTGCAAGAATGTACGGTCCACCCGTTGGAACTATGACTTTGCCAAGTATTCTCTGAATTTCAGCATAATGTCTGTTGAAGTCGCTGCTCGCTGACCGGTCTTGCAACTGCAAGTCAATGAAAACTGCTCGCACTGCCGTAAATAGTTCCGCCGGCACGTCCTTCTCCGGCGTGTAATGAACGCGAGCACAGACGGAGCCCAGGGACTGGATGGTGGTGACGATGGCGTCAAGATGGTTCAGGTTGTCATCGATAACGACAAATCGTGGCGGAGTAAACATTCAGCCCCTCGGGAACACAAGCGCGAGCGCGGCACCGTCGTATTCGGAGCCGAGCGGGAGTAGATCGGTGTCTACCATTCGTAGCGAACCACCGATGGTGTGCATTATTAGGTTGACGTAGTAGAGCCCCACCCCGATGCCATCCGGTCGGCGAGTGAAGAAAGGTTCGGTCGCATCCTCGAGGCCATCCGCGAAGCCGGGACCGTTGTCCGCAATTATTAGAGCGGGAGAGCCGAAGGCCTCCTCATCAACTGCGATCAAGAGCCGGCGTTTGGCTTCGGGCGTGTTCTCGGGCCAGCGTGAGGAGAGCCAGTACACGCTGTTGTCCACCAGGTTCGTCACCGCGCCAAGCACAAGGCCAAAAGGGAACTTCGTCGGCACGAGCATTGAGTTTGCGCCTCTGTCTACACGTACTTCCAAGGCAATATCGTGGTTTGAGAGGCGAATCGAGTTCAACTCGGCGGCACGTTCCGCAAGGTCGCGGAGGTCGTGGTCGGAGGCTTCGCCTTTGCGAAGGAGGTCACCAAAGCTATCGAGCACGGCGACAAGGTCACGCGCCTGCTGGATGGCGCCGTCAGCGTCGGCCCCACGTCGGAGTGCCGTGTGCAGAAGTCGAACCCCGTGATCGATCTCGTGATACACGATTACGAGCGACATGCTGGAGATCCCAGCGCGAAGCATGATCTCCCGCATGTCGCTGTATGCCCTCTGAGCCTTCTCGATGAGTGGATCAACTTCGTCAGATAGGTTGTGCTTCTTCGCGAGGGACTTTATCTGTTGGAGAGGCTTCTCGATCCCTCCGCCCAGCGAATCTCTCTGCTTAGACAGAAGCTTGCGCAAGTTCTGCTTGTCCTTGTTGCGCTCTGATTCGAAAACTGAGACAGCCCCCCGGATCAGCGCACGCATCCTCCCGAGAGCAATGCCGTCGACGAATCCCTCGCGGTTTGTCTTCTCCTCAAGGCCCCTGCTTTTTTCCAGCGAGAGGTCTACCGCCCCGACAACGATGTTATTGCTGATCCGCTTGGTGGGGGAGTTCACCCGTCGGATATCGAGGCCGAGCCAGTCATCGCCCGGCTCACCGTAGTTGTAGACCCGGATCCCATCGCGGTAGACCCGAACACCTCCGCTTTCGTTCAGGAACTCCTGTAGCGAAGCGCTGTGCCCGATCTTCTCGATCACGTCTTTATCGCGGTCATAAACCATCAGAGTGCCAGAGATTGGTCCGATGCCATCTTGGTGAGTGACGCTGCTTCGGACAGCGCGCGGCTGCTTCTTCTCAGCTTTGAGGGCCTCTTGGTCTCGCTCGGGTAGGTCCTTAGGGTCAAGCAGCAGGCCGTATTCCGAGCCCTCGACGGTTCGCGGACTCAGCGCTATCCCTTTGAAGCCACGGAACTCGTATCGCCAGCTGAACCGGTTATCTTCGAGCGAGAAGGTGAATTGCCACGGTGCGCTCTCGAGAAGCGTCTCGGTATGGGGCACGTCGACCAGCCACTTCTGCTGCTGCGGGAGCACGAGGGTCGCTGCGAAGTCATCAGAGCGGGCTGCGAACGGGGAAGAAATCGACGTAATTTGGCGGAAGAGACGACGTACCTCGCCGCGAGTCCATGGCTCGCCGCGCAGGCCTGTCACGGTCACCGATGTGCCGTTCGTTCCGGCAAAAGACTCAGGGAAGCGTTCGATGATCTCGACCCGCGCCTCGTCTAGGAACTCAGAGGCGGCAATCTCCTCCCAATCGATTTTCAGCACCAGCTCTGGGCCACCGGCACGCCGCGTTACGACTTCGACGGCCTGGCCGAGCTTGTGGACGGCGAAGCGTCCGACGCCCTTCTCGCCGAGCGGCAAACGACCCTTGAGCGTCCGCACGCCTTCCGCTCGACTCTTAGCTTTGTGGTCGTGACCGGGCACCAGCCAGATGTTTCGAAGTGTGTCGTATGACATCCCGTCTCCGTCATCGACGACGGTGATTGCTGCATCGGGCTTGTCTAGGCGAGACATTGTGACCACTGCCTGTGTGGCGTCCGCGTCGTACGCGTTCTTGACCAGCTCGAAGATCGCAAGGCGAGGACTGCCGATCAGCTGGTCGCCGAGCAGTTGGAGCAGCCTTGCGCGCGGGCGAAAGCGAGGGGACTCCTTGTCAGACATGCGCTCTCCGAGCGAATAGGAGGACGCAACGACTCCAGCTTCTATTGTCGCGTTCACTCATGATGGCTTGTCTACTTTCTTGTCGGCTCCGCTGAGTCCGGCAGGGACTATCGAGCGTGCCTCTTGTTTAGAGAGCGCTCGTACTGCCGCCATGCGCAACGGAGCGTCTGTCCCGGCTCCAACCAGCTGGGCTAGCGCAACCTTGATGTCAGTGCCTTGTCCGCGTTGCTGTTCCGGGAGGTCCAGGATGGCGCAGACCACGGCCGCGATGCGTTCGCTGGTGAGCAACTGATCTCTCCCCCGGAGCATTCGGAAGACGGCCTGTTGCGACGGGCGGAGCAGGCCGCCCTTTGTGATCGCTTCGTCGACGTCTCGATCACCTTGGAGCTTAGCGATTGCTTGGTGGACGGCCGTCTTCCTTGCCGGAGTGAATGTGGTCGCTTCGACGCGTGCAACCACGCGTTCCGTGATACGACGTGCCCCACGAAATGGCGCCATCGTCGCCTCTGCTTGGGCAGGAAGAAGCTGATGGACGTCTAGGAGAGCCGCGAATGCCGCTGCGAGCGCGGTCATCTCTGGCCCTGGGAACAGCCACCACGCAATTCTTCTGCGGTCGGTCGCCCAGCTCACTAGCCCGCGCCTGATCTCGGAAGTTTGAGGACGGCTGACTCGCTCTGCTCCGTCGGAAGGACGTATCGTCTCGGCAACGGCTCGTCCCAATATCGGCGGCACGGCATTGCCGATTTGTCGAAACGCGTCGCTCCGACTGCCTGCGAAGCGGAAACTGTCAGGAAAAGTCTGGATGCGTGCGGCTTCTCGGACTGTGAGGGTGCGGTGTTCGGACGGGTGGATGTACCAGTACCCATCTTTCGCGATGTGGGCAGTGATTGTTCTGCTCAGATCGTCCCAGTCGAGGCGTTTGTACTTGTCATTAAAGGTGTCTGAGCGATACCGCTTGAGGTGGTCCGGCAGGTCCGAGTACAACGTAGACGAGCTCATGAGCTCGAATGCCTGCCGATCATCGTCACGTACTGGTCTCGTCATGTGGTCGTGCACGAGCCCACCGGCTGCGTGGCCCCGAAGCTCCTTCGCGAGCGAACGCAGCGGTCTTCCGGTATAGGGCAGTTCTCTCGCGCCGGTGGTGCTGTTGAGCGCCGGCAGATCCTCGATCGCATCGCGAACTGTCGATCGCTTCTCGTTTAGTATCGGCCAAGTGGGGGGCATACTGTCCGCGCGAGCTTGGAGTATGAACCTCTTTCGGTGTTGCGGGACGCCGTGTCGCCACGCATCTAGAAGCCGGTAGTCCACGATGTAGCCAGCGCATTCGAGGAGCTCTGCGATCTCACGGATCACCATGAGATCATCGCCGATGGCCATGTCGGGGACGTTTTCCATGATGACCGCACGAGGGTTCAAGGCGATCACGACGTTGATGAATGAGCGCCAGAGCTCCTTGCGCGAATCGATCGCATCGCGCACCCCTCCTTCGACGAGGCTTCTGATCTTTGCGCGTCCGGCCCTGCTGAATGGCTGGCAAGGAGGGCCACCCGCGATGAGATCTATGCCCAGCGGTCGCAACTTCTCAATCAAGGTTTCGACTTGATCAGGGTCGGACATATCTACGTCGAGAGCCTGCCCTCGGAAGTTCGCGCGGTGCGTCTCCAGCGCCGCTTTGTCGTGGTCAACGGCTGCGACAACAGTCCAGCCGGCGGCTTCGACGCCAGCGCCGAGACCCCCGGCTCCGGAAAACAGGTCTACTGCAAGTGATCGTCCGGCTGCCTTTTCGGCCGCGCACCACTCCGCGAACTTCTCGTCATCGGGAGCGGCCGGATGTCGCGGGAGGGCGAGCGGAGCTGAACGTTCTAGCTTCACTGCGTATTTCGCCAAGCGTCAGCATTCCTTCCAGGCCTTGGAGTTTCACCTCCACGCGAATCCACCGACGTCGTCCGAGACACGCGCACGCAGCGCCCAACGACCTCAAGAGGACTCTACTGGCACCAGGGGACAGGACAAGAACAGTTGTTCGACGCGCGTTTCTTCCCGGGTTCTCTTGACGACACCGCAGTTGCTCGGGCACATGCTCGCTCGAGATCGTCGACAGCATTGGGCGCCATCCGGACAAGGCCCTGCGATCCTCGATAAAGAGTGTCGCAAAGACAGTGCGCCAGCCCTCCTGTCTCTAGTCGCAGGCGATCCCGTCCCCGTCGCGATCGAGGTCGTACACATCCGGTCCGACGACCTGCAGCGGCCCGCGCACATACGCCGGCCCGTTCCCACTCCCACCCGCGCAGTCGACATCCGACGTGATGGGCACGCACACCCCGGCATAACTCGAGTGGCACTGCGCCGCGGGCTGCACCAGCGGCACAGGGGCGGGAGGAGGCTGTCGCGTCCCGTTCGATGTGACCTCGTTCACTGGGGCCACCGTGACGACCTCGCCGACGACTTCGCGCGACACCTCCACCCCGTCGACGTACGTCACGCGGTAGGTGGTGACCTTGGTTCCGTCGACTCCTGCCGTCGTGACGGCGGTCTGCCCGATGTCGATCTGCGGATCGTCAGCCGTCGTCCGTTCAAACGGAACAACTGTCGATTCCTCTACTTCCTCGAAGGTGGTCGGCTTCGGGGAGGGTGTCGGCTTCTCGGTCTGCGTCGACGCGAACGGCTTGGCGTCCGACGATGGCGACCCTGAGCTGGTCGAGTCCGAGCCTGGACCGCCGAGCGCGGCGTTCGCTCCTGTGCCCACGAACATCAGCACGAAGGCGATTCCCAGCGCAGCCCAGGCGGCGCCGCGCGAGCGCACGCGAAAGAGCTTGGCCGAGCCGCGGACGATGGCGTAGATCGCGACGAAGAAGAGGGCCAGGCCTGCGAGCATCATGATCACGCCCAGACTGCGGGTGAGCAGGAAGATGGCGAGAACCACAGCTCCCACGATGAGGATCACCTTCAGCCGGGAAGACTTCGTCTCGACCGGCGCCACTGCGACAGCTGCCGCCGGTGCCTGGCCGAGAGGCGCGGTGTGCGTCGTCCACTGCGTGCCATCCCACCAACGCTGCTGCTGTGCGGGGTGTTCGGGGTCGGCGTACCAACCTTGAGGTGCTTCGGGCATCTTCGCCGTCCTTCTGCTCGGGCTCTGGCCGAACAGTACCGATATTCCGGAGGGCGTGCAGAGGAGCGGTCTTCCGACGTATGGCGAGCCCGGGAGTGCAGCCGAGTGCGGCCCAGACTTCCCGCCTTCCGCACCGTCGTCTTCTGCACCATCATGAGGACGACCGCCCGTAAGGAGGCCACCATGTCGCTCGCACCGACTTCGCCGACGAGTACCGCCGTCACCGGACTCCCCGGCGTCGCGGTAATCTCGCGGATCCGACGCGTCGTGATCGTGGCCCTGATCGCTGCGCTGGTGTACCCCACCCTCATGGTTGCGAGTCGGGGCTACTGTCCGGGTGGCTTCGACGGAAGCGGCGGATTCATCGATGCGTCGGGGCGGCCGGTGGACGAGGCTCCGTTGTGCGTTCAGCTGACGCTCGGCCCCAACCCGCTGGTCTACCTCGGCATCGCCGCGATCGTGCTGCTTGCCCTGGGGCGGGTGATGAACGCGAGCGATCAGGCTGCTGCTCTCAAGACACTGAACCGCGCGTCCATCGGAGTCGCGGTGCTCGTGGGGCTCGCGATCGTCGTCTCTCACATCTGGTTCTTCATGATCCCCATGGAGGAGTTCACGTCCGGCTCCTGGACGGTCTTCAGCCCATTCCCCTTCGGCAGCATCGACGTCACGACGACGCCCATGAGCGGCGAGTGACGCACCACAAGAGGGGGAGAGCGGCGCGGAACTGCCGCCACCGCAGCGCGACACGCCCGGCGGTCGGCCTAGATTTGCCCGATCCCCGGGATCCGCGTAACTTACTACTTGTTCGCCCCAAACGGTTGAGCGGAGGTCCTCGGACCGGCTCCCGTCAAGCAGCTAACACCTCCCGAATCCCAGACACTCACTGAGTGAACAGGATGAAGGTGCTGATTCGTTCCCACGGTCAGGCCGAGAAAAACTCGGACTTGACAACGGAAACGAGATCGGTAAGATAGAGAAGTTGCC
>NZ_ATAO01000196.1 GCF_000455825.1 Microbacterium maritypicum MF109
GTATAAGAGACAGGGTCAGAGGTCGCGGGAGCGGATCGGGTACGCCCAGAAGCAGAGCCAGGCGAGGACGGTGAACCCGAGCGGGATCACTGCGAGCATCAGCCGGATGCCGCCGTCGACGCTGTCGGGCTGCGTGTCACCGAGGGCGGCGTCGAAGCCGGAGGCCGTGAGCACCACGGCAGCGACGATCGCCTGCAGCACCACCGAGCCGCGCACCACGAACCCGTTCACCCCGAAGTAGGCGCCTTCGCGACGGTGACCGGTGCGCACGGCATCGTCGTCGATGATCTGCGCGAGCATGACCTCGAGCAACTGCAGCAGGCCCCCGACCCCCACGCCGACCGCGACACCGACCAGAGCCGCGCCGATCACGTTCGACGGCGCGAGGTAGCCGAGCACGGAGACCCCGAACACCGCGACGCTCCACAGCACAGCGGTGCGGGGGGAGGTGCGGCGGACGACCGCGCTCCACAGCATGATCGACGGGATCGCGGTGGCGAAGATGGCACCGAGCAGCAGGCTGCCCTGCCCCTCCGGCGCATGCAGGGAGTAGCGCACGTAGAAGGGGATCGCGGCGAGGATCACCGCGATCGAGGTCTGCACGAACAGCGAACCGAGCACATACGGAACGAACGCCCGGTTGCGGAACGTGTACTTCAGCTGGTCTGCCCAGCGCATCGCTTCCGACGATGCCGTCGACTCCGCATCCGGAAGCCGGCGCTCGATCATCCCGCCGAAGAACGACCAGACGAGCAGCACCAGGCAGACGGCGCCGAGAACCAAGGCCATTCCTGGCCACCCGATCGCGCTGTACAGCGCAGGGGCGCCCGCGGTGCCCAGGACCATGCCGAAGATCGCGAAGATCTGTCGCGGCACGTTGCCGCGGGCGCGTTCCTCCGTGGTGCGGAACATCTCGGGGAACAGTGCCGAGATGTTCAGCACCACCACGACGAACGCGATGTCGTACACCGCCACGACGACCAGGAACCAGGTGATGAGGCCGGCGACGGGGAGCTCCGGCGGCATCCAGACCAGCGCGAATGCGACGACCAGCGGCACGATGCCCAGGCCGATCCACGGGATGCGCCGGCCCCACGGAGTGCGCAGTCGGTCGGAGATCGTGCCGACGACGGGGTTGAGCACGGCGTTCAGGATGCCGTGAGCGATCATCGCGACCGCCACCCACGTGGCCGGTACGGCGAGGTGCGAGACGTAGAAGTAGACGACGAAGGCCGAGAACGTCTGCGCCATCAGCTGCGTCGGGAAGCCCGAGGCTCCGAAGGCGATCGCCTGCGACCTGCTCGGGGCCGCGTCGAGGCGTCGGTCGCGCACCCGATCGCCCAGGGAGGTCACCGCGCGTCTCCCCGTTGCAGGTCGCGTCCCCGCTGCAGGTCGCGCAGGTCGCGCCAGCCGATGCGCACGAGCCCCTCATCGTCGATGGCCTGCCGGACCGCGGGGTCCTTCAGCAGACGAAGCTCATATCCGCGCTTCGTCGCGCTGAAGTCCACGGCGGCGCGGAGCTCATCGTCGTCGACCATCGGATGGAGGTAGATCTCCGTGACCCCTGCCGGCACCGCGCGCAACAGCGCGATGAAGCCGTCACGCATCTGCGCGTACGTCTCCTCGTCCGGCGTGCCTTCACGCAGCAGCTCGAACGGGTGCGACCAGAGCCGGTCGATGATCTCGACGCCGGAAGCATCGGCGGCCGCTGCCGCGGCATCGAGTTGAGACTGGAGCGCGGAGTCCTCGCCCACGCCGTCCATGCTGCGGGGCAGCCGGAACGGGAGGCCGTGGCGTGCAGCGAGCTCGAACACCGGCTGGAGGAAGCCGCGTCCGGTCACGAGTCCGTAGACCGAACCCATGTGATTGTCGAGATGCGTCACATCGACGCCGGCATCGAGCGCGGCCTGCACCTGAGCGGCGAGTTCGGCAGCGACGTCGTCGTCGGCGGCGTTCCGCTCGACGGAGAGCACTTCGGTCGGGAAGAAGCCCGCATCATCGACAAGGGTCGTGGCGGTGCCGGTGAGCGGGCGCCACCGGTAGCGCGCCCATTCGCTGGTGAGCACGAGATGCACGCCGATATCGAGATCGGTGCGGGATGCGGCGAAGGCGAGCGCCTCCGGCGACCACGAGCACGGGACCATCACGGTCGACGAGTCGATGCTCCCGGATGTGAGCAGATCCATGATCGCGGTGTTCGCCGCGTGGCACATGCCGAAGTCGTCCGCATTGAGGATGATCGCCCGTGCGCCGGGCGGGAGGCCGAGTCGGTCGGCGAGATCGGACGGTGCGGTCATCGGGAGTCCTGTCGGGTGGTTCGAGCGACACTGCTCGGGCGGGCGATGTTCGGCGGGTGGTGTTCAGCAGGCGTTGGGGGGCGGGGTGTTCAGCGGGCGCTTTTGGGGGCGGGGGTGAGGATCCGGGTGAAGAGGTCGCCTCGGAGTGCGGCCGCGGCCTGGTCGACGGCGCCGATGAGCGGAGCCTCAGGCCCGAAGGAGGAGACGAGGAACCGCAGCGGGAGCTGCGCGTCATACTCGCCGGCGACGCGCTCGATGGCAGCGACGAGCACGGGATGAGCCGCCTTGCCACCGAGGACGAACGCCTCAGGGTCGAGCACCAGCCCCACGCTTCCGGCCACGAGAACGATGCGGCGGGCGACCTCGGAGATGATCTGGAGCGCTCCATCGTCTCCGTGGACTGCGGCCTCCAGATGATCGCTGAGAGATGCGGCGGGATCGCGACCGACGCCGAGCGCGAGGTCGCTGACGACTGCATCGCCCACGAGGGGAGCACCGATCGGGATGGGGGTCTGCGGCAGGTACATGACCTCACCGGCGACGCCGGAGAATCCACGGTGCAGCGCGCCGTCGATCACGATGCCCGCTCCGAGTCCGTCGTCGAGGAGCAACAGCGCGAAGCTGGTGAGGCTTCCTCCGCCGCCGCCGGTGAGTTCGGCGAGGGCCGCGAGGTTGACGTCGTTCTCGATGCGGACAGGACAGTCGAGGGCCGCGGCCAGTGCCGCACGGAAGGCGCCGCCGTCGGGACCGAGGTCGTCACGGATGCCTCCGTCAGCGGTGACGATGCCGGGCACCCCGACGACCGCGAGGTGCACGGCGCCCTTCGCCGCCTTCAACGAACGGCGGCACTCATCGACGAGCCCGACGATGTGGGCGACACGGTTCTCGGCGTCGGGGAACGGCGAGTGCGCCTCCGCCCGCACGATCCCGGTCGCGTCGACCAGCACGACGTGCGCCGCGTGGTGATCGACGTGCACGGCCGCGGCGAATCCGAGGCGCGGATGCAGGGCCACACGTCCGGCGGCGGGACCCCCCGTGTCCCGGTCCACTCCCGCAGGCGCGACTGCTCCGGCGTTCTCGAGCATCCGCAGCACCTGAGTCACAGCGGTACGCGACAACCCCGTGGCGGACATCAGCTCCGAGCGGGTCTGCGGGCCGCTGCGGGCGAGGGCCTCCAGGATCGCGCGGCCGTTGAGCGTGCGTAGCAGGCCCTGCGGTCCCGCGAGTGGTCTGGACATAGGTGTTCCGGAGGCGCCTCTCGTTTCGCGTACTTCACCCGGCTTCTGAGGCGGGCGCAGTGCCCGCCAGCATGCCACATCGCGTCGCACCAGTCGAGACTTCGCGCCGATTCCGGTGCCGGTGAGTGCTGTGGGGCAAGTCACGGTCACGGTCACGATCAGAGCCTCAAGTCGGCGCGGCTCGGCTCGAAACGGCACGGCACGGCTCGGCTCGAGTCGGCTCGGTGGCAACAATTCACACCCTGAGTGGTGGCGTCACACCCTGAGTGGTGCCGCGCCGCTGATGGCCGGCTCTCTGCGCCCGCCACCTCGGGATCGCCGCGTTCGCCACTGCCGGGTCGGGTCCCACCAGGCGGGGCCACGGATGTGCGGGATGCCGTGGCGCATGCGGATCTCCCATCCGCTGGTGCCGAGGGTGCGGTGGTGGTGCCAGCAGAGAGCGACGCCGTTGTCGGGGTGGGTGGACCCGCCGCGCGCATGCTCTTGGACGTGGTGGATCTCGCACCACGTGGCGGGGACATGACAGCCGGGGATGAGGCATTCCCCGTCGCGGATGGCGATCGCGCGGCGTTGATGGGCGGTGAAGATCCGGTCGGTGGCGCCGATCCCGATGATGCGCCCGCCGGAGTCGAACATCACGCGCTGTATTCCGCCGGCGCAGGCGGTGTGCGCGGCGACCCGGATGGGAACGGGGGTGTCGATGCCGTCGATGTGGGCCCATCCGTTTCCCGTGGCGTAGTCGTCGGCAGCGACGGTCACGACCAGGGTCGGGGCGGCGCCTCCGAGGCGAGGCATGTCGTCATGGCGGGCGGCGATCCCGAGCGCGGCGGCGAGGATGTCGTGCTGCTTCTGCGCCCGAGATCGGGTGTCGACCATTCGGCCCGGATCACCGGATGGAAGGTCACCGTCGTCTGGCCCCGTGGGCTCGGTATCGCGACAGGGGGATTCTTCCGAGGGTCGGAACATCACTCCGGGGAGGGGAGGCCCGTCGACTTTCGGATTCAGGTAAGCGTCGAAGATGCGTTGCAGTTGTCCCGCGACTTCGGGCAGGAGCCCGCCTCGGACCGGGATGACCCCGTCTTTCGCCCGCCCCAAGACGATCCCCCGGGCGCGCATCGCGATGTCGTCCGCGGGTTCGGCGCCATCAGGATCGAGGTACTGCACGATGACCTGCGCCAGAATCCTCAAGTCCTCCGGCGTCGCCGCCGGCGCGGAGTCTCCTTCGACGCCCGCACCCGAATCCGCTCCTGGAACGTCCTGTGCACTCGCACCCGCGGCCGGGATCCCCCGCGAGTAGGCCGCCAGCTCCCCGTCCGCGAGCAACCGGTCTGCTGTCCCGACACGGATCCCGGCCTGTTCCACCGGCCCGATCGCGGCCAACAACCCGGCCACACCGAGGGCCCCGTCGAGTAGCGCCGCCCGCAGTTCGGGCCATCGCGCGGGCGAGCGGAACCCGGATGACAACTCCACCTCCCGGCGCACCGCCCGCGCCGCCTTCAGCATCCGCCCTGCACCGGGCCCGTCCGTCCGCAGGACCCGCTGCAGCAACTCGCTCATCGTCCGGCACCCGAACTTCCCGCAGAATCCGGCCTCTCCCGACCCGGCGGGACGCCCATCGACCGACGCGACCGCCTCCACGACGACTGCCTCCGCCCGCCGTTGCACCTCACCCGCCATACGCAGCAGGTCTATCTTCACCGCATCCGGCATCCCCGCCACCGCGTCAGAGCGCAACACGGCATCCAGGTCGGTCACGACCTGTTCGAGCACTTCCACGGGGTTGTTCATGGGTCGAGTCAACTCGGGGGTACCGACATTCCTTCCCGGATAAACCCTGATCAGAGCAATATTCTGGAACACGCGCTGACCTCACCCCTCCTCCACGAACTCACCCCGAATCCGTCTTTCCACATCTCAGGTAGAGGCGTGATGCCGCCGCCCCCGACGGTCCGACGCCGGAAGCAGAATCGGTACATGAGCATCGACACGACCCACACACAGAAGCCCATGAGCAAGAGCACCGATGACCGAGAGGCGAGTCGAATCATCCACCCTCGATTTGACGCTCGCGGTTTCGCGAATTAAATTACAGATCGGTAACGGTGGCATCCGGGGGGATCGACCGCCGCGCACGCCAGCCTCCCGGAAGGATCCCGTCACGAATTCCCTGCCACCCGAGCGCGATCACGACGCCTCGGAAGCTCCCACCGAAGTCCCTGATTCATCCCGACCGCTTTTGCGGCGTGACCTGCGACGCTCCATTTCCGCGGACTCGCAGAGTCGCCGCCCGGCGAACACCGCCCATGCTGCTGCGGTACCGGAGACGACCCCGGAACCCGATCCGGCCGCCGCCTCCGCAGCAGTCACAGGACCCACGCACGCAGCAGACACGGAACCCGCATCCTCTGCAACCCCCACATCCCCCGCGCCGGAGACAGTCCAGGCCGCACCCGACGCGGCTCCCCCTCGCGCACAGCCACAGCCACAGCCACAGCCACAGGCTCCCCACACCCCTCGCACCTGGGATCCTCGCCTGCGCCCCCGCCACATGGCACCGAAGTCGACGCCGAAGACGGCCCCGACCTCTCGCGGCGAGGCCCGGCGACAGAAGCGCCAGTGGGCGAAAACCAAGGCACTCGGCGCCACGCTGGCGATCGGCGTGATGATCACCGGGGCAGCGCTTCCCGCCCTCAACCCCGCGGGTGGCCCTGCCGCCGCCGCCAGCTCCAGCGTCTCGACCGTCGCCGACGGCACCGCGCAGTCCTACACGGCGAAGTCCGAGATCCGCGCTGTGATCGACCCACGGGGCAACTTCTCCGCGACCACGCCCGAGGAGATCAAGGAGACCCGTTCGCGCGCCGCCGCCGCAGCAGTCGCCGCCGGCATGCCGCTCTCGAGCGCGATGGACATCCCCCTCGCCGGACGCATCGTGATGCCGATGGCCGATGGGACCTACTCGTTCACCGATGGCTTCGGCGCCTCGCGGCCGGGACGTTCGCACCTCGGGCAGGACTTCGCCGCCCCGGTCGGCACACCGATCAATGCCGCCATGAAGGGCTGCGTCTCACGGTCCACGGAGAGCTACCAGGGCTACGGCGTGACGATCCAGATCGAGAGCATCGTCGACGGGCAGGCCGTGAGTACGGTCTATTCGCACATGACGTACGGAAGCCGTGCGGTCGAGGTCGGTGACTGCGTCGACGAGGGGCAGTACATCGGCGACGTCGGATCGACCGGCTACGTGTTCGGCTCCTGCCTGCACTTCGAGGTGCACATCAACACCGCGCCCGTCGACCCGCTGCCGTGGCTCAAGAAGAACGTGAGCTGATCGGCGTCGACCGCCCCCTTCTCCCGTCTGCGGTTCACCGTAGGGTGGATGGATGAGCTCCCTGGAGATCCGCAGCGCCCGCGCGGAGGACGCCGACGACATCGCCGGGGTGCATGTCCGCTCGTGGCAGGTCGCCTATCGCGGGCTCATCGACCAAGCCGTGCTCGACGGCCTCTCCATCGACGAGAGAGCTGTGGGCTGGCGTCGCACCCTCGCCGAACCGTTGCCGACGAGCCTCGGGACCGTCGTCGCCCTGCGCGACGACCGTATCGTCGGATGGGCTTCACTCGGCTCCGGACGCGACCCCGACGGGGTCGCCGACGGCGAGGTGTACGGCATTTACGCCGATCCCGCCGCCTGGTCTACGGGCGCGGGTCACGCCCTGTTGGAAGCCGCCGAACAGCGGATCGCCGAGGCCGGCCACAACCGCGCCTACCTCTGGGTGCTCGACGGCAACGAACGCGCCGATTCGTTCTACGCCCGCCACGGCTGGATCGAAGACGGCGCGATCAAGATCGAGGAACGCCCCCAGCTCACACTGCGCGAGCATCGTCGCGTGAAGCTGCTCGGCACCTGACCTCGCACCTTCCGGCACCTCCGTCCTGCCTGACCTCGCGCCTTCCGGAACTTCCCGCCTTCCGGAACCTCCGGCACCGCTCAGTCGAGAGCGCTCATGACGTGCTTGATGCGGGTGTAGTCGTCGAACCCGTATTGCGACAGGTCCTTGCCGTAGCCGGAGTGCTTGAACCCGCCGTGGGGCATGTCCGACACGAACGGGATGTGGGTGTTGATCCACACGCAGCCGAAGTCGAGGTCACGAGAGAACCGCATCGCCCGGGCATGATCCGTGGTCCACACCGAGGCGGCGAGCGCGTAGGGCACGTCGTTCGCCATCCGCAGAGCCTCGTCGTCCTCCGAGAACGCCTGCACCGTGAGCACGGGTCCGAAGATCTCCCCCTGCACGACCTCGTCGTCCTGTCGTACTCCCGACACGATCGTGGGCTCCCAGAAGTACCCTCGATCGCCCTGGCGGCGTCCGCCGGTCTCGATCGTCGCGTGCGCGGGGAGCCGGTCGATGAATCCCTGCACCTGCGAGAGCTGCGCCGCACTGCTCAGGGGCCCGTACAGCACCCCCTCCTCGTGCGGGCCGCCGGTGCGAGCGTGCGTCTTCGCCCGGGCGACCAGAGCGGCGACCAGCTCGTCGTGCTTCGATCCGTGCACCAGCACCCTGGTGGCGGCGGTGCAGTCCTGTCCGCCGTTGAAGAAGGCACCGGTGATGATGCCCTCGACGGCCTTCTCGATCGACGCATCCGAGAACACGATCGCCGGAGCCTTGCCGCCGAGCTCGAGGTGCACCCGCTTGACGTCGTTCGCCGCCGAACGAGCCACGGCCATACCGGCCCGCACGGAACCGGTGATCGCCACCATCTGCGGCGTCGGGTGCTCGACCAGCGCGACACCGGTGTCACGGTCGCCGAGCACGACGTTGAGCGTCCCGGCCGGCGTATGCAGCGCGACGATCTCCGCGAGCAACAGCGTGGTCAGTGGCGTGGACTCCGCGGGCTTCAGCACGACGGTGTTGCCGGCGGCCAGCGCGGGGGCGATCTTCCACACGGCCATGTTCAGCGGGTAGTTCCACGGCGTGACCTGACCGATCACGCCGACGGGCTCGCGCCGCACGAACGAGGTATGCCCGGCGAGGTACTCCCCCGCCGCCCGACCCTCGAGGCTGCGCGCCGCACCCGCGAAGAAGCGCAACTGGTCGACCGACTGCATGATCTCGTCGGCCACCAGGCTCGCGCGCGGCTTACCCGTGTCCTGCGATTCCAGGTCGGCGAACTCCTCCGCCCGCGCCTCCATCTCATCGGCGATGCGGAACAGCGCCAGCTGGCGGTCGGCGGGCGTCGTGTCGCGCCAGATCGGGAAGGCGGCGGATGCGGCGGCGTAGGCGGCATCGACGTCGACGGCGTCCGACACCGGGAGTTCCCCGTACGTCTCTTCGGTGACAGGATCGAGGAGCGGCATCCGCTCGGCACCACGCGCGTCGACGAAACGGCCGCCGATGAAGTTCTGCAGCGGCGCGGAGTTCTTCAGAAGATGACTGGGCATGGCGCCATCGTACCGACTTCAGTACGGAATCTGAAGATCCAGCAATATGAAACAACTGAATCAGTTGCAGAGGGTGGGAATGACTGACAATATCGACACATGAGTACGAAGTCTTCCCAGCCTGCCCTTGATGACATCTCGAAGCGCATCGTCGAGCTGCTGCAGGAGGACGGGCGACGCCCCTACGCCGAGATCGCCCGCGAGGTCGGCCTCAGCGAGGCTGCGGCGCGCCAGCGGGTGCAGCGGATGACCGAAGCCGGGATCATCCAGATCGTCGCGGTCACCGACCCGATGCAGCTCGGCTTCCACCGTATGTCGATGATCGGAATCCGCGTCTCGGGCGATCCGCGGGAGATCGCCGAAGAACTCACCCGGATCCCCGAGCTGGCGTACGTCGTCGTCACGCTCGGCACGTTCGACATCCTCGTCGAGGCCGTGTGTGAGAACGACGAGCACCTGATAGACCTCATCGCGACCCGCATCCGCACCATCCCCGGCATCACCCACACCGAGAGCATGCTCTACGCCGGTCTCTACAAAGACCTCTACAACTGGGGCACGCGCTGACGCGCACCCCGCTCCCGTACCTCGCACCCGCACACCACGGAGAGAAACCATGGGCACCACCGTCTTCGAACGTCAGCAGCCGTCGCCGTCCGTCATCGACGACTCCCTCCGCGACACCGCGCTGCGGGTGTTCTGGCTCGACGATGTCGACCGGCCGGCACATCCGCGGCTGAACGGCACGGTCCGCGCCGACCTCGCCATCGTCGGCGGCGGGTACGCCGGACTGTGGACGGCGGTGCGCGCCAAGGAGCGCGACCCCGAACGCCGCGTCGTGCTGCTCGAGGCCTCGCGCATCGCCTGGGCGGCCTCCGGCCGCAACGGCGGCTTCTGCGAGTCGAGCCTCACACACGGACACGAGAACGGCGTGAACCGCTGGCCGGAGGAGATCGACCGCCTCGAAGAGCTGGGACACGCGAACCTCGACGCCATCGGCGAGACCGTCGAGCACTACCGGATGGATGCGGAGTTCGAGCGCACCGGACAGCTGGCCGTCGCCATCGAGCCCCACCAGGTGGAGTGGTACCGCGATGAGCCGGGCTTCCTCGACCGCGCAGCGGTGCAGGCCGAGGTGCACTCCGAGACGTTCCTCGCCGGCGACTGGGACCGCGACGGCTGCGCGATGGTGCATCCGGCCAAGCTGGCTGTGGAGCTGGCCCGCGTGGCCGCCGACCTGGGCGTCGAGATCTACGAGCACAGTCTGGTCCGCGCCATCGAGGGCGACGGATCGGGACCGATCACGCTGGTCACTGCGAACGGCCGCGTGATCGCGGATGCCGTGGCGCTCGGGACGAACGTCTTCCCCTCGCTCCTCAAACGCAACCGCCTGATGACCGTGCCCGTGTACGACTACGTGCTGATGACCGAGCCGCTCTCCTCCGAGCAACTGGCCTCGATCGGCTGGTCGAACCGACAGGGGCTCGCCGACAGCGCGAACCAGTTCCACTACTACCGGCTCACGGGCGACAACCGCATCCTGTTCGGCGGCTACGACGCCATCTACCACTTCGGCGGCAAAGTGCGCGCGGAGTACGAGGACCGCATGGAGAGCCACCGCAAGCTCGCCTCGCACTTCTTCACGACCTTCCCGCAGCTGGAGGGCCTGCGCTTCACCCACCGCTGGGCCGGAGCGATCGACTCGTCGAGCCGCTTCTGCGCGTTCTTCGGCACCGCCCGCAAGGGCCGCGTGGCCTACGCGACCGGCTTCACCGGGCTCGGCGTCGGGGCCGCACGCTTCGCGTCCGACGTCATGCTCGACAAGCTGTCCGGTGAGGAGACCGAGCGCACCGCGCTGCGGATGGTGCGTGAGAAGCCCATCCCGTTCCCGCCCGAGCCTGCCGCCTCGATCGGCGTCAACCTCGTCCGCGCCGCGATGAACCAGGCCGATCACAACGAGGGCAGGCGCAACCTGTTCCTCAAGACGCTCGACGCCGTCGGCATGGGCTTCGACTCGTGAACGGTCTCGCCGCCGGGGCGGGACTGGATGCCGCAACCCTGCCTCTGGCACACGAGTCACTGCCTGCGGATGAGGTGCTCGCCGGCGCGCCCACGACCGCCGCGCAGGAACTCGCGACACTCGGCGGGACCGAGATCGGCGTCTGGGAGATGACCCCCGGCACCGCGACCGACACCGAGGCCGACGAGGTGTTCGTCGTGCTGTCGGGCCGCGCCACGATCGCGTTCGCCTCGTCCGGACTGCCCGACCTCGAGGTCGGTCCCGGCTCGGTCGTGCGCCTCGCCGAGGGCATGCGCACCACCTGGACCGTCACCGAGACCCTCCGCAAGATCTACATCACCTGACGCTCTTCGAATCGCGCGAAGGGCTGCATCCCCGGGCGCGATGGAGCCGTTCGCGCGATTCGAAGGCGAGAGATCAGCCTTTCCGAAGGAACCAGACGCGGCGCTCCTGATCGCGCCGCAGCCAGGGCAGGAACGCCCACCAGAGCAGGAACGCGACCGCCGCCCCGCCGATCAGTCCGGCGCACGTGTCGGTGAACCAGTGCGCATTGATGAGCGTGCGCTGCCACACCATGCCGACGGCCAGGAGCACTCCGAGCACGATCCAGACGCGGCGCGCCCAGACCGCGGATGCCGGGATCAGTGCGAGCACCGTGATGATGATCGCGGCCATGCTCACGGAATGTCCGGACGGGAACGAACCGTGGTCGACCTGCACGAGCGGGCCGAAGAGTCCACCGGCCACGTCTTCGGCCGGGCGCGGCCTGTCGACGAGGTTCTTCGTGAGCTGCGACAGCAGCCCTGGGCCGGCGAGCTGCACCGCGATCACGAACAGCGCGGAACGCCAACGCCCCATCAGCGACAGCACCAGCGGGAGGAGGATCATCATGAGCACCGCCCCAGGGAGCTGACCGAGATGCTGGAACATATGCGCCAGCACGAAGCCGGGCAGCGTCGATTCCGGCCCGACCCCGACACCTCTGCGCCACAGGTCGTCGAGGCCCTGCGTCCACGGCGCATCGGGCGCTGCGAGCACGCCGACCGCGAGAGCCACGAACACCGCGAGCAGCCCGAGAGCGGTCCACAGCATCCACCGAGGGCGCGGCGAGGCCACCGGTCGGGTGGCATCCCCGACCGCGACAGCCGTGGTCACGACGGCGTTCCCAGCAGCGGCCGCACGGAGGCGTAGGCATCGGACATGTCGCGGGTCGGCACGTCGTAGACCCGCGCGATGCCCTTCGATCCCTGGTGACGCGGCCAACCGGGGTCTCCTCCGACGATGAACGCGACAGCGGCGCCGTGCACCTCGTCAGCCAGCTCCTGCGGCGGGTTCGGACCCGCGAGCGGCTCCATCGCCGGACCGTCGAGGCAGTCGAAGAAGAACGGCACATCGAGGCAGTGCTCGGCGAAGCCGAAGTGTCCGGACGGCCACGAGAAGCGGTACAGCCAGGTGGGAGCGGCACCGCGGTCGGCGACGATCTTCAGCAGCGCCGAGCGGAACATCCGGTCCGTCAGCAGCCGACCGCCCACCCGGGCGTTGCCGAGTCCGGTGATGTCGGCGTTGGCGGCGAGGTACTGCCGACGCGCACTCTTCGGCAAGCCGAGCTTGTTCAACAGCAGCGACCTCGGCACCCAGCGCAGCTTCTTCTCGGAGCCTGCGAAGACCATCGTGAACTCGTCGTCGGTCGCACCGATCACGAGCGGCTTGTCGGCACCGACACCGGCGCGGAGGGCCTCACGCGTCGGGCGTGGCAGCAGGTCGCCGTCGACGGCCGGACCGAGCGGAAGGCCCTCTTCGACCACACTCCCGAGCGAATCAGGACCGAGCTCGGTCGCCTTTTTCTGCAGCTCGAGGATGCGGTCCTCGGACAGCGTCGAGAACCCGGCCACGGTGGGCGCGACCCCGGCCGCTGCGGCGAGTCCGCGCCCGAAGGCCTCGGCGCGGGCCGGAGCCACGTCGGCGAGCGCACCGGAGATCGCGTACACGCCGTGGAACAGATGCTGTGCCTTCTCCATGCCGAGCAGGGTCAGCACGGCTCCTCCGCCGGCGGATTGCCCGGCGATCGTGACGCGCGACGGATCCCCGCCGAACTCAGCGATGTTCTGCTGCACCCACTCGAGGGCGAGCAGCCAGTCGCGCACGCCCCGGTTCGAGGGGGCATCCTCGATCCAGCCGAAGCCGTCGAAACCCAGGCGGTAGGAGAGCGACACGGTCACGACGCCGTCACGGTTGAAGTTGCGGCCGTCATACCAGGGGCTCGCGGGCGAGCCGGCGAAGTATCCGCCGCCGTGGATCCAGACGAGAACCGGAAGACCGGCGCCCTGCGCGGCAGGGGTCGGGTCCGGCGTGAAGACGTTGACGTTGAGCGTCGAGTCGCCCTCGACGCTCGGTTCGGGGATGAGCGTCACCCCGGGGTCGCCGCGCTGGGCGGTGGCGGCGAACTCGAGCGCATCGCGCACTCCCTCCCACGGCGCTTTCGGCACGGGCGCCTGAAAACGCAGCGCGCCGATCGGCGCCTCCGCGAACGGGATGCCCAGGAAGGCTGCCGACCGCGGATTCCCGCGCCCGCCCGTCGTCGGGCGCCAGCGGCCCCGCACCCGTCCGGCGGCCGTGGCCACCTCGACGAAGTCGGCGGTCGTGTCGAAATCGGTATCCGTCATCACAGCATTCTCCTGCTCATTCCCGGTCATCAGCGCACTCCCTTGATCGGCGCGGTCGCGACGGCGGCGAGGATCACGAACACGATCGCGAAGACGAAGAGCATCGCGTAGCCGCCGACGGAGGTGATGATGACACCGCCGATGGCGGGACTCAACGCCTGCGGCACATTGGTCGCGACGTTGAGGATGCCGAGATCCTTGCCCGCCGAGACGCCCTCGTTCGGCAGCACCTCGGTCATGAGCGCCGCATCCACCGACATGTACAGGCCGAAACCGACGCCGTTGATGATGCTCATCAGGACCATGCCGGTCATGTTCGGCTGCAGCAGCGGCATCGCGAGGCCCGCGACCATCACGGCGGAGGCGGCGTAGATGAACACCTTGCGGCGCCCGACCCTGTCGCTCCACCACCCGGAGAGGGCGATCGCGATGAGCGTCGGGATGAAGGCCACGAGTGTGAGGGTGACGACGGCCCCCTGGGCATCCGCGAGTGGCAGGCCGATGTAGTCGGTGAGCATGTACAGCTGATACGCGCTGACGACGAAGTAACCGAGGATCAGCAGGAACCGCGCGGCGAACGCCCAGGCGAAGTCCGGGTGACGGCGCGGGTCGATCCAGAATCCTCGGAAGAATGCACCCCAGCGGAACGCATCCACGGCCGCGTGCTTCGACGACCAGTCGCGGTTCACGAGTGCGAACAGCAGTGCCGCCACGATCACGGCACCGCCGAACACCGCGTAGCCGATGCCGATCTGCGCGGCGAAGGCACCGGCGAGCATGATGCCGACGGTCATGCCGACCTGCGTGCCGAGTCCGATCATCGCGCTCGCCCCGCCGCGCTTCGAACGCGGGAACCGATCGGCGGTGATCGCGGTCAGGGGCGCCTGGAAGAAGTTCAGCGCCACCTGGATGATCACCCAGAACACCGTGATCCAGAGGATGTCGGTCAGCGAGCCCAGCCCGAACAGAAAGATGCCGCCGATGATCGCGCCGAGCACCATCCACGGCACGCGGCGTCCGAAGCGCGAGCGCGTGCGGTCGCTCAACGCCCCCACGATCGGCTGCGCGAACAGCGTGAACACGAAGGAGATCGTGGTCACGACGGCGAGGTTGCCGACCTTGTTCGCCTCGTCGATCATCAGGATCTGGCTGGGAAGAAGGATCGCGATGAGTCCGCCGTAAGTGGCGAACAGCGTGAGGGAGGCGATCAGCAGGCTGGGCAGCAGCCGCCGGTTCGCCGGCGGACTCGCCGCCGGCTCCCCCGCTTCGGGCGGGACGGCGCGGATGGTGCCGGTCGGCGCCAGTTCGGCGGCGGGGTCGAGCGGGGACACGGACATGTCGGCTCCTCGTTGAGCGGAATGTTGAGCGGAATGTTGAGCGGATCTGATCAATACCAAACGGCATTCGGTATTCACCCGACATGCTGACAGATCGTCTCCACCCTTCGCAAGTCATTCACGAACGTTGTTTGGTTTTTGTGATCTGGTCGTGACGGTTACCCTGGAGCCATGGCGACACGAGGGGCGTATGCGAAGGGTGTCGCCAAACGCGAGGAGATCCTCGAGGCCGCCCTCGCCGTCGTCGCGGAGCACGGATACCGCAAGGCTTCCGTACGCGAGATCGCGGATGCCGCCGGACTCAGCCCCGCGGGACTCCTGCACTACTTCGGCAGCAAGGAAGAGCTCTTCGTCGCGATCCTCCGCGCCAGAGACGACCGCGACGAGCAGGAATACGCGGGCGAAGACGCCTCCTCCGCGTTCCTCGCGGTCATGCGCCACAACACCTCGGTACCCGGTCTCGTGCAGCTGTACGCACAGCTGGCCGCCGAGGCCGGAGACCCCTCCCACCCCGCCCACGCCTATTTCCGCGAGCGCACCGAGCGGGTCGAGGCCTTCACCCGCGCGCAGGTCGCCGAAGACCAGAAAGCCGGACGGATGCGCGACGACCTCGACCCCGCCTGGGTGGTGCGCACTCTGCACGCCCTGGCCGACGGGCTCCAGGCCGCGTGGATGCTCGATCCGTCCCTCGACATGGCCGCCGAGATCGAGCAGTTCCTGGTGCTGCTGCGTCCGGCCTGACGACCTGCCTCAGTCGAGCGTCGTCGCGACGGCGTGCGGCATTCTGGCCCTCATGATTCGGACCGCCTCGGGGTTGTCGTCGACGAGCACGGCGTCGCGGCCGAGCGCCGAGGCGACAGCTCCCGTCGTGCCACTCCCCGCGAACAGATCGAGCACCCGGTCGCCGGGGCGACTCGACGCCGTGATGATACGCCGCAGGATCCCCTCAGGCTTCTGCGTGGGGTAGCCGGTCTTCTCCCGTCCGGTCGTCGGCACGATGGTGTGCCACCAGACGTCGGTGGGGAGTTTGCCGCGCGCGGCCTTCTCGGCCGTGACCAGCCCGGGCGCCATGTAGGGCTCGCGGTCGACCTCGTCGGAGTTGAAGACATACTCCCGTGGGTTCTTCACGTAGACCAGGATCGTGTCGTGCTTGGTCGGCCAGCGGCTGCGCGACTTGGCACCGTAGTCGTACGCCCAGATCAGCTCGTTGAGGAAGCAGTCCCGTCCGAAGACCGCGTCGAGCATGACCTTCGCGTAGTGCGCCTCGCGATAGTCGAGGTGCAGGTACAGAGTGCCGTCGTCGGCGAGCAGCCGCCAGGCCTCCTCGAGCCGCGGCATCAGGAAGGCGCCGTAGTCGTCGAAGCGGTCGTCATAGGCACGCAGCATCCCGCGTACGCGCTCGTACGCATGGCCGTGGAAGCCGTGCCGCACCTCGGTCCCCGGCTCGGACTCGCCGGCACCCGGGGCAGAACTCAGGACGACCGGCTCCGCGTTCCCGGTTCGGACGGCTGCCGTGCCTGAATCCGCGCTCTCCTCCTGAGTCATGAACGTCCGCCGCGCAGTGACCACCTGCCGCTCCTGCGTGCGGCCGGTGTTGAACGGCGGATCGAGGTACACCAGGCTGAAGGACCCGGAGGGCAGGGTCGCCGCGACGGCGAGGTTGTCGCCCTCGACGATCGTCACCGCCCCCGGCACGACCGGCGCGATCACCGGCATGACGTCAGGCGCCGCGCCCTGCGGGTCCGCCGCGGCGGGAACAACCGGGTCCGGCGCCGTCACGGCACCCGATGCAGCCACGCCTCGGTGGCGAACTTCGACTCGACGAGCGCCTCGGCGTCGGCGTACTCGTCCGCAGAGATCGAACCGGTCTCGGCATGGGTCAGCGAGCGGAAGGTGTCCTTGAAGCGCTCGATGATCTCGGCGCGCTCTAGTCCGGTCTGGCTGCGCAGCGGATCGACGCGCTTGGCGGCGGATGCAGTGCCCTTGTCGCTGAGCTTCTCGCGGCCGATGCGCAGCACCTCGGTCATCATCTGCCCGTCGATGTCGTACGAGAGGGTGGCGTGGTGCAGGACGCCGCCGTTGGCGAGGCGCTTCTGGGCGGCACCGCCGATCTTGCCGGTCGGGCTCGCGATGTCGTTGAGCGGCTGGTAGACCGCGTCGATGCCGAGCGAGCGCAGCGCCTGCAGCACCCAGTCGTCGAGGAAGGCGTAGGAGTCGGCGAAGGTCATCCCCGCGACCAGGGATGCCGGCACATAGAGCGAGTACGTGATGATCTGCCCGGCGGCCATGAGCATCGCACCCCCGCCGGAGATGCGGCGGACGACGTCGAATCCGTGCTTCGCGGCGCCCTCGGGGTCGACCTCGTTGCGGTACGACTGGAACGAGCCGATCACCACGGCCGACTCGTCCCACTCCCAGATGCGCAGGGTGGGTCGGCGGCGCCCTTCGCCCACGCGGGAGGTGAGCACCTCGTCGAGGGCCAGGTTCATGCGCGGCGAGACCGCCTTCTCGTGCACGATCTCCCAGTCGAAGTCACGCCACCCCGGGGCGGTCACGAGTGCGCGGCGCACCGCGGTGCCCACGGCCTCGGGTGTGAAGCCGAGCAGCTGAGCCCCGCCGGGGAGGGCTTCGCGCACTGCGGTCGCGATCGCGGTCGCATCGGACTCCACGGGCAGCCCGTCGACCGCGGCGTTGATGTCGTCGAGCGCCGAGTCGGGTTCGAGGAAGAAGTCTCCGGCGAGGCGGAAGCGCGAGATCCGGTCGTCTTCGATCTCGAGGTCGACGACGACGAGCTTTCCCCCTGGGACCTTGTATTCACCGTGCACCGTTCCAGCTTAAGGCGCGCAGCCCTCGTTCCGGCGGTCAGCCTCCGAGCACCACCACGCGCTCTCCCGCCCTGATCGGCGTCGAATACCTGTTGCCGGCGGGCGGCAGCGGGCACACGAACTGATCCGAGAACGCACACGGTGGCAGGTAGGCGCGGTTGAAGTCGATCACGGCCGTGCCGTCGGCGGCGGGTTCGTCGACAGGGAGGAAGCGGAAGCGGTAGGTCTCGAGCCCGTTCGTCCCGTCGGCGAACACCGCGCTCAACGCGCCCTGGGCGCTCCTGGTCACGGTGAGCGTCTGCGGCGCCCCCGCCAGCTCGAACCGCAGCCGCCCGGCGACGGGAGTCTCGCGCGCATCGCCGTCGACCGAGGTGATCACGATCCGCTCGTCCGGGGTCTCCTCGAACACGGCCGGCAGCCGCCAGCGCTCATCGGGGGCGTAGGCGTCGATCGCCGTGAACCACTCGCGTTGCGGGCGTGCCGGATTCAGCACACGCAGGGCGAGCGTGCCGTGGCGCTCGAACACCCGCAGCTCACGCCGGCCGAGACGGATGCTCTCGCCTCCGCGCAGCACGACGGTGGATCCCGCCTGGCCGAGCTCGCTGCCACGGATACCCCCGTCGCCGGTGAGCGCCCAGAGCCCGGGGATGCCGTCGACGGCCGCCGCTTCGGTGATGAGCCAGTTCGTCGACTCGAGCGCCGACGGACCGTACTCCGAGCCCGCATAGCGCTCGCGTGACGCGTGCCAGTCCTGCCAGTCCTTCACGAAGCTCAACGGAGCGCTCCCTCCCGGCGAGGGAACCGCACAGCGGGGGCTCTCCTCGCTCATGCGCGGAATATTGCCCCGAATCTACGGGGGCTCCGCGGCCGGCGAGGCGGTCGTGTCACACGCCTTCACCGCGCGTAACGCCGCGTCATACCGGCATCGTCGGAAAGATCTCACACCGAGACCCACGCTCTCCGCCGACACCCATGTTCACGTACGCGCGCCACGGTGGGTATGGGCGCGGGCCGTGGGTCTCGCCGATGGCGACGTGAGTCTCAGCGCGCGGGGATGTGCGTGTCGAGCCAGGCGAGCACGTCGGCGCGCACCTCTTCCTGCTGCAGCTCGGCGAAGATCTCGTGCCGCGCATCCGGGTAGACGAGCGTCGTGACGTCGGTGAGACCGGAACGGCTGCGGTACTCGTCGGCGAGCTTGTGCACGCTGCGGGGTCCACCCACCGGGTCGTCGCGACCCACGAGCAGCAGCATCGGGATGTCGTGTCCCAGGTCCTTGGCCGGACGACCGTAGAGCTTCGCGGCCTCGATCGGGCCGAAGAGCTTGAGCAGCGGCACGTCGGTGGTCAGCGGATCCTCATCGAACGCGGCCCAGACGGCGGGGTCGCGGCTGAGCCATTCGAGACCGGTCGCGCCCTCGCCTGCCCAGCGCGCGTTCAGGGGCGCGGCGTTGAGCGACCCCGGCATCCGCAGTGCCGAGCCGGAGAGGATGACGGCGTCCCAGGCTTCCGGGTGGTCGTTGACGAGCATCTGCGCCAGGAACGAACCCCAGGAATGACCGAGCAGCACGAGGGGCAGATCGGGGTTCTCGTCGCGGATGATGCCCGTCAGCTGCCAGACGGCCTCCTCGGCCGCGCGCAGCCCGCCCTTGCCCAGACGGCCGAGCTTCTCCGGGCCGCCGTGCTGACGGATGCCGGTGCGACCGTGTCCACGATGGTCATCGGCGTAGACGTGGAAACCGGCAGCGGTGAGCGCCGCGATCAGCGCGCCGTACCTCCCCGCATGCTCGCCGACGCCGTGCAGCAGCTGCACCACGCCGCGGGGAGTCCCCTCGGCGGGATGGACGTCGTAGACGATGTCGACGCCATAGGCATCGGTGAACTCACGGGTATCCATCACGGTGCGAGCCTACCCATCACGCGAGAGGGCGGCTACCGGGCGAGGCGGGCGGCTACCGCGCGAGGGCATCCCGGATCGCGAAGGCGATGTCGCGATCGGTGACCTCGTATCCGCCGACCCCGTCGGAGGCGGAGCCCATGCGCACGCCGCCGTCCTGGGTCACGGCGCGCTTGGCGGAGAAGTGGATCGCATCGACCCCCGCCGCCGCCAGAACCGGGGCGCTGGCCACGTCGACGCCGCTGCCCGCCATGATCTCGATCTCGCCCTCGGCTGCGGCGACGAGGGCACGCAGCGTGTCGATGCCGTCGATCGCCGCGGACGCTCCCCCGGACGTGAGCACACGACGCAGGCCCAGCTCGCGGGCGCTCTGCAGTGTCGCGACAGGGTCGGCCGTCACATCGATCGCACGGTGCAGCGTGGCGGGCGCTCCCCCGGCCGCATCACGCAGACGCGCCATCGCGAACAGGTCGAGACGCCCGTCGGCATCCAGGGCACCGATGACCACACCGGAGGCACCGGAGGCGATCGCACGGCGCACGTCGAGCTCGGCGACCGCCAGCTCGTCGTCGTCGTAGTGGAATCCACCCGCGCGTGGGCGGATCAGCACGTGCACCTCGGGGCCGTCGGCTCCTGCCGCCTCGACGGCGAGTTCGAGCGTCGCCGGCGACGGGGTCAGTCCGCCGAGGGCGAGGGCGGTGGCGAGTTCGACGCGTGCAGCGCCGACCTCCTTGGCGATCCGCACTCCGGCGGGGTCCTGCACGGCGATTTCCAAGGCGAGCGATCGGGTCACCCCTCCATTGTGCCCGCTCCCCTGCCGGCATCCGGAAAATTAGATAGGCTATCTAAGTAATGTCTGCGTCTGATGAATCCCTCGACCTCACCGCCACAGACCTTCGCATGGCCACGTTCCGGCTGGCCCGCCGCCTTCGCTGCGCCCGCGCCGCCGACTCGATGAGCGACGCGCAGCTGGCGGTGCTCGCCGACCTGCGCATGAACGGACGCCGTACGATCTCGACCCTCGCCCAGCGCGAGCGCGTCACCGCACCGTCGATGACCAGCACGATCAACGGCCTCGAAGAGCAGGGCTTCGTCGTGCGCACCCCCGATGAGGACGATCGCCGCCGCGTGCAGGTCGACATCACCGAGGCCGGGAGCGAGATCGTCGTCGAGACCATCCGCCGTCGCGACGAGCTGCTCGCCGACATGCTGCGCGAGGTCGACTACTCCGAGGCCGAGCTGACCACGCTGCGTGAAGCCAGCGCCCTGATGAGGCGGGTGGTGGAGCGATGAGCGCCATGTTCCGCTCCTTCGCGAACATCAACTACCGGATCTGGTTCGCGGGCGCCCTGATCTCCAACGTCGGCGGTTGGATGCAGGCCACGGCGCAGGACTGGGTGGTGCTCACCGAGCTCACCGACAACGACGCCACCGCGATGGGCGTCACGATGGCCCTGCAGTTCGGGCCCCCGCTCGTGCTCGTGAGCCTGACCGGGTGGGTGGCCGACCGCTTCGACCGGCGGCACATCCTGTTCGCCACCCAGTCGGCGCTGCTCGCCCTCGCGATCGCGGTCGGCGCGCTGCTGCTCGGCGGCCTCATGACCCTGCCGATGATGTTCGGCTTCGCCCTCGGATTCGGCATCGTGAACGCGTTCGACGCTCCGGCTCGACAGGCGTTCGTCTCCGACATGGTCTCCACCGGCGACACCTCCAACGCGGTGGCCCTCAACTCCGCGTCGTTCAACCTCGCCCGCATGGTCGGACCCGCCGTCGGCGGCCTGCTGATCGTGGCGATCGGCTCGGGCTGGGTGTTCATCGTGAACGCGGCGACGTTCCTGGCGATGCTGCTCGCCCTGCTGCTCATGCGCCGCAGCCTGCTCGCCCCGCGTCTGAAGAACCGCAATCGCGGCGGGCTCGCCGACGGGTTCCGGTATGTGTGGGGGCGCAGCGACCTGCGCGTGGTGTTCGTGACGGTCTTCCTGATCGGCGCCTTCGGCATGAACTTCCCGATCTTCGCCTCGACCATGGCGCTCGAGTTCGGTGCGGGCGCCGACGGCTACGGCGTGCTCAGCTCGGTGCTCGCGATCGGATCCCTCATCGGGGCGCTCCTCGCCGCCCGGCGCGATCGCGCCAGAGTGCGCGTGGTGATCCTCGCTGCCGGAGGTTTCGGCATCGCCGCGTTCGTGTCGTCGGCCATGCCCACGTATGCCTCCTACGCCGTCACTCTGACCTTCACCGGCTTCATGATCGTGACGCTGCTCACCACCGCCAACGGCTACGTGCAGATCACGACCGACCCCGCTCTGCGCGGACGCGTGCTCGCCCTGTATATGGCCGTCATCATGGGTTCGACCCCCATCGGGGCCCCCATCGCGGGATGGGTCGCCGACACGTTCGGCCCGCGGGCCGCGATCATGCTCGGTGGCACGGCCGGGTTCGTGGCCTGCGCGATCGGGGTGATCTGGGTCGCGACCTCCGGCCGACTCCGCCGGGACGAGAACCGCCGGTTCCTGCTCACGCTCGACGAGACCCGCCCGCTTCGCGTGATCGAGGTCGACCCGATCGAGTTCAGCGACGAGGCCGCCGTGACCACGCCGATCCGCACCGCCGAGAAGCGCGACCTCGGAGACTGACCCTCGTCGCGGTATTTGTCAACGCCCTGCACGACCCGGGGCGACCGGTCGTACCGTCTGTGCATGGACGAGAACACGGAACGCACCCCCCATCCGCAGGATCCGGCAGAGGGCGCGCCCGGCGTCGGAGCACCGGACGAAGACTCCGGCCAGGGCGACGGCACCGGCGGCGCCATCCAGGGCGACAGCTCGCGCGGCGAATCCACGGGCGGCGCCATCCAGGGCGACGCCGGCCAGGGCCATCGCGCAGCGCTCGGTGGCGACGAGCACACCGAGGATCAGCTCGACGCGGACAACGCCGCCGAAGAGGACACCCTCAAGACGCTCGATCCGGATTCCCCGCCCGCCTGAGCGTGCACGAGGGCAACGCCACCGCCAGCCGTCCATCCCCAGAGACGGCCCTCCCCTGCGGTGGCGTTGCTCGTGTCGCGTCGAGCCGCGCGGGTAGGGTTCTGCGCGTCGGGCCTAGGCGCCCAGCACGAGCTTGAGCTGCTCCACCGCCCAGTCGAGCTCGGTCGCGCGGATCACGAGCGGCGGAGCGATGCGCACCGTCTGTCCGTGCGTGTCCTTGACGAGCACGCCGCGTTCGAGCAGCTTCTCGGCGATCTGACGCCCGGTGCCCTTCGCGGGATCGATGTCGACGCCGGCCCAGAGCCCGGCGATGCGCACGGCCGTGACGCCGTGCCCGATCAGCGGCTGCAGCGCCTGCTCCAGGTGGGCGCCGAGTGCGCGCGCCCGCTCCTGGAACTCACCGGTCTGCAGCATCTCGACCACGCGCAGGCCCACGGCCGCGGCCAGCGGGTTGCCGCCGAACGTCGACCCGTGCTCGCCCGGTCGGATGACGCCCAGCACGTCGGCGTCGCCGACCACGGCGGATACCGGGAGGATGCCGCCGCCGAGCGCCTTGCCCAGGAGGTACAGGTCGGGCACGACGCCTTCACGATCGCACGCGAAGGTCTCGCCCACGCGGCCGAGCCCCGCCTGGATCTCGTCGGCGATGAACAGCACGTTCTTCTCGTCGCAGATCTCGCGGATGCGGCGGAGGTAGCCCTCCGGCGGGATCACGACACCGGCCTCGCCCTGGATCGGCTCGACCAGCACGGCCGCCGTGTCGTCGGTGATGGCAGCGGCGATGGCATCCGCATCTCCGTACGGCACCACATCGAAGCCCGGTGTGTAGGGGCCGAAGTCGTCACGCGCCGTGTCGTCGTCGCTGAAGCTGACGATCGTCGTCGTGCGGCCGTGGAAGTTGCCGGCCGCGACGATGATGCGCGCCTTGCCCTCGGGGATGCCCTTCACGCGATAGCCCCAGGCGCGGGCGACCTTGATGCCGGTCTCGACGGCCTCGGCGCCGGTGTTCATCGGCAGCACGAGATCCTTGCCCGCCAGCTCCGCGAGCGCCGCGGCGAACGGCTCCAGCCGGTCGCTCTGGAACGCACGGCTGACGAGCGTGACCCGGCCGAGCTGCTCGGTGAGCGCGGCGACGAGGGCCGGATGCCGGTGGCCGAAGTTCACGGCCGAGTACGCCGCGAGCAGGTCGAGGTAACGCTTGCCCTCGACGTCGGTCACCCACGCACCCTCCGCGCGGGCGATGTTCACCGGCAGCGGGTGGTAGTTGTGGGCGACGTGCGGCTCGGTGCCCGCCTCTCCCGCCGTGGCCGCTGTACCCGGGGTCGCTGTTCCCGTGGTCTCGTCGACCGCGGTCACTTCGCACCCCGCAGCTCGAGCGTGCAGCACTTGATGCCGCCGCCGCCGAGCAGCAGCTCGGACAGGTCCACCATGATCGGGTTGTAGCCGCGCTCGCGCAGCTGCTTCTCGAAGCCCTTCGCCCGCGGCGAGATGACCACGTTGTAGCCGTCGCTCGCCGAGTTCAGGCCGAACACCGAACCGTCCTCGTCAGAGACCAGGATCGCGTCGGGGAAGCGCTCCTCGAGGATCGCACGGCTGGCGTCGTCGAAGGCGCCGGGGAGGTAGGCGATGTTCGCGCGCTCCGGGCCGCCGTTCTCGACACCCTGCACCGGATCGAGCACGGCGATCGCGGTGTCGAGGTGGTAGAAACGCGGGTCGACCAGGTTGAGCGACACGACCTCGCGCCCGAAGACCTCGCCGACCTCGCGGTGGCTGTCGCCCGTGGAGCGGAAGCCGGTACCGGCCAGGATCACGTCGCCGACGAGAAGGAAGTCACCCTCGCCCTCGTTGACCTCCTTCGGCATCACCGTGTCGTAGCCCGCAGCACGGAACCAGTCGGCGAAAGCCGGCGACTCGCCCTGACGCTCGACGAAACGGAACTCGGGCACGTAGGCGCGACCGTCGATGAGGAATCCGCCGTTGGCCGTGTAGACCATGTCGGGGTAGCCGGGAAGCGGCTCGATGAGCTCGACCTCGTGGCCCAGCTCGATGTACAGGTCGTGGAGCTTCTGCCACTGCGCGACCGCGTTGGCGGTGTCGGTGGGCTTGGTCGGCTCCATCCACGGGTTGATGGAGTAGTTGACCGTGAAGTGCTCCGGCTTGCACATGAGATAGCGGCGGTGGTGCGCGGTGCGGGCGGGGGCGGTGGAGACGGCGGCTTCAGGCGTCGACATGGGTGCTCTCCTCGTGGGACGGGCGCGGCGGACGCTGTCCAGGGGCCCGGCGGTCCTTCGACCCTTCGCTCGATCGAGCGGGCGTCGGGGAAGATGCGACTCGGGCACGCCGAGGTCCATTCTGTCACCCGCCCCCTGTACGCCGCCAGAGCGCCGCCCGTTCCCCTCCACCCCCGCCCCTGCCCCATCCCCGTCCCATCTCCGTCCCCCATCCCCGTCCCATCTCCGTCC
>NZ_ATAO01000197.1 GCF_000455825.1 Microbacterium maritypicum MF109
TCCCACCCTCGAAGGTCTGAGAACACACCCCACCCGCACACACCTGATCGGCAGTAGGCATCCCCAGTTCACCGTTCGCACCGTTCTGTGCGAAATAGCCTGAGCGCAACGGTTCCGCGACGACGAACGTACCTTTGGAGCCCGAATACACGGATCCTCCGGAGAAGAGCTGCCCGATGCCCTGTGTGAGCGGTTGCTGGTTCAGCACGGGCCACCCCAGGGGCCCGTCGGCGCCTTGCCGCGCGAAGTAGTACTCCCGGAGCGGACCGGACCACACCGTCTTCGCTCCGAAGGATCCCGTCCAGTAGATCGAGGCAATGGAGAACGCACGCCCGTAGCCCCCGCCGTTCTGCTGCAGACGAGTGACGTCGGAGACCGGGGCTCCGGGCCCGGCAGCACCGCCTTGCGCCAGGTACTCACCCTGAATCGCTGCCGTCGCCGTGGCGAGGCCCGACGAGACCTGGGTGGATCCGAACCAGTCGGTGAAGTAGTTGTAGAAGTTGCGGTTTCCGTACGCGGAGCACCCGTCTCCCAGACCGTATCCGGCGTTGAGCGCAGCGGCGTTGGGCTGATACGGCGTGTAGTAGTAGAGAGCCGACGTCGCCTTGTTGGCGACGTACACCGGTGAACTCCCGCAGTTGGCGTTGGGGTTGTAGAGGATGTTCCAGGTCCTGCCCGGGGCATACCACTGGAACCACTTGCCCTCCATGTAGATCTGCATCTGACGTGCTGCGCCGTAGATCTGATGGAAGAACCCGATGTAGTTCGGGTCGCAGGGCGCGGTGTCAGGACATCCCTGCCCGAGTGCGATCCGGTAGCGCCATGCGCTGGGCCAGATGTGAGTGACGAGCCCCTGTTCCTTCTGGAGCATCACGATAAGCACCTGCGGGTTGATGTTGCAGGCCTGCGCGACGCGATAGATGATGCGAGCCGCCGATTCGTTCGCCGCCCCCGAGTACCCGCTGCAGTAAGCGTCGGCCGGACGAGTGACGGTGTTCATCGTGAAGTCCTTGATGCACACGATCGGCTCGTTGTTCTCGTCCCTTCCCCCCTGACACCGTGACACCTTGCTGTTGAAGAATGCCTGGATCTGAGCCTCGGTCATCGTGGTCTTGTCCGTGAACACGGCATCGCTGATGAGGTTGCCAGGCGTGAAGCCGGCCAGCGTCGTCTTGACGATCCCGCTCGCGGCGGGGTCGACCATCGTTCGAGACGTACTCGGAGCACTCAAGGAGACCGACGCCGTGGCAGCAGTGGCGGGGGCCACGGTGCCGAGGACCAGGGCGGAGGCAGCAAGGAAACAGGTGAGGAGACGGGCGGTCCTCAGGGTGTTTCGCGAGCGTGGGGCACGTCGAGACATGTGACCAGTGTGACGGAAGTTGCGGGATGATGCCACTGTTGCCGGGATCGCACCACAAGTTTCCGGCGTGTCGCACGTATGCGCAGGTGGCTCTCAGCCAATCAGAGGTCGGCGTGAAGGGCCCAGAGCCGCTCAGCTGCGCTCGCCCACGAGAACGCTCGCGAACGGTCAGCGGCGAGGACACTGAGGCGTGTCGCGGAGTCTCCGGTAGCTGCGGCAACGGCTTCGGAGAGTTCATCGGCGCTAGCGAGCACCCCGCCGTCTGCGAGAACATCACGGTGCGACCCGCTGTCGACTGCCACCACCGGGATGCCGAGTGCCATCGCCTCGACGGCGCGCCACGGCCACCCGGCGACGGCACTGGTGGCGACATAGGCGGATGCACCCGAGAGAATGGCGGCGCGATCCTCGATCGACAGCACCCCGCGGACGTGCGCGCGCCGCTCAGGCAGCCCGGCGGCAGAGGCGACTTCCACATAGTGTGGTTCCGACCCCTCGGGAGCGTCGAACACCACCGCGTCGAGCCCCGCGGCCACCGCACCTCGGATGCCGTCGGCAAGTCCCGACGGAGATCCGCTGACCACGATGTAGCGGTCGGGCAGCGACAGCGCGTTCCGACGCGCAGCAGCGTCGAAGGGAACGTCGAATCCCTGCGGCGGTGCGCCCGCGATCACCCGAACGCGGTCGCCGATCTTCGCCAGCTCCGAAAGACGCTCAGCCACGGCGTGAGACGACACCACCACCGCGTCGGCATGTCTCACAGCTCGACGGAGCATGCCTCGCTGCCAGGCCGCATTCCCCTTGGACAGCAGCTCCGGCGCATCCCAGGCTCGCAGATCCCACACCGTGACCGTGGTCTGGTGGTTGTCGTGCACCCGATCATGGCGCACAAGGGGCGCCATCAGCGTCGGCGAATGGATGAGTCCGCCGCCGACACCCGGAGCGATCCCGAGCTGCCAGGCTGCGGCGAGTTCACGACGCCCCATCCCGAGCGTGCGGATGTCCCCTATTCCCGCCACAGGCACGGACGCGCCGGCCGGAACGATGGCGTCCACGGCGCAACCGGAGGGGGCGGTCGCGACCAGGCCGGCGGTGATTCCCACCGCGGCGTCCGCGTGATCGGCATCGACGACATCCACGAGCTGATCCAGAACAACACGCAGTCGAGCACCCATGCACACAGGCTATCCCCGCTGTGCCGCTCCCCCCGTGAGGTCAGCGCCCGCGCCGCCGTAGTGTCAGCGTTCGCACAGTTTTCGCCCACCACGGCCGCAGCGGTTCATGCTTGAATGCTCGGGTGAGCGATGGTCGACTTCCCGTCCGGCGCCGATGGATCGGGTGGACCGTCGGCATTCTGCTGACCCTTCTCCTCATCGCCGTCGGCTGGGTCACCGTCCGCGGGATCGGCGCCGTGAACGACCTTCAGCAGGTCGCGAAGGGTGCCTCGCAGCTGAAGGCCTCGATCGCTACCGGTGATCTCGACGGCGCGAGGCCGATCGCGCGGAGCATCGCTCACAACGCGGAGTCTGCGCACGCCCTGACCTCCGACCCGGTGTGGCACGCTTTCGGCGCCCTCCCCTGGATCGGACCGAACTTCAGCGCTGTGAGCGACATCGCCGAGATCGCCGACGATGTGTCGAACGACGCCCTCACGCCGCTCCTGGATGTTGCCGCGGACTTCGACCTGGCGAGCCTCGGCTTCGCCGGCGGAACCATCGACCTCGCACCGTTCGCCGAGATCGCCGGCCCGCTCGGCGCCGCGGACACGGCGCTCGGCACCGCGGAGTCGAAGGGCAGACGCATCGACGCGGACGCCACGCTCCCCCCGCTCGCCGATGCCATCCGCACCATGCGTTCATCGGTCGACGAGGCGGCGACCGTCGTCGGCTCGCTCCACGGCGCCGCCGTGCTGCTGCCGACGATGCTCGGCGGCGAAGGCCCGCGCAACTATGTGCTCGCGATGCAGAACAACGCGGAGCTGCGATCCTCGGGCGGGATCATCGGATCGATCGCCCTGCTGCATGCCGAGGGCGGCAACATCTCGCTTCAGACCCAGGCATCGACTCGGGACTTTCCTCCGCTGGAGACCGGCCTGCCTCTCAGCGACTCCACGATCGCCCTGTTCGAGGATCGCCCCGGCCGATATCTGCAGAATCTCACCAGCATCCCTGATTTCCGTGAGGCCGGCGCCGCCATCGCCGCGCGGTGGGAGGGACGGTTCGGCGGGACCGTGGACGGCGTCATCGCCGTGGACGCCGTCGTCGCAAAGCATCTGATCGCCGCGACCGGAGATCTCACGTTCGGCCCCTTCACGGCCACGTCCGAGAACATCACCGACATCCTCCTGTCGGAGATCTACGCTGCCGTCCCCGATCCCGCGGTACAGGACGAGATCTTCGCTCAGGCCGCTGGAGCCCTGTTCGGTGCCGCCCTGTCCCGCGCGGAACCGCGCGCACTGCTCGGAGCTCTCTCTGACTCGGCGGCCGAGGGACGCATCCGCATCTGGAGTGCCCACGAGCCCGAGGAGACCGTGCTCGCGGCTTCCGCCCTGGGCGGGACGATCCCCGACAACACCTCCGATACGACCTCCGTCGGGGTGCTGATGAACGACACCACCGGCGGCAAGATGGACTACTACACCCGCGCCGCCATCTCGACATCGGTCGGCACGTGCCAGGGAACACCCACCACGCAGGTGCGGGTGACGTGGACGAACACAGCCCCCGCCGACGCCGCGACCACCCTGCCCGCCTACGTCACGGCCGATGGCTTCTACGGCGTACCGGCAGGAACGGTGCGCACTCTGATCGCCGTATACGGCCCCGAGGGGTCGACACCGTCGCATATCGATCGGGACGGCGCAGAGGAGGGCGTGCAGACGGCGATGATCGGGGATCGATCGGCGGTGCAGCACGAGGTCTCCCTCGCGCCCGGAGAATCGACCACGATCACGATCGAGTTCCAGGGCACCGGCGCAGGTGAGCGTCTCACCGAAGTGCTGCACACCCCGCTGATCGACACCCCCGTCACGAGTCGATCACCGCTCCGATGCGCTTCGTGACATTAACAGCTCGATAGGGTACTGTCGACTCACTGGGGAATATCTGACGTCCGCAATCCTGCCGTGGGGGCAGGACGACGTCACGCAGTTGGATGCAGGGGTGTATCCAAAGGCGATTCCGCGTGAAATTCTGGGGAGAAATCATGCTGAAGAAACTGGCTGCCATCAGCCTTGCCGCCGGCGCGCTCGTACTCGTCGCGCCCACCGTCGCAACCGCTGCGCCGACGGTTCCGTCCGCGTCGTCCGACTCGTATCCGACGCCTCCCGGCGCCAAGGTCGGCGATCCGATCATCGACATCTGCGAAGCCTCGACGATCGTGTTCGGACCGGGCTACTTCCTGCCGTCCGAGAACGTGAACGTTTCGGTTTCCGGCTACAACGCAGGGAAAGCCGCGGTCTCCGGCAACACCGCTGCCGGAGACGGCAGCCTGACGCTCACGTTCCGTCCGCCGTCCGACGGAGAGGGCTCCTACGCCGTCGCCTTCAACGGCTCGCGTGCGTACACGGCGACGATCACGGTCTCGCACGGCCACGATGCTGCCGTGAGCTGCGACCACGATCCTGGAGTCGCGGCCGCAGGTTCTGAGCTGCCGCTCACCGGCGGGGGTATCGAGCTGGCCCTCACGGGCGGGAACGTCTCGCCGTGGATCCTCGGCGGCGGAGCAGCTGCGCTGGTCGCCGGCGGAGCACTCGTCGCGGTCGGAGCTGCACGCCGCAAGCGCGCCTAGGTCCGGCTGCCGCCTCGTGCGGTGGTCGACTGGACGACGGTGATCCCTCCCCCTCCGATCACCGTCGTCTGGTGCATCCGGTGGAACCCACCGGAAGCCCACGGCCGCTCTCCTTCGGGAGGCGACCGTGGGCTTTGTCATGCGCACTGACCTCGCGCTCCAGCGGGCACGGACCAGCACAGAATTCCGCCGCTCCGGGACACCCGGGGTCACGGCTCAGGAGTCGGCGTCTCCGTCGGAGGATGCAGCTTCTGCTGGATCATCTCGTGGATGAATGCGTAGTCGGGCTGGTGCTCGTCCACGCCGGTCTCGGGTGTGAGTTCGATCGAGGTGACCGGTTGCTCCTTGGCCTTGAGCATCAGATCGAAGAACTCCGGGAGCTTGTCGGAGGGAAGGTCGGTGCTGATCAGCGCCGTCCCCGCCGCGGCCACCTCGTTGAAACGCGTGAGAACCGTCTGCGGGGTGAACTGCGCCAGAATCGCGGCCTGCAGCTCTCTCTGACGCTTCATGCGATCCCAGTCGCTGGTGGTGTACCGCGAGCGGGCGTACCACTGCGCCGTATCGCCATCCATGCGCTGCTTGCCGGGCTCGATCCATCCGATAGCCCACTCGTTCACATCGCTGCCCGTCCATCCCTCCGGCGGGCCGCCCTTCGGCAAACGCTCGGTGACGTCGATCTCCACGCCGCCCAGAGCGTCGACGAGCTCTGCGAAGCCGTGCATGTCGACGAAGACGTAGTACGGGATCTCGATTCCGAGAACTCCCTCCGCCGCGTCCTTCGTCGCCTCGATCCCGGGTTCCGAGCCGTTGGCCTTGGCATCCGGATAGAGGCCGGTGCCACCATCCTCTCGACAGACCTCCGCGGCGTTGCGTACATGGTTCATCCAGCCGTTCCAGCCGCAGGTCGATGAGCCATGGCCTTCGAACCCGTTCGGATACAGCTCCTGCATCGGACTGCCGTCGCTGAACGGCGCATTCGGAAGCTCTCGCGGGATACCGGTGATCGTGACAGCCCCGGTGTCGGCGTTCACGGAGACCACCGAGATGCTGTCGAACCGCATCGAATCGCGCCCGTCACCACTGTCGGCGCCGAGGAGAAGGATGTTGTAGTAGCCGTCGCTGGGCTGCACGCTCGGTCCGCTCTGTCCGAAGATCGAGCCGATCGTGTTGCGCACCGATCCGACGGCGGTCGCAGCGTAGCCTGCGCCGCCTCCCACGAGTCCCAACAGCACCAACGCGACGACCGGGATGGCGAATCGGGACGGCCCAGGCACTTTCACGAGTCGCACCAGGCGGAGAGTGTCGAAGGTGAGCACGGCCCAGAGCACGACGTACCCCACCAGCAGCACCTGCACGATCGTCAGGACCACGGCGGAGAAGAACCCGCCACCGATCGTGAGCCAGAGCAGGACAGGGCGGGCGAAGAGCGCGAGGCCCAGTGCCACGATCGCGAGGAACCAGGAGAGCAACGTGGCACCGAGACCGAATCGCCCGAGGCGACGGTTGCCGGCGAGCACCTGCGCGGAGCCCGGAACCAGGAGGTTCACCGCGATCAGCCACCACCCGCGTTTGACCATCGTCCCCGAATCGGCGGGATCAGGATGCCGCAGCGGCCGGGTCTCGATGAGCGGGCGCCGTGTTGCGCGCGGAGGCGCAAGAGTCACAGTGAACCCTTCAGCCGTTCGTTCTTCTCCTCGACCTGCGCCTCGAGCGCACGTGCGTACTCCTCGACGCTATCGGCGAGAGCCTCATCCGACGTTCCGAGAATCCGCGCGGCCAGCAGACCGGCGTTGCGCGCCCCGCCGATGGACACGGTCGCCACCGGGATACCCGCGGGCATCTGCACGATCGACAGCAGGGAATCCATGCCGTCGAGATATGCGAGCGGCACCGGCACGCCGACGACGGGAAGCGGTGTCATGGAGGCGAGCATGCCGGGCAGATGGGCGGCTCCCCCGGCACCGGCGATGATGACGCGGATGCCACGTGAACGCGCGTCGCGCGCGTACGACATGAGCTTGTCGGGTGTGCGGTGCGCGGAGACGACCTCCACCTCGTGGGGGATCCCGAAATCCGTGAGCGCCTGAGACGCATCGCTCATCACGCGCCAGTCGGAGTCGGATCCCATCACGACGCCGACCAGGGGCTCGGCGGAAGAATGCAGTGGCTCGGTCACCAGATCAGGGTACGGTCTGCCGCTGTGAGATTCCCCGAACGGCACACCACTTGCCGCGCATGTGTGGCGAAGAGCCGCCACATGCGATCTGATCAGACGAAGTGCGCGGCGACGGCACGGGCGACGTAGACCGCATCGTCGAGATCATCGTCTGCAACGTTCACGTGGCCGACCTTCCGACCGGGCCGGGGCGCCTTCCCGTAGGTGTGGATCTTCGCCTGCGGGTGCTCAGACATCGCGGCCCCGAAGCGCTCGTCCAACGTCCCTTCGGCCGGGCCGCCGAGGATGTTCACCATCACTGACCACGCGGCGCGCGGCGCGGTGCTCCCGAGAGGAAGATCGGCGACCGCCCGCAGATGCTGTTCGAACTGGCCGGTGACGGCGCCGTCCTGACTCCAGTGGCCGCTGTTGTGCGGACGCATCGCGAGCTCGTTGACGAGTATCCGCTCGTCGTCGGTCTCGAACAGCTCGACCGCCAGCATGCCCGTCACGCCCAGACCTTCCGCGATGGTGCGACCGATCGACTCCGCGACCTCCACCAAACGCTCGGTCGCGGCAGGAGCCGGGGCGATGACCTCGGCACATACCCCGTCGCGCTGAACGGTCTCGACGACGGGGTAGGCGACGATCTCGCCGCCGACGCCACGCGCCACCTGCTGGGCGAGCTCACGCACGAACGGGACGAGCTCCTCGACGAGCAGGGCGTCTCCGTCGGCGAGCGCCGCCAGCCAGTCCTGTGCCTCCTCCGCCGCACGCACGACCCGCACGCCTTTGCCGTCATAGCCTCCGCGTGGCGTCTTCACCACGCCTGCTCCGGCGTGCTCGTCCAGGAAGGCCTGCAGTTCGGCGGCGGTGCGCACAGCCGCCCATTCGGGCTGAGGGATCCCCAGCTCTGCGAGGCGCGCGCGCATCACGAGCTTGTCCTGGGCGTACTGGAGCGCATCCGGCCCCGGGTGCACGGAGACGCCGTCCGCGACCAGCTGTCGGAGAACGTCCTGCGGCACGTGCTCATGGTCGAAGGTCACGACATCGACGCCGGCCGCGAAAGCCCGCACCGTATCAAGATCGCGGTAGTCGCCCACGGCGGTGGACGCCAGCTCGGCAGACATCCCCTCCCCCTCTGCGAGCACCCGCAGTTCGATCCCGAGCTCGACCGCCGGAGCGATCATCATCCGGGCCAGCTGTCCTCCGCCGATCACGCCAACACGCAACGCCATGTGCCGCCTCCATTCGTCTGCACCCATTCTTCCGCACGCGACCGGGCGCGCACGACCGGTTGCCGATGGGCGTCGCCGGCGCCGGCTCGCTCCGCGGCATGCCCGGCGAGGGAACTCAGTCGCCGACGGCCTGCGCGTCGCGGTGGGCGAGGATCTGCCCGACCTCGATCTGGTCGGCAAGAGTCTCGTGCACCAGAGTCACGTTCGGCACGTTCGGCAGTCGCAACGGCGCGTCGACGCCGTTCGAGAGGGTGATAGTGCCCGACCCCCACAACCGCTGCAAGGGCCCCCGCCGAACGGCGATCGTGTAGCCCCGGGCATGCGACATCTCATGGCGCCGACGAGAACCGATCCCCTGGCGGACGATGACCCGCCGCGTCGTGACGATGGTGCTCCGCGAGTACCAGACGATGAACGGCAGCACGACGGCGAACAGCAACAGCGCACCCGCCGCGGCGAGGAGCATCCAGTCCTCGAACCCCGCCGGGAGGTTGCCGAAGAAGTATGCCGTCGCCCCGAAGGTGGCGATGAGGACGAGAGCCGACCAGAACAGCCGACGTGCGTGGCTTCGGAAGCGCGCGATCAGCAGCTCCTCCGAAGGCGTACCGGGCGGCGGCATCAGGGGCCGCCCGCCGAGCGTCACAGGCTGGGTCACCCCACCATTGTGCCCGTGATCTGCGACAAAGCCGTCTGTGCGGCGGCGTGTCAGCTTCCGGCCGGGCGCACGTGCACGACATCCCCCGCAGAGATCGCGTGCTCGAGACCTTCGGATTCGACGAGAAGACGACCGTCCGGGTCGATCGCCGTCGCCACTCCTTCGAGAGAGCGTCCAGCCGGCAGCGATACCCGCACCGTCTGCCCGAGAGTCGCGCACCGCGCCGACACGGCGCCGTGCAGACCGCTCACGACCGCGTTCTCCGTGACGGTCAGCGCGGAGAGCAGGCCGTCGAGTCTCTCGAGGTAGCTGGAGAGCAGGAGATCGTCTTCCGCGACGGCGCCGAGTGCGGCGAACGACGTGGCCGACGGCACGGGAAGCTGCTCGGCCGTCATGGCGGTGTTCACGCCGGCGCCGAGAACGACGGCGTCCGTCGTCGCTTCCGCGAGGATGCCGCAGATCTTGCGTCCATCCACGAGGACATCGTTCGGCCACTTCACGGCGACGTCGTGCGTCGGAAGCTGCTCAGCGATCGCCTCCGCCATGGCCACCCCTGCGGCGAGCGGAATCCACCCGCGCGCGGCAGGATCGGCGGGAAGCGCCCGAAGCAGGACCGAGACGGCGATGGCCGCGCCCGCGGGTGCCGTCCAGGTGCGGTCGAGGCGGCCACGTCCGGCCGTCTGGTCGTGCGTGACCAGGACCGCCAGGTGCGGCCACGCGTCGGCATCGGACGCGTGCGCGCGCAGATCGGCGTTCGTGGAGCCGGTGGCACCCACCAGATCGAGACGAGCGGCGATCGCACGCGCGAGGGGGAGATCCATGATCAGGAGTCCTCGTCGGCTTCCTCGTCGTCGTCGTCATCCTCGTCGGTTCGAACGGTCCCGACCTCGTGAGCCTGCCAGCGCTCCCACTCCTGCATGAGGCCGTCGACAGCCGCATGGAACTTCGCGGTGGCCACCCCGTGCGTCGTGTCACCGAAATAGTGCTGGACCCACATCCGCAACCGGGCGATCGCAGCCTCATCCGCGCGGACGCGGTCGACCTCGGCCACGATGTCGGCCGCCGCCTCGGCGGTCAACCATTCGCAGTCCGCCAGGTAGCCCTGCGTGTCGATCGATGCCTGCTCGTCGGTCGGACGCGTGATCATCAGCGGCTTCCCCGCCGCAAGCCGGTCGTACACCATCGCGGAGATGTCGACGATCGCGACGTCAGCCGCCGTCAGCTGCCAACCGAGTTCCGGAGCTGCATCGTAGATGTGGTGTGCGTTCGGGTCCGCCGTGTTCGCCGCATGGATCGCAGCCACGATCCGTCGGTGCGCGGCTCCGTACTCCTCGTCGACGACCCCGCTGCGAGGGTGGGGACGGTAGATGACACGGTGGGCGCCGGTCGCGAGCAGGCGAGACACGAGAACCTCGCCGTGCGATGCGATCGAACCGTAGTGCGCGCTGGGTCGGTCTCCCTCCCACGTCGGCGCGTAGAGCACCACGGTGCGCTCATCGGGAGTGTACGGAAGGGTGCCGGCGTAATGATCGGCCTGCGGGCGACCGATCTCGATCGTGCGGCGGTCGACGTCGTAGTCCCACAGCGTGCGCGAGAGACGATCACGGGCGGCCTGTCCGGCGACGAACGCGTAGTCGTAGGCCTTGTACTGGTTCGTCGTCATGTACATCTTGTCGGACTCGCCGTGGTTGATGAACACGTGCCAACGCCGCCCGTAGCGGAACATCTGGAAGTTCCGAGTGTTCTGGTTCACGTAGAGCACCAGGCGGATGTCCTGGGTCGCGATGAAGCGTTCCATGTCGCGCACCTTCGGCACGAAAGCCACGGGCGGCGAATCCTCCTCGAGCAGCTTCTCGGTCCCGGTCGCCTGGCGGGAGAGCACGACGACGGGCCAGCGCTTCGAGAGCTCGGCGAGCGGGCGGTACCACTGGCGCATCTGGTACATGTTCACCGCGCCGTCGGCGAAGTAGACCGCGACCTTGAAATGATCGGCCGGAAGCGGTTCGCGCTCGGCGAGACGCCGCCGCACACGCTGCACCGCGGTGCGAGACGCGAGCGCCCGCTTCAGCAGACGATATGCCTTCTTCGCGTCAGACAGTGCACCCATCCCTCCAGAATAGTTCGTCCGCGTCGCTTCCTCCGGCTGAGCCCCAGCCACGTACCCGAGGTCTGCCCCTCCCACACCCTCAGGCAACGTCCGTCGACGCCGTGCCATGATCGTCATGTGCCCGCAGACGAATTCCCCACTCCCCGGCCCGGGGTGTCCTTCGTGATGCCGGTGCTCAACGAGCGTGCATACCTCGAACACGCGATCGCGTCGGTGCTCGCACAGGATGTCGACGCTCCCACCGAACTCGTGCTCGCGCTGGGGCCGTCGACGGACGGCACCACCGAGCTCGCGCGACGGCTCGCCGACGCGGACGACCGCATCCGGCTGGTCGACAATCCTGCGGCGCACATCCCCGTCGGCCTGAACGCCGCGATCCGCGCAAGCCGCTACGACACGATCGTGCGCGTGGACGCGCACTCCGAGCTCTCCCCCGGGTACGCCGCTCGGGCGCTGAAGACCCTGGAACGCACCGACTCCGCGAACGTCGGCGGCGTGATGCATGCCGAAGGACGCACCCCCTTCCAGAAGGCCGTGGCGCGTCTGTACAACTCGCCGGTCGGGCTCGGTGGTGGCGCATATCACGGGAGCTCCCAGGAAGGCGAGGCGGAGTCGGCCTACCTCGGCGTGATGCGGCGTGACGTGCTCGACGAGGTCGGGTTGTTCGACGAGTCGATTCGACGCGGCGAGGACTGGGAGCTCAACCTCCGGATCCGCCAGGCAGGTCATCGGGTCTGGTTCGACCCCGACCTGTCCGTCACCTACTGGCCACGGGAGAGCTGGCTGCGTCTGGCCCGACAGTTCCGTGCCACCGGGGCCTGGCGGGGCGAGCTCGTTCGGCGGTTCGGACGGAGCAACGGGCTTCGATACTTCGCCCCGCCCGCGCTTGTCGTGGTCGTCGCCCTCGCCGTCCTCGTCGGGGTCCTGCAGGTGACCGGCGTGCTCACCGGGGTGGCCTCGATGGTCGCCTCCCTTCTCGTGTACGGACCGCTCGCCCTCTACCTGCTGCTCATCCTCGGCGTCGCGCTGGCTCCCGGCGGAGGGGGCGTGCGACAGCGGATGTGGACGCTCCTCGTCCTGCCGACGATGCACATCTCCTGGGGTCTGGGCTTCCTCGGCGGCGTGCTCCGGGGAGCCCACGACACCGTGGACGCCTCGCGTCTCGGCACCCGCAACACCCCGCTGCCCTGACCCCCTCGCACGGAAACCGTCGAGCTGACGCCCCCGCTGACGAGATCTCTCGCCGGAGGTGTTCCACGCGAGCGTGCTCGCGCCCCGCCGCGCTCAGGCCGTGACGAACCCGAGGTCCAGGATGCGGTCGACCACGCGCCGCGCGGCATGACCGTCGTCGCGAGCGTTGAACTGCTGACGCCAGGCGGCATAGCGATCCGCATACGTCGCCTCATGGCGCTCGTCGTCGAGGGCAGCGGTGAGCTCCTCCTGCGTCCGCACGAGCGGACCGGGCGCCCTCTCCGCGAGATCGAAGTAGAAACCGCGCAGCTGTCCGCGATAGTGATCGATGTCGGGCACCAGGAAGTACATCGGCTTGCCGGTGACGCTGAAGTCGAACATGACCGAGGAGTAGTCGGTGATCAGCGCATCCGCGGCGAGCAGCAGCCGCGCCGTCTCCGGGTAGCCGGTCACATCGATGACCCGTGCACCGGCGAGATCCCGCCCCTGTTCCAGAGTGCGGGAGTGACCGCGAACGAGGACCACGGCGTTCGCCTGGCGTGCCAGAAGCTCCGCGTCGACGAAGTCGACCATCTCGGCGCGATCGTCACGCCAGGTCGGCGCGTAGAGCAGCACCCGCTCATCGGGGCCGATGCCGAGCGCTGCACGGACCGCGACGGGATCACCCGTCGTGAGCGCATCGTTCCTGGGGTATCCCTCCACCCAGATCGGTCGCCCGAAGAAGGCGTACGCCTTCCGGAGGATGCGCTCGGAATACGGGTTCTGCGCCAGCAGGACGTCCCAGCGCCGGGATTCCTTCACGACCGCCGCCATCCGGCGCGGATCGAAACCGGGACGGTGCAGCGCGAGCCGCTTGAGGGGTGTGCCATGCCAGGTCTGGAGCACCTTCTGGCCGGGCTTGCGAGCGAAGCGCCGTCGCAGCCAGTCGTTCACCACGAGCAGTCGAGCGGCTCCGCGTGCGTGCCACCACTGCGGGCTGCCCTCGACGACCGCGATCGCGCCCTCCGGCACCTCGACGGAGAGGTCGACCACACTCCAATACCGTCGCACCTGGGGGGCTCGCGCCGCCAGTTCCCGGTCGATGGCCCGAGGGTTGCAGCCGACGCTGCGTCCGTAGAAGCTCTCGAAGAACACGGCGTTCTCCGTGCCTCCCACCTGTGCGACGTACCTCTCCTCGAGGGTGGATCGTCCTTCCGCCGTCTCGTACACCGGATCGATCGGCGCGGCGATGCGCACGACACCGGCATCGACGGCGATGCGCACCCCGGTGAGCACCACCGGAGCGATGCGCACGCCGTCGAGGTCGGCGCCGGCGATCCGCAGTTCGTAGGAGCCGGTCGGCAGCGGGAGCGAGGGCCCGCCCCAACGCGATGCCTGCAGCGGGAACGTCGCCTTCCAGGTCGCGCCGCCTCCGCTGATACGAGCCTCGACGTGCGCCCGCGGTCCGCGCAGGTCGGCCGTCTCCGGTCGCTGACCGGTCCCTTCGATGATCAGGGCCTCCGCCGCGTCATCGATGCGGGCCGTTGTCATACTGCTCCCTTCGGCGCGGGAATCCCCCGTGCGCGGATGACCTGATAGACGCGTTCGGTGTTGCGTCCGTCCCGATACGCGTGCATCTCCGCGCTGAGCGTAGCGGAACGGACGGATGCCCCGTCGCGGACGGCATCGTCTGCGAGAAGGGCGTCGAGCTGCGCGAGCAGTTCCGTCCAGTCAGCGGCAGCATCCGGGCCCGCGACGTTGTCGAACCGACCGTAGAACCCACGGGTGGTGGCGTACTCCTCCGCATCGGGGGCCAGGAAGAGCACCGGCATGCGCAGGAGACCGACGTCGTACGCGAGTGACGAGTAGTCGGTCACGAGCACGTCGAATGCCGCGAGCGCCGGCGTCACGTCCGCCAGCACTGGGGCCCCGAGCGCGCGCACCCGCCTGCTCGGAAGTGGCGGCGCATACCCGCCTTCGCCGAGAGGATGCGAGCGTACGAAAAGGACGGCGTCACGTTCTTCGAGGAGCCGGAGGATGCGGATCCACTCGTCGGCAGTGGGAACCGCCGGGTCGGGGGCACCGTCACGCCAGGTGGGCGCATACAGGATGGAGCGCGCCGTCTCCGGGATCTCTCCCGCCACTGCACGGAGAAGAGTGGATGCCGCCGACCGCACCTCGTCGACCGCACCACGCGAGAGCACGTCGACTCGGGGTTCTCCGGTCACCACCACGCGGTCGCCCCCGAGTCCGAAGGCGGACTCCAGACGCCCTCTCGCGCGGTGCGAAGCCGCGGGGAGCACTCGGATGCGCTGGGCCGCCGCGCGGTAGAGGATGCCGACGGCACGGCGGAGCAGCGCTGCGCCGGGAACATTCGGAACCTGGGTCGTCGCGGGCGAGTCCAGGCCGATGCGCTTCAGGGGGATCCCATGCCAGAGCTGCACCACGAAGGCGCCGCCGTTCGCGTAGCGGTTCACATCGCCGAGCCCGTGCGTCACGACGAGCACCCCGGCCCGCGCTGTGTGCCACCAGCCGCGAAGCCCGCCCTTGCGCGCGGACCGGATGCCGAGCGCCGCCGCATCCCGGTCCTCGCGCTCCGACGATGTGAGCCATATCGTGTCGTGGCCGGCCGCCGATGCGAAGCGCTGCAGTGCGAGGGCGCCGTCGCCCACCCCGGCTCCGCAGCCGAAGACCCAGCGCCGACCGCGCGGAAGGAGGACCGTGCCGATGCGTCCGACGGCATACAGCGGGATCCGCAGGAGCTTGGCCGCATTGCCGGTGCCGAAAGAGAAGGACGCCACCCCGCGAGCCTATCGCGGGGTGGCGTCCTTCTCGGCGCGCGGTGGGCTTCAGCCGGCGAGTTCGCCGAGCTTCACCTCGACGTCATACTGCTTGCCGCCGCGCACGTAGGTGACCTTGGCATCGCTGCCGGCCGCCGCCGCACGCACCTGAGCGGTGAGATCGCTCGCGCTGGTGATCGGGACTCCGTTGAACGTGGTGACGACGTCACCCTCCTGGATGCCGGCCGCAGCCGCAGCGCCGCCGTCCGTCGCCTTGGCGATGTACGCGCCGGAGACGGTGGCACCCTGCACGCTCGACGCGTCCTGGACCGAGGCGCCGAGAAGGCCGTGCGTCGCCGCACCGTCGGCGATGATCTCGTCGGAGACCCGCTTGGCGATGTTCGACGGGATGGCGAAGCCGATGCCGATCGAGCCCGACTCCTCGGAGCTTCCCGAGCTCGCGATCGCCACGTTGATACCGATCAGCTCGCCCTTGCTGTTCACGAGCGCACCACCGGAGTTCCCGTGGTTGATCGCGGCATCCGTCTGGATCACGGCGATCGAGATGGAGTCCGAGGTCTGCGGCGTGCCGCTGCCCGGGATGTCGAACTGGAACGGCCCTTGGCCCTGTCCCTGATCGGGCGTCTGCTGCTGGTTCGGAGCGTCCTCGGAGGACGAGTCGGGCAGAGCGGAGGAAGCGATCTGGATGCTCCGGTTCAGCGCGCTCACGATGCCCGTCGTGACCGAGTTCGCGAGCCCGAGCGGGGCTCCGAGCGCCACCGCGGTGTCGCCGACGTTGAGCTTCGAGGAATCGGCGAAGTCGATCGGGGTGAGCCCCTTGGCATCCTTCAGCTTGATCACGGCCAGATCGTAGATCGGGTCGGTGCCGACCACGGTCGCCTCGAAGATGCGTCCATCGGACGTGGTCACCCGGATCGTCGGATCCGCGACAGCGCCGCCCAGCGTCACGACGTGCGTGTTGGTGAGCACGTAGCCGTCATCGCTGATGATGACACCGGATCCGCTGCCTGCCTGGTCGGAGCCCGCCACCTCGATGGTGACGACGGACGGAAGTGCGGCGGTCGCGACAGCCGTGGTCTCGTTGACGGAACCGGGGTTGTTCACGGTCACCGTCTGCGGCCCGGTCGCCGTGCCCGAGGAGGGCTGGTCCTGGAGCCCGTTCAGCAGAGCGCCTCCGCCGAAACCGGCGACCCCGCCGACCAGAGCGGCCGCGACGATGAAAGCGGCGAACTTCGCGCCGCTACGAGGCTTCTGCTCCTTGGTCTTCGTCCCCTCGCCCGGAAGGCCGGCACCGCCGTCGAGCGGCTGCGTCGGCTGGGTGTACGACGATGCGGTGGGGATGCCGAACGCCGCGCCCTGCGCGGTGGCGGTTGCCGGCGCGGTGGTGGCGGGTGCCGCGTAGCCCTGCGGGACCGGTGCGATCACCGGTGCGGCCGGGGCCTGCGAGGCGAACGTCGACGGCATCTCATGCCCGTGCACCGGCGCAGCGGGCGCCGG
>NZ_ATAO01000198.1 GCF_000455825.1 Microbacterium maritypicum MF109
GCCGAAGCGCGGATCCGCGACGTACATCTCGCCGAGCCCGATCACGTATGCCTTGACGTCTCCGCCGGGGACGGCGGCGGGTGTGCCCGGGATGCCCGTGAGCCACTCGACGTGGCGACGCGCGACCTCCTGGGCCGCGGGTGAAGCCGGATCGATGCCGCTCTCCGCGGCGGCGATCCAGTCGCGCCCGAGGTCGGACACGCGCTGCTGCCAGTCGGCGCGCGCGGCGTCCGTCATCCCGCGCCACCAGCTGTCGCTGTCGGCGTAGGCCTTCTTCCCCCAGCGTTCCTCGACTTCATCCTTGTGCTGCGTGTGGTCGAAGCCGTCGAACATGTTC
>NZ_ATAO01000199.1 GCF_000455825.1 Microbacterium maritypicum MF109
GATGACTGGTCGATCCAGGAGATCGCCCGCCTCGCCGGAACCACGAGCCGCACACTGCGGCACTACGACGACATCGGCCTGCTGCCGCCCTCGCGCGTCGCGCACAACGGCTACCGGCACTACGACGGCCCGGCGCTGGTGCGTCTGCAGCGCATCCTGCTGCTGCGGGAATTGGGGCTCGGTCTCCCGCAGATCGCGGACGTGCTGGGATCCGCATCGGACAGCGATGCCGCAGCGAGCGAGGCATCGGCCCTGGAAACCCATCTCGCGCTGCTGCGCGACGAGCAGACCCGGCTGGCGCGTCAGAT
>NZ_ATAO01000200.1 GCF_000455825.1 Microbacterium maritypicum MF109
GAGCGAGGTGCTCCCCTCGGCGCAGTCGTTCGCGAAAGACCTCGGGGTCGTGAACATCGCGGCCACCCTGCCCCAGACGCTGGCCCCCGGAGTCTCGGGTCTGATCGTGATCGCATTCGGCTTCGCCGGGCTCTTCCCCGTGGGCATAGTCCTGTCGGTGCTCGGCGCGTTCGCGGTGTGGCCGATCAGGTCGACGCGCTGATCCCGCACCTGACGCCGCCGTCCAGGAACAGGGCCAAGATGGAGAGGTGGCCGTCC
>NZ_ATAO01000201.1 GCF_000455825.1 Microbacterium maritypicum MF109
GGTCATCGGGTCTCCTCGGTGACGGGGGCGGGGCCGGGGACGGGGACAGCGGTGGGGGCGGGGACGGGGTGGGCGGGCTCGGCGCCGGAGAGGACCGCGATCACGTCGGCGAGCGACAGGGACCCCATGTTGTCGACCGCCTGCGTGGTCTGTGCGCCCAGGTGCGGGGTGACGATCACGCGGTCGGCGAGTTCCGGCGCGAGCAGCGGGCTGTCGTGCGCCGCGGTATCGCCGTCGAGGGTGTCGGCCGCGTAGCCGGCGAGGATGCGGTCGTGCAGCGCCTGTGCCACGGCGGCTTCGTCGATCAGGTCGCCGCGGGCGGTGTTGACCAGCACGGTTCCCGGTCGCATGCCGGCGAGGCGCTCGGCGTCGACGAGCCGCTGCCCGCCCGGAGCGTGCAGGGTGATCACGTCGGCCGCGCGGAACAGGTCGCCGAGCGAGACGGGCTCCGCACCCCGCTCCCGCACGACATCGTCGGGAAGGAACGGATCGGCCGCCAGCACGCGCGGTCCGAAGCCGCTCAGCCGTGCGGCGACGCCCTGGCCGATGCGCCCGAAGCCGACGATGCCGACCGTGGCGGCGCCGAGCTCGCGACCACGCCGCACACCCCAGTCGCCCGCGCGCACGCGGCGGTCGCCGTCGGGCACGAAGCGGAGGGCGGCGAGCATCAGTCCGACCGCATGGTCGGCGACCGCGTCGGCGTTGGCACCGGGGGTGTTGGTCACCGGGATGCCGCGGTCGCGCGCGGCGTCGAGATCGACGGACTCGGTGCCGACACCATAGCGGGCGACGACCTTGAGTTTCGGGGCCGCGGCGAGATGCGCGTCGGTGACGGACCCGGTGCCGGCTATCCAGGCGTCGGCACCGTGCAGCAGCGACCGCAGCTCGTCGAGGTCGTGGTGGGCAGGCCCGCGCAGGATGCGGTGACCCGCCTGCGCCGCGCGCTCGACCAGGTCGAGGTCGCCGTCGGAGAACGAGCGGCTGGTGACGAGGATGACGCCCATCAGCGCGGCCGTCCGGCGAACCACGGCGCGAGAGCCGTGTAGGCGTCGGCGAAGCGGGCGTGCCGCTCGGCATAGACGGCGTGACGTGCCGCATCCGGAATGAACTCGGCCGTGACCTCGCTCAGGGCGCGGGCGGCCGAGAAGTCGGTGAGGCCGAGCCCGACCGCGGCGGTCACCGCGGCGCCGAGGCTGTTCGCCTCTTCGACGATCGTCCGGCGGCGCACGGGCACACCCCACACGTCGGCGAGCACCGAGAGGTACACGTCGCTCTGGGCTCCGCCGCCGACCGCGTCGATGCGGTCGATCACGGCGCCGGCTTCGCGGAACGCCTGGATGCAGCTGAGCAGGTTGAACGCGGTGCCCTCCAGCACGGCCCGCACGAGGTGCGCCCTGGCGTGGTGGCGGGCGAGGCCGACGAATGCGCCCCGCGCCTCCGGATCCCACATCGGAGAGCGCTCGCCGAGCAGATAAGGGAGGAAGTAGAGATCGTCGGTGTCGACGTCGGCGGAGGCCTCGGCCGTCAGTCGTCCGGTCTCGGGGTGCGCCGGATCGGGGGAGAGGGCCTCGGCGATCCACTGCACCGAGGCGCCGCCGGCCTGCATGGTGGCGGTCGGCACGAACGAGCCTGGCACGACGTTGTCGAATGTGAAGGTACGCATCGCAGGGTCGTGCAGCGGGGCGTCGGCCGCGAACGAGATCCACGACGATGTGCCCAGGCAGACGTAGGGGCCGTCCTCCGGCGCGACGACACCCGAGCCGACGGCGGCCATCGGGCCGTCGCCGCCGCCCATCACCACACGCACGCTCGCGGGGAGGCCGAGGGCGTCGGCTGCGGCATCCGTCAACGTGCCGGCGATCTGCGTGGATTCCAGGATCTCGGGGAACAACGCCGGGTCGAGGCGCGCAGCCTGCAGCACCTCGTCCGACCACGTGCCCGTGGCCTGGTCGTAGGCGTTCGTGCCCGACGCGTCGGAGCGATCGGTCGCGAGGCGCCCGGTCAGGCGCAGCACGATGAAGTCCTTCGCGACGCAGACGCGTCGCACGCGCGCCCAGTTGTCGGGCTCGTTGTCGCGCACCCACATGACCTTCTCGACGGAGTAGGTGGGGTTGAGGCGGTGGCCCAGGATGCCGTACGCGCGTTCGGCGCCGATCGCGGCCTCGAGCTCGCGCTGCTGCGCGCCGGCCCTGGTGTCGGCCCAGATGATCGCCGGGCGTGCGGGTTCACCATGGGCGTCGAGCAGCACGGCACCCATCATCTGGCCGCTCACCACGAGTCCGGCGATGTCGGTCGGGGCCGTGCCGGTGCGGGCGATCAGATCGCGCGTGGCGGCGACGACCGCATCCCACCAGTCGGCGGGATCCTGCTCGGCGACCCCGCCCGCGGCGAAGTGCGCGGGGTAGGGGACGGTGACCGAGGCGACGAGACGGCCGTCATCGTGGTGCAGCGACGCCTTGTTCCCGGTGGTGCCCAGGTCGTGCGCGATGATCATGGCCGGAGCCTATTCCGCGTAGGGACGCAGGTCGACGCCGGAGGCTCCGCGGTAGGCGCGCGAGCCCATGCCGTGCTCCAGCACCCAGCCGTAGTCGTGTCCTGCTCCTCCCGGGTACACCGCGAGGAAGGCGTAGGGCTCGTCGCCGGTGTTGACGGAACGGTGAGCCCAGCCCGGAGGGATGTAGCCGATCGTGCCAGGGAGCATGTCGAGCCACTCGGTGCGCTCGCCGTCGAACATCAGCAGTCCGCCCTGCCCCTTCAACGCCAGGTAGATCTCGCCCTGGTGGTCCGGGTGCTGGTGGCCCTTGGTCATCCAGAGCTCGCCGGAGGTGTCGCCGGGCATGATCGTGGTGATCGACTGCGGCAGCTCGCGGTCGATCTCGGGCACGGGGGAGCTGACGACCGTGTAGACCACGGGGTTCTCGCCGGCCGATGCCGCAGCCCAGGCATCTGCGTCGAGGAAGAGCCCCTCGAGGTCGGACATCCGCCGGGTGAGGGTCGGGCCCTCGGGGGAGAGCGTGAGCTTCTCGGCGTCGAAGGCGATCGCCATCGGAGAGATCGGCGGGGTATGGAACTCGGGCATCGGTGCTCCTCGTAACGGTGCTGCGGCGCTGCGCAACCTGTAATGACAGGTTCACTGTACCTGTTATGACAGGTGGCGTCCAGAGCGGATCGCTCCCGCGCGCGATCCGCGGCGCGCATCTGCGCGCGGTGCGGCGGTCCGCGGTGGTCCTCCGGTCGCAGTTGGTGCCGGCTGCTGGTCCTCCGGTCGCGGTTGGTGCCGCCTGATCGGGAAGAACCCGGCAGGAAGTGCGACCGGAACGCGGAGGCCAGCCGGACCGGAACGTGCAGCCGGGGCCGGAACGCGGGGGCCAGCCGGGGCCGGGGCGCGCAGCCGGGGGGAGGGCGTCGGAGTCAGCGCCGGGTCACTCGGCCGCGAGCCTCGCTCGGTAGGCGGCGACGGCGTTGCGGTTCGCGCACGTGGTCGAGCAGTACCGCTTCGAGCGGTTGCGCGAGAGGTCGAGGGCGATCGATCGGCAGGTGTCGTCCTCGCACACGGTGAGACGCGACCCCTCGTCGGCGCGGATGACATCGATCAGGGCCATCGCGGTCTCGATCAGGATGCGCTCGGCGAAGGGCTGCTCGTCGGCGACGGCGTGCAGGTGCCAGTCCACGCCGTCATGCCGGCGCAGAGCCGGGGTGAGGCGTGATTCCGCGAGGGCGTCGTTGACGTGGGCGGCCATCTCGTCGCGCGGTGCCAGCAGCATGGTGCGCAGGCGTGGACGCAGCTCGCGCAGCGACGCCACCTCGAGCTCGTCGCGGTCGAGGCGCCCGGTGTACGGGAACTCGCGGAGGAACGTGTCTTCATCGTCGAGGTCGGTCAGTGTGTCCGGCTGTTCGGCGGAGTTCACCAGCCAGACGGCGGACCGCAGCGCCTCCTCCGTGTCATCGGTGAAGATCATGTTGACATCTTACAGCGCGCGCGAGTAGCGTCATCGATCATGAGCACGGTGAGCAGTGACAGGGCGGCCGCCTCCGCCCGCGGGGTGCGCCTCGGGCTGCCGCTGGCGATCGCCGCGGCTTTCGCCTTCGGAATGTCGGGTGGATGGGCGCGCGGGCTCATCGATGCGGGATGGACGCCCGGTGCCGCGGTCACCGCGCGCATCTGGGTCGCCGCGCTCGTACTGCTGATCCCCGCGATCCTGTCCCTGCGCGGACGGTGGGGGCTGCTGCGGCGCAACGCGGGCATGATCCTCGCCTATGGACTGCTGGCAGTCGCCGCGACCCAGCTCTTCTACTTCCAGGCCGTCGCGGTCATGGATGTCGGACTGGCGCTGCTCATCGAGTACACCGCTCCGATCGCGGTGCTGCTGTGGCTCTGGTTGCGGCGGGGGGAGCGTCCGACACGACGGAGCATCATCGGTGCGGCCATCGCCTTCGTCGGACTGGTGCTCATGCTCGACATCCTCACCGGCGCCGACGTCAACGTGGCCGGTATCCTGTGGGCGCTCGGGGCCATGGTGGGGGCGGCGACGTACTTCGTGCTCTCGGCCAAAGCCGACACCGGGCTGCCGCCGATCGCTCTCGCCGGCAGCGGTCTGCTGCTCGGCGCGCTCGGGCTCACCGTGGCCGGCGCGATCGGTGTGCTGCCGATCCGGTGGACGACCGACGACATCGCCTACCGGTTCGGCAGTGTGCCCTGGTTCGTGCCGGTGCTGGCGATGGGCGTCGTCGCGACCGCGCTCGCGTACCTGCTCGGCATCGCCTCGACGCGGATGCTGGGGTCGCGACTCGCCTCGTTCGTGGCGCTCGCCGAGGTGGTCGCCGCGCTCCTGTTCGGCTGGCTGCTGCTCGGACAGCTCCCCGACCTGCTGCAGGCTCTCGGTGGCGTGCTGGTGCTCGTGGGTGTGGTGGTCGTCAAGCTGGGCGAACCCGCGGCGCCGGAGTTCGTGGAGCCGGTGCCTGTGGGGCCGGTGCCTGTGGAGCCGATGTCCGCGGCCGATAATGTATACGGGAAGCGGGCTGAGGAAGAGTTCTGAGCCCGCAGCCTGGCTTTATGTATACACTGAGGGCATGACCATCGCCGTCGAACGCACCTCCGCGAGTGATCGTGCGTACGCGGCCCTGCTCGACGACATCCAGTCCGGCACGCTGGCAGCCGGCGTCGTGCTCGGCGAGGTCGAGCAGGCCGAGCGGCTGGGCGTCAGCCGCACGCCGATGCGCGAAGCGCTCCGGCGCCTCATCGCCGACGGGCTCGTCGTGCAGCAGTCGCCGCGGGTCACTGTGGTGGCGGGTCTCGATGCCGACGACATTCGTTCCCTCTTCGAGATCCGCCGCGCCCTCGAGGAGAGCTCCGCCCGTCTCGCCGCCGCCAGAGGAGACGCGCAGCTCTTCGCGGCACTCGCGGACGAGTTCGCACACGTCGATCTCGACGCCGTCGAGGGACGCGACGCGTACTACGCCCTGATCGCCCGCTTCGATGCCGCGCTCGATGCGGCCGTCGCCAACGACTACATCGCCTCGGCGCTGCGCACCGTGCGCACGCACCTCGTGCGCGTGCGTCGGATGGCCCGCGACAAGCCCGCCCGCCTCGCCGCCTCCGCCGCAGAGCACCGCACCATCGCCGAGGCGCTCGCCGCGCGCGACGGCGACCTCGCCGCCCACGCCACGCACGTGCACCTGCACAACGCGCTCGCCGGCATCCTCGATTCGCTCGACCCCCGCACCACCGTCGACCCCCGCACCACCGTCGACCCCCGCACCAGTGAAGGATAAGAAATGACTGTCACCCACCACGTCCGCGTGCACCGCAGCGACGAGAACCTCGCCAGGGAAGACCAGCTCGCCTGGAAGATCGCCCAGGTCGCCGCCGATCAGGTCGAGGTCGAGCAGGACGTCGTCGACATGATCATCAACCGCATCATCGACAACGCCTCGGTGGCGGCGGCCTCCCTCACCCGCGGCCCGATCAACGCGGTCCGCGCGCAGGCGTTCAGCCATCCTGTCTCCACCGGCGGCGTCGGAGCGAACCTCTTCGGTGCCGCCCTCGACCACCGCACCAGCCCCGAGTGGGCGGCCTGGGCCAACGGTGTGGCCGTGCGCGAGCTCGACTATCACGACACCTTCCTCGCGGCGGAGTACTCGCACCCCGGCGACAACATTCCGCCTATCCTCGCGGTCGCACAGCACACCGGCAAGGACGGCCGGGCGCTCGTGCGCGGCATCGCCACCGGCTACGAGATCCAGATGGACCTGGTACGCGCGATCTGCCTGCACAAGCACAAGATCGATCACGTCGCCCACCTCGGCCCGTCTGCCGCGGCCGGCATCGGCACCCTCCTCGGACTCGACGTCGAGACCATCTACCAGGCCGTCGGCCAGGCGCTGCACACCACGACCGCGACGCGTCAGAGCCGCAAGGGCGAGATCTCGACCTGGAAGGCGCACGCTCCGGCCTTCGCCGGCAAGATGGCCGTCGAAGCCGTCGACCGCGCGATGCGCGGACAGACCAGTCCCGCCCCGATCTATGAGGGCGAAGACGGTGTGATCGCCTGGATGCTCGACGGCAAGGACGCGGCGTACGACGTGCCGCTGCCCGCCGCCGGCGAGCCCAAGCGCGCGATCCTCGACTCGTACACGAAGGAGCACTCGGCCGAGTACCAGGCGCAGGCGCTCATCGACCTCGCCCGCAAGCTCGGCATCGAGAACCCGGCGCTGCGTGACCCCGCGAACATCGATCAGATCGTGATCCACACCAGCCACCACACCCACAACGTGATCGGCTCCGGCGCGAACGACCCGCAGAAGTACGACCCGACCGCTTCGCGCGAGACGCTCGACCACTCGGTGCCGTACATCTTCGCGGTGGCGCTGCAGGATGGCGGGTGGCACCACGTCGACTCCTACGCCCCCGAGCGCGCGGGCCGCGCCGACACCGTCGCGCTGTGGCACAAGATCACCACGGCCGAAGACGCCGAGTGGACCCGCCGCTACCACTCGGAGGACCCGGCAGAGAAGGCGTTCGGCGGTCGCGTCGAGATCCGCCTGACCGACGGCTCGACAGTGGTCGACGAGATCGCCGTGGCCGACGCGCACCCGCTGGGAGCACGCCCGTTCGCCCGCGAGAACTACATCGCGAAGTTCCGTCTGCTGGCAGAGCCCGTGCTCGAGCCGGCCGAGATCGAGCGGTTCCTCGCCCTCGTGCAGCGTCTGCCCGAGCTGACGGCTGCCGAGGTCGGTGAGCTGTCGATCGTCGCGAAGCCCGGCCTGCTCGAGGCCGCACCCACGCCGGCAGGACTGTTCTGATGCTGTATTCCACCGTCACCCCCGCCGAGAAGCGGCGGCTGTTCCGTGAGCGGCTCGCGAGCGGTGAACTGCTGCGCTTCCCCGGCGCGTTCAACCCCCTGAGCGCCCGTCTGATCGAGCAGAAGGGCTTCGACGGCGTCTACATCTCCGGCGCCGTGCTCTCCGCCGACCTGGGGCTGCCCGACATCGGCCTGACCACGCTGACCGAGGTCGCCGGACGCGCGAAGCAGATCGCCCGCATGACCGACCTCCCCGCGATCGTCGACGCCGACACCGGCTTCGGCGAGCCGATGAACGTCGCCCGCACGATCCAGGAGCTCGAGGACGCGGGCCTGGCCGGCACGCACATCGAGGACCAGATCAACCCGAAGCGCTGCGGCCACCTCGACGGCAAGGCCGTGGTCGACGAGAACACCGCGATCAAGCGCATCCGTGCCGCCGCCGACGCCCGTCGTGACGAGAACTTCCTCATCATGGCGCGCACCGACATCCGGGCGGTCGAGGGGCTGGACGCGGCGATCGACCGCGCGAAGGCCCTGGTGGATGCCGGTGCCGACGCGGTGTTCCCCGAGGCGATGCGCACGCTCGCCGAGTTCGAGGCCATGGCCGAGGCGCTCGACGTGCCGATCCTGGCGAACATGACCGAGTTCGGCAAGAGCGAGCTCTTCTCGGTCGACCAGCTGCGCGACGCGGGAGTGAACCTGGTCATCTGGCCGGTGTCGCTGCTGCGCATCTCGATGGGGGCTGCGGGCCGCGCACTGGATACTCTGAACGAGGAGGGGCATCTGACCTCGAAGCTCGGCGAGATGCAGCATCGCGCCGATCTCTACGATCTGATCGACTACGAGTCGTACAAACACTTCGACTCCGGCGTCTTCAACTTCACCATCACGAAGGAGTGACCATGACCGAGCCGGACATCAAGAAGGGCCTCGCGGGAGTCGTCGTCGACACGACCGCGATCTCGAAGGTCAACCCCGAGACGAACAGCCTGCTGTACCGCGGCTACCCGGTGCAGGAGCTGGCCGACACGCAGCCGTTCGAAGCCGTCGCGTACCTGTTGTGGAACGGTGAGCTGCCCACGCCCGAGGAGCTCGCGGCGTTCCGGTTGGAGGAGCGGAAGCACCGTGCGCTGGCCGACAACGTCAAGACCGCGATCGATCTGGTGCCGTTGGATGCGCACCCGATGGACGAAGTGCGCACCGCGGTCAGCCTGATCGGTGCCTCCGATCCCGGTGCCGGCGGCTCCGTGCTCGATGCAGGCGGCAGTCCGGAGCAGAACCTCGAGCGGAGCATCCGCCTGTTCGCCGCCCTCCCGGCGATCGTCGCCTACGGTCAGCGTCGCCGTCGTGGACAGGAGCTCATCGCGCCGCGCGACGACCTCGACTACTCGGCGAACTTCCTCTGGATGACCTTCGGCGAAGAAGCGGACGACGTGGTGGTCGACGCCTTCAACCGCTCGATGATCCTGTACGCCGAGCACTCCTTCAACGCCTCGACGTTCACCGCGCGCGTGATCACCTCGACCCTGAGCGACATCTACTCGGCGGTGGTCGGTGCGATCGGCGCTCTCAAGGGCCCGCTGCATGGTGGCGCCAACGAAGCCGTGCTGCACATCTTCGATGACATCGGCACGGCCGACAACGTGGTGCCGTGGCTCGACAAAGCGCTCGCCGAGAAGCGCAAGATCATGGGCTTCGGGCACCGCGTCTACAAGAAGGGCGACTCTCGGGTGCCGACCATGAAGGCCGCGCTCGACACCCTCGTGGAGCACTACGACCGCCCCGAGGTCGCCGCTCTCTACGATGTGCTCGAGTCGGAGTTCGTCGCGCGCAAGGGCATCTACCCGAACCTCGACTACCCCTCAGGGCCCGCGTACAACCTGATCGGCTTCGACACCCTGACCTTCACGCCGCTGTTCGTCGCGGCGCGGGTGACGGGGTGGACGGCTCACGTGATCGAGCAGGCCGGATCGAACGCGCTCATCCGTCCGCTGTCCTTCTACGACGGCCCGGACGAGCGGCACGTCTCCGCCTGAGCTCCGCGTTCCCATCGCCTGAATGGCTCCATCTCCACCCGGGATGGAGCCATTCGCGCGATTCGGGGCTGTAGCGTGCCGGCAGCCCGGGGTCAAGCGGATGCGCCGGGGAGCGCGACGGGAGTAAGACCGTATCCGGGACGAACGCGCGTCCCGGACGAAGGAGGGTCCATGTCCGCATCCGACACCACCGTCAAGGAGGTCCGCTCGCTCGTCCCCGCACGCATGGACCGGCTGCCCTGGTCTCGATTCCACTGGCTGATCGTCGTGGGACTCGGATTCTCGTGGATCCTCGACGGCCTCGAAGTGCAGATCGTCGCCGCCAACGGCTACGCCGCGACGCTCGGGATGGGACCGGCCGAGGTGGGACTCGCCGGTACGTGCTACCTGCTCGGGCAGGTGTTCGGAGCGCTCTTCTTCGGACGCCTCACCGATCGCCTCGGACGCAAGAAGCTGTTCCTCGTCTCGCTCGCGGTGTACCTCGTCGGATCCGCGGTGGCCGGTCTCGCCTTCGCGCCCTGGTTCTTCTACATCTGGCGGTTCGTCGCGGGTGCCGGCATCGGCGGCGAGTATGCGGCGATCAACTCGGCGATTGACGAGATCATCCCGGCGAAGTACCGGGGCCGCGTCGACATCGCGATCAACGGCACCTATTGGGGCGGCGCGGCGCTCGGCGCCGTGGCGAACGTGTTCTTCCTGAACACCGACATCCTCCCTGAGGACATCGGCTGGCGACTCAGCTTCTTCCTCGGTCCGGTTCTCGGGATTCTGCTCATCTGGATGCGCCGACACATCCCGGAGAGCCCGAGATGGCAGATGACCCACGGGCGCGAGGAAGCGGCGGAGCGCAATGTCGACGAGATCGAGGAGCGCATCCGCAAGGAGGGGAAGACGATCCCGCCGGTCGACGAGAGCAAGGCGATCACGGTCAAGGAGTACGGCCGTGTCCCGTTCCTCGTCATCGCGAAGGTGCTGTTCCGCAAATACCCGCGGCGCACCCTGGTGGGCATCACGATGATGGTGACGCAGTCGTTCCTCTACAACGCGATCTTCTTCACGTACGCGCTGGTGCTCGAGAACTTCTACGACACCCCGCCGGCGTCGGCATCGCAGTACTTCATCGTGTTCGCGGTCGGAAACCTCGCCGGCGCGCTCATCCTCGGGCACTTCTTCGACACCTGGGGTCGGCGGCGGATGCTGTTCGGCACGTACATGCTCGCCGGCCTCATCCTTCTCGTGAGCGCCTTCCTGTTCAACGCCGGAGTGCTCAACGCCGCGACGCACACGGCATTCTGGTGCGCCTCGTTCTTCTTCGCCTCGGCCGGCGCCTCCGCGGCCTACCTGACGGTCAGCGAGATCTTCCCGCTGGAGCTCCGGAGCCAGGTCATCTCGTACATCTTCTCGATCGGGCAGCTGGTCGGAGCGATCGCGCCGGTGCTCTACGGCGCCCTGATCGGTCAGAGCGCCGAGAGCGGGGACCGGGGTCCGCTGTTCGGGGGCTACGTGCTCGGCGCGGCGATCATGATGTTCGGAGGTATCGTCTGCGGGGTCTTCGGGGTCAGCGCCGCGGGGAAGTCGCTGGAAGACATCGCGGATCCGCTCTCGCTGGTGGAGTCCGGAGGGAAGGCGAAGACGAGCGGCAGGGAATCGGGGGCCTGAGCAGAACCGGCGCCGCGATGATCGCGGCGCCGGCGACGGCTCAGGAGAGCGCCGCGATGAGCGCGCGGGCGGCGGATGCCGATGACTGCGGGTTCTGACCGGTGATGAGCAGGCCGTCGATCACGGTGTTGTCGCTCCACGGGGCGGCGATGTCGAGCTCGGCGCCCCGTGCCCGCAGTTCGCTCTCGAGCAGGAAGGGTGCGCGGTCGGCGAGGCCGCCGATGCGCTCCTCCTCATCGGTGAACCCGGTGATGCGGCGTCCGGCCACGACCGATTCTCCGGCTGCGGTGCGGGCAGGAAGCAGGGCGGCCAGTCCGTGGCAGACGGCCGCGAGCGGGCGGCCGGCGGCGAGCGTCGCCGTGATCAGCGCGGCCGAGTCCTCGTCGACCGCGAGGTCCTGCATCGGACCGTGCCCGCCGGGGTAGTAGACGGCGTCGTAGTCCGCGGGGTCGACGTCGGCCAGGATCAGCGGGGCGGCGAGCTGATGGATCGCGGCGATCGCTTCGGCGTCGCCCTCGGAGAGGCTGGACGCATCGGCGACGGGGGCGACGCCGCCCGGGGTCGCGAACGACACCGAGTGACCCGCGTCGCGCAGCGCGCGATAGGGAGTGAGCAGCTCCTCGGCCCAGTAACCGGTCGGGTGCGCGGTGCCGTCGGTGAGGGTCCAGGTGCGGGCGGCGGTGACGACGAAGAGAACAGAGGACATGCGTGCTCCAGAGGGGTCGGACGGCAGACGCCGTGCAGGATGCGATATCGAGGACAACGGACAGCTCTCGCATCCGATTCCGATAGATTTCCGATATGAGTGATCGGAATGGCGATGGGTTGCGTGACCTCGCACTGTGGCGCACCTTCCTCGCCGCGCACCGCTCCGGGTCCGTGTCGGCGGCGGCGCGCACGCTGGGAGTCGCCCAGTCCTCGGTGACGACGCAGTTGCAGGCTCTGGAGCGGAGCATCGGGGAGCCTCTCTTCGTCCGTCACGCGCGGGGGATCCTCCCGACCCCTCGCGCCGATGACCTGGCTGCGCGCCTGTCCGGTCCGCTCGACGCGCTCGCCCTCGCCCTCGGAAGCCCGTCGCCGACCGAGGCGCCCCCGATGCGAATCGGCGGCGCAGCGGAGTTCGTCGAGCGGGTGCTGATGCCCGCGCTGGCGTCGATGATCGCGGAGGGGCAACGGATCACGGTCGCCGCGGGGCTCGCGGAAGACCTGCTCGATCAGCTCCGTGCCGGAAGCCTCGACCTCGTGATCTCCGCCGTCCGACCGAAGGGCCGCGCCCTTCCTTCTGCGGCCCTCGTCGATGAGGACTTCGTGCTCGTCGCGGCCCCTTCCCTCGGTCTCGCTCCTTCGTCCGCGCTCGCACCGGGCGACCTCGACGCCGTCCCCCTTCTCGCCTACGCCCACGACGTACCGATCCTGCGGCGGTACTGGCGGCATGCGTTCGGCATTCGACTCGAGCGCGAGCCCGCGCTGATCGTGTCCGACCTCCGGGCGCTCGCCGCCGCAGCCGTCGCCGGAGCGGGAATCACGGTGCTGCCGACCTATCTGATCGCCGAGGAGCTCGCCGACGGTCGGCTGGTCGTGCTGCGCGAGACCGACGATCCGCCGATCAACACCCTCTACCTGGTGCGCCGGCCAGGTCCGCTCACGGCTGCGGTGGCCGAGATCGATCGGGCGCTGCGGGCAGCCGTCGCGTGACGGATGCGGAAGAGGTGCGGCGCCTCAGCGGGTGAGCCAGCTCCGCAGCGAACGGGTCACGAACGGCAGCACCCAGTAGGCCATGATCGGCGTGAGCACGAGAGTGGTGACGAGCACGCGCAGCCAGATCGGCAGCTCGTTCCAGCCCGGCACAGGGCTCATCGCGTAGGTGAAGGCCAGGTTCACGGGGAAGAAACCGAGCCAGATCGAGGTGGCCTGCTTCCAGCGCGGCGGAGCGGGCGCGACCGTGACGGTCTCGGTGCTGCCGTCGGACGCGGGGAGCGTGATCGTCCCGGTCGTCGGCTCGTCGAACCACCCCTCGATTCCGGTGCGACGCTTGGAGCGCTCGCTGCGCACGAAGCCCTCGCCCATCGACAACCACCATGCCCGCTCGGCCGACTGCTCCCAGGCGGTGAGCGAATCCTCGCTCGCGAAGCGGTAGAGCATGTGCCAGACCTGCGAGTCCTCGCCGGCGCGCACCCAGCCCGAGCCGAGGAAGCCCGGATACTTCGTCGCGAGGTTCACCCCCGTCTGCACCCAGGCGGTCGCCTCGACGATGCGCTCGGGGTCGACTTCGCGGCGGATGGACACGGTGAGGGGTTCGGACATGGTGCGGTCCTCGGGGGAACGGGCGTCCGGGGTGAGGACGCCGAAGCGGATGCGCCAGGGGTGGCAGCGCACCGTCGATTCTAATTCGGATGCGGCGTGGTCCAGGCCGTCGCCGCCCGAACGAGGAGGACCCCCGCCGACCCGATTCGGCGGGGGTCTCGCGGCGTGGGAGCCGCGACGGGAGCGAGAGCGCTCACCGTGCGCGCGGTAGACGTGACACCCGATCCGGTCTGAGTCTCTGTCCGCGCACCTGCAGTTGTACCCGGGCGAGATGACGCGGTGGTGAACGAGACGCGAACAACCTCGATCACGAGCCGAGCGGCGCGCATCGGCAGATACAAGGATGTCCTAGTAAATATCCGGTACTCCGAGTAAACTCTCCAATGTGCCAACGACGGCACGGAGGGATGTCACACAATGACTCGTACTATCCCGCACTTCGTGGGCGGATCGCTTCTCACTCCCGACTCGGGTCGCTTCGCCGACGTGTTCGATCCGAGCACCGGAGCGGTGCAGGCCCGTGTGCCCCTGGCCTCGGCCGACGAGGTGCGTCGCGTGATCGCGAACGCCGAAGAGGCGCAGGTCGCATGGGCGGCGACCAATCCGCAGAAGCGCGCTCGTGTGCTGTTGCGGTTCCTCGACCTGGTGCAGCAGGAGATGACGTCGCTGGCCGAGCTGCTCGCGAGCGAGCACGGCAAGACGGTCGACGACGCGAAGGGCGACATCCAGCGGGGTCTCGAGGTCATCGAATTCTCCGCCGGCGCTCCGCACCTGCTCAAGGGCGAGTACTCCACCGGCGCCGGAACCGGCATCGACGTCTATTCGATGCGCCAGCCGCTCGGGGTCGTCGCCGCGATCACCCCCTTCAACTTCCCCGCGATGATCCCGCTGTGGAAGGCGGGGCCCGCTCTCGCCGCCGGCAATGCGGTGGTGCTCAAGCCCAGCGAGCGCGATCCCTCGGTGCCGGTGCGCATCGCCGAGCTGTTCCTCGAGGCGGGCCTCCCCGCCGGCGTCCTCAACGTGGTCCACGGCGACAAGGAGGCCGTCGACACCCTGCTCACGGACGACCGCGTCCGCGCGGTCGGCTTCGTCGGTTCGACCCCGATCGCCGAGTACATCTACGCGACGGCCGCAGCCCACGGCAAGCGGGCGCAGTGCTTCGGCGGAGCGAAGAACCACATGATCGTGATGCCCGATGCCGACCTCGACCAGGCCGTCGACGCACTGATCGGCTCCGGCTACGGCTCGGCGGGTGAGCGCTGCATGGCCATCTCGGTCGCGGTGCCGGTGGGGCAGGAGACGGCGGACGCCCTCGCGGCCAAGCTCACCGAACGTGTCGCCCAGCTCCGGGTCGGCCCCTCTCTCGCACCCGACGTCGACTACGGGCCCCTGGTCACGCGAGCCGCCGTCGAACGGGTCGAAGGCTACATCCAGCAGGGGGTCGACGAGGGGGCGACGCTCCTCGCCGACGGCCGGGGCTTCACGGTCGACGGGCATGAGGAGGGCTTCTACCTCGGCCCGACGCTGTTCGACCACGTCACCACCGACATGGCGATCTACCGCGAGGAGATCTTCGGCCCTGTCCTGGTGATCGCCCGCGCCGCCGACTACGAGGAGGCGCTGCGGATGGCCTCGGAGCACGAGTACGGCAACGGCGTCGCGATCTTCACGCGCGACGGTGACGCCGCCCGCGACTTCGCGGCCCGTGTCGAGGTCGGGATGGTCGGCGTGAACGTGCCGATCCCGGTCCCGATCGCGTACTACACGTTCGGCGGCTGGAAGCGCAGCGGATTCGGCGACCTCAACCAGCACGGAACCGACGCCTTCCGGTTCTACACGAAGACCAAGACGGTGACGAGCCGGTGGCCCGCGGCAGGCATCCGCGATGGAGCCAGCTTCGTCATCCCGACCATGCACTAGCCCCGGACACCTCCCACAAGGAATCACGATGACCATGACCACCGTCACCACCACCGCCGAGGAGCGCGAGGCGATCATCGGCGCCGTCCGCGAGTTCGCCGAGACCGAGCTCGCCCCCTACGCCGCCGAACGCGATGAGAAGCACCTGTTCCCGAGGGAGTCGCTGAACCGTGCCGGCGAGCTCGGCCTCGGCGGCATCTACGTCGACGAGGAGTTCGGTGGCAGCGGCCTCAGCCGCCTCGACACCGTGGCGATCTTCGAGGAGCTCGCGAAGGGCGACCCCGCCGTCGCGGCCTACATCTCCATCCACAACATGGTGGTCTGGATGATCGACACCTACGGCGACGACGCACAGCGCGGCGAATGGCTGCCGAAGCTCACCGCCATGTCCGAGTTCGGCGGCTACTGCCTCACCGAGCCGGGCGCGGGGTCGGATGCCGCGAACATCGCGACCAGCGCGGTGCGCGACGGCGACCATTTCGTGCTCACCGGGGTGAAGCAGTTCATCTCCGGAGCCGGGGAGGCCGCCGTCTACGTCGTGATGGCGCGCACGGGGGAGCCGGGAGCACGCGGCATCAGCGCGTTCCTCGTCCCGGGCGATTCCGAAGCGCTGAGCTTCGGCGCACCGGAGAAGAAGATGGGCTGGCACGCTCAGCCCACCCGTCAGGTGATCCTCGACGGTGTCCGGGTTCCGGCGTCCGCCATGCTCGGTGATGAGGGCCGCGGCTTCGCGATCGCGATGTCGGCGCTCAACGGCGGACGGCTCAACATCGCCGCCTGCTCGCTGGGCGGCGCGCAGTGGGCGCTCGACAAGGCCGTGCAGTACGTGCACGAGCGGATGGCGTTCGGAGAGCCGTTGGCCGAGAAGCAGTCGATCCTGTTCGCGATCGCCGACATGCGCACCGACCTGCACGCCGCACGCCTCATGGTGCGTGACGGCGCGCAGGCGGTCGACGAGCACGCTCCCGATGCGACGATGCGCTGCGCCATGGCCAAGCGCTTCGCGACCGATGCCGGGTTCGACGTCGCCAACCGCGCCCTCCAGCTGCACGGCGGCTACGGCTACCTGCAGGACTACGGGATCGAGAAGGTGGTCCGCGATCTGCGCGTGCACCAGATCCTGGAAGGGACGAACGAGATCATGCGACTGATCGTCGGACGCGAGATGCTGCGACCTGCGGGTTCCGCGTCGGTCCAGCGCAGCGGCGGGGATCAGACGCGGAGCGCATCATGAACGCCTCCTCGTCGACGGCGGTCGTCGCATTCCTCGGCCTGGGCCATATGGGACTGCCGATGGCGAAGAACCTCGTCGAAGCCGGTCACGAGGTGCACGGCTTCGACCTCGTCCCCGCCGCCGTCGAGGCGGCGCGGGTGGCCGGCATCCGCGTGGCCCCGAGCGGCGCGGACGCGGTGTCCGAGGCCGACGTCGTCATCACGATGTTCCCCGCCGGAAAGCACGTCATCGAGGCCTATCGCACGGAACTGCTGGCGGCGGCCCGACCCGGCACCCTCTTCATCGAATCCTCCACGATCGCCGTCGACGAAGCGCGCGCTGCACACGCTCTCGCGCTCGCCGCCGGTCACCGCAACGTCGATGCTCCGGTGTCGGGCGGAGTGGTCGGTGCGGAGAACGGCACGCTCGCGTTCATGGTCGGCGGCTCGGACGAGGACTTCGCCGCGGCGTTGCCGCTGCTCGAGATCATGGGAAAGCGCATCGTGCACTGCGGCGGTCCCGGACTCGGACAGGCGGCCAAGGTCTGCAACAACATGGTGCTCGCGGTCTCGCAGATCGCGGTCGCCGAAGCGTTCGTGCTGGGGGAGCGGCTCGGACTCGAGCATCAGGCGCTCTTCGACGTCGTCTCGCAGGCCTCGGGCCAGTGCTGGTCGATCACCACGAACTGCCCCGTGCCGGGCCCGGTGCCCACGAGCCCGGCCAATCGCGACTACCAGCCGGGCTTCGCCGGCGCGCTGATGGCCAAGGATCTCGGGCTCGCGTTGCAGGCGATCGAGCAGACCTCGACCGATGCGCGCATGGGCCGGCTCGCCCAGGAGATCTACGCCGTCTTCGCGGCCGGCGACGGCGCGACGCGAGACTTCTCCGGCATCATCACCGACATCCGCGACGACCGCGTGTGATGATCGGTACTTCGACGGAGAGGGCGACATGACCGAGTACGAGACGATCCTGGTCGAGCAGCGCGGACGGGTGGGGTGGATCACCCTGAACCGCCCGGAAGCGCTGAACGCGTTGAACAGTCGGCTCGCGGAGGAGGTCACCGCAGCGGCGCTCGCCTTCGATGCGGACGAGGGCGTCGGTGCGATCGTCGTCACCGGCTCCGAGAAGGCCTTCGCCGCCGGTGCAGACATCAAGGAGATGGAGGGCATGTCCGCGGCGCAGATGCTGGGGACCGATCACTTCGGTGTCTGGCACGACTTCGCGGCCGTGCGCACACCCGTGATCGCTGCGGTCTCCGGCTTCGCCCTGGGCGGGGGATGCGAGCTGGCGATGATGTGCGACATCATCCTCGCGGCCGACAACGCCAAGTTCGGGCAGCCCGAGATCAACCTCGGAGTGATCCCCGGGATGGGCGGTACGCAGCGCCTGATCCGTGCGGTCGGATACTACAAGGCGGCCGAGCTGGTGCTGTCCGGGCGCTTCATGGGCGCAGAGGAGGCGGAGCGTTCCGGGCTCGTGTCGCGCGTGGTGCCGGCATCCGATCTCCTCGCCGAGGCGACGACGCTGGCCGACACGATCGCTTCCAAGTCGCTGCCGTCGGTATACGCCGCGAAGGCCGCGCTCGATACCGCGATGGAGACGACCCTCGCCGAGGGGCTGGCTCACGAGAAGCAGGCGTTCGCCGCGCTGTTCGACACTGCGGACCAGAAGGAGGGCATGTCGGCCTTCCGGGAGAAGCGGGCGCCCGACTTCCAGAACCGCTGAGCGTGTGACGAGACGAGTGCCTGATGAGACGAGTGCCTGACGAGACGAGTGCCTGACGAGATGTCTGCCGGAATCGGGGAGCAGTCAGCCGCGGAGCGCGTCGACGATCTTCGTGATGCGACGTTCGCGAGTCGCCTCCTGCTTCGCTTCGGCCACGCTCCTCGCGTGCTCTTTGCGTGCGGTGTACGACAGGGCGTCGAAGGCGGTGCGCAGCGCGGGGTCGGCGTCCAGGGCCGCGGCGAGCTCGGCCGGAACGTCGACCGTGCGCTCGGCGGAGTCCACCCGGATCACGGCGTCGATCTCCTGGTCGATCTCGAGTCCGAGGTCGGCGCGCACGGCCTTGCTGAAACCGATCATGTTCTCGCTGCCCATCCGCGCCAGACGCAGGCGGGCGGTGCGTCCGCCGATCGTGACGGCGACCGGGAACGCCTTGCCGGCGCCGAGAGAGGCCACCTGCTCGTCGCTGAGGAGGATCGCCGCAGCGGGGCCGCGGCCGGTGAGGACGGTGTGCAGGCGCAGTTCGCTCATGCCGAAAGGGTACGCCCGGGTTCCTCGAATTCCGCGGCGAGAATCGCGTTGCGCTCCATGATGAGGCGGCGCATGTACCCGCCGAGGAACATCGCGTCGACGATTCGGCCGAGCGGGCCGAACGGCGAGCGGAAGGTCACGGTGTCGTGCATGAGCGTGCCGGCCGGATGCTCCTCGAAACGGTGCTCGTGCAGGAATGCCGCGAACGGACCGGAGATCTGCCGATCCGAGAACGCGTGGGGAGGATCGATGTCGAAGACGATCGAGCGCAGGCGGAAGGGGACGCCGAAGTGGCGTGCCCGCCAGGTCGCGGTGGTCCCCTCGGTGAACACGCCGCCGGCCGGCGCCTCGACCATGGTCTCGCTGAACCGGGCCATGCTCTTCACGTGCAGTGCCGGGTCGAGCGATGCGGCGAACACCTCGGCAGGAGGCGCGCTGATGATCGTCTCGAGCGCGAACCGGGGCATGTCAGAGGGCTTCGGGCTGCGGACGCGGATCGGCGAAGTCGCCGGCGTCCTTGCGCAGCCGGGCGACGATCGCGACGAGCTCGGCGGCGTCGTCGCGGCTCAGACCGGGCTCGGCGAACACGTCGGCGTTGAGAGCCTGTGTGGCGCGCTCGACCAGTTCCCGGCCGGACTCCGTCAGCACGAGCAGCGCAGCGCGTCCGTCATGGGGGTGCGGCTCACGCGCGACCAGACCGTCGCGCACCAGGCGCTCCGCCGTGCTCGTCACGGTGGTCGGGTGCACCTGGAGGCGGGCGACCACGCTCGACAGGGGCAGGCTGCCGGCGCGGCTGAAAGCCAGCAGACGCAGCACCTCGTAGCGGGCGAAGCTCAGAGCGAAGGGCTTCAGGGCCGCGTCGACACGGGCGAGCAGCAGCTGCTGGGCCCGCATGACCGAAGTGACCAGGGCCATGCCGTCCGCGGCATCCGTCCAGCCGTGCGCGAGCCACTGCCGCTTCGCCTCGGCGAGCGGATCGATGGGGAGCGGACGGGGTCGGGCCATTTCTCTACGGTAGTGGCGCGAGCGCGGGGGCGGCGACGGCGCGCGACGCATCCGCTGTGGACATCCATGAGTCTCAGTCGCAGGTGGGCTGGAACTCAGTATCGCGGTCTAGAATTGCAGCAGTCGTGAGGAGCAATCGATGAAGATCTTCGTCCTGGTCAAAGAGGTGCCGGACACCTATGGCGATCGCAAGCTGAATCTCGAGACCGGCCTCGCCGATCGTGCGGCGGGTGACGTGGTCCTCGACGAGATCACGGAGCGGGCGCTCGAAGTGGCGCTCAGCTACGCCGACAAGAACGACGGCACCGAGGTGGTGGCGGTCTCGATGGCTCCGGAGGGCTCGACCGCATCCGTGCGCCGGGCGCTCGCGATCGGTGCGGGCTCGGCCGTGCACATCGCCGACGAGCAGCTCGTCGGTGCCGACCTCGGTCTCACCGCCGAGGTCCTCGCCGCCGCGATCCGCCGCGGCGCCCCCGACCTCGTGATCACGGGCAACCTGTCGACCGACGGTTCCGGCGGCGTCATTCCCGCGATGTTGGCCGAACACCTCGGATTCGCGCAGGCCACCGCGCTCACGTCGGTCGAGATCACCGCCGACGGCGTCTCGGGCGTCCGTGGCTCGGATGCCGGCAGCCAGCCGGTCTCGGCGCCGCTGCCCGCCGTGATCTCGATCACCGAGGCGCTTCCCGACGCGCGGTTCCCCAACTTCAAGGGCATCATGGCGGCCAAGAAGAAGCCGCTCGAGGTGCTCGCGCTCGCCGACCTCGACGTTTCGGCGGATCCGTCCGTCGCTCCGCGCACCATCATGACCACTGTGTCGGAGAAGCCCCCGCGGGCGGCCGGCGTGAAGATCACCGATGAGGGTGACGCGGCCGACAAGCTCGTCGACTACCTCGTGCAGAACAGGCTGGTGTGAGATGACATCCTCCGAGAACCCGATCCTCGTCCTCGTCGACGTCGACCCCTCCGGCTACGTCGCGAGCAGCACGGCGGCGCTCATCGGCGCGGCTTCGACGATCGGCACGCCGGTCGCGCTGATCGTGGGCGGCAGTCCGGCCGCGGTGGATCAGGCCGCTGCGGCGGGGGCATCGGTGGTGCTGACCGCCGACGGGGAGCCGACGGCATTGACCGTGCCGATCGTGGACGCCCTGCAGGCGGCCGCCGCCCAGGTGCGCCCCGACGCCGTGCTGATCTCGAACTCGATCTCCGGACGCGACGTGGCCGGACGATTCGCGGTGCGCACGAAGAGCGCACTGTCGGTCGACGCGGTCGGAGTGTCGCGCGATGACGAGGGTGTCGTCGTCCACCACTCGGTCTACGGCGGGGCCTACCTCGTCGATTCGGCACCCACGTTCGGCACTCCGGTGATCACGGTGCGCCAGGGCGCGGTGGACGCGCGCGCCGAGGCCGTGCCGTCGCACTCGGTCGAGGTGCTCGACGTCACCCCGTCCGGTGCGGTCGCGGCGACGGCCGGTCCGGTCGAGGCGGTCGAGGTCGCCTCGTCCCGTCCCGACCTGCGCGGAGCCACGCGTGTGGTCTCCGGCGGTCGAGGTCTCGCCTCGAAGGAGAAGTTCGTGCTCGTCGAAGAGCTCGCCGATGCGCTCGGTGCCGCGGTGGGTGCCTCCAGGGCCGCCGTCGACGCGGGGTACATCCCGCAGTCGCATCAGGTCGGCCAGACCGGTGTCTCGGTGTCTCCGCAGCTGTATGTCGCCCTCGGCATATCCGGCGCCATCCAGCATCGTGCCGGCATGCAGACGTCGAAGAACATCGTCGCGATCAACAAGGACCCCGAGGCGCCGATCTTCGACGTGGCGGACTTCGGGATCGTCGGCGACGTGTTCGCGGTGGTGCCGCAGGTGATCGCCGCCCTCGAGGCGCGGAAGAAGTAGCCATGGCGACGCGGATGCTGCGACGCGGTCTGCCGCGTGTACCGGGCGGGGAGCCCTGGCCCCCCGCCGATGCGGCGGCTGTGGAGGAGCCGGCGGTTGCCGTGGCAACCGAGGCTCCGACGTCGACAGAGGTCGAGCATGCGGCGACGCCGGATGTCGCCGCCGCCGATTCCGCCGTTGCGGTGGATCAGGCAGCCGTGGCCACCGCAGCGCCGACCAGGAGCCCTGCTCCCGCGGCGACCGCCGGGGCCGCGCGAATCCGTCGCGGCCTGCCACGCGTGCCGGGCGGAGAGCCCTGGCCGCCATCGGTCGCCGGCGCTCCCGCCGCCGCCGCGGCGGCCCCCGCTCCGCAGGCGACGCAGCCGGTATCGGCCGTCGCGGCAGCAGTTCCCGCATCTTCGGCGACCGGGAGCGCACCGGCGACGGCTCGTGCCTCGACCGCACCCCCGACCGCACCCTCGCGCGCCGTCAGCGCACTCGAAGCGCCGATCGCTGCCGCAGGCGGTGTCCGTCGTGGCCTGCCCCGAGTGGTCGGCGGCGAGCCGTGGCCCGCCGCAGACACCGTCCCGCGCACACACGCTGTCGCGGCATCCGTCGAGCCCGTGGCTCCGGCGCCGATCGCTCCTGAGAGCACCGGACCGGAGAGCACCGGACCGGAGAGCACCCCGGTCGTCGCGGCGCCCGTGACCGCGGTGGCCGTGGCCGAGACCGCACCCGCCATTGCCGACGTCGCGACCCCGCTGCCGTGGACGCGCACGGTCTGGAACGGGCGCGCGCCACGTCGCATCGCCGAGGCACCCGCCGCTGCGACCGGTCGACGCCGTCCGACGTGGCCCCAGGCCATCGCCGTGCTGTTCGGCGCCGCCGCGCTCGGAGTCCTCGCGGGCGCCGCCATCGCGTTCGTGCGCGCACTCCTGAGCTTCCCGTTCATGCAGGACTTCCTCGCAGCCTTCCCGGGCGAGTACGAGCCGGGGATCGCGGTCGAACCCGGATTCTCGCCCTGGGTCGGCTGGCAGCACTTCTTCAACATGTTCCTGATGGTGCTGATCATCCGTTCCGGGCTCCAGGTGCGTACCGAGAAGCGGCCGACCGTCTTCTGGACGCCCCGCGGCAACGCCAAGGGCAAGATCAGCCTGAACCTCTGGTTCCACCAGTCGCTCGACATCCTGTGGCTCGTGAACGGCGTGATCTTCGTGGTGCTGCTGTTCGTGACCGGTCACTGGGTGCGCATCGTGCCGACGAGCTGGGAGGTCTTCCCGAACGCGCTGTCGGCGGCCCTCCAGTACGTCTCGTTCGACTGGCCGCACGAGAACGGCTGGAACAACTACAACAGCCTGCAGCAGCTCGCCTACTTCGCGACCGTGTTCATCGCCGCACCGCTGGCGGCGATCACCGGATTCCGCATGTCGGGGCTCTGGCCGAAGAAGGCCGAGAAGCTGTCGAAGGCCTACCCGGTCGAGTGGGCGCGCGCGCTGCACTTCCCGATCATGCTCTACTTCGTGGCGTTCATCATCGCCCACGTCGCTCTCGTGATGCTCACCGGCTTCCTGCGCAACCTGAACCACATGTTCGCTTCGCAGGACGCGGTCACCTGGACCGGATTCTGGGTGTTCATCCTCTCGCTCGTGGTGATCGCGATCGGCTGGGTGGCCGCCCGGCCCCTCGTGCTCGCGCCCATCGCGAAGGCGTTCGGCAAGGTCTCGGGCCGCTGACGTCACCGCGTCTCCCGCGACGGAAGGAAGATCATGGTCGAGGCATACATCATCGACGCGGTCCGTTCCCCGGTGGGGCGGCGTGGGGGATCGCTCTCCGGCATCCATCCCGCTGATCTCGGGGCGCACAGTCTGCGGGCGCTGGTCGACCGCGTCGGTGTCGATCCCGCCGCGATCGACGACGTCGTGCTCGGCGCGATCGACGCGATCGGCGGGCAGTCGGGCAATGTCGCACGCACCGCCGCTCTGGTCGCCGGATTCCCCGAGCACGTGCCCGGCGTCACGATCGACCGTCAGTGCGGATCGAGCCAGCAGGCCGTGCACTTCGCGGCGCAGGCCGTGATGAGCGGTGTGAACGACCTCGTCATCGCGGGCGGTCTGCAGAACATGTCCCAGGTGCCTTTGACCGCGGCCGCGACCGTCGGGGAGCAGTACGGTTTCACGACCCCGTACGCGGAGTCTCCCGGCTGGCGCGAGCGCTACGGCGATCAGGAGATCTCGCAGTTCGCCGGTGCGGAGATGATCGCCGAGAAATGGGACATCTCCCGTGCGGAGATGGAGCAGTTCGCCCTGGAGAGCCACCGTCGTGCGGCCGTCGCTCAGGACGAGGGGCGTTTCGCGAACGAGATCGCGCCCCTGAACGGCCTCGCCAACGACGAGGGGGTGCGGCGGGACACGTCCCTGGAGCGGATGGCCGGACTCGCACCGCTGCGGGAGGGGGGACGGATCACCGCTGCCGTGTCGTCGCAGATCAGCGATGCCTCCAGCGCCGTGCTCGTCGCCAGCGAACGGGCGGTGCGCGAGCACGGGTTCACGCCCCGCGCGCGCATCCATCGGATGACCGTTCGCGGTGCCAGTCCGGTGCTCATGCTCACCGCGCCCATCCCGGCGACCCGGCATGCTCTGGAGCGCGCGGGACTCAGTGTCGCCGACATCGATCTGTTCGAGGTGAACGAGGCCTTCGCGCCCGTCGTGCTCGCCTGGATGCGCGAACTCGATGCCCCGCACGAGAAGGTCAACGTCAACGGCGGGGCCATCGCCCTCGGGCACCCCATCGGTGCGACCGGCACCAGACTGCTCACGACCATGCTGAACGAACTCGAGCGCACCGGCGGCAGGTACGGCCTGCAGGCGATGTGCGAGGGTGGCGGCATCGCGAACGTGACCATCATCGAGCGCCTCTGAGCCGGAGCGACCGGAACCGACAGCGAGAACGGGCCGCCTCCGAGGGGAGACGGCCCGTTCTGCGTGCGTGCGCGGCGGTGTGTCAGGGGCGGACGAAGCGCACTTCGGTCAGCGTCTCGCCGAGGAACGGCTCCGTGTGCGATGCTCCGTCGAGGTGGAATCCGTTGCGCGTGTAGAAGCGGTGCGCGCGGGGGTTGTCCTCGGCCACCCACAGGTACAGCGGCTCGTCCTTCTCGACGGCCGCGTCGAACAGCTTCTGACCGATGCCGGTCGAGTGCCACGCGTCGAGCAGGTAGATGAAGTACAGCTCGCGGAACGCGGGGGCATCCTTGTCGCGGGCAGGACCGGAGCCGACGAAGCCGACGATCTCGCCGTCGACGAGCGCGGCGTTCATCTTGAACTCGGGGCCTTGCGAGGCCCAGTGCGTCCACAGCTCGGCCATGCGGCGGGGCGAGACCTTCTCCAGCGCCGCCTTGCTGATCAGGTGGTCGTAGGTCTCGTGCCAGCACTGCGCATGCACGCGACCGAGGGCTTCCGCATCCACATCACGGACCGGACGGACGATGACTTCAGGCTGGGCTTCGGCGCTCATGTTCGTGACTCTACGCGCGGCGTCCACGAAGAGGAAATCGAGGGGATGTTCGATGACACCCGATGCGTCGGCATGGAGGGTTCGCACAATGATGTTCGCGAATCGTGCACGCCTGGCTACGATCATTCTTCGTGAACGTGATCTGGCGGACCCTCCTGGTGATCCTCGGCGCTCGCCGCCGCGTGCGGCGGGGGAGGACTCTCGATGCGTCGTCGGTCAGCAGCATCCACCTGACCACGCTGCCGACCGACATCGACATCCTGCGCCACATGAACAACGGGCGCTATCTGTCGCTCTTCGACCTCGGACGCTGGGATCTGCTGATACGCACCGGGCTGTTCGACGCGATGAAGGACCGCGGCTGGTACGCGGTCGTCTCCAGCGAGACGGTCACGTTCCGCAAGTCGCTCCAGCTCTGGCAGCGGTTCGAGGTGCAGTCGCGCTTCATCGGGCACGACGACAAGGCGGTGTTCCTCGAGCACAGGGCCGTCGTCGACGGAGAGATCTACGCGCGGGTGATCGTGCGCTCGCGCATGTTGCGCCGTACCGGCGGCACCGTCAGCAACGAAGAGCTGTTCGCCGCCGTCGGCAAGCCCGAGGGCGTGCCGGAGATCGATGCGTGGGTGCACGACTGGGCCGCGGCATCCGCCCTCCCTCCCGTGCGGGTGAAGGCCCCGAGCGTCTGGGGCTGAGCAGCGGTTCTCGACACCCCGGGCGGGCGGACCTTAGGGTGGGTGTCGCGCGAGACGAGCACGGTTGAGCGCGATGACGTCGGGAGGATCCATGCCGCAGGAGCGCCCGCGAGCAGATCGGGAATGGATGCCCGTGACGATCGTCCTCCCGATGCTGCTCTCGGCGACTCTCGTCGCGGCGTGGATCGCGGCCGGGTTCATCCTGGTCTGGCTCTTCCGCGCCTTCCCCACGCCGGCGAACGGGACATCGTCGATTCTCTGGGGCGTCGTGGTGCTGCTCGGCCTTCTGGTGAACATGACGATCCTCATCGGGCTCGCCCGACGCACCGCGTGGATGTGGTGGGTCGTCGTGGTGCAGGCGCTGGCGATGACGGCGCTGCTGATCGCGACGCCGTTCGGACTCTGGGCGGTGCTGGTCTGCGGCGGTCAATCGGTGCTGCTGTTCCTTCCGCCATCGCGGAGGTGGTTTCGCGGCCGACCGATTCCGCAGGCCGCGCTCGTCGAAACCTCCTGATCCGAACACGATCGCTTCGCCGCCGGGGGAGCGCCCCGAGATCTTCCTCCTCCGCTTTCCGTAAGAACCCCGCTTCTTTCCCTGTCACAGAGCCGAAGGAGGGGCGCTTCCGGAGCGCTCCTCAGTACTCTGAGCGGGAAGTCAGGGGCGCAGACGCCCCGGTGATCCCGTCGACGCAGACGGGCGGAGGAGGAAGTAGTGGCAGTCATCGGCATCGTGCGGGAGCCTGCGGGCGAAGCGCGGGTCTCGGCCACCCCGGCGACGATCGCGTCGCTCGGGAAGCTGGGCCACACGGTCAGAGTCGAGCGGGGAGCGGGCGCTGCGGCCTCGTACCCCGACGCCGAGTACGCGGCGGCGGGTGCGGCGCTGGTGGATCGCGCGGAGGCCTGGGGGAGCGAGATCGTCCTCGCGATCACAGCTCCCGGGGCGGAGGAGATCGCCCTCCTCTCCGATGACGCCACCCTCATCGCCCTGCTCTCACCGGCACTGCGCCCCGATCTCGTCCAGTCGCTCGCGCAGCGCGGCATCACGGCGCTCGCGCTCGATGCGGTGCCGCGCATCTCGCGGGCGCAGTCGATGGACGTGCTCAGCTCGATGGCGAACATCGCCGGGTACCGGGCCGTCGTCGAGGCCGCGCACGAGTTCGGCCGCTTCTTCACGGGGCAGGTGACCGCCGCGGGCAAGGTGCCGCCGGCGAAGGTGCTGGTCGCGGGAGCCGGAGTCGCGGGGCTTGCGGCCATCGGCGCGGCATCGAGTCTCGGTGCGATCGTCCGCGCCACGGATCCGCGCCCCGAGGTCGCCGACCAGGTCACCTCGATCGGTGGCAGCTACCTCCCGGTCGACGTCGAGGTCGCGGCCTCCACCGACGGCTATGCCAAGGCGACCAGCGCGGACTATGACCGCAGGGCCGCCGAGATCTACACCGAGCAGGCCGCCGACGTGGACATCATCATCACCACTGCGCTGATCCCCGGACGCGCGGCGCCGCGCCTGATCACGGCATCCGATGTCGCACAGATGAAGCCGGGCAGCGTGATCGTCGACATGGCCGCGGGCCAGGGCGGCAACGTCGAGGGCTCGGTCGCGGGCGAGCGCGTCGTCACGGACAACGGTGTGATCATCCTGGGCTACACCGACCTGGCCTCGCGTCTGGCCGCACAGGCCTCCCAGCTCTACGGCACGAACCTCGCCAACCTCGTGGCGCTGCTGACGCCTGCGAAGGACGGGCGGTTGGTGATCGACTTCGACGATGTCGTGCAGCGCTCGGTCACGGTCGTGCGCGACGGCGAGGTCACCTGGCCCCCGCCTGCCGTGCAGGTCGCCGCCGCTCCCGCCCCGAAGGCCGCGGCGGCGCCGGTCGAGGTCGCACCGCCGAAGAAGATGTCCGCCGCCCGCAAGGTCACGCTGATCATGGTGGGCGTCGCCGCGCTGTTCGCCGTGAACGCGTTCGCCCCGGCCCCGCTGCCGCAGCACTTCACGGTGCTCGTGCTGTCGGTGGTGATCGGCTTCTACGTGATCGGCAAGGTGCATCACGCGCTGCACACCCCGCTCATGTCGGTGACCAACGCCATCTCGGGAGTGATCGTGGTCGGCGCGATGCTGCAGATCACGTCGCCGCTGCCGGTGGTTCAGGTGCTCGCCGCGATCGCGGTGCTGCTGGCCTCCATCAACATCTTCGGAGGGTTCGCGGTGACCCGACGAATGCTCGCGATGTTCACACTCGGGACATCGGCGAAGGGCGGCCGGAAATGACCGTCGACGCGCTCGCCGGGGCGGCCTACATCGTCGCCGCCCTGCTGTTCATCCTCAGCCTCGCCGGCCTCAGTCGCCATGAATCCGCCCGCTCCGGTGTGGTCTACGGCATCGCGGGCATGGCGATCGCGCTGGTCGCGACGGTCGCCCTCACCATGGCCGACGCATGGAGCACCGGTGCCTTCCTCGGGCTGGGCCTGCTCGTGGCCGCGGTGCTGATCGGGGCGGCCATCGGGCTCTGGCGAGCGCGGGTCGTGGAGATGACCGGCATGCCCGAGCTCATCGCGCTCCTGCACAGCTTCGTCGGCCTCGCCGCGGTGCTCGTCGGCTGGAACGGCTACCTCGCGCACCCGGAGATCGCCCCCGAGCTCGTCGGCATCCACAACGCCGAGGTGTTCATCGGGATCTTCATCGGCGGCGTCACCTTCACCGGGTCGATCGTGGCGTACCTCAAGCTCTCGGCGAAGATGTCGTCGAAGCCGCTCATGCTCCCGGGCAAGAACGGGCTCAACATCGGGGCTCTCATCGCGTTCGTCGCCCTGACCGTGTGGTTCGTGAACGACCAGCAGCTGTGGCTCCTGATCGCGGTCACCGTGCTCGCCTTCGCCCTGGGCTGGCACCTGGTCGCCTCGATCGGCGGCGGAGACATGCCGGTCGTCGTCTCGATGCTCAACAGCTATTCGGGTTGGGCCGCCGCCGCGGCGGGGTTCCTCCTGAACAACGACCTGCTGATCGTCACGGGCGCGCTCGTCGGATCGTCGGGTGCGTACCTCTCGTACGTGATGTGCAAGGCCATGAACCGCTCGTTCCTCTCCGTCATCGCCGGGGGATTCGGGGTCGCGGCGCCGACCTCCGACGACACCGAATACGGCGAGCACCGCGAGATCACCGCCGAGGGCGCGGCGGAGATGCTCGTCGCCGCCGACAGCGTCGTCATCACCCCTGGCTACGGCATGGCCGTCGCACAGGCGCAGTACCCCGTCGCCGATCTGGTCCGGCGGCTCCGCGAGCGGGGCGTCGATGTGCGGTTCGGCATCCATCCGGTCGCGGGACGGCTGCCCGGTCACATGAACGTGCTGCTGGCCGAAGCCAAGGTGCCGTACGACATCGTCCTGAGCATGGACGAGATCAACGACGACCTCGCCTCCACCTCGGTGGTGCTGGTCATCGGCGCGAACGACACCGTGAACCCGGCCGCCGCCGAGGACCCGGGGAGCCCGATCGCCGGGATGCCGGTGCTGAAGGTGTGGGAGGCCGAGAGCGTCATCGTGTTCAAGCGCTCGATGGCCGCCGGGTACGCGGGGGTGCAGAACCCGCTGTTCTTCCGCGACAACGCGTCGATGCTGTTCGGAGATGCGAAACAGCGGGTGGAGGACATCATCGCGGCGCTCTGAATCCGTTTCGAATCGCGCAGATGACGGCATCCGAGAGGGAAAAGCGACCATTTGCGCGATTCGAACGGCGGGAGGATACTGCACCAGACCTAGGCTGAAATCCATGTCAGATCTCCCGCCGGATGCCGTGGCATCCGCACCCCTCGCCGACCGTGCTGTCGAGCTCGCTCGGCGGTGGGCGATCGAAGCCGCGGCGATCGAGCCCGACCCCGCGGCCGCGCGTCTGGCCGGGGTGCTGCAGGACGCGAACGGGCTGCCGTTCACGCTCGGCTTCGTCGACGGCGTCATGCGCCCGGAGAGCCTGACCGCCGCAGCCTCGCAGCTGCACCGGATCGCCCCGATCGTGCCGGAGTTCCTGCCCTGGTACCTGCGCTCGGCCGTGCGTCTCGGTGGTGGTGTCGCGCAGGTTCTGCCGTCACCCGTCGTGCCGATCGCCCGTCGGGTGCTCCGTGACATGGTCGGGCATCTCGTGGTGGATGCGCGACCTGCGAAGCTCGGGGCGGCGATCGAGCGGATCCGGGAGAGCGGCTCCCGTCTCAACCTGAACCTGCTCGGCGAGGCCGTGCTCGGCGAGGCGGAGGCGCGGCGACGGCTCGACGGCATCCACGCGCTCATCCGGCGTCCCGATGTCGACTACGTCTCGGTGAAGGTCTCGGCGATCATCAGCCACCTCTCCATGTGGGCGTTCGACGAGGTCGTCGACGAGGTGGTCGAAAGACTGCTCCCGCTGTACCTGACGGCGGCGGCCGACGGCACCTTCCTGAACCTCGACATGGAGGAGTACCGCGACCTCGACCTCACGATCGCGGTCTTCACGCGCATCCTCGAGGATCCGCGCCTGGTGGGACTCGAGGCCGGGATCGTCCTGCAGGCCTACCTGCCCGACGCCCTCCCCGCCCTCCAGGAGCTCACCGCGTGGGCGCAGGACCGCGTCGCGCACGGCGGCGCCCGCATCAAGGTGCGCCTCGTGAAGGGGGCGAACCTCGCGATGGAGAACGTCGAGGCCCGGATGCACGGGTGGACGCCTGCGACCTACGACACCAAGCTCGACACCGACGCGAACTACCTGCGCTGTCTGGATTGGGCTCTGCAGCCCGAGCACACCGCGGCTGTGAAGCTCGGCATCGCAGGGCACAACCTCTTCGGCATCGCGTATGCCTGGCTGCTCGCCGGAGAACGGGGGGTGCGCGAGGCCGTCGAGTTCGAGATGCTCCTGGGCATGGCGCAGGGGCAGGTGCAGGCGGTGTCGCGCGAGGTCGGCCCTGTGCTGCTGTACGTGCCGGTGGTCGAGCCCGCCGAGTTCGATGTGGCGATCAGCTATCTGGTGCGCCGGCTCGAGGAGAACGCCTCGTCGGACAACTTCCTCTCCGCCGCGTTCCGGCTCGGAGAGGACGAGGCGCTGTTCGTGCGCGAGCAGGATCGCTTCCTCGATGCGCTCGACAGGTCGGCCGACGCCACGCTCCGCATCGGCCCGCGTCGCATGCAGGACCGCAGCGCGCCCGTGCACGAGTCCGTGCGGACGGCACCCGCAGCCCCGGTGCCCGAGACCGACCTCACCAAGGCGGTGCTCGGCATCTCGCGCGGATCCGACGACGGCGGGCGCGAGGCGTTCCTCGAGACCGCCGTGTACTCGGCGCGCGAGCTGGACCAGGATGCCGGTGGCGCTCCGGGCTTCTCGAACACGGTCGACACCGATCCTGCTCTCCCCGCGAACCGGGAGTGGGCACGCGAGGTGCGCGAGCGCATCGCCGCCTCCGATCTGGGAGACGCCACGATCGCGTCTGCACGGGTGTCCGATCCCGAGGATCTCGAGCGGATCGTGCAGGGCGTGCGCCGGGCCGCTCCATCCTGGGGTGGGCGGCCGGCTGCCGAGCGGGCCGAGGTGCTGCTGCGTGCGGCGGCCGCACTCGAGTCGCGGCGAGGGGACCTCATCGAGGTCGCGGCCTCCGAGACGGGCAAGGTCTTGGCGGAAGCCGACGTCGAGGTCAGCGAAGCCGTCGACTTCGCCCGCTACTACGCCGCCAAGGCGCGCGAGCTCGACGCGATCGCCGGCGCCGTGTTCGTTCCGGCATCCGTCACCGTCGTCACGCCGCCCTGGAACTTCCCCCTCGCGATCCCCGCGGGTGGGGTGCTCGCCGCGCTCGCCGCAGGTTCGGGTGTCGTCTTCAAGCCCGCTCCGCAGGCCCGCCGCTGCGCCGCCGTCATCGCCGAGACCCTGTGGCAGGCGGGGGTGCCGCGCGACCTGCTCGCGCTCGTCGACATAGAGGAGGGGGAGCTCGGCCGCGAGCTCATCACGCACGACGCCGTCGACCGGGTGATCCTCACCGGCGCGTGGGACACGGCGGCGCTGTTCCGCTCCTGGCGCTCCGATCTGCCGCTTCTCGCGGAGACCAGCGGCAAGAACGCGATCATCATCACCCCCTCGGCGGATCTCGATCTCGCGGTCGGCGACCTCGTCAAGAGCGCCTTCGGCCACGCCGGGCAGAAATGCTCGGCGGCCTCGCTCGCCATCCTCGTGGGACCGGTCGGACGCTCCGCCCGGTTCGCGCGCCAGCTGGCCGACGCTGTGCGGTCGCTGCACGTCGGGCAGCCCACCGATCCGCTGGCCGAGGTGGGCCCGGTGATCGACCAGCCGACCGGAAAGCTCGCGTGGGCGCTGAGCGAGCTGGAGGGCGACGAGCAATGGCTGATCGAACCGTCGCTCGCTGCGGGGGACGACGGCAGCCGACGCCTGTGGCGGCCCGGGGTGCGGGTCGGCGTCCAGCCGGGGTCGCGTTTCCACACCGAGGAGTTCTTCGGGCCGGTGCTCGGCGTGATGCATGCGCCGACGCTCGCGCGCGCCGTCGAGATGCAGAACGCCGTCGCCTACGGCCTCACCGCCGGGCTCCACACCCAGGACCCGGAGGAGCTCGCGTTCTGGCTCGGCCGTGTGCAGGCGGGCAACCTCTACGTGAACCGCGGCATCACCGGAGCCATCGTGCAGCGCCAGCCGTTCGGAGGGTGGAAGCGCTCCTCCGTCGGCCCCGGTGCCAAGGCGGGCGGCCCGAACTACCTCATCGGTCTGGGGTCCTGGCGTTCCCTGCCGGGAGGACCGGCCTCCAGCACGCTGCATCTGCGGGGACTCGACTCCCGCATCACCGCCCTCATCGAGGCGGCCCAGTCGTCGCTCGCCTACGAGTCGTTCGAGTGGTTGCGGCGCTCGGCCTTGTCGGATGCGCTGGCCTGGGACCGCGAGTTCGGGCAGGTCCGTGATGTCTCGCGTCTCGGCGTCGAGCGCAACCTGTTCCGCTATCGCCCGGTGCCGGTCGAGGTCCGCGCGACCGACGATGCGGCACTGCAGGATCTGCTGCGCGTCGTGATCGCAGGTGTGCGGTCAGGGGCGAAGTTCGTCATCTCGACCCCGGTCGGGGTGCCCGGCGAGGTGCGTCGCGCTCTCGGTGACCTGGATGCCCCGGTGTTCCTGGAGAGCGACGACGAGTGGCTGCAGCGGCTGCTGCGACAGGACGATGCACCCGAGGGCGTCGCGCTGCCGGTGAGCGATCGGGTGCGGCTGGTCGGCGGGCGGGACGGTGTCGCCGCCCTTCGCGCGAAGCTCGCCACGGCTTCCGCCGGCGACCCCGACCTGGCGGTGTACGACGGCGAGGTGACGGCCGCCGCCCGCATCGAGCTGCTGCCGTTCGTGCACGAGCAGTCGATCTCGATCACCGCCCACCGCTACGGCAACCTCGACCCGTGGAGCAGCGACGTGATCTGAGCCTGGTGTAAAGAATTCTTGACACACCTCCCTGACGGACGTACGCTGAGCGTGTCAATAATCTTTTACATCGGAGTCGTCATGGTCTACGAAGAGCGCAATGCCTGGGCGGGACTCATCGTCAGCCCGATCGTGATGGTCGTCTACGTCGTGCTGGTGCTCCAGCAGGCCGGGGGAGGGCCGCTCACCGCTGTCGACTGGTTCCCGCTCATGCTGTGGGTGATCGGCGGCGGCATCGTCGCGACGATCATCCTCAGCGTCGGGTGGGGCATCATCGCGGGGCTGAGAGACCCCGACGGTGTCGGCCGTTCCGACATCCGCGACCGCGACATCAGCCGCATGGGCGGCCGAGTGGAGCAGGCTTTCGTCGTGATCGCCGGTCTCGGGGTCATCGCGCTGTGCGCCGTCGGCGCCGATGTCTTCTGGATCGCGAACACCATGTTCGCGGGCTTCGCGGTGTCGGCGTTCATCGGCGGCATCGCCCGGGTGGTCGCCTACCGGCGGGGCCTCGTCTGATGGTCAAGCCCACCCGCGTCTCGAACACCATCCGCGCGCATCGCGAACAGGCCGGACTCACCCAGGCCGAGCTCGCGCGCACGGTCGGCGTGACGCGCCAGACCCTCATCGCGATCGAGCAGCAGAAGTATTCGCCGACACTCGAACTCGCCTTCCAGATCGCCCGCGCGTTCGGCGTGGGGCTCGACGACATCTTCGAATACCCCGACACGTCAGGAGCATCATCATGAGCCGTTCGATGAAGGCGTGGCGTCGGGAGACGTACGGTCCGGCCGACGGCGTCGCCCTCGAGCGCATCCCGGTTCCGACGCCCGGCCGCGGCGAGGTGCTGCTGCGGGTGCGCGCCACGGCGTTGAACGCGGGCGATGTGCGCCTCCTGCTCGGCGATCCGCTGCTCGTGCGTCCGGTGTTCGGCTTGACCCGCCCGAAGCACCCGGTGCGCGGGATGGAGGTCGCGGGCGCCGTGGTCGCCGTCGGACCCGACGTCGTGGGCGCGGAGATCGGCGAAGACGTGGTGGGTGAGCTCGTCGGCGGCGGAGGTCTCGGCGAGTACGTGAGCGTTCCCGCCGCGCGGCTCGTTCCCGTCCCGACCGATATCGTCCCGGAGACCGCCGCGTGCCTCCCGGTGGCCGGGGGAACCGCCTGGCAGGCGCTCGACCTCGCGGGCGTCGGCCTCACGCAGCGTGCTCGCGCCGATGGCGCGCCGAGAGTGCTGATCATCGGTGCCTCCGGAGGGGTGGGCACGTTCGCGGTGCAGCTCGCAGCTCTCCGCGGCGCCGAGGTCTGGGCGTCCTGCCGTGACCGCAACGCACCGCTGATCGAGCAGCTGGGTGCTGTGCGCACCTTCGACCACCGGACGTCGCCCCTGAGCGCGCTGCCGGACGGCCGATTCGATGCGATCGTCGACATCGCCGGAGGGATGCCGTTGCGGGAGCTGAAGCGCCTCGTGGTGCCCGGCGGCACGGTCGTGCTCGTCACGGGCGACGGGGGACACGTGCTCGGCCCGATCCCGCGGATGCTCCGCGCGGTGTTCCTGTCGATCGGCTCGCGGAGCATCCGACCACTCGCCGCGACGCCGCGTCCCGAGGTGCTGGCGAAGCTCCTCGAACTCGTCGCCGATGGCCGCGTGGTTCCCGTGATCGAGCGGGAGTACCCCTTCGCCGAGGCATCCGCCGCTCTCGCCCGTCTGGAAGCGGGCCACACCGTCGGCAAGCTGGTGGTCACCGGCTCCGCCCTCTGACCCTCCGGTCGCACCCGCTGCGTTGTTCCGGTCTCACCCTCTGCATTGTTCCGGTCGCACCCTCTGCATTGTTCCGGTCGCACTTCCTGCCG
>NZ_ATAO01000202.1 GCF_000455825.1 Microbacterium maritypicum MF109
GTCTTGCCCGCGCCGTTCGGGCCCACCAGCGCCAGCACCTCGCCTCCGGTGACCCGCAGCGAGACGTCGGAGATCACGGGACCGGCGCCGCGACTGACGGTGACACCGTCCAGGACGAGTTCGCTCACTTCAACAGCTCCGTCTCTCCCATGTACGCCTTGACGACGTCGGGGTTCGCCAGGACCTCGGCCTGTGGTCCGCTGGCCAGCACGCGGCCGAAGTCCAGCACCGTGAGGGTCGGGCACACGGAGCGGACGAGATCGAGGTCGTGCTCGATGATGATGAGGGCGACGCCGTAGCGCGCAGGCAGCTCCCGCAGCCTCGCGGCGAGGGCGAGATGCTCGTCATGCGAGAGCCCGGCGGCGGGTTCGTCGAGGATCAGCAGACGGGGACGGGAGACGACGTTCGCGGCGACCTCCACGAGCCGGCGTGTGCCGACGTCGACGCTCGACAGGCGTGCACGCGCGGGCGGGCAGCCGAAGAACTCGAGCACCTCGTCGATGTCGGATGCGGCGAGCCGGCGCCGGGCCACGAACCGCACGTATGCGCCAACGGTGAGCGACGGCGGCACCCGGTCCTGCTGGAAGGTCCGGCGCAGACCGAGACGCGCGCGCCGCGTGGGGGAGAGGCCGACGAGGTCGCGGTCTCCCAGGAGCACGCGCCCCGTGTGCTTCGGGAGGAACCCGCTGATCGCATCGACGAACGTCGACTTCCCGGCTCCGTTCGGACCGATGAGTCCCATGATCGACGCGGCGGGAACCTGGAACGAGACGTCGTCGAGGGCCTTCAGGGTGCCGAACTGCACCGTCAGGCCGTCGACGGTGAGCACCGGCGTCCCGGCGAGCGCCGCCTCGTCGACCGTGGCCGTGGTCGTGGTGGTGATCACCGCGGCATCCGCTCCGGCGTCAGGGGGAAGCGCCGTCAGCGCGACGGTGGCGGCCTGGCGATCCGCGCGGCGCCAGATCAGGTTGCGGATGCCCTGGCCGAGGTTCGTGCCGCTGGTGAGCGCCTGCACACCGAGCACGCCGAAGACGACGAAGCCCCAGTCCTGCGGGATGCCCCAGCGTTTGAGGAGCTCGGGGACCAGCACCCACAGCAGGCCCCCGAAGATCGCCATGTCGATCAGGTGCGCGCCCGACATGATCGCGAGCACGTAGAGGGCCAGCGACTGCAGGGGGGTGAAGCTCGAGGCGAACGGGAGTTGCACCTGACCGGCGAGCAGCCCGCCGGAGATGCCGCCGAGGGCGGCCGAGACCGCGAATGCGGTGAGCTTCGCGGTCTGCACGCTCTGTCCGGCGGCGGCCGTGCCGCGCTCGGAGAACGCGACGGCCTTCCAGCTCGATCCCCACCGGCCGCGCTGCAGGAAGAACGCGCCGAGTGCGCAGACGGCGAGCACGACGATGGAGAGGAAGAAGAACTGCCGGTCGTTCGAGAACATCTCGGGACGCTCGATCGCCGTGCCCTGAGCCGAACCGGGGAACTGGATCTGCACGAGCGTCACGTCGGCGGCTGCCGCGAAGCCCAGGGTCACGACGGCGAGGTTCACACCGCGCAGCCGCAGAGCGGGGAGGCCGACGAGAATGCCGACGAGGCCCGCCGCCACCCCGCCGAGGACCAGCCAGACGATGAATCCGCCCGGCGCCTGCATCACGTTCAGCAGGGAGACGATCCAGGCCCCCACGGCGGCGAAGGTGAGTTGGCAGAGCGCGATCATCCCTGCGGAGCCGGTGACGATGCCGAGACCGAGGATGGCGATCGCGGCCGTGACGGCGCTGATCGCGAGGAAGACGAAGTACCCCGGCAGGGAGGCGCTGAGGATCGCACCCGCTCCGATACCGGCGAGAGCGACGGCGAACGGCCAGGTGATCCGGAACCAGGGACGGTCAGCGAGCGGCATCCCACACCTCCTTGCGCTGCGTCCAGAGCAACAGGACGACGATGAACAGGAACGGGAGGAAGTTGCGCACCAGCGCCACTTCGTCGATCTGGGCGACGAGACCACCGAGCACACCCAGGACGATCCCGCCGACGACGGCGAGGTCGAGTCGTCGGAAGCCGCCGAGCAGGGCTGCCGCCGCGGCCGGGACGATGAGCATCGCGAGGCTGGTCGCGTCGTTCGACTGCGAGGGGGCCACGATGATGATCGCCATCGCGCTGATCACACCCGTGACGAACCAGACGGCGATCGACAGCGGGCGCGAGCGGATGCCGAGGAGTTCCGCCGTGGTCGGGCGCTCCGAGAGCGCGCGCAGCTGCGTGCCGACCCTGGTGCGGCGCAGCACGAGGCGGACCACGATGGCGGTGATGATCGCCATCGCGACGGTCGCGACCGTGACCTGGCTGATCACCACGCCGCCGAACGAGAACGCCGGTCCGGCGATGATCGGCGTGAACGGCTGCGGCTTGTTGCCGAAGAGGATGAACGACAGGGAGATGAGCAGCAGGAGGGGGCCGACGGTCATCGCCGAACGGGTGGTGGTGGAGGCCTCGGACAGCCAGGTCGCGGCGATGAACCCGATCGCTGCCGAGAGCAGCCCGGCCACCAGGACGCCGAGCACCGAGCCGAGCCAGATCGGCAGGTCGAGCT
>NZ_ATAO01000203.1 GCF_000455825.1 Microbacterium maritypicum MF109
GCGGGCGCCGGTGTGGCGTTGTCAGCGGCGGCATCCGTCGCCGACTGAGCGGCGACCTCTGCGGCCTCGGTGGACGGCACGGCGTCGTTCGACGCGGGTGCCGACTGGTCCTGGGGGTTGTCTTCGTTCATGGTGTGTGCTCCTTCGACGACCATTTCAGAATGACGCCTGTATCTGTGCGTTCCTTATGCCGAAGATGAGTTTCAGCTATGGCCTTAGCCTGTTCTTCATGAGTGTCATTCCCGGCGCATGGCGTCGTACAGCAGCGGGTGCAGGTCTGCTCGCTGCGGACGGAACCGTCGCGCCCACCATCTTCGCAGAGATGTCGGCAGCAGCGGCCCGAACCGGAGCGATCAATCTCGGTCAGGGTTTCCCCGACGAAGACGGTCCCGCAGCGGTGCTGGAGGCGGCGCGACAGGCCATCGCAGATGGAGCGAACCAATATCCTCCCGGTCGCGGAACCCCGGATCTCCTCGACGCCATCAGCGCTCATCAGCGTCGCTTCTACGGGTTGACCGTCGATCCCACACGCGAGGTGATCGTGACGGCCGGGGCGACGGAAGCGCTGACCGCGACCCTGCTGGCGCTGATCGACAGCCCGGACGACGAGGTGGTCGTGTTCGAGCCGTACTACGACTCCTACGCCGCAGCCGTGGCTCTCGCGGGGGCGCGCCTTCGCACCGTCCCGCTGCGGGCCCCGGACTTCCAGCCCGACCTCGACCGACTCGCGGCAGCGGTGACCGACCGCACCAGGATCATCCTGGTCAACGACCCGCACAATCCCACGGGCGCGGTGTTCGGGCGCGAGGTTCTCAGCGAGGTGGTGCGTCTGGCGGAGAGGCACGACGCGATCATCGTCACCGACGAGGTGTACGAGCACTTGGCCTTCCATGCGCCGCACACGCCGATCGCGACCCTCCCCGGAGCGGCCGAGCGCACACTGACCATCTCGTCCGCCGGCAAGACCTTCTCCACGACGGGATGGAAGATCGGCTGGGTGCACGGACCGGCCGCGCTCATCACGGCCGTGCTGACGGTGAAGCAGTACCTCACGTATGTGAACGGCTCCCCCTTCCAGCCTGCCATCGCTGTGGGGCTGCGGATGGACGACGCGTACTTCGCGGATGCGGCCGCCGCGCTCGCGCGAAAGCACGAGATCCTCGGAGCCGGGTTGAGGGAGGCCGGATTCACCGTGCACGCCCCGCAGGGCGGCTACTTCACCGTCGCCGATGCGACCGCACTGGGCGGCGCGGACGCCGCAGCGTTCTGCCGCGCTCTGCCGGAACGCGCGGGCGTCGTCGCGATCCCCCTTACGGCCTTCGTCTCCGAGGCGCACCGGGGCGAGTACTCGGGCCTGGTGCGCTTCGCGGCCTGCAAGCGCGTCGACGTGCTCGACGAGGCGGCTGCGCGTCTCGCAGGCTTCTCCGCCTGACCGCGGATCAGGAGGGAGCCCCGGGGGCGACCGCCCCGCCGGGGACGGTGTCACGCGGCACGACCGCGTAGCGCCGCACCCGCAGCGACGGGTTCGTCGCCCGCACGCGCGCGATCGTCTCCCCCTCCACCACGGCGACCGCGATCCCGGGAGCAGTGCCCACACCGGCGAGGATCACGCCCTGCGGATCGATGACCTGCGAATGTCCAACGCCGATCGGAGTCGGGTGGTCCGCGGCGATCACATAGACGGTGTTCTCGATCGCACGGGCGGCGAGCAGCGTGGTCCAGTGATGCTCCTTGAGCGGTCCTCTGACCCACTCCGCCGGCACGACGAGGGCGTCGGTCTGCGCATCGACGAGCGAACGGGCCACCTCGGGGAAGCGGAGGTCGTAGCAGGTCATGAGTCCGAAGCGCAGACCGCCGAGGTCAAAGGTGGCCGCTGGGCCCAGCTCACCCGGTTCGACCCAGTCGGACTCCCGCTGCCCGAATGCGTCGTACAGATGCTGCTTGCGGTACACGGCGAGTATGCCGTCGCCGCGCACCGCCACGACGGAGTTCCGCACCCGCTCACCGTCCGCGGCCCGCTCCGCGAGACCGGCGACGATCACGACGGCGTACTCGGCGGCCAGAGCGGCCAAGGTCGCGACGAACTCCCCATCGAGGTCCTCGGCGTTCGCCGCGAGGCTCTCGTCCAGAGGATCCACGAAGTAGCTCGAGTACTCCGGGAACACGACCAGCTTCGCACCACGCGCGGCGGCATCGGCCGTCAATTCGGCGATCCGCTCGCGGTTGTCGGCTCGGGATGCGGTGGGCGCGAACTGGCACACGGCGACGGGGACGGCTGCGATCTCGGACATGACTCCATCCTCTCGCATCGACACGCCCGGGACGTCGTCCCGATGCCCTCTCGATTCGACCGACTCCGGAATCCGTGATAAGTTACTTCTTGTGCCGCGGGGTGGAGCAGTTCGGTAGCTCGCCGGGCTCATAACCCGGAGGTCGCAGGTTCAAATCCTGTCCCCGCAACAAATGAAAGGCCCTCTGACTCGGAGAAATCCAGGTCAGGGGGCCTTTCGCTTTGCTTCGCGTGCGACGCACTCGATCGGATTCGATCGAGTGCGTCGCACCCGGCTCAGATCAGGTCGGCCACCAGACGTTCGATCCGGGCGCGGATGTCGTCCCGGATCGGTCGCACGGCGTCGATCCCCTGTCCGGCAGGATCGTCGAGCTCCCAGTCCTCATAGCGCTTTCCCGGGAAGAACGGGCAGGCATCGCCACAGCCCATCGTGATCACGACATCGGAGGCCTGCACGGCTTCGGTGGTCAGCACCTTGGGCGATTCCGCCGTGATGTCGACACCGAGCTCGGCCATGGCTTCCACCGCGACCGGGTTGATCTGATCCGCGGGCAGGGAACCGGCAGAGCGCACGTCGATCCGATCCCCCGCGATGTCACGCAGGAAACCCGCGGCCATCTGCGAGCGGCCGGCGTTGTGCACGCAGACGAAGAGGACGGAGGGCTTGACGGGTACGTCGGTCATCCGATGCTCCTCGCGGGCGTGCTGTCGGAATTCTCTGCGGCGTGATCGGCGGTTGCCGGAATCAACTCCATTCTCGCCCGAACCGTGCCGACCTGGACGAGGGGATTCCCACAGCAGCCGCCGCCTTCGCCATCGAAGTCACCCGATCCCCCGCAGACACCCGTCGCAGGCAGGGTGAGCTGCGTGCTCCGCGCGGCGATCAGGTCGCCCGCGAGCTGTGCGGCGACGCTGCGTGCCTGCTCGAATCCCGTGAGCGCCAGGAATGTGGGCGCACGCCCGTAGCTCTTCGCGCCGATGATATAGAAATCGTCTTCCGGCTGGGTGAGCTCGACCGCCCCTGTCGCCCCGACCGACCCGCAGGAGTGGACGTTCGGGTCGATGTCCGCGGCGATGCCGGCCACCGCCTCCAGAGTGGGGTCCCATGCCACACGCACCTCCGAGAGCATGCCGAGGTCGGGACGGAACCCCGTCAAGGCGAACACGTGCGAGACGCCCCTCACCGCACCTCCGCTGTCCGCAATGATCGTGAGACCCTCTTCGTCCGCGCGGAACTCCGCGACGCGGAAGCCCTGGATGACATCGACGAGACCGGACTCGATGACTTTTCGAGCCCGCGCGCCCAGCGCCGCGCGCTCGGGAAGCGCATCGCCCGTTGCGCCACCGAGCAGGCGGGACGCCGCCTTTCCCCGGCGCATCAGCCATGAGACCCGTGTACCGGGGTGTCGTCGCGCCAACGCGGTCAGGCGCAGCACGGTGTGCATGGCGGAGTGCCCGGACCCGATGACGACCACGTGCCGCCCGGCCTGGGCCGTGACATCATCCGGAATCCGGTAGGAGATATGCGAGGCGAAGCCTGTCTCGCCGATCGCGGGGAGCCCCTCGGCTCCGGCCGGATTGGGGCGCCCCCAGGTACCGCTCGCATCCACGACGGCACGTGCACCGATCCGGAGTTCTTCGCCATCCGCGCCGATCGCATGAACGACGAAGGGCTGTCCTGCGCGACCGCTCTCGACCACACGGTCCCGCCCCTTGCGCGCGACGCCGGTGACCGTCGTCGAGTAGCGGACCCGCTCCCCCAGCACATCAGCGAGGGGCGCGAGATACCGCACGATCCACTCCGCGCCGGTCGGATACCCGTCCGTCGGAGCGGTCCATCCCGAGGGTTCCAGCAGGCGACGGGAGGCCGCATCGGTCAGCTCGGGCCAGCGGGAGAACAAGCGCACGTGCCCCCACTCGGAGACCGCGGTGGCGGGGCCCGACCCACGTTCCAACACGATCACATCGCACCCGCGCTCGGTGAGGTGTGCGGCGACGGCCAGCCCCTGGGGGCCTGCGCCGATGACGACGACGGGAAGCTCGGACATCACGTTCCTTACATTGATGAACTTCGATATGACCACAGTGCGTGATCTATCGATGTTTGTCAATACGTGGGTAGCATGGTCCTATGACCTTCCCTGCCACGATCGACGCCGGCACCTCCTGCTGCGTACCGCGCATCACCTCGACCATCAGCACCGAGGAAGCCGAGAGGGTGGCGCGCGTGTTCAAGGCGCTGGGAGATCCGACCCGCGTGCGTCTGCTCTCCCTCATCGCCGCCGGTGACGGCGGGGAGGCGTGCATCTGCGATCTCACGGAGCCCGTCGGGCTCTCTCAGGGCACCGTTTCTCACCACATGAAGCTCCTCTCCGACGCGGGACTCGTCAGGCGCGAGCAGCGTGGACGTTGGGCGTACTTCTCCCTCGACGTCGAGGCCATCGACGCCGCCTCCGCCGCACTTCGGCCCGCCTGACCGAGGAAGGGCCACCGGAGAGACGCGAATGGGCGCCCCCGGAGGGACGCCCATTCGATGCGGATGTCTCGAATCAGTTGCCTGCGGCGGAGTCGAGCTCGATCAGCTTCTGCACCGCTGCGGTGAGGCGCTCGTCCGCCTCGGCGAACTTCGCGAGGTCTCCCGCCTTCAGTGCCGTCTCACGGTCGACCAAGGCAGACTGCGCAGCCGCCAGCGCCTCCGCCTCGGCCCCCGTGGGCTGCGTGGGCTCCGTCGTCGGCACCTCGCCGGTATCGGGCACCTGAGCGTCCGGATCAGGTTCGACCGTGTCATCGCCGCCGGTTGCACCGGAGTCACCGCCGAAGAGGGTATCGAGGGCTTCGGTGAGCGTGTTCTCGAAGGCCACGCGGTCACCGAAGGCGACCAGCACCTTCTGCAGTCGAGGCAGCTGCGTCCCCTCGGACGACTGCACGTACACGGGCTGCACGTAGAGCAGACCGCCACCGACGGGCAGTGTCAGCAGGTTGCCGTAGATGACCTCGGACTCCCCCTGCTGCAGCAGGTTGAGCTGAGGCACCACGGACGTGTCCGAGTTGTAGGTGTTCTGCACCTGACCGGGGCCGGGGACGGTCGTGTCGGTGTCGATCTCGAGCATGCGCAGCTGGCCGTAACCTTCTGCCTTCTTGCCCTTCTCCGAGCCGGCGTCCGAATCGACCGCGAGGTAGCCCATCAGCACGTCACGGCTTCCACCCGCGCCCTGCGAGTTCGGGATGAACGTCGAGAACATCGAGAATCTCGGAGTGTCCTGCCCCGGCATCTGCATGGTCAGGTAATACGGCGGCTGCAGCATCGATTCGCTGCGCGGGTCGTTCGGCGTCTGCCACCGGTTGTCCTGCTGGGCGAACGATCCGGCCTTGTCGACGTGGTAGACCCCGAGGATGTCACGCTGCACCTTGAACAGGTCGGTCGGGTAGCGCACGTGGCTCATGAGCTCGCCGGACATCTCGCTGATCGGCTTCACCGTCGACGGGTAGACCTTCTGCCAGGTCTTCAGCACCGGGTCCTCGTCGTCCCACGCGTAGAGCGTCACGGAGCCGTCGTAGGCGTCGACCGTCGCCTTGACCGAGTTGCGGATGTAGTTGATGTCGTCGATGGCGAGCGTCGGCGACGGGATGTTGGAGTCGGCGATCGCATCCGACAGGCTCACGCTCGTCGAGTACGGGTACGTCTGACTCGTGGTGTAGCCGTCGACGATCCAGACGATGCGGCCGTCCACCACGCTCGGGTACGGGTCGCTGTCGAGCTCGAGGTACGGCGCCACCTTCTGGACGCGCGTCTTGGGATCGCGGTCGTAGAGGATCTGCGAGTCCTCGTTCACCAGGTTCGAGAACAGGATCTGCTCGGACTGGAACTTCAGCGCGTAGAGGAGCTTCGTGAACGTGTCACCGATCTTCGGACCACCGTTCCCCTCGAACGTGGTCTTCGTCTCGCTCGAGCCGTCCTTGCCGCGCGGGTAGTCGATCTCCGCAGGCTCCGACCCCTCGGGGGCGCCGACGATCGAGTACTCGGGCGAGTTCTCGCCGAAGTACACGCGCGGCTCGAAGTTCTCGCGATCCGACAGGAACCCGGAGGTGGGGATGCCGCGCTCGAGGAACACCGGTTCGCCGTCCGTGGTGCGCTGGTTTCCGGCGGCTGCGACGAGGCCGTAGCCGTGGGTGTAGACCGCGACGCGGTTGTTCCAGTTGTCGCCGTCGCCGAGTCCGGACATGTCGAGGTCGCGCACGGAAACCACGGTGTCCTGCATCTTCCCGTCGATCTCGTACCGGTCGACGTCCATCGTCGTCTGGAACTGGTAGTACCCGCGGTACTGCTCGAGCTGGCGTACCGTCGGCGGGATGACCTTCGGGTCCATGATGCGCGTCGAGGCGGTGGTCTCGGCGTCGGCGCGCAGCTGCCCCGCCTCTGCGTCGGTCTTGGCGGCGAAGGGCGTGGTCTCGAGGTCCGCGACCCCGTACGCCTCCTTCGTGCCGTCGATGTTCCGCTGGTAGTACTCGGCCTGGTAGGCGTTCTGGTTCGGCTTCACCTGGAAGGTGGTGACCACCCACGGGTATCCCACGCCGACGACGAGCGACGCCACGATGAGCAGCGCCGTCGCGGCCAGCGGGAAGCGCCAGCGGCCGATGACGGCGGTGACGAAGAAGAGGATCGCGACGACGGCGGCGATGATCGCGAGGATAGCGAGACCCGGGATCGTCGCGTTCACGCCCGTGTACGCCGCGCCCGTGATGCGGTCGTCGGGCTCGACGAGCGTCTTGTACTGATCGAGCCAGAGGCTCC
>NZ_ATAO01000204.1 GCF_000455825.1 Microbacterium maritypicum MF109
GAGATCTGGCCCGAGAAGTAGTGGCCGTTCCCCGGACGCAGAAGAGGCCCCGTCGGCGATTGCCGGTGGGGCCTCTTCTCGTACGGCGTCACCCCATGTGGATGACGATGCCGTGACGTCGCGCGGAGGGTGACGTCTGCACGGGTGCGGTGGGGAGCTGCGGTGGTCGCGCGTGCCCCGGCAGACGAGGTTCCACCCGCGCGCGGGCGTCGTCCTGCCGCGGACGTGCCGCACCCGGCTCGGAACCGATCACGGGCGTGGCGTGCTCAGGGCGACCGTGACACCGCGTGCGGCGGTGTCGAGCGCCGCTTCGAGCTCGGTGACGACCGAGGGGGAGAGGGTGCCGCCCTTCGCGATGTGGGTGCGCAGATCGGTGCGCACCCGTGCGCGGAAGGCGTTGATCACGGCATCGGCGCGGTGCATCTCCTCGCGGCTGACGAGCCGGGAGTCGTCGGTCGCCGTGCGGGGACGGTTCTTCGCCGCCGTGCGCTCGCCCTTCTCGGCCGCTGCCAGATCGGCGCGAAGGCTCTTCATCGCGTCCTGGACGCTCTGCCGCACTTCGCTCGCGATCAGCCGCACCGAGTCGGTGAGGCCGGCTTCGATGCCGGCGAGGTCGCCCTCGCGCGACGCGAGCTCCGCCCGCCCGGCCTCGGTGATGGCGTAGATGGTGGTGCGGCCGTCGACGGTCTTGGTGACCAGCCCCTCTTCCT
>NZ_ATAO01000205.1 GCF_000455825.1 Microbacterium maritypicum MF109
CCCATGCCCACCTCGAGCACGAGCACGTCGATCGGCGCATCGGCCACGGCGACGAACGCCAGCACGGTCAGCAGTTCGAAGAACGTCAGCGGAGCATCACCCGCGGCTTCGAGCTCGGCATCGACGATGTCGACGAACGGCTCGATCTCGTCCCACGCATCCGCGACGGCCTCATCGGCGATGGGCTCGCCATCGATCATGATCCGCTCGGTGAAGCGCTCCAGATGTGGGCTCGTGAACAGTCCCGTGCGCAGATCGTGCGCCCGCAGGAGGCTCTCGATCATCCGCGCGGTCGACGTCTTGCCGTTCGTACCCGTGATGTGCACGACGCGGTACGTGCGCTGCGGGTCATCGAGGAACGCGAGGATGCGGGCGGTGCGCTCCTTGCGCGGCTGCACCCAGCGCTCTCCGGCGCGGCTCAGCAGGGCCTCGTAGACGGCATCCGCCCTGTCCTTGTCACTCATGCTCCC